>CAWISM010000028.1:0-151161 GCA_963838725.1 uncultured cyanobacterium | reverse complement strand
GTCCATGATCATCAGCGTATGAAATGACGCCCGATAAAGATTAGCGCCACCTTTGGCGCTTCATCAGTCCTCGATAGATAATCAGCAGCAGCGGGATGAAGGCCGGAGCGGGCATGTAGCGGACGATGCCAATTAGGGGTTCTAGGAGCGATCGCACCGCCGCAAACGCGCCCATCCCGATTCCTAAAGGCACCGAAACAATCGCTGAAAGCAAAAAACCGATGCCGACTCGTCGGACGCTGGCCGTCACGTCGTCAATGAACAGTCCCTTCTCCCAAAGTCTACCAAATGCTGCAATCACATCAGGCGGCGAGGGGAGAAACTTCAGGATTGACCAGCGCGCTATTGGCTAGTAGCCACCACAGCGCAATTGGAATGACGACAGAGGCGATCCGTAGTCCCCAATTCAGACCCGATGGAATCGGCTCGCCCAATCGCCAGAACAGCCTGGAAAGCTGCATACTCTTGCGCTTGGCTAGCAGCGTGATAGGCGAATAAGCAGACCCGGATTTTTCACAGCCATCTCTCTTTGCTCACCTGAACTCATGCTTACCTGAACTCATGCTCACCTGAACTCATCTACTGAGCTTCCGCATAGGCCTGAACAAACTGATCGTCCAAGATTGGCTCTAGCGGTGGCGCTTCTGGAATGAACCCGACGCCCACCATAAATTCGGCCATTTCCTCAGCCGCAGCCGATAGATACTTGATCTCGGTGCCCTCGCCAAAGGCTTCCAAGTTGTCTTCTATCGTGAACATCCGAGTGCCTTCTTTGAACAGCTGTAGCTCTTCTACAGTGACATCGGCTCTAGCGGCCATAATCTCATCGGCGCGCTCAGGATTCTCTTCCATGAACGCTAGCGTATCAAACCAGGTATTGACGATTGCCTGTACATCTTCAGGGCGCTCATCGATGATTGTTTGACTCATCACTAGCAGGTCAGGAATCGCGCCTGGAAAGTCGCTAGAAGTTACTAGCTCTTTGCTGCCCTCACGCTCTAGCGCCGTTAGCCAAAACGGTGGGAAAGCGCCAACGGCATCGGCCTGTCCAGCGGCAAAAGCGGCTGCCGCAGCGCCAGTTTCTAAAGGAACAATCTCAACATCGTCGCGAGAAAAGCCTTCTTCTTCTAGCGCCAGCGTCAGCAAAAAGTCATCAACCACGCCCTCTTCTACAGCGACTTTTTTGCCGACTAGATCCGCAACCGAATTAATCTCTTCGGTCACAATGATTTTGTCATTGCCCGCAGAGTTGTCGTTGACTAGGACAGCCACCTGCCCATTGACTGAATCACCTGCGAAAGAGATGGTGTCGTTCAGCGTCTGACAGTTGCCGTCTAGCTGCCCAGCGGCAAAAGCTTCCATCGATTCTACGTAGCCGTCAAACCAGCGCATCTCGACGTTGACGTTATTAGCGGCAAATAGTCCTTCTTCCTCTGCGATCGCCCAGGGCCACCAGCCAGCCCAGTTGCTATAGCCGATGACGATGGCCTCCCCTGAAGCATCGCTCGTGGCCTCAGCGCCTGGTTCGGCATCACCGCCACTGTCGGCAGATGGACCTCCGCAGCTAACTGTGAGCAACAGAGTGCAAAAGAATGCGAAGCAAAGCGAAACAAGCTGACGTCTTTTCATAGGAGTGTGAATTTGCAAAAATGGTAATGCACAAGCATGGTAGTGCAACGAACGCAGAATGCCGAAAAAACAACCTACGCATGGTGATAGATGTTACCAGCTATCTACGACCTACCGACTAGACTCTATCAGCTAGTAATCATTCAGGTAGCCAATACTTAGCTAGCAGATCTGCCAAGCTGCTTGCTTTAATTCTCTATTAATCTTGACTTTTTATTGGCTAATCCTAATCTACAAATGCTGATCTCAAGGAACTAATCCATAAAGCATTCACAAGCAGAGAACATCGCTCTATACACTCGCCAAGTCGCTACAGACCGACGACGAAAACGCCAAAAATCGAACCGAACCATAAATAAAATCCTCAAACAACATTGAAGTTACGAGCTACGCTATGACCAAATTTGCACGCGCGTTGCTTTGATTAGACACAAACTGTTTTACCCAGTCATACCAACTCTCTAATCCTTCTCCTGTTTTTGCTGAAACCGGGATGATCACGACCTTAGAATTTAGCTGCCGTACATTGCTGATGATGTTCTCAATATCTACGTCTAGATAAGGAGCTAGGTCTGTTTTAGTAATCAACAAACAATCCGCTTCGCGAAACATAATTGGATATTTAAGCGGCTTGTCTTCGCCTTCTGTAATGCTTAACAGAGCGACTTTGGCATGTTCTCCTACTTCAAATTCTGCTGGACACACCAAATTTCCAACATTTTCAACAAACATCAAATCAAAGTCTTGGGGAAGCTGCTTTTGATCGGCCTGTTCGTGAGCAAATTGATGCAGTCCACCAGCGACCATCTTGGAGTCTAGATGGCAGGCTCTACCTGTGTTGATCGCAATGACAGGTACCCCATGCTGACGCAGCCGATCCGCGTCTAGCTGAGTGGTCATATCTCCTTCTATAACAACAATTCGTAGCTCAGGCTGTAGCAACTGCAACGTTTGTTCTAGCAGCTGAGTTTTTCCTGCGCCTGGAGAGCTCATCAAATTTAGACAGGTAATTCCCCATTTGTTGAGGCGATCGCGATTCTCCTCTGCACCGTGCTGGTTGGCATGCAGCAGGTTCATTTCTAGCGCGGCGTCAAATGTTTGGTGCATAGGGGGTCTCCTGTGAAGGTATTTCTCGCGGTGGTTTCTGCGAGGGCATCTTTTGAGAAAACTCTACTCGGCCAATTCTCAATTCTCGTCCGGAGCGAATATCATCCATTGGCGACTGACAAGATACGCAGGCGTACTGCAAGCCCACCTCTGGCTTGTACTCCTGCTGGCAGCGATGGCAAAAAGCAATCAAAGGCGTCTCTGCGATCACCAGCTCTGCTCCATCTAGAAACGTTCCTTGCGTCTGTACCTTGAATGCGAACTGCAAGCTAGCAGGCTCTACACAGGTAAATTCACCCACTGTCAGATGCACTCGCTCTACTGCCGGATGTCCTGGCTGCTCAGCTAGCCAATCTCTGACAGTCAAGATCAGCGCCTTCGTCATATCGGTCTCATGCATACTACCGAGAATAGCTATAGAGTCTTGTTCAGCAGGTATTGTCCAGCAGATACTGTTTGGCTACGTACCATTACTGATATCACATGGTGGCGACACTTCGATGACTTTCAAACCACAAAATGACGCTTTTAAGGCAAGTTTTGACATACATAACATACAAATGATACGCAGTTAAACGGAGCCGATGGTGTTTCACAGTGTTTCTAGCGCTTCGATTAAACTAAGAAAGAAGTCACCTAAATAAGGCCGCCCCCATTCATGCTGCTGGAATCCGCTCAAAGAAATAAGCTCGATCCCTCGAACGATTCCCTGTTCTACGCTGCGCCTAGATTTGTCACCCATGTAGACGAGGGCTTCATTGCTCAGCTAACCAAGCTATATCGCGATCGCATTCCTCCAAACAGCCGTGTCTTCGACATGATGAGCAGTTGGGTGTCACATCTGCCGGGGGATGTCGACTACGCCCACGTAGAAGGTCACGGCCTCAACGGTGAGGAGCTAGCGCGCAACAAGCAGCTCGACCATTACTTTGTTCAAAATCTCAACGAGGACCAAACCCTACCGTTAGAAGATTGTTCTTTTGACGCTGTGATTAATACCGTCTCTGTTCAATACATTCAGTATCCCGAGTTGGTCTTTGCCGAGATCTATAGAATCCTTAAACCTGGCGGGATCGCCATATTTAGTTTTTCTAATCGGATGTTTTACCAGAAAGCGATCGCGCTTTGGCGAGACGGCAGTGAAGAGAGCCGAGTCGAACTAGTCAAGCGCTATTTCGAGTCGGTTCGCGGCTTCGGTAATATCGAGACGGTGATCAACAAGTCAGAAGCGCCCGCTGTTTTGCGGATGATGGGCTTAGGCGGAGGCGATCCCTTCTATGCGGTAATCGCCGAGAAGATGCAGCCGCTGGCGTAGCTTTAGGCTTGAACAGGGACAAGACCTGAATAGGTCACGTCAGTATCATTGACTCCATCTGCGTTTGCAAGTCTTGAGTCAGCGATGCGATCGCCTGTCGTCTTTTGCGCTTGTAGCTAGCAAATAGCGGGCCAATCTCAATCGGTTCGCCTACAGTTGCGATCGCTCTTTGCGCGCCTAGCTGTAGGCCAGCCGTCGCCTGACCTGGCTTGTTACCTTTAATTTTTTCTACCATGCTGTGCAGCAGTAGCGCGGTCTCTGCGAACCGATCGGCGCTGGGATTTTCCTTCACATAGCGGCCCGTCACCGCCACAAAGCTTTCGACCAGGCGCATATGCCACAGATGCAAATCTGACTCTTCTGCGACTCGATTCGCTAAGCCCCGTTCCACAGGCGATAGCGTTTTTGTCCCACCGCGAAAGATCCGATCCCAGCCCGCCTGCTCTAGCCTACGACAGCGGTCAATCATCGATCCCTTCGGTCGCAGACCAAAGTATTGCTCTGCGACTTTGAGTGCTTCGTTGATGAGCGATCGCAGCCGCTTTGCCAGCAGCTCATTCTTATCCGCGATCGCTGCCGATTCCTCTAACGTCTCAAACGTCACGCCGTAGAACTCCTGATAATGCGCCTCCATCAGTGTCAGCAGGTGTTCGGCCAGCCGATAGAGCCGTTTGTATAGATCGAGTTCACCCGCCGGACCCAACCCACTCTCTACCTCTAGCTGACCAATCAGCGACGATAGCGCCTGCCAGGGCTCCTCTATATAGCGATACTGAATGCCCAGTGGCAAAATCACCACATTCTCCGCTCGCCCCTGAGCCATCAGATCTTCCTGGCACCAAAAAGCTAGCTGCGCAATCCCCGGCTCCAATGGACTGACAATCTCACTGTGCCCGTTATTCCCGCCTTCTGGAGCCGCAGCTAGAGGAAACTGCCCATTCGCAAACAGATTTCGCGCAGCCTTTAGCGCCTGCAAATCCAGCTTTCCTCGCTGAATCGGAACGCCGCCCAGTTTAGAAAACAGCCAGCCTAGATAGCTCCCCGCCCACAGAGGAATGCCGCGATCATAAATAAAGTGGGAATGTGTTGTCCCTAGCTCTATTCCCATCTGCCTAGCAGTCTGTGGCAAATCTCTCCACAATAAATGGCTGAGCACATAGGGATCGGTTGGATTTGGATGGCGAAAGGCCAGCAAGAACCGAGTTTTTCCCGCTTTAAACTCGTGATACAGCTCTGCTAGCGTCTCTACGTTATGAGATTCCACTTCAGCCAGCTCCGTTTGCCAGCTTGTCCACACAGGCACCAGCGGCCCAATTAGTCGTCTGACTAGTGCGCTGTAGTCAGGCGGAATGAAATCGAGAGCAGGCTGAGCGCGGCGGATCACAGAAGCCATTAAGACGACAGGCCGAAGGGCAAGTTAGCAAAGGACAACAAACAGGAAGTAGAGATGGTCAAAACTTTATATCAGCTTGCCCTGTTTAGTCATTTACCCTTTGACGCTTTGAATAATGACACTAGCCGTACTTGATAAAGATATCCAACCATCCACTCTCTAACTGTCCTCTTTTCTTTAGGTCATGGTCTCTGGATACGCTCGGACAATTTCATCAAACTCGCGGTCAATCTCTTCTACAGGCCGTTTGCTATGACGCAAAGAAATATCTAGCAGTCGCAGTCGCTCTATACACAATCGGCTGCGCGTCATCCTGTCATTGGTTTGATGCTTTAGCCCTTCTGCCAAAGTCGCCACGAAGCCAAAGAATGCCGCAATTCCGCAAGAAAGCTTCCATCCTGTCGTACCAGCACCGACAACTGGCCCCTGTGCTGCCGCTATCGTCGTAATCAAAGTCGTCGAAGCCGCGCTCACAATCGAAGTCATAAACAAGACGGAATTTAGCCGGGTGATTTCTCTGGTCATGTTGACCGATTGGTCCAGACTTTTAGCAATATTTTGAACAATCCGCTCAGGAATATCTGCTCTTGGCTCCATGATCGAAAGCTCCCTACAATTAAGGTATTGCTATGGCTGCTTCAGCTAGGTCCGCTGATAGTGCATCCCCGGTAGCTGAATTACCAGACCCGATAACTCTAGTTGAAATAGCGCACTGAGCACAGTCCCTGTTTCAATCTGAGCCTGCTGCATCTGAGCTTGCTGAAGAATATGATCTAGAACTGTCGGTTCCATTGGGACAGCCTTCAGCACGCTGGCCAAAACAGGCGTAAGTTCTAGAACTTCGTCAAGAGGGTGAGTAGGTTCTAGCTGAGCCGAGCCGAGTTCAACGACCTGAGCCCTCTTCGGTCCGGCTCCTGTCGATTTAGCAGTTTCTAGATCTGGCTGCTTTGCAAAGACAGCTTCTTCAGAGATGCCTGCTTGGGAGGTAGTTTCTGCGGCAACCATTCCTTTATCAGCTATTTGATTGGGAGCTACCGGTAAAGCTACCGCAGGCAGTTCCTCCAGTGTCTCTACCAAGCTCTGCTCACCCAAAATTATCTGCGCTCCCTCGGCAATTAGCCTCAGACAGCCTTGGCCCTGCTCATTATCCAGAGCGCTTGGCAGGGCGTACACCTCACGGCAATAGTCGTTCGCCAGCCGCGCTGTAATTAGTGCGCCGGACCTAGCCGGTGCTTCTGTCACCAGGATCGCCCGACTCAACCCGGCAATAATGCGGTTCCGCTGTGGAAAATGCGTTTTATCTGGCCCAGTTCCATCTGGATACTCGCTTAGCACCAGACCAGTCTCCACTATCTTTTCATATAGGCTTTGGTTTCGAGCTGGGTATACCCTATCTACGCCTGTTCCCATTACTGCTACTGTCAGTCCCTTCTGATACAAACAGCCCGAATGTGCTTCTGTATCAATACCCGCTGCCAGTCCAGAGATAATTATTGCGCCTCTTTGCGATAGTCGCTGACTCAGCCGCTGAGTCCATCGCTTGCCATAGCTAGAGGGTTGCCGCGTTCCTACCATGCCTACGGTCAAACTATTCATATCATTCAATCGCAGTGCGCCGCGATAGTACAGCACTGGCGGCGGGTCATTGATAGCAAACAGCAAAGTAGGATAGTCCGCATCCGCAGGCGTCCAAAAAGATAGGTTCTCCTTTGCATGTGTAGCCAGCAATCGTTCCGGTTCAATCCGGGCGCGCATTGCCACAATCCGCTCAGCACTCAATAGCCCAATTCCATCTACTGTGAGTAGCTCGCTTGCTGCTGCCTGCCAAGCCAGTTCTAGCGTGCCAAAATGCTCCCACAGTCGCTTGATTGTCACTGGTCCTACATGCTTAACCTGCGACCATGCCAGCCAATACGCTCTCTCTGCTGCCAAACCTGTTCTCCAGTCGTCTTAGGCTCTAGCATTCCCATCAGGTGAAAAGGTTAGAGAGCAGATTGACTGGCTATAAGACCATTCACTGTAAGATCACTGTGAAAGATTTTGAGCTGGTAGGGATGATTCTGTGGCCGAACTAAAAGCGCTGATTTTCGATGTGGATGGCACGTTAGCCGAGACCGAACGCGATGGCCATAGACCTGCGTTTAATCAGGCGTTTGCAGATGCAGGACTAGAGTGGAACTGGTCGACAGAGAAATATGGAGAGCTGCTAGAAGTTTCGGGTGGTAAGGAGCGGATGCGGGCTTTTATCGAGTCTATGCCGGATTTTATTTTGCCCGAGGGATTTAGCGATCGCACCGAATTCATCCGATCGCTGCACGCCACCAAAACA
This sequence comes from uncultured cyanobacterium, assembly GCA_963838725.1. Lineage (GTDB taxonomy): Bacteria > Cyanobacteriota > Cyanobacteriia > Phormidesmidales > Phormidesmidaceae > Phormidesmis. Next base: position 143,388 of record CAWISM010000028.1, on the reverse strand, counting down.
AAGTACTACACGCAGTATGCAATGGAAGGACGCATTCCTTTGCGACCCGGCGTAGAACGACTGCTGAATGAAGCGAGAGAGAAGGGAGTGAGACTGGCGATCGCCACCACCACCACCCCCGCCAACGTCCAGGCCCTACTTGCAAACACGCTTGGTATAGACAGCCTAAACTGGTTTGAGGTAATTGCCGCAGGCGATATGGTCCCGCACAAAAAGCCTGCCCCCGATGTCTTTGAATACGCCCTAGCCCACCTAAACCTGCCCCCAGAAAACTGCCTTGGCTTTGAAGATACTAATAACGGCCTGCTGTCTGCTACGCAGACCGGACTCAAAACCATCGTTACCGTCAACGACTACACCCGCACCCAAGACTTTTCAAAAGCAACGCTAGTGATCAGCGATCTTGGTGAGCCCGACGCCCCGTTTCAGGTCATTTCCGGAGAAGTCAAGGACGCCCAGTGCTTTGATATCTCACTAGCTAGAGCAATCTGCGAAGCCTAACAGCACTCTCATGCAGCGCCCGCTGCATAGATCGACCAAGCCTTCCAGAAGGTGTAGATAGACAGTGCAATCAACAGCGCTCTAAATAGCTGAGTCACCGTGTTGTCGCTCAGTCGCGGCAAGAATCGAGTGCTAATCTGTACGCCCACTAGACCACCGAGGCCAAGGATCAGCCCTTCCACTAAACGAATGTTATCCTGAATCGCGTGGCCAATACAGACGAAGATAGACGTAACCACAATCACGCCTAGACTTGTGCGTACAGCCGTTTTGATACTTTCGCCTAGCAGCAAAATCTGTAGCGGTACTAGAATTACCCCACCGCCTACGCCGAACAGTCCGGCCATAAATCCTGAGATCGTGCCTGTGAATGTCCGGGCCATCGTCGGGTTGATAGCTGGGCCAATCGCCATCCTAGACTCGCGAAACTGCGCTTTTTGGATCACCTGCTTTTTTAGTGATACTAGATACAGATTGCTTAGCATCAGCAGGCCAAATCCGACTAGCTGCCAGTATTGAGGAACACCATCGACCAGCAAGGCTGCGACGAAACCGGCGATCGCAGCCGGTATTCCTAGCAGCAAAATCTGCCTTGGCTGTAGATAGCCCATTCGCCAGTTTTGAATGCTACCCGCAGTAGACGTGACTAGAATTGCCAAACTGCTGGTCGCTGTTGCCGCATGACTCTCAAACCCAAGCTGTAGCAAAACAGGCACCAGCAGCGTACCACCGCCAATCCCTAAAAACCCAGCGAGAATGCCTGAAAACAGACCTGCTAATGATAAAAAAACAACCGAGCTAATGGCCACATCCCTACCCGAAAAAGTGGTTCCCTACGACAGAATTGGTGTCAGATCGATATACTCTTCAATCGTAGTTGCCAAGCTGTTCAGCATACTATCGCGCTGCTCACGATAGTTTGAAATCCCCGTTGGCATAGAGCCTAAGCCCCGCTGCTGACGCAATCTATTTAGCCATGCTCGCCGCCAGGGACCGTTGTCAAAGACGCCATGCAGGTACGTTCCCCATACCGACTGCTCTCTATCGACGATGCCTAAGCCGCGATCGTCAAAAATAGGCATGAACGTATTTTCCTCCTCATTTCCTGTGGACATCACCAGCTGGGTCCGACCCTGATGAATTTCATAGCCAATCACTGGTAGCCCTTCTTGTGGGTACTTCGAGGTCACTGTCCGCTGTCTAGCGACCTTTTGGTTCGTAATCACCGTTCGCAAAGGTAACAGACCTAGCCCGTCAAACCGGCCTTCTTGACCTTCCAATCCCTCAGGGTCAGCCAGCATCTGGCCCATAATTTGAAATCCGCCGCAGATTCCCATGACCGTACCGCCCGCAGCCGCGTAGTTCTTTAGCGCGTCTGCCATGCCAGTCTGTTGTAGTACCAACAGATCGGCAATTGTCGTCTTGGTTCCAGGCAAAATGACCGCATCTGGATAGCCCAGTGGCTCACGCGGCGTTAGATACTTCACTGTGACCGAAGGCTCTGCCTCTAGCGCATCAAAGTCGGTGAAGTTTGAAATTCGAGGCAGTCGAATTACCGCTACCGTGATTTCAGATTGAGATTTGACCGCAGGGCGCTCTAGCAAAGAGAGCGAGTCCTCTGCCGGGAACGCTTGATCAATCCAGGGAATGACTCCAATAACCGGAATGCCTGTGCGCTCTTCTAACCAGTCAATCCCAGGCTGAAGAATAGAGCGCTGCCCTCTAAACTTATTAATTACAATGCCTTTGATCAGCGCGCGTTCATCCGGCTCTAACAGCTCTAAGGTGCCGACGATATGAGCAAACACCCCGCCGCGATCAATATCGGCAATTAGGATAGTGGGCGCGTTTAGATAAGTAGCAACCCGCATATTCGCTAAGTCACGGTGCTTCAAATTAATTTCGGCTGGGCTGCCAGCGCCTTCACAAACTAGCAGATCGAATTCCTGCCCAAGCCTAGCAATACTCTCTTGAATCGCTTGCCAGCCTGCACTAAAAAACTCCTCGTAGTATCTTTGAGCGGTCGTCGTTCCAATCGCTCGCCCTTTGAGAATGACCTGTGAGGTCTGATCGCCCTGCGGCTTTAATAAAATGGGATTCATTTCTGCCTGGGGCGAAACCCCAGCCGCCCAAGCCTGGACTGCCTGCGCATAGCCAATTTCGGCCCCTGTCGTACTCACGTACGAGTTCAGCGCCATGTTTTGACCTTTAAAGGGGGATACTCGCCATCCCTTACGGCTCAAAATGCGGCAAAGGGCAGTTACCAACATGGATTTGCCTGCGTGGGAGGTTGTTCCCACTACCATTATTGACTTCACCGATTACGCCCCTTGTTGGTTGTACAACCCTCACATTACCCAAACTTGGTCAATTATGAGTCAAAAAAGTTGATGGATTGGTCACCTTTTAATCGTTTGGAGCTGCTTTTCGCACAAAAAACATCGCGATCAATCCTATTCATCCATCAATTGCGTTCAATATCAAAAATCATTAGATACCAAAACTCATTGGGCAAAATACATATGGATATCTACACTAGCCAGTCCGGTAGTCTCAGCCATCGAACCGCAGCGTTTTGAACAGACTCTATCAGGCTTGCTCGCTTTTCAGTATGCTCACCCGTCTGCCATCTCTCTACGATCTGTCTGCCCAATGGCGTAAGCCGAAAGCTATCTGTCAGACCCTGCCCGTCCACTTCGCGGCGTAAAATACCGACCGAGGCTAGCCACATCAGCTCTCTTTCTGTTGAAACATCGGATAGCGGCTGCTGTGTGTAGCCTTTAATCGCACCGCTGTTTTCTGCAATGGTGGGTACGCTGACGCTGCGATCGCGCATATCTGCCAGCAGCTTCAGATAAAACGGCGAGCACCTCACAGCTCTTTGCGCTCTCTGCATAACAGCGTTAGAGTAGCGCATCGTTCCATTTTTTTCTGGCGCAATACCGTGCTTTGATGCGCTATTGCCTTGCATGCTTTCCATCTGACTACATACTTTTTGGGGCTAAACCAATTCCAATATAGCCTTTGTTGCATAGCTAAAGTACAGCTCCCTAACTGAAAGGCTGTTAGAACCTCTGCTCTATCAGCTCATTCATAGCGCTCGTCTTAGTGAAGGTACTGAAGAAAACGCGGACGAGCGCTGATGGGAAGATAGGTACGCTCGTCCTATATGCTTTATGCGTTTCTAATTTGTTAGAGATCAAATCTGTTAGAGATCAAAAAGCGAAGGCTTTGATTCAAAGAATGCATACCAAAAAGACCGCTCCCGGTTGATAACAAGAGCGGCCTTTTTTATGTGTATTGCTCTAAGACTTTAGCTGTTGAAAGTTGTGTACGCGAAACAGGTACCTAAGCAGCGCTGATTATCTGGAGAGCTGGGGTGCTAGGATTCGAACCTAGGAATGGCGAGACCAAAACCCGCTGCCTTACCACTTGGCGACACCCCATCGCTTTCGCTTAGAAATTATAGCACCCGTATTGTCATTTTCTAGGAAGAGAAGGCTGATTACAAAAAGAGAAATCCTTCAGCGGAGAAAATACCTTGTAAGTCAGTTTTTCCGCTGAGCGCTACTGCGAGATGAACTGCTGCGCGATGAACTGCTGCGCGATCGCCCATATAACCCCTCGTGTCCAATGGGCTTAAACTGTGGATATGTTCCTCCAGCACCTCTATCTACAGAACTTTCGCAACTATCAGAGTCAGTCTGTGGCCTTTGGCGCACCTAAAACGATCTTGCTAGGAGATAACGCTCAAGGCAAGTCAAATCTACTGGAGGCCGTAGAACTGCTGGCGACGCTGAAATCGCATCGAACTAGCCGCGATCGCGACCTAGTCCAAGAGGGTAAAACCACCAGCCACATCAAAGCTCAGCTGGACAAAGACATCGGTCCTAGCGAGCTGACACTGGTATTGCAAAACGGCGGACGGCGCACAGCCGTTCTCAACGGAGAAACGCTCAAGCGGCAGCAGGATTTCTTAGGCAATCTCAACGCGGTTCAGTTTTCGAGTCTGGACCTAGATCTAGTGCGTGGTGGTCCCGGTGAGCGGCGCAGTTGGATCGACACGCTACTAGTGCAGCTAGAGCCTGTCTACGCCTACATTTTGCAGCAGTACAACCAGGTGCTAAAGCAGCGAAACGCTTTTATCAAGCAGCATACGCACGAAGAAAGCAGTCAGCCGCTCGACTCTACGCAGATGGCACTGTGGGATGCTCAGCTAGTGACCGCAGGGACTAGAGTCATCCGGCGGCGATCACGCGGCCTACAGCGCCTAATTCCACTGGCCCAGTCTTGGCATCAGGCAATCAGCGGCGATACCGAAAAGCTGCTGATTACCTATCAGCCGAACGTCCCAGTCGAGACATCTGAACTAGATAATTCGACAGATACCTCTGAACCAGGCAATATCCAACAAGCCTTCTTTGAAAAGATCAAGTCCCGCGCGATCGCCGAATATCACCAGCGCACCTCTCTAGTGGGCCCGCATCGAGACGATGTTGACTTTTCAATCAACCAAACGCCCGCTCGTCAGTACGGATCGCAAGGCCAGCAGAGGACGTTAGTCCTAGCGCTGAAGCTAGCAGAGCTAGAGCTCATCGAAGCCGTCATCGGCGAGCCACCCCTGCTATTGCTAGATGATGTGCTCGCCGAGCTTGATCTAAAGCGACAAAACCAGCTGCTAGAAACCATCGAAGACCGATTTCAAACCCTAATTACAACCACCCATCTCGGTGCTTTTGATGCCAGATGGCTCAAAGAATCTCAAATTTTGACGGTTCATCAGGGCGCACTTTTAAACTCTGTTAGCTAGAAAGCGCTGTGAATCTACTAGCTAGAAAGCTCTGATAGCGTCTCGTCAATTAGGCTAAGCGCTTTTTCGACATCAGCTTCGGACACGATCAGCGGTGGAATTAGCCGCACCACCTGAGTCCCCGCCGGAATCAAAAGCAAGCCCTTTTCGAGCGCGGCTTTAACAATATCTATCGCAGCGGTGCCACTTTCCGGATTCAAAACCAGACCGTTAATCAATCCCCAACCTCTTACGCTTTCACATAAGTCGGGGTACTTATTGGCAATGACTTTGAGTCCTTTTCTAAGCTGTTTGCCACGCGATCGCACATTCTCCAGCAAATTCTCCTGTTCAATCGTCTGACACACCGCCATCGCCACGCTACAGGCAAAAGGATTGCCCCCAAACGTACTGCCGTGCTCACCAGGACGCAGCACATCGCAGTGACTTTTCGTCAGGATGGCACCGATCGGAATGCCTCCCCCTAGCGCTTTAGCAGAGGTAAAGACATCTGGCTCTACGCCCACCGTCTGATAGCCCCAAAGATTTCCCGTACGCCCCATCCCCACCTGCACCTCATCCAAAATCAGCAAAATGCCTAGCTCATCACACAGCTGACGCACCTGCTTGAAATACACCGGATTTCCAGGACAAACACCGCCTTCTCCCTGCATAGGCTCTAGCATCACCGCCGCAACCTGTCGCTGCTCGGCGTCTAGCTCTTCTATCGCAGCTTTTAGCCCCTCGATATCGTTGTACGGCACATAGTAGAATCCAGGCATCAGCGGATTAAAATTCTTCTGATACTTAGGCTGTCCCGTTGCTGTCACTGTCGCCAGCGTTCTGCCGTGAAAGCTCGACTTCGCTGTAATTACAATCGGTGCTTCTATTCCTAGTTCGGTATGACCATACTTACGCGCTAGCTTGATTGCCCCCTCATTTGCCTCTGCTCCCGAATTGCAGAAAAATACTCGGTCGGCGCAAGAATTATTGGTTAGCCATTGCGCCAGCGCCCCTTGCTCAGGAATGTAGTACAAGTTAGAGACGTGCTGAAGCTTTTGAAGCTGCGTAGTGCCTGCCTCTTTCATTGCCGGGTGGGAGTGCCCTAGGGCGCAAGTCGCAATCCCCGCCACAAAATCGAGATATTCACGTCCTTCCAAATCCCACAAGCGACATCCTTCCCCTCGCGCCATCGCAATTGGAAAGCGAGCGTAGGTCATCATCACGTTTTGGTCAAATTCTGCTGGCTGAAAAGCCGTCTCGGTTTCTAGATCCAAGACGGCTGGTGAAGCAGTCGGTGTTAGGGTTTGAGAAGTCATAGTGAGCAAGATTAGTAGAGACTAATTTTAGCTAACAATTGTAACGCTACTCTAGTTAAGAAAGATACGCTCCGATTGAGCGAAAAGAGGCGCTTGGCCATAAATTATGTAGGTAGATCCTAACAATTGGCGCGGGATAGCTGGTCAATTTACAGCTAGCAGCAACCAGCAAAAAGGTCCACTTCAACGGATCGAAGTAGACCTTGGTGGGTAGATATTATTTCTGGTTTTAGCTGCATTCCTGGTCTTGTGCAGTGAGGGTTAGCCGATGGTAGAACAGCCCAGGCTCAGGCCGAGTGTCTGAACGCTGAGCGTCTACTAAGTTAGAGCAAAACCACTCTCTAGCGAATCTTCTAGCTTGATGACGAATCTGAGCGATGCTTCCTCTGAACGCAAAGAGATCTCCAGCACATAGGTCTTATCTGAAGCAAAGCTGCCCCAACTTAGATTTAATGAACCAGGTTTTGCGCACAGTGCTCGCTTTTCTACACTGCCATTCCACAGTCGGATCTGACCGCTATCTGGTAGCACAGCGTTAATTGCTAGCTGTTTATCGGTAATGCCATCAGCACAGCTAGTGTCGGTGTAGCTAGCCGATAGCTTCAGCAAACCGCAAGCAGTTATCCATTCTCGGCTGTCTTCAGGCTTTTGAGCTGATAGCGACAGTGTCATCGCGCTCAATATTTCCTGAGCTGCCATCATTGATAGCGCAATTTGCTGCTCTGGCTGAGCAGAATCATAGTCACCAGCAAGCTGATTGACTTGTTCAAACACAGCCGTTTGAGTTGCATCATCAGAACGGTAGGCAGGCACCAATACGATATCGGCAATTGGCTCTAGCAGGTCACCTTGAGCGGGAAACAATGTTTCAACAGCGCGAACTAACTGAACCCCTTGTTTAATAGGTGATAGGACAATGTCTTGACACCGCTCGAATAGAGCATTCAAGACAGGCTTAGGCAATAGCCCAGGCACCTTTAGCGAACTTAGATGCTGATTCCAAAGCGAGGCGCCATAGCTTACGCCGATAGGATCAGCACTCTCAGCCGGATACTCGCGCAGCTCTGATTCCCAGGGAAACAGGGGCGGCGTCTTTTCGTATTCCGACATGAGACGTTGTTTGATCAAAAAATGAAAACGTTCTTGCACAGCGTGGATTTCTCCGAAGTTAAACGACTGAGCCGTCTGAGAAAAGCTATCTTCTTTCAAAGATAACTCTCTCGAAGCCACGGAAGCTCTAGAGAGAGCAAAGACGTCAAAAAAGTATTGAGTGTCTCTTTTCTAGAGGATGTAGATGGGCTTATGCCAAATTCGATGAAACTTGGCGGTTTTCCCTTGTTGGTGGATAGGCTTACTAGACTTTGCATCAGACCCGACTTCATAAGTGAACAAGCTTTTTGATCAATGCATTTTGTCTATGTATTTGATCTGCTGACTGCTGATGTAGAACAGTTTCCTGATGGCAATGGAAAACGTCGGGTCAAAGACTCGCAACAGTCACAAAAGCTAGTTCTAAGTACTCTCTGAGTCAATATTCGTTTCCTACTGTGTCAGTCCGGACAGATTTGGGAAAGTGCCCTCACATATCTTGCTAAACATTTCGACTATACGTTCCGGATATCCCAAGCCTTCTCTAACAGATTGGACCATTGTTTCCTCAGCTGAGTTGCTGTGATATCTAGATGGGTAGAGATTTCTATGTCGCTCTGCTGCTGCTGCTTGAGTGTCAGTATCTTCTCCTGAGTTGAATTCATCTCAGTTTGGAAGTGTGCCCACTGGTGCGGGGTTAGCCCTAAATTCTTCCATAGTTCTGCCCCTAACCATTCGTGCACTAGCTCCCAATTGTGCGCAAATGAAAACTTCAGCAGATGGTACTTGAACCGCTGCTGGAGATAGTCTCGCTCTCGTGGTGTGATCTGCAAGATTTCTTCGATTTCATTGGTGGGCAGATCGTTCAAACGCAAGGCAAAATAGTTGGCGCAGTCCTGCTGCCCTTTTTCTATCAGGTAGTTCATTAGCTGTTCGACTACCTGATTTCTAACCGTTTCCTTGCCTTCGATGCCAGTTTCATCGGTGACTAGCTCCTCACGCAGGCGCTGCAAAGGTGCGGTCCGAGGATGTTCTGTATCTGTCCCCTCGACTGCCTGCTGAATATCCACTACCGTCTCAGGAGGCTGCTGCTTAGAAAAGGTTTGCGTCCGTAAGATAATCAGCTGCTGACTGCGCCCTTTGGAAAAATGAATACGGCGCTTAGCATAGCGCTCTGTGAAGGCCATATATTCAGCTAGCTCTAGCAGAGAGCGCGGCTGATAGGTCTCAGCGACCTCGTTTTCTCGCCTAAAAGCGTTGATGCTCTCTACATAGAAGTTCTGTAAGAAATCTTCTATAAGCGCAATCCGCGCCTGATAGCTTGCTTGAACCTGCGGCGGCGTCATGTAGCGATAGATGATAGCGCTCAGGGCGCTATGCAGCTCTAGTCGCCCTCTAGTCGAGCCTAGTTGCGCATACTTCAGGCACTGGGTTACTCTGATGTCTGCTAGATTGTTGGCCCAGCCTTCTACGTCGCCAGAATTCTGAATCCGTTGGCTTTCCGCACAGACACGGCGGGCGTCTTTTTCAATACGCTCTGCGACTTGACGGCAGTTTCGAATCGAAGCTTTAGTCTGCGAACTGAGCTTTTGAGACAGTCGTTCAAAAAGCGTTTCCACTACTAGTTATACTTATTCCCTGATGGTGGACCTTTCGGGTAGATCTCTAGTTGTCAAGATCTGTAGATAAGTAGGCACCAGCTTTAGAATAAACAGATAACCTCAGCTTCTAAACATTCCTTTTTAGAAAATAATCGGATTTTTACAAAAGTATTAAATTTGGTTGGATATGCTTTTTTTGCACCTTTTTACGGGTGCCTGTTTGTATGACTATTGACCAGCAGCTACAGCGCCTGATCGATGCGGCTCCGCCAGAGGCTAATCTTGGAGCGGCAATTCAGGTAGTTTCTCCGATTATTCGCGGTCTAGCTCAGCAGCTACAGCATTTGGAGTACTACATTTTGCAGTCGGGGGGCAGACAGTGGCTACAGGCCACGATCGCTCGTAAAGACAATCCCGACCAGCCAAAGCGAGTTATCTACGCCTACTCATCATTAAGCTCTGCGGCGGGCGATCGCTTAACCGCTAACAACCCTGATCTGATGGCGCTACCAATTCCGGTCGCCCAGCTGTTGTTTCAACTGCCCTCTATCAGCCCAGTCGATAGTCTGATCTTCTTTGAAGACGAGGCTTGCAAGCAGGCTGTGGAAGTTCGGCGTGCCGATCTTAAGTCGATGTTCCAAGGTCAGCTAGCTAGAAGTATGAAGCCCCAAGTTCCTCCGAACATTGCCTAGGAATTTGGGGCTTCAATCGAAACGCTAAGAAGTATCCGCTTAAAAATAATTGCTTAGAAGACGTGCGCTTAGAAGACGTGGGCAGACAAAAGCTCAAAAGCGAGTGCAACAATAAAGCCGACCATTGCTAAGCGGCCGTTCCATAGTTCTGCGTAGGGAGTAAATCCCAGCTTTGGTTCTGGCTTGTAGTATTTGGTGGCGCTTACTCCTAGGGTCTTGTTCGCCAGTGCATCAGAGGCGGTACTAGACTCTACGGGGACGAGTGGTGCTTCGTTTTTCATAGTTGCCTCTCTAAACTCTTTGTTGCCTATAGCCTAAAGATATTATAAGCGATGTATAGAAAAATTAACTGGCTATCATAAAGGCAACCTACGAATTTTACTTTCTCTATAGATTTTGCTTAGAGGCAGGCAAAGCTAGGCCTACGAAACATCGACTATATCCTTGGTACGGCTTTCGGCAGTACGCCGATCAGCGGCAGTTTGAAACATTTGGCAGTATTCCTTTGGACCACCGGGAAAGACCATGTTGATGACTAGCGGATCGCTATCATCGTTTGGATCGCCAATACCGTCTAGAACGATAGCGTTACCTTGCTCGTCAGTGCCTAGCCTGATGGGGCGACGGTTGTGAAGCTCGCCGCCGCTGCTGTCGACAAATACTCTTAGGGTAGGGGTGTCAGTTGCTTGGCCAATGTTTTGAATCAGCTGAAGAAAATTGCGATCGCTCCCCCCCGCTTAAACGCTAGTCCACCATTTTGCTTCACGGCCTGGCTCGTTACCGTATCACCAACCCCGACAATCGTAGGCATGTGCGCCGGGTCGAAGTTTTGAGTCACCAACAGCAGCATGTCATCTAGCGATCGCGGTGCCTGCCTAACATTGAAATCTACCCCCAGCGGGTAGTTCCCGGTATGGACAAAGAAATAATGATTTAGCAGCGCTAGTACGCCTGCTTCTTTGACCGCGCCGCGTAACATGAACTGAAAGTCAGTCGTCCCCGCCGTCTGAGCATCCGCAAACCAAACCGCCTCATGAACAAACCCATCGCTTCCTAAGTTAGGCGCGTAGTGGACAAAAAACTGATCGGCGAGTCCAGCGGCTTCCGCTTCTTGTAGCAACTCCTCCATCAGGGTAACCATGTGCTGCTGAAGCTGCACAAACTGCTCAACATTAGCGCTAGAAGTGGCTTCTGCCTGATCTACCAGTTTGTTGTAGAGAGAATTGAGATTGGCAGTCGGTGAGGCAACATTGTCTAAGACAGAGGCTGCTACTATCTGAGCGCGTTCAGTCTCTGAGAAAGTGTGCTGCGCTTTTAGAAAATCATCTAGAGTTCGCTCAATCCGCTCTGCTACTTCCGCCAAAAAATCTAGCTCGGTCTGGCCAACGCCAGGGTGGCTGACTGCGCCGCTGCGGTCTTGCCATTGCACACCACCTGCTGCTAGTCCTGGAAGATAGAGTCTCCTAGACTTGGCGATAGCCGCACCCCCAACTGCTCTTTCAGTGATAGTTTGTAAGCCGCGTTTGCCCACATGCTCGCCGTTCGTCAGAACAAAAAAGTGCTCATCAAACTGCTTAGTTGCTTCTAAATAGCGCTGATCTATCGTTCGAGTGAGCGGGTCGTTCACCAACGGCATACAAACGCCGTCTAGATCTTGAATGATGAGTAAATTTTCTGTCTCGCTAAAGAGCTTTGCTAGCGCTGCGTGGTCCAGGGAGACTTTTTGGTGATGAAGCATCAGAGCCTGCGCCGCTTTTATCGACGTTTATGTGGTTTCTGTGCTCACTTTACCAATAGTTTCGACTGATTCTGGAATTGACATATCGGGTACGTCTAGCGCTGACTCCTCGGCTGACTCTGTTTCGAGCTCGTCAGTCGTAGCCGCATGCGCTGACTCTGAGAATTCTTCATTAGCTTCATTTGCCTTGTCGGCGTCATCTCCGGCTTCGTTATCTATCTCATCTAGGCCAGAGCGATCAATATCTAGGGGGACATTGGTGGGGTCGGAACCATCGCGATTTTCTGCCTCAAACTTACGCAAGATAGCCCTGGCAATTTCGGCATCCATTGCCGCAATTTCAGCCTGGGACGCCAGCTCAATTTTATCGGCTTCTGCTTCTGGAGCGATGGGTTCGTCCGCGTCACGGCCTAGCGCGCGGATGCGACGGATCGGCAGGTTAGCGGTCAAAGCGGTCACTCGCTGATCGGTCGCTAAAGAAAATTCCAATGAATCAAAGTCGATTTCTACATACCGAGAGACCACGGCGATAATCTCTTGACGCATCATCTCTAGCGTCTGAGGATCTAGCGCTAGCCGATCGTGAGCTAGGACAACCTTGAGCCTTCTTTTAACGTCGTCGCGGCTGTGGGGATCTTCTGGCGGCCCAAAAAGTCGTTCTAGTAGGCTGCTGATAATAGGAATTGCCATAGGGATATCACCGTGATGTCGATGCCAGCGGGTGTTTGCTGGTCAAAGCTAGTGTTTTGAGGCTTTGGTTAGGATGAGTGCGATCGCATTATTAGCCTATCCTCCGAACAGTTTTTTGAGCCTAGTCAGGAAGCCTTCTTTCTCAATGCTCAGATCCATCAGAGGCACTTTTTCACCCTGCAAGCGCTGAGAAACGTTCGTAAATGCAATCCCTGCCCTGGAAAGGTCGTTCTCGAGAACCAGAGGCTCCCCTTTGTTCGTAGAAACAATTACCTGCTCGTCGTCGGGAATCACCCCTAACAGCGGAATCGACAGGATGCTTTGAACATCTTTGACCGACATCATTTGATCGGCTGCGACCATCGCGGGTCGCAGCCGGTTAATCACTAGCCGAACTGCCTTGATATCATTAGCTTCTAGTAGGCCAATCACCCGGTCGGCGTCGCGAACAGCCGAAATCTCTGGCGTGGTAACGATAATGGCTTCGCGAGCCGCAGCAATCGAGTTGCGAAAGCCCATCTCAATACCCGCTGGACTATCGATCAAAATAAAGTTGTAGACCTTGGTCAAAGCCTTGACCAAACGCTTCATCTGCTCTGGCTTGATGGCTTCTTTAGAACGGTTTTGCGCAGCGGGCAGGAGCGCTAGGTTGGGCTGACGTTTGTCTTTGACTAGGGCCTGGTCTAGGCGACATTCTCCCGCTAGAACGTCTAGGGCAGTATAGACAATGCGGTTCTCTAGCCCCAGCAGCAGGTCTAGGTTGCGCAGGCCAAAGTCAGCGTCTACTACGGCAACGCGCTGTCCGGCTTTGGCCAGGGCCATGCCTAAGTTTGCTGTGCAGGTAGTTTTACCTACGCCTCCTTTGCCGGAGGTCATGACAATAATGCGACTCATGTATTTTCTGGGGTGTTTTCTGGGGGAGACCCTGTGTTAGTCAGATCGGCTAGGGCAAACTCGGACGCCAGCGCAATCCGAATACCATCAGGGCCGATGTAGGCGACTTCTGGCTGATATTGAGCGGGCGGATCGTCGGGCGATCTGGCCACCTTATCAGCGATCCGCAGCTGAGTTGGCTGCATGTGCAGCGCCATGATACGACACTGACTGTTCCCATCTGCGCCCGCATGCACGACGCCGCGCAATCTGCCCCAAATGAAGATGTCCCCTTCAGCTACGATCGAGCTACCAGGATTGACATCGCCCAGCATGATGACGGTTCCCCGATGACGCACTTCTACACCAGAGCGAAGCGTCGTCTGCATATATAGAGGCTCATCCATTGCCTGTCTGGAGGCGGCTTGCCCTTGTCCTAAGTGGCTAAGCGTAGTTTGCTGCTCTACAGAATAGCCAGCGGTAGCCGCCGCGACGGCAGTTTGACGGCGACTGGCGTAGATCCGCTTGAGGGGAAGCTGCGCGTCGCTGAGTAGCGCGTCTATTTCCTGCACTTGCTGGCTGTCTAAGAGGCGATCGCGTGCAATCAAATGAACTGGCGTATGTGGCTGCAAAAAGCGCTCACCGCCACTGATGCGACCTTTCAGCTGCTGCCGAAGCTCCTCCCAGTAAACTGGATTTCTACTTTTCTCAGGTGCAGGCGGCAAAATCAACAGCAGCCGTCCACCCTCGCTTTTGAACTGCACCTGTAAGTTGGGGTTATTCTCCGGCTTCATCTGCCCTTTTGCAGACACAGGAGAAACCTCTGCCGATACAGTCTCCGGCTCAATCTCTAAAATAAAATTGTTGAAATCGATTCCTTCAGAAGGTTGGTTGTTCTGAGAGGAAGGAAAATCTGGAACCATCTGCCGACACCCTCTGGCCGATACGTCCTCGCTCAAACAGTTAAGGAGAGCCTAAGCCCTGCTGACCAAGCTATTAAGACTTGGCTATCTTAGAACACTATCGCTTTGCGAAACATAGCGCAGGGCTAAATATGTTCAGATCCATCAACATTGATTGATACTCTTAATCTGGTCGCAGATGCAAAACCGCCCAGCTCTGTCACAGTCTTTTATATCATTATGTCTGTGGACAATCTGTGAATAAGTGGTCTTCAGCCATCTACACTACGGCCATGTAGACTGCTTTAATAGCTTTCCTGATCGATCAGCGCGGCTATTGAAACGGCTGTCAACACATGATTTAGAGGCGCTATTGGAACAATGGTTCATCGTAGAAAAATTCCAACGCTGACAATCTCAGCACTGATCGCCTGTGCCGTCCCAGTAAGAGTAGCTGCGTTCAAGCTAGCACCCCCTGCTGACACTCGAATAGCTATTGCCCAAACGACGACCATTGCTCAGACACCTAATTTCCCCCTTCCCACGACCGTCCCACAGGGGACTCGGGTGCGTATTAGCAGCGGTTCTCAAAACATGGCAACGCTTAGTGCAGCTCTAGAGCAAGGGTTTGAAGATGCCTATACCGGTAGCGAAGTCACCATAGAAGCCAAAACTACCGATCAGGCGATTCGAGATGTACTCAATGCCAATGCCGATTTCGCCGCTATCAGCCGCCCTTTGACAGACGCAGAAACCGCACAAGGACTAGAGGCGATCGCCCTTCAGCGACCCAAAATTGCCGTTGTCGTCGACCAGAGCAATCCCTTTGCTCAAAGCCTCACTGGTACCCAGTTTGCTCAAATATTTCGCGGTGAAATCAGCGATTGGGCCGAAATAGGCGGCACTGCCAGGCCCATCAAACTGGTAGATCGACCCGCCAACAACGAAGTTCGCCAGTCCCTTCAGCCCTATCCGGTGTTCACAGCAGCGCCTTTCGAGCCTGCCGCCAGTGCGATCACGCTTCAGCCCGACACTACAGAGGCTTTGGCAACAGCGCTAGGACCAGACGGCATCGGCTATGTCTTAGTTAGTGAACTCGCTAGCCAGCCAAGCTTAAAGGCGCTACAGCTCCACAGAACGCCTCCAACTGACTCGCGCTATCCCTTCTCTCAGCCCTATGCTCTGGTCTATGCAAGGGGTGCGGCCTCGCCTGCGGTTGCTGCTTTCTTGGGCTACGCCACCGGACAACCCGGACAGGCCATCATCGCTCGCACTGACTTTTCTGACACTAGCCGCTCATCTGTAGCTGCCAGTCCAGATTCCACATCGACAGCCGCTGGTAACGCTGATACCACCGACGCCGATGGAAACGCCTCTTCTACAACGCCAAACGCAGACGGGCGATTGTTTGATGCAGAAGACCGATTAATAAATTCGGCAGGCTTCTTAATTAATCAAGACGGCGACTTAGTCGATGAGAACGGTACCTTGCTAGCGGCTGGGGCCGAGGGTGTGCTAGGCACTGGAGTTGATCCCGATGCGCTAAACGCTGACGCCATAGAGAGCGACGACACAGAAGGGAATATCAACGAACGGTTAGACGATATCAGTGACCAAGACTCTGAGCGTGGTCGCTGGTGGTGGCTACTGCTTCCGCTGGCTGGGCTGGCTTTACTGATATGGGCAGCGGGAAAAAGCAGTAAAGAAGAGGAGACTGACTACACCGCAGGTACCGCAGATACCGCAGATACTGACGCAGGGAATGGTCCCGAGTCGGACGAACGGATCATCAGCGCTTTTGATAGTGATACGGGAGAAACACCTACGAGCGAGGCAGCTACAGTAGGCGCTGTTAACGCTAGTGACACTGGCATTAGCGCAGCTACTCTTGGACTAGCTAGCGTATCAGCCGCTTCTACCGATACTACGGACATTGAACACTCTAGCGCTGCGATCGCTCCGGATCCGACTATCGACGGAACGTCAGAGAATGTTGTGGATGACACCGACGAACCAAAGACCACAGCACGGCCCTACATCGTCGGGGTTGAAGACAGCGTTGGGGTTGCAAACAGCGATGACGAGGATTGGCTTCAGCGGGCAAAACAGCGGATTAATGCCGCTACTGAGCAGATGAAGCAGACTGCTGCTGAGATTAAGGATGATGCTGTAGAAAAGCGGTAGCAAAGACACGGGAGCGAGGCTAGATGGATGCCCCAAGAAGTTGGTCAGCGGCCCATGCCAAACTGCACATCCTATTACGTCAGCGCAGTTTAATTCCTAAGAACAGCCGCATTCTGATCGCTGTTTCCGGAGGACAAGACTCGCTGTGTTTAGCTCGGCTATTGATTGACTTGCAAGACAAGTGGCACTGGTCATTGGGTCTCATTCACTGTGATCACGGCTGGAGGGCGGATTCTGCTGAAAATGCCGCGCACGTAGTGGCATTAGCCAGCGCGTGGCAGATGCCAGTGCGCGTAGAGGTTGCTGCCGATTCGCTGGTAAAAAGTGAGGCGGCCGCTAGGCAGTGGCGCTACGCGGTGTTTGAGCGGTTAGCTAGATTGCAGGGCTACAGTCACGTGGTGACCGGACATACGCAGAGCGATCGCGCCGAAACCGTTCTCTACAACATACTTAGAGGCACTGGTACCGATGGACTAGGCACTCTCCCCTGGACTAGACCCCTGAATGCGTTCTCGGATAGCCTCCTAGACAAAGAACATCCTTCTCCCCCCGACTCAGCAGTCACCCTAGTTCGACCTCTACTAAGCTTCACTCGCGCTGAGACTGCCCAGTTTTGCCAAGACCAGCAGCTTCCCGTTTGGGAAGATAGCAGCAATCAAGACCTGGGCTTTCGGCGCAATCGAGTCCGCTGTGAGCTGCTGCCTTATTTGCGATCGCACTTCAATCCGCAGATAGAACAGTCCCTAGCTCAGATGGCCGAGATTACCGCCGCTGATATCGATTATCTAAACGTACAAACTGACCATATATATAGACAAGCCATTTCCAGCGTTAATGATAGCCAGTCGTGGCAAATTGACCAGCAGGCTCTCGGCGCAGTGCCACTCTCTCTTCAGCGTCGCGTTATCAAGCAGCTATTGTCCCAAGTGCTTCCGGTCTCGCCTAATTTTGCACAGATCGAAAAGCTAGTCACGCTACTCTCAGCTGCTAATCGTAGCCAGAGCGATCCCTATCCAGGCAACTGGATAGCAGTTGTCAGAAAGCCGTTCGTCAGCCTAGAGCCGTTAAGAAACAAAAACTATCTACAAAGATAAACATAGTCAAAATGAGAGGAACCATAGTACAGATGCTCTTAGTCTGAGAAATCAATTGCTTCTTAAGATTCTTGTAATAGTCCTAAAACGCCAAATTCGGTCAGGTTATCCCTGGATTGTGATGCTCTTAAATCTGGGAAAGGCAGATGCGTGGCGGATTCCAGGCAATTGCATCCCTTTCGACTGAGCTATCTATTCCTGTAGGAGTGCTTACTCATACAATCACTCAATAAACTTTACAAAAGTAGTTGCTTCTACTAATATAAGTTCATAGGCGAAAGCTGATTTTTTGACAGCTAAGCCTCGTACCTCGATA
The DNA here is from genome assembly GCA_963838725.1 of uncultured cyanobacterium. Classification (GTDB taxonomy): domain Bacteria; phylum Cyanobacteriota; class Cyanobacteriia; order Phormidesmidales; family Phormidesmidaceae; genus Phormidesmis. The sequence goes on along the minus strand of CAWISM010000028.1, from coordinate 125,600 downwards.
ACTAAAAAGGATTCATAATGACTACTACTCTACAACAGCGCCAAAGCGCTAGCTTGTGGGAGCAGTTCTGTCAGTGGGTTACAAGCACCGAGAACCGCCTCTATGTAGGTTGGTTCGGCGTCTTGATGATCCCGACACTGCTCGCCGCGACTGCATGTTTCGTAATCGCGTTCATCGCAGCCCCTCCCGTCGACATCGACGGCATCCGTGAGCCGGTTGCAGGCTCTCTGATGTACGGCAACAACATCATCTCTGGTGCGGTTGTTCCTTCATCTAACGCAATTGGCCTACACTTCTACCCCATCTGGGAAGCTGCTTCACTTGATGAGTGGCTCTACAATGGCGGTCCTTACCAGCTGGTAATCTTCCACTTCCTCATCGGCGTCTTCTGCTACATGGGTCGTGAGTGGGAGCTATCCTACCGTCTCGGTATGCGCCCTTGGATCTGTGTTGCTTACTCTGCTCCAGTAGCAGCGGCAACCGCAGTCTTCCTCATCTACCCACTCGGTCAGGGTTCGTTCTCTGACGGTATGCCTTTGGGTATCTCTGGTACATTCAACTTCATGTTGGTATTCCAGGCAGAGCACAACATCTTGATGCACCCCTTCCACATGTTGGGTGTAGCGGGTGTATTCGGTGGTTCGCTCTTCTCAGCAATGCACGGTTCCTTGGTAACTTCTTCCTTGGTACGTGAGACAACTGAGACTGAGTCACAGAACTACGGTTACAAGTTCGGTCAAGAAGAAGAGACATACAACATCGTTGCAGCGCACGGCTACTTCGGTCGTCTAATCTTCCAATACGCTTCGTTCAACAACAGCCGTTCACTCCACTTCTTGTTGGGTGCATGGCCTGTAGTCGGCATCTGGTTCACTGCTCTTGGTATTTCTACCATGGCGTTTAACCTGAACGGTTTCAACTTCAACCAGTCCATCATCGACTCACAGGGTCGTGTGATTGGTTCTTGGGCAGACGTATTGAACCGTGCGAACTTGGGTATGGAAGTAATGCACGAGCGCAACGCTCACAACTTCCCGCTTGACCTAGCTGCTGGCGAAGCTGCTCCTGTAGCTTTGAGCGCTCCTTCCATCAACGCATAGATCTTTTTGTCTAGCGTTGGCTGGACAATCACGGTTAGTTGATTAGCGTGAATCCTTTTCCCAGATGCTCTTGCCATGTGCTGGAGTTCTGGATTGGGTTCACCAAGCAAAAAAAGCGCCTCCTTCGGGGGGCGCTTTTTTGTTGGCTATATCTTTGCTTCTGGAAGAATAAGCATAGCGTCGCCGAATGAGTAGAAGCGGTAGTCTTGGGCGATCGCATTTTCATAAATTGCTAGCAGCCGCTCGCGGCCAACCATTGCACTAATCATCATCAACAGACTAGATCCGGGTAGGTGAAAGTTGGTAATCATTCCGTCCACAACCTGCCACTGATAGCCCGGATAGATAAACAAATCGGTTTTTCCGGTGTAGGGTTGGAGTTCACCAGCGCGCGCGGCGGCTCCTTCTAAGGCCCGAGTCGATGTCGTTCCCACGGCAATCACCCGCCCGCCACTAGCTTTGGTTTGTTTGATTTGTTCAACGGTAGCGGCTGAGACTTCAATTCGCTCCTGGTGCATCTCGTGCGTTTCAATATCGGTAACCTCAACCGGGCGAAAGGTACCAATGCCTACATGGAGCGTAACTTCGGCTATTTGGATACCTTTGGCGCTGAGCTTATCGAAGAGGGATTGGGTGAAGTGGAGTCCGGCAGTGGGGGCGGCGATCGCACCCCTTTTCCGAGCGTAGACAGTTTGATACTGCTCAGGCAGCGATTCAGATTCAGTAATGTACGGCGGTAGCGGCATCTGCCCAAGCCGATCAATCAACACATCAATAGGCTGATCTACTTTCGGCACTAGCTGCACAATCCGGCCACTGGTAGCCTCGTCGCGTGATTCTACTCGCGCAGACATCAACGGACTACTTGGATCACCGAACAGAATTTCAGTTCCAGGCTGAATTCTTTTGCCAGGACGGACCAGGGCTAGCCATTTATCGCTTTCTTTCTCGGTTACAGGCTCAATTAGCAATACTTCAACCGCTGCGCCACTCGCCTTGTGACCATAGAGCCTCGCTGGGATTACCTTTGTATTGTTGATGACTAGCAAATCGTTCGGTGATAGCCAGTCGACCAAGTTGTAAAAGCGCTGATGATGGGTCTGCGCCTTGTCTATGATCAAAAGCTTTGAATGGTCACGCGGCGTGACTGGATTCTGGGCGATGCGCTCCTCTGGCAGATCGTAGCTGTAGGCACTAAGTCGATGATCCAGATGCTGATGATCCAGATGGGTGGCGCTAGAATCGCCAGCGTGAATGTCTGTCATAAATAAAAATCTATGCTCAATGTCTTCTGATGAATTATCTGTAATTTAGTCTATGACTTGATTACAAAAGTGGAATCGCAGGCGATATGGTGGGTCATAATAGAAAAGCGCCGCCAGCAATGCAGAGCGTCAACATAAGGCCGAGGTAGGCAGTTGTCACAGTTGGATTTGTAGTACTCTTCTCATCAGCTGATGGAATTTATCTACTACTTAGCAAATGCGAGCCTGTCGCTACGGGTGGTTGAGCGGTTGCTATGTGCTACGCAGCTACCGGTCGAATTCATTACGGTCATCCATCAAATCAACGGTTGGATTGTGAAGGTCAAGCTGCACGATAGCGCTACGGTGCGATCGCAACAAAACTTCCTTGCCTTTCTCAACGAAATTGGCACCCCCTACGAACCGGGTTTTCGTGTCCGCATGGCGCTGTGGGGTCTAGAAATGGGTCAATCCGCCGTAGACGTCATGCGTCGTTACCAGGTCGCCGTCGTCTCACATGGCAAACCTGACCGCGTAGAAATAGAAGAATTTCGTCAGCAGTTCGTCACAGGGTTGGGCTACTGCCCAGAGACGCTGGCATAGCTTTAGACGCTAGCAAAATGCATCTCGTATGTATGTCTGTAGCGCCAGATATTTTTGAGTATCGGGCACCTGCAAGCTCATTCGACCTTTTGGCGGCGCGTGATGGCAGATGACCAGGGCCAAATCGAATCGGCAGGGCAGTTCGGATAGGCTTGGATGCCGCACCAGAAAATAGCGAGCCGTCATTCGCAGCTTACTTTGCTTGGTACGAGTCAGCGCTAGCAGTCCATCAGCGTCCCAGTTTCCCTGACTACGGGTCTTGACCTCAATAAAAGCAAGAACCTTCGATCGAAGTGCGCCTTCTCCGCTTATCCCCGTGGCAATTAGATCGATCTCACCAAAGCGACTGTGCCATTGACGCTGTAGTATTTGACAACGCTTTTGGGTAAGCCACTGACAGACTAGCTGCTCGCCATAGTTACCAAGTTCTTGAGGATTAAGCGCAGACAAGAAGTCGACCTAGATTGCTTTATGTAAAGAATTCCCCCTATTGAGGAAGGCTAGAGTCCAGCTAAAGCTTAAGTCGCGCTTAATCCTGAACGTAGTCGACTCCATTGACCAACGCTATCTCCGCTCTGACAAACTCACGACCAAGGTAAGCAGCATGGTCTAGATAGGTGAGCGGACAGGTGTCCTGTTCAAGTATTTTTATGCAAAGCTCTTTAGCCGTGCGACCTGTATAAACCGTGGTTTCTTGGCGCACGGTGCCGCTGCGTACCGATAGCGGCTTACCTGTTTCAGGGTCGCAGGCCAGCCCTTTATCATTAATGGTGTTGGTGAAATGCTTCGCGCAAATCAGCTCTGCTTCTCTATCAATATAGATTAGAAAGTAGCCCGCCGGGTCAAGCTCTATGTATCGCTTTGAGAGCTTGTTATCTATGGCTGCTAACGTTTGACTGGTTAGTTTTGGCTCTGCCTTTGTTGGGGTTACGGCTGTCATGGTGTACCTGAAAATCGCCTGAGGGGGCTCATTATTCTATCGCGACCGATCACGCGTAAAAGAAGCCAGTTTGCAAACCTTGTTGATAGAAAGCTTACAAATTTATTCATACAAGCGACGTTTTAGCCTAGTGTCCTTGCTAAGATCTGAGCCTAATTTTCGATCAGAGGAATTTCTTCAGTTAGGTGCTTAATGGGCAGGTTTTCATTAATTTCGTTGATTTGAAACTGCTCAGCAGCGTTGATCCGACCGATATAATTTTCTAGGATTTGCCCTAGCTTGGGTGAGTAGAAGCGGTGCAGGCTATGGTTTGGAGTGGCAGGGAAGCCTCGGCGTTTTTTGTGTCTGCCGCCCGCACCAGGGTCAAAGGTTTTGATGTTGTTTGCGATCGCCCACTCAATCGGCTCGTAGTAGCAGGCGCTAAAGTGCAGATTATTGTACTCCTCGAAAGATCCCCAGTATCGACCGTAGAGGCGATCGCCCTTCGTCAAACAAAAGGACATCCCAACCGGATTATCTGAATCATCCTCTGTGTACGCAGCAAAAATCACCACCCGATCTTTCCAAGCCGGAAAAAGCTGATGAAAGAAATCCCTAGTCAGATACTTACTGCCCCACCAGCCAAACTTGTCACACGTATCGCTATAAAAGTCGTACACCTTTAGACACAGCTCCGGCGTCAGCGACTCACCCGTATGTACCTTGAAATGGATGCCAGCCTTTTCGACCGACTTGCGCTCGCGCTTAATATTACGCCGCTGATTGGCATTGAATTGAGCTAGATAGTCATTAAAATCATTAAAGTCTCGGTTTTGCCACACGTAGCTGTGATGCAGCCACTTATGAAAGCCCAGCGACTCCATCTGCTCCTGCCAGTCCGGATCGACGTAGAGAAAATTACAGCCTGATATTTTGTGCTGGAGGCAAAACTCATCAATCAGCTGAACCATCGCCTCGGTCAGCACTGCCTCATCCTCAGTCGGCGCGATTAGAAACCGATAGCCCTCTGCCGGGGTAAACGGCGACATCCCCAATAGTTTTGGATAATACTCCACCCCAAGCTGCGAGGCCAGCTCTGCCCACTGGTGGTCAAAGACAAACTCACCATAGCTGTGCCCTTTCAAGTAGAGCGGCGCGGCAGCAACTAGCACATCGTCTTTCCACAGCGTCAGATGATTCGGCAGCCAGCCAGTATTTGGCCCAGTGCTGCCAGAGGTTTCCATATTGTTCAGCCAGTCCCACTCAAAGGCGGGCGTAGGCATCGGCATCGCCATTGCATCCCACTGCGCAGCAGGAATATCTGACAAACGACTCATCCAGCGGGCGGTGTACTGCACTTGAGTGGTTGACACAGGAAGTCTTGCGGTATGGGACTTTACATAGGGTAGTAGAAGTTTTAGAAATCTGCTGCTTTCATTTCTCCGAAGCTTTGGATGTATACCTTGTTGGTCGATAGATCTTCAGGTCCGCCTTCTAAGCATCCAGCATATCTATCAGCGACCTCTCCAAACAGTTTTGTTTTTTCACTAGAATCGCTTTTGTAATCGCTGTTGGAGGCCGTGTACAAGATAGGAGAACACAGCTTTGCACAAAGAAATTCTATGTACTCCAATACCTGTTGCTGCTTTTCTATAGGCAGTATGCTTAGCCTCTCTGCAACTTTCTCTTCTATTTGACTCACTTGTCTACCTTACTTAAACGGCGAGCGCCATAGAGAGCGCTTGACCTCTATTCTAATCGAGTCTAGCTTTTGACATGTGAAAGGGGCGCAGGACGAAATACAGCAGTCGCGATCACCTGGTTGTACGCAGTAAGTTATCGTTAAATCAAGGATGGTTTGTCTCAAAAGGCGAGGATTTGGCGTTGGAGGTTTTACTGGCACTGATTGTGAGCGCATCGGTCAGTGCCCTAAAACCGGGTGAATTGCTTCAGACTGCGGCAGAAGGTGTTTGGGGAAATCAGACAGACACTGTGTTTTTGGATGACCTGTCGGCATTTGGTCAAAACGCTCAGCGCCAAGAATTCGCAGCAAGCGTCGGAACCAATTCAGGAAAGTTTGAGGCGATCGCTCTGGCTTTCATACTTACGAGCCCTTGTCAGCATCAGCTCAACTTGTAAAGCGGAGCTGGTTGGCGACTTCCCCCGTACGTATCGCGGACAGCCAATATACGCTCCGCCAGTAAAGTCAGATATTCACTGGTTAGATGGCAATTTGGAACGACTAAACCAAGAAATCAAAGCTATCGACAGCAAGGATGCACAGATACCTGAGTTTTCGCTGGAGGATCTAAAGGGATTCTTGCTGTCAGTGGAGCAATTGCCGAAGCAGTCACCAGAACAGTCATTAGAGCAACTAGAAAGCGCTACGCAGATAGCGACGCAGCGACTGATGACATTTGCCAGTACAGAGGATGCCATTCCGCTGTATGTGCAAAGGCTTCAGCAGCCCGGTCAAAGCTTATTAGACGAAACCTTCAGATTTTTCGTTCAACAGCTCGACCAACAGTCTGAGCTACACACTTTTTTTGAAACGCAGCTATTGGTGCAAATTCACGGCAGCTTAGCTGAGCAAAAGCACACGCTCGCAGACATAGACCGCAACCTCAAGCAGGTTTCTCAGGACGTGGCGCAAGTCGTGCCGCAGCAGTTTGAGCGGGTAATCGGCAAGCTTGAGGCGATCGCAACTGATGAAAGACCTGATGTGATATTGGGAATGGTCCACGACGTGCGATCGCTCCTACTTGGAACTCAGCAAGGCAGCGTGGAAGCGACGGATATGGTTTCCTTTGCGGTGAGCGATGCCAATCCATTTGTACCGTTGGGTGGGCGGATCGACTCGGCGGATCAGTTTTTTGGACACGAGCAAACGCTGCGAATGATTTTTGAGACACTCAATAGTGGCAGCAGTGTGGCGCTGATAGGCGATCGCGAAATGGGCAAGTCTTCTTTGCTCAAGGCAGTCGAAGCACGAGCTAAGACAGAGCTGACAATTCCCCGCGATCCCATCTATCTCGACTTGCGTAACGTAGCTGATGAAGCCGACTTTTACTACGCCCTGTGCCACAAAGTTGGCATTCCCGAGTGCAAAGGATTTCGCCTATCACGTGAGCTACAGGCCAAACGGCTCCTGCTGATCCTAGATGAAATCGAGAAAATGACCTGGGATGGATTCACTAATCAGGTGCGCGGTCAGTTGCGGAGCCTAGCCGAGGGTAGAAATGCATCACTGCGACTCGTGATTGCTGCGTCTAGGTCATTGGATCGATTGTTCGTAGACGGTGCCGATGGCAATAGAGTTTCGCCGCTGTCGGGCATCTGCCGCGAAGAGTGGGTAACGCCTTGGTCGGATGCGATGATTCGTGAGTTTATTCGCGATCGCTTGCAGCCAACCTCTGTTGTTTTTTCCGAGGCAGACATCCTCAGCATTATTCAGGCCAGCGAGGGCAAGCCGAGAGAAATCGTTAAGCTATGTCATCAGCGCTATGCCAGCTTGCAGAAGCAGATGCCATGACAGCACCGCCAGTCCCGAAATTAGATCTAGCGCCCAAGCGTCGCCAGCCACTATCACTGTGGAATCCACTGGACTATCTACAGCTATTAGGCTGGGTGTTCTTTTTCCCGCAGGCGGTGAGATGGTACGTAGAAACCTCGGGCCAGAAGGAAGCGTTGAGTGACTGCAAGACTTTGGTAGAACGGCAGCAGAGACGGAGAGCTTCTTCCGTTCGACTAGCTCTCCGGATTCAAAGCTCGCTCACAATAATCATCACATTAGTTGGAATCGCATTTATCGATGGCACAGGTATTTCCTTTGGTATCGGCGGGCTATTCTACGGTGCTATGTTAGGTCTGTTTTTGGATAAGACGTTCGGCGTGGCGTTCGGCGTGGTAGGAGGCGTAGCGTTCAGCGTAATGCTCAGCATGGCGTTTTCCAGCAGAATTACTGCTCCAAACATAGCGTTCGGAGTGGAAATAGTCGTGTCTATTATCATGCTGTTCGGCGTGGAATTCGGTTTGATGGTAGGTGTAGCAGCAGGTATAGCGTTTGGCGCAGTGAGAGGTGTGGCATCGGGTGTCGTGAGAGGTGCAATGGCATCAGGCATCGCTGTAGGTTTAGCCAGCGGCCTGTTAAGCGGCCTTTTGCTCGGCATAAGCTTAGGTGTAACTATGGTGGAAGGCATGGGATTCGGCGTAGCGTTTGGCGTGCTAGGAGGCGTAGCATTCTTGCGCCCAGAGATATGGTTGATAACTACAATTCGTAGGACATTACACAAGAATCGATTAAGCGCAGTCAGTCATATTACACCACTTCCACTACCTGGACTAACACGACAAATCTGCAATTGGCTGAATCACGATTGGATGCATGCAGTACATAACATCAACGAACTGCTTGCCTATACTGAACAATTCATTCCCGTTGTCAACGCAGTAAATCACAGTCTTGCTAGGCGTGACCCAAACACCCTAGTACATAACGTCTCACAGTTAGCGGAAAGTCCATTCGACTGGAATCTCATTCGCTATAGTTCTGCTTCGATCTCGAATGAAATTAAGGAAAGGTCAGTTGAAGGTATTTTCTGTCTACTGCGTATTCTCAAACGACGGCGGCTTCAAGTTCGTTTTGACACTCGCCTGCGAACGGACACGCCTGCTCGCGCTGCCGCTGCTGGCTTCTGGTACTTGCATGAGAATAAACCTAGCCAAGCTGCTGATGCTTTTTCATACGTTCGCCATCTACCTCATGGCGCAGAAATGCAGAAACTCGCCTACGGTTTGGACTTAGCACTCAATGCAGAACAGCTCAATGATAGTAGTCTATCTGCCGGACTCACCATTCCAGAGTCCGCTTTGCTAAGAGCTGAGACCTGGTCCGCTATTTCTCGGCTTCGCAGTGTGGTAGACGACGCTCAAATCATCTACCAAAGCTACTCACGTTCTGCCCGCTCCCTTGCTCTTAATAGAGCACTAGGTAAGCTAACCGAGATAATCAAAAAAGCGCACCGCATTCCACTAGCTGAACGACAACTGATTGTAGACATTGCCAACTCCTGGCAAAAGAAGCTGCTAGCCATTGCAGCAGACGTAGGCGAAGTCACTCATGCCCAGCCCGTGGCTAATCCTTATGTAGCTGGCGATCCGGTAGAAGGTAGTTTGTTCGTCGGGCGGGGCGAGGTAATCAAGCAGCTAGAAGAGCTATGGCTGATGGGCAATCAGCTTCAGTCAATTGTGCTGTATGGCCATCGTCGTATGGGTAAAACGTCCATCCTTAAAAACACTTCTCAGTATCTGGGCAACAATATTCAGGTTGCCTACGTTAACTTGCTCAACCTAGGCATAGTCTCTGCGAATACAGGCGAAGGCGAAGTCTTGATTGCCATCAGCGATGCCATCAGCCACACCCTTTCTATCTCGCCACCCAAGGACGAAGATCTGCTGACGCTACCATCTGTCACTTTCCGTCGCTTTATCCAGTCCATCAGTAGAAGTTTCAAAAAAGACCAAGGACTCGTCATCGCCCTAGACGAATTTGAAAAGATTGAAGAGCTGATTGCCGCCGACATCCTCAGCAAAGACTTCCTTGGTTTCCTGCGAGGAATCTTACAAGAAGAGGCCAACATCGCCTTTGCCTTCGCTGGCCTTCACACCCTCGAAGAAATGACTGAAGACTACTTCAATCCACTCTTCGCCAGCGTCCTACCTATTCGCGTCGGCTTCTTTAGCATTGGCGAGACCCGACAGCTACTTGCTAATCCTGACGAGGATTTTACCTTAGACTACCTACCAGATGTTCTTAACGAGATCTTCCGACTCACCGCAGGTCAGCCCTACCTCACCCAGCTACTTGGCTTCCAGCTAGTGCGCCAGTACAACCATCAGATCTTCGATCAGGGCCAAGATCGTAGCCCCATCTTCACCCTGGAAGACCTGGATACCGTCATCCATCACGCCGACTTTTTCGCCAGTGGCCGCTACTACTTCACAGGCGTCTGGGACCAAGCTAGCCAAGACGCACCCGGTCAGCAGGAAATTCTAAAAGCCCTCGCGAATGAGGCGGAAGGGCTATCAACCTCAACCCTTCGCAGACGAACTAGCCTTTCATCAGAGCAGGTCGAACTAGCTCTCAAAACGCTAAAGCGTCACGATGTCGTCAGCACAGCCGAAGGCCGCTGGAAAATTATCGTCCCGCTATTCCGCCAGTGGGTACGCGAGCATCAGTAGCCTTTATACGTAAACAATTTGATTTTCCATCTCATCTGCTGTGGTGCTATCCAAGATGAGCAGTAGTCTGCGCACAATTTCCTGGTATGGGTGCCTGACCGCGATGATTATGCCGAAATGCCGCTTTTTCGCTTCAAAATATTCTTGAGCTAGCTTCTCAAAGTCGCTTCTGTTGTGCGTTACCAACGCAGCCCCTTTGTCTACAGCATATTGCAGTTGTTCAGCATCCGTCTTACCGAGTTGATTGGCTTGTCTAACCGTAGTCGATTCAAAGCCTCTAGAGCGCAATAGCTCTGCAATCAGAACGTCAACGTCTTCATCTAAATAGGTATAGACAAATATTTGGCTCATCTTTATCGGACACGTGGATCGATCAGGCTTTCTGGAATCCGATTATGTTCGATATGTGCGTTGATCTCTGCCTGATTGTCTAGATAGTAGCTAAGAGCGTCAAACACTTGGGATAGAGATATGTGTGGCAATCTCTGAGGAATTTCTTCGGGCGAAACGTTGATGCGCCACATCTCTACAATGGCTCTCACTGGCGTTCTAGTTCCCTTGATAATAGGCTCACCGCTAAGGATTTCTTCGTTTCTAACGATGTGGCAGTGTTCGGTCTGAATCATCAAATTTCATTTGACAAGCTAGGCTCTATATTAACGTGTGAACTCGATAGCAACTGATGAGGGAATGACAGGATGCTTTGTGCGGAACAGTTGGTGCAGATGACGCCGTTTAATAAGTTGCCGTCTGATCGGTTGGATTGGGTGTGTGGTCGTTTAAGCATCGAACTGGTCAGAGCAGCTTTGCATCCGTCGCAAGAAGGTAACCAAAGAACTTTCACAAAAATCTAACTAAGCAGAAGCAAGTACTTTAGGCACGTCGGCTATAATTCCGTCTGAAATGCAATCAGCAAGATATTCATCTATCGTTTCTTGAAAATCTTGTTTCGTTGCAGCGGGTGTTTCCCCTCTGAAGGTGATAGTATCTCGCTCTATGTTGATTACTAATCCATAGATCAAGTTATCCTCAGCGTCGATAGTGAGACGCCCTACGTAGCCTTTGTACTCAAACGTATTAGACGCCATTGTCTTCATCCTCTTGCTTAGTGCTCTCAGGGGTTATATCACAGTCTGTTAGATACTTCTTGAGGCTGCTGATTGCTCCTTTATCGGTATTCGGACCGTTCTTGTGAGGCGTGTGAAATCTACCGACTCTACCGTCAATGACAAATCGCACCCGCGATCCGTTTCCTTGCTTTACTTCTCCACCAGCAGCCTTTACTAGGGCTTCTACCCGAGCCCATTTGAGGTTCGCTATCGCGGGAACTTTCCAAATATCGAGCAACGTTTTCCGGTGCTTGCTGCTAAGCGATTTAGTCACTCCTAGTTCGTTCTCTCAGTCGTATTGAAGGAAGCAGGGCGATGACAGTGGAAGTCCTTACGTATTAGCAAAGAACCTGTGCTCGTATTGAAGAACAGCTATATTTTATCGTGTGAACTCGATAGCGACTGATGAGGGAATGACAGGATGCTTTGTGCGAAACAGTTGGTACAGATGACGCCGTTTGATAAGCTGCCTCTGGAGCGGCTGGAGTGGATATGCGATCGCGCCAAACCCATCCGCCTTTCCCCCGGCGAAGTCCTCGTCCGTCAAGGCGATAATTCCCTCGGCTTCTTCATTCAGCTCAGCGGCAAAATTACCGTCACCCAGCACACTAACGGCGCGGATATGCCCGTAGGTCGCCACGAGAGTCCTTCCTTCTTCGGCGAGATTCAGGTGCTGACAGATGATATTGTGCCGGTTACTTTGACCGCAGATGTAGAAACTGAACTCTACCGATTGAACTGTCCAGACTTTCTTGATCTGGTCCATAGCTGTCGCGAGTTTGAGAGAGATATTTTTCGTACGGTTGGTCAGAGAATGCGTGGGCTAGAGTCGTTTATTCGCACTCGTGAGAAGATGGCGGCGCTGGGAACTTTGTCTGCTGGGCTCGCCCATGAGCTGAACAATCCAGCAGCGGCGCTAGTCAGGGTGATGAAGGATATTAAGCCTGCGATGCTAGAGCTACAGCGGATGAATCTGGTGTATGGGCAGCATCAGCCGGATGAAGAACATACCAAACAGTGGACGGATGCTAGGGATCGGGGGTTTGAGGCAATTGCCAACCCGGAAAACGATCCGCTGGCGCAGGGCGATCGCGAAGATGCCTTGACCGACTGGCTAGAAAACTACGGCGTCGAAAACGCCTGGGAACTAGCTGAACCCTTAGCAGCAGGCCAGGTCGACCCCGAGACCTTAGAAAGATTGGTCGATTGCTGGCGCAACGACATAACTGAGATGCGCGATATGGGTATCCGCTGGCTGGCCCTCTCCTTTGATGTGATGGGGATGATTCGCAACGGTCTAGATGGTGCAGAACGGATCTCTACGTTGGTCCAGTCGATGAAGTCCTATTCATACATGGACCAGGCGGCTCAGCAGCAGGTCGATATTCACGACGGCATAGAAGACACCCTGCGCCTGTTCTCCTTCAAACTCAAACACGGCATTGAAGTCAAGCGTCAATACGGTAGAGACCTGCCGAAAGTGACTGCCTTTGGCAGCGAGCTAAATCAGGTATGGACAAACCTAATCGACAATGCCATTGATGCACTCAACGAAGAGACTGAGCAAGGAGCAACGGATAAAACGCCGACTATCACGATCCGAACCTGTCAGAAGGGCAGCGATCTAATCGTAGAAGTTGAGGACAACGGCCCTGGTATTCCACGCGATGTCAAAAATAGAATCCTAGACCCTTTCTTCACAACCAAGCCAATGGGAAAAGGTTCGGGACTCGGGCTTGATGTGGTCAGGCGAATTGTCCAGAACCGTCATAAAGGTAGTCTGCTAACAGAGTCTGAACCCGGCAAAACAGTCTTTTCTGTGCGAATCCCTACCTAGCACTTGCTACTATGCGACTAGCTCTCCGGAACCAATTCCGTATTCACTTCGTTTACTGGACGGCGGCGTAGCTCTGCGGATTCTTCGCGAGGCAGCAGGTCAAATACTTCACGCATCGTATCGTCAATCCGCTCGTAGCTAGTTTGGCCGACTTCGTTTAGCACCACATTGTCATCGGCATCAAATACGACGGTCTGCGGCACTGAGCCCTTGAAGTAGTAGCCTGCCTCGTCGGGCGCATAGCTGTCTTTGACCGGAATAGAGTCAGCGGCAACGGGAACGAAATTGGCGACTCTGCCGTATGGCGCTTGTAGCTGAGAGACCACCGAGGAGAACACTTTGCTGTCTCGGCTGTCGTCAACGTAGAAGAAGAGCAAGGTCGGCTTGTCCTGCTTTAACGATTGAGCCAGGTTGAATTTTGGCGGGACGATGGAACCGTTGCCTGCGTAGAGCGCAAAGATATTGCCGTCGTAATTGTCGTCGTCGACACCTGCCCAGGCGGGTGTGAGTCCAGATACTGACCCAAAGGCCAAAAAGGGCGATCGCACACAGCACCGTCAAACCTAGCCCACGAAAAAAACGAACCCGCATACCTAACCTGTAGTTTTAGCTATCAAAACGAACGACGCAGCCAGCCGATGATTCAAGAGTCTTCAAAACTCTCAACGATGCCCTGAAGCACCTCTTTATTGTCTGCGTAGCGGTCTCTACTTGTCCAGCCAACAACCTGATAGTAGCTATCGTCGCCCTGAACGGTCGTATGTAGATAAACGACCGGCGTGCCGTCCACCTGCCCTCGGATCTCATATTGAACCGCTGGATCGCCGTTAATCTGCTCAACGCCGGTGCGAACCGAGGTTTCATAGTCGCTTAGCTGCCTTTCGATCAGCCAGCGATACTGTTCGGCGTTGTCTTCTAGGCCAAATTGACTAAGCTCAGCTTTATCTTCAGACACTACACTGGCGTAAAGCTCTTGAGCAGGATAGGTCGCATAGATATCGGCATCCCCTCGCAGCTGATTTGATACCCTCCACTGCGGCGGAACGGTGATTCTAGCGCCAGTATCTGCGTTTTCTAAAACGGTTAGGCGATCAAAAGTCTGGTCCGGTGTGCTGGCGACATCAACGCTATTGTCCGTGCGGCAGCCGCTGACACCCACCACTAGCAGCGCGCTAATCAGTAGTGGTCTGATTGACGGTGGTCTAGATATTATGTCACTGATAGACTTTGCAACTAATGACTTTAGTCTTTTAGAGCTTGACGGTACGCTGACCACGGTTTTGTAAGAAGTGGGTAGGGGCTGATGAAAGTTAGCAAAAGCATAACAGAAGAAATATCCCCTATTCCCTTTATGCTGGAGACAGCTATATAGAATGCCATCCTAATCCCATGCTCAGAGCCGGAATTGTTGGACTACCCAACGTCGGAAAATCTACTTTATTTAATGCGGTCGTCGCGAATGCGAAGGCTCAGGCCGCAAACTTTCCTTTTTGCACGATTGAACCGAATGTCGGCGTTGTCGCCGTGCCAGACGAGCGGCTACAGGCACTATCCGACATTTCCAGCTCAAAGGAGACTGTGCCAGCGCGGGTTGAGTTTGTTGATATTGCGGGCCTGGTCAAGGGCGCAAGCCAGGGAGAAGGGCTAGGCAACCAGTTCTTGGCAAATATTCGAGAAGTAGACGCGATTATCCACGTAGTGCGCTGTTTTGAGAATGATGACATCATCCACGTATCGGGTTCGATTGGACCGCTGCGCGATATAGAAGTGATCAATCTAGAGCTAGCCCTATCGGATCTCAGCCAGATTGAGAAGCGGATGGATCGAATTCGCAAGCAGGCTCGCAACAGCAAAGAGGCGCAAGCTGAGCTAGACATATTAGAAAAGCTACAGCCAGTCTTGGATGAAGGGAAGGCGGCTCGTCTGGTAGAACTTGACGATGAGGAGGCGCTGATGGTTAAGCCGCTAGGGCTGCTGACGCGAAAGCCGATCATCTACGCGGCGAATGTCTCTGAGGATGATCTGGCCGCAGGCAATCAATGGGTCGAAGAAGTGCGCGCTCATGCAGAAGGCGAGGAAGCGCAGGTGGTGATCGTATCAGCGCAGGTCGAGGCGGAACTGCTAGAAATTCCTGAAGATGAGCGGGCGGACTTTCTAGAAGCGTTAGGTGTAGAAGAAGGTGGACTGCAGTCGCTGATTCGAGCGACTTACGATTTGTTGGGATTGCGAACCTACTTTACAACTGGGCCACAGGAAACGAGGGCTTGGACGATTAAGGCTGGCATGTTAGCACCACAGGCGGCAGGGGTCATTCATACGGACTTTGAACGCGGCTTTATTCGCGCTGAGACGGTAGGGTATGACGATCTGGTCACCTCGGGCTCAATGGGCGCGGCCAAAGAAAAGGGCTTAGTCCGCAGCGAAGGAAAGGAATACACCGTCAAAGAAGGCGATGTGATGCTGTTCCGATTCAACGTATAGACGCTTGGGACGGTATGCGCACAAAAGCTATAGGTAGGCGCTGATACGCTGCGGAAACCCTGTAGGAAGCCTGTATTTGCTAATGCTTGTCAGCCAGGTATTTTTACGGAAAACAAAGCTTCTTGCTAGGCAGGGAGCTGGGTTCCGATTAAAATTTTTCTAAGGTATGGCAGTTTGCTAAGTGCATCTGGCAAATTGCTTTGTGGGTGCAGCCGGTTGATGGAGTTCCAGTCTGAGTAAGGTAAAGTCGTGTGTTGAACTGGTTCACTAGAATTCCAAGCTGGGCGGCTCTGTCACTAGTGATGAACGGGCTGCTGTTTACGACGGTGTTGGCGATCGCACATCAGCAATCTAGATCTTCTCAGGGGCTATACGCGGCTAGAGATCTAACCGATCCCTTGGTAATCGACGCGGCGATCGCAGACAACATTCCAGAGCTACCCCACCCCAGCGGCGGACGCAAACTCAGCTACGAACAGTGGCTTGCGCTGCTAGCCGATGACGCCAAAACGATGGCAGTCAAGGATCCGGATCATCTCAGCGTACTGCTAGGCGACTCGCTCAGCCTGTGGTTTCCCGGTGAGCTGATGCCGGGTAGGCGGGTATGGATCAACCAGAGTATCTCCGGAGAGAGAACCAAAGGACTGCTTGATCGCCTGGACTTTCTAAAAGACAACAATGTCGAAGCCGTATTCTTGATGATTGGCATCAACGATCTGATTTGGGGTGAATCAGATGAAGCGATCTTGACCAACTACAAAGAGATCGTTCTGCGATTAAAGCAAGCACATCCAGAGACGCAGATAGTCGTTCAGTCGATTTTGCCGCACGGTGGAGAGAACTCGACTTGGGAGAGCCGGGATAAGCTGGCAGCGCTGCCAAGTGAACGGATCCAGAAGATGAATGATTCGCTTAGGGAAATTGCCTCTGACAATCAAGCCTACTATCTGGATTTGTATCCCATATTTGTGACGGGGGAGGGCACCTTACGGCCCGATCTGACCACCGATGGTCTGCATCTAAATCGTCAGGGGTATCTGGTCTGGCGTAGTGCGATCGCGCTCTACGCCCAGCTAGAACTTCAATAGTCACAACTTCCATAGACCGCTATCAAACCCGGTACGATAGGTTATACAAAAGCTACCGATAGACGAGCTGATAACCTCATGGATACCAAAGCTTTTAAGCGCGAACTCAATCACTCCGAAAACTACTACCGCAACCAGGGGTTTGGAGAGAAAGAAAACGTAGCCGGGCAGATGCAGTCGGAATATGAAAGTAGCCTGATCCAAAAGATCAGAAGCAACGGAAATCTCTTGGTAGAAGGCGATGTCACCATTCATCTAGCCGAATCTTTTGGTTTTTGCTGGGGTGTCGAAAGAGCCGTGGCGATGGCCTATGAAGCTAGACAGCATTTTCCAGGAAAGCGGCTGTGGATCACCAATGAAATCATTCACAATCCAGAAGTGAATCAGCAGCTAAAGGCGATGGATGTCCATTTTATTGAAGTAGTAGATGGAGTAAAAGATTTCTCCGGCGTAGGCCAGGGCGACGTGGTGATTTTGCCTGCCTTTGGTGCGAGCGTGCAGGAGATGAAGCTGCTGCACGAAAAGGGGTGCACCATCGTCGACACAACCTGCCCCTGGGTTTCTAAGGTTTGGAATACCGTAGAAAAGCACAAGAAGAAAGAATTCACTTCGATCATTCACGGCAAATACAAGCACGAAGAGACAGTAGCGACTACCTCATTTGCCGGGACGTATCTAGTCGTTTTGAACTTGCCCGAAGCTGAATATGTCGCTGACTATATTCTCAACGGCGGCGATAGAGAAGCCTTTCTTGCCAAGTTCGCCAACGCTCATTCTGAAGGCTTTGATCCTGACCGAGATCTAGAAGGCGTAGGCATCGCCAACCAGACGACCATGCTAAAAGGTGAGACCGAACAAATTGGCAAGCTCTTTGAGCGCACTATGCTAAAAAAGTATGGTCCGATAGACTTCAACAATCATTTTCACAGCTTCAACACTATCTGCGACGCTACTCAAGAGCGCCAGGATGCCATGTTTAACTTGGTAGAAGCAGATGTAGATCTGATGGTTGTTATTGGTGGGTTTAACTCCTCGAATACGACCCATTTACAAGAGATTGCCATCGAGAAAGACTTGCCCTCATTTCATATCGACAGCGCCGAGCGCATCGACCTTGGCAATCGCATCGAGCACAAACCGCTGCATAGTGATCAGCTAGAGACAGAATTGAACTGGCTACCTGCTGGCAAGATCTCAGTGGGTGTGACCTCGGGAGCCTCAACACCAGACAAAGCCGTGCAGGAAGTCATTGAAAAGATATTTGTAATTAAGGCAAAAGTTCCTGTCGGTGCCGCGTAGCGCTAGGCGAAGATGTATAAACAAGCTTTCGGCACTTTTAATGTCAAAAGCTACCTTTTATCCTCTCTCTAAGGACTGTTCTATCAACTTGCTCTAAGAAGGTAATAGAGCATGCGTGTGCTATGGCCTGCTGACGTTGTTAATACACTTGCAAAGAAATTTTCATGCGTAAGTCAAGTCAGAAAAAGAAACTCGTTAACAACTTCTCTGCCAATACTGTTCCTACAGATCTGTTTCAATCTGTTTCAATCTGTTTCTGACGAGCAGGCTGAAACTGTCAAGGGCGGTAGCCATAGCTAGGAGCGCTACTGCCACGTAGCACTTAAGATTAAGGCGACTCCTCTTCTCTGGTAACAACTTGTGACTAGCTTAATTGTAAGGTCCACTTTCTAGCATTTTCGAAGGTGCAATAAAAACAATAAAGCCCCTCGGAGGCTGTGCTTCCGAGGGCTTATTTCGTATCTTTGAATAATAGACACATTGGGCTATCGGGGCCCATCATAGGGAAGGCGCTGCCAGTCTGGATCGATCTGCGCTAGCCAGTCTTCGCCTACTCGAATAGTGATATCAGAGTCGATATCACCTGTAGACTCGGAGACGACCTGACCCAAATCGAGGATGGATTGGATCTCTCTGGCACTGCCCATATCGCCGCGCTGCACCACTACTGAAGTCTTTTGGTCCACTTCGGCCCAGTTGGGAACAACGTACACATCCGCAAAGCCTTGATCTCTTAGATACTCGGCCATAGAAGAGCTAGCATATCGTTCGTCGGTGGCGTTTTGTACCGCGATCTTGAGGTTGCTGAGCGCCCAGTCAGAGGGCGGGGCGTAGTAGCTGATATCTGCATCGCTCACAAATTCGGCCGTGTCCGCATCAAAATAGGTGCGCATGATTTCGCTGTTGACGGTCGGATCAGACAGCCAGTAGCTGGCGCGATATTCTTCTGGGTCGCTGAATCGGCCCGGCAGCATCACCATCTGCAAGTCTTGAGTCTCTAGATCTAGCCCAAAGCCTGCTAGTGCTAACAGCTCTTCTACGCTGAGATTGGTATCGATGCGATTTTGCAAGACGCGCACAATCTGCGGCAATTTTGGCAGCACGGCGGGATTAGTCAGCCGTTGACGTAGTGATTTGAGTAGAATTTGCTGCCTTTGTACTCTGCCGATATCCCCATAGGCATCTTGGCGAAACCGAGCAAACTGCTCTGCCTGATCGCCGTCTAGCGTTTGTAACCCAGGTTCTAAGTCAATGACAAGCCCTTGAGTTTTGTCCTCGTACTGCATGGCCTTAGGCACTAGCACCTCAATACCGCCAACTAAATCGACAATCTCCTTAAACGCAGTAGTGCTGACCCTAACGTATCGGTCAATTTCTACATTACTGAAGTTGTAGCTAACTGTTTCAGCTGCAAGCTCTGCGCCGCCTTCTGCGTTGGCTTCATTAATCTTGTCGATGCCATAGCCTGGAATCTCTACGCGAGTATCGCGAGGGATAGACATCACGTTTACAGTGTCTTCTTCTGGATTGACGCGAACGAGCAGCATCGTATCGGTCCGGCCTACGAGGTCGTCTGGTGTTGCGCCTTCTATATCTCTAGCTTCGTCTAGGCCCATCACCAGAATATTGACTGGCCGAGCTACCTGATAGCGAAAGCCGGAGCGCCATAGGTCGCTTAGGGGCGGGGCAACGGTTTCACCGCTAATCTGACGAGGCAGCGGAAAAGTGATGATGGCGATCGCACCCAATCCAGCCGTGAACAAAGCAGTCGCAGCAAAGGTTCCAGCCAGCAGCGTATTTCTTAATAGTCGTCGGATTCTAGAATGTGGCTTGGGTTTTGGCTGCCAAACGGTTACGGCGGTAGGCTGGCGTTCGATGGGTGCGATCACCTGCGATTTGGCTGGCTTATGCTTTGTTCTAGACTCTAACTTGGCCTCTGTCCTAGAGCCTGACTGAGAAGATGATTTTGAACTTGCTTTTGTAGTAGAAGATGGCGCTTCAGCACTATGGTCTCGTTCATGGGGCGGGGTGGTCATGCTGAGAGGCGTATGAGGTTGACTAAGTAGAAATCTAAATTAAACAGGACAATGCTCACACGACTCGTCGTCTGTGAAACAGTTTCCGCCAAAAAATCAGCTATGAGATGTGAAGATACCTTCAAGGTACGCATCTCATCAATCAATTATTAAGGGAATTGTAGCTTATGGGCTACCGCCTGTTAGAGAGCGAGCGGTAGTATGATTCGGAATCTTCGAAGGCATGGTGGAGAGTATGGCTCGTTTCATTCCTATTATTTTGGCGGGCGGAAAAGGTGAACGGTTTTGGCCAGTGAGTCGGCTAAAGCGGCCAAAGCAATTTCTATGCCTAGATGGGGGCGATAGATCGCTGCTGCAATGCACCGCCGATAGATTGCTGCCTTTAGCCAACTGGGAAGATCTATTCGTAATTACTTCTGCCCAAATAGCCGACGGGGTTAAAGAACAGCTGCCGAAGCTGCCGACTGAAAATATCTTAGTGGAGCCTCAGGGCCGAGATACTGCGCCTGCGGTTGCCTGGGCCACTATCGAAGTGGCTAAGCGCTATGGTGAGGATGCCATCTGCGGCTTTTTCCCAGCGGACCACTATATTACGGACGAAGCTCGCTATTGCGATACGCTACGAGCCGCGACAGAACTGGCTGTGAGTGAATGTGCGATCGCGACTCTCGGCATCACACCCACCTTTGCTTCTACCGGCTATGGCTACATAGAGCAAGGCGAACCAATTGGTCACTTCAGCGCGGGCAGCGTCAGCGACTTACCCGCCTACAAGGTCAGCCGCTTCGCAGAAAAGCCCGACAAGCCCACCGCCGAATCATTCCTTGATAGTGGCAACTACAGTTGGAACAGCGGCATGTTTATTTTCCCTGCATCGGTGATGCTGACCGAACTCAAAACCCACGCCTCCGAGATGACCGCCGCCCTACTCGAAAAAGGAGTAGACGCCTACGCCACGCTAGAAAAGCTCAGCATCGACTACGCGGTGATGGAAAAAACTGACCGAGCCTACGTTGTCCCGGCTGACTTTGGCTGGGATGATTTGGGCGATTGGAATGCGATTGAAAGGCTGCTAAAGGGCGAAGATAAAAACGTAGAGATGTGCGAGCACGTTTCTATCGACACCGTGGGCAGCATTTTGTACAGCGCTAATCCTGACGAGCTGGTAGTCACCATCGGACTAGAAGACATTGTGGTAGTGCGCGATGGCGATGCCACCTTGATTGTGAAAAAAGACCGCACTCAGGAGATCAAGCAGGCGGTCAAGGCGCTAGGCAAAGAAGAAAGATTTCAGCACCTGCTGTAGTCTGACTAGTCTTTGGCTACCGCTATATCGAAATGCAACATGCCTTCTCTTGTCCCCACCTGGCTGTATAGCTGTATGGCAGGCGGGTCATCAACGTCTGCCCGAACGAAAATATCGTATGCGTCTCGGTCGGCAGCTATTTACAGCTCTACTTCGCGACCGTTGTAGAGGTTCATTGAGCGCTCTACGCCTTTTCTGAGGCTCATATCAACCGCATCAACTGCCATTGGTATAACGGCATCAACGATTTTTCTATCTTCTGGGGCGAAGCGGCCCAGTACGTGAGAGACGACTGCGCCATCACGATCGCCATTCTTATCCGCGCTACCTACGCCTATCCTTAGCCGAGGAAATTCCTTCGTGCCCAAATGAGAAATAATTGATTTCATGCCGTTGTGTCCGCCCGCTCCACCGGATAGTCGTATGCGCAGCCTGCCAGTCGGCAAATCCATATCGTCGTATATCACCAGTACGGCAGTCGGCTCTAGCTTGTACCAGTCCAAAACGGCTCGGACTGATTGACCAGATTTATTCATGTAGGTAGTCGGCTTCAGCAGAACGATGCGATCGCCCGCGCTGCGAAATTCGCCTGCTATGCCCTGAAAGCGCTTGTTTTCCGCTAGCGAAACATCTGCAAAGCTTTTGGCTAGCGCATCAACGATTTCAAACCCGATGTTGTGCCGAGTGCGTTCGTACTTTTGGCCGGGATTACCTAAACCGACAATCAGTCTAGGCAGCACAAGCGCAGGCGCTTCGACAGTCGGCTGGGAGTTCTTCTGAGTTTCTGGGGGTGTCCCTGCCATATTTTCTTATGCTGGCTGCGATTCGTCCGCAGTTTCAGCGACTTTCGTTTCGTTTGCTTCGGTTTCAGACGCTTCAACAATCTCTGCTTCAGTCGGCTCGTCATCCTTTTCAGCGGCTTTGTCCGGAGCAATGGCCCGAGGCTTTTCCAAAGTTGCCTTCATCGGCTCTGCCACCGTCTTTTCGATCCGCTCTGCTTCTTTTTTGAATTCAGTCTCGAATTCCTTTGTGGCATCTTGAAAGCCTTTCATCGCCTTTCCTAAGCTGCGCCCAATTTCTGGTAGTTTCTTTGGCCCAAACACTAGTAGGGCCACGATCATGATCAGGCCCATCTCAGGCAGACCGATTCCGAAGATGTTCATTATTGTTTGTCCAATGCGCGTTCTATTGCCTGAAATTATAAAGGGCCGATGCATAACGCATCTGCCCTCTACTAAATCTCAGAAAATGCTGATTTCAGGTAAAAAGTCTTTAGCTGATTAGCTTGCGGCTGAAATTTCTTTAGTCAGCGAGCTCTTCTCTGCCTGAGATTTCCTCTGCCTAAGACTTCATCTGCCCAAAACTTCTTAATTGCCGAGGCTTCTCCAGTCCACATCGACGTTATTGATAATGAGAGAGGAGTTGTAAAGCTGAAGAATGATCAGCAAGAACACGAGAAAGAGAACCATAAATACGCCCATTACTGGCGTTGTTCCCCAGCCAGGGGAGACCTTACCGTACTCGGAGTTCAAAGGCTTTAGGAGATTGCCCAGTTTCGTGCGCTGTGCCATGAGGAGATCGGGAGGTAAACTTTTACTTTATATTCTGTAATATCATAAGGGAAATCACGAAAAAAACTAAATGGAAAACTTAGATTCTGCAACAGTTCTTATTGTCTCTGTAGGAACGATTGTCTTTGCCTTCACTGCGTTTGCTGTATACACTGCGTTTGGGCCACCCGCCAAGCAGCTTGGCGACCCGTTTGAGGACCACGAAGATTAACTGACGCTATTTTCTCGCCCACGATTGGTTGGGCTTGGCTGATCAGGAGCAAATAGACTGTAGAGAACAGGCAGAGAAAACTTTGCCTGACTTTACTGTGAGTGCTGAATGAGTGCTAAAATCGATTGCTCCGATCTACTTTTCGTTTTGTTCGCAGCCTGGTTTTACTCACAGCCGTTTTATTTACAGCCAAAGTCTACGGCTAAGCTGCCCTACTAGTTCACGTTATTAATTGCTCGGCTACGCCGTCTGAACCCTGCCAATGATCAAAATTCGACTAAAGCGCTACGGAAAAAAGCGCGAAGTTAGCTACCGTATCGTCGCCATGCGATCGCAAGATCGCCGTGATGGTCGTCCGCTAGAGGAGCTAGGCTTCTATAACCCTAGAACTGACGAGACCCGTCTGGAAGTCCCGGCAATTGTAAAGTGGCTAAAAGATGGCGCTCAGCCAACTAGGACAGTTGAGAGCATTCTAAAGAAAGCGAACGTGTACGAGCAGCTAGGCAGCTAGCACGGGCTTTTCAGAGGCAGCTTTTCGAGCGTTGCTTTCATTGATTTTCTGATTCGATTTAGGACAAAAGATATGGCTGATTACGAAGCCCTAGCACGTTATCTGATGGAGCCCTTTCTGGATAAGCCAGAAGAGCTAAAGTTCCATATCGAATCGCTCTCTGGTGGTAAAAAGCTTTGGCTGCGAGCTGCTTTTAATGAAGAGGAAGACAAAGGCCGGGTCTTTGGCCGAGGCGGTCGCAATATTAAGGCGATCCGTCAGACGATTATGGTGGCTGGCCAGCTTGAGGAGATGACGGTTAATCTCAGCGTGTTTGGTGAGCCTGGGCCGGAGAAGTCTGATCGCGGCGGTGATCGCGGTGGCAGAGGTCGCAGCGATCGCGGCGGTAGAGGTCGCGATCGCACAGATAGGAAGCCGCCTCAAAGAGCCAGTACAAATCCTCCGCCTCCGAAGAAGAAGCCAAAGCCAAAGACTGATTGAGTGCGCTTAGAAGCGCTAGGCTGAGGATACTTGTATCGCTTAGCCTTTTGTCTTAGCCCTTTGTTCTTGATGGGAAATTATAAGCTCGGTTTGATGAGTCCTGAAAATGCGATCGCGCTAGCAGGACCACGAGAAGAAAATATTAAACGGATTGCTCAGCAGACAGGAGCGACCGTGGTGCTGCGAGGCAGTGAGCTCAGCGTTGCCGGGACCGAAAATCAGGTGAACCGGGTCAAGCGAATTGTCGAGACCCTAGAGCCGACTTGGAGTCAGGGGCAGGCGATCGCCGTCACCGATGTACTCACCGCGATTCACGCGCTAGACACTCACCGCGCCGAAGAGCTCCAGTCGATCCAAAAGGATATTGTCGCTACTACCCGTCGCGGACAGATCATTCGCGCCAAAACCTTTCGCCAGCAGCAATACATCAAGGCGCTGCGCACTAGCGATCTGACGTTCTGTACCGGGCCTGCGGGCACAGGCAAAACGTTCTTAGCTGCGATGGTCGCTGTCAAAGCGCTGATGAACGAAGAATACGAACGGCTGATTTTGACCCGGCCTGCGGTAGAAGCAGGAGAGCGGTTAGGATTTCTGCCCGGTGACCTGCAAGAGAAAGTCAATCCGTACTTACGTCCTCTGTACGATGCGCTGCACGAGCTACTAGATCCTGAGCGGATTCCATATCTGATGGAGAAAGGGGTGATTGAGGTAGCGCCGCTGGCATATATGCGAGGGCGCACCCTCAGTAATGCGTTTGTGATCCTAGATGAAGCGCAAAATACTACGCCTGCGCAGATGAAAATGGTGCTTACTCGCCTAGGCTTCAACTCGCGCATGGTGGTCACTGGTGATGTGACTCAGACAGATTTGCCGCAATATCAGCAGTCGGGATTGGCAATGGCAGCAAAGATACTGAAGAATGTTGAAGGCATCGAATTTTGTGAGCTGACCAAAGCAGATGTGGTTCGTCATGCCCTAGTTCAGCGCATCGTCGCGGCCTACGAACAGTTTGAATCCAAATCTTGAAGCCTGAAGGCTTGGGTTCCGCTTCCTCTTTTCTATATTTTTTCTAAACTTAGATACTCCACTTAGATACCCCTGAGCGTCTTTGCCTATGGCAACTCTACACGGCAACTGGTTACCTGATTTGCAGCAGTTCTTTCTATGGGGAGAAACCTGGCGAAAGGCTAAGCCGACGCCGCTATCAGAGCTTAACTCTGCGGATCTAGATACGCAGCCTAAGCCAGCTGTCCAGCCATATCAGCTATCGCAAGCTGAGCTACAGGGCAGCTTTCAGAAAAGTGATGAGCTAGACCTGTCGTGGATGCAGACAGAGATACAGCAGGCTAGTCGTAAGGCTAAGCAGGCAGGTAACTGGCACTCCAGAGTGGTGGCCCTGCCCACGCTGTTTGACCAATCAGGCCCACCTGAGTCAGATCAGGATGAAGTTGAGCAGACAGCAGGTCAGCCAACTAGCGTGCTACCTGTGCTCTCTACCGCCCTACAGGCCGTATCGGCGCTGCATCCTTGGGAGGTATCTGGCGGATTACTAGCGGCGACGACTACGGTTAAATTTCTGACAGCGCTACCTTTGGGCCATTCAGAAGTGAGTAGCTTTGTTGGCGACGACCTGCGCTACTGGTCTCATCTGACGCGGTGGTGCTTGGACTTGCTGGCGCGGGGGAAGTTTGTGCCAGTCGTAAGAGGGGATAAAAAGGGAGCGATCGCATCCTGGCAGCTACTGCTCGATAGCGCTACTGACCAGACTAGGCTGAAGGGTTTTTGCGATCGCATTCCCCTAATCTGCCGCAGCTACATAGAGCCAACCACCAAAAAAGCGTCCGCCTTAAAGGTAAATATTCCTCGTTCTAACGAGTGGCTTGTGCGTAGCTTTCTAGAAACCATTGTCGATGCCCAAGTGCGCAGCATCGCTAAAGATAACACCCTGTCTAATACAGCGCCTTTGAGCAAAGATCTGCCCCTGCAAGAGTGGATCGACGCTCTCGGCGCAGCCGATCCTCACTTTGAAAGCACCCCTGTCGGCGTAGTCCGCCTCAATGACGCCATCAATACCTGGACCGCCCCGCTACAAAACCTGACCGACACCGTAGAGGGTTTTCGCACCTGCTTTGAGCTCTTTCCACCCGCTCCCAACACGCAAGACTGGACCCTACGCTACGGCCTTCAAGCGATTGATGACAATAGCTATAAAGTAGATGCCGATCTGGTTTGGCAGCATCCTACCGACGCGCTTTCCTATCAGGATCGAACTATCGAAGCGCCTCAAGAAACGCTGCTAGGGGGGCTGGGCCGAGCGACTAGGCTGTACGAGCCGATCAAACAAACGCTGCTAGAGCCGAGCCCGACTGAGTGTGTGCTGGGTCCGATTGAAGCTTTTCAGTTTCTAAAGACAACCGCTTGGCGATTGCAGGACAGCGGCTTCGGCGTAATCTTGCCAGATAATCTAGTTGATCCTAGTAAGGTTAGCGCTAGCCGCCTGGGATTGCAGATCAGCGCAACGGCTCCACCCAAGACGCAGCGATTGGGGTTGCAAAGCCTGCTGAATTTTAAGTGGGATCTATCTGTAGGCGGTCAGATTCTGACCAGGGCAGAATTTGATGAGCTGATTACGCAGGGAACGCCGCTGGTCGAAATCAACGGTCAGTGGATAGAGCTGCGTCCGCAGGATGTGCGAGCGGCCAAGGACTTTTTTGAGAAGCGAAAGGGGCAGACAAAGCTGTCGGTAGAAGAAGCGCTGCGGATTAGTACGGGCGACAATCAGCTGATTGACAAGCTGCCAGTGGTGAAGTTCGACGCTTCTGGCAAGCTAGATGAGCTGATCACCACTATGACGACCGGGAATCAGAGCCTAGAGCCGATGACGGAGCCCGAGGGCTTTGCCGGACAGCTACGTCCCTATCAGGCCAAGGGCGTGTCGTGGCTTTCGTTCCTAGAGCAGTGGGGACTAGGTGCGTGTCTAGCAGACGATATGGGTCTGGGTAAAACCGTTCAGCTGATTGCCTTTTTGCTATATCTGAAGCAAGAAAAGGCGCTAGGCGGTCCGGTCTTGCTGGTGTGTCCGACTTCTGTGCTGACAAACTGGCAGCGTGAGGTGAGCAAGTTTGCCCCGAATCAGGTGAAGACTTTGGTCTATCACGGGGACAAGCGACCGAAGGGGGCGGCGCTAGTGAAGGCGGTTCAGCAGCTAGATTTAGTCATCACGAGCTACACCCTGGTGCAGAGAGATTTAAAGGACCTCAAGCGGGTCGAGTGGCGCGGTATGGTGCTTGACGAAGCGCAGAATATTAAGAATCCGACGGCAAAGCAGTCTGTAGCCGTACGGGAAATCGAAAGTGAGTTTCGAATTGCGCTGACGGGTACGCCAGTGGAGAATCGCCTGTCTGAGCTGTGGGCAATTATGGACTTCCTCAATCCTGGCTACTTGGGTCCGCTGAATTTCTTCAAGCGGCGGTTTGCTGCGCCAATTGAAAAATACGGGGATACGGACTCACTCAAGACACTGCGATCGCTCGTCCAACCCTTCATTCTCCGCCGCCTAAAAACCGACCGCACCATCATCCAAGACCTGCCGGAAAAACAGGAAATGACCGTTTTCTGTGGTCTGTCTGCTGAGCAGGCAAGGCTGTATCAAAAGCTGGTAGACAATACCCTCGGCGAAATCGACGAAGCGACAGGCGTGCAGCGGCGCGGCATGATTTTGGGCCTGCTGGTCAAGCTCAAACAGATTTGCAACCATCCGGCCCAGTTTCTTCAGCAAGACAGCCTGGGCAAGGCGCGGCGCTCGGGTAAGCTACAGCGTTTGGATGAGATGTTAGAAGAAGTGCTGGCAGAGGGCGATCGCGCACTTATCTTTACCCAGTTTGCTGAGTGGGGCAAACTGCTGAGCCGTCACCTAGAGCACCGCCTTGGCACCGAATCGCTATTCCTCTACGGCAGCACCTCCAAAAACAAGCGCGAAGAAATGGTTGATCGCTTCCAGCTCGATCCTAACGGTCCCAAAATCTTCATCCTTTCACTCAAAGCAGGCGGCGTCGGGTTAAACCTGACTCGTGCCAACCACGTCTTTCACTTCGACCGCTGGTGGAACCCTGCCGTTGAAAATCAGGCTACAGACCGCGCCTTTCGCATTGGCCAAACTAAAAACGTTCAGGTTCACAAATTTGTGTGTACCGGCACCCTAGAAGAGCGCATCAACGAAATGATCAACAGCAAGAAAGCGCTGGCTGAGCAGGTCGTGGGTGCGGGTGAACAGTGGCTGACAGAGCTAGATACCGATCAGCTGCGAAATCTGCTACTGCTAGATCGCGATGCTGTAATTGACGAGAGTTGATATGTCAGAAATCATTCTTAGCGGGCTACATATCTATCCGGTCAAATCGACAGCGGGCATTTCGCTGGATACTGCCGCGCTGACGCCTCAGGGGTTACAGGGCGATCGCCGCTACATGGTGGTTTCTGCTGATGGCCAGTTCATGACCCAGCGGCGCTTTCCTAGAATGGCGCTGGTGCAGGTCGCGATAGAAAACGTAGGCAGCAGGGAGCAGCTCATGCTGACAGCCCCTGGGATGTCTACTTTGCAAGTGCAGCAGCCAGGAGCAGATGATGTCTCGATGACGGTGGAGGTTTGGGGCGATCGCACTACTGCCCTATCCTGCGGCACCGACGCCGACGACTGGTTCAGCCAATTCCTTGGCGTGCCTTGCCAACTGGTCTACATGCCAGAAACCAGTCAGCGCCCGGTCGATCACGGCAAATTTGGCTCCGAGAAAATTGTCAGCTTTGCCGATGCCTATCCCTACCTGCTCCTATCAGAAGCTTCGCTAGCAGGACTTAATCAAAGGCTAGTCGATCGACAGGCTGGGTCTGTACCCATGAATCGATTTCGACCAAACCTAGTTGTCAGTGGCGATATTGCGCCCCATGCTGAGGATGAGTGGAAAAGGATTCGGATTGGAGAAGTGGTTTTTGAAGTGGCTAAGCCTTGCGCTAGGTGCTCGATCCCGAATGTGGACCAGAGCTTAGGTGATCGCACCAAAGAACCGACAGCAACACTATCAACCTATCGCTCCTGGGACAGAGCAATCTGGTTCGGCCAGAACCTCATTCAAGAGTCCACTGCTAAACAGGAAAAGTGGCTAAGAGTCGGCGATACTGTAGATATCCTGGAATAGAAAGGCCGATTGCAGAAGTTCGCTACTCGCTACTATTTGCCATACAAGCCAATCTTTCGCACCTAGTCGAGAAACAAGAGCTATCGCTGGGATGGAATTTCTATCACAAACTCGGTACCCTGACCTGGTTGGGATAAACAGATCAATCGACCTTGATGCCGTTCCACTACAATCTGATAGCTGATCGAGAGTCCCAATCCAGTGCCGCTTCCAACCGCTTTAGTTGTGAAAAACGGTTCAAAGATGCGGTTTTGTATGGCTGGCTCGATTCCACCAGCATTGTCAGCAATCCGAACAACAATTTGCTCAGCTTTGGTCTCAGTGCGGATAGTGATGCTTGGAGTTGGAATGCGGTGTTCTTCAAGGGCGTCGATAGCGTTGGTCAAGATATTCATGAACACCTGGTTTAGCTGATTAGCAAAACAAGGAATTAGAGGAAGTTGACCATACTGGCAGTGAATTTCAACCGCAGGGCGATCGCCTTGTTCAACCAAACGATGATTCAAAATCATTAAAGTATTCTCTAGACCTTCACGTAGATCAACAGGCTTTTGCTCTGATTCGTCCAAACGCGAGAAGTTGCGCAGTCCTAGTACGATGTCCGTAATCCGGTCACTGCCTACACGCATGGACGCTAAGACTTTAGGCAAATCCTCCACGACATACTCAAGCTCCATGTTCGCTATCTTATCTACCAGCTGAGGAGATAGACTCGCTCGCTCACTTTCACACAATCGAGCGAGTTCTAAAAGATCCTGAGTGTATTCTTCAACGTAATCTAGATTTCCGGCAATAAAAGTAGTTGGATTATTAATTTCATGAGCAACGCCCGCAACCATTTGCCCCAAACCTGCCATCTTTTCTGACTGAATCAGCTGAGATTGGGTGCGACGTAGGTTCTGAAGCGTCGTTTGCAGCTCAGCGGTACGGCTAGCTACCTGATTTTCTAGTGTCTTGTGTAGCTGCCGACGACTCAACTGGGTTCGATGGGCTTCGGTGGTAATGCTCGCTAAGTGAGCCGCTGCCTTGAGAACAGCACGATGATAGATCGTAGGCTGGCAGGGCGCTCGATGAGAAATTGCAAAGGTTCCTAAGACCTCTCCACTTTTCGAGAAAAAGGGAGTAGACCAGCAAGCCCTAATGCCATGTGAGAGCGCAAAATCTCGAAATGGTGCCCACAACGGATCGCTAGCAATATCATTTACGAATACAGGCTCACCTCTGTAGACTGCCGTTCCGCAAGAGCCAGCACACTCACCTACAAGTAAGCCATCAACGCCCTTAGCATAGTCCGGAGGTAAGGTAGGCGCAGCCCCACCGTCCAGCTGCTGAGTTTCTGAGTTTAGTATGAGAACAGAACAGTAGGCATCAGGCAACTGTTGCTCTAACAACAAACATAGATGATTGAAAACCTCAGTAGCGTCTGTTTCGGCCGCTACTTTTTCGAGAATCTGACTTTGAGCGCTTGTCAACGCTTCTAAACGATGTCGCTCTGTTGCATTAGCCAGAATATGACCCACCGTTTGCAAAAAATGAACCGCTTCTAACTCGAAGTCGTAAGTGTCGAAAGCATGGACTTCAATGCAGCCTATCCAACGTGTCTGTCCAGGAATTTGAGTGATTACCCCACTGTGGCTTTGGGAAGGCGCAGGAATAAACAAATTCTGCTGAACTGAGACGAGCGGATGTTCTGCGGCCTCTAGTGTTTCAAAGGTTGGTAGAGCAACAGCCTGACTGGTATTGGGATCTACATCTCCTGCTATCTGCTGAAGCCTATAGCCATCAGACGTAACTTGCCAAATGCGACAGAAGGGAATCTGTAGAGCTTCCTTTATAGTTGTTGCAGATTTTTGGTAAAGCGCAGTAATTTCTGTTTCTAGTAGAGCGTTTTGGCTAAATCGATTTAATATCTCTTGGAGACTAAATGACTGAGCTGATGAAGGGGAATGCTCATACGCTGCTTTCTTCAGATTATTAGTGGGCTTAAACGTTAATTGATGAGTCGGCATATTCGCTCCTAAATGCGATCGATAGCAGCTCAACCTACAGAAGGTTCACGTAGGTTGAGCTCGCACTCAATGATGGGCTGTAACTTACTGCTCGGTATGAACTCAGCGAGTCACAGGAACAGGTAGGGAACTATTCTTAGAAAGTTACTCTCGCTATGCAGTGCGTTGATTGTCTTGTTAGTGTTCTTTAACTTATCAATAGAAAGCTACAGTTCTACACCGCTATGGTGCCCTTCGGTTTTCTCTTCAAGATAGGCATATGCCATATTCATATGATCTTTGCAGCATATAGAGTAGTTCTTCATACCAAGCTACTACTCAGTCAAAGAATCAAGAACCGAACAAGATCTAGCCGAAAATGATGACACTCCGAAAGAGCGGCTTAGTCGTTTTATTGCCTACACTGCTTTGTTGAAAACGTAGGAAGAGGTGATATCAAGCAAACGGCATCGGACTGTTAGCAAAGAGTGCAGACGGCCTTGCCTTCTAGCGATTGGTTTGATCCGGATGACATGAGCGCTGCCTCAAAAGTGCGATAGATAGAACTGATGCTAACGCTAAGGCAGTCGGTGTAGTCTATATCAGATGTTAGAACCTTCAGCTCTCGCACTTTTGCTTGAGCGCCTCGGCATATGTCTCAAACGATTCTGTGAGGTCGGGAATCATACGGCCCATAATCGGAGAGAGGAAGCCGCTGAACACTTCACGCATCTTGAACTCAGTCGTGCCGTCCGGTTGAGGCGTTAGGGTGATGGTGCGATCGCCTCTAAAAAGGTTGAGCGGTAGCCCACCGCTAAGGGTAAACGTTTTAGGGCTTTCTAGATGAGTGACCTTGAGCTTCATTGGGCGTTCAGGTTTAGAGGCTGTGAACAGTTTCAGGACTGCGCCATTCTCTATTTGTCCTTCAAGGCGATGAACGCCAGTCGCCCAGTCTGCATAGCTACTCGCATCCATCAGCGCAGCCCAAATCGCCTCTGGAGAACGCGCAATTCTAGTGGTTGCAGCAAAAGACTTCATGACGACGGGTATCAGCTAGCTAGCACCTGCCATGAGAATATCACTTTTGTCTACCTGAACAATGCCTGTACTGGCTGACCACTTTAGGGCAATTACAAATTTGGAGATATTGACGTTGGTCAAGTAGAAGGGCGATCGCACCGTTCAAAGCCAACTAATTGCGATTCGTTGGGCTTGACTAAAAGCCCGACTAAAAACCTCGGCACCTCTGATTGCAGGGTAGGATATGGCCTTTGATAGTCGCTGCGATACACTGAGCCTAGACGACCCTTCTACATAGCTCATTATCTGAACGTCTTGATAGGCAAGGAAAACTATCGTATAACACAGCTCACCATTGAACTCCCTGATCAGTTAGCCGCGCAGCTCTCTGCCTATCTAGAAAACTATCCGACAGAAACACTCGTTGAGCTGATTCAAGACGCCCTACAGATTCGGCTGATGCCCAAGGACAGCTCTAAGCTGCTTGCACTCGCAGGCATCGTCACCGAAGCGCCTAGAGGCGCGGCTGAACATGCCGAGGACTTTTAAGATTGAAGCAAATTGTGCTCGATGCTGGCCCGCTGATCGCCCTGTTCTATGCCAAAGATACTTTCCATGAGCAATGTGTTGATGGCTTCAGGCAACTCATCCAAAACAAGACGATTTTGGTGACCCCGCTGCCTATCGTCTTTGAGGTCTATAAATGGCTCCTGCAAAGGACTCGACCGGAAGTTGCTCAGAAAACCTTGCTGACCATGAACGATAGCCTCCACATCCTAACGATGGATGCAGAAGCCTTCAGCCAACTACAAACTGTTATAGCTCAACTACCACAGTGGCAAGGTTCGCTTGAAGATGCCACTGTGATGCTGACAGATCTTCAATACCTCTGTCCTGTATGGACATACAACTTTCGCGACTTCAGCATCTTTAGCGCCTTAAAGTTTTGGAAGCCTGAGTCCAGTTAGCGGGCGTTGTCGTGCGATCACCTAGTCTGAAGTATTTTTAATACCACAGTGTTCTCTTACCTTCTTCAGCATAACTACAATAACGGCTTCTGATTTGAACGTTGTGATGCGCGCAGCTAATGCTGAAGATCTAACTGGGCTAGAGTCTATACGCCAAGCTGCGTTTGTGCCTATCTTTGCCTCATTCCGCTCTATTCTAGGAGAAGAGATCTACGAGCTGGCTCAAGCGGCTGAAGATAGAGCGCAGGACGAACTTCTCGCCTCAGCTCTTGCGCCTGACTCTGACTGGCAGGTTTATGTGGCTGAAGTAGACAGCACTATCGTCGGATTTGTGTCAATTCAACTCAACTTAGATACGCAGGTTGGTGAGATTGGACTGAATGCTGTTGATCCGGAGCAAGCTGGACAAGGTATCGGCACAGTCATGTATAACTTTGCAGTTGAAGAAATGAAGGCAGTGGGAATGCAAGTCGCAACGGTTGCAACGGGCGGAGATCTAAGTCATGCTCCAGCGCGTCGAGCTTACGAGAAAGCTGGCTTTACGGTACAGATTCCTAGTGTGTGGATGTGCCAAAAGCTTTAGCTTGCAGTCGTACCCAAAGCGGTTAGCGTGCTTTCACCAAGGTTTTCGGAGCGATAGAATTGTCTCAAAACTCGTAGCAGCTCTCGCTTATAAGACATGCTACGAAGCTACAAAGGCATAGCACACCTACGTTTTCTACTCTATGAGCGGTAATAAATCAGAAGTCCAAAAAACGAAGGTTTTTGGGACTGTTGAGATGCACTACTTGGCTTGCTAAAAGCCCCAAAGTTTTCGTTGCATTACGTCCAAACAGCTACTATATTCCTAAGTTTCTGGTAGATTCTGCCTTCTATTCTATGAAAGTCGAAAAAGACAAGCTTGAACTGATTTTCTCAGCAGTATCAGTTTTTCTAGCAGCACTCGCATTAATAATTTCGATAAGGAGTTGTTCCCAGGCAGAAAGAGCCACAGTTATTGCAGAGAAAGATTTCCTGAGTAGTAGAACTGCCACATGGACTCTAGAAATAACCCAAAATGATTCTAACCGTGTGAAATCTGTAGACGACGAAGTTGTACTGCAAAAAGCATTTATGCATTTCCCACCTGGTTTTGGGGTTTCTGCAACGGTAATCAAATCGCCAGACTTTGACATCCCTTTTCCGGCAAAAACAGCTATTGTAGTTGCGATGAGTCAGATAGATGACTTACGAACTAAATTCATGCTCAATAATGTGGTTTCATCTGTTCCGGTGGTGATTGAGTCTTGGTATGTAGCAAAAGGTGAGTCCTTCAGAGATCGTTCCATGTATTCACTTGAGTTTCGGCAGGAGGCATCGTCAAATTCAGATGAACTCAGCATAAATACAATTGACCTCTCAGGACTATCTTTTGCAAGAAGGCTAAATCCAGATGACAATGTCCGAGACGTTTTACAGAGCGAATGGGATTACTATCTCAGTCTGTGATGTTGTCTTTCCTTTTTGACATAATCTACAGTCTCAAAACTTAGACCTTTTGAACCGTAGCCAATGGTGTGTCTCAAATCATGGCTCATAATTGCCTTCTCAGAAGGCTTCACACTTTGTGAGATATCATTACATGCTGCTCCGATTCATTCGACAACAACGAAAATAGCTGTTTGTGGAAAGTCGTTGCCTTTGGACAAAAGCGGCTCTCCGGTTGTTTGTACAAAGGTATAAGAATAGCAGTCACTCATATTTAACCGAGCCGGATAATGGCCTTTCCCGTAGACAAAGTAAGCGACTTTAGCGGCTTCGGCTTGAGCCGTAGCTAGTCTCGACCTTCCTCTCATAAACAATGTCGAAGTATCAAAGATCCGCTTAAATAAAGGGTGAAACAGAAAAATGTAGGACAGAACACTGCTGTTTTACGAGAATCTCAATTCGGTCTAACTATGAAAAGTCTCAGGTATGGTCATCTCTGCTTAGCTGGCTCCTTACTCTTAGGTTTGACGCTGTCTGGATGTACTGCAACTGCACCCTCGGACGCAGCACCCTCAGATGCAGCATCCTCAAACTCAGTGCCAGAGGCAGCGTCTTTAGAGGCTGCTCCTAGCGGATCGCCTGAACTGCTCGCGCAGACTCCTACACCGCAAGTGGTCACCCTAGTGGAGTCGCTAGAGCATCCCTGGGGGCTCGCCTGGTTGCCAGATGATACTTTGCTAGTAACCGAGAGACCAGGGCGACTACGCATTATTAGAGATGGGGTGCTAGACCCGACACCTGCAACCGGACTGCCGGATGTGTTCAACCGGGGACAGGGCGGCCTGATGGATGTTTCTATTCACCCACAGTTTGCCGAAAATCAGTGGGTGTATTTTACCTACGCTGACGGTACAGGTTCTGCTAATCGTACGCAGATCGCTCGTGCTCGGTTCGACGGAAGTGCCCTTTCGGACTGGCAGGTCATTTTTGAGGCGAACCGGACGAAAGAGGGGACTCAGCACTTTGGCTCTCGGCTGGTCTGGATGCCGGACAACACTTTGCTAGCTTCGATTGGTGATGGGGGCAATCCACCGGTAACGCTGGAGGGCGAACTGATTCGCAATCAGGCTCAAAACTTAGGCAGTCATCTGGGCTCGCTGGTACGACTCAACGATGACGGATCGGCCCCTGAGGATAATCCCTTTGTCGATACGGCGGGCGCGGATCCAACGATTTGGAGCTACGGTCATCGTAATATTCAGGGGGTGGCTATTGATTCAGCGACTGGTCAGGTGTGGGCGACAGAGCATGGCTCTCGTGGCGGTGATGAGCTGAATCGGATAGTCGCAGGTGAAAACTACGGCTGGCCGCTGGTGACCCACAGCCGTGAGTATTCGGGTGGGGAGATTTCATCAGAGCGATCGCGCCCCGGTATGGTGGATCCCCTAATTGTCTGGACGCCTGCGATCGCCCCTTCTGGACTAGCGGTATATCGAGGCGATCTGGTTCCTCAGTGGCAGGGCGACCTGTTCGCAGGTGGCTTGGTCTCACAGTCTATCCAACACATTCAGCTAGATGACTCGGGCGCTGTGCTAAGTCAAACCCCTATCGATATCGGGCAGCGAGTGCGAGAAGTCGCTCAAGGTCCAGACGGATTTATCTACGTTTTGACGGACGAATCCAATGGCCGTCTAGTGCGCTTAGAGCCCGGCTAAACGGATGTCTTTGTTGGAGGTTGAGCACAGGGTGTCGCCCACAATACTGCTCTGCCTGCTGCTTTGCCTTACGATTTTTTAACAATCCGCAGATGTGAGATCATGAGTTGCAGATGCGGTTCTTCCGGCCCTTCTGTAGTTTTTGATACGCCCTCATCGGCGACCTGCAAAAAATGTCTATCAAAACGGTTTCGACCACCCCTTTCGATGACCAGAAGCCAGGTACCTCTGGCCTGCGTAAGCAAGTTCCTACGTTTCAGCAGCCGAACTACCTAGAGAATTTTATTCAGTCGACTTTTGACAGCCTCGAAGACTATCAGGGTAAAACGCTCGTGGTCGGTGGCGACGGTCGCTACTATAATCGTCCGGCGATTCAGACTATTTTGAAGATGGCCGCAGCCAACGGTGTGGGCAAAGTCCTAGTGGGTAAAGGCGGCATTCTCTCTACGCCCGCTGCCTCTTGCCTAATTCGTAAATACGATGCGATTGGTGGCATTATTCTATCGGCTAGCCACAACCCCGGCGGACCTGAAGGCGATTTTGGCGTTAAATACAACGTCTCTAACGGTGGCCCTGCGCCCGAGAAGGTGACGAGCGCCATCTTTGAAAACAGTAAGGCGATCAGCGAATACAAGATTACTGATACTGAAGATATCGATCTCGATGGTCTGGGCACGAGTCAGATTGAGGGAATGACGGTTGAAGTCGTTGACTCGGTCACGGACTATATCGAGCTGATGAAGCAGCTATTTGACTTCGACAAGATTGCGGCGCTGCTGAAGGGTGATTTCAGTATGTGTATGGATTCGCTGCATGCGGTGACTGGCCCTTATGCCAAGCAGATTTTTGAGCAGGCGCTAGGGGCAAAGGCTGGGACGGTGACTAATGGCGAGCCGCTAGAAGATTTTGGCGGCGGACACCCTGACCCGAATCTGGTCTATGCGCATGATCTAGTAGAGACGATGTTCTCAGAGGATGCGCCTGATTTTGGGGCGGCTTCGGATGGAGATGGCGATCGCAATATGATCCTCGGCAACAATTTCTTCGTCAATCCCAGCGACAGTCTTGCTCTAATCGCCGCTAATGCCACCTTAGTTCCTGGCTACAAGGACGGCCTGTCTGGCGTAGCCCGCTCCATGCCAACTAGCCAAGCCGCCGATCGCGTGGCCGAGAAGCTAGGCATCGACTGCTACGAGACGCCGACTGGCTGGAAGTTCTTTGGCAACTTGCTAGACGCGGACAAAATCACTATCTGCGGTGAGGAAAGCTTTGGCACGGGCTCTAATCACGTGCGTGAAAAGGATGGCTTATGGGCGGTGCTGTTCTGGTTGAATATTTTGGCGGAGCGGCAGCAGTCGGTCGAAGATATCGTGGTCGAGCACTGGAAAACGTACGGACGTAACTTTTACTCGCGGCATGACTATGAGGGGGTAGATAGCGCCAAGGCGAATGAGCTGATAGAGGGATTGCGATCGCAGTTCTCCACCCTTCCCGGCAGCGCGCTGGGCGACTATACCGTCGACTATGCGGATGACTTTAGCTATACCGATCCGATTGACGGCAGCGTTAGCCAGAAGCAGGGCATTCGCATTGGCTTTACCGATGGCTCTCGCATCGTCTTTCGTCTATCCGGCACAGGCACCAAAGGCGCAACTATCAGACTTTACCTAGAAAGCTATGAGCCTGATGCCACCAAACACGATGTCGACCCGCAAGCAGCGCTAAAGCCCCTAATCGTCATCGCCGATCAGGTCTCCAAACTTCAGGCGCTGACCGGTCGCGACCAGCCTACCGTGATCACCTGATACAGGTCTAAATGCGGTGCTAAGTGTTATGTAAGACTCCGTAGAGGCTACCTCGCTCGAACCTTTGACCCATGCAAACAACTGCTGAATACTGCTGCGCCTTCTGTGGTGAGACGAGCACTACCTTTATCGATCTCAGCGCTGGCGGTAGCCAATCCTATATCGAAGACTGTCAGGTCTGCTGTCGACCTAACATTCTCTACATAGCCATTGACGACGAGACGCTAGATGTCACTATCTCGACCGACTACCAAGAGTAATGTTTGATACATTCAACTGTGGACCTATTAAACCAAACTGGTTTTGGGAAAGCTGAAAGTATCAAATAAAGTTAATTTGAGGAGCGTACGGCAGTTAAGACACCCAACAGGTCGCACGGGTGTTTGCTATACGACGTAATCTATCTTGTGCATTCTGGGCCCTTGTGAAGCGAGCAACATGAAGTATTGGGAATTTCTAATTCAGAAAGAAGGCGATGATACCTGGCTACCGCTAGAAACCCATCAGGTAGAGATCTTGGCGGGTCGCTATCGTGTCGTAGCCCATACTGACCGAACCAACACTCCTGTAGATATCCGAGTGAGTCAGCTAGTGACCACAGAAGCGCCACCGCGCCAGCGAGTTCGTCGCCGCGCCAGCCAGACAAACGGCGCTGGACTAGTGGTTGTCATTCCCTATGTGCATTTAAATGCTGGGCAGTGGGAGCTGACTTGTAGCGCCCAGAACGATACTGCTGGTATGGATAGTTGGCAATACAGTGTGCAGCTACAGGTTTTTAGATCTGTGGAAGAAAACGGGACTGCTGGATTACCGCCGTTAGCCCCAGATGCTTTGAATAGTAGAAACCAGTCTGGGTCATTAGCGCTAGCTAATCCAGACTTGCCTTTAGTGCAAGCTCAAGAACACTCACGCGCGCGCCTGCAAAACAGTCTACGTAGCTTGCCACTTGAAGCGTCAGATACTGAAGGACATGCTGGAGAGTTGGTCGAAGACGGAGGCGCAGCATACGGCATTTTCCTAGAGCGGCAGGTATTGCTTGCGCGTAGCAATCGACCTATGGTCATCGTAGGACAGGTCCGAGCCCTAGCCGATCTAGCCGCTATCGATAATCGAGATGACAGTCAGCTATGGCTGCGCCTGCAAAACCCGGAAACGGGTCAAGCAATTATGGAGGCACATCGACCAATCAATCTAGATCGGCTGCCTGCCGACTTCAAGGTGAAAATTCAGCTGCCTGCTCAGGTCACCACGCAGATAGTCTGGGGGGAGGTCTCGCTGCGTTCTTCCTCTAGCTCTGATAGTTCTGAAAGTTTAGACGCTAAGACACCGAACGCTGTGCTTAGTTTTGCGGCCTTCGCCATCACAGCAGGAATTTCTCAACTTTTAGATGATGTCGCTGACAGAGAGCGTGCCGATGGATTCAGCGAGTTTGAGGCTGAATCGTCAGTGTTTGCTACAGCGCCTCTAACAACGCCTCTAACAACGCCTCTAAACGGTGCTGCTCGCAGCGTTTTTCCAGCAGTGGGTGTTTTTTCATCTACACAGCTCGACCAGACAGATTTAGGAATTTCTTCTCACAGTCAGATCTCCCTGCCTAGTTTTCCCTCGGCTAATCCTTTGACTGTAAGTGACCCACCACCAGCGCGATCGCACCCAGAAGCCTCACCCGCTGTGGATGAACCTAGCGCAGTTAGTCTAGCCTCACCCGCTGGGGATGAACCTAGCGCGGTTAGTCTGCCGCCGATGGTCGCTAAGCCTGCTCAGTTTATGGGTACTAGTATCGAAGATGACGATCTTGAAACTGCCCAAATTGCGGCTTTGCTAGAAGATATTAATGACGATTTGGGGCCTACTGTCCCGGTTGCTGACTCCTTTAGCTCGCCGCGCGATCGCCGCTTTCTATCAGTCGAATCAGAGCCTTCTGACCAGCCAGAAAACGCAGAACCGGACTCCACAGAACTGGACAACCCCGATCAGAAGCAAAAGCAGAAACAGGAGATTGCCAAGGCTGCTTTTAGATCGCTCAAGCTAAAAGACCACTTCATGCAGCGGCTGTCTAGCTTGACCCACGATGAGGTCAACCAAGCCAACAAATTTTCAGAAGATATACAAGCTGCTGGCGTGGTTTCAGAGGGACCGCAGGCATTTACTCAAGCCGAGGTCCTTGCCAATAGTGAAGTCGTCATCTTTGACGAGCCCTCTACTGAAAAACAGGCTGTAGACGAGGCTGTCATAGCTGAACCGCTTGGTCCTCAACCGTCTAGTCTCTTGCCTTCTCTCCTGTCACCGCCTGTCCGGAAGGCTCTACCAGCACCTTCTATACCAGTGCCTGCCGATCCAGTACCTTCTGTGCTGATACCTGCTGAGCCAGTATCTTACAAGCAGAGCAACGATCTTTTAAGCCCGCCTCTTTCAAAACCTACTATCGACCTACCTATCACATCCGAAGCCGATAGGAACCGGCAGCTACGCTTGGCCAGACTGCGCCAGCGTCAGGCTGAGGCTAAAGCGGCTCGCGCGGCCCAACTCCCAGAGTCGCTACTAACAGCGCCTGTTCCACCAACAGATTCTGCGGATTCTACCAGCGCGATCGCACTTCATCGCGGCAGCAAGCAGAGACTGGAAGAACTTCCAGAGATGGTGCTGCCAATTATCAGTGTGCCGATGGGTGATTTAGTCGCTGGCGATAGGGTGACGATCACGGTACGGACTCGGCCTTCGGTGTTCAAGCCGTTCATTAAGCTATGGATGATCGATCGTCAGAGTCGGACTGTTGTGGGTGAACCGAAGCTGTTGAGTGACCTAAGGCCCGATGCGCTAGGTGATTTGCAAACCAGTACGGAGCTGTTGGTGCCGATGGGCTGTTTGGATGTGCAGATTGCTGCGATCGCAATCGATATCGCCACTCAGCAAGAAAGCCACAAAGCGATCGTCA
This sequence comes from uncultured cyanobacterium, assembly GCA_963838725.1. GTDB lineage: Bacteria > Cyanobacteriota > Cyanobacteriia > Phormidesmidales > Phormidesmidaceae > Phormidesmis. The sequence goes on along the minus strand of CAWISM010000028.1, from coordinate 84,475 downwards.
ATCGCCACGTCATTCCGCCTGTGCGGTCGCTACCGCCTCTTGAAAGCGTCAGAAGAAGCATCGGAGAAAGAGAATGGTAGTCGCTCTATCGAAAGAGAGATCTTAGAACCTACACTCGCATAAACTTCCCGTAGTTCCATAATATTGAAGGATAAGCAGACTACTAACCCTCTGGGGCAGAGTCTTCGGGTTTTATCTTGTCTGCCGTATATCTTAGCTAAGAGAATTCAAGATATGGCTATTAGCGAGCAACAAGAAAAAGAGCTAACCGCGTTTATGACCGCCTTGAGCGAACAAGAAGAATCTTTGCCCAGTGGACTACAGGCGCAGCTTACTGCTATTGGTCAAAACATAGAAAGTCGGGTAATGGAACTGCCCGTGATCGCCTCTAGCATTCCTAGTTTGAACCAGGCTTATCAGGCAGCGCTGTCGGATGTGAAATCAGGCGACGACGAACCAAAAGCAACCCTAGTCTCTTCAACTGGCCGAGAACGAGAAACCAGTATCAGCGAGCGAGCGGCTCAGATCTTCACAGATGCTGACTCAGTTCAAGCGGCCAAAAAGAAAACGGCCCGTTCCTCTAGAATGATTGCCTCCAACCCGCTAAAACGGTTTTTTGGTAGAGGTTAATGAGGCAGGCGCTAGCGCGGATGCTAATGCAGCAGGACGTCACCTGGTAGCGCTTACGATTTGTCTGATTTGGCGCTGGGCTAGCCGATAGCCTGCGCCAATGCCGATCAGGCTCACAGCATATCGCCCGCATCTAGCGTCCGGTTTGGGGATAGCCCTTGCACTAGCTCTTCGGCAATAGTGAAGAGCGTGAAAAACCCAGGGAACACAGGAATAATTCGTTTGATGTGCTTGCCCCGACACAGGCAGTGGCCTAGATACGTTGGGATGCAGTACAAGATCAGGTGACCGAACTTATCAAAATTATGAATCTTTGAAATCTCAGAAACGGGCAAATGTCCGGTATAGGCGACTGCCAGCATGACCAGAAAGAAAGTGCAGTAGGCCGCTGAGAGTAGGACAATTGCCAAAGGCGGACGCGTTGCTATCGAGGTCGATATAGCCTGTACCGGATGCATTCGGTACAGGCGCGTCACTTGACCTGTTGCGACATAAGGCTTTCAGCCTAGAAACTGTACCTCAGTCAAGTGACCAAAGCTATAGAGTAATAGCGGACTGGTTCTGGGCGGACTGATGAGTGGACGTAGAATTTGGCATAGCTTGATTGGATAGCGTCTAACTTGAGCAAGTCGTGTTAGCGGGTACTACAGCCACTGGCTATGCGAATTCCGACGGATTGAGCAAACCACGCTCGGCACTGCCTATATTAAGTTCCTCAAACCTAGTCCCTTAGCGTCTCGGAATCGAGAAATAATCAAGGCACCCTTTTGGAAACAAAGCTCAAGCGACATGGAAGTTCGATCCGCTCACACTCGTTTATTCGTTGACGATATTGCCGCCTGTGCTCAGTTCTATCAGGATGTGTTGAAATTCAGCCCGATTGCGTTGCAAATTGAGAAAGGCTATGCCGAGTTTGAAATTACTGCCAACGTCCGCATCTCGCTGTTTCGAAGGCAGGAGATGTCTGAGATTTTGCGTACTAGCAATCTGACTGTTGCCGAGGGCGCACAAGACAAAGTTGGACTGATTCTCAACGTTCACAACCTAGACGATATCTACCACGAACTTCGTCAGGCAGGCGTTGCGTTTGCTGAGCCGCCCACCCAAAACAACGAATTTTCTCTCAAAGTCGCCTACTTCAGAGACCCCGCCGGTACCTTAATCGGTCTGTTTGAAGTAATGATGTGACCCGTAACTTAGCCGAGACAACTCTTCGATAAGCGCAAAGCTTAAAACTTCACCCATCCCTCTATATCCAGCCCTTCCCGCTGGCGGAGCCGAAGCCACAACCCACCCAAATCTTACCCATGCCCTATATCCTTTCTCTCGATCTTGGCACTACTGGCAATCGCGCCATCGTCTTTGATCACTCTGGCAGCATCGTCGGCCAAGCCTACCGAGAACTGACCCAGCACTACCCTCAGCCCGGTTGGGTAGAGCATGATGCGACTGAGATTTGGGAAGCCGTTCAGTGGGCAATGGGTGCAGCGCTTGAAAACGCTGACGTCGAAGCCAAAGACATCGTATCGATTGGACTGACGGTCCAAAGAGAAACCTGCTTGCTATGGGATAAAACGACTGGTGAGCCTTTGCACAAGGCCATCGTCTGGCAAGATCGGCGGACGGCAGATTTTTGTAAGACGCTAGAACCTTCGCGAAAAGATATCTATGAGCAGACAGGTTTATTTCTAGATGCCTATTTTTCGGCTTCTAAGATTAACTGGCTGCTAGGCCAAGTAGGCGATGTCGATCTAGACAACGTGCTGGCTGGCACAATCGATAGCTGGGCGCTGTGGAAGCTCACGGGTGGTAAGGTCCATGCGACTGACCACAGCAATGCTAGCCGTACGATGCTGATGAACCTGGACACGCAGCAGTGGGATGAGTCGATGCTGGAGCTGTTTGGCATTCCGGCTCAGATTTTGCCAGAAATCAAGCCTAGTCAGGGCGTGTTTGGCCATACCAATGCTGAGCTGCTAGGGGTGGAAGTGCCAATTGCTGCGGTCTTTGGCGACCAGCAGTCGGCTCTGTTTGCCCACGGGTGCGATCGCCCTGGTCTACTCAAATGCACCTACGGCACAGGCTGCTTTCTAGTCGCCCATACCGGTGAAAAAAGAGAGCGATCGCAAAACCAACTGCTCTCCACCGTCGCCTGGACTCAGCCGAGAGCGAGCGCTATGACTTAGGCTACGCGCTAGAAGGCAGTATGTTCACCGCCGGAGCCTGCGTTCAGTGGCTGCGAGACGGGTTAAACATCATTGACGACGCAGCTGAGACTGCAGACTTGGCGACTCAGGTAGAAGACAACGGCGGCGTGTATTTTGTGCCTGCACTGAGCGGACTGGGTGCGCCGCACTGGGATATGGGCGCTCGCGGCGCGTTTCTAGGACTGACTCGGGGCGCAACGAAGGCGCATATGGTGCGGGCTGTTTTGGAGGCGATCGCCAACCAGGCTAGAGAAGTCGTCGAAGCGATCAACCAGGATTCTGGCACCCCGATCAAACAGCTAAAAGTAGACGGTGGTGCCTGTAATAATGACTTTTTGATGCAGTACCAGGCCGACGTGCTGGGCATTCCGGTAGAGCGACCCGCCGTACTAGACGCAACTGCCCAGGGCGCAGCCTTTGCCGCTGGCCTTGCCGTCGGCTTTTGGGATGACTATCACCAGCTAGTCGATAGCCGTCAGATCGATCGCGTCTTTGAACCATCGGACAACGCCAAGCAAGCACAGGCCGACTTCGCTACCTGGCAAAAGGCAGTAGAAAGAGCTAAGCACTGGATTGATTAGATACTAGCAGAGGTGCGATCGCCAGAATCGCACCGCAGGCGTTACTCAATCATGAGGGAGTATTCCCGACTAGTCTCTACGACAGGCTCTTGACCCCGCAATACCGAGTTGCCCTGATACAGCATGCGCTGATCTCTAGGTAGAGGATTCAGCCAGTCTTGTTCATCTATCTGACCACTCTGACTATAGACCGCCAGAGCATTTTCATAGCAGGTAGCGCGAACATGCGCTTCGGGGATACCCCGCTCCAGCATCAACTTAGCTGTTTTAGGCACCGCCAGCGGATCGCTCACGCCCCAATCGGCGCTGCTATCTACAATGATTCGCTCACATCCGTAATGGCGCACCACGTCCACCATGCGGGCATTGCCCATCTTGGTTTTGGGATAGAGGGTAAAGCCAGCCCAAAATCCCCGATCTAGAACCTCTTGCACTGTCTCTTCATTGCAGTGGTCCACAACAACCTGAGCAGGGGCAAGGCCGTGTTCTAAACAGACATCCATACTCCGAGAGGTGCCAGCCTTTTTGTCACGGTGAGGGGTGTGGATCATGACGGGCAAGTTGAGTTCCTTTGCCAGGTCTAGTTGCAGGCGAAAGTACTTATCTTCCGCCTCGGTCATGTCGTCGTAGCCAATTTCTCCAATGGCTACCACACCCTCTTTGCAAGCATAGAGGGGCAGCAGTTCCATTACCTGCTCCGCTAAGGCTGGGTTGTTCGCTTCCTTAGAATTGAGGCCGATGGTGCAGTAGTGACGAATGCCAAACTGCGTGGCTCGAAACCGCTCCCAACCTACCAAGCTGCTGAAGTAGTCCTGAAAACTGCCGATATTGGTCCGGGGCTGACCCAACCAGAAAGCTGGTTCGATGACAGCAACAACGCCAGCCTTCTGCATGGCAGTGTAGTCATCGGTTGTCCGAGAAGACATGTGAATATGGGGGTCAATAAAAATCATGTTGGTAGTCATGGCTTATCTTTTTGTATGAGTTGTTTTTCTGCACGGCAGCTCTGCGTGGCTCCGCGCCATCGTTCAGCCGTTCAAGCGTTTCAGTGCAGCCGTTCAGTGCGGCTGTAGGTCGACTGATGTGTAGTTCTTGGTATGCCCAATCTTTGGGCCAACCGCTTGCCTGTAGTTGAAAAAAGCGACAGCTCGGCTCTTTCAAGCCCAGAGTATCTCCTTTATTTGTGCCATTTTCTGCTGTAGGTGCGGTTCTTTTATCTGCCCCTACAGCAAAAATCCCTAATTCCGTAGCGTCACAATAGATAGATGACGGTGACCATTCTAATTTTTGACTCATGGTCAGTCAAGTCTCCTGACCGTAGAGTGATGCAACACGACGGAAGCTCTGATCTCGCTCTATCTAATCTCGCTCTAAAGGTCTATACAGATTCTGGCAAGTCACCCCCGGTATCAGAGGGTACGGTTTAGCCTGCGCGGGTACAGTTTGGAAAAGCCATTTTAAAACACTATCGGTATACCCCCTATGGCCTACTACCAAGACAGTTCGCGCGCACCGCATCGATGTCCGCTCTGTAGCGATAGACTACTTAGACATTTTCGGGAGCACCAGCTGAGCTGGTTTTGCCCTTCCTGTCGACAGGACATCCCCGTTCTAAAGACGACGAAAATCAGAAAATCAGCGCTTAAGCAATCGGCTATCCAAGAATTGCCCATCAAAAAGCTCGCCTCCAAGCCTACTGGCCTAGAGGCCGTTTCCGACCTCAACTCTAAGTTAACGGTCGTTTAGTCTAGTTTCCTTTCACCCATTCCACTAGCATCCGTACGCCATACCCAGTCGCGCCCGCGCTGTTGTATCCATTTTCTTTATCGGTCCAAACAGGACCAGCGATATCGATATGTGCCCAGGGTGTCTCTTTTACAAACTGCTTCAGGAAAAGGGCCGCTGTGATTGACCCGCCCGCTCTAGGTCCAGTGTTTTTCATATCTGCCACCACAGATTTTAGTCCTTCAAAGTATTTTTCTTCCATTGGCATGCGCCATACCTTCTCGCCAGAGAGCTCAGCAGCGGTAGAAAGCGATTGAGCTAGCTGTTCGTCTGGGCTGAAAAGCGCAGCAATATCATCGCCTAGCGCGACAACGCAGGCTCCGGTGAGCGTCGCTAGATCGATCATCGCGTCCACGCCAAGCTTGTCTGCAAAGATCAGCGCATCAGCTAGGGTAAGTCGACCTTCAGCGTCGGTGTTGTTGACCTCGATGGTCTTGCCGTTGCCTGCGGTGAGAATGTCACCGGGACGCATGGCGTGGCCGCTGACCATATTCTCGGCGGCGGCGCTGATGAAGTGCACTTCCACGTCGGGTTTGATCTGCGCGATCGCCTTCGCCGCGCCTAGCACAGCCGCCGCTCCGCCCATATCAATTTTCATCATCTCGATGCCCGAGCCGCTCGGCTTGAGATTCAATCCACCTGAATCGAAGGTCAGTCCTTTGCCAATAATCGCCAGCTTGCGCTTAGGATTTTCAGGCGCATAGGTCAGGTGGATAAACTTAGGCGGCAGGTCTGAGGCCTGGGCTACGCCTAAATATGCGCCCATACCCAGTGCCTCGCAGTCCGCCCGCTCTAGAATCTCTAGCTTGAGGCCGTAGTCGCTGGCAATTTCAGCGGCTGTATCAGCTAGCTTTTCGGGGGTGACGACGTTGGGCGGCGCGGAGACTAGCTCTCTAGCTAGGATCACACCATCACAGACGCTTCTTGCTACTTCTAAAGCGGCCTCTTGACTTTCAAAAGACAGCAGATGAATAGCGGAAAGTTTGGTTTTCTGCGGGTCTTGCTCAGACTTGAAGCGGCTGTCTTGGTTGAGCGCCAGGATTGCGCCTTCTGCGATCGCCTGAACGGACAGTTCCGGGCTATTGTTCCAGACTGGAAAGCTGATGCCAAGTACAGGGCATTTCGCCTTTTGAGACAGGCGAGCAGCAGCGGCGGCTCCTTTTCTCAGGCTCTCTAAGCCCATAGAATCGGAGCTGCCTAGACCAACAATGCCGATCTTTTTAACCTTTGACTGGGAACCGAGTCGGGTCACTGCACTCGTGCCTACTTTGCCCTCAAAAGACTCTTCGTCAATCAGCGTTTGCAGCAAGCCGTCTACCTGATCGTTTAGGTCTGACAGGATACCTGCTAACGGCAGCGACTCTTCTAGAAGCCCGACTACCAAACAATCGCCTTGCCATTCCAAGCAAGAGTTCCCTGACGCTATAAAATCCATTCCCTATTCGCTTTCTTCGTAAGTTCCAGTCCTATAGTATCCACTGAATTTGATGATTTTCCGTGGTTTTAGTGCTCAACTTTGAATTGCCCTCGAACTTGCTAATGAACTTGCCAATAAACTGGGCGCTAGTATGAGCCTTGCTAGCTAGACTTCCTTCAATAGAAAGACGAAAAGCACTGTGTCAGTTCTTATCCTCTAGTAGTGTACAAATACAGGAGTGAAAAAGCGTTTTATGGCTAGCTCAACGGCTGCAGAGCAAAAGCCTTTTCTAGAAAAGGTCGTCGATAATAGTCCCCTGAATGAAACTAATCAAGCGCAGGTTGCTGCTAAGGTCGTTTTCCGGCTATTACGCGATCTGATGCCTACAGATGAAATCGAACGTTTAGAAGCAGAGTTTGAGGGGCAAGCGTCTGGAGCAGAAACATCAATGGCTGAACTGTGGAGCGACCCTAATGTAATGGTTGCCTTCTTTAGTCGAATTAGTCCGCTGCGACAGCTTTCTATCAGTGCAGAGACGTTCTTCCTACGGCTTCAGCAGGAGGGCGCACTGCCTAAGGATGCCGATCCTAAGGCGGTTACAAAAGCCATTTTCTCTGCCACAAAAGATGAGCTTCCTCAAGCGCGAATCGATGAGATTGCTCCGTTCCTCCCTGATGGCATTCGTCAGCTATGGCAGCAAGATTAGACAGCATCAGACCCCGAGATCTGCGCATGGATACAGAGAAGCTAAAACCGATCTAGTTTCAACAGGCTAGTGTCATGTACCGTAGCGCCCTCGGTCGCTATGTCCGCTAGCATTTTGCCCATCAGCGTTGTGAACTTGAAGCCGTGCCCTGAGAAGCCTGCTCCTATCACAACCTGCGGATAGGCAGGATGGCAATCGATAACGAAGTCTTTATCTGGTGTGACGGTGTACAGGCAGCGGCGGGTGCTAAGTAGCGGACCCGCCGCGCCGGGAATGTATTCACGGGCAAAACCACGGATATTTTCTGTCCAGGTTTGGCTGGGGGTGTAGTCAACTTCTTCAGGCGTATCTACTGTGTTCCAGCCGTAGAAGGTGGTGATTTTCACGCCGATGCTAGCATCTTCGTGGGGGATGCCGTAGGGCATTTCGCCGTAGCTGCCGTTCATATGAGCAAAGAAGACTGGGAAGGTGCCGGGTGCAAAGTCGGCGGGCTGCTCTGGCTGATAGAAGCCGAACTGACAAGGCATAATCTTTAGCGGTAAGTCGATGCCCTGCTCGGCGAGCAGACCTTTGGCCCAGCTACCGGCGGTGAGGACGATGCGATCGCAGCTAAACGTCTCTTTGTCTGTCTTTACGACCACGCCATTTTCACCAGGCGTCACTTTTACCACTGGTGTGCGATCTATCACTGTGGCCCCCCGCTCCTGCGCTAGCCGCAAGTGAGCCAGCACACACCTAGACGCTCGCAGAAGTCCAGAATCAGCATGAAACAGTCCGGCCATGCCTTCTTTGAGTGTGAACTGCGGATAGCGCTTGGCGATTTCTGCTTTACTTAGCGCCTCGTAGTCCAGTGTGGCCTTATCCATACTGGCTTTGAGCGCTTGAAATGTGTCCACGTCCGGAAAGCCAAAGTCCAGTCCGCCTGTCTTTATGTATAGCTGCTCTTGGGCTTCTGCCTGTAGCTCGAACCAAAGCGGATAGGCCGAGCGCATCAACTCAATGTAGATAGGATTATCGTAGGTGTAGCGAATCACGCGGGAGTAGCCATAGGAGCTGCCCTTTTGGTGATTGATTTCAAACTGTTCTATGAGTAAAACGCGCTGTCCTAGTTTTGCTAAATAGTATGCCGCTGCGCTGCCGACTCCGCCCGCACCTACGACAATCGCGTCAAAATGCTGAACCATAGTTTAGACCGTCTGTTGTCGATTTATTGGTATTGATCTGCTTGAGGAATGGCTGCACGTAGAGCGAAGGTAGCTGCTGCTGCAAGCAAACAAATGCCAGCGAGTAGCCGAAGCAGTTGGCTGATGCCGATGAGTTCTTGTAGGACAGGCAGACTGAGTGCGCCTAGTACAGCGCCTGATTTGGCGATCGCCCCCGCCAATCCCGCGCCACTCGCCCTAATCGCAGGCGGAAACACTTCCCCGGAAAGCAGAAAAGTAGTCGAGTTCGGTCCGAGATTCATAGTGATGTTGAACAGAATAAAGCCAGCAAACAGTAGTCCAATTTGAGCGTTAGAGCCAGAGAACGAGAGTAGGCCGAGACCCACAGCCATACCGATGAAGCCGAGAATCTGAAGGGAGATGCGACCGATGCGATTGATTGCGAGAATGGCGATCGCAAACCCCACCACCAAGAAGACATTCACCACAGCAGCCCCTCTTGCTGAAGCCATTTCCTGAATCAGTAAGTCACCTTCTTCTGCAAAAGCGAGCGTCGCGATGATAGTCGGCGTAAAGATGCCAACGCCATAGGTTGCAATATCTTGTAAAAACCAAGGAACGGACGCTAGCGCCGTTTGACGAATGTACGTGCTTGAAAAGAGATCGCGATAGCCTAGCGACTTCTCTAGCTTGTTACTAGTTATTTCAACGCCTTCTGCAACAGCCTTTGGTTCGAGCAGAATATCTTTCTCTAATAGTTCAGACGCCGCCTTAGATGCCGCTTCATAGTTTCCCTTTGCTAGGTAGTAGCTAGGACTCTCTAATAGAAACAACAGTCTTAGGCCGCCGACCAGTACAGATAGGGCAACGCCTACACCCAGCATCCACCGCCAGGCGTAAGTAATTGCTAGCTCCGGTGCATTCTGTTGGAAAATCCAAATCGTTAGCCAGCCGACTAGTGCTCCGAGCAAAGCACCAACCGATTGAAAGCTAAATGCGCCAATCACCATCCGCCCCCGTAGACGAGTAGGAATATTTTCAGTAATATACGAGACGCTGATAGGGTAGTCTGCGCCAATGCCTACGCCAACCAAAAAGCGAAAGAACAACAGAGATTCGGCATTCCAGGCAAAGGCAGTGCCTAAAGACGCTGCGATGAATAGTCCGATGTCAATCACTAACATGCGCTGACGGCCCACTTGGTCGGTAATCGGCCCGAGGGTAAGCGAGCCGATCAAAGCGCCGACTAAAGCAGCCGTTGCGATCGCGCCTACCCATCCAGCACTCAGACCAAAGTCCCGCTGAATGAAAGGCATCGCCACGCCAATGATAAAAAAGTCAAATCCGTCTAGCGCAATTAGTCCGGCTGATAGAATCCAAAGCATCCACATCGGGCGAGTCAGTGCGGATTTATCTAGCTCAAACTGAAACTTTAGCTGTAGAGAGGACACTGATCACCTGTCGTAGTTACCTGTTGTGATCTTTGATTATGGACCAGGAGATTCCGGTAGGCTAGCGGCCATCTCAACGAGAGGATTGGGCTTTGATCTCGTTAAAGAATCGACGGAGACAACAGTGGGATATACCAATAAGTCGCTGCCGTCTACCCAGCCAGAGTAGTGACGAACTTTGGTAGAGTCCGAGGTAATATCTAATAGATCGAAGTCTCCTCTAATGGCGTTGCTATCGAAGTAGAAACCGTCACGAGTATTAGAATCGGCTAAGCCATGGGGGCCGCCACCAACCATATTCAAAGCGACTTCATCTAGGCTACGAGTAAAGCGATCGCCCTGCCAGTGCCAAGCGTGACCTGGCCAAAAAATATCATTTCCTTTAGTTGTTCTTCGCGCGACTTCATTACTTAGCCAGTAGCCGCCCTGGGGAATTTGCACTTCAAACCCCGGCTCATAGGCGATCTCATAGCGTAAGGCGGCTGGTTCGTCAGCCTCTTCGAAGGTTTGACTAACCCACAAGACTTCTACAGAATCTTGGTTGAGCGTGCCAGTTGGCTCTGTCGCTAGAAAGCTGTTGTAGAGATCGACGCCTGCTGCGGGAAGATCGGCTGTCGCCATATATTCCCAGCAGTTCCAGCTCTCGCCGCTATCGACTGTTTGCCACTCTACTTCACAGACACCCTCCCCGGTTGCGACCCAAAGAAAGTCTTCTTCAACCGCAATTTCAAAGGGGATAGCACCGACTAAGGCGCTGTTTGCCACGCTGTAAGTTGTGAGCCCTTGACTATCGGGCTGATAGGAAACGAGGCCGTCTGCGGGCAAATGGGGGTTGCCTTCACCGCTGCGTTTAGTGCCTAGCCACAGGATGAGATTGTTGTTTCTGTTGGTAGCTGCGATCGCGCTAATCTGATTACCCTGTATCTCAGCAGGCTGATCCACACTCAGCTCGTTGGTTTCTAGGTCGTAGTGAATTAGGCTCGCAAAGCCGCTGTTGCCTTCCCCCTGCTCTGCTGTCGCAGCGAACCACAGCTGGTCTTCTACCGCTACCGCACCTGCAATCTCTGGAACGCCCAACGAAGCCCCTAGCTGAGCCGTCTGCAAATCGCTCAAAGTGTATAGCTGCTGGCTCAATAGCTCACCGTCAGGCAGCTTCAGCTCAAAATAAACCACTTCTTCAGCGCTGGCATCGGGATTAAAAGGTGGTTCGCCAGAAGAAGCTATTTGCTCGTTTAGCCATTCTGCCTGCAAGCGAACGCGATACTCATACGTCTCTCCGTCAATCTCGATAGTGCTGTAGTCCGGATTTGCGATATCCGCTAGCATTTGCTCGTAGTCAAATTCTGCTTCATCCGCCTGGCTATTGCTGACTGATGTGACAGACCAGGTGCGATCGCCTTTGCAAAACGTGAAGTTGTAGTAGGGCGTCTCGAAGGTGACGGTGTCGGCTTCAATTGAAATTCCTTCAGGCCGGAAGTTAAACTGCTCGAACGCTGGCATGTTCTCAGGCTCGGCCATCGGTTCTAGCGGCGCGCTGCTAAGGTCGCAGGATTCGGTGGTGGCGGCGGCCTCTGGTGTGCTGCGATCGCCTAGCAGCGTGTCAGGGTTCGATGAGCCCGATGGACTAGCGCAGGCACCCAGCGCCCAGAGGAGTCCTATGGTTGGTAGTAGTGTTCGCGATCGCATGACTGTCACCCGGTATCCAATTCTGCCGATACCCAATTCCCTTTGAATTTGGCTACAGCCCTATGCTATCAATTCCCTCAGTGGCTTGTTTAATCCGCTAATGACAGCTTTGAAACTGGATTTAGTCGCCTCTTGTTTACCTATGATCTTTCGTGCTTTCTCATTCAAAATTCAGCCGAGGTCATTAAGATGAAATAGTCCACTCACCGCGAGACTATTTTGAGCTACTTAGAAGCCGTTGCTGATTTCTACACAGAAGTCGCCGAAACTCCAGATGTCGGTCTCTGCTGCGTACAGAGCACCCCTATGCAGATGCCCGGACTTCACGTTCCCTGCCAGATGCAGAATATGAACTACGGCTGCGGCACGACTGTCCACCCGGCTGAACTCACTGGTGAGCCGACCGTTCTATACATTGGTGTCGGCGGTGGTTTAGAAGCCCTACAGTTTGCCTACTTCTCACGCCGACCCGAGGCGGTAATCGCCGTAGATCCGGTAGCGTCGATGCGCAGCGCGGCTCAACAAAATTTGCTAGCCGCCGCCGAGAAAAACGACTGGTTCGACGCTAGCTTTGTCAGCATCCGCGAAGGTGACGCCTTCAAGCTGCCGATGCCAGACAATTCAGTCGATGTCGTAGCTCAAAACTGTCTTTTCAATATCTTCGAGCCTGAAGATCTCAAGAAAGCTTTGTCAGAAGCTTACCGAGTACTCAAGCCCAACGGTCGCCTAGTCATGAGCGATCCGATTACCACTAGAGAGATTCCAGAACACCTACGCGATGATGATCGACTCAGAGCGATGTGTCTATCTGGCGCACTCACCTACGAAGATTATGTTCAACAGATTATTGATGCGGGCTTTGGACAGGTAGAAGTCAGAGCGCGGCGTCCCTACCGCCTGTTGAACGCAAAGAACTACCAGCTAGATCAGCATCTGATGCTAGAAAGCCTAGACTGCGTTTCCTTTAAAGTGCCTATCGCTGACGACGGTGCCTGCATTTTTACTGGAAAAATGGCCGTTTATGCAGGCGAGCAAGACTATTTTGATGACAACGCCGGACATATCCTTCAGCCGGGTGTGCCGCTAGCAGTTTGTGATAAAACCGCTAAAAACTTGGAGAAACTTGGGGATGTTGTTGTTACTGATTCCACTTGGCACTACGACGGTGGTGGCTGCTGCTAGCTGGTACTGATGCTATGAAGAGATTGCTCAAGCAGCCTTGAGCTTCTCTATCCAGTCAAAGTCTTCAGATTTGATCTCCTTGGCTTCGGGCATCTTGCGTAAGCGCAGTAGCTCTGAGATGGCGGCAATATCCTGATCGCGTCCGATGCCAGAAACCGCCATTACCTGCTCATCTTCGACGTAGAAAGCGAGAAAAGATTTGTCTTCTAAGCTGCCTTGAATAACAATATCGTCGTAGTTCTCTGAATGGCCAATGTAGCGTAGCTTTAGATCGAACTGTCCGGTCCAGAAGAAAGGAACCGCATCAAACATCACCTGCTGTCCGGTCATGTTACATGCAGCAATTCGGCCCTGCTGCATGGCTAGCTGCCAGTGTTCTATACGGGTCGGCTGTCCGGTGATGAAGTGCGGGAACCGGGCAATGTCACCAGCGGCGTAGACATCGGGTTTGGCCTGCAAGTACTGATTGACTAGGACGCTGCCGTCCTTTTCATTCATTAATAGTCCTTCTACAAAGTCTGTTGCAGGCTTCACCCCAACACCTACAATTACTAAGTCAGCGGGTAAAACTTCTCCGCTGTCTAGCTCAACGGCTTCTACTTTGCCGTTCCCTTTGATTGTTTTGGCCTTTTTCTCTAGCTTGAATTTCACGCCGTTGGCGTCGTGCACCTGTTGAAACAGCTTACCAACTGATTCACCCAGCACTTTCTCGAAGGGGACTTTGTCAGGAGAAACAACAGTTACTTCTAGCCCTTGTTGCTTGAGGCTAGCGGCGGTCTCCATACCGATGAAGCCGGAGCCAATAATCACCGCTTTTTTCGATTGCTTTGCGGCTTTGAGAATCGCTTTGGCGTCTTCTGCCTTACGAAGGGTGAAGACGTTCTCTAAGTCGCTGCCGTCAACTGGAATCTGTTTAACGGTACCGCCAGTAGCGAGTAAAAGCGCATCGTAACGAAGCGTTTCACCTTCGCCATAGGTCAATTGTTTGGCGTCTACATCTAGACCTGTCACTTCGGCAGAGGTCTTGATCTCGATATCGTACTGTTTGTAGAAGTCAGCGGAGCGTAGCTTGGATACTTCGCCGATTTCATCGGCTTGCAGATAGGCTTTGCTGAGCTTGGTGCGATCATAGGGAATTTCGCTCTCAGCGGTAAGGATAATGACTTTGCCCTGATAGCCATTCTGTCGGAGCGTTTGAGCGGCCATATCGCTAGCTGCGCCGCCGCCAACGATCGCGAAGGTACGCTGATCTGCATCGGAGTTTGCTGCGGCCATCTGTGGCGTAACGTGCTCGGTGATTTCTTCTGGTAGCTCGACGTAGACGGTATCGGATTCGATATGGACCGGAAACTTGGCCAGGTTATCTCGACCGGGAGCGCTGAGGTGAGTGCCCGTATCGGCGCTGAAGCAGGCGTTGTGCCAGGGGCAGACGATGCGGCCGTTGTGCAGGACACCTTTGGCTAGCGGTGCGCCGTAGTGAGAGCAGTGAGCGGCGATCGCACTCACCCCATGCTCAGTCTTCGCCAGCAAAATCTCTTTGCCAACAACCGAGAACTGTTGCATTTCCCCTATCTTAAGGTCACCAACCTGACAAACCGATATCCGCTGAACGCTCATGAGAGTAACCTTCTTTCTTCTGGCACGCACATTCGAGCGTAAGTAAAAGCGCTAGCGCTAACATCTCTCATCAGAGATATTCAGAACGCCTACGGCCCTTCTCAGTACACCAGCCAATCCTGTCCAACTATCAAAAATAAGAAAAGTAATACCAGACTCATCACCCCAATTAGGTTCTCAAACTGCTCAGGCACACGAGACAGTTTGATCGACAGCTTTTGAAAGACCAAAAGATAGGCCAGCCAGCCAGCCGCGATCGTGAGTAGAGGTTTGACAACATTACTCAAGCTGTAGGCATCGTAGTAAAGGGCGTTAGCAAAAACTAACCCGCTGAGCAGCACGACCAGGGCAGGCCAGAAACCAGGCTTTACCTTGCTTTCAGACAGCTCTGAGGTATGGGGTAGGAAAATAAACTTAGCAAATGAGACAGCCGTGCCGAATGCGGCAATATTCATCCCAATCACCTGCCAGGGGACCAGGTTTTTCGAGGTGAGGATCTTAGCGCCGAATCCTGCTAGCAGTGGAAAACCCGAGATAGAAAAACTGGCAATCAACAGCGTGACCCAAACGGGCGTCGGGATAGGATTTTTTTGGAGAACTTTGATATCGCGACTCGGTAAGTTCCCAGCAATCAAAAACAAGGCCGATTTCACCAGACCGTGGGTAAGCGCATAGAATCCGCCTACAGCGGGTGCTGCCAACACAAACCCAAGCTGGGAAACCGTATGAAAGGCTAAAATACGCTTGCTATCTTTAGAAAATACGGCGTAGCTCACCCCTAGCAGCGCTGTTGACACCCCAAAAAAGCGCACAATCGGATCAATCTCAGGCACGATCAGAGCAAACCGAACCAGAGGATAAACGCCCGTTTTAACCACAACGCCCGATAGCAGTGCGGATATGGGCGTATCCGATTCAGAGTGGGTGAGCGGTAGCCATAGCCCCGAAACAAAGATACCGCCCTTGGTCAAAAGACCCACAAAAAGAAAGGCGATCGCCTGATTTGACGCATTGGCCAATCCTTCAAAGGCAAACGAGTTGCTTGACTGATACACCAGCACCGCACCCAACAAGTAAAACAGCATGGCCGTATTGCTAACAAACAGATAGCGCAGCCCAACCCAGATAGAACGGTCGCTGCGGGGATAGGCAACTAGCAGAAACGCGGCCACACCAATCACTTCTAGCGCAACATAGACACTGATCAGATCGGCGCTGACAAAAACGGCGTTGACGCTGCCATGTAGGATGACGACCTGGGTATAGAAGAAAGCGCATTTTTCGCTCTGCCAGCAGTAGAGAATAACGGCCAGAGTGACGACGGCGTTAGTCAAGATAAAAAAGCCGCTCACCTCGTCAATCAGCAAGCTGACACCAAAGCTATCCAATAGCTGGAAGCTGATCGGGTCTGGGTTAAGTACATGCCATAGTCCGTAGGCCAGTGAAAGCAGTGAAACCGTGAGAGTTAGAATGCGATCCAGTTTGGGCAGCAGATAGATGCTGAATCCTACGAATAGGGGTATGGCAATCCAAATTAGGCTAAGGTCAGCATGGTCTAATGTCATGGTTGCTCTCAAGGCACGCTATACCAAAACTACATTAGTGTGAGGTGTATTAACGTAGCTAGAGTTTTTGGATGGAGCGATTTAACTTTAAGGTTTTTAGGCGGTTTTGGGCAATCGCCCGATCCTATTGGGTCGGTGACGAGAAGTGGAAAGCCAGAGGGCTGCTGCTGCTGATCGTAGTGCTACTACTGGGCTATACCGGGCTCAGCGTGCTGCTAAACACCCAGAGAGGCGAGCTGATTTCGGCGCTGTCGGCCAAGAGTGAAAGCCGTTTTTGGACAACGGTGTGGATATTTATTGGCATCCTTGTCGCCTATGCGCCGCTGCTAGCAGGCTATACGTATTTGCGCGATCGCCTCGGTCTAGAGTGGCGGCGATGGCTCACCAACAGCTTCGTCGACCGCTACTTTCAAAACCGGGCCTTCTACCAAATTAACCAGTTCAGCCCTGAAATTGACAACCCCGACCAGCGAATTGCCGAAGACGTTAAAAGCTTTACCCAAGAATCTTTGACGCTGGCACTCGTCGTGATCAGTTCTGTTCTAGAAATAATCGCCTTTAGCGGCGTGCTGTGGGGAATCTCCAGGGAGCTGGTTCTATTCCTAATCGCCTACGCGGTGGTGGGCAGCGTACTGACCGTCGGCGTGTTTGGCCAGCCGCTGGTAAAGCTCAACTTCGAGCAGTTAAAGAAAGAGGCAAACTTTCGATTTGGCCTAGTGAGAGTCAGAGAGAATGCAGAGGCGATCGCCTTCTATCAAGGTGAAGACCAAGAATCCAACCAGATCAAAGAGCGCTTCCTAGCCGCCTTTGACAACTACAAAAAGCTGCTGCTCTGGGAGCTAAGCCTAAACGGACTGACCAACTTCTACGAATTCATTCCCTTCGTGCTGCCCGCGATTGTCGTTGCGCCCGGCGTGTTTAGCGGTGAAGTCGAAGTCGGCAAAGTCAGCGAAGCACAGGGCGCATTCATCCGCGTCTTCTTTTCACTGAACGTAATTGTCGCTAGGCTTCAGTCACTGACCGCCTTTGGTGCTGGCATCGATCGCCTGTATGACTTTTCTGAAGCAATCGGCTATCAAACTGTTGAAGAGCCCGAAGAAGCAGAGAAGATGGAAGCAGAAACAACAGAAGCCGATGACGCCGAGAACGGGATAGACGACCAAACAGAGCGAGAAGAGACAGAAGGTGAAGGAACAGAAAGTGAAACAGAGGAAGAAGAAACGAAACAGCCAGTAATCAGCTTTGAATCCTCTTCCGAGCTAGTCTTGCATTCGCTAACTTTGCAAACGCCCAACTATCAGCGCACCCTAATCGAAGATCTTTCACTGAGCGTAAAAGGCCAAGATTCGCTGCTGATCATGGGACCAAGCGGCTGTGGAAAAAGTTCTTTAATGCGGGCGATCGCAGGACTCTGGAACTCCGGTGAAGGCACCATCGCCAGACCCGACCTAAGCGACCTGCTCTTTCTCCCTCAAAAGCCCTACATGATTCTAGGCAACCTCCGCCAGCAGCTATGCTACCCCCACCCCGACACAGACATCGAAGATAGCCAGCTCACCCAGGCCCTTCAGCAAGTAAACCTACCCAACCTAGAAGCCCGCTTCGGACTAGACGCCGAAACCGAATGGAGCGACGTCCTTTCCCTCGGCGAACAGCAGCGACTCAGCTTCGCCCGCGTCCTAATCCACCGACCCAAATACGCCATCCTCGACGAAGCCACCAGTGCCCTCGACCAAGCCAACGAAGAAAAACTATATAGCCAGCTAGCACAAGCCCAAGTCATCTACCTAAGCGTCGGCCACAACCCATCCCTAAAAACCTATCACCACTCACTCTTGCATCTAGCAGAAGACCACAGCTGGACCCTCCAGTCTCTAAAAGAATAACCCCTACGGCATCTCTAAATCCCACGGCAACTCCCTTTCGGGGGGTTTGGGGGAGGCCGTGCGGCCCCCAAGCAGGATATTAATGCTCCAAGCAGAGGAGGGGGGCGGGGAGGAAATCCCCGCTCTTGTCGCCTTGCCTCTTACAAATCCTAATCACCTAACCAACGAGTCACCGCCGGCATCGTCTCCACCAAAACCCGCCCGCGCGAAATCACAGTCCTCACCGTCGCCCGATTCAAAATCGCCCCATACCGATCCGCCGCATCCAACACCACCAAATTTGCAGGCCGCCCCACCGCAACCCCATACCCCTCACCCAAATTCAACGTCCTCGCCCCCCCAGCCGTCACCATATCAAAACAAGCATCCATCTCCGCTAGCCCCGTCATCTGACACACATGCACCGCCATCTCCACCACCGACAGCAAATTCCCCGTCCCCAGGCTGTACCAAGGATCTTGAACACAGTCATGCCCCAAACTCACATTCAGCCCACTTTGCCAAAGCTCCTTCACCCGAGTTACCCCCCGCCGCTTCGGATAAGTATCCGTCCGCCCCTGCAAAGTAATATTGATCAGCGGATTCGCAATAAAATTCAGATCCGCCCGCTTCAAACTCCCCATCAGCTTCAGCGCATACGCATCCTCATACGAAGCAAACGCCGTCGTATGACTCGCCGTCACCTCCGCACCCATTCCACTGCGAATACACTCAGCCGCCATCACCTCCAGAAATCGCGACTGCGGATCATCAATCTCATCACAGTGAATATCAATCAGCCGCCCATACCGCTGAGCTAGCTCAAAAATCTTGTGAACAGAGCGCACCCCATCCTCTCGAGTCAGCTCATAGTGCGGAATCCCACCCACCACATCCGCCCCCAGCCGCAGCGCCTCCTCCATCAGCGCTTCATTCTCAGGACTGCCATACAGCCCATCTTGGGGAAACGCCACCACCTGCAACGTCATCCAGTCCTTAACCGCCTCTCGCACCTCTAGCAGTGCCTTTAGCGCCACCAACCCCGGCTCACTCACATCAGCATGACTGCGCACAAATAAAACGCCATAGCCCGCCTGCTGCTTCAGCGTCCGAATCGCCCGCTCTTCGACATCATCTATCGTCAGACTCGCCTTTCTCTCGCGCCAAATATCGATCCCTTCAAACAGCGTCCCGCTCTCATTCCATCGGGGCTCTCCAGCCGTCAGTGCCGAATCCAGATGAATGTGCGACTCTACAAACGGCGGAATCACTAGTTGACCTGCAACGTCCAGCTCAGCTGCCGCTGTAACTGGCAGCTCAGTATCGATCGCGACGATTTTGCCTTGGGCGATCGCAATATCCACCACATCCCCAGTCACTAGCCGCCCTCGCCGCAGCACCAAAGTCGCATCCACCATCCATCTAGCCCCCTAGTCAAGCCCTCGGCAGAAGTTTAAGCTTTCTTGCACTATCCAAATCCCTGTTCAGATTGCGCTATATAAAGCAAATCAAACTTAAACCTACCAAAAGTATAAAATCTTTGAGTAGGAACGTATTGAGTCACGACACCTTCCTGTTCCGCCAGGTGTCCAACTTCAAAACTTTGCCACCGCGCTGGCTATCAAACTATGGAATCACAGCAGGAACCCGATCGGGAAACGCAACAGGACTTGCAGCAACGCATCAGCCACCAGCGCGTTCAGCACATCGTCGACAGCTATCTGCTAGCGGGTGACGAGCCCGGAGCCTTTGAGACCTATCTGCACGACCTGCTCAGTCAATACCCTCATGGGCTAATCGAACTTGCCTTAGTCGATACCCTAGTCAAAAACTGGCTGACCATACCCATGCAAAAAGGTGTTCCTTTTCTCGCCACTGCCCACGAGCAGCTCAAACAGTGGCAGACAGACCAGCAGCAGCACCTGCTAGAGATTAGCCTGACTCACAGTCAGTTTCACCAGATTACCGGCCTCGATCCCAACGCCGCCTTCGCTGCCCTAGAACAGTTTTATCACCAGCCAGCGCCTACCGTCACAGAATCCACCTCCGGAATCTAGTCATCAGCCGCTCTAGCGACAGCAACCATGCCAATCACAGAAACATGCGATCGCCTCAAAACATCCGCCGCACTCCGCGCCGTTGTCCCACTGGTGTAAATATCATCAATCAATAAGACCTGAGGCATTCTCCCTAGCTGCCTACCTATCTTTTGCAATGAAGGCCCAATTTGGAAAGCACCCTTCAAGTTTTCCTGCCGAGCCTTCAGACCTAGCTGATACTGAGGCAGCGTATCCTCCACACGGCTCAATCCTGCGGCTAACATCGGCAATCCGCTCGTCTGACAAAAACTACGAGCGATCAGCTCCGCTTGGTTATAGCCTCTTTGCGCCTGTCGATGGCGATGCAGCGGGATCGGCAGCGCATATAGAGGGGCTCGCCGAGACTTTCCACAGATGCGAGCCCGTTGCTGTAGCCATTGCTTACCTAGCGCAATACCAAAAGCGCTGCCAACTTCCGGCCTGTATTCATACTTCAAAGCGCGTAGCGCCTGCTTGATCGCCCCACTGTAGGGTCCAAGCGCCCCGAGGAGTAGAGGATGCTCAGGTTCTGGGGTCCATCCTTCGTAGCCGCCTACTAGATCTTGCAGTTGGCCCTGACAGTCCGGGCAGAAAGGTTGATGCTGCGGACGATTGCAAACCGCACACCCCTGACTCAAAAAAAAGCCGAGTCCACTTCTAGCAATGGATCGGCCCAACTGACGAACAGCAGCTAATTTACTCATACATAGCTATCCGTTCTCTAAAAGTACTTAGGAGCAGCTGCGTTAATTGTCATTAGATTGAGTTTGAATGGTAGCAGTAGTGCCGTCTGCAAAAACCAGATACATTAGATCGCGATCTGGATGCTCATGCTGATCGGCATCGGTCGCTTCGTCAGGCTGGTTGTAGTTGATGTTGCTCATGACAGCGCTAGCGGATTTGACCTTCTTCAGTAAACGCATAGGTTTAAGTTCTTAAGTAACAAATTTCAGGAATTCACCTTAATCTTTCCGGATCTGACCGGAATTCAGTGAGCGTATAAGTAAGGAACTTCGTTCGTATAGATTTTACGGTCAATAGGTCAGCCTCCTTCACTGCTAGGATCAACTGGTGTCACAGCGATTGAAGGCTCTTTAAAAAATCGCAGTCATCTTCAAAGGGCAACTTCTTCAAGCTTTCGAGACAAATCGTCGAGTGAGTTCACAGCTCCTTCACATATGAAGTTTAGTTGATGTGTAAATTTACGGACAATTCTAGCGGCTACTGCTGACTCCACACAAAAAATACATCACTTGAGCCGTAAAAGCCTATTATTAAGGCAAGTTGGCGCGAAGTTGCGTCGATTGGCTGAAAAGACCTCAGCCTAATGACTTAACTATCTCCGCACGAG
The DNA here is from genome assembly GCA_963838725.1 of uncultured cyanobacterium. Classification (GTDB taxonomy): domain Bacteria; phylum Cyanobacteriota; class Cyanobacteriia; order Phormidesmidales; family Phormidesmidaceae; genus Phormidesmis. The sequence goes on along the minus strand of CAWISM010000028.1, from coordinate 63,191 downwards.
CCTTGGGTGTAGAACTTCGTAGCTACGTATATCTAGACAATCTGCAGCCTCAGCACGCTGCCTATATCGGCACTGTTTCGATTGGGTTCTTGCCGCTACCAGGAGACGCTTCGCTCTGGATCGAGGTATCGCCAGGCATTGAGATCAACCGGATTACCGATGTCGCCCTCAAGTCTGCGGTCGTCCGGCCTGGTGTACAGGTGGTAGAGCGGCTGTACGGCGTCCTAGAACTTCACGGTAGCCAAGGTGAGGTCAAAGCGGCAGGACGCGCTATCTTGACTTATCTAGGGCTTCAGCGCAAAGACGCACTAAAGCCAGAACTCCTTTCTAACCAGGTCATCCGCAACCTTGACCCGCACCATGTCCAGCTAGTCAACCGTACCCGCCGAGGCAACATGATTCTCGCGGGCGAGACGCTATACGTAATGGAGTGCCAGCCTGCCGCCTACGCCGCCCTTGCCGCTAACGAAGCCGAGAAAGCAGCTTTTATCAATATTCTACAAATATCCGCGATTGGTAGCTTTGGCAGGCTTTATCTAGGCGGCGCTGAGCAGGATATTCTAGCCGCCGCGCGGGCGGTGAAAGCAGAGATGCAGGCGCTGCCGGGACGGCTAGACGATGACGATGATCCAGATGAGTAGGCATTAGGGCTAGGCTTCGGCACTGCGTTTGTCTCAGCTACGGTGTGTTTGCTGATTTGAAATTAAGCTGCGATCGCTCAAAAACTAGTTGATTGACCAAAGGAACTACATCTTGACCAGCATCAGCCATATTCTCAGTCAGGACTATCAGCAGATAAGGATGGATGTCCTCTGCTTCTACGTAAACAGTACTGTGAGCAATTCGAGCTTGCATGGTGATCTTCTGCCAGACTCTAGTGCCGGGGGGCAGATCAATGAAAGCTGACTCTGACTGATCTTTGAGCAAGTTCATCATAGATTGAGATCGGGCGCTGGTCACCGACACACCACCAATGATGCTGTGCAGCAGCCGAGCGATCGCCTCTGTCGTTAGCTGATTTCGATTCTCAAATGTCTCTCCAAAGAACACGCGCTCTCTGCCGTAGGGGCCGTCTTGCCATGTTTTTTGATTGACATTGATAGATCTGAGCTCCGGCCAGCCTAGCTGTGTAAAGTAACGATTGACGATATTGCGCTGGGAATGCCACGTTGTCATTGGGCCGTCGGGCAATACAGGACCGCTAGAAACACCGCTGAGAATATCGACCAAGTAGCCAGCCGCATCATGACTGCCGTCTCGAATCATATTGGCCAGTGCTCGTTCCGTGTCCACCGCTGGTTGCACCATGCCTTGCTCTAGCCAAACGTGGATAGCCACCAGATAAAAGAGGTGTACCAGACTACCCGGCTCAATCAGCTCTACGCCCCGGTAGCTAGCGCCTTCAGGCCGATACTGCCAAAATTCCTCAGCGCTAAGGGCCCCGCCTGTGTTGACTCGATAAGGTGGATTGTAGGTAATCCAGGTAAGGGCGATTTGATTTTGAGCGAGCTGGGGGTAAGCTTCCCAAACGGTATCGAGGATCTGATCGAGCTGGCTTTGCAGATCCAGATCAGAGGTAAAGAATTTGACAGGCATGGAAAAGGCGGAAGGATGAAGTCAGAAGTAGGAGTTTATAAGCTTTTGGCTGCGTGGGCTAATGCAAGTCTCTCGTATTTTTTGGCATGTTCGATTAGGTCTGCTGCTGCTGCTGCTGAAACGGGACGGCGGACTTTGGCAGGGACACCCACGACGAGCGATCGCGCCGGAACATCTTTGCTCACCACCGCGCCCGCACCGACGATACTGCCGCTGCCGACCCGTACACCGTTCAAGACGATCGCACCGATGCCAATTAAACAGCCTGCTTCGATATGGGCACTGTGGATAACCGCACGGTGTCCGACGGTGACGTAAGCCTCTAAAACCGTAGGCTGACCTGGATCGCCGTGGATAATCGCGCCGTCTTGAATATTGCTGTGTTCACCAATTCTAATAGCTTCTACGTCGCCTCGGACTACAGCGCCATACCAGATGCTGACGCCCTGGCCGATATCTATGTCGCCAATTACCGTAGCGTTGGCGGCGACAAACGAAGCTAAGCATAGGTCCGGCTCTTGTACAGAGACATCTGCTGAGAATGTGTTCTCTGCAAGTGCATTCTCTGGTGAGTTAACGGAAGACTCTGACAGGGACATGGGTGAGTTCGCGCGATCGCCTCGCTAGCTACAATAAGTCGACTAGTATATATCTTTAGGCGATCACCATCGCTTAAGCTCGCCCAAACATTCAGCCATAGAGACCTTTGATGCTAGGCTCCGCCTCTCAATATCCCATATTCGGTCCGGAAGTCCGTTGCCCTCACTGCCGCCAAGTTATTCCAGCCCTAGTGCTAACAGATAGCTATCTTTGCTCTCGACACGGCGCGTTTGAAGCCAACCCCAAAACCGAAGAGCTGGTGCATGTGCAATCGGGGCGACACTGGCGACGCTGGGAAGAAAGGTGGTATCGGCAGCACACCCACCCGGACGGAATTCGGTTTGAAATTCACGAAGAGCTAGATCGGCTGTATACGCAAGGTTTTCGCGCAACTCGGGTGATCATAGCCCAGCGCTATCAGCGGTTGATGAGTCCGTATCTAGAGCATGGCGCACCGTGGCAAAGCCCAGGACACGAAAAAAGCCCAAAGCTGTATGGACTGCCAGTCACCTTTAGTGAACCCGCTTCGGTAACGCCGCAGTGGGCAGTGGTCAATTTTGATCTAGAAAAAGAGCCAGGAGTACCGACTCAGTACCGCTACTTGAAGATGTTTGACTAGTGAGTTGACCCATTCGCTAACCCTTTGAGTTCCTATGCACCATGCTTCTATTAAGACGGCAGATATCCATCAGGCGATCGCATTCTACGAACGGCTAGGGCTAGAAATCGAAACCCGGTTCACCGCCGGAATCACGCTAGCCTGCTGGATGACCGGCTTAGGCGGTCGCATTGAACTAATTCAGGTGCCAGAACCCAGGCCAGCGCTAGATGCGTTTGTCGACGAGCACTACACGGGCTACTATCACCTATCGTTTGATCTCACCGGCCAAGTTGAGAGTTTGCCGGTTTGGCTGGGGAGCCTACGTAAACAGACTCAAGCAACGGGCGGACAGCTCAGCGTTTTATTGGAGCCACAGCAGCAGCAGATTGGCGATCATATTTATGAGGTCGCCTTTATCGCAGATACGGACGGGCTTCCTTTGGAATTTATTCGGCGGATTTAGAATGGGCGTTGATATGATGCCGTTTGCAGATAACTGGGCCTATCTAAAAACGGAGCTGGCCTGGCTAGATAGACTGCTGGTGCTGGCGATCGCCCGTCAAAAGAAAGAAACCAAAGCCGTCCGCAAAGTAGCCGCGACCAAGGCCGATACGGTCAGTAGTCACTGGTGGAAAGGCGTCATCATAGTCCCCAATCCGGCTTATGACGACTGCCAGGTGACACCGACCCCGCACCAGCGCAAAACGGCAGGCTATCAAAACCAGCTAGAAAACCGGATCAAGCTAACGGCTGAAGAGAGCGTAGTGCTGGCGCTGCCATCTCTGCGCCACTACCTGAATCTAACGCTGTTTGAAAAGAATCTGATTTTGATGGTGCTAGCACCCGAGGTGAGTCGGCGCTACGGCCAGCTCTATCACTTTTTGCAAACCGATGAAGAGAGTAAAAGCGCCTCTGATTTACCGATGATGGACCTAGCGCTCCGGCTGCTATGCCGCAATGACCTAGAACGGCGTCGGGCTAGAGCCAGCTTAATAGGGCCGCAATCGCTGATCGAAAGGCGAATTCTACGCTACGTATCCTCACCTGCGACAACCCGGCTCAGCAGCTACTTGCAGCTCACCGAAGAATGGGTCGATTACCTGCTAGCAGAACAGCCCGATCAGCAGGTGCTGTTTGAGCGATTAGCCAGCCCTGCGCCCAAACCTGTTTTAGCACTGCCTGCACCGACCGCCGCCACTCGCGCAGTCAAAATTCATCAGCCAGAAGTGTCTTGGGACCAGCTAATTTTACCGACGCCGATTATCTCGCAATTGCAAACGCTATGTCAGCAGGCGTCTGCTAGTTTGCTAACGCGCACTCAAACAGGACACACGGCGCTGCTAGTCGGGGAGATGGGCACTGGCAAGACAATGGCAGCAGGGGCGATCGCCACCTCTATTCGCCAGCCGCTGTGCGAACTAGACCTTGAACAGGTCCATCCCGACGATGCCTTTGCGGTATTGCTCACGCTTGATGCCGCTCGCTACCCGGTTCTGCTGATCAAATCAGCCTCCGTTTGGTTTGGGCGAAACGCTGAAATGCCTGCGGCGGCTCTACGGCAATGGCTACAGCAAAGACAGAGCACGCCTAGTCTAACGCTGTTTAGCGTTCGCTATCTGCATACGATCAAAGCAAGCTGGCGGCAGCAGATGGATGTAGTTTCCACGCTGCCGCTGCCGCACAAGATGGCTAGAAAGATGCTGCTACGGCAGTCTTTCAGCGGGATTGCCTGTAGCGATCAGATCGATTGGGAGAGCCTAGCTGCGCAGATGAAGCTGAGCGGCGGTGAGCTGAAGGCGATCGCTCAAGCAGCAGTGGCGATCGCCCAGTCCAAGCAGGCTAAAACCGTTACCTTCAGTCACATCCAGCAAGCCGTCAAACGTAGAGGACTCTCAATCAACCTGATTAACAGCAATCAGAGCCATTCATAAACCATGTCACCGAACTACAGCAAAGAAGACGCCGTCGCACCGTTGAAGAGCTGAAATTCTTTTGCGTGAGTGTTGTCTAATTCTTCTGATGGCTCAGCAGTAGACGCCGACTGGGGGACTTGCAAAGCAGACCTAGATGAGCTAGCAGGCGTAAATCCCTCAGACACAGGGCCTTTTGCAGAAATCAACGAGATTGCTTGACTAACGCTCTCTGGCAAAATCACCACTAGCCCATCACCTGGCGCATTGTCTAACGCGTAGTTAATGGCGCTAGTTTCATCGAGCTCAATACGATAAGAGAAATCACCCGCAAGCTGCTCAAGAGTCGCTTGTGAGATTCCCCGTTCAATTAGCGCTGCTACAGCACCGGGAGATCGTCCGCGTCTGTCTTCGTCTTCTTTGATTATTACCTGATCAAAAATATCAGCCGATAGTTGACCAAGCGCCACAAAGTCTTCGTCTCTACGATCGCCCGGCGCACCCACCACGCCAATCGAAGGACCAGGCCAGTTTTTCACAAAGCTACCAATCGCTTCATAGCCCGCCGGATTGTGAGCATAGTCCACCAGCGCATGATATCGACCCATATTAAACAAATTCATCCGTCCTGGGATCTGGCTAGCCGATGGCTGAAAGCTCTGTAAGGCCGTGCGAATCTGAGATATCTTTACGCCCTGTACAAACCCGGCCAAGCTGGCCGCCAATGCGTTCGCAATCATAAACGGGGCTCGGCCGCCCATCGTCAGCGGTACCAAATCGGCTTTGATAATTCGGTGTAGCCAGTCCTGCTGAATAATCGAGAGATAGCCTTCTTCGTAAACGGCTGCAATCCCGCCATTTGTGAGATGCGATCGCACCAGCGGATTATCAGGATTCATCGAGAAATAAGCAACCTTAGCCTGCACCCGGCTAGCCATCGCAGCCACTCGCTCATCATCAGCATTGAGCACAGTGCAGCCATTAGCAGCCACCGACTCAGCAACTACCGCTTTTAGCTTTGCTAGCTGGTCAATCGTATTGATATCGCCGATGCCCAAATGATCCGCCGCTACGTTTAGCACAATCCCGACATCGCAGCGGTCAAACGCGAGACCAGAGCGCAGCAGCCCTCCCCTGGCCGTCTCTAGTACAGCCATTTCAACCGTCGGATCTTCCAGAATCATCCGCGCACTTTGCGGACCGGTTGTATCTCCCTTTTCGACCAGGTGATTGCCAATGTAGATGCCATCTGTCGTGGTAAAGCCAACCGTGTCATAGACCTGGCGAAAAATATGCGCCGTTAGCCTAGTCGTGGTCGTTTTCCCATTCGTTCCCGTGATTGCCACAATCGGGATCCGGCTCGGCTGACCCGGCGGCATCAGCATATCTAAAATAGGCGCGCCTACATTGCGAGCAACACCTTCACTAGGCGCTACGTGCATCCGCAGTCCCGGCGCAGCGTTCACCTCTACGATTACGCCATCAGCGACAGCCAGTGTCTTGGAGATGTCTGTTGTGACCACATCAATACCCGCCACGTCTAGACCCAGAATCTGAGCAGCCCGCTCTGCAATCCAGATTGTCTCTGGATGAATCTCATCGGTTCGATCGACAGCGGTGCCGCCTGTACTCAGGTTTGCAGTCGCCCTCAGGTAGCAGATCTCCTTGTCTTTTAGCACCGTATCTAGCGTGAAACCCTGCGACTCCAGCAGCTTATCGCTCATGCGATCTAGCTTGATCTGCGTCAGCAGGTTGTCATGCCCTTCGCCGCGCCGTGGATCCTGATTTTCTATCTCGACTAGCCGCTCAACCGTATCGATTCCGTTACCCACTACATGAGCAGGCACTCGCTCGGCCACCGCCACCATCTTGTTGTTTACCACCAGAATGCGGTGGTCTCTGCCCTGATAGTGATGCTCTACAATCACGCCATCAGAGACGCCACGAGCCAAGTCATAGGCAGCTTCCGCCTGATCCCAGTCACGAATATTTAGCGTAATGCCCCGGCCATGATTGCCATCGAGTGGTTTGATGACGATTGGATAGCCCCCTAGATAGTCCAGTGAATCCTCAAGCTCACGTAGGGAATAGATCACCGTGCCCTTTGGCACCGGAATGCCGGCGTTGCCCAGTATTTGCTTAGTCGCCTCTTTATCACAGGCAAGCTCTACACTCAAGATGTTGCTGTGAGAGGTCAGTGACGCCTGCACGCGCTTTTGATGAATGCCGTAACCAAATTGGAGTAGGTTGCGAACATCTAGCTCAAGCCACGGAATGTTACGCACTTGAGCCGCGCGGACTAAGGCTTCGGTGCTAGGACCAAGCGCAGCGGCTGCTCGCAACTCTCGTAGATCCTCAAGGTCTTTTTGAATCTCAGAGTCAGGATACGACCCTGTTTCTACAATGCTCTCGCATATCCTCAGCGCTGCCCTAGCAGCGTAGCGACCAGCGGCTTCATTCTCGTACTGAAAGACAACCTGATAAACGCCAGGATCAGCGGTTTCACGAGTGCGTCCAAACCCAACAGACATTCCAGCTAGCGTCTGTAGCTCTAGAGCAACATGCTCAATAATGTGGCCCATCATGGTGCCCGTTCTTAGCCGCTCTAGAAATCCTCCTCTCACACCAGGGGAGCAGAAGTGCTCTACCAAACTAGGCAGCGCTGTAACCAAACCTTCATAGAAACCATCGATAGTATCAGAAGGGCGTTCTGCTAGCTCTTCTAGGTCTAGTCGGACGACAATTAGCTTTCCGTATCGAATACTCCAATAGTTGGGTCCGCGCAGCGTCTGAGTTTTAAGAACTTTCATAGTGTCAGGTATGGGCAACCAAATAGGCGAAAACTAATGCTTGATACTCTCAGGAAAACTAGACAAAACTTATCAGGCTAGGATCATTTTATACGCTGCCTGACCTTCTGATACATGAGACTTTTGAAATAGAAATTCTTCTTTTAGAGAGAAGAAATCCCAGAGAAATTACAGAGAAATTACAGAGAAGAAAAACGAGATTCATCGGTCTAGAGTCAGTCTTTTTTTATCTGTGTTCTATGTCTGCATTAGGTTACGAGGCATTTAGAATACTGACAGTCGGCTAGGACGCTTCAGCATCTCCTCTCCAACTTTCCTATATCTTCTATCTATAGCTGTGATAGGGAAATAGAATCTTGGAAAGTATCAAATCTGCGATGTGTCGAAGTTCTGTATATCTAGAACCAATTAATAATGTTAATCACCTTCGAGTCGGTAATTAGTTGAATCAAACACTCTGAATGGACGATCGAACTAATTACCCATATAACTGAATCTAATGTTGAAGCTGGATCAGCGAGCGAGCCTTGTAGTCGTAGCGATCGCCCTGATTCAGAACATGAACTTTGAGATTGTGAAGGCTTAGCGGTGAGGTCTCTAGGCTTTCAGGATAGCTAGTATGGGTCAAACTACCGGGATCAATCACAGTGATTGTCCCTTTTCCTAGCACCTGAAAGACACCGTCTTCGGCGATCGCAATGCAAGTATCTTCATCAATACCGACTCCTAGTCTATTGGGGTGAGCTGCGATCGCGCTCAACAACCGCGCCATCCGGTTGCGATTGTGAAAATGCTGATCTACTAGCAGCTCAGGCACAAATCCTAATCCATCTGTGAGATCGACTAGGCTCTGGTTTGGAGACTCACCGCTGCTGCCCCCTGCAATCATCTGCTCGCCCATAATAGCCGCGCCCGCGCTAGTCCCAGCTAGTACCAGTTCAGATCTAGCCAGCTTTTCTTTTAGCACTTGCAACAGCCGAGTACCTCCAATCAAATCGCGCAGCCGCAGCTGATCCCCCCCTGTGATAAAGACTCCACTACAGTCGTTCAATACGTCGATCCAGCGGGCTTCTTCGCACTCATTGCGGTAGCGAATATCGAGCACCTGCACATGCGGAGCGCCCATCGCAGTAAACAGTTGATAGTACCTATCACCAACAACAGCGGGTTCTCTAGAAGCGGATGGAATAATGCCGATAGTCGCACTATCTCCACCTGCGCTTTTCACAAATGCGTTCAATATGCCGCACTCATTAGTCTTGTCTTCTGCCCCGCCAATGATCATCACTGGGTACTGGGTAGACACTGTCATAGGCTTGTGAGCTAAAAGTGGTTTCACTTCCAGCATAGAGCTATCCTCGCTATTTATTAAAGGCAATTGCTACAGAGCGCTTGGCCGTCATGCTGGTCGTCATACTGGCCATGACACAACGCGGGTGAGTCGTAGTCTCTATGCCTACAGCAACACTAGTAGGCACGTCTAGAGACCTGATCAATTGGCTGCCTAGAATTCAATCTATCAATAGCAATTATCAGACATTTGTATCACAAGTTACACAATTACGGGGAGGTTGAAACAAAGCCTCTAGACCTACGCCGAGCGCCTAGTCGTACAATAGAGAGCAAGATCTCTATCTGCAGCGCTGCGTTTTGACGCTGCGTTTTTCAATAGAGAAAAGTCTCAATGGGAAAAAAGGAATGAGCAAAGCAGATATCAATCAATCTATAGAGGCACTTCGAGCTGAACTAGATCAGATCGCATCGGACGATCCGACGGTCAAAGACAAGCTCTCAGCGCTGATAGCCGATATCGAAAAGCAGGTGCGTGAACCCGATAACGAGGGGCATAAGCAAAACAATCTACAAAATTTGCCTACCCTAATCGAACAGTTTGAAGCAGACCATCCGAAGGTGACTACCGTGCTAGGGAGACTGCTAAATACGCTCAGCGGCATGGGTATATAGCTTGTTAATAGGGTATGCAGTCCCCGACGTCCATGAGCCTAGCTGCCGTGACACTGCTTAAACTTCAAATCGCTACCGCACCAGCAGGGCTGTGTCCTCTTAGGCTGATAGGGCGGTAGTCTATCGCCTTCGGTATAGAACCAACGCGATTCCTCCCGTACAAACCTTGAGCGCTCATGGAGCTGAGCTAAAGCATCTGAGCTTTCTGAATCTGATGCTTTTGTTGCACTTAGAGCGCTCAACTGCTTTGGTTGATAGGCCGCGACGAATTCTACGGTGCCACTCTTATCTTTTCGCTGCCCTTTTTGAGTATTGAGTACGATGAGATTGACCCACTGCGTAGTCCGAAGGGTCTGCTGTAGGTCAGCGCAATTGTTCGAGCGATAGTCAGCGCGATGGGTCGCTATCAGATAGTCGATGTTGCCCAAGACAAAGGCAGTGTAGCGCGATCGCATCAAAGCCTCAGCCGTCGGGGCGCTGCTACCCTCAGCAGTTGAGCTCTTCAGATACGGCTCACAGCAGTTGGAAAAAGTGCGCCTGTTGCCGCAGATACACCGCTTACCCATCGATCTTACTTATCCTAAAATTATCGGTGCTAAGCTTGCCGTAGAACATCTGTTTTCCTATGCCGCAGTCCACCGCCGCTGAAACCACCCAGGCTAAAATAGACCAAGCTGAAGCAACTTCACAAGCTATCCCGGCCGTGCTACCCGGCATTGAGCTGAGTCAGCAGCAGTGGCAGTCACTGCAGGCGCTAGAAGCCTTTGTCCACAGCGATGAGAAAATTTACCTGCTAACGGGCTACGCGGGCACTGGCAAAACGACCTTACTACAGGCGCTGATTACTCGCCTACAGCAACAGCGTGATAGCAGACCAATCGCACTGACTGCGCTTAGCAACAAGGCTACCAAAGTATTGCAGTCGATGGCTTATCGCTGGGGCTGCGAGGTAGACTGCATGACCTGCTGTCGCCTGCTAGGGCTAAAGCCTGTGATCGATAAGGAGACCGGTGGGCAGAAGTTTGAACCGGATCGCGATCGCAAAAATCTCACCACAGAATACGATCTAGTCGTTGTTGATGAGTGTTCCATGATCAACGTAGATATGTGGGACTTACTGGTCAACTCTGCTTCTAAATTCACAGATCGCACCCAGCTTTTGTTTGTTGGCGATTCTGCTCAGCTGCCCCCAGTAGGTGAAACTGAATCTCCTTGCTTTGAGAATATCTTGCACCGTAGCGACCTTACCGAAGTTATTCGCTACGGGGGAGCCATCGGACTGCTAGCAGAAGATGTGCGCACCCATTTAGAAAGAACAACCATGCCTCGGGCGCTGAGCGATCGCAACACCACCAACACCGAAGGCATTTTCACCGTTCCCCAGCCTCATTGGGAAAAGCTCATGCTACGGGCGTTCAAAAGCGAAGCCTATGAGCAAAACCCCGACCAGGTTCGCGTCCTTGCCTATACCAACAGCCGTGTCAACTATCTAAACAACAAGATCAGAGCCGCTATCTACGGCGATAAAGCTGCTCGGTTTATGGCTGGCGAACGTCTCGTCGCCAGAAACGCCTGCATGGGACGCGACGGTATCTTGCTACAGACATCCGAAGAATGCGAGGTAGTAGCCGCCTATCTCACTCGCTTCGAAGGCTGGCTAGTCTGGGAGCTAGAAGTCGAAACCGACGAACAGCAAGAGCGCAAACTGCGAGTCCTTCACGAAGAGGAACAGCAGCGATACAAAGAGATTCTCTCCGACTACTCAGAGAAAAAACAGTGGATGGCCTTTTGGGACTACAAAGAGCTTTTTCACGATCTCAGCTACGCCTACAGCCTGACGGTACACAAAAGCCAGGGCTCGACCTTTCAAGATGTCTTTGTCGACGTTCCCAATCTTATGCTCAACCGCAAAGTAACAGAGCGTAACCAGCTTTACTACGTCGCTTTTACCCGCGCAGCGAAAAGGCTGTTCCTATGTCAATAGCAACAGCCTTGTTTTCCTAATATTGCAGTTGCACATGCAAACCTAGCTCTAAACACAAGAACCAGTCTGTCAACGCAAGCAACCGTTAGTAGGGCATCAAAGTGCCGCGCAGTTCACCGCCGCGATTCTTAGTGGTATGAATATCTACATAGAGTCGATTATCAGCAAGTGCTTGCATCTGCTCTTGAGTCAGCGTGTACTCTCCCATTGCCGAACCACTTCGTCCGTTATCGTCAAGCATGACGGTCAAGGCGTACTGAAATGGACCATTTTCCATCTGGGTGCCCTGGTGGATATGAAAAGCAGAAGTGATATCAGAGTTGGGGGGATTAACCGGATCGCTTGCGTAGTTGCGCATGTCGCTAGTCAACATTTTGAAGCTACCTCGGACAATCAGTCGGTTGCCAGAGAGCACAGCGCCCACAGCCCCCCGAGCCAGGGTCTTTCCAGGTGAACTGCCGACTACGTTGCTTTCAGTCATTGGTGCCACATAGGAAGTAAAGGTATCCATCCCTTGAGCTAGCAGGATCGATTTAGCAATCTGTATGTTTGTCCGGTTCGCAGCAGAGACCGAGAATTCTGAATCCAGCCTTTCTAGCTGACTAGCCTGAGCTGATTTCTCTGGAAAGGAATAGCTAAAGCTAGGAGCACAAAATACAACTACTGCAAAGCAGGTTGCTAAACCTAGCAGCAAGTGACGAAATTGTTTTAGGTATGAGCGCATAGTGTTTCTTTCTACTTGATAACAAAAACCAGGAGAGTAATAATTTCACATGAATAGTTGCACATAGCGATTATTCATGCACGCGTAAAACCACCTGTTGACAACAGCTAGTTCGCACCTAGATGCACTAGGTAACAACTTAATTACTCTCTTTTGACGTTCTTCTCAAAGTACGCGATCGCTCCTTTATTGGATGCAAAAGACGTAGCTAGCACCAAGCGAATGACTGAATTATCGAACCGAACGGGCGATCGCCTCTACCGCCCTATCTATCTGCTCAGCGCTCACCATCAAATTGGTCACTGCTCTAATCTTTTGTGGCCCAGTTGCCAAGACAGCTACTCCTTCTTGAGCCAACGATTTGACAACTTCGCCAGCGCCTAGCTCACTTAGCTCAAAATTAACGATGTTTGTTTCTACTAGATTGGGATCAATCAATATGCCTTTCATTCCTTGCAATTGACTCGCCAGCCGCTGCGCGTTGTTGTGGTCTTCAGCCAGACGATCAAACTGATGCTGCACAGCATAGAGCGCTCCAGCCGCAATCATTCCTGCCTGTCGCATGCCCCCACCGAACATCTTGCGAAATCGCCGCGCAGTAGCAATCTTTTCAGCACTCCCTACTAGCGCCGAACCAACAGGCGCACCCAAGCCCTTAGAGAAACATACGCTCACCGTATCAAAAGGCTCAGCATATTCTTTGGGCGTTTTCTTTGCAGCGATACAGGCGTTCCAAAATCTAGCGCCGTCCATGTGTAGCTGTAGCTCGTTTCGTCCGCAGACCACTGCAATCTCTCGAATGACTTCTAGAGGGAAAATTCGCCCCCCGCTACGGTTGTGCGTGTTTTCGATGCAAACGAGTCGAGTTCGAGGAAAGTGAGGATCGATTGGACGTAGCGTCTGCTCAACTGCTGCTGCGGAAAAAATTCCGCCTTCGCCTGGGAGCAATCGACAGCTAACGCCGGATAGCGCCGCTGGGCCACCGCCCTCGTAGTAGTAGATATGAGCCTCTGCTTCTAGGATGATTTCATCGCCTGGCTGGGTGTGCGATCGCAGCGCCACCTGGTTAGTCATCGTTCCCGACGGCATATAGACTGCTGCTTCCTTACCCAGCAGCATCGCTACATAGGCTTCCAATTCATTGACCGAAGGATCATCGCCTAGTACATCGTCGCCAACCGGAGCGCTCAGCATCACCTGTCGCATCTCGGCTGTTGGCTGCGTTACCGTATCGCTGCGCAGATCAATCATAATTTTGTCAGGCTAAATTTCGTCAGGATATCTGTGTACAACCAGCTCATACACAGCCGATAGTAACGAACTTTGTGAAGAGTTGATTTATATTAGAAGCGCTACATAGGCCAAATCAGCACAATTAATAGCATGTAATTTTTTATACCCGGCATAGATGTTTTGGGCACTGTAAACATATACATATTGCCTTGCTCTCAATATTTTTCAAAGCCATGAGCCTATCTCTTAAAAGCTATCCAAATGCTTACCGCATGCTGCAAAGAATGCCAGAAGACATTAGGCGAACCTTTACCCTGACGCAGATAAAAGCAACAGAGATAGCATTAGTTCCGCGTACACACAGGATAGACCTGCGCTTCTCTATTCCGTTGATGGGCGTCAGCACTTACTTTGTCTTCTTGGCCGGACCGAACACTAGAAAAGATGCTCGACAGGGGGCTTATCTAGCAGAGAAAGAATACATGCGTAGGCTATGGACTGCTGATGGAAGAGTACGCATCCATAGTCCTAACGCTCAGCGTCTGCTATTTAGGATTCCGCAAGAAGCCTGCATTACCTTTACACCTAAACAGATTCAGGCAATAGATGCGGCTCTGGTCCCACGTAGTCACGTTGTTGATCTCCGGTTATCACTGCCTTTCTTCGGCCAGGGCTCTTATCTAGCGATAGCTGCTGGAACCAATCGCCGCGCTCACTATCGCAATCTTCAAAAGCGCAATCCCTTCATCATACCAGCCGTCTTCACCAGCGTTCTGATAGGGACTGCCTCTATCTTTGGACTTGTGCATTTGAGAGGAAGTAAGCTGCTTGCCCAACCCGACCAGTTCACTAAGGAAAAAGGATTTCATCCTACGGCTGTTCCCTTCAAAACAAATCGGGGGGAGTGCGAAGAAAGTGGCCGCGAATGGATAGATAACCGGTGCATAGACACCGTTCATAACCCCGTTTTCTAGAGCAAAAAGAACTCATGAATCACCTGTTAGATTGGCGTGTGGCCCTAGGAAATATGCACAATCGCGCTAGCAATCCGGGCAAGTTAGATATATCAGACAGCGTCCAATATCATGAACACTCCTGTGCATCCCCAAATTCAAAGAACTTTGGCTGCAATCGTTATCACCGATGCAGTCAGTTTTAGCAAGCGCATGTCACAGGACGAGGAAAAAGCACTCTTTATCATCAACCAGGATCTAAGGCTAATCACGGATCTTTGCAATACTTATGAGGGAAAAATTCTTAAGACGGTAGGTGATGGTGTACTAATGTATTTTGTCAGTGCGGTGCAGGCGGCTGGCTGCGCGGTAGAAATTCAAAAAACATTTTTAGGCTACGCCAGAGGAGAGGAAGCAGACAACCATTTTACCCACCGGGTCGGTGTTCACCTTGGGGACATCTTTTTTAACCAAAAAGACATGATGGGCACAGGCGTGAATATTGCGGCTAGGCTAGAAGCAGCAGCCACACCAGGCGCTGTCTGCATGTCTCAAGTTGTATATGATGTGGTCAAATCTCAGCTTACCCTGGACGCTGAATACATTGGGGAACTTTCACTCAAAAACATTTCAGAAGCAGTAGCTGCGTACAGCGTCTGGCCATTTGGCATGCGCCCAGAAAAGAGTACAGAAGAAAGCACTGAAGCAGTCGCCTCACTCTCAATCACACCAATTAATGCCGCGCTCAAGCAGCTATCTGAACATCCCAACCACCGTCGCATCAAAAAGCTGTTGTATGGAACACATCAATGTTTCTGGGAAAACAATACAATAGTTTTAGAGAGTTTTTCTCTGAAGCGGCTGCTGGAATCTCTGACCGATCGCAATCCGACACTAGAAGAATGTCGTAACAGTCTCTATGCGATTGTTGGAACACTTAATCGGCAGGTAGAGTATGCTCAAGTTGCAGAAGTCATTTTGGATAGCTTAAACGATTTCTATATAGAGCCTACAGGTGGCACAGTTGAGACGGCCCGGTCCCAAACAGCCTATTCGTTTCAGAGCAATCCTCTAGATAACACCTCTATTGCTACAGATGTTGACATCTTAGAAAATCCCCTTGTAGCGCTCTACAGAGATACTGCGGCTAGACTGTCTCAAGGGCCAGATCCGCTAAGGACAAAAAAACTCTTGTACTGCCTGTGCTACGACAAGTGGGAAAGCGATGCTGCGCTCCTATCGCATATAGATGTTTCTGTTTTGGTAGAAACACTGTATCAGCAGGTGACAACGCCTAGAGGACTTCAAAGTCGCATTGTAACTGTGCTGATGCGTCTAAATCGTCGCTCGACCTATGGACCGATTGCGAATCAAATATTCAGAGAATTTCAGGCACTGTATCCAGAAATCGATAGCCAAATTTCCTTGCCTGCTAGCACCCTAGAGATGGAAGATCCGACCGCTGAGAACACTCAAATCAGTTCTATGAAGCAGCCTAACAAACGCTGGATTGCTAGCAAGTCCGCAGCGCATCAACCCTCATCCGAGCCAATGCTGATTCGGTCTGTACTGAGTAACTAAAACTTAGACAACTTGATACGGACGGTTCCTACCGGGCGCTTGCGTGACCCGCCCCGGTAGAGTTAGCACTGACTTTAATAAGCAACCGGCTTTTGCAGCCGATTGTAGATTAAGATCTCTAGGAATTATGACTGACTGCATCTAGGTAAATAGGCCACTCAGCATAATCTTAAGGGGTTAGCTGCTTGGCAGCGGGGGCGAGATCACATGGCAATTCCAAAAGTTTTCATCGACGGAGAAGCAGGCACAACCGGACTACAGATCTATCAACGCCTCGCTGATCGCAGCGATCTAGAGGTGATCAGTATCGAGCTTAATAAGCGCAAGGAAGCCAGCGAAAGAGCCAAAATGATCAACGCTGCTGACGTAGCAATCTTGTGTTTGCCAGATGAGGCCGCTCGTGAAGCCGTAGGCTGGGTGACGAATCCTCAGACCAAAATTTTGGACGCTAGCACCGCGCATCGAACCGCTGATGGCTGGGCTTACGGCTTTCCAGAAATGACAGCAGACCAGCGATCGCGCATCGCCGCCGCCGATCGAGTTAGCAATCCTGGCTGCTATCCCACTGGGTTTTTAGCTCTGGTGTCTCCGCTAGTTCAAAGCGGTCTACTACCCGCCACTTTTCCAGCTACAGTTAACGCGATCTCAGGCTACTCAGGAGGCGGTAAAAAGCTGATTGCTCAGTACGAAGGCTTTAGAGCAAAAGCCCCTGACGAAGAGTCAAGAGCGCCCTATAGTCCCTATGGATTAAGCTTTGGACACAAGCATGTCAAAGAAATGCAAAAATACGCCGGGCTCAGTCACGCACCGCTGTTTGTGCCCGCGGTTGGCGACTTCGCTCAAGGTATGGTGGTCCAAGTACCGCTGCCTCTGTGGAGCCTAGACGATGCGCCTACAGGTAAGGATTTGCACACAACGCTCAGTGAACACTACGCAGACGAGCCTTTTGTTCAAGTAGCCCCTTTGAACAGCAAAGAGCAGCTTCGAGATGGAAACTTCTTTGAGACTAAAAGTGCAAACCAGACCAACGAAGTGCAGCTCTTTGTCTTTGCAAACGACAACACGCAAGAAGCCCTATTAGTTGCACGTCTAGACAATTTGGGCAAGGGAGCATCTGGAGCAGCGGTCCAGAATCTCAATATCATGTTGGGTCTGCCCGAAAAATCTGGTCTTACTAACTAGGAGATTTTCTTTATTGGCATGTTCGAGGGACGTTCGGTCACGACGAAGAAAAAGCTAACCCGCTTGCTGTTTGCGCAGATTCAGCTCTACGTAGGCGGTCTTCCTACAACTGCTGCTTTTTGTACTGTGAGATTTTGAGCCAAGATCCAGGACCTACCTCTTTTTCGAACTCTTCTATCACCCACTGTTCTGGCGTATCGCTACTCTTTCTCGCGTTCTTCTGGAGGTATTCAACGATATCGAGCTGTTCGTCCCAGGTGGGCTTAGCGCCGTAAAGAGAACCAAAACACCACTCCGATTTGGGCTCGCGATCGCACTGATCGATAAAGGTTCTTTTGGCCCAGCCGGGGCCCCTACCTTGTTTATAGGCTCGTCTCCTGTGGCCGTGATATAGCTCTATTAAGGTGGGAACATCCTTGATCTGCTGAGCTTGAGCATTCGAATAGATTTCCACCATGTTTTCAGTATTAACCGGGCGCTCGCTGATCCACTGATGTGCGCAGTCCGGACATTTCACTATAAAAGAAAGAACAATTCTGCCGCAGGCCGGACAGGGCTTTGTGGGCGGAGCGCCACCACCGCCGGTAGAGGCCTTCCGAGTAGGCAGCGAATAGTCTTCTACATCTTCTGGAAAGCCAAGCCGCTGTAGGTTTCCAGCCTGATCGAGGATGATACCGTATTCCTTGCCGGTTTGAGGAGAGATGCGCATCACCCGGCCTAGCTGCTGAAAATGCATGGCGCTAGACATCGTGGGTCGCAGCATTAAACCCACTTCTACGCTAGGTTCATCAAAGCCAATACTGATCACGTTGCAAGAGGTCAACACCATCAGCTCTCCCGCTTTGAGCGCGTGATACAGCTGCTGGCGATCTTTGATAGACGTATTGCCATCGACCGTATCGGCGGTGATACCGGCTTTGCGAAATTCTTCGGCGACGTGGTTGGCATGCTCAATATCAACGCAGAAGGCAATGGTGCGTTTGCCCTTACCAATGCGAAACCATTCTTGAACAATCTTTTCGACTAGTTCGGCGCGATCGCAAGCATTCTTTAGATCCTTTTCGTCATAGTCCCCTCGAGACGTTTTCACCTCTTCTAGGTTGGCCATGCTGTCTCTTGGCATACTGTAGTACTTCATTGTAGATAGGTAGCCCATCTCTTGAAGCACGTTAGGCACAGGCGAAGACACTAGCGTCTCTAGATAATCTCCTAACTGTTCTTTGCCTAGTCGCAGTGGCGTTGCTGTCATCACCAGATGAACAGAGTTGGCATGAGTTTTTGTCATCACCTTCTTGCCCACCTGGCTAAACAGCGTGATGTGGCCCTCGTCATAAAACACGACATCGGCAGGCCACTTCTGCCACCAGCGCCGCTTTGCCATCGTTTGAATGCTGGCAATTTGAATTGGAGCCTCTCGGTTCTCTTCCCAGCCCGCCTTGATAAAGCCGCACTGCAAGCCAAACGCTTTCATCTTTTCGTAGGTTTGACCCACTAGCACATCTAAATGCACCAGAAACATCAGCCGCTTGCCAGCCGCTTCAGCGTGAGCACAAATCTGACCGCTGATGATTGTCTTGCCAGCACCAGTTCCGGCGATGATGGCGACTCTCTTATGGCCAGCATTCAGCGCTTCGTAGAGATCTTTAATTAGCTCTTCTTGATAGGGCCGTAGCTTTGGAGGACCGGGTTGATTAGGCACGACGGCTGCGTAAATAGTTCGTCGTTCAATAGGATATATGCACAGAAGTACGGTTTGCCAGGTAGAGCTTGCACTGCATAGTGCTTGGCTCTACACAAAGGTGAACGATGGGCTCTCTAGAATTAGAGCGCTATCGCCGCGCACAATCCCAATTAACTCTGCTTTGCCTTCTGTCTTCAAGAAAATTCCTTGATCGCTGTTGCTACTGTCAGGAACTGTACCGATGAGATAGTCGGCTGCGCTGCCATGCAGTTGGATCTGATCTAGGTCGCTGCGTTTAAAGTCAGAGATGAGGGCATAGTCGGACAGTCCGATCGTACCGGAACTACCATCATCATAAAAAGCGCGGGTGCGATCGCCTAGTACAAACAAATCGGCCTTGGCACCACCCACTAGCACGTCTTGCTCACGAAGTCCGTCGCCGCCAATCGATGTGCCTAGCAGGGTATCTTGGCCTTTGCCACCCATTAGAGTGTCGTCACCCAGACCACCGACTAGGCTATCGTCACCCAGACCGCCGATCAATTCATCATTGCCCTCACCACCATCGATAAAGTCATTGTTCGCACCGCCAAATAAAGAATCTTCATTGCCCCCGCCGAAGAGCTGATCGTCACCTTTACCGCCGCAGACGACATCATCACCGCCGCCCGCCCTGATTTTGTCATCTCCATTCAGGCTCTCGAACGTTTGCGATCGCCTACTGCCAAAAATAACGTCATCACCATTTGTTCCAAAGACATCATAAGCATTGGAGCGAATAGGCTCAACTGGCTCAGGTTCAACCGGCTCGGGCTCAACAGGTTCAGGTTCAACCGGCTCAGGTTCAACCGGCTCAGGTTCAACCGGCTCGGGCTCAACTGGCTCAGGTTCAACAGGTGGTAAAACTGGCTCTGGCAGAGAAGCAGGGTCTGGCTCTAGAGTCGTCAGCGAGCCGACCCCTTTTCCATACAGCGCCCGAATACCGTTAATGTCATCTTCATAGATAAAGGCTGTTCCCAGCCCCGAGTAGATATCCCTGGCAAAAGGATTCATCACAGACGCTGCATCATCTTCGTGATTGAGTCCTAGCGCGTGACCGATCTCGTGAACAGCAACGGCAACAAAGTCGAACGTAGAGCTAGTCCAGTCCGCCTGCCAGTCGTCTTGGTTGTCAAAATCAACTTCTACGGCAAGATCGCCAAAGTAGGTGAGTTCAGCTTCTCCCAACGTACCGCCACGACCGCCGATATCTCTATGTCCAATTCGAATATCCGCTGCGTCAGGATTGCTCTGAGACTTCTTTCCGGTATCTTCTACTTCAACAAAATTGAGCGGTGCGTATCGAGCCCACAGGCGGAGCGATTCCTCAATGGCGGACTTCATCTCCTGACTGCTGATTCCGCCGCTGATTGTCCCATCGAATAAGTTGTCGTAGCTATAGGTCAGCGTGATAGGCGAGCCTTTGCCATTCGGCTGTTTCCAGCGAAAGATAGAACTTTGCAAAGAGAATCCTGTCTTGAGGGCAGTGCCATCTGAAGAGAAAGCACCAGTTAGTGACTCGCTAGGCACACTTGTCTCACCTTTGGCAGATGAAAGGGCCCGTGCTCTAACCGATCCACCACAGAAACTGCACGAACAGCTTGGCTTCCAGCGAAAGACAAAATCTTGCGAAGAGAATTCTGACTCTGGGATAGTCCCATCCAAAGGGAGAGCATCGCTCAGTGACTTGTTCGAAGGATTCATTGCGTTTTTAGAGGATGAACGTGTAGCAAGATAATGATGCAGTCTTGAGCACCGCAAGGCGACGCGGGGACCTACCGCTGCGAGAACTGCCTGCTACTGTGTAACGGTTTGAGCTGATAAGATAGCCAAGATATACCTACGCTCAAGAATTCACCAATAGTCTCAAAGGTCAGGAAACTATGTGCTCAGGCATTAATAACTTTAGTCTTTATACACAAAACTCTAAAGTAGAAGCAGATTTAGAGAACTTTAGAACTGAGCGCACCTAAATCGCAGTATACTTACGAAAAAATCGCTACGACACCGCAAAGGCGCAGGATATAACGGTTGTGCAATCCTACCTGCCATCGAAACCTAGAGCAAGCCTGCTGAGTTTTTTGCGATCGCGCCTCTCACAGAAAATTGTACTTGCCGTTTTTGGCAGCATCATTGTGATCGAAGGACTCATCTTGATTCCTTCAGTCATGCGCCGTCAGCAGGAATTGCTACGCACCCTCGCTCAGCAATCCACCACTGGCCTAGAAGTTGCGACTGTAGAAATCAAAAAGGCAAATGAAGTCGTCTCTACAGAACAGCTACTGACCGAGTTCAGCAGACTCGAAGCGGTCCCTGCTGTAGTGGGTGGCAGTCTTTACGATGCTACAGGCAGATTGATCAGTAGCTTTGGTGAAGCCTCCACTCTACCCTTCGAGACATTTTCAGAGGAGGTATATCTAGAAAGCTTCAAGCCTCAGATAGATAGATATGAAGTAGCCCAGCTGTTTCCTCTTGCGGGCGTCTCCTACTGGGTTGTGCTCAACCACGATACGATCGGCGTACGGTTAGAAGTACGCGCTTTTATCTGGCGCATCGTTGGTCTGGTAATTATTATCTCAGCGGTCGTTACGCTAACAACAATGGTGGTTTTACGCGCTATCTTGATTGCACCTATCTTGGCGCTAAGCGATGACTTGCTACAGGCAGCACCTGCCGCATTGAATCCTACCGCGTCGAACAAAGAACGTACAGCAGCACAAACATTCAAATCTGCTCGCTACAGCCGTAGAAAAGACGAGCTAGGCGCAGTCGTAGGGGCCTTTGAGCAGATGTTCGAGCGGATCTCTACAACGCTCACCCAAAGGCAGCAGGCAGAAGATCGGCTAAGAGAAAGTGAGAATCGCTTCCGCACTTTGGTAGAACAGGCAGCAGAATCTATCTTCGTTCTAGACGAGCAGGCGAAGATTCTAGACGTTAACAAATTTGCATTGCGCAATCTGAACTACGAGCGAGCCGAATTAGTGGATCGCAGTCTGTTTGAAGTCAATCCAGTCTTCACGACTAAAGAGTACCAGACCCTTTGGCAAAACCTACAGGCGGGCAGTCCTATCACGTTAGAAAGTGTTCATCGCCGTAAAAACGGCAGCGATTACCCGGTAGAGGTGCGCACTAGTTTCATGGTGGTAGGGGGAAAGCAACGCGCCCTAGCGTTGGTTAGGGATATTAGCGATCGCAAGCAAGCCGAAAAAGCCCAAGCCCGTCTAGCAGAAATCGGACAGCTCGCCGCCATGATCGTCCATGAGGTGCGCAATCCGTTTACCACTGTTTACATGGCGCTTTCTACGTTTCAGACGATGGACCTGCCGCCTAGAGGCCAGATGCGGCTAGCACTGGCTATGGACGAATCTGAGCGACTAAAGCGGCTACTTAATGAGATTCTGGACTATTCTAAAGAGCAAAGGCTGGTAGAAGAATTCGTTGATCTCAATGATTTGTCGCTAGAGCTTGAACACTCGCTATCAGAAACACCTGCCGCAGAAAATAAGACCATTCAGTTGATTAGCCACTCAGAGGCGCTAATGGTTAGGGGCGATCGCGACAAACTTAAACAGGTTTTTATCAACCTAGTCACCAACGCCTGCGAAGCCGTTCCAGCCCAAGAAATCATCACCTGGCAGCTACAGCGCCTAGAGGAGCGGCAGCAGATTGAAATTCAAGTCCACAACGGCGGCGACCCTATTCCACCCGATGTTCTCCCTAAGCTGACTCAGCCTTTCGTCTCGACCAAGGCCAACGGCAACGGTCTAGGGCTAGCTATCACCAAGCGTATCATTGAAGCTCACAGCGGCAGCATGACCATCGAATCCGCGCCAGAAACAGGGACTGTCGTGACTGTTCTTCTCCCACTCACTATTCAAACCGATTAGCGCATGATCAAGATTCTTCACCTGTCAGACATTCACATGGGCAGTGGGTTTAGCCACGGTCAGATCAATCCAGAAACGGGGTTGAACACTCGACTAGAGGATTTCACTAGGGCGCTGTGCAGGTGTGTAGATGATGCGATCGCCCAGAAAGTAGATCTTGTTCTTTTCGGCGGCGATGCCTTCCCCGACGCTACGCCTCCGCCCTATATTCAGCAAGCGTTTGCCAAGGAATTCTGTCGCCTAGTCAAGGCAAATATTCCGACTGTTCTACTGGTTGGTAATCATGACCAGCACGCTCAAGGCGTCGGCGGCGCGAGCCTATGTATCTATCGCACCCTCGGCGTTCCAGGATTCATCGTCGGCGATACGCTAACAACACATCGGATTGAGACTCGCAGCGGACCTATTCAGATTGTAACGCTTCCTTGGCTCACCCGTTCTACGCTGCTGACCCGCCCCGAAACGCAGGGGCTCTCGATGGGAGAAGTCGCAGAGCTGCTGCTAGAAAAGTTGCGAATCGTTCTAGAAGGGGAGATTCGCAAGCTAGATAAAACGGTTCCAACCGTATTGCTAGCGCATGTTATGACCGATACTGCCCGCTATGGAGCCGAGAAATTTCTAGCAGTGGGCAAAGGATTCACAGTCCCAATGGCAATTCTAGCCCGCGACTGTTTTGATTACATTGC
The DNA here is from genome assembly GCA_963838725.1 of uncultured cyanobacterium. Classification (GTDB taxonomy): domain Bacteria; phylum Cyanobacteriota; class Cyanobacteriia; order Phormidesmidales; family Phormidesmidaceae; genus Phormidesmis. The sequence continues at coordinate 39,759 of CAWISM010000028.1, read as the reverse complement.
GCTAGGTCACGTACATAGATATCAGGAAGTCAACCAGTCACCGCTAGCGATCTATCCTGGCAGTATTGAGCGAGTAGACTTTAACGAAGAGAAAGAAGAAAAAGGCTATGTGATTGCGCAGGTCAGTAAAGGAAAAACAAAGGCGAAGTTTCGGGCGCTGCCTGCCCGCGAGTTTAAGACCATAGAAGCCGATCTGACTAAAGTAGAAAATCCGCAGCTAGCCCTGATAGAAAAAATAAGGCAGACGGAGATTGCCCAAGCAGTCGTTCGAGTGATCTACAAAGCCAGCGCCGCTCAGATAGAAGCTATCGATAACAACGTGATTGGAGAGTCGCTAGCAGCAGCACACAGCTATACAATCCAGCCGCAGCTAGTCAGTGAAACAGCAAGGCCCAGACTGCCTGAGCTAGGTACAGACAATACGCTGCTGCCAATGAGCGCTTTGCAAAGCTATCTAAACAATCGAGAAGACTTGAGTGCGATCGCCCCCGATATTCTTCAAGCCGCACAGGCACTTCTAGACCAAGACTCTCACGGCGATAAGACAATAGAGCATGAAGAACTGCTAGCCGCAGACGTAGAAGAGAGTCAACAGCTCAGACTGTTGTAGTTTGAGCTATTCATCCGAAATTATTCATTCGAAGCTATCCATTCCGCAAGCTTCCCTTGGCATCTCGCATCGTCATCACCTGCTCTAAACGAGGCAGCGCGCTTTCAGCAGTTTCTCTCACGTAGCTATCGACCGAATCATCTGCAATTAGCTTACGCAAAACCTCAAGCGCGCGCGGATCGCCAATAGAGCCTAGTGTGTTTGTGATGGTGAGTGCGATCGCCACATTATCTGTCGTCTTCAGCGCCTCTAGCAGCGTATCCACAGCAGGCATTCCTACCTCCCCTAAAGACATCACCGAGGCAATCTGCACCACAGGATACGGGTCGTCCATTGCCTGCCGCAATCCTTCAAGACCCTCTACTGGAAACGGTTCATCAGGATGATACACCGCGATTTGCGCCATTGCCTTCGTGCAGCTAGCCCTTACCGTATCGTTCTTACTATTGAGCATCTGTTCAACCACTGCTGGCACAGAATCCATTCCAATAGCCCCTAGCGTTTTCACGCAGGCGCGGCGATAGACCACATCTTCTTCGCCCAATGCCGCCATCAACTTGGGAATCGTCTGCTGGTCGCGACTGTCCACAATCTCTGTCATCGCCCGCTGCCGCATAGCTGGATTAGGATGTCTGAGCTGATCAAAAACAGAATCGGCAACCATAGCAACAAATCAGAAAAACAAAACAGCATAGAAAAAAGACTCTTGGAGATCCTTATTGCTAAGGCCTTAACCAAGAGTCTTCTACTTTAACGTTTTAACGGTCTTTCAACGCTTCTTTAACGCTCTCACAATCTATAGAAGATTTATGAGAGAGAGTTAATGACGTAGTCAAGTAGAGAACGGAACTCAGTGAGTGCCTGAGGAGACATATCACGAGGAGCACAAGCGCGATCGCGAGTGAACTGCATAGCCGTCACATAAGGTGCTGTAGGCAGGTTCAAAGAACGATACACTTCACGTGCACCCGCAATGCCCCACTCATCCAAAGGACCAGTGCCACCGACAACTAGGCAGTAGTTGATCAGACGTAGGTAGTGCTTGATGTCGCGCAGGCACTTTTCTTGCTTGCCCTGGTTGCCGCCTGCTTCACCTTCGTTAGTGAGGTAGGGGTACTTTTTGAACGCAGCGTCGTAAGCTTCTTGAGCAACCTGGTCAATACCAGCGTTGAGCTTTTCAGCAGCTTCTAGACGAGCAGCCGCACGCTGCAAGCCACCTTGAACAGCCTGCAAGTCAGCAGTGCCAGGGAAACGTCCGGCAGCATCAGCCGAAGCGATAGCGGAAGTAACAACTGATTTCATGATCTCAAATCTCCAAAGTTAGTTATGTTTGATCGGTCAACAAAGTAAATAAACTCAAAAGCCAATTGCCGTTACCGAGCAATTAGGAAAGAGCAGATACAACGCGATCAAAATAGCCAGCAGCTTCAGAAGCGAGAGCAGAACAGTCGCCGTCTTTAGCTTCGTACTTGTTGTAGCGAGCGCCACCGCCTTGAGGAGTGTTAGTCCCTTTTAGGTGAGCGATGCTAGAAGCCTTCATGATGTTGACTGCGCGGGCAGCAGAACCAGTCGGCACGCCCAAAGCAGCGTAAGTCTCTTTCAAACCGTTGAGGCAGCGATCGTCGAGCACAGAAGCATCACCTGCGAGGAGCGCGTAAGTGACGTAGCGCAAAACAATTTCACCATCGCGGAGGCAAGCAGCCATACGACGAGTGGGGTAGCAGTTGCCACCGGCTTGGATTAGGCCAGTGTTCTCGCAGATCATGCCAGAAACAGCATCAGAAACGATGCAGCTAGCGTTAGAAGCGATCGCATTAACAGCGTCTAAACGCTTGTTCCCTTCAGAAACAAAGCCCTTTAGCGCTTCGAGGTCGTCGCCACCAATAGTAGCGGTCTTAGAATCAGCCGAAACAACGGCTCTAGAGAAAGCGTCAAGCATCAAGCTCTCCTTCTTCTTAATACAGCATCTGACCGCTTTTGTGGCCAGTGATACAAGACTAAAAGAAGACCTGCTAATGCGTCCGCTTTATTAAAAACAAAGCAACAATCCGTTACAATCTCACGGTAGTTCGCTTCAATCCCTTCTATGCCAGGAGGTGTAAGACATCATAATAGACAAGGCAGCGTTACAATGATGTATCGTTTCTTAGCATTTCGTAACTAGGCAATTAATGACTAGGGGGGAAACACCCCAATTAAACTGCTATTGCTGTTGTCACCTCTGCTGCTGATACCACTTCTGCGGGCATCTCTTCTTTAATGAGTTCTAGCACCATCCCTTCTTTGGCGACGATGCTACCCGGCATGGCAATAGAGGTTTGACGAGCGATATCGTCCATAAAATCATCAGTATGGGATGGGTCGTGGTGGAAAATCACTAGCTGTTTGACATTGGCTGCTTTGGCTAGCTTCACTGCTTCTTGCCAGGTGGAGTGGCCCCAACCGATTTTGCTAGTCTTTTCGTCATAGTACTCATCATCGGTGTAAGTACAGTCGTAGATCATCACATCCGCGTTGCGAGCTAGGTGCAAAACGTTTTCGTCTAGCTTGCCGGGGAGGTGTTCTGTATCACTGATGTAGGCAGCCGATCGTCCACGATAGCTAATTCGATAGCCGATCGCTTCTCCAGGATGGTTGAGCAGAGCGTTGCTGACTTCTACCTCCCCAATTTTGACCACTTCACCGACCTCTACATCACAGAACTCTAGGGTTGCGCCCATAATCTGTAGCGGGACTGGGAAGTTCGGATGGAGCATTTGGTCATTCAGGCGCTGTTCGATGGTGGAGCCGTTAGGGGCGATCGCGCCATGAATCTTGAATCGATTGCCCTGTATAAACGCCGGGACAAAGAAAGGAAATCCCTGAATATGGTCCCAGTGCGAGTGGGTAAAAAACATATTGGCGTTAATTGGCATATGGGCAAGCATCTTTTGCCCTAGGTTGCGTAGCCCTGTGCCCCCATCAAAAATCAGCTGATGGCCACCGACGTTAATCTCAATACAAGCTGTGTTTCCGCCATACCGGACCGTATCTTTCCCTGGGGAGGCAACGCTTCCTCTAACGCCCCAAAAGCATATCGAAAACTGATTTTGCTGGTCTGACATGAGCTTTACGCGAAGTGGGTTGAGCGGAATCACAGTCTATTTTTAATAGTTAGCAGCACCCTTCCCTCAATGAAAGGACTTCTCAAATACTTAGCTAAAAAATGAAATTCCTGCTTGCAGAATGCCCAAGCGAAGTTATTACCTTTCGATATGCTTTGGTTGGTTTTTCTAGAATGCTCTGACTGGCTTTCTAGAAAAACGTTCAACCCGGTGATTAAAACATCACCGGTAGCAACCAGCTATCAGGAAAATATCTGGATTCTTTTGCTTGACAGCTGGTGTAAAAAGGCGTCGAGAAAAGGGCCGCAAGAAAAGTCAGCGCAAAAAGTAAAAGAAACGGTCCAAAAAGAATCTTTTAAGCATCCATATGATCGAGTCTTGTATTTTTCCACGCTTCAACAAATTCCAAGGCCGTATACGCGGTCAAATTGCTCTGAAGGGGCGTAATCGTAATATGGTTTTTCTTAATAGCTTGTACATCTGTCATAAACTGCTGACCAACTTCTACAAGCGCCACACTTAGCGCGCTCGATGTCTGAACGCTGTGATCTGAAGCATCTAAGGTTCCCTCTACAGTCGATAGCGATGGCGGCATTGGAATCTGCGCGTCTTCTTCCTCCATCACTTCTCCAGCCAGCCAGTAATAGGTCTTTCCTCTAGGGTCCACGCGCTTTTCAAACTGGTCGAAATATCGCCGTACCCCCTGTCGAGCAATCAAGGGCGGCTGAATTTCTGCGGCCTCGACAGGCGGAATGTTGACGTTTAGCAGCACAGGTAGTGACAGCGGCTGTTTTTCTAGCTCCGCAATCAGCCGAACGGCAAAGTTAGCAGCAGGCTGAAAGTTTGGGTAGCCGCTGAGTAGACTGATTGCGATCGCGCTCACCCCTTCTAACACCCCCTCCATTGCCGCCGACACCGTCCCCGAATACAGCACGTCCGTCCCCAAGTTAGCCCCGTGATTAATTCCTGCAACTAGAAAATCCGGCTTCTCTGGCAAAATCGCATCTAATGCTAATTTCACACAGTCCGATGGCGTTCCTGAACAGGCCCAGGCCGTCACCTCCGGAGCAAACACACCTTCCGCCTGTTCCACTCGCAGCGGTTCATGTAGCGTCAACCCGTGCCCAGTCGCCGAGCGCTCCCGATCGGGGCATACCACGGTGACCTGATGCCCCGCCTTTGCCAGTCCATTCGCTAGCGCCCTAATCCCCAGGGCAAATACGCCGTCATCATTACTCACCAAAATATTCATAGCCACTTCCTCACATAGGTCCAATATGCTAGACCTCCCTGGCAGGTTAACATAGACTAATTTGCACAATTGGCGAGCTGACTGGCTTGCTGATCCGTGTTTGATTATCCCGACTGGAGTAGCCGTGAGCGCCACCACCTCAACCGAAATCGAGTCTCAGCTCAATACCGTTCAATCAAGCGCCCTAGCAGATATCACTGCCGCAGACACGCTAGACGATCTAGAAACGGCTCGTGTCAAATACCTCGGAAAGAAAGGTGCTCTTTCTAAAGTGCTCGGCGGCATGGGCAAGCTTTCCGCAGAAGAACGGCCCAAGGTTGGCGCGATGGCCAACCAGGCAAAAACCGCCTTGCAAACGGCCATTGAGCAGCGCAAGTCGGATCTGCAAGCTGCTGAAATTCAGGCGCAGCTAGCCGCCGAGACCCTAGATATAACGATGCCAGGGGTCTACGCGCCGCAGGGCCGGGTGCATCCAATCAACAGCATCATCGACCAGATTACCGACATATTTGTCGGCTTGGGCTACACCGTTGCTCAAAGCCAAGAGATCGAAAACGATTACTACAATTTTGAGGCGCTGAACTTTCTCCCCGATCACCCCGCTCGCGATATGCAAGACACACTGTATCTACCGGGTGGCCAGCTAATGCGAACGCATACGTCTAATACGCAAATTCGCTATATGGAAAACAACCAGCCACCGATGCGGGTACTAGCGTCTGGGCGCTGCTATCGTCGCGATACTGTGGATGCGACGCACTCAGCCGTCTTTCATCAGATTGAATTTTTTGCAGTCGATAAAGATATTACGTTTACCGATCTGCGCGGTACGGTTCAGCTATTTCTAGAAGCGCTATTTGGGGATATTGAAGTGCGCTTTCGGCCTAGCTACTTTCCGTTTACTGAGCCGTCTGCAGAGGTAGACGTTCGCTGGCAGGGCCAATGGCTAGAAGTGATGGGCTGCGGCATGATCGATCCGAACGTGCTCAAAGCAGTTGGCTGCGACCCAGAAGTTTACTCTGGGTTCGCAGCGGGTCTAGGCGTAGAGCGTCTGGCAATGGTACAGAGTAAAATTGACGACATCCGGCGACTGTACAAAAGCGACCTGAGATTCTTACGACAGTTTTAGAAACGCTGTCTCGTAGTTCTATGACCTATGCAGACTCGGGGCTATAGAGCTTGGTAGGGATCCGAACGACACTAGGACGCGTCTGCTGTGCGATGGGCGCTTCTCTTTTAGGCGCGTGGGGAAGGTTTAGCTCGCTAAGCTGTGGGGGAATCAGCTCTTTGAGCAGCAGATCGGCAGGTTCCTCACCTTCAGCCGCATAGTCAATGAAGTGATTCAGCACCGGAAGCGTGTCTGTAGTCATGAGAATTTCCAGTAACGTTGATGGCCCAAGGCTTATGCTTCACTGGGCGTATATTCAGCGTTCCCGTCATGTATCACCCGTATCTGAGTAATTGCATGGATATACGCGGAACCATCAAAGCTCGATGATCTACAGCGCAGATATGTCAGTATTATTTCCAGTCGAAGTGAGTGTGAATCCACTGCTTGGCTCCGGCGATCGCACGTTCCCTGCTATCCGCTCTAGGTACAGCAACAGCGCTCCCGGTGTCATAGGTCACCCAGGCCGAATAGATCTGCCGATCATAATACATAGAAGTCGTTACCTCGATCTTCATCTCTCGATAGGTGAACGCCCAAACAACAGCCGGATAGTCGGGCGTAGCGATGTGCTCATGCATACTGAGTGCCTTGTCTAGAAGTGTACAAATCGGCAACATACTCACCGTAACCGTTGTACAAGAGCGTAGGCTACTTTTGCCAGTCCCAGTCGCTGCCTTCACCCATTAAGCCGCAGATACTGTTAATGGATCTCGATACTCGTAGGAAAGTGGATACAGATGACTGAGCTGGGTGCCACAAACCAGAAACAAGCAGACTCTCTCAACTTTCGGATGGGCTGCGCAGTTTGGGCGTTCAAAGATTGGGTTGGCAGCTTCTACCCAGTCAGAAGTCAGCCGACTAATTTTTTGAAGCTCTACGGTGAACGAATGTGGGCAGTAGAGGGAAATACCACGTTTTATTCAGTGCCCTCACCGGAGATGGTTCAGCGTTGGGCAGCAAATACACCGCCAGACTTTCGCTTTTGCCCTAAGTTACCTCGGGCCATTACGCACGAAGGTCCACTGATGGCTCATCTACCGGCGGCGCGATCTTTCTTGTCGCTAATGCAGCAGGGACTAGGCGATCGCCTGGGTCCAATCATGATTCAACTCCCACCAAGCTATAGCCCCGCCGCGCTAGACGACCTGAGGAATTTCCTTCAAGCTTGGCCTACGGCGAGTGCACCAGTTGCTGTAGAGGTTCGACATCTAGATTGGTTTCGCCCCCCTTCAGCGGCGCAGTTAAAAGAACTACTCGCCCGCTTAACTGTAGGACAAGTCTTGCTAGATAGCCGAATGATGTACGCCCACGAAGACGACGGCGATGTCGATCCGCAGCTACATTCCAATCGACGAAAGCCGCAGGTGCCTCTACAGCCGCAGGTAACAGCCGACTTCGCAATTGTGCGCTACATCAGCCATCCTCAAATACTGCGCAACCAAGACTACCTAAGCGAGTGGACAAGCTGGACTGATAGATGGCTCAGCGCAGGCAAACAGGTTTACTTCTTTGTACACTGCCCGATAGAGGTAAAGTCACCTCAGGTAGCTCAGCGCTTTCAGACAATGTTAGAGGGTGCAGGCATACAGGTTCCTCCTTTGCCCTGGATGCATTTGAAGCGACCATCAGAGCAGTTGAGCCTGTTTTGAGGTAGTCGTTTGAGGTATCTGGCTGATTGCGACTGTTGATTGGACGCGCTTTTTCAGCCGTTGAGTTGCTAGCTCAATAGCTAAATTCAAAGCAGCTTCTGTACTCTGCGGTCTGGCTATCCCTTGGCCAGCGATGTTGAAGGCCGTGCCGTGGTCTGGAGAGGTACGAATAAATGGCAGACCGATGGTCGTATTGACCGCTAGATCGAAGGCGAGCAATTTGACTGGAATTAGCCCTTGATCGTGGTAGAGCGCTAGATAGCCATCATGCGCATGGGCCTGAGTAGTCTCTTGACTGTGCCAAGCCTGTCCTGGCGAGACCCACATTGTATCTGGAGGGATAGGACCGTCTAGCCGGATGTGAGGAAATCGCTGCTGCTGCTGAGTTAGCCAGGGAATCAGCCAGTCTTGCTCTTCTCGGCCTAGCTGCCCTTGTTCGCCGCTGTGCGGATTTAGTCCTGCGATCGCAATCCTAGCCTCACTCAAGCCAAAGTCCTTTTGCAGACACTCAATCAGCAGCTCTAGCTTCAGCGTCATTAGTTCAGGCGTCAGTACCTGCGGCACCTTACCGAGTGGAATATGTGTGGTTGCTAGCAGCGTTCTTAGCGACCAGCCATTTTGAGGTGATTTAGCGACAAACAACATGCCGAATCGTGAAACGTTCGACATCTCAGCAAGCAGCTCGGTCTGTCCAGGGTAAGCATGACCCGCCGCAAGCCAAGCTGATTTGGCAATCGGAGCGGTGACGATACCATCGAATTCGCCTTGCAGGGTGAGCGCGATCGCCTGTTCCAAAGTCCGAAAGCTCACCTCTCCGCTGCTGTCGCTTTCGATGCCAGGAACGACCTTAGATGTAATTTCCTGCGATATGCCAGCGTCGATGAAATTAAGGCTATCTAGCGCTACCAAGTTGGGGTAGGCGGCGGCTTCTAGCTGGGCGTAGGTATTCTGTAGGAGCGCGCGATCGCCCACTACGGAAATATCCGCCCGCTCTAAGAATGCAGGGTTACTCAGCGCCTTTAGCACGACCTCCGGGCCAATTCCAGCAGGATCTCCTAAAGTCATCACTAAACGCGGTTTTGCTACGGTTTCTGCGCCGTTAGCTCCTGGCGAAGCGGGCGTTGCCAATACAGATGTCATAAGGGGTTCCAAAACGCTCTAAAATGGGGCAGGTATTCAAAGATATTCACTATAAAACAGGAGGTAGTTGGCACATGGGTAGCGAAATTTTTTCTACGGCGGTGTTGGTATTCGGCATGATTCTAGTCGGTCTCAGCGTCGGCTTTTTGATGCTCAAAGTTCAGGGCAGTGAGGAATAGTCCACTGAACATATAGAAGTAGATGGGATAGAAACAATCCCTACTAGCAGAAGCGAAACTAGCAGAACCAAAAAGCAATTTAATTAAGACTGATTGGACAAGACTGCTTCGCGATTGATTCAGTCCTGAGATATTTGTGTCGGCGACGACTTCTGCTAGACTGAGAAGCATATTAAGTTTTGTTTACCTTAACTCATGGTCTTATTAGTCGTTGGCGCAACTGGCACTTTAGGCAGGCAGATCGTTCGCCGGGCTTTGGATGAAGGCTATGAAGTTAAGTGCTTAGTTAGAAATTTTCAGAAAGCAAGTTTTCTGAGAGAGTGGGGTGCTCAGCTAGTTAAAGCAGATCTGACCGGACCCGGTAGCCTGCCACCTTGCTTTGAGAATGTTGACGCGGTAATCGATGCTGCGACCTCTCGTCCTGCGGAGAAAGAAGGCATATACGACGTGGACTGGCACGGCAAGGTAGCGCTAATCAAAGCCGCCAAAGCCGCCGGAGTCGAGCGCTTCATCTTCTTTTCTATTCTAGGAGCAGGCGAATACCCCGAAGTCCCACTAATGGAAATAAAGGACTGCGTCGAAGCGTTCCTTAGAGAATCTGGCCTGAACTACACCATTTTTAGACCTTGTGGCTTTATGCAGGGTCTAGTCGGGCAGTATGCCATTCCTATCCTGGAGAGGCAGTCTGTCTGGGTAATGGGCGAAGCAGGCTCTATTGCCTATATGAACAGCCAGGACATTGCCAAATTTGCAGTGAAAGCACTGAAGCTGCCTGCGGCCGAGAACAAGACCTTTGCCCTAGCCGGGACAAGGGCCTGGGGTGCATACGAAATCATTCGGCTATGTGAACGACTCTCTGAGCAAAACGCCAACGTCTCTAACATGCCGCCTGCTCTACTCAGAGGAGCTAGGAACATAGCAGCCTTCTTCGAATGGACATGGGATCTAGCCGATCGACTAGCATTCACGGAAGTCAGCGCCAGCGGCAACACAATGGACGCGCCGATGACAGAGGTGTACGAGACCTTCGGCATTGATAAGAGTGAGATCACAACGCTAGAAGACTACTTGCAAGAGTACTTCACCCGCATCATGAAAAAGCTCAAGGAGCTGGACTTTGAAAGCGGTCGCGACGCCAAGAAAAAAGTTCCATTCTAGTCTCGCGCTAGATGCTGCCAAATTTTAGTAGAAGTGCTTGTACACACTTTTGTTAGACCGTGTTATCTTTGTGTTCAAGCGGCTAAGGTCGCTTACACACTAAACAAAATCCGTTTAGGAATACAGGAGGTGATGCCCATGAACGTTAGTGATATGTGCGTGGGTCTCCAGGTTGATGTAAACCGGCTGTGCGCCGGGGCTGTCCTCTAGACTTGCTAAAACATCAGTTTCAGCTAAGGTGCTAAGGGGTTCTCCCGGCAGTTTTGGTTTGACCTGAAGACCCGACTAGACCGCTCCTATTCAAAGATGCTTGCTCAGCTGATAGAGCGAACATCTGCGAGTAGGAGCGGATAGTTTTTTTAAAGAGTTTCTAGAGAGATTCAAGAGAGATTCATCTATTCATATCTAGAGAATTGATATTTGCTACAGCTTGCGATCGCTACGAGCGAGCGAGTGTGTCAGTTTCTACGCGAAGAGTTCTGTAGGAATGGCCACAGAATCTGTAGAGATAGCCACAGCAGGCGATTCTAGGACCGTAGAAAAGATGTGTAGGAAAAGTGTCAAAAAAGTGTCCTCAGGGATTGTGTCAGACCAAAAGGATCTGCTAGCATTGCCTTCAAGTTAGAAAAGTGTAGGTGTGCTTCGCGCATTCGCTGTTGCTTTCTAGCTTGGCAAACAAGGTCAAACTTTTTGCTTATTAGTGTGAGGAATAAGAAAAAATGAAAAATTTGAAAGCATTGCTTGCCGTGCCCGCTGCTTTCGGTGCAGTTCTAGCTGTATCCGGTAACGCTGTAGCCGCAGAGAGTCTAGCTGAAACTGGTCTAGCCGAAACTTCCGTCGAGAGCGCTACTGTTGAAGTAGCAGATACAGAACTAAATGCAGATCTAGCCGTTGCAGAACCTATTCAGCTCGCACAGGTCACCAGCGTTTCTGAGCTATCAGACGTACGCGCAGGCGACTGGGCGTTCACTGCCCTTCAGCGTTTGGTTGAAGAGTACGGCTGTTTGGAAGGCTACCCCGATCGCACCTTCCGTGGTAACCGCGCCATGACTCGATTCGAGTTTGCCGCTGGTTTGAACGCATGTTTGGACGTTGTCATCCAGCTAATTGGCGGTGGCGATATTGATGGTGTTCAGCGTTTGCAAGAGGAATTTGCTGCTGAGCTAGCTACCCTACGTGGTCGTACAGACCTGCTGGAAGCTGATGTCGCTGAGCTAGAGGCTAACCAGTTCTCTACGACTACTAAGTTACGTGGTCAGGTAGATGCTCACCTAGTCGTGCCTTTTGGTGACACTGATGAGATTGCTGATGGTACTGCTCAGGTTGGTCCTTCTCAGCCAGAAGTCTCAGGTGATGGTGATGTCGGTGGTGACGAAGCTGACGCTACCTTTGAATATCGCGCTCGTCTAAACTTTGATACTAGCTTCACAGGTGAGGACAGACTGCGTCTGCGTTTGCAGGCATCTGATTCTGCTGGTTCTCTACGGAACACTGAAGGTGGTCTATCTAGCCAAAGCGGTCGTCGTAACGGAAATCAAGACGACATTGCGTTGGATGATGTTTACTACAGCTTCCCAATTGGTAGTCGCTTTAGCGGTATCGTCGCGGCAAACAGCATCGTGACTGATGACTTTGTTACCAGCACTATCGTTCCATTTGACGGTCCTTCTGTAGCGGATGCTGGTGGCCCTGAGTTCTACGACCTTTACCAAGGTGGTAATGCACTGGGTGCAGGCGTGAATATCGCCTTCACTGACAACCTTGTTCTAGACCTTGGCTACTCCACTGATACTGGTAACGTCAACAACGAAATCATCGAAGATCCTAACCTCCCAGGAAACTTCATTGAGTCAGATGATACTGGTATCTTCAACAACTACAGCTACATTGCTCAGTTGAACTTCCTCACTGATGGTCTAATCGATGCTGCCATAGCCTACATTGATGGAGACCAAGATGACGTTGGAGACCCTGAGTACACAATTGCTGGTTTGTTGAACCTAGACTTTGGTTTCCTCCAAGTCGGTGGTCACTACGCTTACTCTCCTGCTGAAGGCGGTGGCGATCTAGACTCCTATGGCGGTGGTGTCAACTTCCCTGAGCTCTTTGGCGGTAATCTAGGTGCTTATGCAGCTATCTCGCCTAACGTTGCTCGCGATCCTCTGTTGATCGAGGCATACTACCAGCTAGCGCTCAACGAGTTCTTCACAATCACACCTGCTGTCATCTATGCGGATAACGATTCTGGTGTCGGTGACGACAACAACATCTACGGTGCACTCCGCGCTACTTTCAATTTCTAAACTTCTCATGACCTCTGGTCGTTAGAAAAGTATTAGAACTTATAGAGGCCCTACAGATTGTGGGGCCTTTTTTTATTGCGTTCTCTAAAGAAACAATCCCCACCGTGGAACCGGGATATAATAAGGACGCTGGCTGTATGTTTTTGATTGGCCCGCATCTGATGTTGGTCTTTCTGATTAATAGCTGTGGAACTATCGTGTAAAAGTGAGTACGCGCTACTGGCTCTGATAGAGCTGAGTCTGCATTACAGTAAGGGCGAACCCATGAGAATCTGTCAGATAGCAGCAGAGCAAAGTATTCCTGATAGGTATTTAGAACAGCTTTTAGCAACCCTACGCAGAAGCGGATTTGTAAAAAGTCAGCGGGGTGCGAAGGGAGGATACTTGCTCACTCGCGAACCTTGGAAGGTAACGCTGCTAGACGTAGTGAGCTGTATAGAGGGATTTGACGCGAAGGCGAAAGAGGTAAAGTCGCCACAGACCACGGAAGCTGCGGTGGTCTGTGAGGTGTGGCAAGAGGTCCGGCATTCGTCCGAGTCGGTGCTAGAGGGATATACGCTGCAAGATTTGGTAGACAAGCGGAATGCCCGTCAGCAGGTGGATTTGATGTATTACATCTAATTGCGAGAAAGTTGTGATGAAGATTGCGAATAATGTGACTGAGCTGATTGGGCATACGCCGATGGTGCGCCTGGGACGGATTCCTGAGAGTGAGGGGTGCGTGGCCCAGATTGTAGTGAAGCTAGAAGGAATGAATCCGTCGGCTTCGGTCAAAGACCGGATCGGAATTAGCATGATTGAAGCGGCTGAGAAGGCTGGGGATATCGTACCGGGGAAGACAACGCTGGTAGAGCCCACCTCTGGCAACACTGGCATTGCCCTAGCGATGGCGGCAGCCGCAAAGGGATATCGACTAGTGCTAACAATGCCGGAGACAATGAGTTCTGAGCGGCGGGCAATGCTGCGAGCCTATGGCGCTGAGCTAGAGCTGACCCCTGGAATGGAAGGGATGAGTGGCTGCATTCAGCGGGCACAGATGCTGGTAGATACCTTGCCGGATGCCTATATGCTGCAACAGTTCGATAATCCGGCTAACCCGGCTATTCATCGGCGTTCGACGGCGGAGGAGATTTGGCAGGATACGGAAGGCCAGGTGGACTTTTTGGTCGCAGGTGTGGGCACAGGTGGCACTATTACTGGAGTTGGCGAGATTCTTAAGCAGCGAAAGCCTAGCTTTCGGGTGGTAGCGGTAGAGCCGATTAACAGCGCGGTGCTTTCTGGAAAGATGCCTGGTCCGCACAAGATTCAGGGGATTGGAGCTGGGTTTGTACCGAAGGTGCTAAACCAGGATCTAATTGATGAGGTGGTGGCGGTGACCGATGATGAGGCGATCGCATTCGGCAGACGGCTAGCCAAAGAAGAAGGCATCCTCTCTGGCATCTCCAGCGGCGCGGCTCTGTGTGCGGCAATAAAAATAGGCCAGAGACCAGAAAACGCTGACAAGCTAATTGTGATGATTCAGCCTAGCTTCGGCGAGCGATATCTAAGCACGCCGCTGTTCCAAGATCCTGAGCCGATGGGATAGCTACTGGCTTTGCTGAAACGCTCAGTGGTGGCCTGTTGCGAAGCTGCGCTGGAGGTTAAAATGTGCTCATGGCAAATCAGACGCGCATTGATATTAACCACTACAAAACCTTGGGTATTGCTGAAGGCGCGAGTCAGGCTCAGGTGAAGCAGGCGTATCGCCAGTTAGCTAAACAGTTTCACCCTGATAGCAAAAATCAAGGGGCGACGCATGAGAAGATCGCGTCGGTGAATGCGGCCTATGAAGTATTGGGCGATGCCAACGCGCGGCAGCAGTACGACTTGGAACGGCAGCTACTGGCAAAGACAAAGCGGCGTGAGCGAGCTTCTCGCACTGCGGACTCTCAGAACCAATATCGCCAGAAAAAGAAGCGTGGTACGGCAGATTCGACCACGATTGAGCAGTGGCTTCGTCGTGTATTCAATCCGACGGATCGGCTAATTGGGAAAGTGATCCAGCCTTTGAAAGCGGAGGTGCGATCGCTCTCTGCCGACCCATTTGACGATGAGCTAATGGAAGCGTTTCAGACCTATATAGAAACCTGCCGAGAGCATTTGCAAAAGGCGCAGGAAAAGTTTAAGTCAATGCCGAATCCTGCGAGCGTAGCAGGCGGCGCGGCGAATATGTATTACTGTTTGAACCGGTTGGAAGATGGCATAGAAGAGATAGAGCGCTTTACCTATACCTATGACGAAAATTATTTGCACACGGGTCAGGAGCTATTTCGGATCTCAGCCGGATTGCGCAAGGATGCGAAGGCAGAGATTAAGGCGGTATTGTGACTTGTTGCTACAATGATTGCTTGTGTTGTCGGGCCGCTGTTGGGCCTCTCCTATCATGGCTCTTCCTGTTGTTGCAATTATTGGTCGCCCGAATGTGGGTAAGTCTATGCTGGTCAATCGGTTTGCCGGTGGACGGCAGTCGATTGTATTCGATCAGCCTGGGGTGACGCGCGATCGCACCTACCAGCCAGCCTTTTGGAAAGACCGCGAATTTTTAGCAGTAGACACGGGCGGACTGGTGTTTGACGATGACACCGAGTTTTTGCCCTACATTCGCGAGCAGGCGATGACCGCGTTGAGCGAAGCGGCAGCGGCGCTGTTTGTAGTCGATGGTCAGACCGGACCGACCGAGGGCGATCAGGAGATTGCATCCTGGATGCGATCGCAAAATATTCCAGTCGTCTTGGCTGTCAATAAGTGCGAGTCGCCGGATGAAGGTATCATCCAAGCCGCTCAGTTCTGGGAGCTAGGGCTAGGAGAACCCTATGCGGTTTCGGCAATTCACGGTAGCGGCACGGGCGAACTGCTCGATGCGTTAGTAGAACATCTGCCACCTGCGGATGAAGTTGAAGAGGAAGAAGAGTACCGGGTAGCGATTGTCGGACGACCCAATGTCGGCAAATCCAGCATCTTGAACGCCTTCGTGGGTGAGAGCCGCTCGATTGTTAGTCCAATTTCTGGGACGACGCGCGATGCGATTGATATGGTGGTGACTCGGGGTGAAGGCGATGAACAAAGGCGCTATCGCCTGATTGACACAGCAGGCATTCGTAAGAAGAAGAACGTGGACTTTGGTCCAGAATACTTTGGTATCAACCGATCGTTCAAGGCGATCAAGCGCTCGGATGTAGTGCTACTAGTCATTGATGCATTAGATGGCGTAACCGAGCAGGATCAAAAGCTGGCCGGGCGGATTGAGGAAGAAGGCCGAGCCTGCGTGATTGTAGTTAACAAGTGGGATGCGGTGGACAAAGATTCGCATACTATCTACGAGTTCGACAAAAAGATTGAGGCGAAGCTGCACTTTTTGGGCTGGGCGAAGCGACTATACGTGAGTGCGACAACCGGCCAGCGCCTGCCGAAGATTTTGGACGCGGTAGATATGGCAGCAAGTGAGCACCGCCGCCGCGTCAGTACGTCTGTAGTCAATGAAGTGCTAGAAGATGCGGTGAGCTGGCATACGCCCCCGACGACTCGGCAGGGGCGACAGGGACGGATTTATTATGGGACGCAGGTGCGATCGCAGCCCCCCTCTTTTGCTCTATTCGTCAACGATCCCAAGCTGTTTGGCGAGAGCTATCGCCGCTACATCGAAAAGCAGTTTCGCAAAAATTTAGGCTATGACGGTACGCCAATTCAGCTACTGTGGCGCGGTAAGAGCGTGCGCGACGTAGAGCGCGGCCACAGTTCTAGCAGCGGGCCAAACCGAGCAACCAAGGTTCGCTACTTGGGTTAAATCAGTATGGATTTATTGCGATCGCTTCCCATCGGTCTATATCTAGAACAGCCCGTCACCTGGCTGCACAGACTAGATCCTAGAGTTAAAGTCGCTTGGCTGTTGAGCGTTTTACTAGCGCCGATTCTGGCAAACTCAGCCTGTCGGCTAGCGATTGTAGCGTTCCTAATCCTATTGACTATCACCGCTAGGATTCCGCTGCGGGTATGGCGTCAGCAAATGGGATGGCTGCTAATTGTCGGCGCACTGGTGACTGGGCTATTGCTAGTCATGCCCGATGGGATTGCGGTCTCTCAGCAGCCTAGACTGCCAACCGAGCAGATGATCCAAACCTGGCCAGACGGATTACAAGCACCTGAGCCGCTGCCGGGAGTGCCGCCTGCGACTCGCTATCGGTATGACCTAGTCGATTGGCAGCTGACCCAGATTCCGCCTTTCAACTTTTCGATTCAGATTACGCAGCGATCGCGCCGCATCGCCATTAAGGTCAGCACCTTACTATTCACGCTGATCTACTCCACTACTCTGTTCCTGCTGACCACCGCCCCCGAAGAGATCACAGAAGCCTTTGAGTTGCTGATGCAACCGCTGCGCTGGCTCAAGCTACCCGTCACCGAAATTGCCCTCACCCTCACCCTTGCACTTCGGTTCATTCCACTGGTTCTAGAAGAAGTGCAAAACCTAGTGCGCTCTATCCGCACTAGAGCAATCAAATGGCAAAAACTGGGCATTCGCGGCGCAGTGCAAATTTGGCTAATGGTCGCCGAGCGTCTGATTCAAAATTTGCTGCTGCGAGCCGAGCAGATTGCCAGCGCTATGCAGGTTCGCGGCTTTACTGGACCCAATACCCATAGAGTTGTCTGGCACCAGATGCGGCTGCGCTGGCGAGACTGGCTAGTCTTGAGCGGACTTGGGCTGTTTTGGTGGAGTCGACTAGCGTATGGGGGCGTTGCTTGAACGCACTCTCTCCCTGCTCACAGTATTTCTGGCAGTCCTTTCCACTGACGCAAAAGACCGGATCGGACATCTTTGCAGCGCTTTTTCGGCCCCAGCATCCTAAGCAAGGCACCGCCGGAATTGCCTCTTTGCTCGAAAGTCCCTATCCGCTCCCACCCGATTCTTTGCCCACGCAGGCGAATCTAGCTCGCTACTCCATCTGCGCAGGACCGCCTCGATACGTAAGCGGACATCCACAGCTTTGGACACCGACAAAAGGCAACATTATTCCTTTTTTAGAACAGTTGAGTGCGATCAAAGCGCCTACGGCGCTAGGAGCTTTCGAGCATGCAGATCGTGCTCTGCTCGAACAGCTACCTTTCACGGGGGGCTGGCTAGGCTGGCTAGGCTACGACCTAGCCTGGGAAATTGAGCAGCTACCGTGGCTAAAGCAGGATAAGTTACCTTTTCCGATCGCTTTCTGGTACGAACCAGCCGACTTTGCCGTTTTGGATCACTCCCTACAGCGCCTGTGGCTAGCCTCAGAAAGTCGACATCGCTTGGCAGATATGGAAGAACGGCTGGAAAATGAGCCAGAAAAGCAGACCGACGAAAACAAAAGCACCTGCGCTACGACGAATTTAAAGTTTGAAACTGACAAAAGAGCGTTTGAGAGCGCAGTAGAAAGGGCCAAAGCTCATATCAAAGCTGGCGATGTTTTCCAAGTGAATCACTCATTGCGGTTTCAGGCGCAGACGACGGCTGATAGCTGGAGCGTATACCAGACGCTTCATCAGATTAACCCTTCACCTTTTGCTAGCTACTGGCATACCCCGTGGGGATCGGTAGTCAGCTGCTCACCGGAAAGGCTGGTGCAGCTAGAGCAAGGCAAAGCTCAGTCTAGGCCTATTGCTGGGACTAGACCTCGCGGTCAGAATCACAGCGAAGATCAGATGAATGAAAGGGAGCTGCGGGGCGATCGCAAAGAACAAGCCGAGCACATCATGCTAGTTGACCTAGAGCGGAATGATTTGGGCCGGGTGTGCCAGTGGGGGTCAGTTCAAGTAGAAGAGCTGATGACAGTAGAGCGCTATAGCCACGTCATGCATTTAGTGAGCAACGTAATCGGAGAGCTAACGCCTGAGTGCTCTATGGCGCAGCTAATTGCAGCGCTGTTCCCAGGCGGCACAATTACAGGCTGTCCAAAGGTTCGCTGTATGGAAATTATTGAAACGCTAGAACCCGTCAGACGCAGTCTTTTCTATGGGTCTTGTGGCTATCTAGATCGCCGAGGTCGACTAGATCTCAACATCTTGATTCGGACGCTGCTGATCGCGGCTGAGCCAAATCGCTCAGAAAAAACGATGACCGTGTGGGGACAGGTGGGCGCTGGTATCGTCGCCGATAGCGAGCCAGAAAAAGAGTGGTTTGAATCGCTCCAAAAGGCAAAGGCTCAGCTATTGGCTCTAGGGCTATGACGCTGGTTGCACAGATGAGATCGAGCGGGTCATTTACCTCTTCGACCAATGAGAAGTAAAGTAACAGATGCCATAGACGCAATTAGGCTATGCTGTTTTGTGAAATTCTGTGAGAAACGCTGTAAACTCAGCTCAGGTGCGAAACCGGGCCATACAGGGCAGACAGCAACAGAATATATCGACCGAATATATCGACAGAGTAACCCACTCTATAGGACTAGTTGCCCAGAAATACTGGCGGGCAGTATAGAGACAACCGCCAAACATCAATCGACACTTCTCTATTCTCACCCCCTCTTGAAGCCTGAATGAGTACCGAAAATTATCTCAACCATCCAAACTTTGGCTTACTCTTTAGGGTCTGTCTAGTCGGTGAGGGCCAAGAGCTGTTCGCTACGCTGTACGCGCACAGGCTGTTTTTTGTAGTGAGAAATGATACGAGCGGCCTGTCGTTTGAGCCGATTGGGCGTGTCGAGTCAAAGCAGCTAATTGAGCAGCGACTGCGACTGATTCGTCGCACCGGACATCAGGCAGAGTACGATTTGCTGCAAAAGACTTATAAACAAGCCTTCTAACCGAACTCTTTAAACCAGCTTTCTACCTATGCCTTCTAGCTCGTCACCGTTGAGAGCTGATATTGACCTACCTGCTCGACTAGCTCATATTCAGCAGAAGATTCCGGCCTCTGTTCGGCTGATTGCAGTTACGAAAACATTTTCAGCGGAAGTTGTGCGCGAAGCCTACGCCGCTGGCATTAGAGACTTTGGCGAGAACAAGGTACAAGAAGCGCTTGCTAAGCAAAGTGAGCTACAAGACCTTACTGATGTGACCTGGCACTTCATTGGCCACATCCAGTCGAACAAATCGCTTAGAGTCGTCGAGAGCCTTGACTGGATTCACTCGATAGATAGCCTGAAGCTAGCAGCGCGAATTGATCGGCAGGCTAAAGAGTTGGGCAAGCGACTAAATTGCTGTCTTCAGGTCAAGCTAGCGCCCGATCCAACTAAAACTGGGTTTGAAGTAGAAACCTTAATGTCTGAGCTAGCTGACATGGACCGATTGGAATCACTTGATATTCGTGGACTGATGGTGATCCCGCCTTACGGTCTCTCGAAGACTGAAGTTCGAGCAGTCTTTGATAGCGGCGCGCAGTTGGCGCGTGAGATTGCGGGGCGATCGCTGGCAAATATAAAGATGGATCAGCTTTCGATGGGAATGTCTGGAGATTTTGAGCAGGCGATCGCAGCAGGTGCCACAATGGTCAGAATCGGCAGCGGACTGTTTGGGCAGCGATAGCTCGTGCGACAACAGTTTGTACAGCGATAGTTTGACTGGTGATCGCACCTACTATCACTAGCTTCTCGGTATTCTAAAACACCTTTTAACCCCAGTAATTATCCATACAGCAAGTGCTCAAGAAAAATACATAAAAAACTCTTGACATTTTTTTAAAACCGTGGGGTAATGCTGGTGACTCTGAAATTAGGTATTAGAGGAAACTAAGTAGCTATTCCAGTGACCTTTGGTAATACTGAGCATGAAGATGCTGCGGTATATTAGTCCAGCCAAACCGATCAAATCTAGCCAGCGCAGCAAGAATCTTCGAGACCTTGTCCTACTAGATAACTATTGGCTCGCCTTTAATGACTGTGTTTGCAATGAGTGTGTTTGGGTACGTACAGGGATTTTATTCTGGAAGGTCCTAGTTTGATTGACACAATGCTGCGCAGCGCTTTTAATGACCTAATTGCCGCGCAGGGTTATGCCAAGTCGTCAATGTCGTGTTGGAGCAAAAGTTAATGAGTGGTTTATTCGGGAAGATCAAAGACTTTGTTGGGTTGAACGATCCAGCAGATTACGAGTATGAGTACGAAGAAGTAGAAGGCGAAGAGTATCAGAACCTCTACGAAGAAGAAAACGCTGAGCCCGAAGCCATCGCGCCGCCAATGCCGCCAATGCCTGCTGAGGAAGCCCCTCGCCCTGCTCGTCGTCGTATTCGTGAAAGAGTTCTGTCTACTGAATCTGGAATGGTATCTATGAACAACGTAATCGGTATGCCTGGCGCTATGAATGGGATGTCCGAAGTAATGGTAATGGAGCCGCGCACTTTCGAGGAGATGCCGCAGGCTATTCAGGCGTTGCGTGAGCGCAAATCTGTGGTCCTCAACTTGACTATCATGGACCCCGATCAGGCTCAGCGCGCGGTTGATTTTGTTGCTGGTGGTACCTATGCAATGGACGGCCATCAAGAGCGAATCGGCGAGAGTATCTTTCTATTCACACCTAACTGCGTTCAGGTCAGCATGCCAACTGAAAGTGGCAGCTTTATTGATCAAGAGTTCATGAACGCACCTAATCAGGCTGCGCCTACGCCTGCATGGGCAACTGAGCAAATCGCACGGATGGCTTAATACAGATACATCGACAGACAAGAGCTATCTGCATCGATTTCTTCCTAGACTGAAGTAGCGCTGCCATCAGCTACCGTCAATGAGATGACTTCTCCTGATGTGGTAGCTATTCGCGGTATGCTATGGATGAAATTTGATGAGGGCTGCGGTCTTGTCTGTAAGACTTGGCATTATTGGCGGCGGGGTAATGGGCGAAGCTCTATTATCCCGCCTTCTTGGTCAGGGGCTATACGCCGCTGAAGAAGTGATGCTGAGTGAGCCCTCGCCTGAGCGCCGTCAGGTACTTTCTGAGCAGTATTCGATTCAAACAACGGATAGCAATGTAGAAGTGCTCGAGGCTAGCAAAGTTGTGCTGTTAGCTGTCAAGCCACAAGTTTTTGAGATAGTCGCCAAAGATTTTCAGGGTGCGCGCTGCGAGGCACCGCCTTTGGTTCTGTCTATTTTGGCTGGGGTGCCGCTGGCCAAGCTGGAGTCAGCGATGGCTGGCTGGCCTGTAGTACGAGCGATGCCAAATACACCTGCGACGATCGGCGGTGGGATGACGGCGATCGCACTCGGCACCAGGACAATGGCTGAGCACGGCGAGCTAGCCGAGAATATCTTTGCGGCAATGGGCCAAGTGGTCAAGGTGCCAGAAGGCATGCTAGATGCGGTCACTGGCCTGTCTGGTTCGGGCCCGGGGTACGTGGCGATTGTAATCGAGGCCCTAGCCGATGGGGGCGTAGCCGCCGGATTGCCCAGAGGAATCGCTAATCAACTGGCGCTGCAAACCGTACTCGGCACTGCTGAGCTGATTCAAAAAACCGGGATGCATCCAGCAGAACTCAAAGATCGAGTAACCAGTCCTGGGGGCACTACGATTGCAGGGATTGCTTGCCTAGAAGAGCTAGGACTCCGCTTTGCTTTGATTGAGGCAGTTCGAACCGCCAGCTCAAGATCGCGGGAACTGGGCAAGCCCGCCAGCGAAAAGCCACCTAGTTAAAGGTTAGTTAGAACAGACTAAAGGCTATAAATCAGACAGAACTCGAAACAGACAGACTATAGAAAGACAACTGGCTAAAGACCGTGCCCACAGAAGATACCACTCCTTACGAGAACACAGACAAAAGTACAGAGGATAGCAGCTCTGATACACCTATTGCAACGCCTCTGGGTCTAAGAAGAGCTGACCGTAGCCGAGGTGGACTCGGTTCGAGTGACCAGAATTCGAGCATTCAGTCAGATGTAAGCCAGATGGTCCGTCAGGGCTTACGAGAATTGGAACAGCAGCGAGGCGCTTTGCAGCGTGAGGTCGACCAGCTAGAGCGACGCAAAGCAAAGCTGGAAGAAGAAATGCGCTCTAGCTTTGCCGGATCGTCTCAAGATATTGCAATTCGAGTTCAGGGATTCAAAGATTATCTAGTTGGCAGCTTGCAAGACTTAGCGACCGCCGCTGAACAGATTAATCTAGTCTCCTCACCAGTGGTAGAGCCGCCTGCGCCCGTCTCTGATATGAACAGCCCATCGGCGTCAGAGATCTCTGTGGACAATATTGTGATTCCATTAGCGGCACAGCGGTTTGCCGAGCAGCGCGATCGCATCTACAGCCTGCTAGACCAGTACCGCACCCGCCCCGACTACTACGGTCCGCCTTGGCAGCTACGCCGCACCTTTGAACCGATTCATGCAGAACGAACCGCCAACTGGTTTTTCACTCAAGGCGGACGCGGCGCGATCAAAAGTATGACTAGCCGCTTGCAGAATGTGCTAGTAGCATCAGCGGCCATCTCTTGCCTATACGCGCTCTACGATCGGCGGCTGTGCGTGCTAGTGCTCGCCACCACTCCAGAGCGACTAGGTGAGTGGCGTCGGTGGCTACAAGACTGCCTCGGCATTGCCCGTGCTGACTTTGGCACGAACCGAGGAGTGATGCTATTCGAATCGGCAGAACCCATGGCACAGAGAGCTGAAAGGCTGATGGATAGCGGCAGACTGCCCTTTTTGATCATGGATGAAGCCGAAAGCCAGGTAAGCCTGTCCTTGTTGCAGTATCCGCTCTGGCTTGGGTTCGCGCCGGACCCAGCCAATCCGCCTACCGACTACGATTATTACTAACGACTGCTCGCTGCTTTTACGCCTATGCTCAGGCGAACTGTTATGTTTACGACGATTGTGCTACTGCTACTAGCCTTGCTGACGACCTATCTTCTGGGCTCTATTCCAACCGGCTTTCTACTGGCAAAAGCCTTGCAAGGAATTGACATTCGCGAGCATGGATCAGGTAATACGGGCGCGACCAATGTCTTTAGAGTGATGGGAAAAGGGGCTGGGATTGCCGCGCTAGCGATTGACTTATCGAAGGGGATAGCGGCGGTTTTATTGATGCGCTGGCTAGTGACTAGCTCAGCTTTTATTAGTTCTGGGATAGGCGAAACTATCTCGGCAGCAGCCGCTGCTTGGACCTATGTCGCAGCGGCGCTGCTCGCTGTGCTGGGCCATAGTAAATCGATCTGGCTAGGCTTCACGGGCGGTAAGTCGGCAGCAACTGGTTTAGGCGTACTCTTGGCACTAGCTTGGCCCGTAGGGTTAGGCGTTGCCTCTGTATTTGGTGTGGCGCTGGGAATATCGCGCACAGTATCAGTAGGCTCGATTGCAGCCGCTATGTCGGTAGTCGTATTTATGGTGTTGACTGGTCAGCCAGTTGCCTATGTTTGGCTAGCGATCGCAGGCGGTCTATACGTGATACTTCGCCATCGTGGCAACATTGTTCGCCTGCTAGAAGGTACCGAACCCAAAACCTTCGGCGGCTAGTCAGCGCTCTTATACAGCGTGATTAGAACAGTGCAGCTCTAGCTGTGCTTGAAGCTGCGGAGGGTTAAATAGTATCGGCAGAAAGTGAATGCTATTGACTTCTTTGAAGTAGAACAAGATTGGCACAGTCGGCCAGAATATCTTCCAGCTCTCCCATTCAGCATAGGGGAAGGTCTTTAGCAAACTGTCGTTACGGCTGACTTCGAGCGCAGTTGGTGTGAACGTTAGACGAATCGCTGTGGTTTGGTAGAGCAAAAATAAGCTGAATAGAGCCCAAACGATGCCAGCGATAAGCTGTATAAACAACAGCGGCAGAGAAAGTAGCACCATCACAATCGGCAGCTTGAAACTGGGGGACAGTGTTGTGGTGGTGTTTGCGTTGGGGGTAGTGCTAGTCACTGTAGGAAGTTCCTGAATGTAGGCTTTTCTACAGTTTAGTGGCAGTTTAGTAGTCTTTTTAGAGCTAGTTACCAACGAAGGCGCTGCCCATACCTTGAAACATCGCCCAGGACAGGAAGAAATTGCTCACGAAAATAGCCAGTAGAGAGGTAACAACGGCGGTTGTCGTCGACTGGCCAACGCCTTTAGCGCCTCCTGTCGTTGTCAGTCCCCAGCTAGAGCCGATAATGGCGATTAGGACGCCAAAGATCAATGACTTAACCAGGGCGGCAGCCAGATCCCCAATGCTGAGGAAGTTGCGAGCCGAATTGAGAAATACCGAAAGAGGAATGCTATAGATAGTGGTTGCTACGCTCAGACCGCCAATCATGCCAGTGATGAAGGCCAAGATACTCAGCAGCGGCAACATTAACGAGCAGGCAATCACCCGAGGAATGACTAGATAATCAACCGGGTCACTTCTGAGCATCTGTAGCGCGTCGATTTGCTCGGTCACTCGCATGGTGCCAATTTCTGCGGCAAAGGCCGATCCGACTCTGCCCGCTAAGACGACAGCTGTCAGCACGGGCGCTAGCTCTCTAGAAAGGGTGATGGCCAACACTCCGCCAATTGCATTGGTCGCTCCAAACGCAATAAATTCGCGGGTCACTTGAATGGTGAAGACCATGCCGACGAATATGGAAGTCACTAGTGCGATCAGCAAAGATTCTGGGCCGACTGCCGACATCTGCTCTAGCGTGTTGCGGCGATGGATGGGTTTAGAAATGACGTGAATGATGACCTGGCCGCCCAAGAAGATAGCTGACAGCAGTCGCTGAAACCAAAGCGCAAGATTCGGCGGGACAAGAGAGGGGGTCATAGGCTGTGATGGTGTGCCTGTAGCTATCAATCGCTACCTTATTACATTTTCTGTGCGGCTATGTTGATGAATTAAAACTCTCAAAGTAGTTAGCATAAGTAGCTGGCGCGAGACTGGTCCTAGACGAGCACCCTATTTTTTGAAAAAAACCTATGCTAGTAAGCAGTGTTTTTTAAGAAGTAGTTCAGGTGCTATGGGTTTTTGGGTTCAGTGCCGTACCGTTTGGCCGCGTGCAATCGCGATCGCGCTAATCGTCGTTTTTAGTCTTAGCGCTTCTCCGTCCGCTCTAGCGAGTCCATCAGACTCAAATCTATCGCCGCCTCTAGCGCAAATTGAAGTAGCACAAGCTGAAATCGCTCCAGTCGAAGCCTCAGCTAACACTATTCAACCCTACCTAGATAGAGTGGCAGAAGCGGTCACCGAGTTCACTCTGCCAAACGGCATGAAATTCATCGTGCTAGAGCAGCGCGAAGCGCCAGTGGCATCGGTAATGCTATACGCCAACGTCGGCGCTTCCTACGAAGAAGACGGTAAAACGGGCATTGCCCACTACCTAGAGCATCTCGCCTTTAAGGGAACGAGTCGCATCGGAACGCGCGACTATCCAGCAGAGAAAGAGGTGCTAGAGAGACTAGATAGTGTGTTTGATCAGTTGCTTGCGGCTGAAGCGTCAGAAGACACCGAAAAAATAGCTGAGCTAACCCAACAGTTTGAGCAGCTACAGGCAGAGGCCGCTTCCTACGTAGAGCAAAATAAGTTCGGCCAGATTATCGAGCAATCTGGCGGCACAGGCTTAAACGCGACCACTTCTGCCGACGCGACTCGCTATTTCTACAATCTGCCTTCTAATAAAATAGAGCTGTGGTTCTCGTTAGAATCCGAACGCTTCTTGGACCCCGTTTTTAGAGAATTCTACAAAGAGAAAGAAGTAATCCTAGAAGAGCGCCGCAGCCGGGTAGACAACTCTCCTATCGGCCGGATGGTCGAGCGCTTTTCAGAAGTGGCTTTTGAAGAGAATCCCTATAAGCGTCCAGTCATTGGCTATCAAGAAGACTTGCGCGTCGCGACTAGAGCTGATATTCAAGAATTCTTCGACGCTTACTATGGACCGAGTAACCTCATCGCGGCAGTTGTGGGCGATGTCGACGCAGACGAAGTCAAGCAGCTAGCAGAGGCTTACTTTGGTCGATATGAATCTAGAGTGCGACCGCCGCAGCTAGTTGTTAACGAGCCGGAGCAAACCGAGCCCAAATCATTCACACTAGAGCTGGCTTCACAGCCCTGGTATCTAGAGGGCTATCACCGACCCAGTATCAATCATCCTGACCATGTGGTGTATGCCATGATTGATAGCATCTTGACGGGCGGCCGGACATCTCGGCTCTATAAGGCCCTAGTAGAGCCTCAGATCGCGCTCGATGTGGGCAGTGCGAATGGCTTTCCAGGAAACAAGCAGTCTACTGTGATGCTGCTCTATGGGTTGACCGCTCCAGATCACACCGTTGAAGAACTTGCAGCAGGGCTAGAAACCGAGCTAGTTCGATTGCAGCAAGAGCCCGTTAATAGTATGACCCTAGATCGGGTGAAAACTCAGGCACGCGCAGGGCTTTTACGGCAGCTAGATTCAAATCAGGGCATGGCCAGCCTGCTGACAGAATACCAGGCCAAAACTGGCGACTGGCGCAATGTATTTCGCGAGCTACAGCTAATCGAAGCGGTGGACGCACAAGACGTTCAGCGGGTGGCTACGCAGACATTTCGACCTACAAACAGAACGGTAGGCAAGCTAGTTCCAGCTGAGTAGTTCTGCTGGCTGATACGTTATCTCGACCATTTGCTGAGTTTATTTGATAGTCATCTGAAGGTTATTTAAGGAAATCCATGGGTTTATTCCGAGGGCGATCGCACAACCGTTTCATCCCTTTCTTATTTTTAGCAGCGGCAACCTGCACGATGCTGCTGACGCTATCGTGGCCTAGCCCCGCACAGGCAATCGAACCAAAGCCTTACGAAGAGCTAGTCTTTCCTCCATTGGGAGAAATTCAGATCCCTGACTACGAGCGCTATGAGCTAGACAACGGGCTGGTAGTTTACCTAATGGAAGACCACGACTTACCTCTAGTTAGCGGTTCGGCAACATTTCGGACCGGGTCGTATCTAGTGTCTCCAGAACAGACCGGACTAGCGGAGATTGCGGGCGAAGCAATGCGGTTAGGCGGAACGCTCAACCACCCGCCTGACGAACTTAATCAGCTACTAGAGCAAAGGGCAGCCTCAGTAGAAACATCAATTGATGACACATCAGGAAGCGCTGGATTTTCTGCTCTAGCAGAAGATCTAGAAGACGTATTCGAGCTGTATGCAGAAGTGATCATGCAGCCTGCTTTTGATGAGACACAAGTAGCCCTAATCGAAGGCAGAACAGCCGGAGGAATTTCTCGCCGCAACGACGATCCAGGCGATATTGCCGCTAGAGAATTTCGCAAGCTGATCTACGGAGAGGAAAGTCCGTACGCTCGTACGGTCGAGTATGCCAGCTTAGAAAATATCAGCCAGGATAATGTAGTTGATTTTTACAACCGGACCATCCTACCCAAGCACACAATTCTAGGCATCGTTGGCGATTTTGACCCCGCACAGATGAAGGCGTTGATTGCTCGAACCCTAGGCAGTTGGGACGACGGGAATGACGGCGCGGTTGCCTCACCGCCAGCCGGTCAGCAGCAAACGGCAGGTCTGTTTTTTGTCGATCAGCCGCAGCTAACGCAAAGCACTATCCACGTCGGCCATATCGGCGGCGAGCTACGCAGTCCTTACCACGCATCAATGGCAGTGCTTAACGAAGTGCTCAACGGCTTTGGCGGACGCCTCTTCAACGAAATTCGCTCGCGTCAGGGCTTGGCCTACAGCGTCTATGCCTTCTGGAGCCCTAGATTTGATCACAACGGTATCTTTATTGGCGGTGGCTCGACCCGTTCGGAGATGACAGTGCCATTTATCCAGTCAATGTACCAAGAGTTAGAAAAGGTCCGCGAGCAGCCTATTACTGAAACAGAGCTTGCCTTTGCCAAAGACTCTGTGCTCAACAGCTTTGTATTCAACTTTCAAACGCCTAGCCAAACCTTATCGCGGCTGATTCGCTATGAATATTACGGCTATCCTGACGACTTTGTCTTTCAGTTTCGAGATGGCGTAGAGCAGGCGACAGCCGCAAGCGTGCTAGAAGCAGCGCAGGTAAACCTGGTTCCAGAGAAGCTAATTACGGTCGTGGTGGGGAATGCAGCGGAAATTGAACCAGATTTGGCGACGTTAGGAAAAGAGCCCATTGCGATCGATGTAACAATTCCAGCGCCTGTATCATAAGACTGAGCACGTTTTTGGACTACAGCTCGACTGGCAGAAAAGTTGGTCAGACAGCCGATAGCTAAGTTGTATCAACCCGCAACGACTAATTGCTGACGAGATAGCCTATCTCTGTCAGTGATGGTCGTTATGATATCTACTAGCCGTTGAGTGAATGCTATGACCAGTCCTTCTCGACAGTTGAAAAGCCTTCCATTCAAGTTTCGGAGGATTTTTCTAGACTCTGCTGAGCTGATGGTGCGTTTAGAGAAGGTGAAGGCGGCGGGTAAGAGTAGTTGCTCAGCAGGCTGGGAGTGTCTGCCTGCGTACGTCGTGAGCAGCCTTACGCCCGCTAATGTAGAAGAGGCAAAAGCGCTCTCAAACGCAGAAATAGAGTCGGCAAGTCGGGGGATACAGGATATTGCGAGCTATCTCTATAAGGCTCAAAAAGAAGGGCTATCGCCAGAGATGGTAATCGCGGTACATGGATACAATACGCCCGAAGTTGGAGCTTGCGAAAGATACAAAGAGATTTACTACCACGCGATCACAGACGATGCTATTCCTAACCAGGGGAACCAGGTCTTTGTTGGCTATCGCTGGCCATCTGAAACAGTTTGGCGATCGCACACCAAAAGTAAAAACCCTATCTACAACAGGCTCCTTTCTCTGTGGGAGAACCTAAATCACTGGAAGCGTAGTATCTTCGCGCTTCCAGTGGTCCCTCAAGGGCTACTGTATGGCTTTGTTGGATTTTTGGTTGCCATTCTTTTAGCAAAACCCAGCCACTTTAGCCTGCCAATTTTTTCCTACATTGCCTTCTTCTTTATCAGCGTGATTTTTACACTGTTTATTCTTAGGCTGTTCATGTATTTTCGGGATGTCTATCGAGCGATTAACTTTGCTGTTCCTGAATTAACCGAACTGCTAAGACAGATTGAGCAAGAACTCGTCAGCCTGCACTATAAGGACAATCGCGTTCTAACGAAGGAAGAAATTCGTGCGATCGCCCAAGTCAGATACGACAATCAAAAGGCGCAAGGGAACCCCCGAACCCTAGAATCCTATGTAGAAGCGCTCAGCGCAATCTACGAACCTGAGCTAAGCGATGAAGAGAAAGACGAGATAGCAGGGCGTAGACTCACTCATAGCCAAGACTGCAAAAGAGTAAAGCTCAGCTTTATCGGCCATAGTATGGGCAGCTTAGTCATTACTAACCTAGTGAGAGTCCTTTCGGATGTATTTGATCTCAACTCCATTAGGCACAATCCAGACTCCTGCATTGGCCGCACACTAAAGCTGGGGCGTCTGGTACTTGCCTCACCAGACATCCCGGTTTTAGCCGTCACCTCAAATCGGGCCAACCGCCTAGCCTCCTCCCTGCGTCGATTTGAAGAAGCGTATCTGTTTTGCAACGAGGGCGATATTGTTTTGAGGTGGGCATCGACAGCTGTCAACTATATTTCTTTTCCTAGCGATAAGCAGGTCTACGGGCATCGACTAGGCAGCATTTCCTTACCAAACGGTAAAGACTCCACTGGTAAAGACTACGATAGAGGCATCATCAATTTCGACACGCTAGAGAAGTTCTATAAGCCCCGCAAGGAAAACCTAGATACAGCAGTCAGAGAAGATAGTGATAGTGTCCTGAAGTTTCTTTTTGTGACGTCTAGCCTGGATCTTATAGGCATAGGCAGACGACTCACACAGCCAATTAGAATAGATCCCACATCTGGGTACAAGAAGGGCGGATTTGTCTCGCTGTGGGATCTGTTTAACGAGCGAGAGCTAATTGGCGGCAATACTAAAAAATCTGCTAGAACAAACTCTCAATTGCTAAACAGAACGCGGCTAGATCACTCTAATAAGTCTGCGCCGCCTACGCTTGCAGATCTATTTACCTTCTTTGACTGCACAGACTACCAAGATGTAGTCAACCCTTCGAGAACGTTCAAGAAGCGAAAGCAAAACAGAGGCGCTCAAAAAAAGAGACTGCTCACCACGCCTCGACTCTTCGCGGATAGCCATATCAACTTCTTTGACTATATCGTCTTAGGAATAGCTAGCTTTCTAGGTCTAGTCAATACTCACGGCGGCTACTTTGATGGGAAGTATAGCTGCGAACTGATATATCGGCTCGCCTTTGTTGGATTCAAGCAAACCGTAGAGGCTGAATCGAGAAGTGGAACTAGCGATCGGCACGCATCTTTAGAACAAAAGCTGACAGCTATGAGCGAGAACTGTAGAGACCGCCATATTAAGGTCTATCTTTCTCCGCTGCGCTACTGCGTAGACATTCAAGAAGAAGAACTTGACAGAGCGAAGGCGCAGATGATGGCAGCCGTTCGGCTAGCTGACGCAACCCCCAGTAGAGAGGTAGATCAAACCTAAATCAAGCCCTGATGACTAGCTGTTCTAGCAAGTCTGAAACTTGCTCGGCTCTGTTCATTACCATCAGGTGACCGCTGTTTTCTACGCTGTAGTTGGGGGTGACGAAGCGATAGGGAAAGATGCGATCGCCCTTCCCATGAATATGCACCAGATCTTCTGGAATCTCCTGATTTCTCCAAGTCACCACCTTGTGCAACGCCCACTTAAGAAACTGCGGGTCAGTTTCCAACAAAATTGTCCTTAGCAGCTGCTTTTGCTCGCTACCTTCTGGAGCAAACAGCCAGTAGACCAGCCAATAGAACGCCCAAAGCAAAGTCTTGAATGGAAAAATTCGATGGATTGGGAATATCCGAAACAGCTTGAAGTAGAAAGGCACCTCTGAGCTATCCTTAACACTAGAGAGCAAAATCACCTGCTCTGTCTCAATCTGCTTAGCAATTTCGACTGCAACGATACCGCCGAACGAAAGCCCGACTACTATCGGAACTTCATCTTGTATCTGGCTAGAGAGCCTTTTGGCATAGGCCTCGATCGGCTCATTCGGTTCGGGCGACAACCACTGAATATGCACAGGCCGATAGCCTTCATAGCGCAACCACCGAAAGACTCGTTCGTCTGCGCCTAGACCGCTGATAAAGTAGATTGGCTTGAGCTTAGCAGCTTGTTCTTCAGCCGGGGTTGGCGGCGGTGCGGTGGTGTCTTCTGTCGAACGGACCTCTGATATGAGCTCTGAAGTCGATTCTAAAGTCGATTCTAAAGCCGACTGGTCTTCAACTGGCTCTAGTTCGAGTGATTCTGGGTCAAGCGGACCCGTAGAGCTGCTCATCAATTTTTACCTAAAGGCGTTTGGGTAAAAGGCATCTGGCAGATTCTACCTCCTGGTGCAGAGAGGATCCTCTGTAGATAGAGATAGCCTTCCTTATATTGGTCTACATAGATTGACCTGTAAAATAAGCATTGCCCGTACTCAGACGAGGAAGAAGATGAACGTAGAAATCGTCTTTTCTTTGAACAAGAAGATTTGGCTGTCGCTAGTCGTCGCGATGAACTCTATCGCGAGTAATGCAGCTAATGCGAACGCTATTCGATTCAATATTTTGGTGCCGCCTGGTGAAGAACAGTTCTTTGAAGAAAAGATCACATCTGCGCTACCGTCTCTATCGTCACGGTGGCGAGTGAAGTCATATCTACCACCCGCTCCTCTGCGAGAGTATCTAGACAATCGGTTCAAAGAGAAGACAGAAGATAGAAGAAACAGCCGATACATTCAATACTCTCGCTTCTACTTCAAGGATGCTTTTAGCGATCTTGAAAGTATCATCTACCTAGATACGGATCTCATTGTCTTAGGAGACATTGCCGAGCTTTATGGCTATACACATGATTTGAATGAACAGTGCTATTTCGGCTCTATTCCTCACTTCTATCCTTGTATCTTCTATTTCAGCAATCTGTTCAAGATGCGAAAAGAGATTCCAAAGTTTAAACAGACATTTAATGCAGGCGTCTGGTTCACCAATCTTTCTTATTGGAATGAGGAAACCTACAAACGCCTAAACTACTATTTAGAGCTAGATGCCGAAAGTAACTACAAGCTCTATACACTAGGGGATGAGCCCGTTTTCAATCTGTTGTTCAAAGACTATTTGCAGGCTGATAAGAACTGGAATCGCTGTGGGTATGGCACGCAGCCACTGATTACAAATCTATTCCTAGCGGCAGGAGAAGATTTTCTATCTGAGGCGAAGCTGATCCACTGGAGCGGTCCCTTCAAACCCTGGTCTTCGCCCAAGATTCGGTTTGCAGATATCTGGCGAACGTATCTACCGCCTTCATTAGCGGCAGATTATAAAAGCTACGCGTAAGCGGAGGGTGGAAGTTTATGAGCGTGGTAGCAGCAGTATGTCTTCAACGGTTGAAGTAGCAGAGACTGCTGTAGATGTGAAAGGCGAGATCCCAATCGCTGGGAGCACGGCGATCCAAGTCTAGGTTTGGGGAAATGGTTGGGAGGAGCAGAATGAATTCTAGGGCGCTTTTGCCGAATTTGGTGAAGTCGTTGTGGTGGGGGCGGCTGATGGAACTAGTGAGCTGCGATCGCAACCCATTCCACTGAATTCGACTGTTGAGTTCGGCGCTTTTGCTAAGAGCAATGCCTTGTTTGTACTGGTAGAGGCGATCACATATCCTCAGCACAGTTTTTCTACCGGGTAGATGCAGGTCTAGCACCTGCGCATAGTCCAGTACTTTCTCTTTGTAAACGGTTCTACCCCAGTTGCCTAGATCCACGACCTGCTCAAAGATGGGTAGCTGACCGCTGACGAACTGAGCGATTTCTGCTGGCTCGAAACTAATCTTACCGAGCTGACCGTCTGCGTTTTTGCAAACAAGGACTGGGTTTGGCGCTATTGACTCAAAGTAGGCGACTTGAAATGTCTGAAGCGATTTGATCTGGCTGATCTTGGTGCAGAAAGTAGGCACGGCTAGCTGCTGAGCGTAATAATTGACTTCGCCCCAGGCACCAACGCGATGGATGCGAAAGCCGCTGCTAGGAAGTTTGAGACGGGCGGTGTAAAGATCAATGCTGAAGACTTTGGCGATGCTATCGATGGCGGCTTGTTGGACAGCTTTATCGCTAGAGGCTGGGAGGGAGGCGATCGCAAAGATAGCCAGTTCCGTCCCTCCCGCTGCCAGCTTCGCATCTGCTAATGCTTTCGCTTTTGCAGCCGCTTGAGCGTCTTCTATCCGCTGTAGCCCAGCTCTGGCCTGTCGAATGACCTTTATATTCTCGGACTGCTTCAGCAGCATAGAGTAGTTCTTCTTGGCTGTATCGAGCTGGTTAGTTTGCTCTTGCAGCTTGGCCACGTACAGCCGAAATAAAGGATTTTTGGGTTCTTTTGCCTGCCATTGCTTCAGCAGTACGGTGGCCCGTCGATAATCGTGAGCCGCTAGAGCAGCAGCAATATTGGTTTCCATAGCGGCGAGGAGAAGGGATGAACCACCGTTAGGTTGCCCTGTATTTTCGCTCTCCTAAGTCATAGCAGTCGAGTTTGAAACTTCTCGGCGCTCTAGAGCCTTTGCTTAATCCCAACCATCTTCTGCTGCTTCTTTTTTCTTCTCTAGCTGAGAAATCGCCAAACGAAAAACAGGTTGAAGGGTATCGTCGGTTTCTTCTTTGAGCGCGGTTTTGATCGGTGCGATCGCCCCCCAATCCCCAATCTTCATCAAAGCCATTGCCACCGTCTTCCTGACATCGCTATTTTTGTCCGACAGCACCGTCGCCAAATATGGCACCATATCCGCATTGCTCAGCTTACCAAGCGCCGCAGCCGCCTCAGAACGAACCATCGGCGAGGGATCGCTCAAACTGCTAACGATTAGCCCGAGTGCTTCTTGCTCGTCATTTTCCTGCACTAGGCTAGTGAGCGCGCCCACGACAGCGCTACGGACCTCTTCATGATCAGAATCAATCGCCTGGTATAGATGCGGCGCACCCGCTGTGCCCACAAAAGACAGCCCCCAAGTCGCCAGTCCCTTTGAGCTATCGGGATAGGCAGACGATGCGATGATATCAAGCAAGACGGGCGCGGCAGCTTCTCCCATCACGGCGATCGCACCAACGGCGGAACCTCTAACGACGGTATCGTCATCGTGCATCAGCGAATGAACTAGTGTGGGAATCGTCGTCGGATCGGCGATCAGGGTCATGGTTTTGGCGCAAGCTCGTCTGACAGTTGGGTTTTTGTGATGCGCCAAACCGTTGACTAGCGCGGGCGTTGCGGGCGTGCCGACTTTGCCTAGAATCTCCGCAAAGGCCAAGCGCTTGAGGCCGCGAGTATCGTTGAAGCCTTCGACTAGCTGTTCTATTAGTTGCGTGTCAGCGGCATCAAAAGTGCCTGTATTCTGCTGAGTTTGAACGTCGACTATGAGTGCGTCGGCTTCCGCATGTGAAAGAATAGGCTGGCTAGGGCTAGTCATGATCTTTTGGTTGGTGTGTAGCGGGCAGGTAGAGACTCGTTTCTCGGCTTTCTGGCCGTTTCTTTGGTGGGCCTTTTGATTTGGGCGCTTTCTAATGCGATCCTGTTAAGGAGTGGACAGTTTTGCGGGCCGCTATTGACTGGGCTTTGAGTAGCAGGGTTTGAGTAGCAGGGTTTGAGTGATATGACTAATCGATTTTCTAGTCTGTTTAATCTGAGCGAAGCCCAGGCGATTGAGATCTTAGACGGGCCTGCCGATGATTCGGACGAGGCGTCGAGTCGATATATTGCGGCGTCCCATCTGGTGAATTTTAATACGGAGCGGGCGATCGCGTCTCTAATGCGAGCGGCTAACAACACAGATTCTGATTTGGACAATCGGATTGTGCGGCGCAAAGCGGTAGAAAGTTTGGGTCGGCTAAAGGTAACAGCAGCACTGCCAGCGATCAAAAATTGCCTACAAGATGAAGACAACTATCTGGTTGAAAACGCCGCCTGGGCGCTGGGTGAAATTGGCACAGACAACCCGGCCACGCTAGAAAAACTGGCGCAGCAGCTAGAGCGCCCCGACCAAAGCTATCGAACCATTATTCAAACTTTAGCTAAGCTAGGCTATACGCCCGCCGTCGAACGGATTCGGCCTTTTGCAAACAGTGAAAGCGGACCGATTGCGAGCGCGGCGCTTGCTGCGCTCTACCTTGGAAGAACAGCTAGAAGGGCGACGAAAGGGGGACGACAGCCTGATGGCGAAGGTATTAGGCTATCTGCAAAACCAGAATGTGAATGCGCGGCGCGGCAGCATTCAAGATCTAATTGATGCGGGCTATTTCAAGGCAATTCCGAATATTGCGCAGTGTCCGGTATCGATGGTGTTCCGGCTGCGAGGAATCAAGCTGTTGGCAAAGCAAGGAATTGAATCGGGGGCGATCGCATTTCCCCAAGTTCAGCCCTGGCTAGAAAAGACCCTGCGCGATCATCCCAAAGACGTGGCACTAGTCCATAGCTACAGCGCACCGCCTGCTATCGAAAGCCTAATTCAAGAGCTGTACGGCACTGACTTTGGCCGCTGCTATTTGAGCACCAAAACGCTGATAAACAGCTATGCCAAGACAGCCGCCCCGGCGCTGATCAAGAGCTATCGAACTGAAGGCTATAACGACTACGGCGCGCACTATCACATCATGCGGCTGTTCGGCTGGCTGAAGGTAACTGAAGCTTATGATCTGCTAGTAGAAGCGCTGAACAACAAGGCTCCGCAGTTTCAGAAATCACGAGTAGCGGCGGCGATCGCACTCGGCGAACTCGGCAATTCCGCTGCCATTGACGAACTGACAGCCGCGGCGACTGTCCCCATCTGGGATTTGCAGTATGCAGCAATTTTGGCCTTAGCTCAGCTAGGCGTTTCCGTGGGCGAATTAGGCATAGAGTCTACCGATTGGCTGGTTCAAGAAAAGCTCAATTCTTTGTAGTGTTGTAGATATCAGCAGCGAATTTTAGGACGCCTAGCTATGTCAGCGATGTCGATTTTTCATCAGTTTTTTGATAGCTGCGTCGGGAGCTGGGATTCTGAGCGGACCTATCACTATTTGAGTGAGGGGGCGATAGAGCGATCGCACACCGAATTTCGCGTTCAGCCGCTCACTACCGATAAGAAGGCCAAAGTTCTCTCAGACAATAGCTTTACCGATGGCACAGACCTTGACTACTGCCCTGGCTTTCATCTGGTCTTTCACACCGTTTCTGAGGCGGGGGTCGTCAAAGATCAGTCGTTGAATCTAGCCTTTGTGCCCAACGACGAGACGATAGGTAACGACGACTTTTTGGTAGGGGCCTATTTACGCGATCGCGCCTACGAAGAAGACCGCCCAATCATCTCCGACTTTCGCTTCGACGCTCGTACCCGCGAGCTACTGATGACCACCCGCTACACTCGCATCATCTCAGTCGACTCAATCACCTTGGTCAACCCACAGATGCGCATTCGCCGCATCTTCAACTACATCCGTCCGCCCGAAGGTCAGCCGCTAGACAAGCTAGCCCTCGTCGGCTTTGGCGTCGAACAAAAGCAAACTGGTAAATCTGTATAGGCAGGCAGCTTTTTCAGATTCTGTGCAATAATTGAAAACTGCATTGACACAAAGTTCTTCGTTCTTCCAGCAATCATGGCAAAAGGCGTCCGTCTCGTAATCACACTCGAATGTACCGAGTGCCGCACTAATCCCGACAAACGCTCCAATGGGGTTTCGCGCTACACCACCCAAAAGAACCGTCGCAACACGACTGGTCGGATGGAGCTGAAGAAGTTTTGTACGCACTGCAACAAGCACACCGTTCACAAAGAAATTAAGTAGACCCAGAGATCGACAAGCTAAGGATATAGAGAATAAAAAGTTATGGCTTACTTCCGCCGTCGGGTTTCCCCGATCAAACCAGAAGAAAAAATCGACTACAAAGACGTCGATCTGCTCCGCAAGTTCGTGACTGAGCGCGGTAAAATTTTGCCTCGCCGTATCACTGGTCTGACCTCAAAGCAGCAGCGCGATCTGACCAAGGCAATCAAGCGGGCTCGCGTCGTCGCTTTGCTGCCATACGTTAATGAAGACGGCTAACTGCTTAGCTAGGCTCCGTGCCCAGCGAAAGAACCTGTGTCGGACAAACAAATAAATATCAAGCTATCTGCATCAGGCAAAGACTCGTTTCTTTTGTCTGCTACTTTGACTAGTAGCGCAGGTAGCTTTTTTGCGAAATGATTTTTGCGAATATCTTTGCAAAATAGCGACCACGCAATCGAAACTCACACCAAAGAATCCGTGGAAAAGGGAACGCTCGTAGAATTCAAGCTGAAGGGCTTGCCACATCTAGCCGTCGCCGATAGGCCAGAGGGTAAAAAGAACTGGGTTCTGATCGATCAGCGAGGTCAATCGCACACGATTCATCCTCGGCAAATTATCTACGAAGTCAGCAGGGCTAGCTACGAGCCGACTGAGATCGAAGACTTTGTAACAGAGGCGGAGGAGTACATTGATCCCGACAGCTTAGAGGTAGCGTGGGAGCTGCTGCTAGAGCTAGAAGATTCAGCCACACCGGACTCTTTGGCCCAGCTATTGTTCTCAGATCAGAGCCCGCCGCTGTGCTACGCAGCGCATCGGCTGCTGAGCGAGGACAAAATATTTTTTAAGCAAAAGGGCGATCGCTACGAGCCTCGCCCTGCCAGTCAAGTCGAAGAGCTACAGCACAAGATCGCTCGCGAGGCCGCTAATCAGGCAGAGCGAGAAGGTTTCCTGGCGCGGATCAGGGCGGGGCTAGCGGGTGAGACGGTTGAGTGGGAAAAGAGCGATCGCCCTCAGCTAGAAATTGTCGAACGCTACGCCTTACTAGGCGACGAATCCAGTCAGAAAAATGCCGCCCAAGAGCTGCTCAGCGATCTAGATCAAGACAAATCTCCCGAAGCCGCCTTTGACTTTCTAGTCACGCTAGGACTGTGGGATCAGCACGAAAACCTAGCCCTGCGCCGTCGTCAGATTCCGACCGAGTTCCCCGCTGAGGTTAGCGAGCGAGTCGCTCAGATCATTGAATCACCGCCTGCCGAATCTCAGGACGGTTCCTTCAAGACAGAAGAACGCATTGATCTTACTCACCTGAAGCTCTATACCGTAGACGATGAAAGCACTCGCGAGATAGACGACGGACTCAGCTGTGAAACCCTACCCGATGGTCGTCACAAGCTGTGGATTCATATCGCCGATCCGACTCGGTGGCTCGATCTTGGCGACATCCTAGAGACCGAAGCCCGGAGGCGCTGCACCACCGTGTATCTGCCCACTGGCGTCATTCCGATGTTCCCTTTTGAACTGGCCGCTGGTCCGATGAGCCTGGTCCAGGGAAAAGTCTGTAACGCGCTGAGCTTTGGCGTGGTGCTAGCAGACGACGGCAGCATCGCCGAATACAGCATTCAGCCTAGCCGCGTGAAGCCCACCTACCGCCTCACCTACGAAGACGCCGATGAAATGATTGAGTTAGGCGTACAAGCTGAAAGTGAACTGCTCGAACTTTTTGAACACTCAAAGCAGCGTTTAGCCTGGCGGAGAGCGCAAGGCGCAATCAGCATCCATCTACCAGAATCAGTCATTAAAGTTGTCGGTGACACCATTACCATCGACATTCTAGAGTCCTCAAACTCTCGCGAAATGGTTGCCGAGATGATGATCTTGACGGGCGAAATAGCCGCTCGCTACGGCGAAGACAATCAGATTCCGCTGCCCTTCCGCAGCCAGCCGCAGCCCGAACTTCCCCCCGAAGAAGAGCTAATGCAGCTCGAAGCTGGCTGGGTGCGCGACTCTGCTATTCGCCGCTGCATGACCCGCAGCGAAATGAGCATCACCCCCGCCCGTCACGCTACCCTTGCTCTAGATCGCTACTGCCAGGTCACCTCCCCGATTCGACGCTACACCGATCTGATGGGTCACTTTCAAATCAAAGCCCATCTACGAGGGGTAGACCTTCCCTTCACGCCGACAGAGATGCCCGAAATTATCGCCAGCGTCTCTAATGCTGCCTACGAAGCCACAATGGTAGAGCGGCAGACCAAGAAATACTGGGCAATCGAGTACCTAAAACGGCAGGATGAAGCCAATCCGGGCCAGCCCTGGGATGTCGTTATGGTGCGCTGGCTACGAGAGCACGAGGGGTTAGGTCTGATTATCTTCGAAGATTTAGGCCTGGAATTTGTGATGCGTTTTGACCGAGCTGTGGAAGTTGGTGAGCGGCTGGTCATCCAGGTAAGCTACGCA
>CAWISM010000027.1:0-32298 GCA_963838725.1 uncultured cyanobacterium | reverse complement strand
CCGCGTCAAGAGATGATTCGCTTTAAAGAAGTCATCGTGGCGACAGAACCAGAAGAGTCTACAGAAGAAACAGCAGCAGCAGAGTAAGAACATAGTCGGAGAACGCTAGGAGCAGTACTGAACCGATAGAAACAGCGATAAATGATGCTGCCGAGACGAATAATGCCGATCTCGATGCCCTTAGCTCTTTATAGAACAAGGGTTACCGCTCTGGGTAATGGTTTGAGCTAAGGGCGGAAAGCTATAGATAGGCGAGAGGGATTGTCTGAAGGCTCGGGTTTGGGCACTGCGGCTGGCGATGGCGATGGGAATAGCAGTGGCTCTAGTACGGTAAGCTGTCGGCAGTGCGATCGCCCCATCTATCCAGAAGACCCCCTAGCAGACGGTGTCGAAGGCGCACCTGCTGTCAGGTTGGAATATGACGAAGACGGCAGAGCTGTCGAGGTAGCGCTTGAACAATCGAGGAACCTGACACAGCGACTGCGTCGGAACCAGAATGGGAACCCACACCAAGCCCAGAAATAGAACCCGCGTCAGAGCCCTTACCACCAGTGTCAGTCCCCGACATAGCACCCACACTAGAGCCAGAATCCATATCTGGTCTAGAATCTTCAGAATAGTCCCTTTTTACTGATCAGAAACTTGTTCTTTTAGCTGAGCGCAGGTCTTCTCAATACTGCTGATGCTCCCTGGATTAATTAGGCCAAAGTAGTCAAATGAGTATACGCTTCCTGTCTCAGTCGCCTTGAGCTGATTCCAAAAGGGTTCAGACTTTAGCTGTGTTAAGAGATCTTCTCCCGTTTCAACTATCATCACACTGTCAGGATTTGCCTCTATCACCTTCTCCGCAGAAAGCGTCACATAGCCGTCAAACATGCTTTCTCCTTGCAAATCAGCGGCTATGTTTTGAATATCAAACTGAGCTAGAAAATCACCGGCCCAACTGTTTTTATTCGGTGCTAGGATAGGCTGACGGCTGACCAAAACTAGGGTTGAGGGGCTATCGTCTATACCGCTCTGCGTCGCAGAATATGATAAGCACTTATCATATCTGTTCAACAGCGGCTGAGGGTCGGACTCTAGCGCCGATGCAAGCGTACTGGTAAGTTCTCGAAGGCTCTCCCAGCTATTGATCTCTACGCTCAGAACCGGCACGTCGAGGTCGGCCAACCTCTGTAGCGCCTTATCGTGAAAGCCTTTTGCGCCAATCACTAAATCAGGCTGAAGCTCGATAATTTTTTCTAGATCAGGCTCTGTGCGATCTTGACTGACTGTTGGAATATTGGCAAACAGCGGGTCTTGTTGGAGAATGCGACTTCCAGGAATTCCAATCAGTCTATCTGGGTTTAAGTTTGCCGTTAAATCAGCGCTTAGAGAAGTAAGTGCAACAACCCGTTCAGCAGCAGCGACGGCTGAGACAGATTCAACCCTGTTTGCTGACTGTTGTTCGGGGCTATCGGTAGAGACTAAGGATTCTTGGTTATTGGCAGCAGAGGTGCAGGCAACAACCGTGGTGGTACTTGCGATCGCAATGAGTTGAAAGAAGCGCATGATCTGTTGTTGCACGATAGTGTTCTCCAGTGTTTTTAAGCTAGTACTTGAAGTCCCTAGAATCGCCAGCTAACGCCTGCACTGACGTTAAAGCCTGGCTGCTCGAATCGATTGCGGCGCTGGTCAAAGAGAGAGTCGTTTGCATCTAGAAACCGTACGTCAGAATATTGAACATAGTCGTTGTCTAGCAGATTGAACAGACCTAAATTAAAAGTGATATCTGAATTCAGTCGGTAGTAGCCAATCAGATCGAAAACAGAAAATCCGCTAGGAACGAAGGGATCTTGGTTCGGCTGGGGCTCGAAGCCTTCACCTCTGGATTTACCCACCAGGGTCGTTACCAGCTCTGCGCCCCATTTTTCTTCGGAGGCACGGTAGCGCAAGCCTAAGACAGCCTCGATCGGATCTACAGTTGATAGAGGGGCATCGTTAGTTAGGTTGTTGCCAATTGTCCACGACAGCACGCTCAGCAGGCTAAAGCCATGCGGCGCTCGGCCAAAGCGGTACTCAGCATCGACTTCTAGTCCGTAGGTTTCAGCGCTGTCAATGTTGACATTTTGAAAAACAGAAAGGGGCCTGCCGTTGAGCTGTTCTGTATCGACTAGCTGAAAGTCGATAAAATCGTCGTAGCGGTTGTAAAATCCCGTGAGCCCGAAGTCAAACTGAGAGTATTCTCCTCTAACACCTAGCTCAAAACTGTTGCTCGTTTCAGCCTCTAAGTCCGGATTAGGGAGTGTGCGGTAGCCAAAAATTTGGTTGGTAAAGCCGCTGTTGACTTCGTTGTATAGCGGAGCGCGAAATCCGCGAGAGTAGCGGCCATACAGGCTGAGTTCATCGGTAGGCTGGTACACCAGCGACAAGTTAGGAGAAAGAGCACCATCGCTAAATTCGGCGGCAACGGCTCCATTGCGCTCAAAATCCCCATCGGAGTTGACGCTCAGGTCGTAGTAGTCGTAGCGTATGCCAGGAATCAGGCTAATGCGAGCGTCCTCAAATTCGATCACATCTTGTAAATAAACGCCGACGCGAAAAGTGTTGGAATCAGGAAAGTCTTTTGTAGGAAAGTCGTCGGGAATGGCAGTTTGGGTTTGTGTACCCGTGGCCAGATCGGTCTGGGTGCGATCGCGTGGCCGAGCATTGAATGTATTCGACACATCCACACCGTAGGTGAGCTGATGAGTACTCACGCCCCAGTTAAAGTCGCTGCGTAGCTGAACGTCTCCGCCAAAGACCCGATCGGTAAAGCTATTCTCACTGACTCGCACGGCAGGCGAGCCCAGCTGCATAGTTCTAAAGTCAAACGGCAAGAAGTTGCGCTCGTTGTTTTCAGTTGTTTCAGAATTTTGGAAGTAAATCCTGGCCTGCCCGAAATTTAGGAAGGAGTTGCGTTCTTCATTCTCGTATTTATAGGCAAGGCTAAAGCGCGATCGCTCGGTATCAATTCGTTCTGAAAAGCCCGTCGTCGAGCTAGAAATTAACGGCAAGTTTTCTTCTGAAGTAGTCGTGTCAGAGGCGTTGTCAAAGTACTCTGCGGTAAAGTCCAAAGCACTCTGGTCGCTGAGCCGATATACAAAGCGACCGAGAATGTTGTTTCGGCTATTGTCTTGACTATCTCCTAGGCTAGCGGCCTCCGAACTATCGCGGCGGGTGTAGGCGACTAGGGCATCCAAAGCGCCAAAGCGATTAGCCTGGACAACTGTATTGACAAAGCCGCTGTTCTCACTGTTGAAGTTAGTCAAGAGCGCCGTTGAGGAATTTGTGCCTGCCGCATCAATCAGACGGCTAGGATCTAGCGTAAAATAGCTCACCGCACCACCTAGCGCATCACTGCCATAAAGGGTAGACGCAGGACCTCTAATAATTTCAGCCGTTCTCAAAATCTCTAAATCAAAATAGTCTCGACCGATGTTGAAGCCTTGCCCCACCACAGACTGACTCCCCGACTGAAACGCGGACGGCAGGCGGATACCATCGACTTGAATCAAAACTCGGTTGCCGTCAATTCCTCGGATATTGAAGCCTTGGGAACCAAACTGAAGATTGTTTTGAACTGAAACACCAGGCTCGTAGCGAATTAGATCTTCAAGGTCAAAGATTCGCTGCTGGTCAATTTCTTCTGCTTCGATGACAGTCACGTTCGCTGGCGTAGTTTGAATCGGCCTAGGCGCACGCGTGCCAGTTACGTTGATCCGTATCCGGGTTTCATCCTCTGATGATTCACTTTCAATACTGGGTTCTGCCTGGGCTATCTCCGTTTCATTAGAATCGTCTCCAGTGAATACTTCCTCTCCTTGACTATCTCTGGCCGCAGCAAGAAACCGATGAAGACCAGGTGTTAACTTCTCCTTTTTTTCATTTTCTCTTTTTTGATTGCGATCAACCAACACTGTTGCAGTTTGATCCAAGCTATCAGCCATAGCAGTACTAGGAAATAGCAGCAACCCAGAGAATAGTGGACTGATGATCAAAAATATTCTCGATAGCAGGTGACGAGTCATGGGATCGAATTCCGTAATTCGGATGAAGGAATAGCACCGGAAAGCTATCTAACCGGGGGGTAGCTTCGGTGGCAAAAGTGTTAAAGAGACTAGGGCGGTGTAGCTGAGGGCAAAGTAGGTTTCAAAGCGGGCGATATGCTCAAATCGGCAGCTACGATACCAGTGCTGCCATCGGGTAATCACAGCCAGCTTGAGCAGGGCGATCGCACTCGCCAAAGCCGTAAATAGCGAC
Source organism: uncultured cyanobacterium (assembly GCA_963838725.1). Lineage (GTDB taxonomy): Bacteria > Cyanobacteriota > Cyanobacteriia > Phormidesmidales > Phormidesmidaceae > Phormidesmis. The sequence goes on along the minus strand of CAWISM010000027.1, from coordinate 28,017 downwards.
AGCCAGCCCAGCTGATAAAGCAAGACAACAACGGCGATCGCCCCCGCATGGTAGATAAAAGCAGGTTTAAGAGAACTGGTCTTGACCTTGCGCAGCTTGACGCTAAATACCGCGCTAGAGAAAAACAGGCTGTTTAATATCCATAGGCCAATCGCCTGCATGGTGATAGCGTCAGCAGTCGCCCCATAAACAAACAAAGTAGACAGGCACAAGGCGCTAAACATGACAATCTCGTTGACGATTGCTTTCTGCTGACGTTGAAGAACAGACAGAATGTCTATGGCCAATGCAACAATCGCACCGAGTCCTACCCAGAACAAGACAGGATGGCGAAAGGAGAGCCAGAGCGTAAGTGCGATCGCCAGCGATCCATACAGCCCTGCCCAAAACAGATAGCGAGGTCGCCATCGCCGCCTCTGCTTGATTTGAACGACCAAAGGGTGCTCTGCCTGTAGCCCCAAAAAGCCAGCCAAGCAAGCCCAAGAAGTATCGCCCGTCCAGGCTTGAGCTAGCGAAGCGCCCGTGAGCACGGCCCCTATTAGCACCAGTAGAACACCGTGCTCGGGGGAAAAGGTTGGCTGATACCACACTTTCTTGGTTCTACTCGGCTCAAAATCGATGGTTGAAATGTCCGCCGAATTCTCTAGTAATACTTGAACAGTCATAGGCTATGTTCTTTTATCTAAAGCCCCATCTCTTGTTTGATCTGAGCTGTCCAAGTTTGAATACGCGCTTCCGACTTATCCGCTTCGTTGTCCTCATCTAGCGCCAGGCCGCAAAACTTCCCACCGTCGCGAGTTGCCTGCGATTCACTGTGTTCGTATTCATCAGCAGGCCAATAGCCCACCGTTTTTCCGCCCAGTCCTGAGATTTTTTCTTCTAGCTGGCCCATCGCATCCATGAAGTTGTCTGCATAGCCAACCTGATCGCCCGTACCGAAATAAGCTACCGTCTTGCCACTAAAATCAACGCTGTCTAGATCGTCAAAGATTGCTTCCCAGTCATCTTGTAGATCGCCAATATTCCAAGTCGGACTGGCAATAATCAAATAGTCATATTCCGCCAAACTGCTGGCTTCGGCGTCCGCAATATCGCATAGATCTACAGCAGCCTCTCCGCCCAAAGCGGCCTGAACCTGCTCGGCTGCATCAGCGGTTTTTCCTGTAGTCGAACCGTAAAACAAACCTACTTTAGCCATAGCTATCTCTACCTAAAAAATGAGTTGAAGGCTTTCGTCTTCTATTGAGAGTGTTCTCAATAAATAGAATAGTACATCAAACTTTACTGAGAATCAATATCTTTAATAATCGATAAGGATACGCTTCTAGCTAATCAACCTCCATAAGCTGTTAAAGCCCTCAACTGATGAGACATCTAGAGGTTTAACTCTACAGGCTTTTATTTTTGCCTGTAGATGCCTATGCAAATTAACAATTGATTATTCACTTTCTATTGATAACTAATATCAATAGATTCAAGCCGAGAGCGGACAGATCTGTGGGCCAACTGGGGTTTGTATGATGGCGACTTCTATTTCAAAAACGGCTTTCATAATTTCGGGCGTGAGCATTGTCTCTACCTCACCCACTGCCCAGAGATGACCCTGCCGCAGACAGGCAATGCGATCGCTATATCGAGCCGCCAAATTAATATCGTGCAGCACCGTGATAATAGAAAGGTGCTGTTGTTGATTAAGCTGTTTTAGCAGCGTTAGCAGCTGCAATTGAAAGTGAATATCTAGGAATGTGGTCGGTTCATCGAGTAAAAGTACCTTGGGGTTTTGAGCTAGGGCGAGCGCCAGAAAGGTTCGCTGTCGTTCACCGCCGGAGAGTTCTGCAACAGGGCGATCGCGATACGGTGCTAGATCGGTCTGTGCCAACGCCAGCGCAATCTGTTGTTTGCTCTGCTCGTCCAAATCCCACTGCCACCAGGTTTGATGCGGGGTCCGCCCCAGGCTCACTAACTGATGCACAGTCAATCCATCTGGCAAGATCTGCTGCTGCGGCAGAATAGCAAGCTGTTTTGCCACGGCTGTCGCGGAGAGCGTGTGAATATCTCTGCCATTGAGCAGCACTACCCCTGACTGCGACGGTAGAATCCGGCTGAGCAATCGCAGCAGCGTAGATTTTCCTGAACCGTTTGCGCCCACTAGGCTCAGCCATTCACCTTGCGCTAGGGTCAAATTGACCGCTTCCACAATTCGCTTGTCGGCATATCCCCCCGAGAGCTGTTGCGCCGCTAATGGCATGAGTCACACCCCTCTAGAAAAATTAGGCCGCCGATAGAGCAGCCACAAGAAAACGGGTGCGCCCATCACAGCAGTGACAATACCGACTGGTACTTCTGTTGGACCTAGCCTCGCCAACAAATCGGCAACCGAGAGCACTAGTGCGCCGCCCATCGCGGAGAAGGGCAAGACGAATCGATAGTCTGTGCCCACCAGTAGCCGGACCCCGTGAGGCACGATTAAACCTACAAAGCCAACTAGTCCCGCAATGCTGACAGCACCTGCGGCTAGCAGCGTTGCGACTGCGCCGATGAGAATACGCGATCGCATCAAAGAAGCCCCTAGCCCTACTGCCAGATCGTCACCCAGGCTCAGCACATTGAGCTGACGCGCCAGCAAGCAGCCTGCTATCAACGACACCATCACGCTAGGCGCTGCCACCGAAAGTTCTTGCCAGCTCCTACCATTTAAGCTGCCAACTAGCCAGCTCAACGCTGCCTGCGCCTGACCATCCGGCGACATCAGTAGCAGCATCGACTGAAGTGCCCCAAACAGCGTACTGAGCGCAACACCTCCCAAGATCAGCCGCTCCACCGAAATTCCGGTTCCTGTCCTTGCCAAACAATACACCAGCACAATTGTCACCACACCGCCGAGCCAAGCGCCCAGCGGCAGCCATATCTGCCAGATGCCCAGACCCAGAATTGCGATCGCCGCCAACCCCGCCCCCGCCGAAATCCCCAATAAAAAAGGACTGGCCAGCCCATTTCGCAGCATCCCCTGAAGCAGCGCCCCCGAGAGCCCTAGCGCCGCGCCGACCACCAGAGCTGCAATTGCTCTTGGCAAGCGCAAGTCCCAGACGATAGTTTGATATCGTACATCCCCTCGGTGCAATATCGCTGCGCCGAATTCACGCCAGGATAGCTGCACCGAACCCTGCGTTAGTGAAAGCGAGAAAACAACCAGCAAGACTACTAGCAAGCCTATCCCAGCAAGCCAAGGTGAAAAATAACGTTCTCTTTGCTGTCTAGCTGTTTCGGAGCGACCAAAAGAGAAAAACATCTACAAAGCACTCCTTATTTCAATATCAACAGGTTATTGATGGTGCTATCGAGCTGTTTCTGCTTGAGCTGGCTGCTGCGTTACCATTCCCAAACTAGCGCCTTCCACCTTTCTTAGCTCATCCATCACTGCAATCACCTGGCCGTAGTCAATCGTCTCATCCGCCTGCACGATCTCCTTGACATGAACAGACTGGTGGTGCCACTCGTATAGAATCTCTAGCTGAAAGCTCTAATGCCTCTAAGAAGATACGAGAGATTGGCAAATTGATATTTTGCTTTAATTTGGCAAACACTGCCGGTGGATTCGCCCGGTAGAGTTGCAAGATATCCTTGACGACTTGGCGCTCTTGCTTTTTGATGCGAAACCAAAATAGGCCGCGCTCGAGGGTGACTGCGATCGCACACACAGAGAAAAGTAGCAGGGGCCACATAACAATGTCACCGGCTGCAAAAGTTTCAGCAAAAGACATACGAACCGACGGGGAAACAACTATCTCTACCCATTCAATATCAAATGGGAATAAATATCAATAGCTACTTATAAAATACTAGGCGCTACCGATCAGAATATCTTCGTTTTATTAAAGCCATAGCGGGGTTAGACAAACTTGACATAAGAATTATAGTCAGATTAGATAGCACTCGGTCTCAACAACTTCAGTAAGACTTCGACCAATCTGACTTTTGAGGCAGATGTTTGTCCGACATGACGAGCGCTAGCCGCTCCAAACTGTATCAGCGTAGTTAGTTGGAAGATATGTCGAGCTGGACGGTGCGACTGTTCAAGCGCTGTAGCGGTCTATTGTTGTTGTTCAGAAGCTTTTTGTACTCAGAGAGCTGGGTGGGCGCGATCGCAACGGGCTCTGTCATAACTAGCCAGTTAACAGATTCGGTGCAAGGAGGCGTAGTGAGCGAACCGCTGTATCGATAGGTGGTAGTTTGCTCAGGTAGCAACGTCAGGGCATTAATAGCTTTGCGGGTTTTGATCTTATCACCTGCTTTTTGAGGCAGCTCGGTAGATAGTGGATAGGCATCGTTGGCTGTGTCGTCACCAGGCTGTAGAAGCACAGCAACCACTGCTAGCTCTCCATCATCGCTCTGATGAACAAGGTGAAGTTCAGCATCACTTTGCTGAGCGTCTATGGTGTGCTCGCTAGGGCTGTGAAAGTGAAGCTGCAATAGGTTGTATACCTTGCCATCTAGGGTCATATAGCTACCGGGCGCGTAGGGTAGCTGAATGGTATGCCCGTCATTAAGTAGGTCTAGAGGAACAGATTCATAGTGAAAAGTAGGGTCAGGAAAATCTGTACCTGCTGTTTCGGTGAAGTCGATTGGTGACTGAGCTTGACCAGCAGCGCAAGCGACAAAACTACTGTCAAGCTCTGCCCAATGGTCAGGGCCGTCACTGTCTCCGTAGGTCCAACGAACTTCAGCAGCTTTGGCTACGCTGATCGGAAGAGACCCAAGCCAAATAGTAGAAAGCAGAAAGAGAGGAAGTAGAAGAGAAGTGAGTAGCGCTGAGCAGCGCCTGATAGCTTTCATAAATAAAGATGCACCAAAGGGAGTACCCAATCTGAATTCAGTAATCCCAATAGGCTGACGTTAGGAGAAAGTGTTGCACTGGTCCACATCGCCGGAGGTGAAGCCACGATTGAACCATTCAACTCTTTGGGCGGAGCTACCGTGAGTGAAGGAGTCGGGAGTGACATAGCCACGCTGCATCCGCTGGAGATTGTCGTCGCCAATCTGGCTAGCGGCGTTGAGCGCTTCTTCTACATCCCCCGGTTCTAGCAAGTTGCGTTGGTTGGCGCTGTGAGCCCAGACACCTGAAAAGCAGTCGGCCTGTAGCTCCTGGCGGACAGAGAGCTGATTGGCTTCGGTTTGGCTAACGCGGCTTTGCGTAGCGCGGACCTGTCTAGAGATGCCGAGTAGGGTTTGAATGTGGTGGCCGACTTCGTGGGCGACGACGTAAGCCTGGGCAAAGTCGCCAGGTGCACCCAGCTTGTATTGCAAATCCTGGTAGAAGCTCAGATCAATGTAGACCTGCTGGTCGGCAGGACAGTAGAAGGGACCGACCGCAGATTGGGCGGTGCCGCAGGCAGATCGGACCGCGTCCGTGAAGAGAACTAGGGTAGGCTCTTGGTAGCTGCCGCCAAATTCTTGTGGGAAGATTCTATGCCAAGTGTCCTCGGTATCCGCTAGCACGACAGAGACGAATTCTGCCAGTCTGTCTTCCTCCGGGGAGGTCTGAATAGAGGGGCTTTCGTATGAGTATGGCGCTTGGGCGGCGTTAGGAGCGGCAGCGTCTAGCAAGATAGTGGGGTCTCCGCCGAGCAGGGCAATGAGGATTGCAACAATGACCATGCCGATGCCACCGCCACCGATAGCGATCGGACTGCCGCCACCGCGACGGTAACCCCCTCTCCCTCTACGATCCTGTACGTTTCGACTCCGACGACCTGTTTTCCAGCGCATAGCTGCATATGAGTAAATTTAATCAGTAGATTAGCATTTCAACTGTCTGGTTATCTCTCACCTGAGGCTGCTATTTTTAAAGACCTGGTCGTGTTGTGATGATCGAGCAGTCGCCCCAGCTCTAGCAGCCGGAGACAGTTGGTAATGGCCTTTTTGTCGTCTTAGTATCGAATGATCGCACAGCGAATTTAGCGTTCGGCGTTGGCGTTCGAGCGGGATATCCCACATCAATGCCTGAATCGCCTCTGCGGTTAGCGGCTGTGGATCGAAAGTTTGAGTTGAAGGGCGATCGCATCCCAACCGACAGAACACCTTATAGGCTTCTGCATCTAGATCTCGCAGGCGGTCAATCTGATTAGCAATCAAGTTTTTCAGATCGGCGCTACCCAGTAGATTAGTTTTGTGCGCCTGCCAGTATGCACTCAGATCGCCCGCGAACTCTTCTATAGCCGCCATGCACACTATCTCCATTGCTTTGGCGTTGCCACCGTAGGCGTTGTGCATGTCTTTTAGTACAGTAGTGAGAAGACCTCGCTCGCCAAACTGGGTTTGTCTGAGACGGGCGCTATAGAAACGCTCCCAGGCAGATAGTGATAGGTAGGAAAGGCGATAGTGATGAACTTTTAGGCTCGGTTCACAGAGGCGATCGCGACTAGTGACAATTGTCTTTGTTTTGGTCGTCGATAGTACTCTTAGCAGCTCTACGTAGCGCCGGTGTGCCAGAACAAACTGTCCATTTCCGTCCAGCGCTGATTCTAGATTATCGATCAAAACCACGCTGTTTCTGCGTTGTTCTAGCTGAGCTTTCAACCGGCCGAGTGAAATGCCAAAATCCTTGCTAGATGGTTGATTAAAGTACTGACGTAGCCACTCTTCTACGACACTTTCTACTGGAGAAATATGACCAGTCTCTTTAGCTATCAACAGCTCTAGCACTCGGCCAAACTGCTGACAATAACGCCGAGCTAGCGTTGTTTTCCCAATTCCGCCTTCGCCTTGAATTAAAACAATCGACTGCTGCTGACATAGAGAATTTAGCTGTACCAAGGACTGCTCTCTGCCAACGAAGTCCAGGCCAAATGCCGTTTGTGGATGTGAGAAGCTGGCGGCGGAGGCTTTCTTGAGCGTGCGTTTGATTCGGTTGATGAGGCGCGATCGCAAGTTACCCTTTGTGATTCGCTCGCCCAGTGCATTAGACAAAAGCCTCCATAGCTGAGAGGCAACATCCTTTACGTGGCCTTCACTGTAGCCTGCTAGGATAGCGACCTGCCCATAAGTTCTACCCTGCCAGCTCTGCTGGATAATATAGCTTTGCAGATCGTTCAAATGCCTTCCGGTCTGGTCGTACAGCAACTGGTCAGCATACTCAATGGCCTGCTCTATCCTCATAACTTCGTCTGCTAGATATATGGACTCTGTGACGCACAACTAAAACAGAGACAACATTGTTCTTGCTGGCTCTGCTTTGTTTGCACAGTAGACTACCTAGCCAGCATTAGATGTTCCGAACGAACAGAAAAACAGCATTTTTAACTTTGCCAAATCAACATAATCTTTGGTGTGTTGCCTAACGTAAAGCCGACTTTTTCCGACTGACATCTCAGCAGAGTGCCTAGTAGCCTAAAGCTGGACAACGCCAGTCTACAAAACAGTCATTTCGAGAGCGATCGCAGTCGTGATACCAGCGATATTGCTAGCTTCAGTAAAATGACGGGCATTCTGAGCGCGTCTTTGATGTTTAACATTCTTGTGTTTATCTATGCGGCCAACTAACATGCACCCTTATTCTGTTCTTCCTGTTGACATCAACCCTCTTTGCGTACCTAAGCATGTAGCCGTCATTATGGATGGCAACGGTCGCTGGGCCAATCAGCGCGGACTGCCCAGAGTCGCTGGACATAGACAGGGAGCTAGAGCACTCAAGGACTTGCTGCGCTGCTGTAAGGATTGGGGAGTTGGCGCGCTGACTGCCTATGCCTTTTCGACAGAGAACTGGAGGCGACCGACAACAGAAGTTGATTTTCTGATGGTGCTGTTTGAAAAGATGCTGAAAAAAGAGCTGACAGCGATGCATAGAGAGGGGGTACGAATTCATTTTGTTGGAGATTTGTCGGCACTCTCTCCGGCGCTGCAAAGAGAAATGAATCGAGCTATGACGGAAACTGCTGGGAACACGGCGATCGACTTTAATGTAGCCGTGAATTACGGCAGCAGAAGTGAGATTGCTACGGCGTGTCAGCAAATTGCTGGAAAAGTCGAGAAAGGAGAGATCTCGGCAGGTAGCGTGACTGAAGAGATGCTTTCCGAACACTTATATACGAAAGGGTGCGATCCTGACCTGCTGATTCGCACTAGCGGTGAGCAACGGCTGAGCAACTTCTTGCTGTGGCAGCTCGCCTACACAGAGATGGTGTTTACAGATGTGTTTTGGCCAGACTTTGACCGGGCTCAGTTTCATCAGGCACTTTTGACCTATCAGGAGCGCGATCGCAGATTTGGCAATGCCAAGGATGCCGTTGCCCCGCTTCACACCTCCGCAGAAAAAACGGTTCTAATTGCATAGTTGCAATTGTATAGTTCCTGTTGTATTTTTTCTATCGGCAGTTACTGTGCGCTTGCACCGTGTGAAACAAAGACAACCATAGTAACCTTCTTTCAAATCGCCCTCTACTTATCTACCCCTGTTTCATCTGTTGGGTTGATCGCACTGTAGATTGCGGAGTAGTCTTCGTTTGCTAAGCCCTGGGCGATCGCACTTTCCGCCATCTGACTGACGCCTGCTGCTACTGTTGCATCGATTCCCTGCGCTTGCGCTGCTTTGACAAACAAGTTCATGTCTTTAAGCAGATGTTTGGTAGGGAAATTAGGATTGGAGAAATTGCGATCGCACATTCGCTCTAATTTCTTGTCAAAAGTAGGGGCATACAGCGCACTCTCTCGCACGATTGACATGAATTTCTCAATATCTAATCCTTCTTTGTGTGCTAATCCCAAACTCATAGAGAACGCAGCGGTCAGACTGCCAATTAGCTGATTCATCGCTAGCTTGGTCGCAGCGGCTGTGCCCACCGGACCCATTAGTTCAGGATTAGGACCAAAGCACCTGAGTACAGGTTGCCAGCGGTCGAACTGTTCGGGCGTTGCACCAACCATCAAGATGAGCGACCCGGATTTGACTTGCGGGATGCTGCCTAGCACAGGTGACTCTATATACTCTCCGCCTGCGGCCTGGACGCTAGCGCATAGATTGCGACTCTCCGCTGGGGCGATGGTGCCCATCTGCAAGATTGTACGATCTGCTAGCACAGACTGATCAGCGAAGAGAGCCGACTGGATAGCGGCGGCATCGCTGAGCATGGTGATCGTGAGAGTTGTAGATGCGATCGCCTCAGCCGCACTCTTAGCCGTCTGAATACCTGCTTCTGCCAGCGGCGATAGCTTCTGCTGGCTACGGTTCCACGCTACCACCTCAAAACCTGAACGCTGAAGCTGCAAGGCCATCGGCGCACCCATCAGCCCCGTACCCAATAGTCCTATCCTCATATGCGTCCACCTTTTGATAGCCAATTGCAACATCATAAAATTGATCCGCACCGAAGCCCACTGTCTTAATCATTAAGAGCACTTAAAAAAGATGTCTGTTTCCTAAACCATCTCTTAACCTGAAGGGATACTTTTGCATGACCCTACTCAAGTTCAAACTCATGACAAAGAAAGCTAGTCCAGCGATAGCAATTGCCGATGTCGACAGCTCGAACAATTCCGTAATAAAGACCACCGCAAAGAAATCAAAAGCAGACGCAGAAAAGAAAGAAGGGGGAAAAGAGAAGAAAGCTAAAAAGAAAACGGCTGCAAAAAACAAAAAGTCTAAAAAGCTGAGTAAGAAGCTCTATAAAGACGAGCTACTCCGGCTGCAAACCGAACTCGTCAAGCTTCAGTACTGGGTGAAAGAAAAAGGGCTTAAAGTTGTTGTTGTATTTGAAGGGAGAGATGCCGCTGGAAAGGGTGGAGCAATCAAGCGAATCTCTGAATGCATGAACCCTCGCATCTGCCGGGTGGTTGCACTAGGAACGCCAACAGAAAAGGAAAAAAGTCAGTGGTATTTTCAAAGATATGTAGCACAGCTGCCGTCTGCTGGAGAGATTGTCCTATTTGATCGCAGCTGGTACAACCGGGCTGGGGTAGAGCGAGTGATGGGATTTTGTACGCATCAGGAGTATGTAGAGTTCTTGCGCTCTTGCCCGGAGTTTGAACACATGCTACAGCGAGCAGGCATTGTGCTAGTGAAGTACTGGTTCTCGGTGAGCGATGTCGAACAGGAAAAGCGCTTTCAAGATCGGCTAAACGATCCAATCAAGCGATGGAAGCTAAGCCCGATGGATCTAGAAGCGAGGGCTAGATGGGTGGAATATTCCAAGGCCAAAGACGATATGTTCGCAGCAACCGACACGACGCGATCGCCCTGGAACGTAGTAGAAGCAGATGATAAAAAGCGCGCCCGGCTCAACTGCATCAATCACCTGCTCAATCAGATTGCCTACGAAGATCTGACTCCGCCACCGCTGAAGCTGCCAAAACGACAGCAGAACATCGACTATGAGCGGCCCCCGATGGACACTCAGCACTTTGTCCCTGACCAGTTTTAGTTGAGGTTAATAGCGCTGCTCAAATCGTTCAGCACCCTCAGAGCAGTGCTTACAGAAAGATCAAAGGTAATTTCTTTAGGAAGTACCTGCACGCTAGATAGCTCAGGCTCTAGCTGAACGGGCGTCTCTGGCTGTGGCGCTATAGTAGGCTCACCAGTTATCTCACTATATAGCGCTTGGGTAGGACAGTTTGTCTCGTCTGCGCAGTGCCCTTCCAGCGGTTGAGCTCTGACGGTAGCTGGCATTGCGGCTACTATCAATAAGGCGGCTACGGCTACTAGGGAAACTCTTCTCGTGAGGTAATTTAATTTCATTCGCTTGATGTCCGTTATATATTCCGATCTTCACGGATCGTCTTCACGAGTAGTATGAAACTATAGCTTCTGTATCCTTCCTCTAATGTAGTACTGACTCTTTTGTCCAGGTGGTCTTACCTACGGCTTTACACACAGGAAAAAACAGATTATGGCAAAGCAATACGAGCAGATTACTGCGCAGCTTCAGAGCTTTATCGAATGTCAGAAAATGTTCTTTGTAGGGACAGCGGCTAGAGAAGGAAAGGTGAATATATCACCGAAAGGAATGGATAGCTTGAGAGTTTTAGAACCGAACCGGGTGGTATGGCTAAGTGTGACCGGTAGCGGCAATGAGACGGCTGCGCATCTAGCGGCAAACGGTACTGGAAATGACGATGAGAATGGAACCAAGAGCGGACGGATGACGCTGATGTTCTGCGCTTTTGAAGGTACGCCGATGATTCTGAGGCTGTACGGAACGGCTAGGGCTGTGTACCCGCGTGATGATGACTGGGCGGCGCTAATCAAACACTTCAACTTGCTACCAGGCACCCGGCAGCTCTTTGACCTGAGCGTAGAGCTAGTGCAGACCTCTTGCGGAATGGCTGTGCCACTGTACGACTACCAGACAGACCGTAATAGCTTGAACGAATGGGCGCAAAAAAAAGGGCTAGAAGGCATTGAAGCCTACCAGCGCCAAAAGAATCAAGTGAGCATTGACGGATTGCCTACAGCAATGCCGATAGGCGACAACTGGTAGCACCTAATGGATTTCTTCAACAATGTCATTGTTTACCATCGAATAGTCTTCAAACCTTCTACATGCTGGAAATGTGCATCGCGTGTGACCAGGATTAAACCATACTGCATCGCCAATGCCGCAATCCAAATGTCATTTTCAGGTAGCGGACGTCCTTTTGCTCTCAAGCGATTTTTCACATCACCGTACTGCCGAGCTGTAGCTACATCACAGTTGATGACAGTGGTCTCCGCTGCAAATTCTTCGATTCGCTCTAGGTTTCGCTGAACTTGCCTAGACTTTCGTGCACCGTAATGTAGCTCTCCAAGGGCAATGCTAGGAATGAAAATCTCATCAGCCTGCTGGAGATAGTCAGCAATTAATGATTGCCCAGCAAATATACCAATAATGATATTAGTATCGAGAAGATAGCTACCACTCATCCAAGTTTACCTGTTCGCAACCCTCCTTGATAGCATCTTGCATTAGAGTTATGTCGTCAGATGGAATACAGCCGACAAACTTAAGCAATTTGCGGCCTGGGGTACCTTGAACTCTGATTTCGCCCAGCACGTAAGCAAATTGAAGAACCTGCTGCTGTAAAGACTGCGGCATACCGCTTAGCTGCTCAATGACTTGATCGATGATGGATAAGCTCATTACTACCTCTCTCCTTAAACAAGTTCTACAAAACAGGTTACACGCTCAGCTTCGTGTACGCGGAGCTACCGATGGTGTGGGATGAGTCCAAATGGCTGCACAAAGCTGAGTGAATTGACTGACCTGAGTTCTAGAAAGAGCTAACCTATCAGGTCGACTGGCGTGTACTGTCCGGTCAGCTTGCCTAGCTGCTGAACTAATAGACTGAGGAATAGGCCAACATCTGTGACGACGCCTGTGGATTCGACGGAGCCGCGATCGCTCAATTTAGTCACCACTGCCGGATTAATATCTACGCAAACCATCTTCACCCCCGAAGGTGTCATGTTACCGACGCCAATTGAGTGCAGCATGGTCGAAAGCATCAGGATCAGATCTGCGCCTTCGATCAGCTTAGCGTAGTCTGCCTGGGCTTCTAATAGATCCATTTTGGTATCGGGCAAGGGGCCGTCGTCGCGAATGGAGCCTGCTAGCGAGAAGGGCACGTTGTTCTTTACACATTCGTACATGACGCCGCTGGTCAGTTCGCCTGCTTCTACGGTTTTAGCAATGCTGCCGTGACGACGCACGGTGTTGATTGCCTTGAGATGGTGCCGATGGCCACCGTGAACGGAGATGCCGCGCTTCATGTCCATCCCTAGCGAGGTGCCCATCATCGACTGTTCGATATCGTGAACGGCGATCGCATTCCCGCCTAGCAGCGCATGCACATAGCCGCCGCGAATTAGCTGCTTTAGATGCTCACTGCCGCCCGTGTGGATCACGACCGGACCCGCAGTGACCACTACTTTGCCACCGCGATCGCGTATCCGTCTCAGATCCCAGGCGATCTGTTCTACGACCAGCTCCACTCGGCGCTCGCTCGATACGCCCGATCCCATGAAGCTAAACTCATCTGACTTTTTGCCTTTGAGCGAAGCCTGCTCTCTAATCGTGTGGATGCCTCTGCTGCCGACAACGACAGACTCGCCCACCTTTAGATCGCGCAATAATTTGCAGGTGGCGACCGGGCCACTACTGGACTGAGAGATTGCGATCGCCCCGTCCATCCGCTGGCCTTTTACCCTAAACCAGTGATCGCCAATTAGCACCTCAGTCGGGTATATCGTCGTCACATAAAAATCGTCTGGAGCAACGCCGTCTTGAACAACCGGCTCTAGTTCCGCTGGTCTAGCCTCGCGGGGCAGACTAACTGCACCAAGATCAATTAGCTGTCCCATGATGTCATCCATCACAGTGATATCTGGAGCAATCACCTTGACTTCTGCCACCGAACTATCCTGGCGCTGCTTGCCTAGATCAAAATTCAAAACCTGAAAGCTGCCGCCGCCGCTGACAATCGTATCTAACGTGCGATTGACTAGGCCCGAATCGAGCAGATGTCCTTCTAGGTGAATTACTCGGCTTTGAACCGTAGAGGTTTGGGTTTCTACTAAACGGGGTTCAGTCATCTTCAGCGTCAAACACTTAGCGGCCCCGCCTGCCTTGAGAAATTCTGTTAGCGGTGTCTCAATCACAGTGAAACCCAGATCGCTTAGCCGCTGCTTTAGCGCGTCAGTCGCTTTGTTCATCACCACGGTCTGACCGATATTGACCGTATTACAGGCAAAATTGACCGCATCGACTTCGTTAATCGCAATCCGCTTGTCAGCCGGAACGCGCATCTCGATCAGGCGATTAGAATAGGCATCGAACGCACCTGGATAGTAGAGCAGATAGCCACCTGCAAGCGGACAAAAGCAGGTATCTAGGTGATAAAACCGATTGTCTACTAGATGCAAGGATAGGACTTCTATATCTAGCCACTTGGCTAAGTACGGATGCGAGTCTAGCTCCGAGCGAAATCCATAGCCAGCCCACAGCCAGCCGCCGCTGCGGTCAAATAGCGCATCGCCAGCACCTTCAAACGGTAATCCTTCCGGTAGAACAAAGACGGTATAGCCGTTGTCCTCAAACCACTTCTGGAAGTGCGGCTCTTCACCCTGGCGCTCTTCGTGGAAAAATCGGCTGAGAACAACGCGATCGCCTAGTACCAATCCCGCATTAGCGGTAAATACCATATCTGGCCAACCTGGTTGGGGTTCTACTAGCTCTACTGCCGCATGTTCTTTTAGAACTTGATAGAGCTTTTGCCACTGCGCCTCTGCCTGCTCCCGAGACGAACGGTGAATATTACCCTCCATCCAAGGGTTGATCACGTAGTCCACATCGTAGTGATGGGGCGCGCACATCAAAATTTGCGCGGTATCGATCGATGTTGTCTTATCAGTTGTAGTCTGAACCATAAAAAATCTCCTTCGGTGTATTGGGTAACTGTCGCTAACGATTAATTGAAGCTAAATCATTGAAAACAAACTATCGAGGCTAAATTATTGGACTAACTTTGCTCTGTCCTTACGTTCTTTTTTGCTACTTTCTTTTTTGCTACAGCCAGCATCGTCGCGACTTTTCAACAATTAGTTCGACCGCTAGAGAATCCCTTATCCATTCATTCTTTGCCGGTGCAACTTTCGCTAGGGAAACTAAAGGGAAAACAGCTAGAGAAAACAGCCAAAAAAAAATCGGCTAGTAACCGAGTTTGGCAAACCGCTTCCGTCAGTCTTTATCTACAGCAAGAACAGCAATCCCTCTAGCCCCTTCTCATTAGTACTCTTTGACAGTAAGTCGTTATAAGACAAGCACTCTAAGAACAGAATACCTGCCATACGGCAATAGGCATACATAGCCCAGACAGGTAACTGTACACTGACTGGGCTCTAGCTGCAATCACATCATATCAGCGCTTTCAGCGTGCTGTCTCTCGGTCCATAAGACTTTGCCTAAATGTCATGAAATCTTGACCATCAAGCCCTTCCGAGGCAAAAGTGTACTGTACAATACAGGAATTCTGATTACAGCTACCCGTCGAGCTGACTGTCGTATAAGATCAAGAGAGGATAGATAGGGCCACAATTGCGTTACGAAGTTGTTCAAACTTCTAAGCTTGCCTATCACTAATCAACAAAAAGGTTGACTTCCTTAAACAAAGCTTAAATTAGTTTAAACGTATTGAAATAAGCTTTCACGATTCTGCGTGAAACTGGGTCATCCAAAGTAAAGCTGAAAAGCTAAAGTGTTTAGAGATTGTCTAATAGCCAGCGTTAGAGTCTGAGTTTTTATTAGCGTTTCTCTAAGGGAAACTACTGAGGAAAACTGCCGTCTAAAAAAGACGCATTGCTTTAGCAGATATCGAAACAATTGCTGAAGTAGTTGACAAAAAACAGACCCATAATGTGCCTTCATCTGCCGTGAACTATTTCTGAGGACATCTATCATGCTTCAAACGTGCCGCCAGCATTCCATACACTCTGTTAAGGATGAAGTAAGAGCCCTAGTGGATAGGGGGTCAGTCGGCAGAAATGCTCAGCTTTACTCGCTCGCTAGATACTTTGGGGACCGAGACTGGCATTCTGTCGAGGAGCTTTTAGAAGAAAATGAGTACCTGCTACGCGATCATGTCTGTGATTTGATCGGGCATGAGTCTTGGATGAATGACTAGCGCCTGTCTAGAAGGCGTTTACATCAGTGGTTAAACACCGCTGCTGAAATATAACGGACTATCCCGCAGGGGGCGCAGTATGCTGCGTCCCCTACTGTTGTTTAGGAGCAAGGCTACTCACTAACTTTTGCAGACGGTTTACTAGCGTTAGCTTCACCTAGTGAGTAGGTAATCTCGTAGGGATTATCTACTCGAATGGAGGCTTTTCTTAGCTCTAGGCCGATTATTTTTCCATCTTCATCGTAGTCTGCGACTAGACCAGGAGCAATTTGAGTAGTTTCTTCGACCATTGCCTGATTGAAAGAAAGCTGTAGTATGTCCTTATCTGAGTCGTAAACTATTTTCATAGAAGTGAAAATTTTCCTGATCTGCGGGGCTTATGTACTCTAAAGTAGTACCTTTTGGTGCGTTGTTAAAGCATGTTCAGGTAGTCCAATTCCTAGAGCGTGTCCGCATATTGGGCTCATATCTTGGGCAGGTATTTTGAATAGGTGTCATTAGTGCGACCCATACAGCATTCAACAGTTCGGCCCATTGGGGTGTATCTCTTATCAGGTCTAGCCGCTAGCGCTGGGCGTTTGTTCGCGGTCGATGCGGTGCGAGGGTATCTAGTCGAGATCGATCCGCGCACCGACAATACGACCATCCTCAACCCTGGGCAGGTAGCGGAGTGGCTGGGTGTGAGTGGGCTCGCTCTCTGGGAAAACCGCTTGTGGTACGCCAAAGACCAGACCGTTTTTAGCTGTGATAGGGAGGATTTAGTCCCTAAAGCCTTTGCGCGGTTACCTTATGAGGTCGGCGGCGTGGCAGTTTGGCAGGACCGGGTCTATGCTACCTGTCAAAAGTCGGGGCACATTCATGTGTTTGATCGCACGACGGGGCGACCAGTGACTAAGCTGGTGCATCCAGGGGTGGGGTCTGAGAATCTCTCGGCGACTGAGTCGGGGCTATGGGTATGCGATCGCACCGAACAAACCGTCTACTGCCTAGACAAGACCACAGGTGATATCCAGTTCAGCGCACTAACACCGTTTGCCTCACCTACTGGCATCACCTTCTTCGATCCAGCAGACGGCGCAGATCCAATCTGCTACGTTGCCTACGCTGATGAAGAACCCTACATCCGCGATGATCCCAACGCTGAGTCGCCTTTTCAGCTCACGTTTCGTGATCGCACCTTCATCCACCCCCTACACATTCATCGGCCCGAAGGCCAATCCTACAGCCTCTCGACCGGATATCTGGTCGAGATCTCCTATGTCGAAGAGTTCTTGCCATTAGAAGAAGTGCGGCTAGACGCAGTGGAGTGGCGCATTGCCCTGCCCTCCGATACGCTGCGCCAAAAGGTCCGCAAAGTCGAAGCCATCGGCCATCCGTTTACCGAAGAGATTCAGCAAGGGCAGCGAGTCGCCGTTTTCAAGTTTGATACGTTAGAGCCTAATCAGGCTGGCCTGATCGGATGGAAAGCAACCGTTGAGATGTACGGACTAAAGTACTTTCTATCCTCTGATGAAGTTACGGACACGGACTCACTTCCAGACGATTTTCAGCAGAAGTATCTAGTCGATGATGACGATCTAGCGATGGAATCCGACATCATTCAGGCGGCGGCCAAAGAGTCTGCGGGGAGTGAGACCAACGTACTGCGAAAGATGCTGAAAATTCGCAACTACGTATACGACCAGCTTTCTTATGGCATTCAGCCCAAAATCGATACACCTGATGTCGCTCTAGCCAGAGGAACCGGATCTTGCGGCGAATACGTTGGTGTACTGCTGGCGCTAGCCCGGTTGAACGGCATTGCCTGCCGAACGATTGGCCGCTACAAGTGCCCCGCCAAGCCTGAGCAAAGGCACCTTCCCCTAGAGCCAGATTTTAATCACGTTTGGCTAGAGTTCTATGTACCGGGCGTTGGCTGGTTGCCGATGGAATCAAACGTAGATGACGTGATTGAACGGGGTCCATATCCTACTCGGTTCTTTATGGGTCTTTCTTGGTTCCATACCGAAATCGGCAAAGGCATTTCCTTTGAAAAGATGAAAGCCACTAATAAACCGGAAGATCTTTCCATTGGCGATCTGGCAATTAACCACGTTCGATTCACGATTTTAGAAGAGCTAACCCCCACATCAGGAACATCCACGAGCACATCGACATGACCAATACTTACTCTCTAATTATTCACGGTGGGGCAGGCGCATTAGAAGATCTGAAGTACGAGGCGAGTGAATCCGAGTTTAGAGAAAGCGTCTTAGAGATTTTGGCGGCGGGGCGCGATCGCCTAGAGTCTGGAGCAGCGGCGCTAGATGTAGTTGAATACTGCGTCAATTTATTAGAAAACAATCCGCTCTACAACGCTGGGAAAGGATCTGTCCTGAACGAGAACGGCGAAGTGGAGATGGACGCGGCGCTGATGAATGGAGCCGATCTAAGAGCAGGTGCGGTTACCTGCGTAAAACGGGTCAAGAACCCTATCTCGCTGGCCAGACAGGTGCTAGAGCAAGGCGATCACGTGATGCTAGCGGCGGAAGGTGCGATCGCATTTGCTAAATTCTGTCAGGCCGAACTGCGCGATAACGAGTATTTCATCACTGAGGCGCGAATCAAGCAGCTAAAGGAAGCGCAGGCAGCAGGACGAATGATGCTCGATCACGAGAAGGTCAAGCCTGCCCAGAAATTAGGCGCTCAAAAACTAGGAACAGTGGGCGCGGCCTGCATGGACCTGCAAGGCAATTTAGCGGCGGCAACTTCAACCGGTGGCCTTGTTAACAAGCGCTGGGGCAGAGTCGGCGATACGCCAGTTGTCGGCGCGGGCGTATTTGCCGATAACGAAACCTGCGCAGTGTCCGCTACTGGGTACGGCGAGCAGTTCCTGCGGACGGTGTTTGCCAAAACCGTCTCTGACTATGTGCAGTTTAAAGATATGGACGCGGCAGGCGCAGCGGCAGCAGGCGTCGAGTATTTGGTCAGAAAGGTGAACGGAGAAGGCGGCGTGATTGTGGTTGACCGCGATGGCAAATGCGCCGCAGCCCAGTCTACGTCTGGACTGATTCATGGCTGGATTGAGCTAGGCGCAGAGGCAGTGTGTAAGCTGGGATAGTGGCTATTGGCTAATCTGGCCTACCAGGGCAAGACTTCTCCATTGGTATGCCAGAAGGTGCCTGTATTTTCGAGGGTGAGCGCGTCGATAATTTTCAGCAGTCCTTTGACCGACTGCTCTGGAGAGATGCCGCTACTGTTAAAGTTAGTCATGTCGGTGCTGACCAGCCCAGGATGCAGGATGGCGACAGCGATGCCTTTGGATTTGAGGTCGTGTGAGAGCGATTTTCCGGCCATTGAGACGGCGGTTTTAGACATGCGGTAGCCGTAGGTACCGCCAGAGGTGTTGTCTTCGATTGAGCCCATGCGGCTAGTCATGATGGCGACTTTGGCACTGCTGGTGCTTTTGGCAAGGTTGGGGAGCAGCGCCTGGGTGAGGGTTAAAGGCGCGATCGCATTCACCTCAAACTGCTCTCGAATACCGTCAATATTCAATGCGTCTAGGCTCGACTGACGATAGATCCCCGCATTATTAATTAGCACGTCAATCGGTCTATCGCCCAGGGTTTCTGTTAGGGTTGCGATCGCCCGCGCGTCAGCGATATCAATACCGCTAACTACCTCGACCGCTAGAGACTGTAAATCAGACGAGGGCTCCCGGCAAACCGCAATCACCTCATCTCCGCGTGCGGCTAGCTGGTTGCAATACTCGTAGCCGATCCCGCGATTCGCCCCGGTGACTAGATAGGTTGTCATCGTTCTTTTCCTTTCTGTTTTAATTACTGGCTATTTGGAGTCTGGCTATTCAGGGTCTCGCTGAACAATCTCGACTAGCTCTAGTTCAAAGGTTAGATCTTGACCCGCTAGCGGATGGTTGCCATCGAGTGTGATGGTATCACCCTGGATATCGGTAATCGTCACGGCCATCGCATCACCCCCCGGCACCTGCATCTCCAGGCGCTGACCGACCGCCAGTTCAAAATCGGCGGGAATATTGGCGCGCTCGATTTCCGCGACCATCTCTTTTTGATAAGGACCATAGGCTTTGTCTACCGGAATTGTAGTGGTGATCGCTTCGCCCGGCGATAGCCCCGTCACCGCTACGTCAAACCCAGCAATCACCATGCCTGTACCCAACGTAAACTCTAGGGGATCGCGTTCCTTAGAAGAGTCAAATACCTGACCGTTGTTGAGTGTGCCAGTGTAGTGAACCCGAACGGTGTCACCTGATTTTGCCTGAGTCATGATTATTGTCCGTTCTGTTGTCTTTGACGATCCTTCAAAGAAGCTATGAAAGAATGCTGTCAACAACTATGCCGCTTTGTTTATAGCTCTTTTTATCTCTCTATAAGAGACCTTCCAAGAGAGAGTGTGATTGCCCGTGATCTTAGTCATATTCAGCAGTTGGCTCGTAGAAAACCCAACCGAACGGGCGTTAGAGATTTGCGGCACGCTGTATTTACTGATACAATTCTATCAGAAGAAAGTATTGTAATATTCAACCCTCAAGCAAATACAAAAGATAGAGAAAATCAATAGTCAAAAGATAGCCTAAAACGCCTATAAGTCTCTCCGGAGCAGTTGTCTAAAGGCAGTAGTTGAACAGCAATTAAACAAATGTGTTCGTTTTAGCTACGTCTCTATTTATTGATCTAATTTGCTTGCAGACAGTCTACTTTATTCGTAAGCCTGTTTTTCTAGTAAGCATACCTTGCTTGTAGGTCGTGCTATTCGCTACCAGTGTTACCCCGGTGCATCTCCAACGCTGATTATTGCCTGTTTTCGATTTGCTTAGCCATGCCCCTAGCTAGAGCGCAGCTCATAAGCTAGCCTATGCAGCTAGATAACGAGACAGCGCTATCTACAGAGCATCTACATACTTTCTCCTTTGTCTGGCTCAATCTATCTTTTCTTACTTAGTGTCTTATCGTTCTTCCCAGAAAAAACAACCCCTATGGCTTCGCGCGACTTTCATAGTGATGCTAGCTACCGTGACTTATAGTCTTCAGGAGCTAGAGCAATCCTCATTTGTTGCTATAGAAAGCAATTTAAGAGAAATTGATCTGCCTGAGCTAAAGGAAACTGACCTACCACAGTTTTTGCTGAGTATTGTTGAGTATGAATAAGGGTATTAGACTCAAAGGCAGACGTTGAGTTTGGCATTGGCTTGGTTCAGCGTGTGATGCTGGAGGGAAAAGCTATGCTGATGCGACTTAAACCTTGGCGTGTGGCCGTTTTGGTTGCGCCAATTGCTGTGATTGTGACGTTTTTGCTGGTGGCAGCAGGGCAGCAGATCAGGGCATGGCATCTGAACTGGATTTGGGCGGTGTTTATCTTTGTGCTGCTGGGCTGGCGGTGGCTAGTGGTGCGGTGGACGCGCCCGGTGATCGCGCAGGCAGAGGCGATCGTTTCAGAAATGAACGCCGAACTAGAGGAAGCTAGTGCAGAGGCCAGTGCAGAGGCCGCAGAAAGCCTAGCCCGTAGCCAAGTCGCGCTAGGTGGCACTGCAAGCGATCGCATAGCGCCAGTCAAAAAGATCGAAGCGGCCCTAGCGGACATCTTGAAAACGGCCAAAGACGATCCCCCGGTTTGGGAAGATTGGCAGCTTTTTTGGCAGCACTGTCTGGCGCTAGTGAGCGCGATCGCCCAGATCTACCATCCAGAGGTCAAGCGACCGCTGCTGAGTATCTATGTGCCAGAAGCCTATGGCCTAATTCGCGGCACCGTAGACGATACGGACCGGATGATGCAAAAGCTCTCGCCCGTACTCAGCCAGGTCTCAATTGGCCAGATGGTAGAAGGCGTAGAGCTCTATCGCAGGCTAGAACCCTCGGCTAGAAAGATTGTCAAAGCGTTCAACTGGGCGCAGTGGGCCCTAAATCCAGCAGCGGCAGTTGCCCGTCAGGTCAGCGCCAAGAACATGAGTCAGGCCAATCAGCAAATTGTATTCAACCTCAGCACCATGCTGAGAGAAACCGCGCTGAGAAATCTAGCACAGCAGGCGATCGCGCTTTATGGCGGTGAAGGCAGCGCCAAGCTAGAGACCGTCTTAGCCGAAGCTCCAGCGGCGTTACCAAAGGCGAAAACAGAAACGTTAAAAGAGATTTTAGAAAAGGCAGAACCCGCTGAGGCTGTAGCGCAAAAGCCTGTCAATATTCTGCTAGTAGGTCGCACTGGAGCAGGCAAAAGCAGCGTCATCAACACGCTATTTCAGGCTGAGCGGGCAGAAGTAGATGTGCTGCCCAGCACGGATAGGATTCAGAGCTATCGCTGGTCAGCTAGTGGGGTAGCTGAGCTAATTTCATCACCGTCTAGTCCGAGTCGACAACCAATTCAGGAGGCGCTGACGCTGTGGGATACTCCCGGATATGAACAAGTGGCAAGAGGCGATCTGCGCAGGCAGGTGATCGACTATGCGAACGAGGCCGATGTTCTCTTACTAGTTACCCCAGCCCTCGATCCCGCGCTGCAAATGGATGCTGATTTTCTAGCAGAAGTGCGAGCGGAAGTGGCAGATTTGCCTGCGATCGCCATCGTCACCCAGGTCGATCGGCTGCGGCCCGTACGGGAGTGGAGCCCGCCCTATCACTGGCAGACTGGGTCTTGGCCAAAGGAGAAAGCGATTCGTGACGCGGTAGGCTACCGAGCCGAGAAGCTAGCGGAATACTGTCAGCAGGTGCTGCCGCTGGTCACCTTGAGCCAGACTGTCGATCCAGTCACTGGTAATCAGGCGAAACGTGAAGCTTGGGGAGATGATGCGCTGTCGCTGGCATTGATAGAGGCGATCGCCCCTGCAAAGCAGCTCCGCCTTGCCCGGTTCTTACGCAGTCAAGACGCCAGATCTGAAGCCGCTGCCAAAATTATTGATCGCATTACCTTCCAGATGTCTACCACCGAGGGACTGACCAGACTGCTCAAAAGTCCGGTGCTACAGTTCATCGCCACTATGACCACTGGCACGCCTGCACTTGGGGCACTGCTGATTGAGAAGATTCCGGTCGAAGAAGGGCCAATCGTTCTGGGCAAGCTGCAAATGGCCTACGAGCTATTTTCACTTCTAGCTGCTGGAAGAACAGACGCCAGCAATTTCGATTTGCTAAAGCTGTGGCCAATTTTGATTAGAAACAGTGACCAGCACTCCGCCAGCCGTCGGGCTTGGGCCTTTGGCCACGCGCTGACAGAATACTGGACCCAAAACATATCTATCAATCAGCTCGAAGAACGAATCGAGTTCTATCTAAAGGACAAAGTCTGAAGCGCCAGCTCGAAGCTAAAACACAGTTTTGTTTACACCCGTTTGCTCTATCAGCGTACGAGTGATATCTTCTGTGATCTAGAACTTGGGCTGTAACGTCCGTAACTCTTAGCTAGTCAGGTAGGTAACTAGGTTTGCTTCTCTCTTTTCTCTCTCTCCTTTCCGTAGCAGCGTCTCCTTTTAATCTCTCGCAGGCTAATCTCTTACAGTCTGATTCGCAGATAGACTTCTCTCCTACCGGGCAGCAGATTATACAGACACAGATCGCCCAGACACAGATCGCCCAGAATCAAAGCAACATCATCACCGTACCGCAAACGGTCCGACCGCTGCCAGGAGGGCTAGACACGGTCCCCGTCTTTAATAGCAACAGCCCAGAGATTATCGAATCCG
The DNA here is from genome assembly GCA_963838725.1 of uncultured cyanobacterium. Lineage (GTDB taxonomy): Bacteria > Cyanobacteriota > Cyanobacteriia > Phormidesmidales > Phormidesmidaceae > Phormidesmis. The sequence continues at coordinate 4,685 of CAWISM010000027.1, read as the reverse complement.
ACGGGATCTTACTTTCTACCTTTCCCTCTAGAGGAAAGAGCGCGCCTTCAGCCCACCTCAACTACCCCTTGAGCGGTCGCTTTGATATCTTTTCGCACCACGTCGCCAGGGGCCAAGACGACCGCGACGATCGCACGATCTACAAAGGAATCATTGTGCACAATCCAGGCGATCGCGCTGTCACCCTATCGGTTCGAGAAGGCGCTTCATACATTAGCCAAGAGTCTGCCTGGAATCAGATCGCTTCTGGCACCTCGAATCTGTACAGCGATAATTTTTCTGGTCCAGGTAGCCGAGTAGTAAATGATGTGCTGCGCGATCGCCGCCACACCGTTTTTCCAGCGCAGGTCACCATTCCCGCTCGCAGCTCGCACCTATTGCTCAACGCACCGATCCCACTGCGCCGCCTGAGCGTTCCTACCGACGGCACGCATCCGCCCGGTAGCGTCATCACCCCGCCGCCTAGAAACGTTAGCTCTGGAGAAGGGGCTCGGCTTAACGGTCGCTCTACCCTAATTCGCGTAGACAGCAGCGGTCCGCTCTATGTCGCTAGCTTGGCTATGCATGCGCCTCAAGTCGACGGGAATGAGCAGGTGCCTACCCTCGACGACTGGAAATATCTGCTGTTTCGAGGGCAGCTATCCAATCCTCGCGATCAGCCCCCTAGTAGGCCCGGCAGCCGTGCTAATCCCTTTCGCTATGGCCGCGTTTCTGGGATCGTACAGGGTTCTCAGTGGCGAGCTAGACTGAGCGATCGCAATCGAGAGCAGCTATCTATTCCCGACCCAGGCGAACAGATTTCCTACGGCCTTAGCACTCTAGAGCGCAACACGCTAGGCACTGGCCAGATTCAAAGTGCGCCAATTCTAGCCCGCTATAGCGACACCGCGCACCGCGCCAACGGCAACTACGGCGTCGAATACAACCTGACCTTGCCACTACACAACCACACGCAGAGCCCACAAACCGTTGCCCTATCAATACAAACGCCCATCAAAAACGACAGCCTTAACAACTCCCTACAGTTTTACGATCGGCCAACTGGTCAAGTCTTCTTTCGAGGAACGGTACTGTTTGTCTACAAAGAAGATAACGGCAGATCTCGCGCCGCCTTTACGTACATAGAACAGAAGGAAGGTCAGCAGGGCCAGCCGCTAGTAACGATGACGCTAGCCCCTGGAGAACAAAGAGACGTTAACGTTCAGTTTCTGTATCCGCCGGATGCTACCCCGCCCCAGGTACTGACAATCAGCACACAGTAGGGAATTTGCATGTAATGTTCTACCACGTAGCTCGCTAGCATGGCGGCAGATGAACAGACTTATCAGGGAACGGTAGAATGTGTTGAGTCATGATATCGGCAGACCAGCGGGCAAAGGATAAATGATCGCAACGGCTACCAAGCATAAACAAGTTACTTTCAGCGAATATCTGCTGCGTCCCTACGATCGTAAGCGGAGGAAAATTATCAGTGGGCTAGTTGTTTGAGTACGCACTTGAGCAGACTCAAAGCTTTGTAAGCGCAAATCACCTTAGCCCTCTCTCTGTACCGCAGAACTCTTCTCATTAAGAACGCAAATAATCGGGATTTATTTTCTACAGAATCCATTCAAAGAAACAGTTGCATGGTCGGATAGCAATATCTGATTTAGGATTGCCTGGCCACAAAAGCTGAAAGTTAAGGGGTTTCAGTCCATACCGTTGAGCCACACACGAAAGCCGTACGTCTTTCTCTTCGTCTTGGCTAGCATTAATAGGCCATTTATTCTACCGTTATTGATAACCAATACCATTTAGATGTAGCATACTTCCATCAAAACATTCATCAGGTTTGTAGAAACCTCAGCCCCCATGAGACAGAGTATGAAATCCGTAGCGCTCTTTTTGGCAACTGGTATGGTTACTAGCCTTGTAGCTTGCGCTCCACCGACCACGGAGGTCACAACAGAAGAACCTGCTGCGGTAGAAGCTAGTGAAGGCGGCGAGGGCGGTGAAGGCGGCGAGGGCGGCGAAGGCGGCGAGGGCAGTGACTACAGCGAAGGAGAACAGGCCAATGCTGATTTTGAAGATAAGCTGAGTAGCGCAGAGCTATTGAGCGCACTGCAAGAGGGCGGCCACGTGATCTACTTCCGTCACGCGCAGACCGAGAAGGATTATGCCGATCAGGCCGATCCAAACATGAGCCTGGATGACTGTGAGACGCAGCGCAAGCTCAACGATGTTGGCATTGAGCAGGCTGAAACCATTGGCGCTGCCTTCGAGTCGAAAGGCATTCCTGTAGGGGAAGTGATTGCTAGTGAATACTGTCGGGCGTGGCAGACGGCAGACCTAGCTTTTGGCACACATGAGAAGAATGCCCAGCTCAACTTCCTACCGTTTGAAGACTATACCGATGCGCAGGTAAAAGAGATGCAAGATAACGTGATGCCGCTCTTAACCGCAGTGCCAGCCGAGGGAACCAACACTGTAATCGTTGGCCATGACGATATCTTTGAAGCGGCTACTGGTATCTATCCTGACCCGCAAGGCATAGCGTATGTGCTGACCCCTGATGGTAACGGCAGCTTCACCCTGCAAGCAAATATGCTGCCCGAGGAGTGGGCACAGCTATAGAATGCAGCTATGAAACATAGCAAAACCCATACATCTGCGTGGAAGAATCTGTTTTAGCAATCATCCCTGCGCTCAACGAATCAGAGACGATCGCAGGGGTGATTTTGAGCTTACAAAAGCAGGGCGTAGAACAGATTTGCGTGGTGGATAATGGCAGTCGCGATCGCACCCCTACCATCGCTACTCAGTCCGGTGCCAGCGTAGTCACAGAGCCGCGCCAGGGCTACGGCCAAGCCTGCTGGACAGGATTACAAACGCCAGCAGCCAAGCGAGCTAAGTGGATTCTGTTCTGTGATGGTGATGGTAGCGATGACCTCTCGCAGATAGGCGAGCTGCTGGCGCTGCGGTCTGAGTATGACCTGATCTTGGGAAATCGACGGGGCGGTGCGAAAGGGCGATCGCACCTCACCCCCGCCCAAAACTTCGGCAACTGGCTGGCGACTCAGATGATCTGGCTAGGCTGGGGCTACCAGTACGAAGATCTCGGTCCGCTGCGGCTGATTCGTCGGAGCGCGATCGACCAGTTAAATATGGTTGATCGCGGCTTTGGCTGGACGGTGGAAATGCAGGCAAAATCGGCCGAGCAGAAGCTGAGGGTCTGCGAGCTGCCAGTGAACTATTTCCCCAGACAGGGAGGCCGTTCTAAGATTTCGGGGACAGTGCTAGGCAGTCTTAGAGCGGGACAGGTGATTTTGTTGACACTGGCTAGGTTATACAGGCAAAAGCTGATGCAGCAGTACCGTCAGCCGAGGAATCAGCGGATGTTGCGGTGGGCGATCGCACTGCTGATGATTTTTGGAAGTGCGATCGCCACCCCGCATGGAGACTTTCTCAATCAGCCTGAGGCCGTTCCCCTGTTCTGGCGGGGCATGAGCCTGATGGGCTTGGGGTTTGTTCTAGCTTGGGGACTGGGCCAGATTAGCAGCGGCTGGTTTTGGCTGCTGGCCATTTTGCCGCGTCTGGTGATGCTGGCGATGTATCCCGGCGACGATATCTGGCGCTACCTATGGGAAGGGCTATATCCAGAATCTAGGCTTCAATCCCTATTTGCTGCCGCCAGACGCGGATGTTCTAGTGCCCTTTCGCTTTACCTGGTGGATAGAAATTAACCACCCGGAGCTAGCGGCAGTCTATCCGCCGATTGCGCAGCTTTGGTTTCGGCTGTTGGCTGCGATCGCCCCGTCCGTCTTACTGTTCAAGTCAACTTTTGTCGCTGCCGATCTAGGCATCTGCTGGCTGCTGAGCCGTCGATTTGGCTATCTAGCGACGCTGAGCTATGCCTGGAATCCGCTGGTGATCTACAGCTTCGCTGGCGGCGGGCACTACGACAGTTTGTTCTTGCTGCCGCTGGTGGCGGCTTGGCTGCTGTCTTCTGGTTCTGAGCCTTCTAGTTCTGAGCCTTCTAGTGCTAATCAAAGTTTTAACCGAGCGAGAGCCGGGCTCGGTGCGCTATCGATTGGGGTCAGTATTGCAGTGAAATGGATGTCGTTGCCAGTGCTAGTTTTGTTCGCTTGGCACAGGCGGTGGCTCGGGTGGTGGCTCGGACTGCTGTTGCTAGTGCTGGGACTGGTGCCACTGGCGATCGCAACGCTGCCGTTTTGTGATGGCACAGGCTGTCCGGTCGTTCCGCTGTCTTCTCCGTTTGTAAACTATGGACGCAGCGCAGCGCTGATTCCGCAGCTAGTCGGCGACATCTGGCCCGCTTCGACGCGGATGAACTGGATTTATGCGTTGCCGCTGGCAGGCGTAGTGCTGTGGGGATTAGTGCGATCGCTCCCCATCGGTAAATTCACAGAGCGATATTTTATCGCCCTGATGATGCTTTCGCCCGTTATCCACGCCTGGTACTTCACCTGGCTAGTGCCGTTTGGCGTAGCTAGCCGCAATTGGGGTACTCGGCTAGTGAGCCTGTCGGCCTTTGTCTATTTCGCCTTACCGTATGGATTAGCAACTGGGTCGCAAAGCTGGATACTTAGCGGCATGCAGCGGTGGGCACTGTGGGGACCGTTTGTGCTCGGCTTAGCCATTTCCGCTTGGAGTCGAAGCGCGTCGGACCGGGAAGACCTTAATGC
>CAWISM010000026.1:0-79161 GCA_963838725.1 uncultured cyanobacterium | reverse complement strand
ACGTGCTTAGCTGCTGGTTCACTTGCCAACAATAAGAATATCTGTTTGTGAGAAATCGTTGCCTTTGAATAGAAGCGGCTCTCCGGTTGTCTTCGTTAGGGCGTAGGAACAACAGTCGCCCATGTTCAGCCGAGCAGGATGATATCCTTTACCATAGGTAAAATAAGCAGCTTTAGCGGCTGCGGCTACCAGCTCAGCGAACTGCTGGGCTTCCACTTCTTTCTGAAGAATGGCAATCACTGCCGAGGTATCGATTACCATTCGCTTATTCAGGTAGACCGATATCGTTGTAGGACAGAATTTCATCCGCGCTGCGATCATCTAGAACAGGTAGCTTAGAGCAGGCAGTGCTGATAGCCATGATGCTAGCAGCCACATCCGGTCCTACAGTGGGTGCTACATACTGCTCTAGATCGAACTCTGTAGAAGTAGCAGATACAGACGGCAGCGACACAGTAACGGTCACATCCTGATTAGCAATCTGTTCTAATCCTTCTATATGTAAAACGCCATTGGGACCAACATGAGTTTTGATACTTAGATTCATTGCTCTATTGCGGATACGTCGACTATTCATCAAAAATTCAGCCTTCTTGAGTTGCTCTATCAATGGCGCTGACTACGTCTTCGTAAATTTCCTCAGCGGTTTTGGGACTATTGCCAATGCAGGTGAGTCCTAGCTTGCCATGTTCGCTCAGACAGCCCATCAGGTGAAAGACGACGCCCTCGCCGTCGATGGAGCTGAAGTGTAGTTGCTCACCCATGATGATATCCATCAGATCGTTGGGCAAAAGACCTTTGTAGGCGTCTTTCTGCAAGTTATCTGAGGCGCGGTAGTACTTGGCCTGGCCATTTTTAGTGTAGAACTTACCGTCGGATGAATCGTAGGTGCCATTGGTCAATAGCTTTAGCGCCATAAAAGGATGAGTCGTCCCGCCCTTACGCAAGTTAATTTCGATTGCCTGAATATCCCACGGCTGCTCCTGATTCTCGGGCTGGTGGACCGCAATGAAGTCCACGCTGTAGCGTTCGAGTGCGCCTTTTGCAGCTAAGTTTTCTCCGACTTTTCGGCCCATTTCCTGAAGCGCCATCCGGTAGGCATCGTCAGCAGGGAACGTGCAGCCGAGGAAGATCTGACCGTCGGGGCCACCGAGCACCTGATCGTGGGTAGAGAGAATTTCGACCTCACCTTTGGGCGTGACTCGGCCCTGGACGCTAGGCGAATATTTTTCTTCGCCTTCGATGAATGCTTCGGCGATCGCACCCAACTCCCCAATCTTCTGCGCAAAAGACGGCCAGTCCTCACTATCACACTGAAATCCCAAGCTAGGCCAAGCCGCCTCAATCGCTGCCGCCCGCTCCTCATGACTCGCCTTCCCAGGAGCCACCGCCGCTAGATCTGCCAGAGAAAATAGCGCGTTGCCCTCTCCCGAAAAGCCTTCATTCAGCTTGATCACTATCCGCTTCAGCTCGGGATGCCTTTCCCAGAGCGCAGCGGCATCTTTTGCCAAGGTACTGGTACTGTGGGTCAGCTCACTCCCATCCGGCAGCGGAATCCCACACTCAGTGAAAATTTGACGGCTTCCCCCCTTGGTTCCCCAATAGAGCAAGTCTGGATCGACTGCGAGTAAAGGCAAATCTAGCTTTAGCGATAGTTCCCGCTCACACTCGGTGGAGTTGTAGCAGGTCATGTAGGCTTGGTCGTGACGCAGCTTGTCCTTGATACGGCGAATCAGGCGAGGGCGATCCAGGATCTTTTGGGTCAGCGGGCGCAAGGAAGAATCGTAGGTTGAGAATAGATCGAGGCGATCGCGCGCATGAGAACTAGGAATACCCGGCAGCAGCTCTAGATAATAGTCCACAATGCTCGGATGCAAAGGCTGAGAAGTTACATAGATCAGCCTAGTCTCAGGGTTGCGCAGTCGGATCAGGGCAAACAGCAAGCGCTCTTCGTAATGGTGAACGCCCTTTACTTTTCTCAGTTCGGCCTGATCTAGGCTTAGAGAAGGCACCACCAAAATCTGCCGAGGCTGTCGGTCAAACGCATCAATCGACTGCCAGCGATCGGCTAGTTGAGCCTGTAGCTGGTGAAAGCGATCGCGCTCATCTGCCGCACCACTCCCCAGATTCTGTCCTTCTTTGGGCAATCCCAACACAGCTTCGACCCCGCCCATAGCAAACTCCTTAGCCATCTGCCGCTCACATTCAAAGCTTAGTATGCTCTCGTGCGCCTATGGCCTTCTAGCGACCAAAAAAAATCGATATAGCCAGTAACTGACTACATCGATTGCGTTTACTTAGGAGATCAACTTAGGCAGTTAGCAAGGGCAACCGTCCATCTAAGGGTCAGTTTGCAAATCCTGCTGCGGCTGTAGGTAGGCAATCATCTGCTCTACGCCACGCTGAATACGACGGGTCACTGTCATCGGGCTCACGCCAATTCGCTCAGCCACTTCTTTACGAGAGAGTCCTTTAAAGAATACGAACTCGATAGCAGAGCGAGTCTTCTCTTCTAGCTGGGCCATTGCCCGCTGAATCTGCTGACGGTCCTCTTCTAATATCTGCAATAGCTGATAGTGAACATCAGGCAGCGTATCGCCTAGCGTAATGCTCGAATCGATCTGATGACAGACCGTTGCATCCAAGCTTAGGGGCATCCGATTTTTGTTCGCTAGCTTAACCTGACGCCACTCTTGAACAGACACCTCTAGCGCTGCGGCCATCTCAATATCAGAAGGCTGACGCCCATACTGGCGAATCAGATCCGCCTGACGCTTTTGGCCTTCTTTTTGCAAGTCTTGCCAGCGGCGGGGAATTTTGACTGTGGTGCCGCGATCGCGCAAAAAGTGCAGCATCTCACCGCGAATATAAGGCACCGCAAAGGAGCTAAACGCACAGCCTTGACCCGGATCAAACCGCTCAATCGAACGAATCAGACCAATGTAACCAATTTGCTCAAGATCCTCATAGGGCTCAGCGCACTGATGGCTAACCCGGTGAGCGATTTTACGAACTAGGCCAGCATTAAGTCTGACCAACTGATTGCGAAGCTTAACCGAACGATCCACCTTGTATTGCATAAGCAATTCCATACCGCGAGATCGAAGTTGTGCAGATTTAGAAGAAGCCATATTTAATGCAGTAATAACCGCGTCGAAGCAGATTGCGTGAATTAAATTCATTCTCGGGAAGCGGCTCATTTCAAACCATCGTTGAAACACGGTAGTCGTATGAACCATCAAATTAAACCGTAGGCAGATACACGCAAAACCTTCGATACGGGCGCTACTTATAAGCGCTTAATTCATTGGCATGCAACAGCTTCAGGCTTTCGCAAAAAGACCTACGGATAATCACGCTAATGTTTCGCTTTGTGTACACCATCATGAACATCTTCCCAATGTCTTTAGAAACGCACATTTTCCGTCCCGAATTTGTACGGAAATAGTGCTTTTTTTTGAACAGCTCCTAGCTACGGTAATTACCAAATGTCGCTCAATAAAACAGCGATTCAAACTGTTAGGAAGGAATCCGTAATCGTCAGATTTAGAGGAATTCAGTACACTTTTATATGTAGATATGTAGGACCTCAAAACCTCCTTATGAGCAACACCAGCAACTTCCGTGAGGCTATCCGTTCGGCCAAGAGCCAATCGATAGTCGGCCCCAACGTGATCGCGAACGCACTGCCTTACGTTGGCGGTGGCCTAATCTTGACGGCTGCCGGAACCTTCGGCGGACTCAACGTGCTTAGAACAAATCCCAGTTTGTTCATGCCGACTTTCTTTGCCGCTATCGTCGCCGAGCTAGTTTTATTTTTCGTTGCCCGCAGCGTTGCGATAAAAGGCAACAACGGCGTCGCTTTGCCACTGCTTGCCACTTATAGCTTGCTCTCTGGCTATACCCTCAGTGGATTAGTATCCGTTGCCTTGCAGAGTAGCGGCGTTGGCATTCAAGGAGTAGGATTTGCCGCGTTAGCTTGTGGACTCACCTTTATTGCCGCTCGTCCGATTGGCTCCAACCTGTCCGAAGAGGACGGTATGGCCCTGACGAAGACTGTTCAGCTTGGCATCATGGCTTTGCTAGTCGTGATTGTCGGTCAGTTTGTCTTGAGCTTCTTTGGTGTTTACGCGCCCAACTTTTTAGAGATTGCGATTTCGGCTATTGGCGTTCTACTCTTTGTTGGCGCAGCGGTGGTTGATTTCTTTGTGCTACCTCGCACCTACAGCGATGACCAGGCGATACCCGCAGCGCTATCGATGTATCTGACCTACATTAACCTGTTTGTTTTCATCCTTAGACTGTTGATTGCTATCAACGGTAGAGACTAAACTACCAAGACTATTTTATTCTCGCCCAGTTGTTCATTATTAAAGCAACCGGGCGAGAATAAGACCTCGATTCAATGACCTTGTCACTATGTTTGATACTGTTACGCTGAAGCGGGAGCTAGAAACGCTCTCTGAGCGCCTGGGCAAAGCTCAGGAATACCTTTGACATTCCTGCTCTAACTGCAAAGATCAAAGATTTAGAGCAGCTATCGGCTCAGCCGGACTTTTGGGACGAGCAAGAAAGTGCCCAGAAGAGCCTTCAAGAATTAAACGACTACAAATCAAACCTCGATCAGGTCAAGGGCTGGTCAACGAGCCTTGGAGATTCCGCTGCGATTCTAGAGCTACTAGAGCTTGAACAAGACGATTCTCTACTTGCAGAAGCTGAATCCACTGTCAATCGGCTAGGTAAGGAGCTGGATCTATGGGAGCTACAGCAGCTTCTTTCTGGACCCTACGACAAGGAGGGCGCTGTCTTGTCTATCAACGCAGGTGCAGGTGGGACCGACGCTCAAGATTGGGCGGAGATGCTGCTGCGGATGTACACCCGGTGGAGCGAGCAAAACGGGTATACCTTCAAGCTGGTCGAGAAATCGGACGGCGATGAGGCCGGGCTAAAATCCGCCACGATGGAGATCAGCGGTCGCTATGCCTATGGCTATCTCAAAGGAGAGAAGGGCACTCACAGACTGGTGAGGATTTCTCCTTTCAATGCGAACGGCAAGCGGCAAACGAGCTTTGCAGGGGTTGAAGTGATGCCAATTCTCAACGAAAAGGTAGAGCTGGATATTCCTGATAAGGACTTGGAGGTTAAAACGTCGCGCTCGGGCGGTGCGGGCGGACAGAACGTGAACAAGGTAGAGACAGCGGTGCGGATTACGCACTTGCCGACGGGCATTTCGGTGCGCTGCACTCAGGAGCGATCGCAGCTCCAAAACAAAGAAAAAGCAATGGCGCTACTCACTTCCAAGCTACTCGTCATTGCCCAAGAGCAGCGAACTCAGGCGATCGCCGACATTCGTGGCGACATGGTAGAAGCCGCCTGGGGCAACCAGATTCGCAACTACGTTTTCCACCCCTACCAGATGGTCAAAGACCTGCGCACTAACGTAGAGACGACTGCCGTTGACGACGTGATGAATGGCGATCTCGAAGCCTTTACTCAGGCATACCTGCGCCAAGAAAATCAGATGCTAGAAGAAAGCACCGTCTAGCGTATCTACTGCCTTACACGGTGGTAAACCGTTAAGCTGAAATATGAACCCAGCCATTCAACACTATGAGTACAGATAAATCAGCCGCAGCCACCGTTTCAGACCAGCCGTCTTCAGCTAGATCATCTGCTTCACTAGACGAGCCAGCCCCTAGCTTTATCAAGCTGGCCATGCGCAACATGGTAAAGAAAGGAGGAACCTCGCTCTATCACTTCTTTCTTTCATTTGTAGGACTGCTGGGACTTTTGATCGGTCTAGCTTACTTGACACGTTAGAGTCCAGCCAAACGGTAACTAGACGGTAACTAAAGTGGTGCAGCAAAGTAACACAGACTATGCAGGTTGAGACGTTTGTAGACGGCAGTGCCTTGGCTGAGGTGACGGCCACAACTGGGGTTGCGATCGCGCAATATGCGACTTGGTTCGAGCGCTGGCTAACCGATATAGACCCACAGCTATCGCCGCTCAACGCCTACGAGCTGAGTCTGCGACTGACCTCTGATGTAGAAATTCAGCAGCTCAACGCCGACTTTCGTCAGCAGAACAAGCCAACTGATGTCCTCTCCTTTGCAGCGCTAGAAACAGAGCTTCCCCAGGCAGACAGCATCTATCAAGAGCAGCCTGTCTATTTAGGAGACATCATCATCTCAGCCCAGACAGCCGCTCGTCAGGCAGTAGCCGGTGGACACTCTTTGAAACAAGAACTTGCGTGGCTTTCGGCCCACGGACTGCTTCACCTGCTAGGCTGGGACCATCCGGATGAGGACAGTTTGACGCGGATGCTTGACCGGCAAAGTCACCTGCTCAGCCTGATAGCTTGAGCGTAATGTTCTAAATTAGACCAAGATATCTTGATATAAATCTAGATATTAGTGCCTCGCCTGTGAGGTGGCTGACAGCAAAGCTTATCAAGTTATGCTGATCTAAAACTTGGGCAACGTGGGTTGTCGCTGCTCGTATCATTCACAAAGACGCCATCTGGCTCTATCTACATATGTTCTCACGGGATAGTCAGATAAAAGGAGTAGAGCTAGAAGAAACAAAGCGATCGCAATCCTGGCAAATTGCGCCTAACCTTTTCTCCAGCTTCCGATACGCCTGGGCAGGCATCAGCTACGCCTTTCGCACCCAGCGCAACTTTAGAGTTCATACTGCCGTCGGCTCTCTAGCAATGATTCTTTGCTGGGCCCTTAGCGTCACTAACCTAGAGATTGCCGTTGTTTGTCTGACGATTGGCGCTGTCCTGGTAATGGAAATTCTCAATACCGCCTTAGAATCTTTGGTAGATCTCACCGTCGGGCAGACCTATCACGATCTTGCCAAGATTGCTAAAGACTGCGCTGCCGGAGCCGTCTTGATGGCAGCGATTGTTGCCCTGTTGATTGCCGCGCTAATTTTTGCCCCGCCGCTTTGGGCTATTCTAGGCCCTTCTATTTCTTCTATTAATCTATGATTCTCGTCAATCTATGATTCTTGTCATCGATAACTACGACAGCTTTACCTACAACCTAGTTCAGTATCTAGGCGAGCTGGGTCACACTTTAGAGATTGCTAGCGAGATAGAAGTCTTTCGCAACGACCAAATCACCCTAGAAGAGATTGTTGCCAAAGGGCCAGATGGCATCGTTATTTCTCCTGGACCCGGCACGCCAGACGATGCCGGCATCTCTTTACAAATTATCGAACAGCTCGGTCCCAAGCTGCCTATTCTAGGTGTCTGTCTGGGTCATCAGAGCATTGGCCAGGTTTATGGCGGCGATGTTATCGGCGCACCAGAGCTGATGCACGGCAAAACTTCTCCAGTTCGCCACAACAACACGGGCGTTTTTGCCGGACTCTCCGATCCGCTGATTGCCACTCGCTATCACAGTCTGGTCATCGATCCAGCCACCTGCCCTGACGTGCTAGAAGTCACTGCCTGGGTAGAAGATGGCACTATTATGGGCGTTCGCCATCGCGACTATCCCCACATTCAAGGGGTGCAGTTTCACCCCGAGAGCGTCCTGACAGAATCAGGAAAGGACCTGCTTAGAAACTTTTTAAAGGGTATTAGCTAAGGGATTGACTGGTAGATCTAGCGTCTGAGTCTGGCGTCTGAGTTCGGGCTTAGCTTCTATCCACTCTGACAAACTGTCCCAACGATTCTGTGCGCTTGGTCACAACATACGGCAGGATAAAAGACAGTCTTGAAAATTGATGAAAAATGATGAATCGGCGAAATCTTCTGAAGTACGCGGGCAAGTACGCAGGCGCAGGATTCTTGAGTACCGTGGGGTTGGGGCTAGCTTCAAAGCATCAGATGGCCCAAGCCCAGACAGATCCAGTTCAAACAGCTCAGGCCCAGACTGGACCGCTCACAATTACGGCACTTGGCCATACTGCTTTCTTGTTTGCAGGGAGTGGCAAGCGGGTCTTGGTCAATCCGTTTAAGTCAATCGGCTGCACGGCTGGCTATGCCGAACCCAAAGTAGACACTGATGTGATACTTGTCAGTAGCACTATGTTTGATGAGGGGTTTGTCAGCGATCGCTACAACAATACGCTGCTGATCGAAGAACCAGGGGATTTCTCCGTTGGTACGCTAGAAATACAGGGCGTTAGCATGCCTCACGACCGCATGGGCGGACGGCGATTCGGGACCAATACCGCCTGGGCATGGACTCAAGCAGGCATCAATATAGTGCATTTGGGCGGGGCGGCTGCGCCAATTGCCATTGAAGATAAAATTTTGCTAGGTCGCCCGGATGTATTGCTATTGCCAGTTGGCGGCGGCCCCAAAGCTTATGGCCCAGAAGAAGCCGTTGCAGCCGTCGAATCACTCAATCCCAAGATCATTATTCCAACGCACTACCGCACTCAGGCAGCCGACGCCGATAGCTGTGACATTGTTGGCGTAGAAGACTTCATTGCCCTGATGCCCGATACACCGGTTACTAGAGGCGACGACACTTTCTCGATCAGCGCTAGCGCGTTGCCGAGCAGCGGCATGCGGATTGAGGTTATGAGCTATGCTTTCTAGAGTTTGTCTAGCACTCTAGGGCGTTACGAATCTATGCAGAACGAGTATCATCAGCGTCGGCAGGCGGTGGCCAAGGCCATTGGTCAGGGCACGGCTATTTTTTGTAGTGCGCCGACTGCTGTTATGCATAATGATGTGGATCATCTGTTCCGGCAGGATAGCGATTTTTTCTATCTGACGGGTTTTAATGAACCGGATGCGATCGCTGTACTCGCCCCTTCCCACGAAGAGCATCAGTTCGTTCTCTTTGTCAGACCCAAAGATAAGGAAGCCGAAACCTGGAGCGGCTATCGCACGGGCGTAGAGCTAGCCAAAGAAAAATACGGCGCTGATGCGGCTTACTCGATTGCAGAACTAGATACCAAGCTGATCGAATACGTCCAACCTGCGCCTACGCTTTATTACCATTTTGGCAATGACCAAGCTTTCAACAATCGCATTATTAGCCTTTGGCAGTTGCTGCTAAGAAAGATGGTCAAGAAAGGCAAAGGTCCGGCAGCGATCGCAGACTCCAAGCTATTGATGCAGCAGTTTCGCCGGGTGAAAACGCCTGCGGAGGTAGACAAGATTCGTCAGGCGATCGCCATCAGCGCAGAAGCGCATCAGGTCGCCAAAGACATGGCGCGTCCTGGCGTATACGAGTACGAAGTGCAGGCCGCGATTGAAAACGTCTTTCGCAAGCGTGGTGCGCTTGGCCCTGCCTATCCTTCGATTGTGGCGGGGGGAAAGAACGCCTGTATCTTGCACTACGTCGAGAATGACCAGATGCTCGAAGAGGGTGATTTTCTGCTGATTGACGCGGGCTGCGCCTACGACTATTACAACGCGGATATTACTCGGACATTTCCGGTGGGCGATCGCATCTCCAAAGAGCAAAAAATCCTCTACGACCTGGTTCTAGAAGCTCAGCTCGCTGCCATCGAACAAGTCCAGCCGGGTCTGCCTTTCAACGCCTTTCACGACGCCGCTACCAAAATCATCACAGCCGGACTTGTCGAACTAGGCTTGCTAGCAGGCGATGTCGATGAGCTCATCGAAGCCAAAAAACACAAAGCTTTCTTTATGCACGGCACCGGACATTTTCTGGGGTTAGACGTGCACGATGCAGGCATCCTGCGCAATCCTGACAAAACCTGGCAGCCGTTCGTACCTGGGAATATCGTCACCGTAGAACCTGGTATCTACATTTCTCCTGATTATGAACCCGACAACGAACCCAAAGAAGAAGGCGAAGAGGTGAAATATCCGCAGCCTCAGATCGAGGACCGGTGGAAAGGCATCGGTATCCGGATAGAAGACGACGTTCTAGTCACCGAAACCGGACATGAAGTCCTTACAGCAGCGGTACCAAAGGCACTACCTGATAGCGTTCTTGTAGAGTCCTTATAGAGAGTCGCACCGGATCAAAGCCCTAATTTGAAGCACCAGGTCAAAGCACTAGGTCAAAGCAAAAGAGCGCGGAAGTTTGAAGATTGCCATAATTTTACGGACGGGCGGCTTTATCCGTTGAACTACGCAGTAGGATACAAAAATACCGCGATTGCCCCGAGCAGTCGTCCCGCAGTAGGCCAGCAGGAGGCCAGCAGCGATCTAGCCGCAGTCATGGTAGCCGACTCGAAGAACCAGCCATAGAACAGATTAAATTGTTATGAGGCTCAGAAAATCGGGCAGCTTAAGGTCTGAGCGATAGGAAAATATGATCTTTCCAATCGGCCGAGTCTCAGGTTCATAAAGCTCCAGATTTACAAAATGCTGATAAACCTTCACAGTATCTATAGCTTTGAGCGTTTCCAACGATGGTTCAGTCATGCGACTGCTGCGCTGGTGGTGCCTATCCGCTAGCGCTACAAGAACACCATTAGTGAATTTATTCGGTATTGAGGATCTAGACTGTGCGATTGAATCGTCTACTATCTGGGCTGTCTCTAGTGGGGGCGCTGATGATAGCTCTCCCATCGGAAGCGGCTAGGCTACAGTCCTGGCAGTTTAGTCCGCAAGAGAATCAGCTGACCTTTACAACTGACGACAATATTCAGCCGACCGCTCAGCTGCTGTCTAATCCAACTCAGCTGGTGATCGACTTGCCAGGGACCACGCTCGAAGCAGCGCAGAACCAGGTAATTGAAGGATCTGCGATCAAAGAAGTTCGTGCTATCCAGCTAGATAATGAAACCGCTCGGCTGGTGGTGGAATATGAACCTGGATACACCGTCAACCCTAGTCAGGTCCAGGTACGCGGCGAAAGCTCTCGTCAGTGGACAGTACGGCTACCGGAAGCGACGCGTCTGTCCTCGACTGGGGACGCAGAAAAAGCTACGCCAGAATCAACAGAGCTAGCGAGCAATGCAGTCAGTAACCGTCCTGTCCAAGGCGCTCGTACTCGCATTCAAGGCATTGTCGCTACAGTAGACGGTTTTTTTATCCGCACGGCTGGAGAAAGCGCTCAGCTAGAGGTTAACCGGTTTTCAGAGAATGGACAGAACTACATCACGCTAGAGCTAGACCAAGCTGCCGTATCGTTAGGACTGACGGCGGCTCGTCTACCAGTCGAGCGCTACAGCATCGATAGCTGGCAGGTCGAGCAAACGTCCACACAGCCAGCTAAGGCTAGAATCACGCTGGCATTGGGGGAAGGTAGTCCCGACTGGGATGTCACTGCCCATGAAGGGGGTGTCGTCATACTGCCAAAGGATGTTGCTATCACCAGCATTCCAGATACTGGCAATCCGGCAGGAACCACCGAAGCCTACGCATCAAGACTAGCAACCGCAAATAGGCAGGCAGAGCCAGCAGATCCCAGTGCGCTACCAGCAGATCCCAGTGCGCTGCCAACAGTTCCTAATGGGCGGTTCACTGTCGTACTAGATCCAGGGCACGGTGGCCGCGACCCAGGTGCAGTCGGAATTGGTGGACTACAAGAAAAGCAGGTCGTCAACGATGTCACGCCACAGGTCGCTGCTATTTTGCGATCGCAAGGAGTAAACGTCGTCCTCACCAGAGACAGCGACTACGAGCTAGATCTCGCCCCTCGGGTGCAGATTGCCGAACGCGCCAATGCGACTATCTTTGTCAGTATTCATGCCAACGCGATCAGCATGAGTCGCCCTGATGTGAATGGGTTAGAGACGTTCTATGCTTCAGCGGCAGGCCAGCGCCTAGCTAACACCGTTCATGCCAGCGTGTTAGCAGAGATGGGAATGCGCGATCGCCGAGTTCGCAGCGCCCGGTTCTACGTCATTCGTAATACTTCCATGCCCGCCATCCTGATTGAGACTGGATTCGTTACAGGCGCAGAAGACGCTCCAAATCTAGCCGATCCGGCTTGGCGCGAGCGGATATCGGTTGCCATTGCCAGAGGCATTTTGCTTCACTTGCAGCAGCTCTAGTCCTGCTTTTCTGAGCTTAACTTTTCTAAGCTGGCTTCTTCAGACTCATTTTTGCTCAGGATGCTGCTCTGCATCGCAGAAAGTGCCTAGCTTACCAAGACGGCGAATCATTTGATGCAGTCGGCCTTGGCTGCGCTGATTGAAATGTAGAGCAAGGCGCGGCAGTGATGCGGTTTCGTCGTCTTTCTCAGCTGGAAAAGCTGACACTTCGCGAATGATGCCTTTAGTGAGAATGTCCTGAAATTCGTCGTTCAACTGGTCAATGCCACCAGCACACAGTGGAGCCTTGAGCCGAATCACTAGCTGCCCATCCACGTAGCGGCTGGAATGGTACATGCGGTAAAAGTCCTCAATTGAGGCGATCGCGTCGTCAATGCTCTCAGTCAAATGATAGAGGCTAGTATCATCAGGGCTAATCAAGCCCCGGTCAAGCAGTCGGTTGCGCAGGTAAAAGTCCCAGCTTTTCCAGTAGTCGCCACCTGGTCTGTCAATCAGCACAATGGGCAGCGGAGTCGCTTTACCTGTTTGGATTAGGGTAAGTGTCTCAAACGCTTCATCTTGGGTGCCAAAGCCGCCAGGGAAAAGGGCGATCGCATCACTCTCTTTCAAAAAGAACAGCTTGCGAGTAAAGAAATATCTAAAGTCCACTAGCTTGTCATCACCCTTGATCGCCGGATTCGCGCCTTGCTCAAAGGGAAGCTGAATGTTTAGACCAAAAGAGCGATCGCGGCCTGCCCCTTCGTTGCCAGCTTGCATAATGCCACCGCCCGCTCCAGTCATCACCATGAAGCCTTCTTGAGCAATTCGACGAGAAAATTCAACCGCCATTTGATATTCTGCGCGATCGCTTGGCGTTCTCGCCGAGCCAAAAACCGTCACCTTGCGCGTATGCCTATGAGGATAAAAAGACTGAAACCCACTCTCCATATCCAGCAAGGAGCGACTCAAAATCTTCCAGTCTAGCCGCTCTGCCTCCTGCTGAGTCATCCGCACTAGCGTCTCAAAAATCTCTTCTATCAGTGCCCCGTTTTCCAACTCCGGCAGTTGGTCCAAAGCTTTTAAAATACCTGAACGAAGTGTTTGGTTGGGCTGTCGGTGACGGTTTGAAAATAAATCACCTGACGGATGCGAAGCAGAATTAGTCATTGATTAACCAAAAAGAAGAATATAGCAATTCAAATTCACAAGCATTCCCGATCAAAAAGAGGCTCTAGCAAACGCCAGAACCTCTAAAAATGCGAAATTCATTTAACCAAAAATGTTCGGCACCTAACGCTTTAGATTAAGCGTGTTTAGAATCAAACACATCTATAAGTAAGCATAGAACTAGACAATTTTTGAAATTAAACCTGTCCCACAATTCAAGCCTATTCCAAACCTCAAGGCAGTGAATTAAAGGTACTTTTCTAACGTATTAGCCAGCGTTGTCTTAGGAACAGCGCCAACCACCATATCCACGCGCTGACCACCTTTGAAAATCATCAGGGTTGGAATGCTGCGAATACCATATTGGCTAGCAACACTAGGATTCTCATCCGTGTTGACCTTCACAACCTTAACCTGACCATCATACTGTTCAGAAATTTCATCAACGACGGGCGCTACCATTCGGCAAGGACCGCACCAAGGTGCCCAAAAGTCCACCAGTACTGGCGCTTCATTTTCCAAAACTTCTTGCTTAAATGTCGAATCTGTGACCTGTGCGGCTGACATTCTTAAAATCCTTAGGCACTCATGTAATCTGATATTACCATAGCCAAAACCCGTCCCCTTTTTTTGTCTACTACAGATTTCTTACGGATTACATAGATAACTGTTTTATATAGATAGCCAGTTTGCACAAGCAGCTAACCGTGCAAAAGCGCCAAAAAGCGTTCAATTCATATCCAAGCTACAAACACCAGACAGCTAATAGAAAACTAGAGACAAGAAACCGCCTGGATCCTTAGATCCAAGCGGGATGTGGTGTGAGGAGTGAACGGAAACTTACGTCTCCGCTTCCCCTTAATTGTAGGAGAATCCTATGGATTTGCCACTGGCGTTGTGAGGTATCAGAGATAAGTCTTAAAACTTGTTCAAATTGCCTCATTCCTAAGTCATATTTATCCGCAATTACTCGTAGATTGTCAGGATGTCTTCATCTCTAGAACACATCGTACATACTGGAGCCTGCTGATCAATCTCGCCGATTAGTCCCACTGACTATTTGGCACGTTAGCAGCTACTTACCCATACCCAACTGCTGCGCTTTTTGATAGACCTTACCTTCAGTTAATAAAGATGGAGCGATCACTATTTCTACTTCCTGCATCTCTTTGATATTTTTCGCGCCCAGTGTGCCCATGCTAGTTTGCAGTGCGCCTAGAAAGTTATGCGTTCCGTCATCGAGCTGAGCAGGTCCGCGCAGAATCTGCTTTAGCGAACCGGTTGTACCCACCTCGATTCGAGTGCCTCGGGGCAAAACCGGACTCGGCGTTGCCATCCCCCAGTGAAATCCGCGTCCGGGCGCTTCTTCGGCCCGCGCGAACGGAGAACCAATCATCACCCCATCCGCACCAGACGCAATACATTTGCAGATATCACCCCCCGTCACTAAGCCACCGTC
Organism: uncultured cyanobacterium; assembly: GCA_963838725.1. Taxonomy (GTDB): domain Bacteria; phylum Cyanobacteriota; class Cyanobacteriia; order Phormidesmidales; family Phormidesmidaceae; genus Phormidesmis. The sequence goes on along the minus strand of CAWISM010000026.1, from coordinate 64,607 downwards.
CGCAATAATAGGGACATAACGACCCGACTCTTTTTGATAGTCGTCTCTAGCAGCGGCGCAGTCAGCGACAGCAGTTGCCTGCGGTACCCCTACACCCAGTACTCCTCTGGAGGTGCAGGCCGCACCCGGTCCAATTCCCACTAGCACACCCGCAGCCCCTGCGTTCAACAGCTTCAGCGTGACTTCGTAGGTCACACAGTTTCCTAACAGTACGGGTATTGGCATCTCCTCGCAGAACTGTGCTAGATCGAGCGGCGTGACTGCCTCTGGGGATAGATGGTCAGTAGAGACCACCGTCGCCTGGACAAATACCAGGTCTGCACCCGCATCGGCAACAGTCTTACCAAATTTAACTGCGCCTGCTGGCGTCAGACTGACTGCAGCGATGCCACCTTGCGACTTGATCTCCTGAATGCGCTTTTCGATTAGAGCAGGGCTAACTGGCTGCGCATAAAGCTCTTGCATTAGCGGCACGAATTCTGTTTTGCCGACGGAGGCGATCCGATCGAGAATTGGATTAGGATCATCGTACCGGGTCTGGATGCCCTCTAGGTTGAGTACGCCCATTGCGCCCAGTCGAGAGAGTTCAACCGCCATTTTGACATCCACAACCCCGTCCATTGCACTGGCAATAATCGGTATCTCTCTGGTAATTTCACCAATTTGCCAGCTAGTATCCGCCAGCTGCGGATCTAGGGTTCTCCCCCCAGGTACCAGAGCAATCTCATCAATTCCGTATGCGCGACGCGCTGTTTTACCACGACCAATCTGAATATCCACGTCCGTACTTGTCCCTAGGAAGCATCTAGCTAGCCTATCAAAGAAAGAAATGGATTGCGCAAGAGTGTTCGACGGTTCTATCTATCCCCATCGCTAGGCTATGAGGATAAACCAGTAGAATGCATGGGATACTCTTCGTTCGCTGTAGCCAAATTTTGTGAATATTTCGTCCCTTAAGTTTTTCAAGAATCTAAGAGCGACCAACCGCCAGTTTGCGGTGATTGGGCTAGGACGCTTTGGTCGGGCCGTCTGTCTGACGCTACATGGTATGGGCTACGAGGTGATGGGAATCGACTCGAATGAAAGTAGAGTTGCGCAGGTACTGACTGATCAAATCGCTGCCCACGCGGTTCAGCTAGACTCTACCCAGCCCTCAGCACTAGTAGAAGCGGGTATCCCTGACTTTGACACGGTGATTGTCGCAATTGGCAACTACGTTCAAGAGAGCATCATTACGACGCTCAACGTCAAAGAGGCGGGCGTTCCCAATGTAGTGGCCAAGGCGTCTTCGGCCATTCATGGCAAGCTGCTGGTCAGGGTAGGCGCAGACCACGTGGTTTTTCCAGAGCACGAGATGGGCTGCGAATTGGCTAGATCGCTGACACGGCCCGGTATTTTGGATCGTTTTGAGCTCGATCCTGACCACAGCATTGTAGAAGTCGTGGTGCCCAAAAGCTTCGATGGCAAGACCATCATGGAAGTAGATTTGCGCAATCACTACGGCCTGACGCTGATGGCGATTAGCAAAGACGATGCCAAAGAGGACGACAACGATAAGTTTACGATTAACCCCAGTCCGGTGACGCGGCTAAGGGCGGGGAGCCTGATGGTGGTAATTGGTGAGAATTCGGGTATCGACCAGCTACCTATGTAAGGTCTACAGATATGAAAATTATTGGGCTGATGAGCGGCACGTCGGTTGATGGAATTGATGCGGCGCTGACTGAGGTAACAGGAAAAGGCTACGCGGTCAGCGCAGAGCTGATTAAAGGAGTGGTGCATCCTTATGCTGAGGATGTGCGATCGCGTATCCTCTCCCTTTGCGATAACCAGCCGATCACCCTAGCAGAGCTTGCCGATTTAGACGATGCGATCGCCCACCACTTCATCGAAGCTGTCCAAGCGTTAGGCACCGACCTAACGAGCGTCGATCTGATTGGCTCCCACGGTCAAACCCTATACCACCGACCGCCCAGCGCCCAGCGACTCGGCTACACTCAGCAGCTGGGGCGCGGCGATCTCATTGCTCGCACCACTGGCTGCACCACCATCAGCAACTTTCGCATTGCCGATATCGCCTTAGGAGGCCAAGGCGCGCCGCTCGTGCCCATTGTTGATGCCTGCCTACTTGCTCAGCCAGATCGCGATCTAGCCGTTCAGAACATCGGTGGTATCGGCAACGTCACCTATATACCCGCCTGGAAGATGGACTTTGCCAAAACTAGTCTCTCCGCCCCAGACGGAATCAAAGGTTGGGATACTGGACCGGGAAATGCGCTGATTGACTGGGCAGTCACCAAATTCTCCAATGGGCAAAAGTCTTACGATGAGAATGGGAGCTGGGCTGCAACAGGAACGTCCCATCAGGATCTGATCAATCAGTGGTTGGAACACCCCTTTTTTCAAACGCCGCCACCCAAGTCTACAGGTCGCGAATTGTTCGGCGTAGAGTATGCAGAACGCTGCTGGCAAACAGCAGACGCTGAAGGGTCAAGTCCTGAGGATTTCTTGGCAACGCTGACCGATTTCACCGCTGCGACCATCGAGCTCAGCTATCGCCAATTCTTACCGAATCTGCCAAAGGAAGTTCTGATTGGTGGCGGTGGCAGTCAAAATCAGTACCTGATGAGATGCTTGCAACAGCGACTTCCAGAATGCCGCGTACGCTCAACCGACCAAAGGCCCACAGATAAGAGCGAAGTAAACCAGAGGCAAGTTGACGCAAACTACAAAGAGGCGATCGCGTTCGCAGTATTAGCCTACTGGCGCTGGCACAGTCTCCCTAGCAATCTACCTAGCGTCACGGGTGCTGACAGACCCTGTCTGCTCGGTGAAATTTGGACACCTTAGGCTGACTAGCACCTGATCATCTGGGAGCCAACTAGCCTTTGTCACTATCTAGCTGGGCATCTTAGACTACTGGCGAGATAGCTAGTGGTATTACCCGATGAAAGGAACGGCGCTGTGTCCCACAGCTTTTTACTAGAGCCCGGTCGGTGGAAATTGCAGGGCACTTGGCTGACAAGAGACACCCTGCCCATCCCCGTCAAAGGCAAAATTCTAGTCGCCTGGAAACAGGCAGACTGCTTCATGGTCGCGACCAAAATCTCCTTTCTCGAAACCGATTATATAGAAGAGCTGCCCGCCGATATCGTAGTGCAGTCTCGTGGGCGCATCACCATACAAGATCGGCAGTATACCTTCGTTGTCCAGCACAGCGAGCTAGGCCAGGCAGAAGGTGAAGGCTGGATAGCACCAGAGTCAATCGTACAGCGCTACTGGGCCACTAGCGACAAGCAGCGCCGAACAGGATTCGAGACGCTGCGACAGATTGGACCCGATAAATACTACTTTTCAACCGGAGTGATGTCGGGGCATTACCTCAGCAGCACGATGGAGGCAGAACTCATTCGCCAGTCGTCATGATAGATCCCAACACTGGACGCAAAGTCTGCGATCGCTACGAACTGATAGAAACAATTGGCCAAGGGTCGATGGGTCGAGTCTACCTAGCCAGCGATTCGCTGTTAGGCGGCGTCCCGGTCGCCGTCAAGTTTCTATCGCAGACGCTGCTAAACGAGAACATGCGCGAGCGGTTTTTGCGTGAGGCCATGACCTGCGCACAACTAGGGCAAAAGAGTATCCATGTTGTTCGAGTCACTGACTACGGCGTCAATGAAGAAGAAGTGCCTTTCTATGTAATGGAGTATCTCAAAGGCGATAACGTCGGCCAGATGATCCAAAGAAAGCCTTTGCCCGTACCGCGTTTCTTAGGACTCATCCGTCAGGTGTTGCTGGGTCTGAAGACGGCACACAGGGGCATTTTGGTTGATGGTAAGGTTGTGCCGATCATCCATCGCGATATCAAGCCCAGCAATATTCTAGTTACCGCCGACCCCTCAGTGGGCGAACTGGTAAAGATATTGGACTTTGGCATTGCTAAGCTGCTGCAAGAAGGCAGCGAGCAGACCAGCACATTCATGGGAACGTTGGCCTATGCCTCTCCAGAGCAAATGGAAGGTAGAGAGCTAGACAGCCGCTCTGATATCTACAGTCTGGGCGTCATGATGTACCAGATGCTTTCCAGTAGGCTACCAGTCAAGCCCGCTAACAACACCTTTGGCAGTTGGTACAAGGCGCATCGGCTAGAAGAGCCCTTGTCGCTGATTGAAACACATAGGGTGCCAAAAGATCTAAACAACATGGTAATGGCCTGTCTTTCAAAGCAGCGAGAAGACAGACCCGCCACAGTCAGCGACATCATAGAAGCGATCGCCCCGCTAGAGAAGCGCTTCGGCTCTGGGTTCCAGATTTCTCAAAGAATTAGCACCACTCTTTCTAAGATTCCTGTACCGCAGGAGATCAAATCACTATCATCTCCAAAAGAAACTATCGCTACGCCGCTCTCCAAAGGTCAAACAGCCTTACGCAAAGTAGCCCCCCCACAGGCAGCAAACCAGTCGCCAGAAGAGCGACTGCCAGAAGAGCGACTGCCAGAGGACCGACTGCCAGGAGACAGTCTAAACCAGAATAAGGTAGCGGCGAACAACACACTAAAGGCTCAATCAAAAGCATTATCTGCCCATAGCGCTTCTTCTAACGACCCATTAGATAGTGACCTATCCGACCAAGACCGATTCTATCTATCACAAAAGTGGCCCGCAGAGATGCCAATTGCGCAGATTGTCTTTCCACGTCTTCTCACTCAGTCACGTGCGACTGCGCCGACCCTGTGGGCAATGATGCCAGACGCTGAAATTGAAAAGCGCATTCGTAACACCCGCTACAACAATTTCATGTGCACCATGCGGCCCTACCCTATGGTGCTGTGGCTCACTGCCTTCTACAACAGAAACGACGGCCCCCGCTGGATGCCCTGCTACCTAGATCTTAAAGACACAAAGTCGCAGGCTATTTTGTGGCAGCTTACCCAAACGCAGCAATATCAAATTCTCTTTTTCACCAAGGAAGCACCGCATCACTGCTCTCGGGTCAAAACGCTCAACGTTGCCACTACTCAGCTCAAGCTTTTGCAAGAGTGGGCAACTAGCGCACGTCACATAGCCGCTGTAGGCAGCCCAAACGAAAGCAAAGCGCTACTAAAGCGTGAGCTAGATAACAATCTAAAACCCAAGATCACGATGAATTTTGAGGCGATGCACTCAGAACACCAGCCTGCTATGGACGCATCTCTAGGCTTTCTGAAGTAGGCGGCTATTTCACATGCTATTTCACGTAGCGAGGAAAATGGATGATCGGATGCCAGGAGGCTCTTAGCATCGCGCTAGTGAAGCTAGGAACCGTGAGCTGTAGCAATCCTTTGCTTTTGCCAGTACAGACTGCGATCGCGCTAATATCGTGAACCTCACCCGACTTCAAAATCTCCTCAACCGGATCGCCCTCACGAACTTCAGTCTTGATCTGAGTACCTAGACCTTCTAATGACTTCGCAGCCTCACCCAGCTTCGCCTGAGCCTGCTCAGTTAGATCGCTGCTAGAGAGCCGCCCACCGCCATCTATCACCCAGCTCAATAGGCAAGTTTCTAGTGAGCACTCCGGAGCGTCTTTAATTCTAGTTTTGATCTCATCGACTATCTTAGCTGCGCTCTCACTGCCGTCATACGGGACCAAGAAGTAGTCAAACATGTTCTGACAGCGTTGAGCTAGCTCACTTTCACGGTAGGTAGAAATCAGCTGCGGCCGCAAAATCAGCAGTGGAACGTCCGTTTTTTCGGCCAGCGTCATCGTCGTACTGCCAAATAGTCGCTCATTCAAAACTGAACGGGTTGGCATTCCAGAGAAAATAATATCTGGCTGATACTCTTTGACCGCTCGCATGATATTTTCAGAAGCTCGCCCAGAAGCCACTTCAATCTCTACGGTCGTCCCCTCTGGCACATTAGATTGAGCGACTGCTAGCCGCTGACGGGCCTCGCTTACCCGCTCTTCGTCCACGCAGGGAATTTCTCTAGAGGTCATCAGCGGCACATTGTGAAAAAACACGATATGGGTCATGCCGCCTTTTGCCAAATCTGGCACAAAACTGGCAAAGCGCTGAAGACTATCGGAAAAATCAGTACAAATGAGCGCACGCTTGAACATAAAACCGCACCGATAAACTGTCTTTAGTGGATGTCTTGAGTGGATGTCTTGAAAGTAAGTGTCTCGAATAAAATGCTTGGCAGAAGCCTTAAGGAAGTAGCTCTAGCGAAATTCTAAAACAGCATCATTCATTACTCAGAATAAACCCCATTCTGCTCTAACCTTGTGTCGCTCGAACCTATCTCTCTATTAAGACAGATAAATGGACAGAACTAAGACACATCTTTCAAAGCAGATTAGTCGCAGGCATCGCCATAGCGCAAGGGGGGCACATCAATCACTATAGCCGTGATGTTGTCGCGCCCCCCTTGCGCTATGGCAGCAGCAATCAGCTTAGTAGTAGCCGCTTCACAGGTGGAGGCTGCCTGTAAACAAGCAATAATCTCGTCGCTAGAAAGCTCTTCAGTCAGACCGTCACTACAGAGTAGAAGGCGATCGCCCGGTTCTATCTTTAGCCTCTGGGTCTCGACTGCACTGAGATCTTCTCGGCCTACGCACTGAGAAAGAACATGCCGCCAAGGATGAGTCGACAAGGCTTCTGCGCTCAATTCACCGGATAGCATCGCCTGAGCCACCCAAGTATGATCTTTGGTGATCTGAACTAGCTGACTGCCCCTGAGTAGATATAGCCTCGAATCGCCCACATGCGCGCACCAAAGCTGCTGGTCTCGCAGGATCACAACTACAACGGTTGTGCCCATATCAGCGCGTTCTGGGTGTTGACACTGATCGGCTATCACCGCAGCATTAGCGGCCTCGACAGCCCGTCTCAACAAATCGGAAGAGGCCACGTCGCTATTTCTGTAGGTGGCGAGATAGTCCTGAATTGCCGTGATCGAGAGCCGACTGGCTTCTTGCCCACCGACGTGTCCACCCATACCATCAGCTACGATGAATAGATCGCCCTGCGCTGAAATATAGTAGCTGTCCTGATTGGCCGTACGCTGTAAGCCAACGTCTGTAAGACCGGCAAAGGTAAACCCGTTCGGGAAATCGTTCATAGCGGAAGAGAAACCCTCACGGCGGCTAGATCTTTTATAGAAGAGAATCTAGGGCATTCTGTCAGCTTTCGCAATTCGCATTAGCAAACGGATGAGTGCGATTCCAGCAAAAGTGGCGATCGCACCTAGCCCTACTGCCGCCACAATAAATTCATAGACCAGCAGTAGCGTTGCCGACAGCGTAAACGTGCCAACTAGCAGCGTGTAGCTCAGTGCTAAGGCCAGATCGCTACCGCGCCGCAAAATGCGGTCGGTCTCAATAGAACGCACCCGCACTCTGATGTCACCGCGATCAAGTCGATCTAACGTATCTTCTATGCGTCTTGGCAGACTCAGCGCCGAGCTGCCGACCTGCGCTGCCTGCCGACTAATTTCACCCAAAAGACCGTTGGGCTCACCTGGCGTACCGTTTGTCATAAGTTCTGTCGCGTAGGGTTTAGCGGCCTCCATAAAGTTAAACTCTGGATCAAGCCCCTTTCCGACCCCTTCCAAGGTGGAGAAAGCTCGCATCACAAATGTAAACGTCGCTGGAAAGCGAAAGGGCTGATCGTAGGCAACGGCGTACAGATCATCGCTGATGGCTGTCACCGACTGCTCCTCGAACGGCTTGTCCATCATGTTGTCTAGGATGTACTGAATCGAGCGCCGCACCGGACCCATATCGTCAATCTGGGCCAAAGCGCCAAGCTCTACTAGCGAATCCATCACCAGTCCGGCGTTGCGCTGCGCAATTCCGACAAAGGTATCCATCAGCCGACTGCGCGTGACCGCCGGAATCTGGCCCATCATGCCAAAGTCATAGAAAATCAGAGCGCCATCTGTATCCACTGCAATATTGCCCGGATGAGGGTCCGCATGGAAAAAGCCATCCGTCAGCAGCTGGCGCAGGTAAGCCTCAGCCCCTAGCCTAGCTAAGCGCTTACGGTCTAGCCCCGCCGATTCAAGCGCCTCGTAGTGACTGATCTTGATACCTGGCATATATTCCATTGTCAGGACTCTAGGCGAAGTGTATCGCCAGTAGATACGAGGCACTTTCACCCAGTCAACGCCTCGAAAGTTTCGCCGGAACTTATCACCGTTGCGGCCTTCGTGTAGAAAATCAATCTCTAGCCACAGCAGGCGACAGCATTCTGCGTAGATGCCCATCCAGTCGCGGCCACGCCCCCATTCTTTGTGGTTTTGAAAATACTGAGCAATGCCTTTCAAGATAGAAAGGTCAATTGCAAAAAGTCTCGACAGCCCCGGTCGCTGAATCTTGACGACGACTTCTTCCCCAGAATGAAGCTGAGCGCAGTGCACCTGCCCTAAGCTAGCGGCGGCAATGGGGACAGGCTCAAAGCTTTTGTACAGCTCGGCCAGCGGACGACCAAAATCGTCTTCTATCGTGCTTTTAACCTTCTCGTAGCTAAAGGCCGGGACTCGATCTTGCAGCTTTGATAGCTCTTCAACGTACTCAATTGGGAACAGATCGGCTCTAGTTGAAAACAGCTGCCCAATCTTGATAAAGGTCGGGCCTAAACTCAGACAGGTTTCTCTAATCCAAACCGCCATGTCCTGACGGCGTTTTGTCTGCTTCTCTGGCGTGATCTCTCCGGCGTAGGACCACGCCTTTCCATAGAGCCAGCGCTTTGATAAAAGCTTTAAGACGAATGACCAAATATCGATAAATCGCTGAGGGCGAGAATAGGTGCCCTTATTCCAGCGGTAATCACCGTCTCTGTAGGTATTACCTGCGTAGTTTGTAGCGCCTATATCCGTAGCATTTTCAGAACTAGAAGCCGACACAGATCTAGCGACTGCCTTTGCAGCGGGCTTGCTGGGTGGATGGTCCTGTTCGGTTGAAGAGCGCTGTCTAACGGTTGGGTCTACAGATGGAGCGATAGGCACTGAGACAGACTCGACGGCAGTCGGCTGTGGCGCGATCGCCTCTGCAACCGGAACATTCGAAATGCTATGAGCAGTACGACTATCAGCCTGTACTGAGTGCTCGGCATCTTCACCAAGGTGTCCATTGCCGACAGGACTGCTGCTGATAGTCAAACCGTTAGTCTCACCAGAGGCAACTTTTGTACTGGTTGTCTCTAGCTTTGTGTGTCCGTTGACATCAGAATGTGCACCAACCTTGTGTGCGTTGATCTCAACCTCCTCGACAGGCGAAATAGCCTGCTGCGACTCTATCGCTGGGCGGGGATCACTTTCTTTGGGAACAGCACTCACTCAGTTTGCCTGGGCTAAAAAGAAGTTAGAAAAATGTTTTTAAAAGCTGCGTAAGGACCCTTAAATCTTCCTTACGCGTAGCATTAGAACGCTTGTGTCAGAGAGTAGTTTGCAGCTTTTGCAAGGGAGCAAACTTAATCTAACAAATACGCTCAAAAAGATCAGTTTAGAAGATTTAGTTTTGACGGTACTGCTGAATAGCTGCTCTAGCTTGGGCAATCTCAGCTCTCAAGTTGTCAATCGTTGCCTGCAAATCTTCAACCTCACTCCCGGAGGTAGAGATTCCAGAAGCAGGCATCGTAGGAACCGCTATGCCATCAGGCTGGGTAGCACCTGCGGCTGACTGTTCCTGCTCGGCTCTCGTCATAACCTCTTCAGTAAACTGGCGAAAGTATTCACGCTGCTCAGCGTCAAATTTCCCTAGCTTGCTCAGACCGTCACTAACTAAGTGTTCGGCTCTTTCACTCACAGCCGCTGCCAGCGCACGTCCTACAAAAAAAGCTTGCAGCATTGATTCACTCAAATAAATGGTTGTCTTTAATCTACCTTTGCAATTATAAGCATCCCTGAGGCTTTCTCGCAGACCAAAGGAGCCAAAATCATTCTTTTAGAGGATAGCAGCAAAGCCAGTAGCAACTATTGATAGAACCGCTCTGTTTCTGATTCCGGGGCGAAATAAGGCTCAAAGGCAGGATCTTCTAGCTCCGGCATAATCGCATCTATACCATCGGAGTCGAGATTTCCAGATTCACGCAGCAGAGGACCGCTACGAAGGACTTCTAGGGGATCTTGAGCAGAATCTTGAGTAGATTGAGCAGACGACGACCTGTTGGCAAACTCGTCAAAGCCGGCTGGATAGTCGGTATCAGAATAGCTGCTACCAGAATAGTCAATGCGGCCTTGGCTGTCGTCAAAACTACTGCTGTCGACTGATGGAGTAAGGCTATCTACATCTAGCTCTGAAGCGTTAGATTCTGAAGTATCTGGGTCTGGAGAACTCAGTGGCGCATCGGATGCCCAGCTCGATAGGGTGGGGAACGTCTGTAGTGGGCTAAGGAAGCGAGTATTCGATGAATGGGCTAGGGAGAAGCGAATGAACACACCGCTAATTAGTCCGATCAATCCGGCCATCCCTGCGGTGATCGTCAGCGCCTGCGAGAGCGTCAAAGGCTGGTCGTCTGGTTTCTTCTTGACTTTCGGCTGCTGCGATCGCGTTTTGTCACCGGATTTAAAGGGCGATATAGACATATGCAATGCCGTGAGTTGAGTTGCTGAGTGTGACGCTAGTTTTCAAAGGTCTAGCAGCGGATAGGCAGCCAGGACATACTGCTCTGCGGATGTTGCTGTGGCAAGCTTACTGTCTAACTGCTGCCCATGAATGTCTGCCAGGATCTCTTTAAACTGAGGACCAGGAGGATAGCCGAGTCGTTTTAGGGTAGCACCGTTGATCAAAGTGGGAACATCCGCTAGGCAGGTTATGTATTGCCAGATGAATGGACCAATCGTGCGAGGGGAACGAGCGGCCATCAGCAACAGTTCAGCGCGTGAGTGCGATCGCAATAGCTCATACACCTGACTAGGCCGCATGGCCTGCCGCACCCGTTCGGTCCGACTAAAAGCCAAACGACCCTCTAAGTGCGCTTCCCAAGTATGAATATGGCGCAGACGGTGCTGGCTTTGGCTACTGAGATTAAGCTGACGAGCAACCTGCTCACTGCTACCTGATGTTAGCTGTGCGAGTATCAGTTCTAGCAGCAGCAGCCACCGAGGCGGGTCTGCATCAAACTTGCGTAGCCATCGGTCCAGTCGCCGTAGCTGTCGCAGCAGGTCGGGCGTTAGAGTCAGATGTGAATCTAGGCAGGCAGCTAGGGCACCGAGATTGCCGAGCTGAACCAAAGACTTTTCCCATCCTGCCTCTTCTAATAGATACTTCAGCTCTGCCTGTAGTCGGGATTGTAAGGCCGGGACTTTTTTGTGCTGAGTACGCGAGCGGGCATACACCCCACTACCCACAGCCGTCCGAATCCACCGCTCTGTTTCAGTCTCTAGCGTGAACCCCAAGCGCACTGCAAACCGGACTGCTCGGAAGATGCGAGTGGGATCTTCGATGAAGCTATTCTCGTGCAGTACTCGCACAGTGCGTCGCTGTAAATCTGGCCAGCCGCCAAACAAATCAATCAGTTGGCCTGGGTTAGCGCCTGTTAGCTTAAGGGCGATCGCATTAACCGTAAAATCACGCCGATAAAGATCCTGCCGAATGTCGCTAGAGCGCACCTCAGGATTCGCCGCCGGGTAAGGATAAGACTCTGTTCTGGCAGTGGCGATATCGATCTGCCAAGATTGCCAGCTCAGCATCGCTGTCTGGAACTGACCATGCACCTGTACCTGCGCGTCCGTATATTCAGACTGGATTGCTCCTGCCAAGGCTACACCAGCTCCCTCTGCGGCCTTTATAGCCGCTACTGCGTCCTCAGATTGATCTCCAAATTGAATGTCCTCTACCACCAGATCAATATCAGTCAGCGGCCATGTATCGCCTAGCATATCTAGCAGCAGGTCTCGAACAGCACCGCCAACAATGTAGAGAGACCACCCTCTTTGCTCAGCGGCCCTAGCAATCAGCTTCAGCACAGGCCAAATATCTGGCACACGCTCTGCTATCTGTTGATATAGCCTGTCTGATTGCAGGCTGGCGTCGACATCTCGCTTGTCTAGATCTGTAGAAGACATATCCGAAGTCATATTTTTCCATAGGAACTTTTGTACAGGTCCTAATTTTTGATAGCTTAGCGTCCTAATTTTTGATAGCTTAGCTATATGGGATCATTGGCTACAAGTTCTGTTGATCCTACATAAATCGTGTTTTGAGAGTACAAAGATCATGTCTGTTATCTTCCAGCTAGCTCTGTTCGTTTTGGTGCTTTGGTCTTTTGTCATGATTGTCGGCGTACCGGTCGCGTACGCTTCACCAAGCAACTGGGACCAGTCAAAGCGCTTAATTTTTCTAGGCTCTATTGTCTGGGGTGTTTTGGTGGTTCTAGTCGGCGGGCTGAACTACCTCGTTGTTTAAACCTTTTAGCTGAGATCATTAGACTGAGATTACTAAGCTAAAATCACCAGGCTAAGTTCGCTAGCGCTTTTCTCATTCTCATCTTTGGAATTATATGGCAGTTTTTGAAGGCAATTTCACCCAGTCAGGCGCAATGAAGTTTGCCTTTGTGATTGGTAGATTTAACGATCTCGTCACCACAAAGCTGCTAGCAGGAGCCCAGGATTGTCTGAAGCGTCACGGCGTCAATGTCGACCCGCACGGCACTCAAGTGGACTACATTTGGGCCCCTGGATGTTTTGAGATTCCGCCGCTGGCTAGACAGCTAGCAATTAGCGGTAGCTACGACGCCATCATCTGTATTGGCGCGGTTATTCGAGGCAGTACGCCCCACTTTGACTACGTTGCCGCAGAGGTGGCCAAAGGCGTTGCGGCGACTAGCTTTCAAACTGGGGTACCCGTCGTTTTTGGCGTATTGACGACCGATACGATGCAGCAAGCACTAGAAAGAGCAGGTATCAAAAGCAACCTGGGCTGGAGCTATGCCATGAGCGCGTTGGAAATGGCCAGCCTAATGACGCAGGTAAAAAGTGGGCGTCCATCGACAAATGGGATGCTGACGGGGGCGCAAGTATCCGCACTGCCAACGGCCACAGAATCGACTGCTACAGAAGTTAGTTAGAATTAGGGAGTCAGGAAAAACAAATTTTTCCATTGACAAATGCGCTTTAATTTGAGAAGTTAGTAAAAGTCTAAAAAGGCAACTGCGGGTGTAGCTCAGTGGTAGAGCGCAACCTTGCCAAGGTTGATGTCGAGAGTTCGAATCTCTTCACCCGCTTATCAAATTGATGGTTAAATTCAACCGAGTCATATTAAAACTGGCTAATCTCAATTTAGCTAAATTAGAATTATTGACTAGGGCAGCTATGACCAAAGATACTTATTTGTATTGGCTTTAGCATCTACAGTTCTAAAAGGTTGTTTTGAGGGTGCTTTGAGGTCAACAAGCGCGCTGCATCACCCCCTTCACAGTTAGCCTTATGTATGTAGCGTTGCTCCGATGCATTCGGAGAGCGCAGTAGTTCTCATCTGGTAAGACTGCTAGTGCATTCCAAAGAGACACAGCTACTAGATCTCAATCAGGTTTATCCCTGCCCTTCTTGTCGGCAAGGTTCGCTGGTGCCTATCACGCTGACTGAGGCTTGGGGGTGCGATCGCTGCAAGCAAATCTTTGAGCTGCGCCCTGAGCCCAACACAATTGAAAAGCTAACCACCCCTTACCCGCGCCAACAGATCTGGCAGTGGACGGGCAAACAGTGGGTGCTCAAAAGCAGCCTTTTGAAAGTGATGTTTACGGCCCTAGCGGTATGGGCTAGGGTGCTGCTGCTGCCTGCTTTATTTTGGATGTGCTGGACGCTGCTGTCGTGGACAGGACTATCGGTTCTAGTCAAGAGCGCTTTGATCCTACTGGCTTTGGTAGTAATGTTTTGGTTGGTGTTGCGACGCTAGCTTAATGACTCAGTCTTCTTTTGATCTGACATCGGCGCTGATAGCTGTTCGGCAGGCTACCGACCAGCTAGGATCTGACGAACAGTGCTCTCGGGCGTTAGTCGCTATGGGCAAAGCCATAGACAAAGGACTAGATGATATCCTCGAAGCCAACACGCTAGATCTAGAGATCAGCCGGGATATGGCCGTACCTGATCTCGTTGCTGAATGGCTAAAGCTGACTCCAGAGAGAGTGAAAACTGCGGCCAGCATTTGTCATCGGCTAGCGGCTATGGGCGCAGCGCCTGCTACATCTACAGAATTTATCGGCTGTAGTAGCTATAGTCAGGTTCGACCTTTAGGGGTGGTGGGATTTATTTACGAAGCGCTGCCTGATTTGGCTGTGATCGCAGCGGGTCTTTGTATTCGTACGGGTAATGCCGTGGTTTTGCGAGGAGGCAGCGAAGCTAGCCGCACTAACCAGATAATTGCTCAGCTTTTGCAGAACAGTCTCGCTGAGGTAGGTCTGCCCGAAACGCTGATTTTTCCAATCGAACCGACCAACGTGTCTCGACTAGAGATAGCCCAGTGTCCAATCATCAATCTAATCATTCCGCATGGCCGACCGAGCCTAGTAGAACAGGTCGTCGAGACAGCGACCGTTCCAGTTGCGCCCTCTAGAATGGGTAACTGCTATCTCTATTGGGCTGCTAGTGGCACAGTTGACCAGGTCTATCATATGATTGTCAGCAGCCATAAAGGTACGCCAGATGCGATTAATCGCATCGAGAAAGTAATCTTTCATGAATCACATAGCACTACAACCCTAAGCCTGCTGTGGTCTCGGCTAAAGGAAGCAGGCTTTGAGCTAAAAGCAGAGGCGGCAATCGCAAAAGTCCACAACCTTCCGGTAGTAGAACCACTTGATTGGGGCTCTGCCTATCTCAGGCGAACCGTTGCTTTTTGCTCAGTCAAGAATATCAGCGACGCCTTAGAGCTAATCAACACGCACACCAGCGGTCACGCCGACAGCATTGCGACTACCGATTATGCTGATAGCTGTTTTTTCATCGCTCAGTGCCGCAGCGCCGCTCTGTATATCAACACCTCACCCCAATTCGTTCGCAACACCAATCATCCAGGTGAAATTGCGCTGGGTATTTCTAACCGAAAAGGTGTGACAGGTGGGCTGATCGGGATGAACATGATGCGATCGCGTCAGCGAATTTTTCCCGGTAGATAGCAAAAACTCCCCAATAGGGTAGCTTGCCTACTACCTACCGGAGAGTTTCACATTGACTCAGTCGCTTTTTTCTGTTGTTCTAAGGCTTGACGAGCTTGATCTTATCAGCTAAACCGACCGCCTTCAGAGTGCGGATGACCATCCAAGTCACATCGATTTCCCACCACTGGAGACCGTGACGAGCAGAGTACTGATAGGCATGGTGGTTGTTGTGCCAGCCTTCACCAAACGTGCACAGCGCTACCCACCAGCAGTTAGTTGAGCGATCGCCAGACTCATAAGTGCGATAGCCAAACTTGTGCGTGGCGCTATTGACAAACCAGGTAAAGTGATAAACCACAACCAATCGAACAAAAATACCCCAAACCACAAAAGACCAGCCGCCAAGCGCGTAGAGTAGCGCACCTAGGGCAATTTGCAAAACCAGGAAGTACTTATCAATCAGAATGTAGACCGGGTCTTCGTTGATGTCCTTCGTGAACCTACGAATTTCAGACTTGGCCGGAACATCGTGCAGTAGCCAGCCCATATGGCTCCACCAGAAGCCACGACCGGAGTTGTGATGGTCAGCCTCTTGGTCAGAGAATGCGTGATGATGACGGTGCAGACCAATCCATTCAATAGCGCCACTTTGGCAGGAGAGCGAACCGCAAAAAAGGAAGAAATACTCTAGCCATTGAGGTACTCGAAAGCTGCGGTGGGCAATCAATCGGTGCCACCCTAACGTAATGCCGAGGCATCCAGTAATGAAGTAGAGTAGGAACGCTACGCCGAGCGCGCCCCAACTGAAATTAGATGGCAGTAGCGCAAACAGAGCGCCAAAATGAATAGCCACCATAAAGAGGATGATAGGCCAGTTAAGCGGACGGTCAGCGGATCTTGCAATAGTCATTTAGAATCTCAAAGCAATAGGGCAAAGGCTTAGGCGCTGCGGAAGCAATCTAAAATTTGAGTCTGGTTCTGGTTCTGATTTGAGCCTAGGTTTTAGACAAACAAAATATAGATCAAACCGGACTGGTTTTGGTTAGAGCCTTTTGGAACAACACGGATGAATCATTGGACTGAAATCACTTGGACAACTCTCAACTACTCACCCTAGACTTATCAACGCTACAGTCGGAACCTGCTTCGCTAAAGGCGTTCTACAAAATCGATACACAGGTCAAGCAGAATCTAGCGAAGGTGCTAGCAGCGTTTAGAGCACACCGAGTAGGAGCTCATCATTTTGCTAGCGTGTCAGGCTACGGCCATGACGATCTAGGCAGAGACACACTCGATCGGGTGTTTGCCCAGATCGTAGGCGCTCAGGCAGCAGCAGTCAGAGTCCAGTTTGTCTCTGGAACACATGCCATTGCCTGCGCACTATTTGGCGTTCTCAGGCCGGGAGATGAGATGCTGGCGATCGCAGGTTCACCCTATGACACCCTAGAAGAAGTCATTGGCACTAGGGGAAGCGGTCAAGGATCTCTTAAGGAATTTGGGGTCTGCTACCGGGAACTGTCGCTAACGCCAGAAGGTAAATTAGATTTTGACAAGGTTGCTACTTCAGTTAATGAAAAAACCAAGCTTGTTCTAATTCAGCGATCTTGTGGCTATAGCTGGCGTCCTAGCCTTAGCATTCATAATATTAACAAAATTATACATTTAGTTAAGCAACAAAACATCAATACAATTTGCTTCGTAGATAATTGCTACGGAGAATTCACTGAGCTGCAAGAGCCAACAGAGGTTGGCGCAGACCTGATGGCAGGCTCGCTGATCAAGAATCCAGGCGGTACGATTGCGACCACTGGTGGCTATGTCGCTGGTAGAGCCGACCTAGTAGAAGCAGCGACCTGTCGGCTGACCGCGCCCGGTATCGGCAGCAGCGGTGGCGCAACTTTGGGAGAAGGTCGTTTGATGTATCAGGGGTTGTTCCTCGCGCCGCAAATGGTGGGAGAAGCCATGAAAGGAAACTACCTGATAGCCAAGACGTTTGCAGCACTTGGCTACGAAGTACAGCCGTCAGTCTCAACCCCGCAGCGTGAGGTCATTCAGGCGATTAAGCTAGGCACGCAAGAGAAGCTAGTTGCCTTTTGTCAGGCGATTCAACAGTGCTCTCCCGTTGAGTCATACGTCAGTCCGGTACCGTCTGAAATGCCCGGATATGACGATCGACTAGTGATGGCAGGAGGGTCGTTTATCGATGGCAGTACGTCCGAGCTATCGGCAGACGGGCCTCTAAGAGAACCCTATGTGGTGTATTGCCAGGGCGGAACGCATTGGACGCATGTGGCGATCGCAATAGAAGCCGCAGCAGCAGCAGTCGGACCTGCATAGTCTGCGTTTCAGTGCTGGTCCCATTTAGCTTGATCCTATTGCGGCCATCTAGCGGTGCCTCAGCACGCTAGGCACCTTAGCTAGATGATCGCTTGTGAGATTGACTTACGATTCAGGAACTCCACCTATTATTTATACGCAGACTATAGAAATTTGAGTATGATTTCGCTCACAAACGGCACTTACGTACACTGTTCGTTACATCGTGCTCGTTACATCGTGTTCGTTCCATTTTGGTCTTAACCCGCTCACTCCTTTGACTTGGTAGTATGTAACGTCTACGGGTATGACAGCTCACGCCATTTTTACATTCGATTACTTACCCTATCTACTCGCCTCTTCATGATTACCGTCGCGCTACCAAAAGGCTCTCTGTTAAAGGAAAGTATTCAGCTGCTAAAGGCCACAGGCTTGGATTTTAGTGGATTTCTAGAGGCAGGAACTCGGCAGCTACAGCTAATGGATAGCAGCGGGCAGGCAAGAGGGCTGCTGGTACGAGCCAAGGATGTGCCTGTATACGTAGAGTATGGGCAGGCGCAGATTGGCATTGTTGGCTACGACGTGATTAGAGAGCGTCAGCCTCGGGTCGCTCAGATCGCGGATTTGGGATTTGGCGGCTGCCATTTATCCGTTGCGGTTTCTGCGAATAGTGGCTATCAGTCGGCGGTAGACTTGCCCCCTCACTGCCGGGTAGCTTCTACCTTCGTTAACAGCGCCCGACAGTATTTTCAGTCTCTAGATCTAGCGGTAGAGATTGTGCCGCTATCAGGGTCGGTAGAGCTAGGTCCGATTACCGGAATGTCTGAAGCGATTGTCGATCTGGTCTCTACCGGACGCACGCTAAAGGAAAACAATCTAACCGAGCTAGAAGTGCTCTACTACAGCACAGCGCGGCTAATTGCACATCCTCTGAGCTACCGTTTAAATCAAGACGGTTTAGGGACGATCATTGAGCGGCTGAGAGCAGCCTCTACATCAGGCGCGATCGCTTGAGTCGTTGTTTCGATCTGAGCTAGATTTTCCAGGCTAAGTCGTGGCTGTGGGCTGATTCATTCAATTTTTCTCGAGAGTATTTCATGGCATCTGCTTCTACAAATGGGTCCAAATCAGGTGTCACATTCGGAGAAGAACGCACCGCAAAAGGGGACTGGCGGCTATTCTTGCGGTTGCTGCCATACATTACCCGCAATCGATCGCAGCTAGTTCTGCCGCTGCTGCTGCTGGTGCCGTTGTCGCTGGCACAGGCGCTACAGCCAGTGCTGATTGGTCAGGCAATTTCGCTGATTAATCAGGAGGATGCGGCCTGGGATGTCTTTTCAACGATGAGCCTGCGCACAGGGCTCAATTGGATCATTGTCGGACTGCTGGTGGCGATCGCAATTCGTCTCTGCTTCGACGGCTGGCAGAGCTACCAGATTCAAAAGGTCGGCGAGAAGATTACGGCCTCTGTGCGTAGCGATCTATTTGAACACGTCACTAATCTGTCTATGGGCTTTTTTGATCGTACGCCCGTGGGCAGACTGATTACCCGTCTGACTAGCGACGTCAACGCGCTTGGCGATGTCTTCGCGACTGGCGCGATTGGGATTATCAGCGATCTGTTTTTGATTCTGGTGCTGATGGGCACGATGCTTCAGCAGGAGTGGCGGCTAGGACTGATGCTAATTGCCATGCTGTTGCCGATTACTACGCTGATTATCTATTTTCAGCAGCAGTATCGGAAGGCTAACTATATTGCGAGAGAAGAGCTGTCGGCTCTAAACTCCAACCTGCAAGAGAACATCAGCGGCATTGACGTGGTGCAGCTATTTCGCCGCGAGCGATTCAACAGTGAGCTGTTTCGTACGATCAACCAGCGCTATGTAAATGCGATTGATACGACGATTTTCTATGATTCGGCAGTATCGGCGACGCTAGAGTGGATCGCTTTGGCTGCGATCGCAGGTGTCCTCGCTCTCGGCGGCTATCTCGTTACTGGCAGCGTCATCGAAATCGGCACCCTTACCGCTTTTATCCTCTTCGCTCAAAAGCTATTCGATCCGCTTAGGCAGTTTGCCGATAAGTTCACCGCTATCCAGGCTGGCTTCACTGCGGTAGAGCGATTGAACGACATTATGAGCGAACCAATTTCTATTCGCGATGCTCAAAACCCGGTCGAGCTACCTGCTCAGACGCTGAAAAACAGCGATGTCGTCATTCCAGGCGAGATTCGGTTCAACCATGTCTCTTTTGGCTACAAGGCAGATGACTACGTCCTGAAAGACCTTGACTTCGTTATCAAGCCAGGTGAAAAGGTGGCGCTAGTAGGCCCCACTGGTGCAGGGAAAAGTTCGATTATTCGGCTGCTCTGTCGTCTGTACGAAGTCAGTGACGGGCAGATTTTGCTGGACAATGTGGATATTCGAGACATTGCACAGCAGGATCTGCGCGATCGCATGGCCATCATCCTGCAAGACGGCTTCCTCTTCTCTGGCGATGTCACTCGCAATATCACCCTCGGCGAAGACTACAGCTTCGAACAGGTTCAGCGCGCCGCCGAACAAACCAACGTCGCCTCCTTCATTGAGGCGCTACCTCAGGGATATAGCACTGCCCTACGGGAACGCGGGACGAATCTATCCGGTGGGCAAAAGCAGCTACTCGCCTTCGCCCGCGCTGCCATTCGCAATCCTGGCATCCTAGTCCTAGACGAAGCCACCGCCAATCTAGACGTTGGCACCGAAGCCACCATTCAAACCGCCTTAGACAAACTTCTCGAAAACCGCACTGCAATCATCATTGCCCATCGTCTTTCGACCATTCGCAACGTGGACCGTATCTTAGTGCTAAAGCAGGGCCAGCTAATCGAACAAGGTAGTCACGACGAGTTGCTACAGCAAAACGGACTCTATGCCAGCTTGTACAAGCTACAAATGCTGGGCCAATAGAATCGGCCAGATAGTGCTAGCCAATACAATCAGTCGGTCAGTTCCTAACAAAAGTTTCTGGCAGAGCCGACTTGAGAACCGAAGCCTGACATCCGATAATCAAAGCACTCTCGAACATATCACCCCCCCCCCGATGGTCACTACAAAGCACACTGAGTTCAACGGTCCACAGCTATTGCAGCAGCTGATTGAAAAGCGATCGCTCACCCAAGCTCAGGCCGAAGCCCTGATGGACTAGCTGGCTCACCGAAACGCCTCTCACCTATCCTTTCTAGTGCCATCCTCACCGCTATCCAAAGTAAAGGCGTCACCGGAGACGAGCTAGCAGGCATGGCCCGTGTCCTACAAGGTCAGTCCCTCGGTGGCATGCTCGTAGACCCAGATCTCCCTTCTCCTCGCATCGACACCTGTGGCACAGGCGGCGATGGCTCTTCCACCTTTAATATCTCTACCGCCGTCACCTTTGTTGCCGCCGCTGCTGGCATTGCCGTCGCCAAACACGGCAACCGCTCTGCCTCTAGCAAAGTCGGCTCAGCCGATGTGCTCGAAGGCTTAGGAGTTGAATCTTGCTGCCCCCATCGAAAAATCCAAAGCCGCCCTCAAAGAAGTCGGCGTCACCTTTCTCTTTGCTAGAGGCTGGCATCCTGCCATGAAAGCCGTTGCTCCTTTGCGAGGTGAGCTCAAAGTCCGTACAGTCTTCAACCTGCTCGGGCCGTTGGTCAATCCGCTACGGCCGACAGGTCAAATTATCGGCGTCTATCATCCTTCAGTGATTGAGCCAATGGCAGAAGCACTCAGGCAGCTCGGGATGCAGCAGGCAATGGTCCTTCACGGCAGAGAGACTTTGGATGAAGCAGGACTAGGCAAACCCACAGACGTTTCGGTCGTCAGCAACGGCCAGGTCACCCAAGAAGTGCTAAACCCTGAAGCCTTTGGTTTAGCACCTGCGCCTTTGTCAGCATTGAAAGGGGGCGAGCTAGAGGAAAACACCGCCATTTTACGCAATGTGCTGCAAGGCAAAGGCACCCAGGCGCAAACGGATGCTGTGGCACTGAACGCAGCGCTCGCACTAAAAGTAGGTGGACTAGCAGAGGGCGATAGCTTTGAAGCTGCCTGTGTAAGCGGCGTCAGCCAGGCTCAAGAAATCATTCAAAGCGGCGCAGCCTGGGACAAGCTAGAGCAGCTAGTCGCTTTCCTGAAGAACTAGATCTAGAGAGCTAAAACCTATACTGGATACAAGCAGTAAGTGGCAACAAGGATATGGTTACAACTACTCAAAGACCAGCTCCAGCTATTCAGCAATCTGATCAACTTCCACTACAGCCAAACTCTTTAGAAGAGTGGCTAGAAAATCCTTTGGAGGGAACGGAGTGGGTAAACGGTCGGCTAATTGAGAAAAATAGCGCGACAGAGGATGGTACGACACTCGCTCATAGCAAGATTCAGCGGAGGTTGAGTACCGTCTGGGCTGTTTATCAGATGAAGCAACAGTTGGGCGGTGAAGTGTATACAGAGGTTCCTTGTCAAACGAAAGAACAGGGTCGCAAGCCAGATGTAGCTTATCTAACGCAGGATTTACTAGAGCAATATGGCGAGCTCAAGGTGCTACCGCAGAGCTTTCCTCTGTGCGCAGAGGTCGTTTCGCCGACGGATTTAGCTGAAGATGTGTACTCGAAGGCTGATGAGTATTTAGCATCCGGGAGCGAAGAAGTTTGGATTGTCTTTCCAAATAGCCAGCGAGTGATTGTGGTTACTGCCAGCGGAGATCAAATTTTTAAGTCCGGTGAGATAGCTAAAACACAGATTGTACTTCCGGGATTTAGCATCGCAGTTGATGAGTTGCTGTCTTAGTGTGTTTGCTGGACGCTCACTCGACTTGTCCTAGAACAGAGGACTCATAGAGTGGCATTCTAGATACAGGGCAGTGTGATCTCAAATTCAGTGCCGATGCCAGGTTGAGAGGTGCAGGCGATCGCACCTTGGTGAATACCGACAACAATTTGATAGCAGACAGACAATCCTAATCCAGTGCCTTTGCCAACAGGTTTGGTTGTGAAAAAAGGATCAAAAATCTTGGACTGAATCGACTCAGGAATACCGATGCCGTTGTCTGAAATACGGATGAGGACTTTCCCTTCGCAAACTTCAGTACAAATCACAATTTCAGGTGGGCTGGACTGCTCCTTTGAACGAAGCGCATAGATCGCATTAGTGAGTAGGTGAACAAAGACCTGATTGAGCTGACTGGCATGACATTCTAACAGTGGCAAGTGGCCGTAGTCTTTGCGAATTGAAATCGCTTCCCCTTCAGTTCGATCCTCTAGCTGCGCTTTCACAACTAGGCAGGCGCTATCAATGCCCGCATGAATATCGACAGCTTTTACCGCTGATTCATCTAGATGAGAAAAGACGCGTAGCGATCGCACGATCTCCTTAATACGCTCAGCGCCTACGGTCATAGAAGACATCATCTTGGGAACATCTTCGCCGATGAAGTCCAAATCAATCAGGTCAATCGCCTGCTCAATCGCTGGCGTAGCATTGGGGTAGGTTTGCCGAAATAAACAGACAAGTCCTAGCAGATCCCGGAATACCTGCTTTGTCAGCTCTAGATTTCCATGAATGAAGCTAAGGGGATTATTGATTTCATGCGCGATGCCAGCAACGGTCTGGCCCAAGCTCGACATCTTCTCCTCATGGATCAGCATTGCCTGGGTTTGCTTTAGCGCTGCTAATGTATCAGCTAAGACCTCAGACTGCTGACGAAATTCTTCATTCGAACGACGTAGCGTTTGTGCCGCCTCCTTAGCAGAAGTCACATCTCTAAAAACAGTCACCGCGCCAGCCGCTTCACCTTCAGATTCGAGCGGTCTAGCGTTGATACTTAGCCAGCGACGCTGCTTGTGTATGTAGACCTCCAAATTATCGACAGATTTGCCTAGAATAGCTGCTCTCAAAGACAATACTTTTGAAGTAGGAAAGCAATTTTCGCTAGCTGCCTGCTCACATCGAGTCTCGCTGTGAGACTGACCGCTGAGGTCACTGTCTAGGGGGCAGCTGCCGGGCAAAGTACTATCCAACAGTTTGGTCTTTAGTAACTTTGCCGCTGCTGGATTGCTAAATAGCGTATGACCATCACTATCTATAACAACGACAGCATCGCCCATACTATCTAGAATTGCTTTGACTGTTTGCAGCGTAGAGCGAGAATGTTTTAGCTGTAGCGCTTTTTCTTCTGACTTACGCAGAACATCTTGCAGATAGTTTTCTCTTTCGGTAGCAGACTGCTCGTAGGTCAATAGCAATTCTTCTAGCGTAGCGACCTGATCTTGAAGCTGAGCAATCTTCTCGTTCTGTTGAAGGAGTGCTTCGTCTTTATCTGTCTTTTGTATCGAAGTAACCACAAACATTCATCCTCAATCTATCTGAAAATATCGAGCTTTAGACAGACTGTAGAGTTCTAAAAAGCTGACTGCGATTGAAAGGGGTAAGCGACATCTTGATATTGAGTGGCAGCGTTTTGAATAGATGCGCTGAGGGCTCTAAAATCTCGACTTTTGAAAATAGAATGGTGCAGAACAAATCGCCAGAGGAAAGCATTCCCCCAAAGCCAACAACTGACTTGATGCCGTAAGGTTTAACGAACTGGTCTTGGGCAGGAATAAACTCACTTCCAGTGGCTACAGGCACGTGAAAGACGTTGCAGGTTTTGCGCTCTAATTCCATCAGCAGATTGGGCGCTGGCGACAACACGCAGCTAATGTCTAGTCCAAAAGCTTTGATTAGCTGCGAGATCATCGGAATTTGACGGACGGACTGCTCACTGGTCAGTGGGATTACCTGATGGCCTGTGGACGCTAGGCGATCACGCCATTCTGGTCTATCGCCCACAGTGCCCAACAGCGTTAGACATTTCAAATCAGCCGGGATTGATTCTGGGGCTTGAGCGATCGCCATCTGCACAGAGGTCTTTAGACCTGCTGGCAGTAGAGCATAAGGCACCGTTCTGAAAAATCGAACGAGTGCACACGCGGGCTGGTTAGTAGCTGGATCTAATAAGCTGTGGTAGAGATACTGAACACATCTATCAGCGACAACTTCTAAGCTATCTGCTTCCTTTCCAATACTGCGCAGCGCAACTCCAATCTCAGTAATATCTTGCAAGCTAAACTGAGTCAAATCATACATATGAAAGCAACTTAAAACGCTTACGTTTCAGAGTGCCCAAATGGACAGCTAGCTCGGCTTACGATCAGTCATTTCTAATTAGTCAAATTGCGGTTTTCAAGGTGCATGGGAGACGCGAATACGACAGAGTTTTCTAGATATGAATATCAGCTATAGAGCACGTCGCTCTAGCCAACCGCGCATTTTTCCAGGATTTAACAGCCCATATGGATCAACTTTCTCTTTGAATTTAAGCTGACTTTCATCAATAGTTTTGCGTCCACCATCTTCTAATACGTAGGTGTGCGGATTGGCAATAAAAGCGCCTTTCTCTTCGTGATAGTGAATAATTTCAGCTAGTCGCTCTGGGGTCGTGTAGCGCACGAGCTGTAGGGCGGTCGGCAGGATTCTTCCTTGCGATCGCACATACTCCAAATGCATAATCACTTCCTCACCAAAGTGCTCATGCATATGCTGCAAAAGCGTTAGATCCGGGTCGTACGGAAAGACCGTTTGTAGATAGGTCAAGCTCTCATCTACGTTGCGGGCATGTAGGGTTGTGTGATTCCAGGTGAACTCTGCGATCGCAGCACCCTTACTAGTGCCGCCTTCGCTTTTTTGAGCAGTCTTCTGATAGGTCATCTGCCCACCCCAGTCTTTAGCCAACGCGCCTAGCGCCTCTAGATCAGCTGCCGACACAATCAGCAGCGCAGCCGCTTTCCCATCTGGCAGAAAGTCTTTTAGCGCATTGAAGTAGCTAGGGATTGGCCAGGCATGAATGCTAACTAGCTTCGCAATAATGCCATCGGCATCGCCTAGCGCCTGACCAAAGTAGGCAGCGCTCATGAACTCATCGAAGCTAACAATTACCTCAGCCCACGGATAGGCAGGCCCAAGCGGGATTTCCAGCTCGGTGATAATGCCATTGGTGCCGTAGGCATGGCTAACCTGATGGACCGCGTCGCCGCGTAGTTCGAGGATCTGAGGCACATCCTCCATCGTCACCACCCGAACGGCCTGAATGCTGCCACGATCGGCTAGCTGACCATACAGCACTGACCCGATACCGCCGCTGCCGCCGCCTACAAACCCACCGATCGTCGCAGTCCGATAGGTAGAAGGTGCCATACGAATCTCCCACCCCTGCGGACGCGCTATGCGATCAATCGCCGCTAGCTTGGCACCTGGTTCTACGCAAGCTCGGCCAGGCTCTATCCATTTCACAGCGTTCATCGCACTCATATCTAGAATCACACCGCCTGCCAATGGAATCGCTTGGCCATAGTTGCCAGTGCCAGCGCCGCGTATGGTCAGCGGCACTTTGGCCTCTACACAGACCTTTGCTATCTTCAAGATCTCACTTTCGTTTTTTGGGCGCGCGACTAGATCGCCGACTTTATCTTTGAGCTGCTCCGCCAGGATGGGGCTGAAGTAGTAGTAATCTTTTGACAGCTTACTGACTTGAGTGGGCTCTATCAGCGTTTCGATTGGACTGAGGGACTGGGCGAACTGTTGCCAGTCAACGGACCTTACAGCAGCAGAGGCTTCTGCAAGAGGAACTGTGTGCGAAGTGCTTGCAGAAGAACGATGGGCTGAGGAGATCATGACCAGAAAGGTTGAAGAAGGACGGTTGATGCAGATTGAAGGTCATTTACTTTAATCTATCTATCGAAGATCGTTCAGTAGGCTTGAAGCCAGTTTATATTTCAAGCGGTCAGAGAAATTATTTAGAGGAAATCAGTAAATGCAGACTAATAAAGGCTTTTTTGAAAAACTGTTCGATCTCTCCTTTTCTTCTTTTGTCGCGCCTCAGATTGTAGGCGTTCTCTACATTTTGGGTTTGATTAGCGGTGCTTTTTTCACGCTGAGGGTGATTCTTGGCGCTTTCAATTTTGCTGGCTTTGCAGCCGGTGTAGGAACGCTCGTCTTTAGCCTGATTCTGCTTTTGATCTATACCATCCTTCTAAGGGTGTCTTTAGAGAGCTTTATAGCAATTATTCGTACTGCCGAAAGCACGCGCATTCTGGCTGAAGAGGCGTTGAGCAGACGAACAGAGACGCCCTAAGCCGCCGTGTAGTGGCATTAGGCTAAAGCGGCATTGAGCAAAGTGGTATCAAGTAAAGTAATTGTACGGAGTGAAAAGCAGGTGTGAATTGCCAACTATTAGTAGGCAAAGCGATCGCGTTAGCTTCATATTCTAACGAGGCTTCTCCTACAAACTTCTTGACTCCGCTTATGACACCTGCTGCTAACCCCAACGCTAAATTTCCCATCTGGCAGTACCTGAGCCAGCCTATTGGTCAAGCCGACCACACTTTGATTGTCAATCCTCGCAAATTTTGGCGACAAAGCAAGCTACGCCACATTGAGCGCTGCTGGATCATGTCTTATGTACCCGAAGGTCGGGCAATGTAGCAACCTACTCGGCTTGAATACTACTTGACTTGGATACTATTCGACTTGGATGGTGCCACTAAGTGTTGCTTTGGCGGCTTCCCAATCGGCGATCGCCCCTTCTAGCCACAGCCAGTTTGCACCTAGCGTATTGGCATTAAACTCAGAAGGCGCTTCGGTAATTACCTTTCGATAAGCAGAGGCCGCCTGTTCGATTAGCAGCTCTTTTTGAGCGGGATCAGTTTCGATTTCAGCTAGGGATAGCGTGGCGATCGCAATTCCTGCCTGGGCATTAAGCGCATACTCACCAAAGGTCTGATCGGAAAAATAGGCCCCCTTATCTGTCGACTGTTTGCTCGCCAGTTCGACTGCTCGCTGCCAGGAATCTAACGCCGCTTGGTCTAGACCAGACGCATATTGAGCAAAGCCCAACGCCATCACAATCTCCATCCAGTCAGATTCGTTTTCCAAAGCGGTCGTCCAAGATCGTTTAACATCCTCAACCGAGTAGTCACGGCTGCTCTGCTTGACCAGTCCCCACTGCGCTCGCCCTTGCAAGAACGCAATGATTGCGTCTTGCTGCTGGGTTTGGTTTGCTGATTGAAGGGCTGCGATCGCCTCGGAAAACTGCTTTTGATCGATCAGCGCTTTTACCGCAACCGTCGCCCCATCTAGATCATTTCGCTGAAAGGCAATATCAACCTGAGTTGGCAAACTCAATCCGCTAGTGTTTTCGACCGGACTGGTCCTAGAGCGATCTCTTTGTAGCCAGGTCACCGCCATCACCCCAAACAAGGCAATCAGCGCGAGCACAATAGCACCTGGAATTGTCAAAATTTTCGTATGTATCGTATGACTACGAGGTAGCCGCTCACCCACTAGCTCCGGTACGTCACGCTTAGGAAAATTGGTCAGATCTAGGGGTGAAGCCGTTACTGGATGATCGCCTGCTGGTTCACCGTAAAAGCTATCAGGCTGTCTGCGATTTACAGGCGCGCCAGAGCCTTTGCTGCTATCACCTGTAGCAGTCATAGATGTAGAGACCTCTCTAACTACAGTCTCGTTTGGCAAAGCTGATGAATCGTCTATAGATAAGGTCTGAGTAGATGAATCTTCTGCACCTAGTTGAGTACTTCTATTGGAATTAGTCATCTCTGATGTACTGGTATTAGCAGCATCCATCGGCTCAGCCGGAGAGGTTGAACGCATTGTAGTCGCCATCCCCTGAGCCATCGGCAGCTTTTGGGTCATCGGCAGCTTTTGAGCCGCCCGAATCGACAGATCTCTATCTGAGAGTCCTGGGTCCGAAAATATATCACCGAAAGGATCGGTGATCTTGTCTAGCGAATTAGGACTCTCCAGATCGGCTTTGGTCTTGACTAGATAGCCGTCAAACAAAGGATGCATATAGAGCGTTGGCAGCACCCAGTAGAACTGATTGGAGCCATAAGCAGAGATCAAACCCTGCCGCGTTCTATTCAAGCTCAGATCAATTGCCAGCCCTTTCTTAAGGTTACGGTACAGCAGCTGGGTAAACGTAATCGCGACGTGATCAGGAATGCGCTCCGTCATCGCGATTACAGCAGGCATGCCTCGATTGACCAGCGCTTGGGCAAGGTTGCGCTCTTGCCAGCCCTCGTCAGACCCAGAACTATAGCCCCCCCTACAGGAATTAAAGACAGCTAGCTTAACCCCGTTGTTCACCAGTAGACCAGCCAAATCTTCACCGCTCAACCGCTCAGTTAGACCCGTTTGACGGCTGACCAGGTACAGGTCGCCGCCCGCGTTTCCTAGATTGCTATGGCCCGCGTAGTGCAGCGCCTGATAGCTACCGCGCTCTAGCGCCTGAGTCAGTTCTGCGCGCCCTGGCTGCTCTAGTATCGTTAGCTGTACATCTACAGACGAATCACTCGCATCAGCAATAGAGGGATGGAGCTCTAGCTGAAGATGATGGACCTCTTGCTTTAGCTCTAGACGCTCTTGGTCATCGGGCGCAGCAATGACCATCAAAATTCGTAGGCTCTGACCAGCAGCGCCAGAGTGCGCCGCTGAATTGGAATGCACCTGGCGGTGATTGAGAATATAGCGAGAAAAGATAACGTCAGTACCAGTGGCTAGCGGCCTAGTCCCCGCATGTAGCGCTTCCCAAGGCAGCTGCTGCAGGCGACTATCTTTGATACCGATGCGTAGACGCAGCAGATCCTGTCGGTGGTGAGCGACTCCCTGGGCGGTCACCCAGCTGTCGCGAAGCTGACCTATAAATAGTTCGTTGTGGAGCGTTTGGCCCAGATGGACTAGGGTTGTAAGATTCGTATCTTTGGCGGCGGTTAGAAAAGGACTGTCCTCAGAGCGAGCAGTCACAACACGATTTTGCTGTCCTTTTAGCAGACCTAGCAGCGGATCGTGCATTAGCGATTTGGCCTGATCCAACCAGCTGGCTACTGGCCAGTGCACCTTTTCTTCTGCTAGCTGCACACCTTTGGCAACCTTCTCGGTGCGGACCCAGTATTGGTCGCCGCCGACTGCAGTAATGGATAGTCCAAATTCCTGAATCACAGTTGCGCTTTTCCCCCGACTTTTACCGCTAATCCTTTTATCGCTAATACTTACGCTATCAACCAGTATCAATAGGATTCTGTCATCACATCTCTATAGCTTTGGTCACTTGACTGAGGTACAGCTTTCAGGTTAAAAGCATCATGTTGCAACAGGTCAAGTGACGCGCCTGTACCGTAGGCCATGCCTTCTCGAAGAGTATGCATCCGGTACAGGCTATATTCCAGGTATTCCTATTCTAGGCACTTTAGCGAACGGCTGTGTCTATAGGCCCAAAGCAGCATAGATACTTCATCAAAGCGCTAGACCCTCGACAAGACCACAAAAATAGAGTCTTCCCGGTCTACGGGGCAGTAGCCCAGTTTTATCCATGTAAGCGAGAAGAATCCGCTAGAATTTTCGTCAGACGTTCGCTGGTCCCCGTTCAATCTATGGTTGCAGTACTGTCTAGTCCATCTGAGATTGAAGCTGACAGAGCGCACCAGATTCAGGCGCTGATCGACAGTCTGCGCCCCGGACAAAAGGCGCTGGCCCTGTGGCGCTCGGGTCCGTTAGCAGTTTCCGCAGTACCCGGTTCAGGTAAGTCAACCGGAATGGCGGCAGGCGCGGCGATCGTGATCGCCCACCATCAGCTTCACGCTCGTAAGCAGCTCGTCCTAGTCACCTTCACCCGCTCCGCCGCCGCCAATCTCAAGGCCAAGGTCCGCCAGCATCTCAAGAATCTCTCGCTGCCGCAAAATAGCTTCGTTGTTCATACCCTGCATGGCCTAGCGTTGAACATTGCTACCCGCCATGCCGAGATCTCAGGCATCAATCTATCTAGTCTGGATTCAGAAGGCACCACGCTGGTTTCACCCACCCAGAGTCATCGGCTAATCCGGATGGCCGTTGAACGGTGGATAGAAGAAAATCCGCTGATGTACCAGCAGCTAATCGAAGGGCAGGGCTTCGACGGGGAAGAGGCGGAGCGACTCAGACGATTGACCGTACTGCGGACCGAAGTCCTACCGGCCTTGGCCTACACCGTCATCCATGAAGCTAAAAGTTCTGGCCTGCTACCTGACGCGCTAACAGAAATTGCGCAGGGGATGACTTTTGGCATCGAAGACGGTGCGAGTGACTACGCGGTTGTTGTGATCGCCGCCGGGCTCTACGCGCACTATCAGGAACTGCTGGCTGCGCAAGGACTAATCGATTATGACGATATGATTCTAGCGGCGCTAAAAACGTTGGCAGAGCCAGATATTCGCAAACTGTGGCAAAGCCGGGTGTTTGCCATCTTCGAGGATGAGGCGCAAGATTCTTCGCCGCTGCAAACCCAGTTGTTGGAAATACTAGCAGGCGATCCAGACGATGCAGCGAAGCCACTGAATTTGGTGCGAGTAGGCGATCCAAATCAGGCGATTAATTCGACGTTTACACCCGCTGATCCGGTCTTTTTCAATCAGTTTTGTGATGCCTGTAGCGAGGGTGAAGCCGGTGGGAAACTAGCGACTATTGAGCAGGCGGGGAGAAGCTGCGATCGCATTATGAACGCCGCTAACTTCACCCTGCAGTGGGTTAACCGCAACAGTCCAGGTGATCCTTTTCGGTCCCAAGAAATTTTACCCGTGGGTCCAAACGATCCACAGCCCAATGCCAACCCGCCTCAAATCGGTGGTGGAGTTGAAATTGTTCGCCCTCAGACGGTGATTGATTCGATCAAACAACTGGCCAAACGTGCTGCTGCTGCCTATGCGGAGAACGAAGCAGTTAGTATCGCCGTGCTCGTTCGAGAGAGCCGACAGGGAAAGTTTATTCGCGAACTTTTAGAAGATCCAGATCGGCTAGGGTTCGACTTTGGTGAGACGGGGATTGAAATCTATGACGTGGGGGAGCGCGATCGCAAAAGCCACGTACCCAGCGAAATGCTCACTCTATTGCAGTTCATTGAACGTCCCCACTCCCCAGACAATATCAAAGCCGCCCTGCGCGTTCTCGTCTCACGCCAGCTCATCCCCACCCAAGACCTCAATCCCCTAGTCACCAATCCAGAACAGTTTCTCTATCCCGGCCCACTCGACGAACCGCTCACAGAGCCTGCCGCTCGTCAGGCTCGCCGATACTGCGCTGCCTTAATCCGTGCGAGGCTCGAACTGCCCGCCTATCACCTGATTCCCTTTCTGGGTCTCACCTTGCAGTACAACCAGAGCGAACTGGCCACTGCTGACAAACTCGCCGCCCGCATCGCCCAGCAGACCCTCGAAGACAGCACCCTTACCGCGATGCTAGGCGCGCTGCAAGAACTCCTTAGCAGCGAAAGATTTCGCGCGGTCGAAGCCGAAAACACCGAATCGCAGTACGCTTGCCCCGGTCGGCTCACCATCATGACCATGCACAAAGCCAAAGGACTCGACTGGGACATCGTTTGCCTACCTTTCTTACACAAGCGCAACCTGCCCGGCGAGTCCTGGGTTCCTCCTCAAATACAGTTCCTCGGCAAGTTTTCTCTAGACGAAGTAGCGCGCGCGCAGCTACGCGCCCATACTCACGCTGTCTACACCCAGGACCGTAGGCCCGCCCCTATTCCCAATATCGAAGACGCTTGGCAGCAGGCCACCAACCTCAAGCGGGCTGAAGAATTTCGCCTGCTCTACGTTGCGATGACCAGGGCCAAAAGGCTGCTGTGGATATCTGCTGCCAAGCAGGCTCCGTTCACCTGGAGCAAACCCAACAGCTTGCAAGATGCCGAGATGAGCCCTGTGATTACGGCGCTTGCCCAGACATTACCTTCCTAGACTCACTTTCACAGACATCTTCTTCTCAAACCTCTTCTTCCATTGCCTGGTCCAAAATCATCTGAAAGCAAGCCTCGCCGACCGCTGACGGGGAGCTATCTGGATCGTCTAGCAAGAAATCGCCAATGGTGCGAATGTCTTCAATCGGCTTAGAAAAACTAATTCTTTTAGTCTGATCCACTACAGGCGGCGAGGGCAGATTGGGAATGTATCGCCGCTCTATCTCGAACTGGTCGGACTTTACTGATTTCCAAATCTTTGGCGCGCTTGATGATGCGCTCTCCTCTATAGCCTTGACCTGATCGAACATGGCAGTAGGCGTTTCTAACTTAGTGCGAGCATTCTTGGTCTTTTCTTGAGACTGCTCTTCTGCTTTGGCTTTGGTTACCTGCTTCCATTTATTAGTGTGAGTGGTGAATAGCCTTAGCCCCTCTCTCATGCGCTCTTTCACGTACAGATACAGCTCGGACGACGCATCAATGCCCCGTTTAGTCGTTGTGATTGGGAGCTGTCTGGCGTCTTTGCTCTTGAATTCGACGATGCCAGAGATAGAAATGAACTGGGGATGATAGCGAGGGATGCCCGTTTCTCCCCAGCCAGTTAGGATGGTTTTGTCATTGGCGACGACAACGCGGTCGTTGCAAACAATAGTCCAGCCAGCGTCATCTCTTTTGGTGCGTTTGCGTTCAGAGGCTCTATCGACTTCTTGGGCGGTAGGTAGCTTCCGGCGCAGGCCAACGGCGAGCTTAATATCGACATCGGCTCTGGTGGCCTCGTACAGGTAGGGTGCGATCGCCTCCTTATCTCGATTCTTCAGCTTACTAAGCCCCTCCCACTGCAGCACAATCGGCCTTGGCTCAATCCGCTCACCATTCACTACAATCTCGAAGCCCTTCGCCAGAATGTAGCTGTACAGCCCCTCAATCTCGCTAGCCAGCTCATTCGCAAAAGACTCATCTCCTAGCTGCCTTGCCGCCTCATCCCGCAGCTCTAGAATCTCAATCGAGGTGCCAGGTTCTTCGTCAGCGGGCTCGGTCGTCTCGACTGGTAGATCCCAGCTGTCATCACTCGCCAGCCAGTCTGGCCGAATTAGCACCTTAAAAGCGTCAGCGTCCGTCTGAGAAACCACTTCCGCAGAACGCCCCATCTTAAAGATGGCCCGCTTCATGCCGATACCATAGGTCCCGATAGTAAAGATATCGTCATCATCATCAATATCCTTCGGCTTACCCATCCGAAAGGCATAGCGCTCAGCGACTTCTAGCGGAATACCACCACAGTTATCCTCGATCAAGAAAGCAGAATTAGATAGCTGAATGTTTGCCCAAAATCCCTCATACGGTTTATCCGTAGGCTCCTTACCCCTTGTCACTCGCTGAATACCATCTATGCAGTTATCGAGCAGATCTAGAATGGCATCTTTCAAATCGATGTCTCTAGTGAGCATGTCCACAAAGAAATTCTTGGTGGGAGAGGCATTAATCGAGCTCATAAATTCAGTTCCTGGTCTCTAGCTTGATAGCTTTCTCAATACCATAGAACAGAAAATAAACCCATACATGAGCAGTCTTACAAGATTGTCTTTCGATAGACCTTATCGCAGCGTTCCGTTTCTACGCCGCTGGCAGGCTGGTATCCGTTGCGTTCGTACAGTCGAACGGCAGCATCAAGGACGGTAGCAGTCTCGACCCAGACTTCTAGAAAGCCTTTTTTAGCTGCCGCTTGCTCTAGTTGCGCTAGCAAAAATCGGCCTAGTCCGTGACCTCTAGCGTCTGGTAGCAGATACATTTTGCGAATTTCGACGGCTTTTTGGCTGCGCTCGATTGGGTAGTAGCCACCGGTTCCTACAATTTTGTGATCGCATTCCACCACCCAAAATTCACCGCCCGAGCTCTGGTAATACTGCTCAACTTCCACCACGTCCTGGTCGCTGCAGCCACTACAGTTGACTTCCCAACCCAGCCCATATTCTTCGAGGACCGTTTTCACGACAGTGGCAGCGTCGTCGCGATCGCCCACCTGCCAGTCTCGTATCCAAAAATCTTTAAACTTCGCATCCATTAGCACTACCTGGTTTAGCTATGTATCCGAGGTTCAGGGTGCAGCGTACTTAGAATCTCACTTTCTGCCTCAGCCAGCTCATCTAGCCGCTCGTTCACTAGATCAGTGTGAAAGTAGGTGGTTGCCAGCAGCCAATAACTGCCGTAATGCCTAGCCTCCGAAGCCATTAAAGATCGGTAAAACTTTGCTAGCGGGCGGTCAGGGCAATGCTCACCCAAAAGTCCTAATCGCTCGTGGCTGCGGGCTTCGATCAAAGCAGACACCAGCAGCAGATCCAACATCCGATCCGGCTCTTGACGGCGAACACATTTCTTTAGACCTGCGCCGTAGGGCGGTGGCGAGACAGGCTGCAAAGGAATACCGCGCTTCTCTAACCAGTTGTTGACTTGGTCGTAGTGGCTGAGTTCTTCTTGTGCGATTGCCGTCAGCTCTCTGACTAGCTCAACGCTTGACGGATAGCGCGACATCATCTGAATCGCTGTGCCCGCTGCTTTACGCTCGCACTGGGCGTGGTCTAGCAGAATCGTATCCATGTTTGCGATCGCCTGATCGATCCATGCCTGAGAAGTCGGGGTCTTCAGGAACTTGATCCTGGGCTGATTAGTTTTGGACTGGTTGGCTTTGGACTGGACCGGGCTAGCAGCAATCATGATGTCTTACTTAGGCTATCGCTTGGGTTGGTTGCTTGGGCTGACTGCTTTGCTCGCAGATGCTTGACCAATCCCTCTAGTCCTAGATGATAGCTGTTTGCGCCAAAGCCGCTGATCTGAGCGACGGCAACGGGCGCAATATATGAGTGATGACGAAAGGCTTCGCGCTGGTGAATATTGCTGAGGTGGACTTCGACCGTGGGCAAAGCGACAGCGGTGATCGCATCACGAATCGCTACGCTCGTATGGGTGTAGGCCCCTGGATTGATCAAAATGCCTTGGTGGACGTTCAGAGCAGCCTGAATCGTGTCCACCAAGGCACCTTCATGATTTGATTGAAAAAAGGTCAGAGCGACCTCTAAACCCTTCGCAGTCTGCCTGAGTTCGGAACTGATATCTTCAAGTGTTTGAGAACCGTAGATTTCAGGCTCTCGCTTTCCCAACATGTTTAGGTTGGGTCCGTTCAATATCAAGATACTCAGCAATATAAGACTCAGTATTACATCGGCATTATGCCGTCAAACTAACGACGTCTAGACCTGCGATCATCTACCGGGATTGGAATTGGCTCAAGCTCAGGCTGAGCTTGTGGGCCAAATAAGGCATCGATAACCTTGTCTACCCATTCTCTGAGCTTGTCAAGTGCCTGATCGATATAGTCCATGAGCTAGATTGCTCCCTCTCATCTTCTTAGCAGTTCCGCTGCCCGCGATCTTAGTCGCAGGGACATTGGCAACAGATGCCGACGTAAATTACCGCTACAAGCACCGCTGTAAGGAAACAGCTATAAGCAAATAGCGACGGGATCGCCCTTATCTGTGTACTTATGATAACCAATCCTGAGCAATGATCAAGAAGACCAATGAGAGGATTTACATAATTTCCCTTATTTCTTTAGAAGTAGAATTCGGAGTCATCACCATAGTCAACTAGCTTACCTGTGCCAACAGCTCTAGTCTCAGCAGGTTCAACGCGCTCAGCGCACTTTGCTGACGAATGCGATCGCGCGATGACTCTTGACCAAATAAGTGTTTCTCCGTTTTGATCCCATGCGCTGAAGCCAATCCGATATAGACCAGCCCGACTGGCTTTTCTGCGCTACCGCCGCCCGGTCCGGCAATACCTGTAATGCTAAGGGCACAATCTGTTTCTAGACGATCGCGCACGCCTAGCGCCATGGCCGCTGCTACTTCCGCGCTAACTGCACCACAGCGATCTAGTACCGCCTTATCCACGCCTAGCAGCTGCTGCTTCACCCGATTGTCATAGGAGATCACGCCGCCCCAGAAATAGCTAGAGCTACCAGGAACTGCCGTGATCAGTCCGCCCAGACTGCCGCCTGTACAGGATTCAGCAACGCTAAGGGTTTGCGATCGCGCCTTCAATAGCGCACCTACGGCGTCTGCCAGCGTCTCATCATCCTGACCGTAATAAGCTTCTCCAGTAATCTCACAGACCTGCGCAGCGACAGGATCAATTAGCTGATTCGCCGCTGCTATCGACTCCGCTCTGGCCGAAATTCGCAAGATCACCTTGCCGCCCAGTGCGTAGGGTGCCACCGTCGGATTCTCTGCCTCTAGCAAGGAAGCGACTTTCTGTGACAGAGTCGATTCACCAATACCCCAAAATTTCAGCGTTCGGCTGTGGATCACGCCGTCTGCCCAGTCATTCGCTCGCAGATAGGCGATCGCAGTCGCCTCCCACATCGCCTTCATCTCCCAGGGCACTCCTGGAAACGTCATAATCGTCAAACCGGGTCTAGGCATCCAAATCACGCCAGGGGCAGAGCCAACTGGATTCGGCAAGATTTCTGCGCCCTCTGGCAGCAGCGCCTGTCTGCGACTAGTTTGGGTGAGCGTCCGACCGCGTTTAGCAAATTTTTCTTCGAGGTCAGCGACGATCTCAGGGCGTTCGACCAGTGGCGTGGAGAAGAAGTCGGCAAGGGAGGCTAGGGTGAGATCGTCAGGGGTAGGGCCAAGGCCACCTGTGAGAATGATCAGGCGGGCGCGATCGCAAGCAATGGCTACGGCCTGTTTGATCCGAGTCGGATTGTCGCCGACCACGCTCTGGTAGTGATGAGCAATTCCTAGACTCGCTAGCTGCTGGGCTAGATACTGAACATTACTATTCAAAATATCGCCAAGCAGTAGCTCTGTCCCTACACATATAATCTCAGCACTTTTGTTCATGATGGGTATTGAATGGCAGCTATTGATTGGTGGACTGCTCTTTCGCAGCATTATTGCCTACTTTTTGCCCTTGGGATTTGATGAAGCCTACTATTTTCTCTATGTTCAGAATCTCGACTGGAGCTACTTTGACCACCCGCCTGCCGTGGCAATTACAGCAGGGCTGGGAGTTTGGCTGACCGGAACGGCGACGCCCTTTACACTGCGACTAGGCGCGCTCATTCTGTTTACGGCCAGTTTATGGCTACTCTATGCAACGGGAAAATGGCTGTTCGGGTCGCGGGCGGGATTGATTAGCAGTGTGATCGCCTCCCTCACTCCGCTATTTTTCCTCAGCTTTGGCGTGCTAACCGCACCAGACAATGCGCTCATCTTCTTCTGGAGCCTCACGCTTTATCTTTGCGCTCGCGAATTCTTTCCACCTATCACAGCTAAGAGCACCCTCTCCCAGTATCGTCCAACTGCTCGAATCGTTTTCATCTCTCTGGCGATTGGATTGGCCTGTCTCAGCAAGTACCACGGCTTTCTGCTAGCGCTAAGCGTTGTGGCTTTTTGTGCAACTAGCAAACCACACAGAACCGTCTTCCAATCGAAATGGTTGGGCTGGGGACTGCTGATATTCGGAATGACGCTCTTTCCGCTGCTGTATTGGAATGCGACTCACGATTGGATTTCGCTGCGATTTCAGCTTGGCGATCGCTTTGCCGAATATGGCGACGATAGCAGCAGCTACTCGTTTAGTTCGTTGCTAGGGGTCATCCTCGCTCAATTTGGCTACCTGTTTCCTAGCATTGCGCTGCCGCTGTGGTGGACCAGCGCAAAAGCTTTGCTCAATCAGCTAACTGGCAAATCGTTCGATAGATCAAGCGATCACGATCAGCAGACTGCGAGCAAAATCAATTTTCTACTTTGGAGCGGACTGCCCACGGCACTTGGCTTTACGTTAGTTGGCGGTGCAACCCATACTTTCCCGGCTTGGCCTGCACCAGGGCTGTGGAGCCTGATTCTTGTGCTGGGCTATGCTGCTGCTCGCTGGTCGAAAAAAGGAATACGCCGCTGGCTGACGGTTTCAGCTTGGACAATCGGCATATTGCTGATGTTCGCGCTCACCCATATCACGCTAGGCACGCTGCAAAAATCGGGCGATCGCGCGCTTTTTGGTGGCATTATTCCAATCGAGACAGACCCATCAACAGAGCTGATAGATGTGGTGCAGTTGCGATCGCGCTTTGAGCAGTCTGAGGAATTCAGATCGGCTATAAACACCACTAGCTTTGTCATCACCTCGAAATACTGGCTAAGCGGATATGTAGCGCTAGCAATGCCAGAAGATATTGCTTTACCCGTTAGCAGCTTTACAACTGACCCGCGCGGTCATGCTTTCTGGTTCAATCCGCAGCAGTGGATTGGCAAAGATGCTTTGCTTATTAGCTTGGATAGGGAGACTCGAATGGAAGAAGTGGGTGCGATCGCTCCCTACTTTGAAACCATCACGCCGCTCACACAAATCGCTACTAAACGCGGCGGTGAAGTCTCTGAGACTTTCTACCTCTACAAAGCCGAAAATCTCCAGCGGCCCTATCTCTATTCCTACTAAGCCTGATCACCTGAGCCTAATTCGCCCTACCACCCAGACTACTTAGCCAGATGCACGGCCTTCCAACCCGTAAAGCTCAACAGCGCTGTCGACGCGCAGACAAAAGGAATACCCACTCTCAAACCAGAAAAAGCCATTGCCAAACTACCTACCCACAGCGCCAGTACATAGATAAACATCACTGTGAACCGATGAGAGAATCCAGCATTGAGCAAGCGGTGATGCAGATGACGCTTGTCTGCCACAAAAGGTGATAGCCCCTGCCGCATCCGCAGCAAAATCACCGCAGACATATCTAGAATAGGGACTGCCAACGTCAAAGAAGGCAGCAGCACCGCAACGGTCGTCACCCCTTTTACCAAGCCAATTACGCCCACGCCAGCCAGCGTAAAGCCGATAAAATAAGCCCCGCCATCGCCCATAAATATCTGAGCCGGGTTGAAGTTGTAGCGCAAAAAGGCCAAAGACCCCCCAGCCAACGCCGCTGCAATCAGCGCCGCCGCAGGCTGTCCCATATACAGGCTCACCACCACCATCACCGCCGCCGCAATTCCAGAGACTCCTGCGGCGAGTCCGTCTAAGCCATCAATCCAGTTGATCGCATTCGCCATTCCCACTAGCCAAAATATTGTGACTAGCAAACTCAACCAGGCAGGTAGCTGAGTAATCCCTATAAAAGGAATCATCAGAAAGCGAATATCTACGCCAACCCACCAGGCCACTGAGGCCACCGCCGACTGCATAATCAATCGGCTAATCGGTGATAGGCCAAACAGATCGTCAATCAAACCAATTAGGAAAAAGGCTAAGCCACCTAGCGTGACGCCCCAGACCGAATATTCAGCGACCCGTTCTAGCGGCTTCCCATCACTCCCTAAAAAACCGCCAGCCGCCCAGACTGATAGCAGCGCTACTAGTACGCCGATAAAGATAGACACCCCACCTAAACGCACCATCGGCTGGCTGTGAACTTTTCGGCCACCGGGCATATCTACCCTCCCACTAGCTAGACCAGCCTTTCTCACTAGCGGCGTTAAACACAGGACAACGACAGCAGAGAGAGTAAAAGCAAATAGATGGTAAAGCGGGAATGCCATCGGAAGGATTGAGATAAGGTGGGCAAAAATTAAGGATAGGTACTTTCAGGAATAGAGGCTTGAAGACACCGCTGATATGAGGAAAATGATGGCCTGACTAACAGGATGGTTTGCCTAGAAAAGACTTAGATGCAGACAACACCAATTTATGTAAATTTATCACCGTTCGGCGACAGTATAGCCTCTGCCTACTCTCTAGAGTAGAGATAGCATCAAGTCAACTTTATATAAATAGTAGAGATCGCGCTGTCGGATATCTTCGTTGAATTTGCTGACGACCGCTAGTTTTCGACGACTACGTAGATTTTCCTATACAAAAACCCCCAAGCAGTCCTGAGATTACTTGGGGGTTTTTGTATAGCCACTATTGACAACGCTTATACGAGCGCTGGTTCGGGCGATCGCAGATGAGGATATAGCGGGAAGCGATCGCACAAAGCACTCACGCGCCGCTTGCAGTCTGTCTCTACACCGCTATCTTCCGGGCTCAATAGCCTGTCCGCAATGATATTGGCAATCTCTACAAATTCTGTCTCACCCATCCCTCTGGTGGTCATCGCTGGCGTTCCTAGACGCAGACCGCTAGTCACAAAAGGAGATTCTGGATCAAAAGGCACCGTATTTTTGTTGGCAGTGATATGCACTTCACTGACTAGGGCATCTGCAATCTTACCTGTCATGCCGATAGAGCGAAGATCGACTAGCACTAGATGATTGTCTGTACCATCAGAGACGACTTTAATACCTCTTTCCTGAAGCTGAGCTGCCAGCGCTTGAGCGTTCTTGATCACCTGAGCGCAGTAAGTTTTGAATTCGGGCTTGAGCGCCTCACCAAAAGCAACGGCCTTAGCCGCGACGACATGTTCTAGCGGTCCACCTTGACTGCCGGGGAAAACGGCTTTATCAAACTTCTTACCGAGCTCGGCATCGCGAGTCATAATTAGCCCGCCCCGAGGTCCGCGTAGGGTTTTGTGAGTTGTTGTCGTCACAACATCACAGTGCGGTAAAGGATTAGGATGATGGCCTGTCGCAACTAGTCCAGCGATGTGAGCAATATCCGCCATCAGATACGCACCGACTTCGTCTGCGATCGCTCTAAACTTCTCAAAGTGAATCGTCCGGGGATAAGCCGAATACCCGCAGATAATCAGCTTCGGCTGGTGTTCTACCGCTATCTGGCGAATCTCATCAAAATCGAGCTGCTCGCTCTCCTGGCTCACCCCGTACTGCACGACGTTGAACCACTTACCCGAGTAGTTCACAGGCGAACCATGCGTCAGGTGGCCGCCGTGAGACAAATCCATTCCCAAAATTGTGTCACCTGGCTTTAGCAGCGCCAAGAACACAGCAAAGTTTGCCTGAGCGCCAGAGTGAGGCTGTACGTTCGCATGAGCCGCGCCAAACAGCGTCTTCACTCGTTCAATCGCAAGATGTTCTGCCTGGTCAACGAACTCACAGCCACCGTAGTAGCGCTTGTTCGGCAAGCCTTCAGCGTATTTGTTCGTAAGCACAGAACCCTGAGCTGCCATCACCGCCGGGGAGGTAAAGTTTTCACTGGCAATCAGCTCTAGATGAGTTTGCTGACGGT
The DNA here is from genome assembly GCA_963838725.1 of uncultured cyanobacterium. GTDB lineage: Bacteria > Cyanobacteriota > Cyanobacteriia > Phormidesmidales > Phormidesmidaceae > Phormidesmis. The sequence continues at coordinate 23,185 of CAWISM010000026.1, read as the reverse complement.
TCAGCTCCCCATCAATAATGGCAGCTATTTCTGGATCGCTCTGCTGCAAAAAATCTACGTTAGACTGTCTCATCAATTTGCTTTCAGGTCACTTTGAAGGGCCTTTATGATAGCTCGCTACAAACGCCAGAAGACTAACAAATCGCTAAGAAATTCTATGAGAAAAGAGAATAAAAGGTGATGGGTAGCGTGAATAGATTGCCTAGCGAATCGTCAGAGCGGCGAAGGGAAAGGGGGCGATCTGTTTTGTATCTAATGGCAGCTTTCGATGCGCTAGCTACAAGAGAAATTAAGGTTCGCCTCAAAATGTAACGCTTTGAAACATATAATAAGGAAATTACGTATCGCCTAGCCGTGCGAGAAAACGACGATTTTCTGCTGGTTTTTGCGATCGCAGGGCGCGCCTGGCTGACTCGTCCGACGACTATTGTTCATTTTTCCAGTTTGAGGCATTGATGCTGCAACTGACCCATCCTTCAACGACCCTTACGCCTAAGTTTGTATCGCTCCAAGAGTCCTACGAACAGTGTCGTCAGATTACGGCAGAGTGCTCCAAAACGTTCTACATGGGCACGCTACTCATGCCAGAAGCCAAACGTAGAGCAATCTGGGCGATCTATGTCTGGTGCCGCCGAACCGACGAACTAGTAGATGGCCCGCAGGCAAAGTTCACCACCGAAAGCACATTAGACCACTGGGAATCTACGCTAGAGTGCCTGTTTTCCGGCAGTCCAAAAGACAATTTAGATGTGGCAATGGTTGATACGCTAGAGCGCTACGAGCTAGATATTCAGCCTTTTAGAGACATGATCTCTGGGCAGAGAATGGACTTACACCGCTCTCGCTACAACACTTTTGATGAGCTGAAGCTGTACTGCTACCGGGTAGCCGGTACCGTTGGGCTCATGTCGACGGTAGTGATGGGCATGGACCCCGACATTAACAATTCTCCTTGGATGCGCTCAAACCCAGCGGCCACCCCAATTCCTGAAGCCGTTTCGCTAGGCATTGCCAACCAGCTCACCAATATTCTTAGAGATGTTGGCGAAGACGCTAGAAGGGGGCGAATATATCTGCCGCTAGAGGATTTAGAGCTATTTGACTACACCGAAGCGGAGCTGATGAAAGGGGTAATAGACGACCGCTGGCGCGCGCTGATGCGCTTTCAAATTCAAAGGGCGTTCAAATACTATCGAGAAGCAGAAACTGGCATCAGCCGACTGCATCCAGATGCTCGCTGGCCAGTATGGACAGCGCTGATGCTGTACAGAAAAATTCTAGACGTAATCGTCGAGAACGATTACGACGTTTTTAATCAGCGCGCATATGTACCAAAGGCGCGCAAGCTGCTCTACCTACCCCAGGCGCTAATTAAAGCCCAGGTCTCGTAGACAGACCATTTGTAGACAAACCTGTGGACAAAATAAAAGGCAGACTTACAACACTTCTCGTAAGTCTGCCTCTCAGGTAACGCACCGATTCTAGTGACTGCCCCCATTAAGAAGGGGTTGTCTGCGCTGCCAACATCTCTTTTAGCTTTGCTAGATCTTGCGCCCAGCGAGGGTCCGGGCCAGCGTCAGCGGTTTTACTTTCTGCTACAACGACGTTGTTGCCACCGCGTTTGCCGCCACTCTTCTTGCTGCGACGTTGACCGCTGCTCTCACCGCGAGGAGATTCATTCTCTTTCTCGGTTCGAGGTGTCGCTTTTTCCACTTTCAAGACAGCATCTTGTAAAGTGAAGCCGTTGTACTTTTCAACTAGGGCATCGGCGATCGCATCGTCCTTAGCAGTCACAAAGCCAAAGCCTCGACACTTGCCAGTTTTACGATCTGAAATCAGCTTCACTGAAACTAGATTGTCATTATCTTCAGTAAAAATGGCCTCAAACTCTTCTCGCTCAAGGTTTCGTGGCAGATTGCCAAAGTACAAACGAACTGACATATAAGTAACCCTCTAACTCTTTCTAACTTTTTTAAATCTCTGATAGAACAAGCATCAGCACCGATCTATAAGCCCACCTATAGATACCACTTACAGATAGTGCATCAGCATGCTCAACCCATCAGAATATGGAAAAACTTTTTGTCACAATGCTTTCTCTCGAAATGTTTTCTCTTAAAAGGACTAGGGGATAAGGTACTTAGAGGTTAGCAATATGACCGACTTATTAAATCTTCGGTCCTTAAGAACACAAGCTTCTAGAGGTTCTTGGAAACATTCAAAGTCTTAACCGCCGTGATAAGCTCACACAAAACGCTTAGGCGCAACAGGCGAAGGAACAAACCCCCCGCCCATACAACAACGCCATCACAAACAGACAGACAGAACCTGCCAAAGTTCTGCGCTTGATCCGGCATAAAACTTCGCCGCTCGTCTCTTTGTTTTTCAACGGCTGCCTTTGACAGCAGAGCTAGCATGTAAGCTGTATGGCTGGTTTCTTAGCTACTAATAAAATATCACGATGTCAGGTGCCCAACCAATTTATCAGCGCAACTGACGGGGCCACGTCAAACTATAGTTTTTGACACTCGGCTGGCGTTCATTGCCCCGATAGAAGGCTCTAGCAGGGGTAGGAACTTGCACTGTCGTGGGGCGCTGAAGCCATAAAAAAAGCCAGCCGCTGTAAAGTGACTGGCTCAGATGCTGTGTTGAGAGTAGGAGAACCCATGCCCAACGCTAGATAAGTACAACCTGTAGATTGTCAGCTCATCTAAACAATAGACAAAAGCTCTTGCGAAAGAATGTAGCACTCTTTGACTAATGGCTGCAATATTTCTTCATATTGATCAGATGTGGCTTGTCCGTTTTTGGCGATCGTTTTTTGTGCATATCAGCTTGTATGTCCCGCGCTCAGTAGCAGCCATAGCCCCAATCCGGTAGCAGCGATCGCAAATACGAGCGAGTAGAGAGGATGACTAGCTACAAGCAGCGTTCCATTACCTAACCGAATCTTGTCGATATCGACCCAGGGCTGAGCGCCTCGGCGAAACCAACCGAGAACCTGGACTGATTCACCCTGAAGCAGGCGAGGCGTTTTCGATCTGTTGAACAGATTGCCTAACGGTCCAACAATAGAAAAGAAATGCAGCTTTACTAAGCCAAAGGGTGATCGCAGATACAAGTCTTGGCCTAGCCAGTTAGCAACCCCTGGCCTACCAGATATGGTGCCTGTAAGCTTTGTAGGCAAGCTGTCTACAGGTAAAAGATCGGCACGACAAATCCATTCTGTTAACGCCTGAGAAGGTGGCATGGAACAAGATAAGTCGGGAAAGAAGCGATTGATTCGTAAAAGGCTACCGATGCCAGCTCCTAGTAATATGCAGCACTGAAGCAGACCATTATCTCTATACATCCAGTCGAGCGCAGGCCATTTGAAGAAGAGGGCGATCGCCCCTAACCCCCAAAGCACGGCCCCGACCATCGCGCCTATCAGCAGCCCAAAGTACGGCGTCCCTTGGGCGATCAGCCGCTGCCAGTTTTGCCTGGACAGTCCACTTCTTCGAGAAGACGTGGCGAATGCGATCTCCGGGGTGAGCTGCCAGTGCTTTGCATAGGCGGCGATCGCACACAGCCGATCGCCCAAGGGAGGCTGAGGGTCTAAAAAGTCCATCCAGTTTCGCAGCGGGTTCTTACTATCCCAGGCGAATAGCTCTGTTAGGGGAAAGTGGCCGTAGAGTTTTTGTCTAGCTAGATCGGCATGCACAGGCATTAATAGGCTCAAACTCTCAACCCAGTTTGGAGTGTATCCTTGCCGTTCGACGCTGGCAGCTAATCCAAAGGAAAGTTTGGCGAGACCCCTAATTAGAGCATTGGGATTACCCGTGATTTCGGTAGCGGCGCGATCGCCATAATAAGTCCGGACCCGAGCCACCCATAGCCCCGGCAGTCGCACCAGCCAGAAAAGGCAGTAGCTCAGATTGGCAACCGTTCCGGCTGGCCACTTGAGCAGTGGCTTTTGTGTATTGCCCCACAGCGCTAGCTGCCAATAGAGCTGATGCAAGCTCTGAAGCAACAGTCCGTGAACACAAAGCATCGGCCAGTGCCAACGACTCCAGTTCGATAGCTCGTATGCAGTCAACGCCGCTATTTCATCTTCTTCAAGTTCAGACAGCAGTCCATCTGAGATGACCAGTCTGGCGTTGTGGGGTAGCCAGCCATAGGAAAACAGCAGCGGCACATCACTTGGCAGCTTCCATAAAGTAGGCATGCTCCAGCGGCGATCGCGGCAGTAGCGGCTGATGACGCTGGCAGATTCTGGAGAATGAGTACGTAGCTGGCGGATAGAGAACTTCTGGCGGTCTGCAAGCCGAAGCATCAAGTCCCACAGCCAGGGTGAGGCGATTGTGACTACTAATAAAACAGCTAGCAGCGGCCAAGTCACGTTTCTAAACGAGCCGGGTAGTGAGTGGACCCAGAAAGGCAAAATTCTATCTAGAAAAGCTAGGCAGCTGTTGATAATTGCGACAAGGCGGTGGATTGAAAAGCGTAGAAATAGATAGAGGGCGATCGCACTACCTAGCTGGGCTGTCCTCAGTGGTCCGCGATTGACTCGTCCTAATGATCGGCTCTTTTGTATGCGATCGCCATAGATCCATACATAGCCCTCACTTTCAGCAGCTGGCTTAGTCACTGCTTCGGCAGCAACAGTTTCCCCTTCAACTGCACCATTGAGATAGGCGTAGTGAAATATAGATGCCTGCGATTCAGGTTTCTCATCATGCGCTTCCAGGACCTCGGACTCTTTTGAAACACTAGGAGACTCTGTCAGTGAATCAACAGTCCGGCAGTCATTGATAGAATCCTTTAATAACTGAGACTTTGGCCCGTCGCTTTGTAAGGTAGGTTCGAGCGGCTGAAAACCACTTTTGTCTCTATTGGCAGCGCTATTGTTAGCTGATCTGGCCAATTGAAGGTCAATAGTAGCCAAAGTCGTTTCTGCCCAACGCTGAGGAGCGGGCATAGAAGTCTTTTGTAGGATCTTTTGGCACTGCGCTCTAGCATCAGCCCATCGCTTTTGAGCGGTATACACTTGCGCCAGGCCCATGCTTGCCTTTAACCAGTAGGTTCGACTACCCGATTGAGTCAGTCGATTAAAAGACGCGATCGCCCGCTCATAGTCACCCGCTTGATAAGCAGTAACACCCGCCTTGAATGCTTTCTCTAAATTGGTTGCAGAGATTGTCATGAGGAGCTTTGCGGGTAGCGATGACGCTAGAGTGCGCAGGTGCTCGCAAGATATAACGGCTCTCTGTTCTCCCTACTCGCCTTCCCAGCATCGAAGCCCTGATTCTCAGTGCCCATCTCGACACTGAGCTAATCAGCCACGCCCAGGATAGTTTCAACTAGCGCGTACAGGCTTTCCTCACTCTCACCGTCCATCTGCCGATCTTTTAGATCGATCAGACCGTGGGCTAGGGTCTCAGCCTGCTTTTTGTAGCGCGCATTAGCCGACAGCAAATCTGTAAAAACTTCTTGCTCCACTTCTAGACGGCTAGCTTCTTCTGAAATATGAGAGCTGTAGCCGTCTTCTTCTACGTCGTATCGCAGCAGAAATATGAGCGCGTTGCAGAGTTCTTGTAGCTGCTTTTGTAGCTGACGCGTATCTAGCTCTAGTCGGTCAAAGCCGACAGTACCAGTTATACGCAGTTCTACGATTGGCTGCTGGTCGGGAATGATTTTCTTTGATTTGATCGCTTTTTCGATGAGTGCGATCGCCCCTTCTCCTACCGATTCAATCGCGTCCTGACTCCGCAGCTTCTGCTGCAATCGCACAATTGGCCTCTGCTGGTAGTCCGTCTTCAGCTCCGCCTTAATTGTCCCTTTCTGATCGATCTCGACTAGATATACCCCTCGATCAAATTGGCTCTCCTCTACATTGTTCGCCTCAATCGACCCAGGATTGAAAATCCAATTGTCCTCCGAATAGTTCTTGTGAATATGACCTAGTGCCAGGTAGTTCACACCTGCTTTTTTAAGCGGTAGCACTTCCGAATAACGCAAAGCGCCTGAATATCGAGCAATCTGTCCCTCTAGCCCGTGGTGAAATAGCAAGATAGAGGGTCCTGGCGCTTCTGGCAGCTCACCTATCGCCGCCGCAATCTGCTCTATCGCCCTCGGTGCTGCCGCTCCATACCAATTAGAGCCCAGCACTCGCACACCGCAGTCCAGATCAATATATCCGCCCCTATTACTATCCTCATTCCAAGGAGAATAAAACGGCTCGCCTGAGTTGGTGTCTCCTGGTTCCAGTAGCTTGAGCATTTTTTCATCAGATAGGTATCGCAGCCAGCTCGACTTCGTTCCGTAAGGCGCATTGTCATGATTACCCTCAATCGCCAGCACTGGAATATTTGCCTCTTTCAATATCCGCAGACAATACTGAGCGTGATTCAAAATTGCAGGCTTGATATTGCGATGCTCGAATAGGTCGCCACCAATAATGACAAAATCCACATGTTCAGCGACTGCATATTTCTCCAAAACGTCCTTCAGCGCATAGAAAAAATCTAGTGTTCGCGGCTTGCTGTCATAGCGATCAAAACCAAGATGAATATCAGAAATGTGTAGAAACTTTGCCATGACTTAAAAAGCCCAGTACTCTAGCGTAGAGCGTTTATTGTAGAACGGCTGAACTGTACCGTCGAGACTCTAAACCATACACACAAGAAATGCCCAAAATAAACGAAGGCATGTTTCGTCTTGAGATCCGGCTAGACGATCACAATCCAGCACACTGCCACGCGGTTTGTGCAGATGGGGAAGTGAAAATTAGGCTTACCGACAATGACGCCGTTCTGTATCTGATGCGCAGCAAGTCTCCGATATCAGGAGACTTAGACAAAGCCACTGTCAAGAAGGCGCTCAAAGCAGCTAGAAAACATCGAAAAGAACTACTTCAGCTTTGGAATAAGTATCATGGCTAGTAATGGATCATTCTCACTAGATCTTATGAACGTCTCAGAACTAACTAATGTAGCTCGTGTTCTTGATGAAGATAGGGATATCAACGAAGCAATTGAACAGTGGAACCAGCAGAAAAACTACCGCATTGCACCCACAGACGTCCGATATCTATCGGAGATGGGCAAAGCAATCATCACATTCGAGAACGGTTCAAGCTATCAATTTGACCCCTTACATATTCAAGAAGTTACGTTAGAAATCCCTCAACCTACAGAAGAGCAGCTTGCAGACATTGTTATTAGAGCTGGCGGCGAATCTCTACACTGGCCGCAGCTAGATGCTTCAATTGGTATTGATAATCTTCTATTGGGGCAATATGGAACAAACCGATGGATGCAGCAACTCAAGACACCAGCTTAAAATATCTAATCAAATAGGCACATCTAATACTCGCGCAGTGCCCTACCAAAACAGGTACGCATGCTAATTCGATGTATTCAACGAGATAAGATAGTGCCGCTATACTGCTTCGGTGGTCGAAGCTGCTAATTCTTCTAAGCGCTCCTGCTGGTCCTGTGAGATACAGGTTTGAACGACAGTCTCAATGTCACCTTCTAACACAGCAGGCAATGAGAAGTTTTGGTTCAAGCGATGATCGGTGACGCGGTTATCTTTATAGTTATAGGTGCGAATTTTCTCGGAGCGTGAACCAGAGCCGACCTGCGACTTTCGCATGGAGCTAATTTCGTCTTTTTGCTCCTGTAGCTTCATTTCGTACAGCTTGGCGCGTAGAATTTGCATGGCGCGCTCTCGGTTTTGAAGCTGCGATCGCTCCTCAGTACAAAACACCCGAATCCCCGTTGGCTTGTGAATCAAATCCACTGCCGTCTCTACCTTGTTCACATTCTGACCACCTGCACCGCCAGACCTAGCTGTCGTCATCACGATCTCTTTCGGATCGATATGAATCTCTACGTCATCCACTTCTGGCATCACCGCCACTGTCGCTGTAGAGGTATGTACTCGTCCGCCCGACTCCGTTAGGGGCACTCGCTGCACCCGATGCACACCCGACTCAAACTTCAGCTTGCTATAGACCTGATCTCCCTGTATCTCCACAATGGCTTCTTTCACGCCACCCATATCAGCCCGCGATTCACTCAATAAATTCGCTTTCCAGCCCTGACCTTCAGCATATCGGCTGTACAAGCGGAGCAAATCTCCGGCCCAGATGCCCGCTTCATCCCCACCGGTACCCGCTCGAATCTCTAGCATGATGTTCTTATCATCATTCGGATCGCGCGGCAGCAAGAGAATCTTCAAACGATTCTCTAAAGACTCTAATGATTCCTCCAGCTCGCTGACTTCCATCGCCGCCATTTCCTTCATTTCGGAGTCGCTAGCGGCCTCTTTGTAAACTTCTCTAGCGCCTATTAACTCTTGGTCAGTCTCTTGCCACTTGTGATAGGTCTGCACTGTTTCTTCCAAAGAAGCTCGCATCTTAGCAATCTTCTGAAACTCATCTGGATCTTTGGCCACATCCGGGTCGGCCATCCGCTGGGTAAGCTCACCAAATGCCTGTTCTACGGACGCTAATTTTTGCAGTAGATAAGATTCAGCCATAGCAGTTAGCCAGAACGGAGTGAAGTCGAGAGAGGTTCTAGATAGATTGAGCGGATCTATTCTCCATAGAATAGATTCTTAAAAAGAGAAAATTCCGAGCAACCTAGACTCAGAACATCACTGAGAATTGATCGCTCGGAACTGTAGAAACTTGAGAACGCTAAGCTTTGGCGTCGCCTTCAACTGTCTCTTCGGTTGTTTCGGTAGCGTCACTTTCAGTAGACATACCGTACTTGCGCAAGAACCGCTCTACCCGGCCTTCGGTATCAATAATCTTTTGAGTCCCTGTGTAGAAAGGATGATTACCAGACCAAACGTCAATGTTCAACTCGGGTTTGGTAGAGCCCACTGTCATGACTTCTTTACCGTTGCAAAATACTTTTGCTTCGGGGTACCACTGGGGATGGATATCAGCTTTTGGCATTGTTCTAGAGGAATATAGTTGGGAAATTGGGCTTCGACTGCGCTCAGCCCACGGGTGTGAGTCAATAAATATAAAACCAGCCAGGTGTCTGAGCGCAATCGAAGACACACCTTTTCGTTTATGCGCTTAACGCTTCGAGAATTGACCTGCTTTACGAGCTTTCTTCAAGCCGTACTTCTTCCGCTCCTTCTGACGAGGATCGCGGGTGAGATAGCCTTCAGTTTTCAAAGGCATCCGGTTGTCAGGATCTAGTACACATAGGGCACGAGCAACGCCTAACTTGATAGAATCTGCCTGTCCAGTGAGGCCGCCGCCGCGCACATTTACAAGGATATCGTACTCACCTTCTAAGCCTAACGTCTCCAGAGGTGCCTTTGCAGCGGTGAGATAGGCGGGGTTTGCCTGCAAGTATTCTTCACCAGGCTTTTTATTAACGGTCAGGGTGCCGTTACCAGGAACTAGGCGAACCCTGGCGACTGACGATTTGCGGCGGCCTGTGCCCCAATATACAGCGCGATCAGATTGGTCTGCCATGATTTAGTTAGCTCCAGTAGTGTTAACGGTTAGGGTTTGTGGGCTCTGCGCAGCATGAGGATGGTCAGGGCCAGCGTAGACTTTCAGCTTTGTGAATAGCTGACGACCTAAGGCATTCTTTGGCAGCATACCTTTGACTGCTTTTTCAACAATCCGCTCAGGAATACGTACCTGTAGTTGATTGAATGTCTCTGTCTTCATTCCGCCAGGACGCCCGGAGTGACGGCGATACAGCTTTTGCTCGCTCTTTTTGCCAGTCACAATCACTTTGTCAGCGTTAACAACGATCACAAAATCGCCTGCGTCCATGTGCGGAGCGTAGTTTGGCTTTTTCTTACCACGCAGCACTTGCGCAATCTCAGTAGCCAGTCGACCCAAACGCTGATCAGCGGCATCTACCACATACCAATCGCGCTCGATTTCTTTGACAGGAGTAAGGGTAGTTTTCGTAGACATAACGTGTACCGTAGGCGTTTTAGGTCTTTAGTTGAGTGAAAAGTTAGTTAAGTGGAAAGTTGACGAGAATTACGAAGGGAAGTGAAATTGAGGTTGGGTATCGACCCAAACCTTGGATTCAAAGGGGAAATCCGCATAGCCGACCCGCAGCAGGCAAAGGCCCTGAGGTGGAGCACTATATCTTACCAAATCGCGGCGCTGATTTCTCCAGATGGCTGCAAATTCGTCTGGTGATATCTTTTGCTCGCCGACTTGGACAATCAAGCCCATGACCAGACGAACCATCCCGTACAGAAAGCCTTTTGCCTGTAGCTCGATCTGAACAAAATCACCGATGCGGGAGCACTGCGCGTCTTGCAGCTCTACCCAAGAGTGAGTTCGATCAGAGCCAGCGCGATGAAACGCGGCCAAATCATGATAACCCAACATGGGCCGAAGCGCCTTCAGCATTAGGCTTTCATCTAATTGCCGATGGTAGTAGTGCCACACGTAAGGTCGAACGAACAGATTGGGATACCGACTGGTGTAGAAGATATATCGATAGCGCCGCCAGTCAGCAGAGAACTGAGCATGCCAGTCGCTAGCTACAGCCGCTGAAGCTCGAATGGCAATATCATCACCAAGTCGGTCGTTCAAGATAGCTGCCCACCGCTCTGCTGGAATAACAGCAGGTGCGGCGAAGTGAGCAATCTGGGCAGCAGCATGGACCCCTGCGTCTGTTCTACCTGCACCGACTAAGGTTGAGCTGTGGCCAGTGACAGATGCGATCGCCCGCTCAATTTCAGCCTGCACCGTTCGCTCTGCATTAGCCTGCCGCTGCCAACCGTGAAAGTGGGTTCCCTGGTACTGGATTACCAAAGCCACTCGCTGAGTAGCTCTCTTGTCAAGCGGTAGCTTCTGCAACTGCCGAAAGACCTTTAGATTTCGGCTGTCAGCTGAACTCATTCTCTCAGCCTATCTATTAGAGTCCGCTGAGCAGCTTATCAATAGACAGAGAGACATCTAGGTAAGCTCAATGATTGCCATACGAGCATTGTCACCACGGCGAGTGACTGTACGCACGATCCGGGTATAGCCACCATCGCGATCGGCGTAGCGATCAGGTGCCTGCTCGAACAAAGCGTGTACGAGCTGCTTATCGTACATATAGCCCATCGCTCTACGACGCGCAGACAAAGTGCCGTCTTTGGCTAGGGTGACCATTCTCTCAGCTTCGGAGCGAACTGCTTTTGCTCTTGTTTCGGTGGTTTTGATTCGGCCATTGCGGATCAGCTCTGTAGTGAGCGATCGCAAAAGCGCCTTACGCTGGTCAGCAGCCTTACCCAGCTTTGGTACACGACGACCGTGTCGCATTGGTTTATCCTCTTCTTTTGAACTATGGAAAAAACTGAAACTATCAAAGAATTAAATGCAGCAGCGGAATGCAGCTCGCAGGCTTCCGCTGCCGATCAACGCCTGCTACCGATCAAACTGGCCTAACCTAAACAGACTTAGCCGGTTTCTCCAAAGGCAGCATGATACCTAAGTGAATTTGAAGCGCCTCAACAACTTCCTCGGCTGACTTTTGGCCAAAATTCTTGATCTCTAGGAGATCTTCTTGGCTGTAGTCGAGCAAGTCAGAAACTGCGTTGATCTGCGCACGCTTCAAACAGTTGTACGCGCGAACTGAAAGCTGTAGCTCTTCGATAGGAATCTGATACGTTGGATCTTCCTCCTTCGTATCCTCATCGCGCTTAGGCTCAAGTGTGACATCCTTAAGCGGATTGAACATATCGACTAGCAAAGCTGCCGCTTCACTCATCGCCTGCTGAGCCGTCAAACTACCGTTTGTCCAAATTTCCATCATTAGACGGTCTTTTGGCAGTCCTTCAGGGTCGATGAAATTTTCAACGCTGTAGTTCACTTTACGCACAGGCATGAACACGGCGTCGATTTGCATAAATTCAACGCCACCGGTTTCTTCGCGGCTACGGTCAATTGCTTTGTAGCCTTTGCCGCGCTCAATCCGAAACTCCATCTCTAGCTTGTGACCCGCTGAGACAGAAGCAATATAGCGATCTGTACTAATCAGCTCCACCTCAGAAGGCAAGTCGAAATTCGCAGCAGTCACTTTCGCCGGGCCTTGAACCACCAGGCGACCAATCTGAGGCTGCGCTGAATAGCTCTTAAGCACAGTCTCTTTCATGTTCAGCAAGATATCCAGGACATCTTCGCGTACGCCAGGAATAGTCGAAAATTCGTGGCTAGCACCTGCGATTCGCACAGATGTAACGGCTGTCCCTTCTAGGTTAGAAAGTAGGACACGGCGCAGGGCGTTGCCTACCGTCGTACCCTGACTACGTCCCAAAGGCTCAATCACGAACCGACTAAACTGACTCTGGTCATCTTCAACAATCGACTCTACACAATTAACTTGAAACTGTGCCATTCATAACCTCTGGTGGACTTTAATAGCCGGACATGGCCCGCGTAGACGGCCTTTGGGCCAAACATAATATCGATGGTGGCTAAACTCGCCAAACTTAAATATTTCACCCTGTTTGAAACGCTTTTCTACGCAATATCTTTTAAGAGCAACGTTCAAAGAGTGTGTCGTTCTAGGTAAGAATAGCGTCTTACTAAAACGAGCCGCGCAGTTGCGGACTAGACACGACGACGCTTGGGAGGGCGACAGCCGTTATGAGGAATAGGAGTTACATCACGAATTAAGGTGATTTCCAAACCAGCGCCTTGCAAGGCTCTAATTGCTGTTTCACGACCCGATCCAGGGCCGCTGACTTGCACTTCGCATTGACGCATGCCTTGATCAATTGCTCGGCGAGCAGCGCCATCGGCGGCGGTCTGCGCTGCAAACGGAGTACCTTTCTTTGCGCCCTTAAAGCCGCTCGATCCTGCTGACGCCCAGGAAACTGCATTCCCGCTCGCGTCGGTGATGGTCACGATTGTGTTGTTGAAGGTGGATTGAATATGGGCGACACCGTTAGGAATATTTTTCTTCTGCTTACGGGGCCCAGTCTTTCGAATAGGTTTTGCCATGTTTATCTAGCTCTAGATTGAGGTGTTCTTTGGAATGGATGAGAATGTACAGGAGGTTTGCTAGTGAGGCTACAAGCTGAATTTGTCTGATAATTTCTGAATACTCGCTTCTCCAAGCTGACGAGATATCCACCTGTAATTTCACTTGAAAACGCAGACTGAAAATGACTTCACAGAAGCTCCAGTACGCGATCGCAGCAGCTATGTCCTGATCTACTGATTCACTAACCACTGAATTTACTGACTGATCAAGCATCAACTAGTCGATCAGCAGACGGTCTACTTGCGAGGCGGCTTTTTCTTGCCGGCGATTGTCCGCTTACCAGATCGGCGAGTGCGGCTATTTGTACGCGTACGCTGACCTCGTACGGGCAAGCCCACACGATGACGGCGACCACGATAGCAGCCAATGTCCATCAATCGCTTGATGTTCATGTTCACCTGACGGCGAAGGTCTCCCTCGATTAGGTAGTCGCCTTCGACGGTTTCTCTTAGCTTGATGATGTCTGCATCTGCTAAGTCTTTGACTCGAATGTCGGGGTCTACGCCCGTTTTTTCGAGAACTTCTTGAGAACGGCTAAGACCTACACCATAGATATAGGTCAAACCAATTTCAATTCGCTTGTCTCTTGGCAGGTCAACGCCCGCAATCCGTGCCACCGATTATTTCTCCCTTGTTTACATGTTCACTATCCCGTGCGTATGCAGAAGGCTAGGAACAAATCGTACTTAGCAAAACCAATAAAAAACCTACTAGCTATTCAGACGCTAGCAAACTAATGCTAACGGACATAGCCAATAGATTTGTCAAATTACCGACCCTAGATATAAGATTCTCGGGTATCGGCAGTGCCTACGCTGGGCCTAACCCTGACGCTGCTTGTGCTTGGGGTTAGGACAAATGACCATTACCCGACCACGACGGCGAATAACTCGGCACTTTTCACACATTTTTCGAACAGATGCGCGGACTTTCATGTCCAATTTTCTTATTTACTACAGATTTGCAATCCTATCAGAGAAAACGGCATCCGACAACACATGCTTTGCGCTTGCTGCTTTCTCTATGGCAATTTTTTGTGATAAAAGGAAACCCCCTTGAACCGTCGGCTAACAGTTGAAGGGGGTTTTATCAGATACCGAGTCACCACATTAATTTCTACTGTGACTCTATCTTGAGCGTCGAATATCGCTTATGCACCTCTGCGCAGAGCGGCCTCTACCTGGCGAAATTCTTGCTCTAGGCGTTCTTGTAGCTTCTGAGGAACGGGACGGTTTGGATACGAGCTGTAGTGCCCAGCTAGCGCATTCAACGCAGTGCGCATCGTGGCGAACGAGCTGAGGTTCGAGACAGAACCGTTGCGACGATAGCGGGAAGCGAATCCGTTGATTTTGGCTTTAGCCTCGTCTTGGAGCTGAACTTTATTGGGGTCGTCTTTGGGTAGCGTGATCGATTCTCTAAGGGTCTCGATTAGCGCGGTGGTATCTTCGGTGTAGTTGCCAGTGAGGCCATCGCTAGGGCCGACAGCGCTACAGCCAGTTAGTCCGATGACAGCCACCAGCATCAAGGCAAATACTCGGGACAGTAGGTTTCTCATAAGGTTGTTGTGGGATGAGCAGTCACAGCGAGGTAACGCGATCGCAAAACCACACCCGCTGAAAAGATAAACATATGTGACATCTTATCTGATGGGGTGCGGCGAGGATAGTCCCAAAGGCAGAGCTTCAGCAGATGGGGATCACGCTGGATAAATTCGCAAACGACGGTTGGGCTCATCTCCAAAGCTCAGCGATTTGAGCCGATAGTGTTCAGCGAGTTCGTGCTGCATTTTACGAATTTTGGGCGATCGCGGCAGTAGCTCAACTGGCTGACTTTTAGGAATCACAATCTGCTCTACCGCCAATCTGGCTTCTTCTAGCGCTTCTAGCTCATCGTCCGCGCCGTTGTGAGCGAATAGATCGAGATTGATCCCTTCTGCCATTTCACCCTCGTCATCGAGATCGAGCAGGCGACGAAGCGATCGCGTGATCTGTGGAATACTATTCGACTTCACCGTATATACGGGCAGATGACGCGCTTTGGCAACTTGCTTGAGTTTGGAATGGTTGCGGATGTGCGATCGCAGTGCCAATACCGCATCAGCCGACGCCAGCTCTTTGGTGAATTTTACCGGCAAGTCCAAAGTTCTGACGACGTGGTCTAGCTGCTGACGGCTAATTCCGTACGCGTAGATACGAGTGATATTCTCATCGCTCTCGTAGAAGTCATCTCCAGCGACCTGCGCTAACCGATCCGAGGGAACTGGCAGCTGATGCAAAGAATCGTCTAGTAAAGACTGGAATCGGCGCTGCTCGTCAATCCGCCCGTCGATCCGACCATCAACCATCGGCTTGACAACCGATTGAGAAGTAGGCACATAGCTAGCCCGCTTACCAAAAACATCAGAACCCAACGGCTCTACTGGCGGCATCTTCCCAGTTGTCCGCCAGCCGCCAGGACTCGGTTGAGCCCGCAGACTTCCTGCTTTCAATCTGCCGCGCCGATCAGATTTCAGCGCTGCCGTTGCCAAAGACGACTCGCTCGGCGTTTCGTCTGTGATCACAACCTGATTCTCAGCGTTGACCGACCTAACCTGTTGCCCCGGCACTCGGCCTCTTAACAAAAAGTCTACTGTGGCCGACACATCTTCATGCACCACCCAACGCTGGCGCTCTAGCATCTCTACGGCGATGTCAAAGGTAGGCGGAGCCTTGCGCTCTAGCACACTTTTTTGACTACCCCGCCTGCGCGCCTCGTCATCTCCTAGCGTTACAGATTGGATGCCGCCCACCAAATCAGAAAGGGTTGGGTTCTTGATCAAATTCTCTAGTCTGTTGCCGTGAGCAGTGCCGACTAGCTGCACGCCACGCTCTGCAATCGTTCTAGCGGCTAAAGCTTCTAGCTCCGTCCCAATCTCATCAATGACGATGACTTCGGGCATGTGGTTTTCTACCGCCTCGATCATCACCTGGTGCTGCTTTTCGGGATGAGAGACCTGCATCCGTCGGGCTCGGCCAATCGCCGGATGAGGAATATCACCATCCCCTGCAATCTCATTAGAGGTGTCAATAATCACCACCCGCTTCATCAGATCGTCAGCCAAAACCCGCGCAATCTCTCTAAGCGCAGTTGTTTTGCCAACCCCCGGTCTGCCTAGCATCAAGATTGAATTACCCGTCTCAACCAAATCGCGAATCATCGTGATCGTGCCAAAGACAGCTCTTCCGACCCGACAAGTCAATCCGATTACTTCGCCTTTGCGATTGCGCATAGCGCTGATACGGTGCAGCGTCTTTTCCAAACCTGCCCGGTTATCGCCACCAAAATGACCGACGCGATCCACGCAGTGCTGTAAATCAGCTTTTGAGACAGGCGCATCCGCTAAGTACTGCACTGAATCTGAGAAACGTGCTTCAGGCTGACGACCCAAATCTAAAACGACTTCGATCAGCTGCTCCCTTTTAGGATGCTCCTCTAGCTGCTCTCGAATGTATGCTGGCAAGATCTCTAACAGCTGCGGCAGATCGTCTGTGACTGCCTGCGGCTTCACTTGGGCAATTTGAGGGCGCTTGTTAGGTAAAGCACTTCGAGAAGAGTTAGCAGGCTCTACTGACGCGCTACTTTCAAACAAATTTTCGTTAAGACTCGCCATATAGAACTTTCAAACAAAAGACAAGCGCAGCAGCGGACGGAGCGCCCTTCAGTACATTTCATCAGTCAATGACCTAACAAGATGTATTGAGAGAGACGTTGAACTATCAAGTCTTGTGTAGACCGATAGCCACTTGCTTTAGGGGCAGTACCAGAGATTCAGCAAGCGTTACAGCTGTCTGCAATGCGTGGGGTACCTCTTCAAGATAATAGTTTTGTTCTATAACTGGCATTAACAGACGTCTAGCATAGCTGCCGTAGGCGATCCCAGAGACAGTAGGTAAAGCGGTCGCAGACCCTGAGTTTGGCGACATCAGACCTAGTTCATTAAGTTTTGTGAGTGTGTACTGGTTAGTTCCCCCAGCTAGCTGCACATAGCCCGGTAGATCGGCGGCCAATACCTTTTGGGCGATTCGAATCGCAGCGTGAGTTGTCCCCTTGCCAATATCTCCACTCATTGGTCGCCCATCTGTCTGCCAAACCAGCGCAGGTTTGAAGGTGCTAGCGCCAGCGCCTATAACTCGCTGTAGCTCTGTCAGATAAGGAACGAGGTATTTGTCATCAGGGCAGCTGATTGAGACAAGCTGAAGCTGACTGGCTTGAGGCTCAATAGTTTGCCAGAGATGAGTGAACGCAGAGATGTGGCCTACTTGGGTATGAATCTCTAACGCGTTTGCTTGGGATAGGACCTGGTGGGCGATCGCATCCAAAGAAGTCGGCTGAGACCTCGCCTCGATTAAGCCATACGGACAGATTGGTAGACAGCGCCCGCAGCCGTAACAGCGATCGTGGATGACGCCGGAGTCGTTTGGGTTGAACGCGATCGCCGCCGCCGGACAAATCTCCTCACAAGGCCGCGCGCAATCAGTCGGACACACCGCCGGATCAAACCAAGCTTTACGAAAGTGCGGATCTTCCCCAGCACTCATGCTCACCATCAGCAGAGGCCGTTTGTAGTGAGGTCTTTGCCATTGGCCACCTGTTTGGTTCGCTAATCGTTCAGCCACAGCTAGACCAGATTTCACTGCTGAAACAACAGCAAGGTCAGCTGCTACATCTATACAGTCAGCGCCCGCCAGAGCGTAGGCCAGCGCCAAGCTTCTAACCGCAGGCAAATCTTGGTAGCTAGCACCGCAGATCAGCTTGAACCAGCAGCCAGAAAGCAGCGACTGGACAGGAGTAGTCTTTTCAATAGAGTCTAAAATCTTCACTTGGATGTACCCGGTCAGTATCCACCAAGCTACTAGGCCTGAGCGTCACTAGGCAGAAGCAATCAGGCAGCGATCGCCTGCTTCAGTGGGAACCAGGTCATCTGCCGTTCACCACCGATTTCTAGAACCACCTTCACCCGAGGCTCTAGAGTAGGCAGCGTAACTAGAAACTCAATCTCCTGCTCGGAGAGAATGTGCCCTTCTATCAGCCAGAGCAATAGCCCCTTTGACTTGGCAGACATTGCCTGGAGACGATAGCTCACAACGGGAGGGAGGTAGTAGCGATCGCCCGTCGCCGAGTCATCCAAATTCTTCTTACCCAAATGGGGAGGGCGCACGCCGTGCACATCCAGCAAGAAAGCCGACAGATCGCCTAGCCCCCTTACTGACATATGGACACATTCATAGCCAGCCGAGCGAACCCGTCGCCGATAGCGGCCCTCATGTCCACCCTCTAGCGGCATCCGCACACCCAACGCGCCAGCCTTTTCGAGATCGCTCGTAAACTTATTAAACGCGATGAGTGCCATAGGGTTGCAAAGAAATAAATAAGCCACAGATATATTACTTCATAACCAGGGTTCCAGAGAATAGACCCTGGGACGTGGGAAAGGCGATCGCGACATTCAATCGCAGCTCGACCGCTCAGTTGCAATCAATAATGTGTGGTCATAGGCAGCGCGGTGCGATATGATACGGATCGCCTAACAGATGAATAAGCTTTTCAAGGCTGGGTTTTTCCAGCATCGAAAGTGAGTTTATAGAAAACGCTAGACATAGAATGAAAAGCGTGTAATAGTTAGAAGCTGTCGCCAAAAAAGTGGATACTAGAGGAAAGCTACCGCCTACGAAGCAATTTGTACTGATAGCACCTTAAGAAAAGGTCTTTGTACACTGCTTAAAAGCTGTACTGAATTCTCCAAGTCCAAGGCGAAAAGATAGGGCAAGCCAGTAAAGCAAGCCAGAGACCTCAGCAACGGAGTCTCTAGCGAGTAAACGCCTATCGACTGTTTTCCAGTGTGGTTGAGCAGACGCAATAGCTAGCTCATAGTTTTTTTGCACTTGCAAAAAACTGAGTACAGCTGTGTGCGCGTGCTGCTAAAGCCTGGTTGTGTTGTGTCAACGTGAAGCGGAGACGGGATTAGTGTCTGTCGGTATTCTTGGTACCAAACTTGGTATGACCCAGGTGTTTGATGAAACTGGAAATGCAATTCCGGTCACCGTCATTCAGGCTGGCCCCTGCGTCATTACGCAGATAAAAACAGAACAGACAGACGGCTATTCGTCTGTGCAAGTTGGCTATGGAGAAGTCAAGGAAAAGGCTTTGAATCGGCCCAAGCTTGGCCACCTCCAGAAGTCAGGCGCGACTCCGGTTCGTCACCTACGTGAATATCGCGTCAGCAACACGGGCGAATTCGAGTTAGGCCAGGCGTTAGCGGCTGACAGGTTTGAAGCGGGTCAGCTAATCGATGTTAGCGGTATCAGCATCGGTAAAGGATTTGCGGGCAACCAAAAGCGAAACAACTTCCGCCGAGGCCCCATGTCTCACGGTTCTAAAAACCACCGTGCTCCTGGTTCGACTGGCGCAGGTACTACACCAGGCCGCGTCTATCCTGGCAAGAAGATGGCTGGCCGGATGGGGAACGAGAAGGTTACTGTTCGTAAGCTCAGCGTGGTCCGAGTAGATAGCGACCGCAACCTCCTCCTAGTCAAAGGCGGCGTCCCTGGCAAGGCCGGTACACTACTCAACATCACACCTGCAACCATCGTCGGGCAGCAGTAAAGCCGAGCAGCAGCAAGAAGTCAGGCAGAGAAGTCGGACATCCAAAATAGCAGCAGGCAGTGGTCGAACAAGACCCAAAGACACAGACCAGCAAGGTCTCAGGACTCGAAAGGCTAAAGGAACATCATGGTTGATTGTGCAGTTAAAGATTGGCAAGGCGAAGAGGCAGGCTCAGCCACCCTAGACCTAAAAGTCGCCAACGAAGAAAATGCCTCACACATCGTCCACCGGGCGCTAGTTAGGCAGATTAATAACGGTCGTCAGGGGACTGCCTCTAGTAAGACTCGCGCCGAAGTGCGCGGTGGTGGTCGCAAGCCCTGGAGACAGAAAGGAACAGGTCGGGCTCGGGCTGGCTCAATTCGTTCTCCGCTGTGGAGAGGCGGCGGCGTCATCTTTGGCCCTAAGCCTCGCGACTACACAACCAAAATGAACCGCAAGGAGCGACGTCTGGCACTGCGAACAGCGTTTCAAAGCCGCGTTGAAGAAATGACCGTAGTCAAAGATTTTGGCACAGAGCTGACTGAGCCCAAAACCAAAGAAGTGCTAGCAGCATTGGGCAGATGGGGAGTTGAACCTACCAACAAGATTCTGATGGTCTTTAGCGAGAAAAATGACATCATCTATCGCTCTTTGCGTAACGTGCCAAACGTTCGCATGATCGATGCGACCAATCTAAACATCTACGACATCTTGCACGCAGATAGTTTAGTCGTAACAGAGTCTGCCCTCGAAAAGATTCAGGAGGTATACGGTGAGTAAACGATACGACGAGCGCGAAATTCCAGACATCATTCGTAAACCTCTAATTACAGAGAAGGCGACTATCGCATTAGAAAACAACCAGTACACCTTTGAGGTTGCCCCTAAAGCGACCAAGCCACAGATAAAAAGCGCTATTGAACAGCTTTTTGACGTTACAGTCGTTGGGATCAGCACACAAAATCCCCCTCGTAAAAAGCGCCGTGTCGGTCAGTTCATTGGGCATCGCGCCGCCTACAAAAGGGCGGTAGTCACGCTCGCTCCAGATGACACCATCACGCTATTCCCAGATGTCTAATCGTCAAATAGCGACTGACTTCTAACCGCAACTAGCCAACCGCACCCCGCCAACCGCAACCTACTTACAGCTATGGGCATTCGCTCCTATCGACCACTTACACCAGGAACGCGCGAGCGTACCGTTTCAGACTTTTCTGCTGTCACTGCTGACAAGCCTGAAAAGTCTCTTACCTACTCGGTTCATCGTCCCAAAGGACGTAACAATCGCGGCGTTATCACTTGTCGTCATCGTGGCGGTGGGCACAAGCGGCTATACCGTGAGGTTGACTTTAGACGCAATAAGTTCAACGTTCTAGGTAAGGTAGCGACGGTCGAATACGATCCAAACCGCAACGCACGCATCGCTCTAGTTCACTACGAAGACGGCGAGAAGCGCTACATTCTGCACCCGATCGGACTAGAAGTAGGCACCACGATTATCTCCGGTGAAGACGCTCCTTTTGAAGTAGGCAACGCGCTGCCGCTACACCGCATTCCGCTAGGTACGACCGTTCATAACGTAGAACTCGTTCCGGGTCGCGGTGGTCAGATGGTTCGAGCCGCTGGTGCAGGCGCGCAGCTAGTGGCTAAAGAAGGTGGCTATGTCACCCTCAAGCTACCGTCTAGTGAGGTTCGCATGGTTCGACGCGAATGCTACGCCACCATCGGACAGGTCGGGAACGTAGAGCATCGCAACCTATCACTGGGTAAAGCGGGTCGTAAGCGCTGGGCAGGTCGTCGCCCTGAAGTTCGAGGCAGTGTGATGAACCCGGTAGATCACCCACATGGTGGTGGTGAAGGGCGAGCGCCGATTGGTCGCAGCGGTCCGGTCACGCCGTGGGGTAAGCCAGCGCTAGGATACAAGACTCGGAAGAAGAAAAAAGGTAGCGATGCCCTGATTGTCCGTCGTCGCCGCCGTTCTTCTAAGCGTGGCCGCGGTGGTCGTAACGCATAAGTACAGTTCTATTCTTTCAGGTAAACAACATGTCTCGTTCCCTAAAGAAGGGGCCCTTTGTCGCAGACCACCTTCTTACAAAAATTGAAAAGCTCAACGCCAAAAACGAAAAGCAGGTCGTCAAGACCTGGTCTCGGGCGTCGACAATTATTCCTCAGTTCATCGGTCATACGGTAGCTGTTCATAACGGTCGCCAGCACGTACCCGTCTTTATCAACGAGCAGATGGTGGGACACAAGCTAGGCGAATTCGCACCGACTCGAACTTTTAGAGGCCACGCTAAAAGTGATAAAAAGGCCCGGCGATAGAGCCTTTTAGAGCCCCTTTGGAGATAGACCCAGGCAGGAGATAGACACAAAAAATGATTGATATTGACTCAGATTCTCAAGTAAAGGCAACGGCTAAGTTCGTTCGGATGTCTCCTCGCAAGGTTCGCCGTGTGCTCGACCAGATTCGAGGCCGCTCCTACCGCGAAGCGCTGATCATGCTCGAATTCATGCCCTATAAATCCTGCGAGCCTATTTTGAAGGTTTTGCGCTCAGCAGTTGCTAACGCCGAGCATAATAATGGTCTAGATCCCGTCAGCCTGTATATCAGCGAGGCATATGCGGATCAGGGCCCAGTACTAAAGCGATTTAGACCTCGCGCTCAGGGCCGGGCTTATCAGATTCGTAAGCCGACCTGTCACATTGCGATCGCAGTTGCACCCGGCACCGAGGCATAGCCTTTCTCCCTCAATCGTCTAATTCACGCAATTGTCTAATTCACGCCCTCTCACCCGTTTTTTCTAAGGAGTACATCAGTGGGACAGAAGATTCATCCAATCGGTCTTCGCCTTGGCATCACTCAGGAGCATCGCTCCCGCTGGTATGCCGACAAGAACCGTTATCCAGCGCTGCTCGAAGAAGATCACCAGATCCGCGAATACGTCATTAAGAACCTGGCAAATGCGGGTATCTCTGATGTGCATATCGAGCGAAAGGCTGACCAGATCGATCTAGAAGTTCGCACTGCTCGTCCCGGCGTTGTCGTAGGTAGAGGTGGCGCAGGGATTGAAACACTTCGAGCTGGGCTGCAAAAGCAGATCAAAGACGACAGCCGCCAGATTCGTATCAATGTCGTAGAAGTATCCAAGGTCGACGCGGACGCTGGGCTGATTTGTGAATACATCACGCAGCAGCTAGAGCGGCGGGTTTCGTTTCGCCGGGTTGTTCGTCAAGCGATTCAACGAGCGCAAAGAGCGGGCGTCGAAGGCATCAAGATTCAGGTCAGTGGCCGCTTGAACGGCGCTGAAATCGCCCGAACTGAATGGACCAGAGAAGGGCGAGTGCCACTACATACGCTTAGAGCAAACATTGACTACGCCTATAGAACCGCTCAGACGACTTACGGCATCTTGGGCGTCAAGACTTGGGTCTTCAAAGGTGAGGTGATTCCTGGTCAGGAGAACCAGCCCGAAGAATCGAAGGCTCAACCGCGTCGCCGCCAGCCTCGTCGTCGTCAGCAGTTTGAAGACCGCTCTAACGATTCT
>CAWISM010000025.1:0-107286 GCA_963838725.1 uncultured cyanobacterium | reverse complement strand
CGCCAGCCGATATCCAGGATTCGGCCAGACTGCGGGTACCTTCGGCTTGGGCTTTGCCTTCTTCGATGATGGTCGAGGCGTTACCTTTTGCCTGGGCGATCGCTCGTTTACAGTCCGCCTCAGCAGGGGCAATTACATCTGCCTTGAGCTGCTCCATCACCTGCTTAATACGCTCTTGCTGTACGGGCACATCGGCCTGAATTCTAGCCAGCTCTGCGGCGATTTCTGCCTCTGCTTCGGCAATTACCGCCGCTCGCATGGTCAAGGCATCTTGGGTGCGCTGCTCTGCCGCCGCCTGAGAGATACCAATATCGCGCTCTAGGCGACGAACTTTCGTGATCTTTTCATTTTCTGCTGTTTGAATTTCTGATTCTGCTTTAGCTTCTGCTTCGGCAATGCGGGCGTCTCGCTGCAAATCGGCCTGCTGCTTACGGCCAATCGAGTCGAGATAGCGCACGTCATCAGAAATATTCTGAATCTGCAAGGTGTCGAGGACTAAACCGAGCTTTTCAAGATCTTCCTCGGCCTCGTCTAGCAGACTCTTGGCAAAGGCGATTTTGTCCTCATTCACCTGCTCAGGAGTGAGGCTAGCTAGCACGCCGCGAAGATTGCCCTCTAGGGTTTCTTTTGCCATTTTTTCGATTTCTTTGCGCGGCTTGCCCAACAGACGCTCAATCGCGTTGTGAATAGTGGGCTCTTCGCCTGCAATTTTGATGTTGGCAACGCCTGAAACATGCAGCGGAATGCCGCCTTTCGAGTAGGCATTAGAGACCTTTAGCTCGATGATCATGTTGGTCAGGTTCATTCGCATCACCTTTTCAAGCAGGGGGGTGCGAATGCTGCTACCGCCTTTAACCAGTCGATAGCCTACTTTCCCATTACCCATCTTGCGACTGCTGCCTGCGAAGATCAGCACTTCGTTGGGCTGACAGATGTAGTAGAGGTTTTTGATTGTAAAAGAACCGAGTCCGGCTGCTGCTAGCAGGACAATGATGAGTCCTCCCATTGTTTTGCGCTCCTGATAAGTGGATTTAGGTTAGTGAGGTGGCTTTAGGTTGATAGCTAATTGGCACTACGCTCAAGCTCAGCATCTACGTTATTAATACTGTTTGAGTTGAGGGTGCCAATGACATCAATGCCGAGGGTCTGTTTAACCTCGTCTAGAAACTGTCTAACGATTTCGGGATAGACGTTCGCTAGGCTGGCGATCGCCTTACCATCGCCGTTGTCGATCACGTTGATATTCTGTAGTTTCATCCGATGGGGAATGGCCGCAGCTTCTTTTAGTATCATCTCGATCTGCTGAAGCAAGAAGATCTGGCTAGCGCTAGTTCCAGTTTCTTTCCACACTTGGGCCAGCATCTCGTTGACGGCTGCTGCCGCTTTTGCATTTTCGGCAGTGTCCGCAGCCGCACCTTTTGCGTGCAGGGCTTGCGCTTCTCTACGAGCTTCAGCAGGTAGAACCTCATCAGCTTGCAAACGCAGTCTTTCTAGCTTGGCCCGAACGGTTTGCAATTGCTGTTCAGCTCTAGCTCTGGCTTCTTTAGCTGCCGCCGCCGTACGTTCTTCCTCGGATTTAGATCGCTGGTCAAGCTCGGCTTTGATTTTTCGCAGCTGATTTTGTTTTTCTTGAGTGATGGTCAGCGCCTGAGACTTGAACATCTCGGCCCGCTTTTGACAGTCGGCTTCAATCCGCTCTGCTTGACCAAGTGCCTCTGCTTCGGCAATCTCGGCATCGCGGACAATTTTGGCAATTTGCCTGCGGCCAATCGAGCTGAGATAGCCCATGTCATCGGTGACGCTTTGAACCTTGAGCGTATCTAGCTGTAGACCTAGCTTGTTTAGATCGCGAGCTACGTCCTCGGCGATCCGCTCGGCAAAGTTCAGTCGGTCTTCGTTTACCTGCTCTGGAGTTAGGTTTGCAACGACGCCGCGCAGGTTTCCTTCGAGCGTTTCGCGGACAACTCGGCGAATTTCGGAGCGGTTGCGGCCCAAGAATCGCTCGATAGCGTTGCCGACAATATTGCGTTTGCTAGAGACTTTGACGTTTGCGATCGCCTGGATATTCAGCGGCGTTCCTCCTTTGGCGTAGGAGTTGCTCACCTCTACCGGAATCGGCATGGTGGTCATATCCATCCTTTCCACCTGCTCAAGGATTGGAATCACCAAGGCCCGCCCGCCAAAGACGACTCGGTAACCGACTTCTCTACCATCTGGTTGTTTATACTTACGGCCCGAGATGATCAAAATCTCATTAGGCTTACAGATTCTTAGACAGGCTTTGAGGAATGCAATCACTGCGGTGATCACAATTAAGGTCAGAACAATAGAGCCGCCTAGGGCTACCTGACTGGTGTTGATTGCCTGTTGAGATTCAGCAGGCTGTGTGCCGACTTGACTCACTAGCTGGTCGCGCTGACTAGAGCCCACATCAACGGATGAAGAATCTAGTGGTCTATCTGACGGGCTGTTTAAGCTAGGCGAAATTAGTTGAGAAATAGGTTCACTCACGGCTGATTACTCCGAAAATCAATAGATCACAAAAACTAGATCAGAAAACTTAATAGCGAGAATTAGCAGGATTTGACGCTGCGTTCTCGGCTGAAACGACCCAAAGGCGATCTTGCGTGCGGCCCACAACCAGAACCGAATCGCCAACGCCAAACGCTCGTTCCTCATCGGTTTGCGCGACTAGGTGCAAGGTGGCATCGCCGACTTCTAGGGTGACTTTACCTTTGCTTTTAAGATCAAAGGGAATCTCGACAACGCCGACTAGTCCAGCAAAATCTTCGCTGCGTAGCAAGCTGTCCACCTGACGGTGCTTGAGCTGGCGCAAGATGCCCACTAGGGTACCGCCGCAGAGGATGCCCATGATTAGCGCGATCGCAAAAATCAGCGCAACCCCTAGCTCTGGCTCTAGCGCTCCCATTACCAGGCCAGTCAAGCCAAAGAAAAATCCACCAAACGTCCAGAACTTGAAGCTTGTCAGCGTAGACAGACTAAAAAAGCTTCTCTTTTGCTTGCGAGCATAAGAGCGCAGCAGATCGGGATCAGTATCGACTTGTAAGTCTGTATCGGCGTCCGCGTCTAGATCGCCGTCGAAGTCGCCATCAAAATCCGCATCCGCATCAAAATCGGCATCGAGATCAGCTTCTAGATCAAAATCCGCGTCTGCGTCTGCGTCAAAATCATCTAAGAGATCACCACCAACTAGGGAGAGCGCAACAAAGACACCGCCAATAATTAAACAAAACCAGTAGACAGACTGCACAGCTTAGTGACTCGCAAATTAACAATAAGGTAAACGTTCTAAATAGCTCTTTCTGGAATAGCAGCGGCTATACACTCTACGATTCCCAGATATATCAAGAATGTCTGCTTCATCGTGTTGTAGATACCCCGTATATCACCACCATTCCTGAAAATCTTTACAGATTTTGAGCACAGCTGATCTCAACTGAAGACGGAGACGACGCCCATCTCCTAGCGGATTTGGTAGACTGAAAGACAAAGATATCAACAGGACTTGCTACGGTATGACAGCCGCTATTTTTGAACAGCCTCTGCGCTTAGAGCAGATTCTTTCGCTCAGCTACACGGCGACTCCAGACAAATTTGACCAGACTTGGGAAGCGCCGCTCTCTACCCTGCTAGGTCTAGGCCGAGCTGTCGGCGCTGACTTCGTAGAGTTCTTCCTAGAGCGCAAGAACTACATCAGCTGCTTAGCAGAGGACGATGCGATCACCAGCATCTCGCCTAGTCTAGTTTCTGGTGCGGGCGTACGCGTGTTCAAGGGTAGCTCCGACTGCTACGTCAGTACGAATGATCTTTCCTTTGAGGGGCTAAAGGCCGCTCTGGAAAAAGGACTGGCCATCATGGGCCTAGAGATGCCAGATTCGACCGCTAGCGTGCCTGAAATAAACCTAGAGCCGCTGCGTGATTACGGTCTAGGACGCGGTAAAGATAACTGGCTCGCTAGCTGTCCGTCTATGCAGACGATGGGCGAGGTGCTGTTAGAAGCCAACGCCGCGCTAGCTGAAAAAGCTGAGCATGTGCAGGCTCGTCGCGCCGCCTATTTCCGTGACTGCCAGGAAGTTTTGGTTGCCTCTAGCGATGGCACGTTTGCTCGCGACGTGCGGTTGACTCAGTCGGTCGGCTTCAACTCTACTTTGCGCTGACGGTGAGCATCGTTCCTCGATTGGCGAGCGTCTGGGTAATACGGGCGATCCTAGCTTTTTGACTGCTTGGGACTACAACAAAACCGCTGAGGATGTGGCTAAAGCTGCCAGCAATATGCTGTATGCCGACTATGTAGAGTCCGGCAACTATCCCATCATCATGGCGAACCACTTTGGTGGCGTCATCTTCCACGAAGCCTGCGGTCACCTGCTAGAAACAACTCAGATTGAGAAAGAGACCACGCCTTTCATGAATAAGAAAGGTCAGAAAGTTGCTCATGAGAGTTTGACCGCCTGGGATGAGGGGCTCTCAGCCGAAGCGTTTGGCACCATCGATATGGATGATGAGGGGATGCCAGTCCAGCGGACGCTGCTAATCGAGAATGGCATTCTGAAAAACTTTATCTCGGACAGAGCGGGCGAAATGCGCACCGGGCATCCGCGTACGGGCAGCGGTCGACGTCAGGGGTATACCCACGCGGCGGCTTCTCGGATGCGCAATACCTATATCGCACCAGGCGATCACACCGTAGAAGAGCTGTTTGCCTCGGTGGATAAAGGCATCTATTGCAAGAAGATGGGCGGCGGCAGCGTCGGACCGACTGGCCAGTTCAACTTTGCGGTAGATGAGGCGTATCTGATCGAAGATGGCAAAATTACCAAGCCGCTAAAGGGAGCCACGCTGATTGGCGAAGCGACTGGGATTATGAACAAGATTTCAATGTGCTCGGACGATATTAGTTTGGCACCAGGTTTCTGTGGCTCCGTGAGCGGCAGCGTGTATGTGACGGTCGGTCAGCCTCACATCAGAGTGGATGATATTACAGTGGGTGGACGATAATGGCGAAGGTTCAAACAATTTCACAGCAGGCTGAGGCGATCGCACAAAAGCTCAGCATTGCCAAATACGATATCTACGGCTCCTCTGTAGACGAAACCAGCGTCCAAGTCGATAAAGGCAAGCCCAAGCAGGTCAAGGCGTCTAACCGCTCTAGCGTGATCGTCCGAGTGTGGAACGATCAAAATCAAATCGGCGTGACATCGACGTCTGTCGTCGATGAAACGGGCCTAGAGATGGCGCTGAAAACCGCTTACGAAGCCAGCTCGTTTGGGGTCAAAGAGAACGCGCCTGACTTTAGCCCGAAGGCAAAAGAGCCAACGGCCAAGGTCGATTTCACTAAGTCTGAGCCTGCCCCTGTGCCTGAGCTGATCGAGACTCTGGTGAATGCAGAGAAAGGGGTGTTGGAATCGCATGAGGCGATTGCATCCGTTCCCTACAACGGCATCGCCCAAAGAGACATTGAACGGTTCTACCTGAACAGTGAAGGCGCACAGCGCAGCGAAGAGCGTACCTACGCCTCTGTCTATCTATATGGAAAGACAGAACAAGCAGGTCGCAAACCCCGCGCGGCGGGCGCAATGCGAGTGAAAAATGGACTTGCTCAGCTAGACGTAAGCGACTGTGTGAAAGAGGCTGCTGAAAAAACAATCAGCCACCTAGACTACGAGAAAATTACCTCAGGTAAATATCCTGTTGTATTTTCGGCTGAGGCTTTCTTCAGCTTGCTGGGCGCTTTCTCTAATATGTATAACGCGCAGAACATTCTCGATAATCGCTCGCTGTCTACTGCTGACTCTATTGGTACACAGGTGGCTAGCCCGCAGCTTTCTGTCTATGACGACGAGCTACACCCAGAGAATGTCTCTGCAGAGACCTTTGACGGTGAAGGTACGCCAACTCGTCGCTTGGCACTAATTGAGAAAGGCATTCTGAAGAACTTTGTGCATAGCGCAGGCACGGCCAAGCGGATGAACGCTGAGCCCACTGGACATGCCAGCATTGGTGCAAAGGTAAGCGTTGGTTTGAACTATATAGAAGTCTTACCGGGTGAGTCGACAGAGGAGGCTTATCAGCTAGATAAAGCTGACGGCGTGGTCTTAATTGATGATTTGCAGGCGCTGCATGCGGGTGTCAATGCGTTGCAGGGCTCCTTTTCCCTTCCGTTTGACGGCTGGTTGATTAAAGCAGGCAAGCGAATTAGCGTTGAATCAGCAACGGTTGCGGGCGATTTCCGTGAAGTGCTTAAGAACATTGTTCACATAGAGCCGGAAGCGGAAGTCACTCCCGGAGGCATTTGTCCTCGTGTTTGGGTGGGTGAGCTGTCCATTACTGGAGAGGCATAGCGCAGAAGGGGTAGTGAGCCAAATTGAGCAGACGGCAAAAGGTGATCGCAATCAAGTCATTTCTTGCTTTGATACCTTTCTTTAAAACAGAAGCCTTCTACTAAAATTGCAACGCCTCAATGATTTATGATCTGCACGGTCATTCTTCCTATCGACGTTTAAGGCTCTCCTATGACATCTGCCCCCTCAAGTGATTCTGCCTTTCAAAACCCAGACGGACTTTCTGAAGCACAGCGCGCACTAGAAAAAGAAAATCAGCTTCCTCTGACCGGATGGCAGCAGGAAGTGGATCAAGGGTTGGCCTATGGACTAGAGGCGGCGCAGAGTATACGCGATCGCACTATCTCCACTTTCTCTAGAGGCGAGCTGCCCCACTACGCTGGGATCAACACCTTCATGAAGGCTCCCTACGTAGAAGATGCCAATCTAATCGGCAATTACGATGTTGCCATCGTTGGCGTCCCTCATGACTCTGGGACTACCTATCGCCCTGGAACCCGCTTTGGCCCTCAAGGCATTCGCAAAATCTCGGCACTGTACACACCTTACAACTTCGAGCTGGGCGTCGATCTTAGAGAACAGATCAAGCTTGGCGATGTTGGCGATATCTTCACCATTCCAGCCAACAACGAAAAATCTTTTGACCAGATTTCAAAAGGCGTTGCTCACGTATTTCAAGTCCGGCGCACTGCCGATTATTCTAGGCGGCGATCACTCGATTGGCTTTCCCACCGTGCGAGGTATCTGCCGACACCTAGGCGATAAAAAAGTTGGCATTATCCACTTTGACCGTCACGTCGATACGCAAGAAACAGACCTAGACGAGCGGATGCATACCTGCCCCTGGTTTCACGCTACCAATATGGCCAATGCGCCTGCCGAGAATTTGGTGCAGCTTGGCATTGGCGGCTGGCAGGTACCGCGCCCTGGCGTAAAGGTGTGTAGAGAGCGGGCGACCAACATTCTAACCGTGACCGATATTGTGGATATGGGGTTAGATGCAGCCGTGGATTTTGCCGTAGAACGAGCCACTAAAGGGACTGACTGCGTGTGGATTAGCTTCGATATCGACTGTATTGACGCTGGGTTCGTGCCGGGAACGGGCTGGCCAGAACCGGGCGGACTGCTGCCGCGCGAAGCGCTCTATTTACTCGGCAAGATTGTTGAAAGAGTCCCTGTTTGTGGGATAGAAGTGGTCGAAGTCTCGCCGCCGTATGACGTCAGCGATATGACCGCGCTAATGGCTACTCGTGTGATCTGCGATACAATGGCGCATTTAGTATTATCCGGACAGCTACCGCGTCAGCAAAAGCCCGATTACATTCACGACGAAGCCAATATGAATGTGGATGAAGCTTGGTCATAAGCGACTCAGAAGTACTTGCTGAGAAGCATTAATTTATAAGAAGCTCGAAAATTTTCGGGCTCAAACACCAGCGATCGCTCGTCACTGTTAGGGTAGCTGGTGTTTCTATGTGCTTGATTTTACATAACTTGACCTGATAGCTTGCTCATACGTAGGCATCTACAGCAAAGTAGGATGCATCCGAGAGGCGCTGAACTGCGTATAAATAGTGAGCTTTAAATCACTCGGCGAGTGCCAGCTACATGGGTTCTACCACGATCCCCAGTAGCCACAGCCCCATGCCGGCAATTACAAAAGCAGCCGAGTGCGAAACCCAAACGGCGATCGCCGCTACCACCGCAAATAGGACATATTGCAAGCCAGGTGCCTGTAAGCTAGAGATCGACAGCCGTTCTCTCCGATTGACCGACTGATAAAGCTGGTCATCATTGGGTATGAGAACGTTCTTGTTGAGTAAATATTCTGTATGTAGATCTGTTCTGAAGCCATCAGAACAGTCGTCTTTTTGTAAGCTGTAGTTGCTCTACTGTAATTGTGTCGCTTAATCAGCTGGTAGTTTTGGGCGCGTTAGAGCGATCGCAAACCTCGACATATGGCACAGCTGAGTGCCTACGTGGAAACTGGCTGTACAGAGATTGCCTGTGTAAAAACCGACTGTATTATCTCTACCAATAAAGTCGATACTAGAGTAAAACTAGGTAAGACTAGCTAGTATCTCAATAAAAATAACTATGAAAACTAAGCAACAGAAGAACTAAGAGAATACTTTCTCATCTAGATCATCTTTACAAACACTTTAAAGAAGCGATTCAATTTTTAATTTTACTTGAAGATACTTCTAGCATCTAACCGTCGACAGGCAACTTCTACTATAAAGCGCTTGCTTTCTCTTTTTGTCAGTACTGTCATTCTGTTGATCATCTACAGTCGCATTGACTTCTCGGGTCTAATAGCGGTCTTTCGAAGCTGCCATCTAGCTTGGATGGTCATCGCTCTGGGGATGGTGGTGCCGATCACGCTTTTTTCTAGCTGGCGGCCACAGCAGATTGTGCATAGCCAAGTCAATCTAGGACTGTGGGAATCAAACCGACTGATCCTAGCAGCAAGCGTGCTGAATATGGTTTTGCCTTCCAAGATGGGAGATATTGCTAAGGCTTATTTCATGCGCGATCGCAGCGGCATTAGCGGCACGCTCTCACTGTCGATTGTCGTTTTTGAAAAAGCCTGTGATTTTCTCTCGCTGCTGCTGTGGTGTAGCTTTGGGCTGCTGCTTTATCCCGTGAAAGACTCCTTTTTCGTCTCTATTACGCTAGCGATTGCCAGCGGGCTGGTCTTTGGCGTGATGGTACTAGCCTCTCGTCGGTTTTCTCACTTTGTCTTTAAATCGCTGCAAAAGATTGCGCCCAATAAAGCAGAGAGAAAGATACAATCACTGCAAAGCTCCTGGGAAGAGATGCAAGCGTATTTCTGGAGCGATCGCCGTCAGCTTGGGGTGATTGCTGCGACTTCTATCTTTATTTGGCTGTTACATCTGCTACAGATTTGGTTTTTTATTCTGGCGTTAAACGCCTGGGTCAACCCCTTAACTAACCTAGCGCTTTCGCCGCTGGCTATTCTTGCGGGACTATTACCGCTGACGTTTGCAGGTGTGGGTACTCGCGACGCCGCACTGATTTTTCTCTACCAGCCCTACTTTAGTCAAACAACAGGCGCGGCGCTAGGTCTGCTTTGTACTTCTAGATATCTGCTACCTGCTATCGGCGGACTGCCTTTTTTGAATCAGTACCTTAGCCGCATGAATGAGACTAAAGGTCCAGCTT
Organism: uncultured cyanobacterium; assembly: GCA_963838725.1. Taxonomy (GTDB): domain Bacteria; phylum Cyanobacteriota; class Cyanobacteriia; order Phormidesmidales; family Phormidesmidaceae; genus Phormidesmis. The sequence goes on along the minus strand of CAWISM010000025.1, from coordinate 97,738 downwards.
CTAGATGATTTTGCTGCCTCCACGCTCTACTTACCTAATACTTCACCCACTCATACTTCACCCACTCATACTAGGTTCGATGGACTATCCTACTTTTTCTATTGTGGTACCAACGTACAACCGACCAGCAGAGCTGAAAGGATGTCTACAGGCACTTGTGGAGATTGACTATCCCCAGGATCGCTATCAGGTTGTCGTCGTCGACGACGGCAGCGTGCAGCCGCTGGACGCTGTGGTGGAGCCTTTTCGCACAAGGCTAGATGTTGCACTTTTGCGACAGGAGAATGCGGGGCCAGCGGCGGCTAGAAATGCTGGAGCGCGGCTGGCCAAAGGTGACTATATTGCTTTTACAGATGACGACTGCATGCCTGCGGCTGACTGGCTACGGCAGTTTGCGATCGCCCTTCAAGCGCATCCCGATGCGATGGTTGGCGGACACACTATCAACGCCTTACCGCACAATCTATACTCCACTGCTTCGCAGGCGCTGATCGACTACATCTACGAGTACTACGGCTCAACGGCTGAGGGCATCTTCTTTGCGTCTAATAATATTGCGATGTCGCGATCGCACTTTCTAGAGATCGGCGGCTTTGACGTTTCCTTTCCGCTGGCGGCGGCTGAGGACCGAGAGCTGTGCGATCGCTGGCAGCAGTGCGGCTATCCGATGCAATACGCACCGCAGGCGACTATCCATCATGCCCATGCGCTTTCTCTGAAGTCTTTTTGGCGGCAGCACTTTGGCTATGGCCGAGGCGCTTTTTGCTTTCACAAAGCCAGAGCGCAGCGCACCGAAGAGACTATCAAGGTCGAACCCATTACTTTCTACACGGATCTACTTACCTACCCCTTGAAGCATAAGGAAGTCGATGGGCCTCTACAGGTATCGGGCCTATTTTTGCTCTCTCAAGTAGCGACTGCTACGGGCTTTTTCTGGGAGAAATGGAGTGCGTCATCGGCGGAATAGGAGGCTTTGTCTTGAGCCGTACCCACCTTGCCGTACCCAAGAAGAACTATGTCTATCATCTCAGGGAGCGCAGCGCTAAGTTCTAAACAGCTTTCATCTAGGTTACGTCGCTGCCTCCGTTCGCTGCTAAGTGTGGAGACTGGGCTGATTGCGCTATTCTTTGGGCTGGGCTGGTTAGGTATTCTCAATCATGAGATCTGGCGAGATGAGGCGCAAGCCTGGCTAATTGCTAGAGACAGCACATCCCTGCTAGATCTATATGCGCATACTCGCTACGAAGGCCATCCGATCCTTTGGCATGCCTGTTTATTTCTAATAACTCGGTGGACACACAATCCGTTGGCTATGCAGGTTTTCCATCTGCTGCTAGCAGTTGGCTCTGTCGTACTAATCGTCAAAAAGTCTCCCTTTTCGATTGTCCAAAAAGGTCTGCTAAGCTTTAGCTATCTACTTTTCTATGAATACAGCATCATCAGCCGCAACTACGCGATTGGCGTTTTTCTAATTCTTTTGTTCTGTGTTTTCTACGCTCGCCGTAAGCCAGCCTATTGGCTGCTTGCACTGGTATTGGCACTAATCGCTAATGCGAATGCGTTTGGCTTTCTAATTAGCTTGACGCTCGCTTCGGTGATGCTTCTTAGACTGAGAAGCGAATCAAAGCCATCGCAGGCGGCGGGTGGTCGTCATATTTTGCGAGTCCCCATAGATAGGGCTTTGCCAACGCTAGCAATCTTGATAGTAGGCTGGGGCTGTTCTCTAGCGCAGTTAACTCGGACAGTCGCACTTCCAAAAACAGATAGTCCTTTAGAAGTGGCGCAGGCTCCAGGTTCGCTCTCAGCTATTGAGATGAATCAGGTCGAGCAGGCGATCGCGCTGATAAATAAGGTCACTGGATTAGTCGACCCGTTTGCACGCTCGTACTTCCCAATGATTAGGTTTAAGATGCACTTTTGGACCACTCATCTTCTGACCGACCCAGAAGGGATCGGTAGGATTGGCGGGCTAGAAGTCGGTAACCTGATTGCGGTGACTTTAGCGGCTGCAATCGTTTTTTGGACGCTCAAAGCGTTGAGTAAAACACCGCTTTATCTATGGCTATATCTCAGCGCTAGCTTGAGCCTCTATAGCTTTTTTGTGCTTGTTTATAGGGGCAGCACTCGTCACAATGGGCATCTGATGATTGTGCTGATCGTCAGTCTGTGGCTGGCCACCTGGTCTACCCGTCGCAAAGAAGCTCGACTGCAAGATTTTTCGTCTCGTGCTAGAAGGCCAATTGTCGGTGGGCTGCTGCTGACTACGCTGCTGCTCTTTCAGTGCGTTAGCGGTGTTCAGGCTTACGCGATAGATATGATCTATCCTTTTTCTGCTAGTCGGGCGATCGCCCAATACATCCAAACCCACCAGCTCGAAGACCTGCCTCTGTTCGCGCAGAACGGTCGGCTGATGACAGGGCTAATCAGCTACCTAGAAACAAAGGCCTACTACGCACAAGCGAACAGGTATGCCAGCTTTGCAGATATTCTCTACAACATAGAAGAAGAGACCAGTGAGATTATCACCGCAAATGTTAAAGATTTTGCTCAGCAGCAGCCAGAGTTTCTGATAGTTTCTATCAATCCAATCGACTTTAGCGCTCTAGAGAACGAAGTTCTTCTACTCACAAAAGTAGAAGAAACAATTGTCAAAAGCGAGAGAATGTATTTGTATAAAGCTGATTTTTCATCACGGTAGCGTTTGGTACGACTGCTTCATTTGCGACTATCCTGTTAAACGGCGCATCAATAACGAATTCGCGGATCGAGAACGCCGTAAAGTATATCGGCCACCAGGTTGAACAGCACAATCAAAATGGCATAGACAAAGGTAATCGCCAGTACCACTGGCGTATCGTTACGGTTGATAGAGTCGATTAGCAGTGAGCCAATCCCCGGCACGCGAAACACCTGTTCGGTTACGAGCGCACCGGTAAATACGGCAGGCACTTCTAGCGCGATTAGCGTCACAACTGGAATCAGCGCATTGCGTAGCACGTGACGAAAAATCACCTGAGCGCTGCTGAGCCCTTTGGCATAGGCCGTACGGACATAGTCTAGGTTGAGCTGCTCGATAATCGCAGCGCGAATGTAGCGCATCAGCACTGCCGTCTGAAATAGCGTGAGTACGGCTATGGGCATGATGGACTGTTGTATCTGCTGCCAAAGACTACTAGTGCTGTTGACGACTAGGGTGCTGTCGTAGATGAAGGGTAGCCAGCCGAGGGTGACGCTAAACAACAGAATAAACAGCAGCCCGGTAAAGAAAGGTGGAACAGAGAACCCGGCAAAAGCAAAGGTAGTGGCGAGCTGATCAATCCAGGTATAGCGTTTGAGCGCAGAGATCACGCCGAGGGGAAAAGCGATCAGGATAGAACAGATATAGGCACTGCCCACCACCCAAAGCGTTGCGGGTAAACGTTGCCAGATCAGCTCACTGACTGGGAGGGGATTGACGAAGGAATAGCCCATGTTGCCAGTGAGAAAGGCAGCGGCCCACTTGATATAGCGGATGTAGATTGGCTGATCGAGACCAAGGGCGCGGCGGATGTTCTCTCGGACTTGGGGGGTGATAGAGGGGCTGTTGGCGAGTTCGCCTAGCGGATCGCCGGGGGCCAGTGACAGCACGAGATAGATCACCATGCTGATGGCAATCAAGGTGGGAATGGCGAGGAGAATACGCTTTAGGAGGTACTTGAGCATGCTGTCTGATCGCAGTCACGTTTTTCCCCAGCCGTCCATCTTCCAGGTACTCGCGGCCCAGGGGGTGAATTCTAGATTGGTGAGAGAACTGGCGATCGCATACGCATCACTCCGCCTTACCAAGGGAATCAGCGCCACATCCTCAATCAACAAATCATTCATCTCTACAAATAGCGCGGCTCGCTTCTCTGGGTCGATCTCTTGAGCAAGCTGATCTAACAGCGCGTCATACTCGGGATTACAGTAGCGAGAAGAATTTGATTTTGACCACTGATTCTCTTTTTGAGCGATTTGATCGCAGGCGTACAGCTCCATGTACGAGTCGGGTTCGGGCGTTTCACTATCAAAGGCGAATAGCTGTAGATCCGCGAGAAAGCGGCTCACAGAATCAGGATTGGTCGCATCGCCGAAGTAGACTCCGGCTTCTACACTCTTGAGCTCGACCGACATATCAACTGACTCTAGACTTTGCTTAATAATCTCCTGAGTTTTCTGTCGAACCGGATTTACAGAACTGGTAAACAGCAGCTCCATTTCCACGCCGTCTTTGTCTCGGATGCCGTTGTCGTTGGTATCGACCCAGCCTGCATCGTCTAGGAGCTGTGCGGCCTGCTGAAGATCGAGGGCGTAGGTTGTATTTGGTGAGGCGTATTTGTCTGGAGCAACGACAAAGTTAGTAGCGACGGTGCCTGCTTCGCCGTAGAGCTGAGTGGTGATGGTTTCTCTATCAATGGCTAGGCTGATCGCCTGACGGACGGGTTTTTCTGAAAGGAAGGGATGCGGGGTGTCTTTTTGTGATCGCTCTCCCTTCACCTCCGCATTCGGGTCCGAAAAGTTGATATAGATACGCTCCATCAGCGGCTTGAATACATAGGTCATCTCGCCTTGGCCCTCAGCCTCTAGCCCTTCTATCACCGCCGGTTCCGCTTGAACATTCCAGGCGTAGTCCGCCTCTCCAGTTTGTAGCACGGCGCGCGCCGCTGAGACAGTATCACCGCCGCCTTTCATCTCCACTCTAGTAAAGGCAGGAGGCTCGCCGCGAAAGTTTGGGTTGGGCTCGTAGACAATCGTATCGCCCGGTTTGAACTCGGTCACCATGAAGGCATTCGTCCCTACTGGGGAGGTGTTTCCCGGTGCAGAGCGAGCCTGGGCGCTCACGTAGTCTGCGAAGATGTGTTCTGGCAAGATCATGCCGCTACCACCGACAAAGGGATTCATCGGAGCGGGTGTCGGCTGGGCGAAGGTCACCTTTACAGTGAGATCGTCTATGGCTTCGACGCTGGCGACCTCGCCATAGAACTCTGTAGAGGTAGAGCCGACTTCGGGGCTGGTGATAAATTCGTAGGTAAACACCACGTCTTCGGCTGTGAACGGCTCACCGTCTGACCACAAGACACCTTCTTTGAGCTGCCAGGTGACGGTGGTGCCATCGGCGCTGATACCGCCATTTTTGACTGTTGGAATTTCGGCGGCGAGGACGGGCTCTAGCGCTTCAGCTTCGTTGTAGGCGGCGAGGGGTTCTAGAACTGGGCTGGCCGCTTCGCGGTCTTTGCTGCCAGGTGACAGGTGAGGGTTTAAGGTGGTCGGAGCCTGCCAGTAGAGCAGTCTGAGCGTTTGGGTATCGGTTTGAGGGGTTTCGCTAGTTTCGGAGGTGGGTTGAGGATTGCAGGCGCTCAGCATACCTGCGCCTAGAACAGATAGCATCGCCGCTGTGAAACGCTTCTTATTCGACTGTTTGTCTATCTGTCTGCCTGTCTGCCTGACGGAGCGCGTCCCAAGGTTTGGACTAAATTTCGTGAGGCGCATACCGTTCTCTACCTACCTTTGCTTCTAATAGATGCTGCTGATTAGGTGAAACTATAGCACCAGTCAAGCTTGGCTTTCTACGAAAGGGGTGTTCCAAAAGCGCCAGTTCTCTTTATTGAAGGGCGATCGCCAGTGCCGAATTAGGGCTGATTCTAGCTGCTGTCTGGCTTTGCGATCGCACGGAGCCTCTGGCCAAAAGGCAATGCCTAGCTCGCTAGCGAGGCCGTTGTCGTAGTGGGCCTGCCGATAGTTCAGCAGATAGCGCTTGCAGTCGTGTTCGCCTTTCCAGCGCTGATTGGACTTGATGGTCTCACCGATGTACAGAATGACCGGACGACTGTGAGCAGTGTGGGCGTAGTCGATTACAAAGTACATCGCGGCGACGCCGACATCGTCAAACTGCCAGCGCCAGAATTCGGTGTTTTGCTTGCGAAGGTCGAAAGGGGCGATCGCGCTAACCAGATCGTTTAATGTGGTGCCATCCTCGCTAGCCCCAAACAAACTGCCCTGCTGTTCGGAAACAGAAAGCTGATCCTGAAAAGCGATAACTCTCTGCTTCCAGACTTTTAGCTCACTAAGTCCTACTTTTGTGGGTGGTTGAAAGTTTTTGTAGGTGGAATAGCCTACCGCTTGCATAGCAGAGTCAGAAAGTAAAAAGGCTTGACGATCTTCGCTCATCGCTTACTCCGTGGCTTCGCGTCTCTATGTATAGCGTATGAGCGGCAGTTTTTATCAGCTTTGCTTTATATGTAGCGGTCGTAGCGTTTACTTAGCTCCGTTACTTAGCTCTATCAATTTCTGCGGCCTGTCGGTCGAATGGTAATAAGCCAAACTTGACGGCCAGCAGGTCTAGCCCCTCAATTACAATAGATGGCGACTCAATCTGAAGTCTTTCGTAGCATTGCATGCGGTATTCTGGCTGCGCTTGAAAGGCCCGAATAGAGCGCTTAAGCGGCTCAATCGTCGGGTAGGCATTTTCTGCTTTGGTTAGCGCTTCATCAGAGAAATCAGTTTTGCTCGCTAGGATTGCTAGATCAATTAGGTCACGGGCATATACCGATCGATCTGCCCAGCGATCGCCATTGGCTAGAAGTTTTTCAGTAATCTGATCGACTACGCTCAAACAAGCAACCGGAGACCATGCTGGCTGGATCGGTGGCTCTAGGGCGACGCGACCTTCCGCTACAATCTCAAACTTCAAGACAGTATCTTTGTGCTGTAGTGCAAACCGCACGCCGTCTCGGTCGGTACGCAGGTCTCTAGGAAAGCGAATCTCTTCGCACTGATTCTCTAGGTCAAAGAGTGCGCCATAACCGCGATCAAACACACAGCGGCGCAACCGAGAGAAAGGTTCTCCATAAGGGCATAGAAAGTCAATATCACGACTCAGACGATACTCTCCGTATTCTAGAGCCAGCATCGTTCCACCCCCGAAGTAGATAGAGCAGTCTCTGAAAAAGTCGCGATTGACGGCTTGCAGAATTTCTACAATTTGGTTGTGGATGGGATATCGGAATGGCATGGAGGTTGAAGCGCTAGCTCACTTGCTAACCAGGACTGATGTTTTGTGGCTAGCTGAAAAAGCTTTGTTTTCTCTACTTCGCCTAAGTCAGCGATGACTCCACGGTATCGCCAGTTGCGCTCATACATCTGAAGAATTTCGGCTTCGGAAAGTGCAGTGACCGCAGCGGACTGTCCTTGCCAGCAGATGGATTCTAAAAATGGCAGCTCTGATAGTGTCGAAAAGGCTGCGTCTGTAGAAAATTGCATTGGGCTAATTGTGCTTATTACATTCAGTCTACTGTCGCTTTTGACCAAACCATCACTAGCATCCCTAATGGATTTGTATCGTACGTAAACTCGCCAAATCCTTTGGAATTCATCAGTAATTGATAGAGCCGAGTAGCTTTGGCCGCTTTGAAGCTGGTTGCAGGCACGACCGCCATGCCCAAGCCATCGGGGCTCAGCAGGTGCAAGCATCGCTCGACGAATAGCCGCTCTATCGCTAGCTGCGATCGCCCCTTTCCTTCTCCCTCCGACTTCTGATATGCATACAGCTCACTCCGCCGAAAATAATCGCTCATATAGGCAAACTGATCCCGATAGCTCATCCACGCGGCGCTTACCTTAGGATCTGCTTTAGCTAGTGCAGGTTTAGAAGTTTTGAAAGTCTTTTCACTGACGTTGGCGGCTGTGGTCAGGGTAGGAAACTGTTGAATAAAATCGGCAACCGTCGGGTGAAAAGTGCCGTGCGGAGGATAGCAAGCCACAATGTCAAATCCATCCGCTTTAACGATAGCGTTGAAATGATAGCCAAAGTGAAAGGGCTGTAGTCTCTCGATATCTTGCTGCGTTAGCGGACGATGCCTGGGTTTGTCCGCTAGCTGAGTGATCCGATAGCGGATGCCTAGCTGCTGCCCCATGTAGTTCAGTAGCAGTGTGTCTAGTTTTCTTTGTGCTTTTTGGTCTAGTGCTAGAATCTCTTCTTTTAGCAGGGCAGCTCTTGCATAGCTCGGTACGTTGTGAGTTTTGGCTAGCAGTACAGTCTTAGACTGATAGTGCTCTAGCGCAATATTCTTCTCGCTGAGAATCATCTGATAGCTATCGGCGGCGAGCGGCTGGAGCAGATTTCCTTGCAAAATGCGCTCACTGCCTGCTCTGTTGATCTGGTCAAAGCGCTCTTCGTCAACGGTGACAAACCCCATTAGCGCATTGCCAGCTAGTAGATTGAAGTCTAGATCGAGCAGCGGCTCTATCTCGGTTGGACGGGTTGCCGTCTGGGTTACATGCATCAGCAGGTACAGGCGGGCGCTCTCTACGGCATCCTCTGATATATCAACGCCATAAAGCAGATTGCTGAGAATCCGTTTCTGAAAGGCTTGGACAAAATTCTCGGTAGGCTCGGCTGTTCCTTTATCTGGCATCTCTACTAAACCCGCTCGCCAGATCTTGAGCTGAGCATCCTGGTTCTGCTGGATATGGCCAGTTAGAATGCTGAATATTTCGGTTAGCCTTTGGTGAAAGGCGATGAGTAGCTGTCCGCTGCCACAGGCTGGATCGAGTATCCGCAGTGTCGGCAGAATATCTTGAATCAGGCGACGACATAGCCAAGCGTCGGCGGTAAATAGCCGATCGTTTAGGGTCTGTTGTTTGGGATGGCGCGCTAGTGATTCTATGGTTTGGGCTAAGGTTTGACGAGACGCTGAATGGCGAAAAGATTTTGGAGTGCGTTCGATGCGCTGCTGAATCAAACTGTCTAGGGTGCGATCGCACACAGCCCGACCCAATGCCAAATCTCCGCTCCAGCCACCGCCCTCGCAGGCGCTGTCCTGCCAACTACTAACAGAGCAGTCTAGCCAATTCCCCAAAGCGCCACTTAGCCACGGATTGAGCCCATCCACGCTCATCTGTTCACCCAGCCAGCCCAGCACGTCCTCTAACGCCGCATCCTCAATCGAGATCTGCGCATACGCTCCCTCTAGCTGATGCGTATTGAACAATCCTCCTAAAAAAGGCACTTCGCCTACTGCTGCTTGCAGTGCCACTGGTCTCTCTATCTTGGGCAGAGCCAGACTTTGGTAGAGCGGTTGTAAGCAAGTCTTGAAAAAGCTACTGTCCTCGTCTCGGCGTTGTAACCACTGACCAAACCGGGACTGTAAGTACCACGCATCGTCTGCTAGCCAGCCTTTTTGCTGAATTTGTTGAATCAGCAAAAGTCGCCGCAGCGTCAGCGCCGCATACGACTGTCGATGCGCAATATCTTCAATGCCGTGAATACCTTCGCGTAGCTGTAGCAGCAGCGCTTTAAATCGACGGCTCTCATCAGCACCACTATCATGAGGAACAGACGGATATAGCCCACCGCCGATCGCTAGTTGCCGCAGTCGCATTTCCCATAGCGCCATTGGCTGACCGACTACATACAAGGCACTTTCAGACTCAGACGAACACCACAGACTCCGCGTTTTGAAGGCATCTACGATGATCAGTAACGGCGCTGTTGTTTCTGAATCTGTCGCTAAATCCAAAGATTGCTGGTGAGTACAGATAGCTGAATAGAGCTGATAGCGCAGCGTCGGCGTGAACCGCGTTTTTTCAGTCAGGACCACTTGCCATGCGGTTAGAACGCCGCGTCTGGCAATGGGGACACAGGTTTGATTTAGCGGAGAAACTGGTTCGACTGTCGAATCAGGCGCGGACCAGTTCAGCGATTGAATGAATAGGGCGCTGAGGCTGTGCGATCGCAGTGCTTCTCTAGCTGCCAAATCTATCACAACCCGCTTCAACCCTCGACGGCAATCGTCTTGTCAGTACCGGGCTTATCCGTACCTGGTTTGTCAGTATGAGCGATCGCGTATTCTCTAAACCGATCGAGATCGGCCTGTAGCGTCGAAGTGACCACCCGATCTACAAAAGAGCTGCTCATCATCATTCGCGCCAAAATCGACGGCAGCGCATAGGAAATGCTCATCTTCACCGTGCTCATGCCATCTTTGCGGCCATAGAACCGGATTGCGCCTCGATTGGGCAGTCCATCCACCGACTCCCACTGGATAATCTGCTGAGGCACCACCTTCGTCAAACGCGACAGCCAGGAAAAAGAAAGCCCCGTTGTCTCTAGCTTCCATCTCGATAGCTCCGGGTCTTCCAAGACTTCTACAGAACTGATCCATTTCATCCAATTCGGCATCTGAGCGATATCTGACCACAGCGCCCATACCGTCTCAATTGGCCGATCCACAGTTACGTGTACGCTATGCTCTAGCCACTCTGACATGGAATTTTCTTTCCAAAGGTATATTCTACTGGTATACCAGGGAACGGGGCGAAGGAGATGGTCGCAATGTCAGTAATGTACGTGAGTCCCGACGGCCAGGACAGTCAAAAAGGCACCGCCCGATTCCCGCTACAAACCATTACCGCCGCTCTCAAAAGGGCGATTGCAGGCAGTATCGTCCAGCTTGCCCCCGGCACCTATCAAAATGAATCGTTCCCGCTGGTCATCCCGCCTAGCGTCACCCTGGCTGGAGACTCACCCCAAACAGTTACCATTCGCGGGGGCGGCAGCTACCAGGAGCCTAGCGCCCGGTCAAGTAGGCAGTCCACTAAAACCCAATCTAGAAACGTCGCGGTTGTGCTACAAGACCAGTCGCAGCTTCGCGGTGTCACGCTGAGCAACCCCCAGGGGACGGGCCTTGTAATGGCAGAAGGCACTTCACTGGTAATCAAAAATCGCATTGTCAACTGTCAGCAGCACGGCGCTCTGGTATCTGCCGCTGCTCGCCCCTTCTTTTCTGAGAATGAGTTCGACCAAAATGGCGCAACTGGCATTGCCCTAGTTGATCGCTCTAGGGCAGAAATTCGCCAAAATCAATTCACGGCCAGCGGCGAAGCGATTACCGTCCGGGCCCAGTCCGCTCCGCTAATTATCAATAATCAGTTCAACAACAACCGCACTGCTCTACTGGTGGTGGACTTTGCCCGCCCTGTGCTGCGCCAGAATCAGGCCATTGGTAATCAGCAAGTCGGCCTCTGGAGCCAGGACCGGGCCGAGCCCGACATCGGTCATCCCCAAGATCTGGGCAGCAATCAGTTTGAAGGCAAGCTATTCGATATCCGCAACGATGCGATCGCCCCCATCACCACTGCCGGAAACCAGATCAATCCCACCAAAACAAAAGGCCGCATTGCCTATCTCTCTAGCCAAATTCCCGACCCTGCCGCCATCCCCGCCGTTTTACTTGGCAACACCCCTATCACTCCCGGTACTTCCGGCGAGCGGAGCGAAGCCGAAGCCCCTACTATCCCCCGTGGGCAAAGCGAAGCCGAAGCCCTCAGTCTCGACAGCCGTTTCAATGATCTCGTCGGCCACTGGTCTGCCCCCTTCGTGGAAGCTCTGGCTAACCGCAACCTGGTTAAAGGCTTTATTGACGGCACCTTCCGCCCTGATAGCCAGGTCACCCGCGCCCAGTTTGCTGCTTTGATCGCTGCCACCTTCCCGGATCTCGAAACCATCCGCCCCGGTCAGCGCTTTCCGGATGTGCCGAGCGATTTCTGGGCAGCGACTGCAATCCGTCAGGTGCAAAGTCAGGGATTTGTCTCCGGCTTTCCGGATGGTTCGTTTAGGCCAAATGCGCCTATGACCAGAGTTCAGGCTATCGTCTCTTTGATCAACGGACTGTCGCTAGGGACGGGGCGATCGGAAGCACTTTTGATCTATAGCGATCGCGCCCAGGTCCCCTCGTATGCTATCGAAGCGATCGCCGCCGCTACCAACCGTCAAATCATCGTCAACTATCCCGATACCTATAGCCTGCGACCGCTAGTTCCCATCACCCGCGCTGAAACTACCGCGCTCGTCTACCAAACCCTGGTCGCCCTCGGCGAAGCCCCTGCGATCGCCTCTCCTTTTATCCCGGAAGTCGATACTGCCAAGCCTAACTTTGCCGATCTCTCCGACCGTCACTGGGCGGCGGGCTACATCAGCGCGCTCGTGCAAAAAGGCTGGCTGAGCGGCTTTCGCGATGGGACTTTTCGTCCAGACGATCCGATGACCCGCGCTCAGTTTGCTGTCTTACTAGTAGGCGCTTTTGATCCTCCTGCCAAACGGCCTGCTATTAGCTTTCGCGATGTGCCCAGCAGCTTTTGGGGCGCTGAGGTGATTCAGCAAGCTTACCGGGCCGAATTTATCTCTGGTTTTCCCGATCTGACCTTTGATCCGAATGCTCCTATGACCAAATTACAGGCGCTGCTCGCCCTCGCCAGCGGCCTAGACCTAGAGACCGTATCGCCCCCACAGCTATCTTCTCTAAAGGCGTACGACGATCAAAACGATATTCCTAGCTATGCCAAAGCGGCGATCGCTTCCGCTACCCAGCTCGCCCTCGTTTTCAATCATCCCATCGTTACCGAGCTGCGGCCCAACCGCACTGCCACCCGCGCCGAAGCTTCCGCGATGGTCTATCAGGCCCTAGTCATCAAAGAGCGCATGTCTGAGCTGCCCTCTCGCTACCAAGTCAGCGTCTAGCTATGCGATCCTACCGCGCTCTATTTGACTAGACCGTTAACAAGACTCGACTAATGGATCAATAAGATGGGAAACTAAATTTAAGTATTCGCAATCACTTTTATCATGGCTGAAATTCAATTTTCTCGTGGCGTTAAAGAAGACGTTGTTCCCGATATTCGTCTTACCCGTGCCAAGGATCTCTCCGATGGGACGGCTACCTTCTACTTTGATAGACCCAAAGCTCTAGTCGAAGAAGGCGGCGAAGTCACTGGCATGTACATGCTAGATGAAGAAGGCGAACTCAGCACTCGCGATGTCAACGGCAAGTTCGTCAATGGTGAACCCGCTGGCATTGAGGCTGTATTCGTCATGCGCGGCCAAGACGAGTGGGACCGCTTTATGCGCTTTATGGACCGCTATGCAGAGGACAATGGCCTGGGCCTGACTAAAGGATAGTTTCCTGTAGAGGATATTTCTCCAGCTCTCGATGCTGATAGCTTATGCGCACACCTCACGCTGACACAACACAAACCAGCGTTCTCTGTGCGCTGCTGACTGTTAGCGATACTAGAGACGAGACTACCGATAAAAGTGGTCAGCTGATGCGATCGCATCTCACCGAGGCAGGTCACACCATCAGCCACTATCAAATCATCAAAGACGAGCCTGAACAGATCGCTTTGCTAGTTCGCACTTTGGCTATCCGCAGCGATGTTCAGGCAATTATATTAAATGGTGGGACTGGTATCGCCGCTCGCGATACGACCTTTGATGCGATCGCCCCTCTCCTAGAAAAAGAGCTACCCGGCTTTGGCGAGATCTTTCGCCAGCTTAGCTATGCTGAAATTGGCTCACGTGCGATCGCCTCACGCGCCACCGCAGGCATCCACAACCACACTCTAATCTTCTCCCTCCCCGGTTCTAGCAAAGCGGTCAAACTCGCCCTAGAAAAGCTCATCCTGCCCGAGCTTCGACATCTAAGCGGTCTGTTGCAGTAATCTGCACAAGGGGCTTCACTGAGAACAAAAGCTTCGCCTTCTCGAAGAATATCCATCCCTACCGATCCCTTCTATTCGGTAAACCGCCCATCCTTTCGCGACCGCCCCGACTAAGGTTCGGCGTAGCTTCCACACTTCACGACCCCAAATCTATCTGCGACTATAGGATTGTTGAAACAAAGCAGCCCTCCTCCACCTCTACGCAGATGAAACAACAACTCTCCAATCTCTTTCACAACTGGTATCGCAAAGCCCTCAAACATACCCAGTATCGCTGGCTTGTCATCTCTTGGCACACTGCTGTATCTAGTCAGTCCGCTCGACATCTCACCAGATGCCTTTCCCATCATTGGCTGGATTGACGATGGTATCATAGCCAGTCTCCTAATTTCAGAAGTGAGTCAGCTTGTCACCGAAGCGTTCAAGAAAAGACAGCGCTTCAATGACACCATCAAGACAGAGATTGAAACTGTCATCGATTCCGACAACGTTAAAACTATTACCGTAGACGCCGTTACTGTTAGCTAGAGATCTGCTAGCTAAAGATCTGCTTGTTTTCCCGCCAAAGCACCTCAAAGCAACTGAGTCGAGGGCTTCGCCTCTTTTACACTATTGTCATCAAGCAACTATCACTAAGGAACAAACCATGACCTACATGCCAGAAAACCTCTCAAATATTCCCGCAGACGGTTCTGCTACAGAGCCAACCACAGTTGAAAAGCTGAAAACGCTAGCTCAAGAAGGAACTCAAAGAACTCAGCGCATCTCTCAAATTCTCAAGCAAGCCTTTTCAGAAACTCGCGAAGAGTTTCAGGCCGGACGTACTGTCATCAGTCCTATTGCCAAAGAAGTTACAGCCGAAGCGGTTTCTGCTTTCAAATCAAAAAGTCAGCAGGCGACTGAAGCGGTCAATCAGGCATGGGAAGCCGAAGAGAGTACGCCAGATTTTACAGAGCGGCTAATCAAAGTTCTGAAGACTATGGCCAACACAGCAAAAGCAAGCCTATTTCCCCAAGTCAAGGTGCAAACTCAGAAACAAGCGGGTAATCTAGACAGCCTTTTGCGCGATCGCTACGGCGAACAGTACATCACGCTCAAAGATCGATTTGGACGGGTCCGTGCGTGGGTGAACACTGCTACCAATAGCACTGCTACAGTCCCAACCGAGACGACTATCGAGAACAGCGACACTACGTCAGCCACCGTTATTGAAGTAGACAGTAAAACTATCAACTAACGTTTGCCAATCCTCACACCTTCTACCCGCTAGTAAAGTTTGTTACTTTACTAGCGGGTTTCTTATTGATCGTCACAACTCTGTGGCTATTGCTTTCGGCCAAACTGCTGCTTCGCCTCTCGGTACACAGACTCAGTAATCTCAGTGATCTCTCGCTCTTTCGCGAACTTCTCAATTTTTTTGCGAGCTGCGGGTCTCACAAAAAAAGGAATTTCCTTTAGCAGTGCCTCCGCCGCTGTTGTCCACTCTACTGAACCTGCCATAGGATTTACTCCATCTACCAATACATACGTCTAAGAGTAGTCTAATAGCCATCAGACAGCCTTACGTATAGCTAGGCAGCGATATCCTGCTGTAGCCAGTTTTGATTCGCTGCAATTAGTCTTGCCGTTTCCTCTTTCGGTAACGGCTTTGAAAAATAATAGCCCTGACCGTAGTTGCAGTTTAGATTCTGTAGAGAGACTAGCTGAGCTGCCGTTTCAATTCCTTCGGCAATGATGTCCATTCCTAACTGGTGACCCAAAGTGATAATCGTCCTCACAATCTCACTATCTTCAGTCACGGTCTCCTCCATTCTTCCAACAAAGGAGCGATCTACCTTCAGCGTGTCGGTTTGTAGCTGGTGTAAATAGCTCAAAGAGGAATACCCAGTTCCAAAGTCGTCTAAACTCAGCTTTAAGTCCAGAGCCTTGAGTTTTGCCAGCTGCTCGATTGTGCCATTAACATCTTCCATTGCGGCGCTCTCGGTTAATTCCAGCTTTAAGTAACTGCTGTTAAGAGCTGTCTTAGTTAGAATTGCTGCTACTGCTTGCGCTAAATCTGGCTGATTGAACTGCTTAGTTGAAAGATTCACGCTGACAACTAGTTCTCTAGCTTGAGCAAACTGGCGGTGCCATTTGTGCATTTGTCTACAGGCTTCTTCTAAAATCCAGTGGCCCAAGGGCACAATCAATCCAGTTTCTTCAGCCGCCGGAATAAAATCACCAGGCGAAACAAATCCTCGCTCCGGGTGCTGCCAACGGACTAACGCCTCGAATCCAGATAGCCAACCTGTACGTAAGTCAATAATCGGCTGATAGTACAGAACGAACTCTTCATTATCAATTGCCTGACGCAGCTGGCCCTCTAGCTCAAAGCGCTTGACCGCCTCTAGCCGCATGCCCGGATCGAATACCTCATAGTGGTCCTTGCCTAGCACTCGCGATCGCGTCATTGCTCTGTAGGCATCTTGCAGCAGCGTTTCCGCCTGTTCTAGCGGCTCGCCTTGGCTCAGTGCGATCCCGACGCTAAAGCTACTGGCGATTGGATGGCCATCTACTACAGAAGGCTCTGCAAACGTGCTGTACAGCAGATCGGCAGTCTTTGTTGCCTGACTAGCTTCAGCTAAGCTGGGCAAGAGAATTGCAAACTCGTCGCCTCCTAGTCTGGCGATGTTGGTACGCAGGGGCAGTGCAGCTTTGATTCGCGCTGCGACATGCAGCAGCAGCTCGTCGCCAAACCGATGGCCAAAAGTTTCGTTGATCGCCTTGAAATGGTCTAAGTCTAGAACCAGTACCGCTAGAGAAGCATGAACGTCAGTCTCTTTTCTCTTGTTGAGCGATCGCTCCATCTGTCGGACGAATAGAGCCCGACTTGGCAGGCCAGTCAAGGGGTCATAGAAGGACTGATAAAAAACCTGGTACGTGATCAGTCCACTCCCAGTTAGCAGAAAGCCCAGCGCCGGAGCTGCAAACGGTATCCATCCTGTCAGGCTGAACGCAACCGCACAAGTCCCGCCTAGAACGAGCAGACCGCCTACGAGCGCCCCTCCCAAGAGGGCAGAACGCTTCATCCGCCATACCAGTAAGCCACCCGCTAGCGACCAGGTAAAGATCCAGACATTCTCAGCCCAGTTAGGCCAATACCAAAAAACGCTAGCTCCATCCAAAACACTGCTCAATAGCTGACTGACTATCTGAGCATGCACCATCACGCCATACATGACGTAGTCTCTGACTATTCCGGAGCTATACGGCGTGCTAAAGAAATCTTTTTCACTAGGTGCGGTTACACCAATTAGAACAATCTTGTCTTCTATCCAGCTAGGTGACACCTCTCCATTGAGCACTTCTGTCAAACTCACCTTACGAGCAATAAAATCAGAAGAGCGGTAGTTCAACAGCATCTGATAGCCACCTGGATCGGCAATATCGTAGCCACCCGAATCAGGATCTAAGAGTGGAAAGTGAGTCTTACTAATCGTTAGTGCTTCACCATTTACCGAAAGCTCGTTTTCTCCTGGGCCGAGGTACTTTAGCCCCACCTGTAGCGCAAAAGAATAAAGCGGTTTCCCGTCAACCTGCGCATACAGTAGTCCCCGACGCAAAACGCCATCAGAGTCGATTGGAAAGTCATTGAACCCTACCTGGTCATCAGGCATCCCAGGAGGGGCAGAAATCTCGTCATCAGCGCTCATTCCTATGCTAGTAATAGCCACTACGTTTGGCTTAGCGAGCGCCGAACGGAGCGCCTGCTGCCCTTTCCCATGAGAGATGTTTCGATAGATATCAAGTCCAATTACCCGAGGAGAATGCGATTGGATTTCTGCTAGGAGGTCAGCCATTGTCTGATCAGACATCGGCCATTCGCTCTGTCTGCTGATGTCCTGCTCTGTCACCTCGACTATCAATAGACGAGGATCAGGCCCCTTATCAGGACGAAGCCGAGTCATATAGTCATACGACTGTAGCTCCAGCGGCTGTAGTCCACCCACCTGCCGAAGTCCTACTAACAAAAGTGTGATAGCTACACTTGCTGGCCAATAGGGCTGGCTCTGCAACCGCCTATACAAATTTGCAATCACCAACAAAAATTCTCCTGGCAAAGGGGTGTCTACGTCCCTCTCAAGCAGATGATTCCCAGCGGACTACAACACTAATCAATTCAATTAGTTAAGTCAATACTATAGCCTTCCGCACTTTGCTTACTACATCACGAAAGGCTACCCCCCCTTGTTGCATAGCGCAAAGTGCCATAGCAAAGCACGAATGCATCCGCCTCTGTGCTAAATGATCTTTTGTACATCAAAGAACTGTAGTTTTACCGATCCGACGCGGAGCTGACCTTTGACGGTGATGCGATCGCCAGACTTGGTGGCTAGCCATTGACTGAGGACGCGATCGCTAGCGACAATGGTTAAGTAATAGATCTTTAAGGACAACTATGGCTAACATTCAGCCAACCAACCTTCAGCCGACTAGGGTACCCAACATGGAGCGGCCTAAAAAAGGATTTAATAAGTACGCAGAGCAGCTAAACGGCAGAGCTGCAATGGTTGGATTTGTAGCACTCATACTGATAGAGCTGCTGACTGGAAAGGGACTACTGACTCTAATTGGCATCAAATAGAGCTATCAACACACTCATCAGCGCTAATTAGAAAAGGCACAAACGGGATTATCTACCCGCTTGTGCCTTCTTGCTAGGTGACTACAGAGGCTAGATTTGACTAGCTATCCTAAACGACTCAAGAGATTGAGTACTGAGCGTACTTGTCTAGTGAGCAGAAACTCAAGCCAAACAAGTACTTCTTACCTAGAACTTACTTTTCAGTCTCAGAGAACTCAGCATCAATCACGTCATCTTCGCCGCCTGTTTCAGCGTCGTCGCCGCTAGTAGGATCTTCAGGAGCTGCGCCTTCAGCGGCTGCACCTTGCTGATATAGGTTACTGCTAAGGGCATAGAGAGCCTGCTGTAGAGACTCCATCTCCGACTTGATCTTGTCGTCATCTTCAGCAGCGAGGGCTTCTTTTAGCTCCTTGATCTGACCCTCGATCTTCTCCTTCTCTTCAGCCGGAACCTTATCGCCGAGCTCCTCAATCTGCTTTTCAGCTTGATAAGCTAAAGAGTCAGCCTGGTTCTTTCTGTCGATCCGCTCACGACGCTCCTTATCAGCGTCTGCATTCGATTCGGCATCGCGCACCATTTGATCGACTTCAGTATCAGAAAGTGTAGACGCACCAGTGATGCTAATCGACTGCTCTTTACCCGATCCCTTGTCCTTTGCAGTGACGTTCAAAATACCGTTGGCATCAATGTCGAAGGTCACTTCAATTTGGGGAACGCCGCGCTGAGCAGGTGGAATACCGTCAAGGCGGAAAGTTCCTAAGCTCTTGTTATCGTTAGACATCTCGCGCTCGCCCTGTAGAACATGAATTTCTACATTGGTCTGTCCGTCTACCGCCGTCGAGAAGACCTCAGACTTTTTGGTAGGAATGGTAGTGTTGCGAGTAATTAGCTTCGTCATTACACCGCCCAAGGTTTCTACACCCAAAGACAGCGGAGTAACGTCTAGCAGCAAGATGTCTTTGACTTCACCAGCCAAGACACCCCCCTGAATTGCCGCACCAATCGCAACCACCTCATCGGGGTTAACAGTCTGGTTAGGCGCTTTGCCCAAGATCTTTTCGACGAGCTGCTGCACCGCAGGAATGCGAGTAGAGCCACCGACTAGAACGACTTCGTCAATATCAGACTTGCTGAGCTTGGCATCTTTGAGTGCGTTCTGTACCGGAACACCACAGCGGTCGATCAAGTCAGAGCACAGCTCTTCAAACTTAGCCCGAGTCAGAGTAGTCTCTAAGTGCTTAGGACCATCCTGGGTCGCGGTGATAAACGGCAGGTTAACTTCCGCTTGGCTGACGCTAGAAAGCTCAATCTTGGCCTTCTCAGCGGCTTCAGTCAGACGCTGAAGCGCCTGCTTGTCCTTGCGAAGGTCAATGCCCTCTTTGTTTTGGAAGTCTTGAGCGAGGTAGTCGACTAGCTTCTTGTCGAAGTCGTCGCCACCTAGGTGCGTATCACCAGAGGTTGCGAGTACTTCAAAAACACCGTCGCCAACTTCTAGGATAGAGACGTCGAAAGTACCACCACCCAAGTCAAATACCAGGATAGTTTCGTTGCTCTTTTTATCTAGGCCATAAGCCAGCGCGGCGGCTGTTGGCTCATTGATAATCCGCAGGACTTCGACGCCTGCAACTTTACCCGCGTCCTTGGTTGCCTGACGCTGAGAGTCGTTGAAGTAGGCAGGCACAGTAATCACGGCCTGAGTGACTTTCTCGCCGAGGTACTTACTGGCATCGTCTACTAGCTTGCGTAGAACTTGAGCGGAAATTTCTTCAGGCGCGTACTGTTTGCCGTCAGAGGTTTCGATTTTGACGTTGCCACCTACTTTGGCAATTTTGTAGGGGACTTCGCTGGATTCGTTATTGACTTCGTCGTACTGACGGCCAATGAAGCGCTTGACTGAATAAAGGGTGTTTTCTGGGTTCATTACCGCCTGACGCTTGGCGATTTGACCCACGAGGCGATCGCCATTTTTCGCGTAGGCGACGACTGAAGGTGTAGTACGAAAACCTTCGGCGTTAGCAATTACAGAAGGCTTACCGCCCTCCATGACTGCGACTACCGAGTTTGTGGTTCCAAGGTCGATTCCGACGACTTTTCCCATGTGTATGCTCCGATCTGGATAGTTATAGGTTTGCTCAAAAGGTTATCCCTATAGTGCTTAATAACAGGGGGTTTGCTGAAGGGGGGGTTACCGAACCGGGGGTGTGGGTGTGTCGTGGTTTCTAGCTCGAAGCAGAATAAAATGTCCTGGATGGGGGTATAGAGCACAAGATAAATACTAGCTAGCAATCAAGGGTCCGT
Organism: uncultured cyanobacterium; assembly: GCA_963838725.1. GTDB lineage: Bacteria > Cyanobacteriota > Cyanobacteriia > Phormidesmidales > Phormidesmidaceae > Phormidesmis. The sequence goes on along the minus strand of CAWISM010000025.1, from coordinate 77,301 downwards.
AGCTGTTCCCTCGCTCATTGGAAACAATTATGATTCAAACTATCAAAGCCAAAGCAGCTGTCCAGCCAGATAGATCTAAAATTAGTGCCTATGTTTTCATAGGAGGCATCAACTTGTCCAAAGCGGCTACAGAGCAAAGGTTGAGCGCTTCCATCCAAGGCAAGCCGTGAAGTTGAGCGCCAAAGAACTCAGCTAACGATTGGCCTGCTTTTTTGGCATCGGGTAGAAAGGGTCTGAGATTGTTGACGATGGCCCAGGCATTGAGCATGGGGTCAATGCTATCAGCGGCGCGAAACTGACCGAAGCGAACCAATTTCTCGTCCAAGAATCGCATAGAGCGGTCTAAGGCCGCAGAGAAAGCAGGCGCACTCTCGAACTTGAGATGATTGGTGAACAGAATGCGTTTATCGTTGAGAATCTCTAGCCGTTTGAGCAAAATCGGTTCATCCAGGTGCTGCTCGCGTTGTCGTCTTACCCGTTGCGAGAAAGCTGCGACTGACGGAGCCGCAAAGATGTGGTCAAACTCATCTTTGAGCTGTCGTTGCTCCTCTCTAGAGAGGTCAGGATTAGCTTTCACGTGGTCCTTAAGGCTGGCACTGACTCGTTTTCTGCCGTGTAAGTTGCATTCAATCAAGTCGATGCCTGGCACCAGGGTTTGCCAAGCATTTTGCACCGATTTCCAACCATCAGTGGTGACTGATTTCGGGATGTAGAAGACATCTGGAGCCCAGAGATTCTCGCTTTGGCCTGAGGCTTCGATGCCCCCTAACGCATTGACAATTACTTCGTTGAAGGATGCTTCATCGGTGCGCTCCATCCACTCGGCATACCAAATTAGTTCTTCCTGAGAGAGTAAGAATAGGTAGATTTGTTCGCCGTTCAGTGTGGCAAACTTCTCATCGCTGAGAAGATGGGCGGGGGGGTAAGGCCCAACCGCATCAACAGCAGAGAGACCGGTATCAAATTACCCAACCATTGGACTAGATGCCAGATCCAGCCTGGATGCCACCCCGCTTCTGGGTCAGACCATTCATAGATCCTCGCTGTCTCTCGTTGGCTCAGTCCCATCCCCAGACTCATCTCCAGCAGCTTTCCCAGGCTGTCGGTATCTTGGCGGCGATAGCGGGCGATGAAGCTTGGCAGCACCGTGAACACCGCCCGACAACTACAGCACTTGACTCGACAAATTGGTAGCGTCGCGGGCGCGCTTTGGCTACCCTGTAACCGCCGTTCTATCTGACTATGAACGGTGTAGCGGCTAGTCTCACTACAGGCTGGCTTGTGTTTGTCTGGGGTCAACTGGGCCGCTAGCGGCTGTTGTATATACTCGATATAGGCTTTGTGTTTTACTCCCGACTCGACTAAGTCCAGGTAGTCTTGCGGCGTGGGGCCAAAGTAGACGATGGCGGTGCGATTCTGGTTCTGACGGCCTGTGCCCATGACTTTTGCGCTTTGCGAGGGATGCTCAAGTGTAGAGCAATTGCTGGGCACTGGCGCTAAGGCACTAATTTTAGATCTACGTGGTCCAGCCTGGTGGCTTGATTGAGGTACATTCAGATGAGTTGCCCGAAGGCGCTACGGTAGAAGTTATTGTGCTGGTGGAAAGCGTCGAAGAGTCGAGAAAACTTCTGAAAGAGCCTATTGACTTGATCGGAACTGCTAACCCGGACGAGCCCGATGTCCAGAAACCGCGGCAAGAACCAAAGAGGCTGTCTCGCTTTGTAGGCATGATGAAAGGGAAAGGGAGCTTCAGCAGCGCTGCTGATGTTGATGAATACATCCGGCAAGAGCGCGACTCACGGGACGATTAGACTGGCTTCAAAGCGGTTCTTCTGCGCAGAGATCTACCAACGCATCTATAAGGCTTACATGTGCTGCCACCGTTGGAAGGTTCTATGGACTCTGATGAGGTATAGAGTTTTACAAAAAACAGTCCCTGCTGAAAATGGTTCTTACATCAGGGCTGAGATTACTTATCAGGATTTGCCTAGGCTACGACTGATCCGCCGTATCGTCTTTTACCAACAACTGTCTTTTGCAGCGAAGATTGAGACTAATAACTGCGCGTACGAAGCTGAGAAGTAGAACCATGTATGTCCAATTCACAGTCCTATTGCTGAGTATCAATTGATACCTCACCTATCGTATGGTCTTTCTTCTGAAGCAACTTGGTTTTGTTACTGCGACCTCGGATGCTATCGACTATGCTTCGGATGCTATCGACTATGCTATTGATAGTTCAGTAGATAAGACATCAAGATCAAGCCACAGTCAGAAGAATATATGCTTTCAGACCACAAGCCAGTGCAAAAGATATTTTTCGGCAGTCCTGGGACAGGGAAAAGCCACCGAATACGAGAGATTGCACAAACTGAGCTAGGTATTGAGTTTGATGAAGAAAGTAAAATGCTTGCCAATACTGTCAAAACGGTATTTCATCCTGAATATACTTACTCTGACTTTATGGGCAAATTGTTACCTTTGACGCAAGGAAATTCCATCATTTACAGGTTTTATCCAGGGCACTTCCTCCGTATCTTGGGGATGGCCTACAGAGGCTTGATAGAGGACGATGGCAAGCATTATCTACTAGTTATTGACGAGCTAAACAGAGGGAACTCAGCGGCCATCTTTGGCACGGTTTTTCAACTGCTTGATAGAGAACAAGAAGGGTGGTCTACATATGAAGTAGATATTTCTGACATGGAATTAGTTGGACTTCTCGATGCAATGAAACTAAATCCTTTTGTAGATTCAGATGGTCAAATATCTATAAAGCAGGGGCATTCGACAACTATTTGCAGCCAGTTTTTTACAAGTCAGATCGAAGGCTTATCCAATGATGTAAATGAGTCCGGTAGTAACTACTCAGGCTGAAATACTAGAGGAACAGAAGTACGTGTAAAAACACTTTTGAGTGCCTCAAGTACGGTCAGTCCCTGCTTTCTCACGGTCGATATGTAGCCCCGAATGCGGCAGAACTGCTGACTACCCGCAGCGGTACGAAAGCAACCCGAAATCTTCTGCTTGAGCTTCATCATGCGCACATCGCGTTCGGCCTGGTTGTTATCAAAAGGCACTCTAAAGTCGAACATGAACGCTAGAACAGCGGTGTCATGTCGCTCAAGCCGGTCGAGCAAATTTTTCGGAGGCGACTGCTTCTTTCTGCCTCTTTGCTTCGGCGCATCTGTAGCTACAGGTGGCGGCGGGTTGGCTTCAAAGCCTGTAGTGAGCAACGTTTGATATTGCTGCTCGAAGTCAGCGAGTTGCTCGGCATCCAGCGCCTGTTTCCCGTCTGCTTTGGCACGCTCGACTTGCGCTTTAATCTCGCACAAAAGCGTTATCATCTGTGCTGCCCACGGTTGTTCGTAGCGCTCTACGATGAAGCGTAGTTCACGGAGATGATGCGCATTGCACAACGCATGAGCGCAATCGTAGAGAAAGTAGCTCGCCCAACCGTCATGCATACTGACGCCATCAAAGTTCGGTAGAACGTCCATCTGCTCAATCGCTTCACGGCCGCGTTTGGCATCAATAAAGTAGTAAGTCAGTTCAGCGGTAGAAGCCACATGTAACCACCACAGTTTGCCATTCACCCTGAGTCCGGTTTCATCGTTATGCATCACTTCTGCCGCTTCGATGCCTGCTTTTATCTGTTGCTCTATCGGCGCTAGCTGCTCGAAACACTGCTCACGCGCGTTGTACAGCGTGTGAAGTGAACCCCTAAACTTGGACAGTAAGATCAGGTGATAGAAAGTATAGACTTATTCGTATCACCTTTAGACAATTACTGTGCCTTCCTCCACTCTGCTTCAAATTCACTGGGTGTTAGATAGCTCAACGAAGAATGGATTCTCTTCTTCATATACACCTCTTCTAAAAACTCTTCTATTCTCTCATATACCTCATTAAAGTTGCGATACTCCGATAAGTCAACCTCTTCTTCTTTTATCGTTCTCATCAGTCGCTCTGCATAGCCGTTCTCATAGGCTTTCCCCACTCCTGCCATACTAATCGCTACCTTGTTTTCTTCCAATAATCGAACATAATCATTCGCTGCATATTGCACTCCCTGGTCAGAATGGTGAATCTCTGGAACATACCGTTTCAATCCTTTCTCCAACGCTGTTATGGTCAAACTCTTTTCCATCGTTCTATCCAAATGCCAGCCTCGTATACTGCGTGTGAATACATCCATCAGCACCGCTAAATAAACAAACTCTTCCCGTAGCCGAATATATGTGATGTCGCCTACCCACACCTGTTCTGGACGCTCTACGACCAGCTCTTTGACTAAGTTGAGATATCGCTTGTAGCCATGAACGCTGTTTGTTGTACGCTTCGTCCTAATCTTTCTTTTTGCCAGTAGCCCTAACTCTCGCATCAGTCGGCTGATACGTTTGTGATTGACCCTCCATCCTTCTCGCTGCAATTGCTTGGTAATCCGTCTGTAGCCGTAGGTGGGATAGCGACCTGCTACGTCTGCGATCGCTTTTTTCAACCTCGCCTCTTCGCTCTCTTTTGCTGTTCGTGGCTGGTAGTAATAGCGGCTTCGACTGTAGCCAATCACATCGCAGATGACTTGTATCGGATACTCCGTTTTCAACTGCTCAACCATTACTCGCTTCCGTTCAGGCTCCACAACGCTGAAGCCTTTTTTGCGACCGCTAGCTCCATCGTTAAGCGGCCTATCATCCGCTCTAGCTCCCCTATCTTCTCTTCTGAATCCTCGCCCACCCCTTTCCCACCAAACGCTAGATGGGCTTGCTTAAGAAATTCATTGCGCCAGCGGTTGATCACCGATGAATGCACTTTATGCGCACGGCTGGCTTCACTGATACTGCGCTGGCCACTGACGACCTCTAGCACAACTTTGGCTTTGAACTCGCTGCTGTAATTTCTTTGCTTGCTTGACATGTTCCCTTCCCCTGTATGGACTTCAGCTTACGCTCTCTCGGTGCTGTCCTAATTTTGGGGGTCACTACAACCACTACCTGGCACATCTGCGGGCCAGCCGCGACGCGCTACCCGAAAGCGTTTGCCATCTAGTCGGAGACGGCGACTACAGCACCTGCAAATGGGTTGAAGGGGTCCTAGCTCTGAAGTTAAACGTGATTGGCAAGCTGCGGCACGACGCTAACTTACGCTACTGCTATGACGGAGTTCAAAAGCGCAAGGGCGCTCGCCGTAAGTACGATGGCAAAGTCTTCTTCAACGACCTCAGCCGCTGGCAAGCACTCGGCGAAGTCAAGCCTAATGTGACTCTCTATACTGCTGTAGTCTACTCTATCAACCTCAAGCGTAAGATTCGGGTTGTCTATCTAGTGAATCAGCACAGCGCAAAGAGAGTGTGCACCGCACTACTCTTCTCGACCGATATAGACTTTGAGCCTGTTCGACTCTACGAAGCGTATCGGGCACGCTTCCAAATCGAATTTATCTTTCGAGAGGCTAAGCAGTTCACTGGCTTAACTGACTGCCAAGCTAGAGATGAGCAGAAGCTAGATTTTCACTTCAATACGTCTCTGACCGCTTTGAACTTAGCCAAATGGGATGCCTATCAGCAGCATGATACAGACGAGACTTTTGTCTTTTCTATGGCTTCTTACAAACGCCGCAAACTCAATCAGCACTTGCTAGAGCGGTTTATTCACAACTTAGAGCTAGACGAGACTTCGATTAAATCACATCCTAACTACCAGAACCTTTGCGACTACGGTATTCTAGTCTCTTAATTGTGTCCGGAGCATTGCTATAGGCATTCGAAAATTACTGGCAATACTCGACCGTAAAAAGTTCGATCTACCGCGTTCAAGATGTTGCTGATGAAGACAGCTCGCTAGGAGGCAAAGTGCGGAATATATCGGCGTGCGTTTCCCAAAAGCTATGAATGAATTCACTGAGCTGATAACTGCTGCGCTGAGCACTGCCATTTGGCGTTATCTTTAGCTGCACAATTAGTGAGAAAAAGTCTAAGTCATACGCTAGCTGAAAGGGATCGATTGGCCAAATTAGATCCGGACAGCCTTCTAAGTCGTATAGCTTTAGCTCGGATTGCTCGGGTAGCTGAACGGTATCGGCGATCGCAGCTTGGCGTTTCGCCATAGGCACCTCTTCGGGCAGCCCTTGAACCAATAGAACCGGGCGCGACCAGCACAGCCGCCTTTCGCTAACGATCTGAATGGCTTCGGCATACAGCCGAGAAGGACCGTGCTCTAGGTAGAGAATTTGTGAAGGAACCACGCTCATGGAATTGCAGGGCCTTTATAAGGTCTTGACCAGAATTGATACATTGGCAGTATCTGCCTCTATAAACTTTTTGATTAAGATATATTAATATTGCTAAACGTAAATATACATTAGCATTTCATAGGAATGTATTTTTGCTGATTGAGTTCGGTTTGCTAATTTCGTGCCAGAGCTTCGTCGGGCTCTCGTGCTGGTGCAATGCCGCAGAAAAGATCTCTCAAATTGTGGAGATTTCTCTATTTCTTGAACGGTCATAGCGTGATCGCACACAATGATAAAAGTTGGATTTCTATCAGTAGCAAAGTCTCAGATTGATAACATGTCTACTTCTATTGGCACCATTGAAAAACCATCGGTTTCGACCGTTCGCAAGATTGCCCCTCGTTACCGGGTGCTCTTGCACAATGACGATTTCAACAGCATGGAGTACGTAGTAGAAGCGCTAACCGAGACGGTGCCTTCGCTAACGGTGCCCCAGGCGATAGATATTATGATGCAGACCCATAACTCAGGTATCGGGTTGGTGATTGTGTGCGAGATGGAGCACGCCGAATTCTATTGCGAATCTTTGAAGAGCAAGGGACTGACTAGCACAATCGAACCCGAAGAATAGCGCGTGAGCAGGCTGTTGATCTGGGCAGGCCAGCAAGGCGGGTGGCTACGTATTGGCCTGTTTCTGCTGCTGCTGGCGCTGGTCTGGCTACCGTTTGGTGCTTTGGTCTATCTGCCTAGTGCCTGGCTTAATGGGTCGGGCGTAGCAGAGATTGGGGTGCTAGCGCTTTTGTATATTGGCTTTTTGGTGGGCCTGCCTTACTGGGGAAGGCGAGTTCACGGTTGGAAAACGCCTTTTGAGCGCTGTGGTCTGATCTTTGAGGCTCAGACGGGTCGCGATCTGCTGCTGGCTTTTGTGATTGGGGTGCTAGGCGTCTTTGGGCTGTTTGGCATAGAAACTTTGCTGGGCTGGGCGGTGCCAAGTGCGCCGAGTCCGCGCCTGGTTAGGTTCATTTTTGAAGGGCTGATGATGGCGCTAGCGGTTGGCTTTGCCGAGGAGATGCTGTTTCGCGGCTGGGTGCTCGCTGAGCTAGAGCGAGACTACAGCTCAGCGAATGCTTTGATGATGAATGCGCTTTTTTTTGCTGCGACGCATTTTATCAAGCCGTGGAGCGAGATTGTGCGGACGTTTCCGCAGTTTTTGGGGCTAGTGGGACTGGGTATGGCGCTGGTGTGGGCGAGGCGATTGCCTACCGGATCAAAGGCCGGATCGAAGAATCGAAACAGCGATCGCGCCAGTCGGCTAGGCTATCCAATCGGTCTGCATGCAGGTCTGATCTGGGGCTACTACATCGTCAACGTAGGCGGATTAAGCGAGTACACAGACCGCGCCCCCGAATGGATTACTGGGATTGATCGCAATCCGCTAGCGGGGCTGATGGGTTTGATCCTATTGGGACTGATTGCTAGAGGGTTTGCTAAAACTGCCCTACCCAAGACGACCCAATCGAAGCAGCCACAGCTCGGCTCAGAACTGGACTCATAGACGACTTTTCTAAACCGCGCCTAGAACCGCTGCTAATAGTGCCTGCTGCGCGTGCATCCGGTTTTCTGCCTCATTCCAGATGCGAGACTGCTTGCCTTCCATCACTGCTTCGGTAATTTCTTCACCGCGATGGGCCGGTAGACAGTGCAGCACAATCGCGTTGGGATCGGCGATCGCCAGCGCAGACTGATTGATTTGATAGGGTTCAAACACAGGAATACGCGTCTCAGCTAGGTCTTCTTGTCCCATGCTGGCCCAGACATCGGTGTAGAGCGCATGGGCTCCTTCAACAGCGGCTTTGGGATTGGTGGTGACGACGATTTCACTGCGGCCTTGCGCAATCGATTCAGCCTGTTTGACAATCTCTGCATCTGGCTCATACCCTTTTGGCGTAGCCACTCGAATATTCATGCCGACGAGCGCGCAGCCTAGAATCAGCGAGTGAGCCACGTTATTGCCATCGCCAAGATAGGTCATGGTCAGTCCTGCTAGCTGGTCAAATTCTGCTTGGACAGTTTGCAGATCGGCCAAAATCTGACAGGGATGCTCTAGGTCTGTGAGCGCATTGATGATCGGAATATCGGTGTGATGAGCGAATTCTTCGACCTCGGTTTGATCAAAGGTACGAATGGCGAGCACATCTAGGTAGCGATCAAGGACGCGGGCAGTATCGGCGGTCGGTTCACCTCTGCCGATCTGTGTGAGGTTGGCGTTGAGATCGATTACCTGCCCGCCTAGCTTGTACATAGCAGCCGTGAAGCTGACTCGGGTTCTGGTAGAGGCTTTCTTGAAAACGAGACCTAGAATTTTCTGGGGGCACTGGGGAGTGATCTCGCCTGACTTAATCTTGGCAGCGATGCTCAACAAGCGCTGCATCTCCTCTGATGTGAGATCTGCCAGGCTCAGAAGATTTCTACCCTTGAGTGCTGCCATAAATGTTTCCTTCGTTGTAGTGTGAGCTTTTGAGCGGATCGCCGTGGCTGGTTATAGTCGCTGGCCACAAGGAATGAATAAGTGTAGTGATTCGCGCAAAGTAAAAAGCTATCAGATGTTTAAGGTTTTTGGAATGGGTTTGTATTCGCGGGTGGTTTTTCCCCGACTGTTGGATCTGTCAATGTCGTCAGAATCGATGAGCGGCTATCGTCAGCAGCTCTTGGCAGGGGTGAGCGGCAATGTTCTAGAAATTGGCTTTGGAACCGGGTTGAATCTGCCGCACTATCCAAAGGCGGTGAGCGCTTTGACGACGGTAGAGCCAAATGAAGGAATGAGTGCGATCGCCCAAACCAGAATCGACGCTAGCCCGATTAAAATCACCACAACCTCACTCAACGGCGAAGACCTTTCCCTACCGAACAACAGCTTTGACAACATCGTCTGTACCTGGACGCTGTGCAGCATTCCCAACGTCAAAAAAGCACTCAGCGAAGCGTACCGAGTGCTCAAACCAGGCGGCAAGTTTTTCTTTATTGAACACGGCCTTAGCAGCGAGCCAAACATTCAGACCTGGCAAAACCGACTCACGCCGATTCAGCGCATCATCGCCGACGGCTGCCATATCAATCGCAAAATTGACGAGCTAGTCGCTGATGTTTTTGACCAGGTTACCGTCGAAGAATTCTATGCGGACGATCTGCCCAAAGTGATGGGCTACTTCTACCAAGGGACTGCAACGAAAGCAGCTTAGGAAGAAGTTTGTAGCGCAGTCGTGTCTTTCTGTGCCTGTGCATGGGTCTAATAGAGAGCTTACTTTTTCTTGCTAGGCGGATTGAGAGCATTGTCTAGCACTTCGCGGGCCGATTCTGCTTCGTCTTTGGCATCGCGATATTTCAAGTTGGTCTGAGCAAACGTCTTGAGCGTTTTGAAGCCGTTATTGAGCTCTTCGATCTGCTCTTCTTCGATCACTTCATCAGTGAAGAGTAAGTCGATTAGCTCGCGCACTTTGAGGGCTTCTTCTCGGGAGCCCTGCACTTTTACCTTTAGCTTTGAGAGGTTGCTAAGGGTTTGGACTGCATCGACCACTGCATTTTCTTCGTCGGTGGGCTCGGTTTTGGGTTCTTTCACTTCGATAAATTCCTTGGGGTTGAAGCCGTCATCAAGTTCGGTCGGGAGTTCGCCATCGTCTAACAGCGCCATGAGCTGGTCCATCGCTTTTTCACGGGCTTTGTTAGAGTCGCGGCCGGGAACATCGATTAAAACCTCTGGACTTTGCGCAAGCGTGTATTGAACCATGATCAAAACCTAGTAATTTTGTACTGACATCTTAGCGGATTATTTGGACAGAAAAGCTTGAGAAGCACAAGCAAAGCTTGAAAGTTGGCCAGTGACTGTCACGACTCTGTCATGGTGATACTTAGTACGCCTTTTTGCGCTGAGATGCAAGCGATCGCTCGAAAATCTTCCGCTGGTTATCGCCTTGGCAGTTCATTTCTTTGGCGACAGGCGATCGCTGCCTGGACAACATCGGTGTGGAAGGAGAACAGGCTAAGCTAGTTTTGATCCCTACTTGTTTCGATTGCTGCATGGTTTGATTATGGTTTGTTCACTGGTGCATCTTCGCAGTTATTCCGGGCGATCGCATAAAAAAATTGTGCTCACGGTGCTAAGCCTCACCCTGTATGGCCTTTGCCCAGTGCCTACTGCCGGAGCCCAAACGCTGCCGACTACCAACCAACCATCTCCTACACCGACTCCACGTGAGCGGCTACAGCGATTGCAGGAAGGAGCGCAGGCTACGCCCGAGCCATTAATTCCTGATGCTTCGATTGATACACTCCGGTTCCCAACGCTGGGCAGTCCGATTTTTGATGCGCAGCTATCGAGGTATTTATCCTACGTAGAGGCAGTAGGAACGCCAGATATTTTGATCGTAGGTAGCTCTAGATCGCTGCAAGGGATCGATCCGACAGAGCTACGCTACCGACTCTCAGTAGAAGGTTACGAGGATCTAAAGGTCTATAACTTTAGTGTCAACGGCGCAACGGCACAGGTGGTAAACTTTCTGGTCAGTGAGCTGCTGCCAGGAGAGCTGCCGAGGGTAATTGTGTGGGGCGACGGATCGCGGGCGTTTAATAATGGTCGGCGCGATCGCACCTGGCAAACCCTCACTGCCTCCGCTGGCTATCAGTCTGTGCTGAGAGGCGAAAAGCCATCTGTTGAGCCAGTGGCTATTGACGGCGCTTCTGAGGCTAGCGAACCTATCCGGCTAGATCTAGGTCCGTTGGATATCGATCGTCTGGGATTTTCTGCAGTGCGCGATCGCTTCAACCCCACCACGTACTACAGAGAATTTACCAAAATTCAAGGCCGCTACGACGGGGCATATTCTCCTTTTGTTTTGACAGGTCCTCAGTCAGAGGCGTTGGCGCAGCTATCAAACTATGTAAAGGCGCAAGGGTCGCAGATGATCTTTGTAAACTTGCCGCTGAGCAGCAGCTATCTGGACAGCTACCGACTGTATCGCGAAAATCAGTTTCAAGACTTTTTGAATGAGCAGGGCGATCGCTACGGCTTTGAGGTCGTCGATCTATTGACCCAATGGGAGTCGCAGCCAGAGCTATTTGCCGATCCTAGCCATATCAATCAATACGGGGCCGCTGCGATCGCCCAGCAGCTAGCCCGCAACTCCGTTCTTCTAGCCGCAGTTGACACCGAAGGACAAACCGACGCTCAACCATCGCTAACGTTCTAGAACGGCGAAACTGTTGTCTAGAGCACAGCATCTCACCTTCAAGGCTCTTATATTGAACACCAGCATTCAGTAAGAACTACCTTTTCCGGCTATGCGGACAAAACGCATACTGATTGATAGGTTCTCGCTGATTTGACTTTTCGGGCGATCGCGCTCCTGGCGGTATCGCTCACTTTTAAACAAAAGATATTAGAGCTGACTATAGAAGCAACCTTTAATCATTCATGGAACCCTCGGGCTCAGCTACTAGCTGGGCTCTTTTTTTGCATCTAGAGTTGTAACGACTCGAGAAAGCGTTAATTTAGAGGCTTATACCGCCTTACCATTTTCATCATGGAAAATATCTACGAAACCTTGCTCGATCAAGCAGGCCGGAAAAACTTTGAACTACCCGGCGCATACCCTCACTACAACCCCGATCGACCTGGACAAGTAGAGCATATCGCCCTAGATCTCGTCTTCGATATCCCCAAAAAAAGCTACAGCGGCACCTGTCAGGTCACAATTAGACCGGTTGTCGATGGCGTCACCAGTCTGACGATGGACGCCGTTGATCTCAAGATCAAATCAGTCAAAGTCGAAGACAGCGAACAGACCTTTGACTACGACGCTCAACAGCTCAAGATTGCTCTCAAAACGCCGACTAAAACCGATCGGCCTTTCACCTTAACAATCGACTACGCTGTCGAGAATCCGCAGCGCGGCATCTACTTCGTTGGCCCAGACAAGCACTATCCTGACAAGCCAACCCAGATCTGGACTCAGGGCGAAGATGAAGATTCTCGCTTTTGGTTCCCCTGTTTTGACTATCCTGGTCAGCTCGCCACATCAGAAATTCGCGCCCAGGTTCCCAAAAAGTTTAAAGTCGTCTCTAACGGTGAGCTAGTTTCTACCGACAGCAAAGGGACAGACAAGATCTATCACTGGACACTGGACAAGCCACACCCTAGCTATCTAATGACGCTAGCGATCGGCGAGTTCGATGAGATAGCAGATAAGTGGCAAGGTAGACCCGTTCGGTATTTCTTTGAGAAAGGGCGCAAGGCAGAAGCCAAGCTGACTATGGGCAAAACGCCAAAGATGTTAGACGCGCTTAGCAAGTGGTTTGGCTACACCTATCCATTTTCCAAATACGATCAGGTGTGCGTTAGCGACTTTATCTTTGGCGGGATGGAGAATACGACAACAACGCTACTGACTGACCGCTGCCTAATCGATAAAAGGGCCTCGATTGATAACCTTCGCGCAGAAACGTTGGTAGCTCATGAGCTAGCCCACCAGTGGTTTGGAGACCTGATTGTGATCAATCACTGGTCACAGGCATGGGTAAAAGAAGGCGCGGCGACCTATTCAGAAGTGCTGTGGATAGAGGACACTCAAGGCCAAGACGAAGCCTTTTACTACCATCTCAATCATGCTCGCGCTTACTTAAATGAAGATAAAAGTCGCTATCGTCGGCCTTTGGTGACTCATATTTACCGCGAGGCGATTGAGCTGTATGACCGCCATATCTACGAGAAAGGCTCCTGTGTATACCACATGATTCGGATGGAGCTAGGCGACGAATTATTTACTCGGGCTTTGCGAACGCTATTAGAAGACAACGCGCACACTACCGTCGAAACGGTTGATTTGCTGAGGGCCATAGACAAGGCGACAGGCCGAAATCTACGCTTTCTGTTCGATCAATATGTGTATCGCGGTGGCCACCCTGACTACAAAATCGGCTATAGCTGGGACGGCGACAGTAACCTAGCAAAATTGACCGTGACGCAAACGCAGGTAGAAGACGGCAAGTCTCAGGTGCAAGAGGGCTTATTTGACCTTAAGGTGCCGATCGGCTTTGGCTATGTGAAAGATGGAGAGCCAACGCTGAAGATCTTCAAGGTACGGGTGCACGAGCGTGAGCAGGCGCTGTATTTCCCGTTAGAGGCAAAGCCTGATTTTGTCAGCTTTGACGTAGGCAATCATCTGCTAAAAACGGTTGAGCTGACTTACCCAGTCGCAGAGCTCAAGGCGCAGATGGTTTCTGATCCTGATCCGATTTCTAGACTGCTCGCGGCAGAAGCGCTAGCGAAAAAAGGCAGCTTGGAGGCGGTAGAAAGCCTGGAGCAGGCGTTAAAAGAGGAGCCATTCTGGGCGGTGCGCGCAGAGATAGCCGAGCAGCTAGGCTCTGTGCAGCTATCTCAGGCAGAGGCGGCTTTGATCAATGGCCTAAAAGATCCACACCCGAAGGTGCGACGAGCCGTTGTCGCGGCTTTAGGAGGTGTGAAGACAGCAGATAGCTACAGGGCGCTGAAGGCCGTTGTGGAAAAGGGCGACGAGAGCTATTACGTGGAGGCGACAGCGGTGCGATCGCTCGGCAAGATCGGCACAGCCAAGCTCGACGGTAAGGATAAAGAGAAAAAGACACTCAAGCTGCTAGATACCGTCCTAAAAGAAAGAGCAGGCTGGAACGAGGTGGTGAGAAGCGGTGCGATCGCCGGACTCAGCCAGTTCAAAACCTCTGAAGCGGCGCTAGATCTGCTGCTGCCCTATACCGAGCTTGGCGTTCCTCAACCGCTTAGGCTCGCGGCAATTCGATCGCTCGGCGCGATCTCAACCGGACAGGAGAAAATCGCCACGCAAAGAATTCTAGAGAGATTAGAAGCGCTCGCTAGAGAAGACTTTTTCCTTACTCAGGTGGCAACAGTCGGGGCACTTGCTCAGATGGAAGTGCGCGGTGCGGTGGCTATTCTGCGAAGTTTGGCAGATCATAGCCCAGATGGCCGGGTGAAGCGCCGAGCTGATGAGGCAGCGCAGAAGGTTCAGAAAAAGATTGGATCGGATGGTGCGATCGCCGATCTGCGTCAGGAACTCGATGAAGTCAAACAAACCAACAAAGAGCTAAAGAGTCGGTTGGAAAGCCTAGAAGCAAAATCAAAGGAGCAGCCAGTTACAGTAGCTGATTAAAGGGCTTTGAGTTCCGCTTATTTTAGTTCTGATTGTTTTGGTTCTGATTATTCAAGGGTAAGCAGATAGTAAATCTCGTTCCTTTGCCCACAGCCGAATCACATAGGAATTGGCCATTGTGTCTATCTACAACAATCTGATAGCTGATGGCCATGCCCATACCCGTCCCTTTGCCGACGGGTTTAGTGGTGAAAAAAGGATCGAAGATTTTTCCCTTGATCGCTGCGGGAATGCCAGGACCGTTGTCTGCGATCACTACAGAAACCTGTTCTGCCAAACAGTTCGTCGAAATCGAAATCTCAGCATCTGGCGTATTGGCTTCTTCTAAAGCGTCGATTGCATTGACCAAAACGTTCATAAATACCTGGTTGATCTGCCCTGCATAGCAGGCTACAGGCGGTAAGTTTCCGTAGTCCTTTATCACCTGAATAGCCGGGCGCTGGTTTGTTTCTTTTAGCCGATGGCTCAAGATTATCAGGGTACTTTCTAAGCCTGTATGGATGTCAACCGTTTTATAATCGGCTTCATCCATCCGAGAGAAAGTGCGCAGCGAGAGCACTATTCGCTCTATTCGCTCTGCGCCTATCCGCATGGACTTCATCGTTTTGGGCAGATCTTCTAATAAAAACTCTAGATCAACCTCTTCTTCGCATGCCTGTACCGCCTCTGAAGGCGTTGGATAGCAGCGCTGGTAGACCGATATGAGCGTCATCAGCTCTGCTACATACGCCTCCATATGATCGATATTGCCATAGATAAAGCTCACTGGATTGTTGATCTCGTGCGCTATGCCTGCAACTAGCACACCCAGTGAAGACATCTTTTCTGCGACTAGCAGACCGCGCTTGCATAGACTGCACGTCTGCTAGCGCCTGCTCTAGCTCTTGACTGCGCAGCTTTAGATTAGCTTTAGAGGTTTGTAGCTCTTGAATAGTGGTACTCAAGAGTGATTCTGCCTGTTGCCTGCTGCGATGCCACCGTTCGATTTTCTGCTCGCTGCGAGTGAGCTTCTTTTGGAGCCGCTGATTTTCCTGCTCAAGCGCCTGCAGACGTTGGCTCGCTTCGGCGTCTAACATGATGCGTCACTCTGTCCCAATTAGAACCGTAACTAGCGTCTCTTGGTGATAGCGCGTGTCGCCGCCGATCTCAAGTGGACCAATTTCTCCATAGGTATAGAACCCAAAGATAGGAATATCTGTCTCTATCAGCTGCTGACCTAGCTCGTATTCTTCTTTCGTTCGATAGCCCAGCAGCCAGCGCCGCGCCGCACAGGAAAATAATAGGGCAACGGCTGGCTTTTTGCCAGGGTAGCGCGCTAGCGCCTGCTCAATAGAATCCTGGGTGGCAGAGACAATGTGATCGCAAGAAGCATAGGTAATCTGAACACTCGCCTGATCGGGAATCTCACCTGCAAACAAGATGCTGCCTGCCTCTAAGTCCCAGTGGTTAGAGGCTCTTAGATAAAAGCAGTCATGTTCCTCTTCAAAGATGGCTAGAGGATACTCTCCTGATATGGGTAAATCTCCTAAATAGTGCTGATAAAACTTTGTTGCAGGTTGGTGATCGATCTCATAGACGACTGGGCTGTCGCACTTAGTAATTACGGCTTTGCGGCTAAGCGGTTGCCAGCCACTGGCCACACCGTGCGAGACCTTAAGATCGCCACAGAAGACTAAGATGGGCAGTCCGTTTTGAATCACCTCTCCTTGAAAGAACTGGAAAGTTTGCTCAAATTCAAAGTGATCGCCTGCTCTTCCTCCGACGATCGGAAGTCCCTTGGGCAAATGCTTTTGGAGGTGGCGCAGTGCCGATTCGGTCCCTTCCGCAATGCCATCTGGAATTGTGATACAGACTTTCGCATCAGCGAGATCGCTCAGTCCTAAAGATGCGATCGCCGCTTCCGCAGTTGCCGCCGCGTTTTCACTAGAGAGATCTCTACCTAGCCCAGCCTTGATCTGTATGGTGTCAGAACAAAACATCATTAGAGAAAGTGAGTCTTCTCGAAAGCCCATCACTGACGATATTTCTCCATAGGTGGTGCCACCGATGACAGCCATCTTTGGGAACGCGCTTCGGATACGAGAAAGTACTAAAGCGTGATCAAAGTCGATAGCGGCCAGTAAGATACCCGCCTGAGGTCGCTGTCCATCTAGCTGGGCCTTGCACTGGTCTAACACCTCTGAGATTGCAGCGTCAGACTCTATCTCAATACTGTGGCCGACTATCACTCTAAACATAGTTGCATTCCGCTTTGGCTTACAGCAACCGACTCAGAAAAAATACTCGGCCACTGGCAAAACTTTATAAGTATATCTTCATAAAGTTAACTGTAGGTTTTACGCAAAAGACACTAGAACCCATGCTGATAAGCTTTTGCGAACCCAAAGATAAGTCTATAGATAGAGCTTATCTGTAGGCTGTTCAGGCAATCAGTAAAGATCGCCATGACCCTTATAAAAAGAGCACAGCGATCCTTACTAGCTATTACTAACTCTTCTCTGGCCTTCTCCAGCTTTTACTCGAAGTCTTTGAAGAAGGTGAGTAAAGCTTTTTCTAGTTAGCAAGAACTTGCCAACTAGATCCTTGAGTTAGATCTTATGAATCAGACTTAAGTGGGGTGCGAGTAAGCGGATCTGGCTTGAGACTGTCTGGAACAGAAGGATCTTTGCCTGGGCGACCTTTATCGAGGTAGAAGCCAAAGTAAGCAGCGGCGATCGCAGTTCCCAAATGCAGCCAGACATCGTTTCCATACAGCGGCATCAGGCCAAAGAAGGTATTGGCAACTGGAATGAGTCCGAGAATCCCTAAAAAGCCAAGCCAAACTGCAAAGCTATCTACGCACAGCCGAGCAAACGCTTCGGTGCCTGCGGCGAAACCAGCGAGGCCAGCTAGACCAACGACAAGATAGAGAGACGCTTCAAAGGCGTTGATAGGAAACAGGCCGAAAAGATAGCCCAAACCACTGGTGACACCAACTAGCTCCATAATCTCAGGAACGGCATCGACAGGTGATACCAGCGAAGGAATCAGCCCTGAGACACCCAACACTAGATAAATTAGGCCAGTGATCAGTGAAAAATAGCGAACTGCCATCAAGTAATATCCTTATTTGTGAAAGTACCTCCTTAGTAGAGCGACTTTTCTGCGATAAATACCTTGGCCAAAGGAAGTAGGTTCGAGCTATCAAAAGGCTGGAAACACGCGGATTAATTTTGAGCCTTTTGGGGGGTGAAAGCTGCAATTTTTGAGAGTGTGGCTGTATACCAATTATTGAGATTTCTTGAATGAATGTGGAAATCATCGAAAAAATTAGCGGGAAGATGAAAATTTTGTAGTGAAGTTACGTATGGTAGTGATACCTAAGATGATTTCTCTGTTAGCGAATGAGTACGCGGATATTACAAGGTCGATTCGAGCTGAAGAAGACGCTGGCCTGTACAGACTTTAGGACAGTCTACTTGGCGTATGACCACCAATACATTCAGCGCCCGCCCTGTCAGGTGGTTGCTATCCCCTATCAGCAGCATGAGATTCGCCACCGCCTAGAACGCGAAGCTCAAATTCTAGAGCGTCTGAGCGCGGTTGCAGCGATTCCTCAACTGCTTGCCTACTTTCATGTAGACGCTAGCCCTAAACGGACTAGCCAGCGGACTAGCCACTCTGCTCGGCAGGATGGCGATCAGCCTCATCTCTTTTATCTCGTGCAGCGCCATATTACGGGTCATCCCCTCAGCGCAGAGCTTGTCACTGGTAAGCCACTCAGCGAAAGCTACGTCAGCAAGCTAATTCGAGACGTCTTAGCGAGTCTTATCGCCATTCATGCACAAGGCGTCGTCCATCAGAATCTACATCCTCAGCATCTGATTCGCCGCAATCGGGATGGCCAAATATTTCTGACTCATTTTGCAGCGCTCTCTCGATTAGCGAGAAGTGAAGTAGACGTTGACGGCACGCTCGTCACCACTGTCCCGGTCGGGCCGCATCCCTACACCGCGCCCGAGCAGCTTCAGCCAGACTATGACCAGCAGCAGCAGCCCGCTAGCGATCTGTACGCGCTAGGACTAATCGCCATCGAAGCGCTGACAGGTCGCCCGCACTATGACTTTAGCTATGATCCAATCAAAGGACTACAGTGGCGAGAGCAAGTGGAGGTCAGCCTGCACCTGGCTGAATTCATCGATCGATTGGTGCGACAAGACTGGCGCGATCGCTTTGAGAGTGCAGCGCAGGCAATGGATACGCTAAGCGGAGTGTGCGATCGCCAGCGAATTGCTAAAAACAGCCGCTTACCCACAGTGATTGCAGCACCCGGTATCAAACCGTACGCCCCTTTGAGCCAGCCCGGTTCACACTGGCAGTCCACTACGTTTAACCGCAGCGGTTCTACTATCAACACTTTTTCAGTCGCTCCGGTTGCCTCTACGTCCACAAAGTCTAGGCTACAGCCGATCCATCCTCGTCTGTTCAAGGCTTTCACTGCCAGCATCGCTATCTTGCTGGCACTCGGTATCGGGGTCAAAACCTATCAGTGGGGTCAGTATCGGCTGACCCGGCTACCACAAACCTGGCAGAATCGGACCTCCTCAACGCCAAAAGCACCGACCGATGCGGCTAAACCTCATCAGCTCAGTAACTTACTGGCAGACGGCAGCATTCTACTGAGAACCGAGGCGGCAAACGCCTATTGGGATATGGTGGCGGCAGCTCAAGAAGCTGGCGTTGAGCTATATGCGCTCTCTGGGTATCAAGATCCGAACCAGCCGACTGTCTTACCAGTAGATAGTGATGTATCGGAAGTCGTCAATGACTATCACACGGGGTATGCTCTCGATATCGGTGGGCGCGACGAAACGACCGACAGACAGCCTAGCTTTAATGAGACAGATGCTTTTCAGTGGCTAACCGAAAACGCTCAACTGTACGGGTTTGAGCTATCACCTCGGAAGAAAGGGTTAGTAGGTAGCGCTTCTCCTGAACCCTGGCACTGGCGATATCTCCCCGAAACTGACTAGCCTAGGGGTGTTCTATTCACCGCCTTTCCATGATGCAACCGACCCGTTCATCGCAGCAGTTGATGGCTTATTACAACAAGACGCCGGGTGCCTTGCTCTTAGCAGGTGGAGCGACAGGGGCTGCCTACTATCTTTGGAGTGCTACCCAGATAGGCTCTCAGCTTTCGCCTTTTGTCGGCCTAGCAGCTATTGTCTTTGGCCTGGGCTGCTACTGCTGGCGACGTCCCTACTTTTTACTAGAGCCCCAGCAGATCACGGTATACAGCCTGCTGGGGATAGAGAAAAAGCGCTATAGCTTCGAGTCATGGGAATTTGTTAAAGCGGACAGCCGCCGAATCTATATAGACGACAACGGCATTACCAAGAAGGTGGCCGTTGCGCCATGGTTGGTCAGACGAGATGACTGGGCCGCGATGCGATCGCTGCTATCACTTCGCTAGAAATTTCTCTAGCTCGCTGAGCTTGTCCGCGTCAATTTTCGTCTGCATTGGACAGAACTTTGGTCCGCACATAGAGCAGAACTCGGCTGTTTTGTAGATATCGGCAGGGAGCGTCTCGTCATGATACTCGCGGGCACGCTCAGGATCTAGCGATAGCTCGAACTGTTTGTTCCAGTCAAAGTTATAGCGGGCGCGGGAGAGTTCGTCATCGCGATCGCGCGCGCCTGGTCGATGACGAGCAATATCAGCCGCATGCGCCGCAATCTTGTAGGCAATCAAGCCATTGCGAACATCTTCCGCATCGGGCAAGCCCAAGTGCTCTTTAGGCGTGACGTAGCACAGCATCGCCGTCCCGTGCCAGCCCGCCATTGCCGCCCCAATTGCAGAGGTGATGTGGTCATAGCCAGGAGCAATATCAGTCACCAGCGGACCCAGCACATAGAAAGGCGCTTCAGAGCACTCTTCCATCTGTCTTTTCACGTTCATCTCAATCTGGTCTAGAGGAATATGGCCTGGGCCTTCGACCATCACCTGCACGTCGTGCTTCCAGGCTCTGCGCGTCAGGTTGCCCAATGTCTTTAGCTCTGCAAACTGAGCTTCGTCAGAGGCGTCGTGCTGACAGCCCGGACGCAGAGAATCCCCTAGGCTAAAGGACACGTCATAGCGCTTAAAGATTTCGATAATGTCGTCGTAGTGGCTATAGAGCGGATTTTGCTTGTGATGGTGCAGCATCCACTGGGCCATAATGCCGCCGCCGCGAGAGACAATGCCCGTCAGCCGATTTTTGACTAGCGGCAGATGCTCAATCAAAATGCCCGCGTGAATGGTCATGTAGTCTACGCCCTGCTGCGCATGCTTTTCGATGATGTGCAAAAAGTCTTGCGCGTCTAAATTCTCGATGCTGCCGTGGACGCTCTCTAGCGCCTGGTAGATCGGCACCGTACCAATCGGAATCGGCGAGCTGTCGATAATAGCGGTACGAATTTCGTCTAGGTTGCCGCCGCCAGTAGAAAGGTCCATTAGCGTGTCCGCACCGTACTTGACCGCGAGGTGGAGCTTGTCAACTTCTGCATCGATATCAGAAGAATTGGGGGATGCGCCGATATTGGCGTTCACTTTGCACTTACTGGCAATGCCGATTGCCATCGGCTCTAGATTAGGGTGGTTGATGTTGGCCGGAATAATCATCCGGCCTCTAGCAACTTCGTCCTGGATCAAAGAAACGGGCAGATTCTCGCGTTTGGCAACGTATTTCATTTCCTCAGTGACTACGCTTTGACGGGCATAGTGCATCTGGGTGACGTTCTTTTGACCTTTGCGTCTGGCGATCCAGTTAGTCCGTAGCGGGGACTGTGGCTTAGTCGTCGCTGTGGCTGTAGCTGACTTGGTTGTAGTTGATTGAGCGCTATTGGACGATTGCGAAGGGGTGGTTGCTGAGGCTGAGGCGGGTTGCTCCAGCGAGGGAGTAACGGCAATCGTTTGCGTTGACTGATTGGAAAGATCGAGCTGATTGTCCATTAGAAGATACCTGTTAAAGATTGATAATTGGAGGAGAACAGATCAATAGGGTTTGACTCGTGCCAGATCGCTGTAGCTAAAGGGTTTGGCTTTGCCCTTGGCAACAGCCTGGTAAACCAGCGTGATCAGCGTTGAACTGAGCAGGGCGGCGGCAAAGCTGTTGAGCAGATCGCCGCCGCCAGGAACAGCAAACAGTGGTGAAAAGTCAGGTTTGGGAAAGAACAGCGCGCCAATAGCAATGCCTGCTACTGAACTAATAAAGGCATTGCTAGCGCTCTGATAGCGGTTGTAGAAACTGAAGATAATCGGGAACAGCAGCGCAGCGCAGATTAAATCGGCGACAAAGAACAGGTAGAGGACGCTGTAGCCTTGGGAGGCGATCGCCACTGCCGGAATGCCCACGGCCACCGTCAAAATCCGCGAAATCATCAGCACCTGCTCAGGCCGATGAGACAGCCGCAGCAGATCGACCGTAAACACAGCGCTAATGCCATTGAGTAAAGTGTCTAAACTGCTCATCACAAGTGCGACGGCCAAGAGCACCACTGCCCCTAGCAGCCAGCTAGGAATCGCCAGCACTTGCAGCAGATCAAAGAACGCTGTCGTGCCGCTCAAATTAAACCCAGCCGCAATCACCCCCAGCAAACCCGAGAGAAACAGCAGCGGCAAGATTACCAGCGCAGAGCCCAAAAAGGCGCGTCGTACGGTCTGATCGTCTTTGCAGGCGTAGACCCTTTGCCAGTTGCCCTGGTTGAATAGCTCGGCGGCAATAATCGCAATCATCAGCGTTGCCCCAAACCTGAGCCCGTCAATATTGCTAAACGACAGCAGGGCCGGGAGGTTCTCGGCGACTGGCGCAAAAGCGACGTTCCATCCACCTAGCAAGGCAATAGTGGCCACAAAGCAAATCAGCAGCAGCGGCACAATCAGAACAAACTGGACGGCATCGGTCAAGATCGTGACTTTGAGACCGCCGTAGGTGGTGTACAAAAAGACGGCAGTGATAACTACTAAAGAAGTAACGAACAGCGGCACGTTGGCGATTAGCTGTAAGGCTTGGGCTATGGCCGTCAATTCCGCTGCCAGATAGACGAACATATACAGCAGCATGACACCCACCGTCAGCAGATACATTGCCTGTCCCCAGAGACTTCCGCCCCCAGTATTCGAGCCAGTATCTAAGCCAGTATCGTGATCAGCATTCTGACTGAAGCGGTAGCGAACATACTCATTGAGCGAATGTCCCCACGGCATAATCTGCCGCAGCCTGGGCCCGATGAAGAAGAACACAAATACCGCCGCCGCCGAGCCCACACAGTAGCCCAGAATCGCGCTCAGTCCGCCGAAGGTCGAGCCCGCCTCAGCTGGACTGAACAAAATCCAAGCTCCCAAGGCGGAAGCTGTAACGGTGGCTAGCGCCATCGGTCCGCCAATTTGATTGCGACTGACCGTGTATTCTTCTAGGTCAACTGTTTTGCCTACCTGGCTAAGGCCAACGAGGGCAAAGGTAGCAACCGCCACCAGCAATACCAATAAACTCAATCCCATCCGCTAACGCCTCTGCATACGCCTGATACAACCGCAGCGCGTAGGCAGATCGCAGTGAGCTAGCAAGACCATCAAACCCAAAAGATGAATAGAGGGGCTGACAGCTCGAACTCGGATCGATCATTGAGAAATTTTTCATGCTTTCCTCCGCTGGCATTAACCAGGTTCAGGTTCAGAGGGTCTGTTCTCAGCCTCGATACCGACTGGTATCAAAGCACCCCTAGCGCTAATTGACTCAAATGCTATCACCTCGGCTGACCTCGTTTACGCGTTGTTAACAATTGCATAGGTTAGTACAAGGATTTGACCAGTAGCATTTGTTACCCCTGTTTGGCGTCTGTAATTCTTGCGATACTAAACGAACAGTTTGACCCAAGAGTTTTAGCTAACCTTCTATATTGTTCAGCCGTATATTCGTATCGGACGATCAGCGTATTACCGGGCTGTTTAGCGGCTAGGTAACGGCTACTGAGTAACGGCTAGGTGACAGCCACTATCGCTGCTCTTGGGGCTGGTCCGTCTCAGACGGACTGCTCGCGGGCACCACTACGATCTCAACTACAGCCGTTCCAAACCCGCCTCGACCGTCAGTAACTCTGTACTGGAACCGATTTCTGGCTACCTGTAGCTGCTCTCCGGTGGTGTTTTCCCAAGGGGTGTAGGTGGCGCTGCCGTCGCCGTTATTGCTGAGCTGACCGCCAATCGATTGATTTGCAACATCGTCTAGCGTGATTGGGTCTTCATCAGGATCGGTAGCGCCCTGTAAAAGGTTGATGGTGATGGATTCGCCTTCTTTGATCTCAAAGAAATGATCAATCGGAACAGGGTTCCTGTTCGAAACAGGTTCAAGCACTTCGACAGTGATGAATACGTTGGCAGTGTCCGTTTCGCCTGCTTCGTTCTGGATAGTGTAGGTGAAGCGATCGCGGCTAGTTCCTTCGCCGCTATGAGAATAAACGATACCCCCGTCGCTAATTTCGGTTTGGCCAAACTGACCCGGCGTCACCTCGATAATCCTCAGCATGCCTTCTGCTGGATCAGAATCGTTCGACAAGACGCTGATAAAGGTTGACCCTTCTATCCCTACAAATCCGTCGTCGTTCCTAGCTAGGGGCGGACTGGTTTCCGGTTTGGGTGTGGGTTCGGGCTCAGGCGTAGGTTCGGGTTCGGCGTGGTTGGGCGTTCGGCGTTGGCGGCTCGGGCGTGGGTGTAGGAGTCGGCGCTGATTCGCTGACTGCGGTGCCTGTGATTGGCAGCGTGACTGAATCAGGCGCGTTGCTCTGAAGCGTGAGGCTGGCAGTGCGATCGCCTGCCGACTCAGGATTAAAAATCAGCGTCACTTCACACTGTTCACCCGACTCTAAAGGGGCCGCTGTGCAGTCTTCCGATAGAACAGAATAGTCTGATGCCTGCGGCCCGGCAATCTCTAAAGCGGCGACCGACAGCGGAATAACACCGCTGTTCAGAATCTCTAACGACTGCTGAGTCTGCTGACCAACAATCGTGTTACCAAATGCTAAAGCGGTCCTGTCAAAGCTGACTCTAGCAACAGGATCAGCGCTCGGAAGCCGGTCTTCGGGCGGCAGCGTTTCGGCTGGGACAGGATCTACAACGGCTGTCTCTAGCTGCGATCTAAAGGCGCGAACGCCAAGAAATCCCGTGATTCCTGCCAACACCATACTGAGTGCGATCGCCCCACCAATTGCTGATGACGACCAGCTAGCAGCCCCGCTACTGGCCACACCGTCTAGCCCACCCGATGTCGTACCCGTTTCTACTTCAAACTCCTCAACTAGCGGCGGCAATATCAGCCCTAGATTGTGCCGAGTGACCGCCGCCCCCGCCTTGTCTCCTAGCTGCTGACGTAGCCATAGCGCCCTTGACAGAAGACCTTCCGCCTGCTGGCTACCTGTGGTCAGCGCCTGAGAGCCGAGCTGATGCAAAGACCAGGCTTCTGCTGCACCGTTCCCTAGCTGCTCGGCGGCATGGAGGCTGTGGTTCATCACCTGCTGCCACTGTGCCCACTGTCCGCCTAGCGACAGCGTCTGGTCTAGACTTTTGCACAGCTCTAGGCTCTGCTGCCAGTTGCCAGTACGCTGAGTCCACTCCAAAAGGTAGGCTAGGGCGTCCGGCTGAACCGTCTGCGTCGCGGCTGACTCGCAGAAATAGTCGGTGGCTCTCGCTAGCCACGGCTGAGGATCAAAGCTTTGAACGGCGGCTTCAGTTAGGTCGGCGCTGAGCTGGTAGCCGTTAGAAACACTGCCGATTGCGCCCTCGGTGGCAGGCTCTAGCAGATGCAGCTCGCTCAGATCGTTCAAGACGTTGGCAGCATCAGGCACACCCGAAATTGCCCGCGCCTGCGACGCTGTAATGGCTACACCACCCATCGCACCCATCAGCGCCAGAATACTTTTATGCTTGGCCGACAGCCGTCCGGTGAGGCCAGCAAAGACCGATCGCTCGTCTATAGACTGCTCGCTGTCACCGGACTCAGCGCGAATCAACTGCACAACGTCGACTAAGGACTGAGCAGCTGTTCTCGCCTGCGCCGCAATTCTGCGTAGCTGTAGCGGATTGCCCAAAAACCTTGCGTGTAGAAACTGAGCAGGTGCCTGTTCGACATGGGCAAGCGGACGGGCAAGCTCTTGCTCGATTAGGGTGATGCTCTCTGGTAAGGGAAGACCGGGGAGGGCGATCGCAGCGCCGTCTTGCCAGTACACCTGAGCCTTTGACACCAGCACAAACGTAGAGTTCGGCAGAATAGAGAGCAACGCGGCTACCTCGTCTTTCGGCAGCGTTAGCCCGTTGAGGATGATCAGCGCCTGCTTGTCTTTTAGTGACTGTCGTAGCTGTCCCTGGCTAGGCTTGAAGGCGGGCACCGCTTCATAGAACGCGTCGTACAGCGATTGCAGCAAATCTGCGGCCATCTGGCGCTGCACTGCCAAATACACCACTCCATCTGCAAATGCACTTGTTACCGTCTGGTCGTGAGCAAGATGTCGCATCAGCACCGTTTTACCAAAGCCAGCGTCTGCAAATACTTCTACTGGCAGCTTCTTCAGCAGCGTCTCTTGCAGGATCGGCAGCACCGTTTTTCGATCGAGCAAGTGCCTGAACGGTCTCGGCTTCAAAGAGACCGGCGTAGCCCGAGGCCGAACAATCGGCGGCGCGGCTACGTTGACTACGCCGCCAGTTTCTACGTTGTAGGTATAGCTAAACGCCTGATTGTTATCGCCGACAATCAGCTGGCCGCTCATATTACCGCCGATACTGATGTTGATATCGCCCTCAGCAATAGTCGGATCTGTTGGGGCTGATTTCGCTGCTGCTGGCTCTGTGCCTACTAGACTCTCTGTCGGAGCCAGCACTGGCGCAGGCTTCATTAGCGTGGTAGCAAGGGGTGATTCTGAACGCAGCAGCAGATCTTCTTGCCACAGCGGCGTGCTTTGTCCTGGCAGTCGGCCGCTGACTTTAATGAGCTGGACCCAATCTAGCTTCAGGTCGGCCTTCGCTTCGCTGAAAAATTGCCGTAGCTGGGGGAGCAACTTACGAGGATTAGGGATTCGGCCAGGAGGAATTTGTGCGGCATCCGGTAGCTTGACTGCTTCTAGCGCTACGTAGAGGAGGTGATCTGGCTGACGCAGCCCTACTTTGGCTATCAGATGTTTTTGAGGAGGCTTTGAGAGGGTGGCGTGTTCGTCAGGCCGGGCTTCACTGATCTGGACTTCATTAGACTGGTCTTCATTAAGCCGAGCGCTAAGTAAAGTCGCGATCGCTTTGGCATAGGTGACTGGGTCGGCGTATTTAGCTGCTGCTCTAGAGCCAGCTACCTTGGCTTTGGCGTCGGCTTTATAGGTAGTCATTGATTAGTTCAATTAGCTATATAGATACGAGGCACTTTCCCAACATATGACAGCTCCCGTAATGCTGCGGTACCCATACGGGTAATTCTTAACTACTTAATTTTTCTGATAAGGCATTCTTGATTCATAATGGAAAGGTTTTGTTTTACCTGATCTGTCCATTATGCGTAGCCTTTATTGCGGTCAACTTCGAGCCGAGCAAATTGAGAAGACGGTCACGCTCTATGGTTGGGTTGATCGGCGGCGCGATCATGGCGGCGTGGTGTTTTTGGATCTGCGCGATCGCACAGGCACGGTCCAGATCGTCAGCGACCCCGAACGCACCCCAGCGTCTTACCCGGTAGCCGAAGATGTCCGCAATGAGTATGTCGTGAAGGTCGTGGGCCGAGTCACGCAGCGTCCGCCTGAATCGCTGAACGAAAAGCTGCCGACTGGTCAGGTGGAGATTTACGCTGACGAGCTGACAATTTTGAACGCGGTGCGCAAGCAGATGCCGTTTCAGGTTTCGACCGCCGAAGAAGAGAACGTGCGCGAAGATCTGCGACTGAAGTATCGGTATCTGGATTTGCGGCGCGATCGCATGGCTCGAAACATGCGCCTACGTCATGAAGTCGTCAAAGCTATTCGTCGCTTCCTCGAAGATCAAGAAGACTTCATGGAAGTAGAAACGCCGATTCTAACTCGCTCTACGCCCGAAGGCGCTAGAGACTTTATTCTTCCTTCTCGCGTCAACGAGGGCGAATGGTTCGCACTGCCCCAATCGCCGCAGCTCTTCAAACAAATCCTGATGGTGGCAGGTGTTGATCGCTACTATCAAATCGCCCGCTGCTTTCGAGACGAGGACTTACGCGCTGACCGCCAGCCCGAATTCACTCAGCTCGATATGGAAATGAGCTTTATGGATCAAGAAGAGATTCTAGAGCTCAACGAAAAGCTAGTTTCTCATATCTTCAAAGCTGTCAAAGGAGTAGATATTTCCACACCCTTTCCGCGTCTAACCTACCAAGAAGCAATGGACCGCTATGGCTCTGACAAGCCCGATACTCGCTACGGCATGGAGCTAGTAGATGTTTCTGATATTGTCAAAGACTCAGGATTCAAGGTCTTCTCTGGCGCGGTTGCCAGTGGCGGACAGGTGAAAGTGTTGCCGATTCCAGGCGGCAATGAGGCAATTTCTAATGTGAGAATTAAGCCAAAAGGTGATTTGTTCAAAGTTGCAACAGATGCGGGCGCACGCGGCGTGGCCTATATCCGCGTGCGCGAAGGCGGCGAAATCGATACTATCGGCGCGATTAAAGACAATTTGACGCCAGAACAAAAAGAGACTTTGCTAGAAAGAACAGGTGCGCAGCCCGGACATCTGTTATTGTTTGGCGCGGGTGATGTGGCGACGGTGAACGCGACTCTAGACAAATTGCGACAGGCGATCGCCAAAGAGCTGAACCTAATTGACGAAAGCAAAACCAACCTGCTGTGGGTCACTGACTTTCCGATGTTCGAGTGGAACGCTGACGAAAACCGATACGAAGCGTTGCACCATCCCTTCACCGCGCCGCACCCAGACGATGTAGACGATCTCACCACCGCTCGCGCTGTAGCCTACGACATTGTGTACAACGGCTACGAAATCGGCGGCGGCAGTTTGCGAATTTATCAGCCCGACGTGCAGGCAGAAGTGTTTGAAACGATTGGCCTGACAGAAGCAGAAGCTAACGACAAGTTTGGCTTCCTGCTAGAAGCGTTTGAGTACGGCACGCCGCCACATGGAGGAATTGCCTATGGTTTGGATAGATTGGTAATGCTGCTAGCAGGTGAGCAGTCGATCAGGGATGCGATCGCCTTCCCTAAAACACAGCAAGCCAGAGACCTGCTGACCAACGCGCCCTCTAGCGTAGACGACAAGCAGCTAAAGGAACTCAGCGTCGCCTCTACCTACAAGCCCAAGGCAAAAGAGAGTTAATCGGACGGCTCACCTCTCAATTACCTTTATTCAAGCTAAGGCTGATCCGCTAGCAATAGCGTTAGAATTTTCTCTAACGCTATTGCCTCAAAGCCCCTTTTGATTTCTTCATGTTCATTGCGCTCATCATTGCAGTCGGCCTGTTACCAGCGTTGCTTTCTCTGATCGTCGGCTTGCGTACCCGTTCCCCCTTGCAAGAACAGATCCATCTAGCAACCGACTTTGCCGCCAATGAACGCCTTCGTCAGATTCGGGTCCGCTCTCGCGACCCGGACGAACACTACGTAGAGGGCATGGGCTTTGTAATTGGTGATATCACCTGCCAGCTCAACGCCAGATCTCCTTTCTTGCGCTGTGCGCCCAACCCTAGCGGCCCGTGTGAGGGTTGCCGACGAGTACGAAGGCAGAGAATACGACTAGACCCGCGATACCAAAAGCACAGTTTGAGCCAACCGACATCCTGAATATAGAGTAGGTCAGTTAGCTTATGTGAATGCGGCTTCTAGCATGAAGGCGGTGATTCAGCAGCTGATTTTGAGCTTGCGATCGCAAACCCGACTTTCCAATCCAAACGCCACAGGCGCAGCCGGAACGTATGGCCTAGAAAATGATATCGAAGACGCCATCCTCAACAGTCTGTCTTTTTACGCTTTCGTGGCAGAGAGCGTTTGCAATCAGCCAGCAAACTCTTCATTCTGCGAAGAGGCAGAACTGCTCAGCGATACTAGAAGCTTTGCCGATGGGCTATTCGGCGGTACGCTAATCGGTCTAATCCCCAGCATTTCAGACGCCATTATCGAACAGGCCAGCGCCCAAAGAGAAGCCGACGCAGAACGTAGAGCGGCGCTAATTACTTACCTAGAAGGTCTTTTACTAGATCCTTTCAGCGAAGTCGGCAGCCGCCAAGATGAAGAGTTTCTATAGTGCTTGTTCAAAGGCTGTTGCAGTAGGGTCTCAGCCTACTTTACAGTGATGTATGAAAAAGAAGTATGTCTGGTTTGTATTGCGAGCATCACCATCGAGCCTGATAAGCGTGGTGGTAAGCCATGCATCCGCCGGATGCGAATTACCGTCTACGATGTCCTCAGCTGGCTATCGGCTGGCATGTCCACTGCTGAGATTATCGATGATTTTCCAGAGCTGGCAGAAGCCGATATCATGGCTTGCTTGGAGTTTGCCGCCGACCGAGAACATCAGAGATATCGTCGGGGCTTGCTTCAAAGCACAAAGTTCTGGGACTATCTCTTCTACATAAGACCTTCATGATTTTCGTGGACTTGGTTG
This sequence comes from uncultured cyanobacterium, assembly GCA_963838725.1. Classification (GTDB taxonomy): domain Bacteria; phylum Cyanobacteriota; class Cyanobacteriia; order Phormidesmidales; family Phormidesmidaceae; genus Phormidesmis. The sequence continues at coordinate 47,250 of CAWISM010000025.1, read as the reverse complement.
CATTAATCATGCCTTTCTAGCCCCTGTTATAAAGGTATCTCGAACTATGTCTCGATATAGAGCCACTAGAGAGTCTAAGATGTTGCGAAACTTTCGGGACGGCTAGTTTTATGAGCGCGACCAGGAAAGTCTTATTCCAGAAGCCAAGCGAATAATTCTTGGATCGTAAGCTTTAGCTCACTTGCAAATGATGGTACAAGAATCACCTGTTCTGGCTTGTCCAACACTTCAGGCTCTTGTTTTGAGCGATAGACGAATACAGTTTGCTCTCTTGGATCAATCAACCAACCGACTTCGGTTCCGTGCTGTAAACAGTGCAGGATATTCTTCGTTACTCTTGTCTGGCTTTGCTCGGGAGACAAGATTTCAATCGTCCAATCTGGTGGGACTAGGAAGCTGTCAGCAACTTCTCCATTCTGGTCGCGTGGAATTTGATCCCACAGAAAAACTGCAACATCGCGAACGGTGGAGCGACCACCGAAAGTACACCGCAATTCAGGAAATGCGCGAGCAATATGTTTGCGTTTGACTACTCCGTTGATAGCGGGCACCAGTTCTCCCTGAATGACGCTATGTTTTCCTTTGGGCATCGGTTTTTGAATGATTTGGCCATTGATATATTCGCTGGCGGGTTTCGTTTCCGGTAACTGCAAAAACTCTGCCAGGGTCAGCATTTTAGAGAGTGCTTGTACCATTGGGATTGACCTCTGTGCCTACCAAACCTGAAACTACCGATCATTCTATCCAGGAATTGATAAGGAAAGCCAAGGCACCTTAGATTTCATGCACATATGGCGATCACAGAGTGCTTTTAGAGTGCGGCTTTTGCAATTCTTTCGATTAGATGATCAACTTCAGCTTCTGTTGTAAGGTAGTGCACGCAGGCTCGCACGCAGTTGGGTGAGAGTAGCGTACGCAGGTAAATTTTCTCTGTTTCCAACTGTTGTACCACAGCGCTGTGCTGCTCTAAGTCTGGCTGTCCGGCTTTGTTCAAGAGCTGAAAGGAAACCAGTCCCGATGGGGGTGGCGCTTCTTTTAGAAGACACTGCACATTTGACAGCGCACCCAATCCTTTCCAGAGCCTAGTGCTGAGCTCACAAATTCTGTCGTATCTGTCTTGACTGCTGCCCCATGCAGCCTGAAGCTCTAGCGATTCTCGCAGCGCGACCCACAGGCCATAGTCGGAGGTCGCTACTTCAAACCGACGGCCATCTGGCTTCCAGCCTGTCGGCGTGCCTGTGCCATCAACTTCTACACCACGCCAGCCGATAAAAGCGGGTGCAGTCTGCGCCAAGACTTCCGCGCTGGTGTAGAGTCCGCCTAGACCGGCTGGGCCGCAGCACCATTTGTGCCCTGTAAAGGCATAGTAGTCTACCCCTGTTTCTGGCAGCGTCCAGCCAGGTTGATCAAGCGGTAGCGAGCCGACGGACTGAGCCGCATCGATCAAGACTTTGGTTTGAGGTGAGTTGGCATGACAGATATTGACAAGTTCTTTGAGCGGTAGCAGCTGACCTGTGTTCCACAGAATATGGCTGAGAATGACTAGGCGGGTCTGCGGCGTCAGGGTTTGGGTGACTGCCTCTAATGGATCGGCTCCTTCTAGCCAGCTAGAGAGCGGGCAGGTGTCTATAGCAACGCCGTATCGTCTGCTGATCTCACGGACTGCGGCGATTACGCCTGGATGTTCACAGTCGCCAATTAGGATGCGATCGCCCTCTTTCCAATCCATTCCCCACAGCGGGATATTGCAGCCCACCGTGACATTCTCAGTCAATGTAATGGTCTCTGGCGCTGCGCCGACCGTACGGGCGATCGCACTCCGAATTCGTTCACCCTCTGCCGCTATCCAGTCACCAATTGATCTAGAGAACGGACCCACAGTCTGAATCTTGATCTGCGCCTGGTGCATCGCCTCAATCGCACTATCCGCCATTGGACCCTGACCCCCGTAGTTAAAATACTGCTTGCCAGAGAGCGCAGAAAACTGCTGTCGGTGGCGGATAACGGAATCAATTTCTGGCCGGGTTTCTAGGTTGCTCATTGTGAATTGGTATAGTAAATCTCGCTGAGACGATTCGTCTCTATAGCTTTTGTCACTTGGCTGAGATGTAGCTTTCAGGCTGAAAGCTTTGTGTTTCAACAGGTCAAGTGACGCGCCTGTACCGAATGCATCCGGTACAGGCTATATTCTGTTTCCTCTTTGGTCTCGCGAATGCTTTCTAGTCGCTTACGCAAAACAGCTTGTCTCAGCAGCTTAATACTTTTAACACTTAGCAGCTGTAGCGGCACGGCCTCGCAGTGCAACCAGCTAATTAGCGCGATCAATCGCTCCGAATCATTCGTCAGCGACTACGAAGCATCAATCAACCAGTCGCTAACGAAGATATCCGGTGCCCAAAACCTAGAAGACATTAAAAGTGCTGCTAACACCTACATCAGCGCCGTTAGCGAGGCTGGCGACCAAACTAACGCCTTGGCTCAAGACCTCCAAGATCTAGATCTAAACGATGAACAGCTCAGCGGCTACCGCGCTCAGTACGCCAGCCTGCTCGCCGAATCTGCCACCGCCCTCACCACCGCACAATCTGCCATGCAGCTAATCGCCGACGCTGAAACAGAAGCTGACTTCAGCGCCAGCTTTGACACCTTTCAAAAACAAACCAACGCCGCCTACGAAACCCTCCAATCCAACGACACCACCGGCAGCACCACCATAGAAGAGATCAACGCCTACTGCGCTCCTCAATAGTCCGCCCTTCACCTTCACCCCCAATGCCCTTCCTCCAACTCACCTCCCAAGCTCCTCACCAAACTCTCCAAATCGATGGATCTCTCGCGGGCCCTCTGACGGGCCGGATCACTGTTCCCGGCGATAAATCTATCTCCCACCGCTCACTGATGCTAGGCGCGATCGCCCAGGGCACCACTCGAATCAAGGGACTCTTACTCGGCGAAGATCCGCGTAGTACCGCTGCCTGCTTTAGCGCAATGGGCGCAAAAATCTCGGATTTAGAAGCCGAATGGGTCACCGTGGAAGGGACAGGCGGCGACTTGCAAGAGCCAGATGATGTGCTCGATGCTGGAAATTCGGGCACGACGCTAAGGCTGATGCTAGGTTTGCTGGCTGCTCAATCGGGTAAATTCTTTGCGGTGACGGGCGATAGATCATTGCGATCGCGCCCTATGAAGCGAGTCATCGCCCCGCTCACCAGCATGGGCGCTACCATCTCTGGCAAAGCGAACAGCACGCTTGCTCCCCTTGGTGTCACAGGCAAAAAGCTCAACCCTTTTCACTACCACTCGCCGATTGCCTCTGCCCAGGTCAAATCCTGTCTGCTCCTAGCGGGCCTAGCTGTCGATGGCGATACCACCGTCACCGAACCAAGCCTGTCACGCGATCACAGCGAACGCATGCTCAAAGCCTTTGGTGCCAACCTCTCGATTGAGCCAGCAACCCATAGCGTTACGCTGCATGGTCCAGCCCAGCTAACGGGTCAAACCGTCATCGTACCGGGCGATATTAGCTCTGCCGCCTTCTGGCTAGTCGCCGCCGCCATCACCCCTGGCTCGAACCTACTGATCGAAAACGTTGGCATCAATCCCACTCGCACGGGGATTCTAGACGCGCTCTTTGCCATGAATGCGGATATCACGATAGAGAATGAAAGGGATGTCACTGGCGAACCTGTAGCCGATTTGCGCGTGAAGCACAGCGAGCTGATCGGCGCTCATATCGGCGGCGATCTGATTCCTCGGCTGATTGACGAGGTGCCTGTCCTGGCGGTCGCGGCGCTGTTTGCGGTAGGCACGACAAAGATTACCGATGCGGCTGAGCTGCGCGTAAAGGAAAGCGATCGCCTCGCGGTCATGGCCGCTGCCCTCAATCAGATGGCTCCTGGCAGCGTAGTCGAACAGCCTGAAGGCATGGAGATCAAAGGATCAGGCGCTGATACAAAGCTGACGGCTGCCACGCTCGACAGCTACACCGATCATCGGATCGCGATGGCCCTTACCATTGCCGCTACCCAGGCACCGGGAAAAACTGCCATTCGGCGCGCCGAGGCCATTGCCGTTTCCTACCCCACTTTCGTCACGACGCTAGAAACTGCTGTCGCTGCTAATGAGTAGCACCTTCTCCTTGGCTCGGGCATGATAACGCTAGCTAGCTCATGCTACCTGGCATAGGTCGTCTGGCCTGTGCTGCCTAGCTTGTGCTATCTAACTCATGCTCCTCAGTCAGTTTGGCTAAAAAACTGTTCTATGCGCAAAATTCTAGTCATAGAGACGCCTAGTCAGCGTCGCGCTGATTTGGTCAAGCGCTTGAAGTCTGAAGGCTTCTTGGTAAGAGCAGCAGACGATGGGCCTACGGGGATTATAGCCGGACGGGCGCATCGACCCGATGTGATTCTGTGCAGCTGGGACGTAGAAGAGCTCAATGGCCACCAGGTACTAGACGCAATTAGACAAGACAATGAGCTGAAGCCTACGCCATTTGTGCTGATTGTAGAGGAAGTAGAAGGAACTTTGATCGCTAGATCGCAAGTTCGCCAAGCGATGGAAAAAGGCGCTGACGACTGTCTGATCCGGCCCGTTAGCCATATTGAGATTATCAACACGCTGACCGCTCGGATCGATCGTCAGACCGCTGTGAGCAAGCTGTATGTCCATGCGCTGCGCGCTACGGCTGAGCAAATCAATCGGCTCAATTACTACGATAGTCTGACCGATCTGCCCAACTATGGATTGCTACGTCAGCGGTTGACTCGGGCGATCGCGATCGCCCACAAAAGCCAGCGCACGCTAGCGTTTATGTCTGTGAGTATCGACAGGCTGCGGCTGGTCAATACTGTCTTGGGCTACCCAGCTGGAGATCAACTGCTCAAAGCGGCTACCCGTCGTATGCACTCCTGCCTCCCCCCAGAAGCGACACTAGCTCGGCTCACCGCTAACCAGTTTGCCGTTCTACTGCCTAACCTCAAGCGCCACGAACAAGCGAGAGAAACCGCCGAAGATATCATAGACGTGCTAGAGCAGCCTTTCTCGCTACCGGCGCACGACATGCCCGGTCAAGAAGTCTTTGTGACTACCAGCATTGGCGTCGCCTTTCTCCTCCATCAAAGTAAAGATCTCTATACGCTGCTGCGTCAGGCCGATGCCGCGCTTGAAGCCGCCAAACAGCACAAAAGCAGCCACTGCCAGTTTTATCGCTCTGATATGCCGTTGGCTTTTAGCGACCAGATTGCAATGGAAACGCGGCTGCGCTACGCCCTAGACCGCAGCGAATTTGAAGTTTACTATCAGCCCCAGCTCAATCTAGCGAACGGAAAAATCGAGGGTAGTGAGGCGCTAATTCGCTGGCATCAGCCTGAACAGGGCTTTGTTTCACCCGCTAAATTCATTCCCCTAGCCGAAGAAACCGCGCTGATTGTTCCAATTGGTCAGTGGGTGCTAGAAACGGCCTGCGCTCAGGCAAAACTCTGGCTAAGTAAAGATATTGGCATGAAGTACGTCTCGGTCAATCTATCGAGCGTTCAGTTCAATCAGCCAGATCTAATCGAATCAATCAAGCAGACGCTGGCTAAAACTGGGCTAGCGCCTCACCATCTAGAGCTAGAGGTAACCGAAACAGCTCTGATGCAAGACACAACCAGTACAATCACCACGCTAAACGAACTCAAAGCGCTGGGTATCCGCATTGCAATCGATGACTTTGGTACGGGCTATTCATCTTTGAGCTATCTCAAACAGCTACCGATAGATACCCTCAAGATTGACAATTGCTTTGTGCGAGGGGCCCCACACGACGTTAAAAATCAGGCCATTTTGCAATCAACCATTGAGCTGGCCCACCGACTGAATCTAATAGTGGTCGCCGAAGGCGTCGAAAATGCCGATGAGCAGCAGCTACTCAGCCAGTACCAGTGTGACTATCTACAGGGCTATTGGGTAGGTACACCAATGCCCGCCGCCAAGCTAGAGCAGGCATTGGCGATTAATCGCCTCCAGCAAGTATCCCAGTCGGCTTCATTCGTCGCTTAGTCGGCTGCATTTGCTACGGAGATCGGGGCTAGCGGGTCCTACTTATTACTTTTTGCGTGACTACCGTAATTTCTCTAGGATGAGTGGGAACATTGAACACACAATGCCCTAACGGTTTTCCGCCAACCGCAATTTATATGATTGAGCAGCTCGATAATTGGCTTAGTAGTATCAGCACCTATGCTGATATGAGTCCCGATCTAGCCATTCGTGCCCAAGTAAATCTGCGCATGAAGGCGATCGCTCGTCCGGCGCTGGGTATTTCTGACTGGTGTCAGCTGTTTTTGACTCATCTATCTTCTATTGGCAACGTCACTACTGACACCGCTGCTTTTAGCCATGCTGCCACTGGATCTTCAGATACTCGTCGCGTACTGTGCTTTGTCTATCAAAAATTTGGCCAGTACTCAGGCATTGACTTTAGCCGAGTCTGCCCAGACGATCGGCTCAATGGCGATTTACATTTCGCGCTAGTGTGCTGGTTTGATTGGACGATTGCCTTTTGCGAAGACTTTTTAGAGCAGTTCGGTATAGATCTAAGCGACTGCTTTGATGAGGATGAGTTTGATACGATTGGAGAGCTCGCCGCGTTTCTAGTCGAGCAGGCAGGCACCCATAGACCCGCCTTTACAAGCGGCTACATTACTTAAGAATCTCTTACATTTGTGCGATCGCCCCAGCGACAGTTTGATAGTCTTTATAGAGCAAAAGACTGTGACTAGGGATCTCGATGCCAAGAACTCAAAGAAACGATAATTTCATCGACAAGTCATTTACGGTCATGGCTGACATGATCTTGAAGATGCTTCCCGCCAAGCAGCAGGCCAAGGAAGCATTCGCCTACTACCGCGACGGGATGTCCGCCCAGGCCGATGGAGAGTACGCCGAAGCGCTCGACAACTATAAAGAAGCGCTAACGCTAGAGGAAGATCCGTACGATAAGAGCTACATCCTCTACAACATGGGACTCATCGAAGCGAGTAACGGTCAGCACAAAGAAGCGCTCGCCCTATACGAAGAGGCAATCGATCTCAACCCTCGCCTGATTCAAGCGCTAAATAACACCGCCGTAATCTATCACTACCAGGGCGAGCAGGCTGAAGCCTCTGGCGATAAGAGCGAAGCAAACGCGCTGTACGACGAAGCCGCCAAATACTGGATGGAAGCCATTCGGATCGCGCCAAATAACTACATTGAGGCGCAGAACTGGCTAAAGGTAACCGGACGCATGAAGCTAGACATGATCTAGGCCAGCTAGCTAGATTCTAGAATTCTTAGACAATAGGGGAGTTAAGTCTTGATTGATATTGATCAGGTCCGCAAGGTTGCGAATCTTGCTCGGCTAGAGCTAAGCGAGGCAGAAGAAGAGCAGTTCACAGGGCAGCTAAACGGCATCTTGGAATACGTGCAGCAGCTAGACGAGCTAGACACAACGGACGTACCGCCGACCACCAGAGCAATTGAGGTCAGCAACATCACTCGGCTCGATCAGCTTGAAGTATTTGCCGAACGTGAGTCGATTCTAGACAGCGCGCCAGACCGAGAAGCGGACTTCTTCAAAGTGCCAAAGATTTTAGGTGGTGAGTAACCTATTTCAGAAGTCGCTGCGCGACAGGTGCGCACTAGGACTGAGCAAACTCCCAGACGAAGACAACGACTATGCTGACAAGAACTGCCGAAAAGATAATTCGGATGATTGGACTTAGAATTGTTCTGACCACTGGCCACAGCGTGGCAGAAGGTAGAGTCAGGGAAATAAGTCCTAAGACTGCTACACCAATAATGACGAACAGTAAGAACTGCTGAAATGCGTTCATTGATCGATTGAACTGACCAGATTTTGATTTAACCGTTTCATAAGTTGTGGGAATGTGACCTAGCAATCTAATCGATGCGCTCTGATCTTCTAGAGTGCGATCGCGCGCTCCTATGATAGCCAATTGAGCTTCAAGGCTCTGAATCTGGCGATCGCGTATTCCTATTTCTGTTCGATATTGACGACGCTGTTCCTTAATCTGCTTTTGATAACCTTGGCTGACCGCTGCTATTACTGTTTTAATGAGTGTCGCTTCACTGCTGTCAATCGGGCGAGAGAGTAGGTGGCCGTTCAAAATTGGATCTTGTAGCGGTGGAATAGAGTTTTCTCTTGGATGAATTGGCTGGGGCTCAGTAGAATCTGAGTCGGACCGAAAAGGTTCAAAGTTAGACATGACTTATCTGCCGGTAATGGGGTAGGTCGTTTGCACGGTCAATCTGACTATGGTTTGAGCTAAGGGCGGAAAGCTTAGATGGGCCTCATAGGGACATCGCTTTAGCCTCTTCTTGTCTGTTACAAATGTGTTCTTGGCCTATCCTCCTAACACGCGACCTAGACAGCAGAGCGTCAGAAAGATAGAACCCAAAAGGATGATGGTGGTTTTTGGATTGTCCTGTTCTGTTGGGCTATCTTTTAGCGCACTGCTTACTGTTTGACCTGCGAGACTATCAACCCGCTTTCGATTCCACTCGCTAGTCCGCTTTTGAGCACTGTTGTAAAACTGACTTCTTTCAGGAATGGCGGCTAGCATGCTTGTTGCCGTCGCAATAGTCTCCTGGTCAAAAGGCTGATATTCTTGCGTGGCTAGCACTAACAGTCGCTGAGACCATCGGTTGATCAACTGATCGGCTTCTTGTCGGCGTTGACCCCTATCAATTTTCTCTGCTAGTGCGATCGCCTGTTCAAATTCGTTCGCCTTTGCTTTTTCCTTTGCCTGGTCTAGTACGCTACTAGCGAAGGGTGTATAGCACTGCTCAAACAAATGCTGAGCTCGCTGTCTGACAAAAATAGAATTCGTCGGCGTGATAGAAATAGCATGAGAACATTCTTGGTAGTCTCCTCTTTCAAAGAAGCGTTGCGCTCTATCTAGCTGATTCCAGGCTACTTCTTGCTCATTTAGCCGCTGTGACCTTAGCTCTAACTGCTGCGATCGCGACTCCAGGATCTCAGACTGCTGCTTGTTGGCATATATGCCACTAGCATTGATTAGAGATGGCACAATCGCCAGCAGAACCCACAACAATGAAGCGACTAAAACCTCCCAACGGTAGGATGCTGGATTAGTCTGACGAGGGATGTCGCATTTATTCATGACGAGGCTTTGACTCCATAGAAGGTGTTCAAAAGAGGAGTATCTTCGAGCGGGCCTTTAGATAAGCGTTGAGTATTGACTACCGCCAGAAGTTTGTAGGAAGGGCACTGTGCAAAATATCGCAGCTATTTCTCTGTACAAAGGATTCATTCCAATCAAAGAACTGACCTGCGACCCCAATCCCATGCACCGTATGGGTCGGTAGTCGGATTGCGTACTTTGTAAACAGCAGATAGTTCTGCGGTTTGTCCGCGTACAGATAGAAGACGCTGTGTAAGACCGGACGAGTGACAGGTCGCAGCCACTCACAGCTGCTAGCAGCAGAGCTAGGCGAATCCATACAGCAGTCTGCCTGTGCCTGCTGAGCCATGTGACCGACAAACAGACCTTTACGTTTGGGGTTGCTTTCATACAGTGCAAAAAGCACAAGGAAGGAAGAAAGCAAAATAGCTAGTTTTTTCATGAATCCTCTCGAACCTACGACTAATAGAATTTTTGATTCATCAGACGTGTACAGCTTTTTGCGTACTACGATTCGAGTATAGCGCGGAAATTACATTAACAACTAAAGTTCTGAATATATTAAGTCTGTTGTTGTGTACAAAATGTACTATTCAAGTTTTAGGGAGTCCGATAGTACCTTAGTACGCATTTTGACTCTCATCCTTACAGATTGTTTGGAGCAAATAGGCAGTTAGCGCATACGGTTTGCAGAAAATCTTGAACTCCACACTGACTTTCAAACTATGTATAGTCTGACTCTACTTATCAGATGTTCATCAGCAGGGTAGACTATGTTTTTGGAAGATACTGTCAAGCTATACGTTTTGTACAGTATCGTCGGTTGCATACCACTCATTGATATGTGTACTAAACTGAGCTGCGCGTCTCATAGGCAAACTAACTTCATTGCTATGCCACCTAAAATGTTGGCGCAACGAAGCACCTCAAAATGTCTACCGCAGAGAATTTACTAAACTGATGACGTACTAAGGCTTTGAATCAGATGGCTAAAAAATCTGGAGCGACAAGTAGCAAGGGGAAGGGAAAACAAGATAGAAAATCCACACAGGATCAAAAGCGTGATGCTAGCGTCTATCGCTTCTTGCTGGCGTTAACGGATCTAGATCTTTCTGGCGAACCATTAGAACCTCCTAACGAGACAAGCATTGCCAAGCAATGGGGTTTACAGAACAATCGAATCTTTGTCCGCCGGGTGCTACGTTCTGTACTATTCGATGAGATATACAAGGACAAAAAGGACGAGGAGAAGACAACTGTTCCCGGCCTGACGCTATCCAAACTGGTTCATATCCTCTCTAGCCTAGAGCAGGACAAGTTCAACAAGCAGAGCCTGAACAACAAGCAGCAGGCTACCCCTGTAATCACACGTACCGACAAATTCAAAGCATTGGGTCTCTTCTTCCAGCTATCGCCAGAGGAAAGAGACACGCTTAGCATGAATGTACAAGGCGAAGCGTTGCTCAAAGAAATCTATGAGAAGGCTTCAGATTCTGAAGGTCCCTACGAGAGGAGTGATATTGATCGTTTGTACGATCTTCTCATCAACACTCCAAAAGAAATCGGCTTTAGAAAGTTTGCAGATACAGATCCTGAAATACAGCCAGCGTATCCTGCCAACAAAACGCCTCTAACAAAGCCTCAGTCCCCTTCAAGGCAAGATTTCATTCGGAAAACAATCACTGACTACGCAGCTCAGTACACACAAGGTCTATCTTCTTCCGAGAAAAAAGAGCGGAACAATGCGCTGATAGAGCGTGTGGAAAGAGAAATCGATCGAATTGAGCTACAGGCTGGAATTGAGCAGATGGGCAGCTTCTTGTCAGAGTACGGGGAAAATAGCAAATCTCAACGATTAAATAGCTATCTATCCCCCGCTTTCGTAAAACGACTGATTTATTCAGTGATTGATAACGAGTTGCTGACGGACGAATTTCCAATTCACATAAAATACTTCAAAGTAGAGCGTGTAAAACCCCTACCGCTGCGGATTAAAGACGAGCAGGATAGTGATGGTTTGCTCAATACTAGGTTCTTAGAAAAGGAAACAGAGCGCAATCAGCTGGTGCTGGGACAGTTATCGACCCATAGTGCTAGCTCTGGACTGGAAAGGCAAGTTGCCTACCGAGTGCGCGTTTATTTCTACATAAAGGTACCTGAAAGCTACCACATACAATTTACGGCGACCTCTAGACAGAAAGTAGGCGGACAGACGAGATTAGAATTCTCAGAAGAAGTCGTGGGTATCGGTAGCCCTATCTCCCACATCATCGCCGTGATAAACCGCGTTTTACTGTGGGATATTCCTGTACTGAAAGATTATATTTCCATCGTAGAGAACGTTCGTCGAAACGATGAGGTGATAGGAAGCTCCCCAAATAGTCCTATTTGGTCCCATTGTGTTGCTAGATTGCACAAGCGAGAAGATGTTCAAGTCGCCATTAGACGATGATAAAGAGTGCGCAGAGGTAATGACTGGAGCAGAGGTGGCAAGCGCAAATTTCTGTGGATTTGACCTGATTGAAACAACCGCAAAAGCCGCTCTGTATGCTCGGCTAAAGCTAATCAAGCAGGCGCTCTCTACTATGCCAACAGTAAAGAAAGAGCAGTATATGAAAGAGCTCTGCCGTCGGGTGGAAGAGATGAGCGCACTCAAGAGAGCCAGACAGCGTCTTGCCTTTTACCCATTCTCTCTTCGGGCGATGGAAGGCGAGATCGAAGAATACATAGTAGAAAACGGGAAGTACAAGCGCGGAGATACAGAGATACCTCGCGAACGTATTAGTGACTGGAGTTCGGTTTCTATAGAGGCAACTCTGTCAATTGCAGAGGCAAACTTGATGGAGGGTCTCGTTCAAATCGCTAAAAAGCATTTGGATATCCTGCAACCCTGCTTTGAAGCCGACAATGTCAACAAGGTCGGAGAACTACTACAGGCTCGCTATCACTTATGCTTTTTTCGATATTACTATCTCAGCGATATCGATGCGCCTTACTGCGAAATGCGCGATCGCTACACTGCCGTTCGCAAGGCTGCCGAGGAACTAGACGAAGCAGAAAGATGCTTAGAGCAAAGGCTCATGTACTACGACAAACTGGGTGAGCGATCGCTTAGTAATCTCAACCCACAATTTTATTTTCTTTCTCGCGTTTATGCGCACAGAGCAAAACTCCATATGTTTTTCTCTAACTATGTTCCCACATCTGGAGAAGGCGATCAAAACAAGCTATTAGAACCTATCAGGCTATTGGAGAATGCAAGAATATGTGCTGCTCGCGATGGCGACGCTGCCCTCTATGCCCAGTGGTCTGCCTACCAAAGCTGGTGCTACATCATGCTGGCCTACCTCAACCCCGAGAAAGTGATACCCAATATCGACGGTTTCTCCAAAGAAGACTGCCTTGATTGGGCAAGAAGGTTGATGAAACATGCTGAAAACTGCTATTCGGAGCAGGGAAAAATTTGCTATCAGCAGATCAAAAACAACGGTGGAAAAGCAACTAAGTTTCGAGGCCCAGCGAAGTTCAAATCTAGCAGCCCTAATACAACCGTAGATGCGTTCGGCAATGTACTAAATTCGGTATTAAAACCGATGGTCAAGGGCATAGAGACTTATTATGAGCAGTATGGGAACACGTTTGTACAAGTAGCACCGCTAATTCAGGAACTAAGAGGTGATAAAACGGATCGAAAGAAGAATCAGAGGATGGGTCGCAATAGAGAATCTATCGAGTTACAGCTGGATTTACTTAAGGGCGACCTAGGAAAAGATTATTTAGAAGGAGACTTTGATAGTCCAAGCGGTGGTAACGATCCTATCTATTTATTCGGAATGAAGTCTGGTATTCTTCTGTTCGCAAAAGGCATGTTTTTCCTTTGTAAAGAATACGTTAGCGAAGACAAGCTGGTAGAGAATATTGAAGAGAAGTCCATGCGAATGTTCCAATATTGCTGTGCTACAACGCTCGATGGAACTGAACGTATTGAGGAGAATGACCCAGTTTTTTGGCCAAAAGAGTGGACAAAGTCTGGTCACAAAGTGTTCTCCAGGGATGTTCTAGAGATAGGAGACCAAGAGCCATCTCAGGTAGATGACTATCTACGCGATAGACTACTGCAATATCTATATCCACATCGGCTTACTCAGTTCGCCGACTTTGGCAGAATATTCATCATCGTCTGTAGGTTGATTCTGCTAGTAACAGACCAGTTGGTTGGTGAAATATACTCGTCTTCGAAGCAATGGGAAGAAAGCAACAAGCTACTAAAACAACAAATAGAAGAACAAATACGTAGAATACGTAATATTCTAAGAGAATTAAAAGAGAATGATGCTTTTCCTTTTGATAACAGACATGCACTTGGGCAGGAAAGATACAACGGTCATCTAGCAGATCATTACGATACTTTGGATAAGTATGTGGAACGCTTTATTGAAATGCTGAAGAGCAAGAAAATAGCTAACTTAGATGGACTGCATATCAGAGATCAGATAGTGACTGACGTGCTTCGAATCACCAGAGGAGAGGTCGGTGTCTATCCTCGGCTGTAGCGGATTAAAAGGCTGCTTTGTATGCAAAAAGCCTTCGGTAAGGAAGCCGAAGGCTTTTTGGGGAACTGCACAAGTCGCTAGTCCTGCGAATCCTTCCTAGTGACTGAGGGACATTCTTCAGGTCGTTTCTAAAGCGAAAACTCCTGTACTAACGTGTCGAGCCCATGTTCAAATTCTATGAGGAAGCGTCCGTTTATTCGGCTTTCCTTAAGCTTTTCTAGTTCCAGGTACTTCTTTGCAACTTCCTTCATATCCTGCGTTGTAGGAGTTCGCTCCGATTCCTCTTTGCGGTTCCGTCTCTGCACTATAATGAGCTGCTTCATAATCTCCTGAAGCTCTTTCACATCTTCGCTAGTGACATCTTCGGGCATGTCATCTTGCTTTATTGTAGGCGTTTTCGTTTTTCCCATCGTACTAACGTCTCGTATTCCTCACGTTCCGGTGCATTGTTTAAACCGTGATTCAATTTATAGGCTTCACTGAAGACGTTTTGTAAAGTAATAGTTACTCTACGAAATGTCTACTTAGATGCCTAGGACTTTGTTTGTTACAGAGATGCTGAATCCTTGTGTAGTAAGAATTGTAGTACCTTGAGCGCACTCTGTGTACGAAAATATTTCTTATGGATAAAGAGGTTTTGAGTTATGTGTCTCTTATCTTCATGACCTTTGTGTACATTGACCTATGTCTATTGAAGTAATTTCTTAATTCTAGTTCGAAAAGTAGCATAAATGTCCATAGTCTGTAGTTCATACTGTCGCTTTTGACTGAAGCTTCTTGGGTGCAAAATTTCAAAAATCACCTCTCTATGGTCGTCTAAGCTTAATTCATTTGTACCTATCACAATACTGATGTTTACATCTGTCTTTTTGTAACCATCAATGGCTTCCTGCTAGTCTGAATAGAGATGATAGAGTTAGCGCTTTCATAAGTTACCCATCTATCTATCCATTCTGATAGTAGTTTCGTTTACTGAATTCTACTTCAGGATGAATAGACCTTCTGATGTGCACAGATTATTGATATTTGATAAGACGTCTATGAGTTTTGTGATCGCCCTCCCCCAAAAAACAATCCGTTCAGCACTTACTACTATGGCAACCTTTGCCTCCCCTGCGGCTGTCAAGGAAAGAGCTAGCAGCGTTGTAAAGGAAAAGTATCCCAACTACAAAATTATTGTGCTCAATGACGATTTCAACACCTTTGAGCATGTGGTTAAGACGCTGACGACCTACATTCCAGGAGTGGATAGCGATCAGGCGTGGGCGTTTGCTGACCAAATTCATAACGAAGGGCAGGCGATTGTCTGGACGGGCCCACTGGAGCAGGCAGAGCTGTATCACTCTCAGCTAATCCGGGCTGGGCTGACGATGGCCCCTTTGGAAAAGGCGTAAGCTAGTGGGACGAAAAGGAACTGGGAAGAAGACTGTTGGCAAGAAAGCGAAGAAAACGCGTCAGACGGATACCGGCTCTTCTGCTCCTCAGTTGCCTTTGAATGCTGGGAAAGATGCTAAGAACACAGACAAACAGTCGGATAAAGGCAGGGTTGTGATCACGCATTCTACATACATCCCAGGGCTGATTGCGCTGCTGGAAAAGCTGGCTAGCGTTCCGCGTATTCAGACGATTACTCCAGCGGTGATTTCTCGTGCTAGGTCGAATGCGCCTGCGCTACGGCTAAGGGTCTCGGTTGCCACCATCGGCGGTCATAAGCTGATTGCGCGGAAGGGGAAGTCGGCGCAGGAGGTGTTTGTGGTGACTGAGCTGAGTAAGGGTGAGCTGGAAAAGGCGATCGCGCCCCTCCTGACATAAATTGGGCATGAGTTGGGCACGAGCTAAACATGAGACATACAGAAGGCGCTGCCTGCTTCTCTACAACTGGCGCATTCTTTAGATCCAGTAGCAAAACGAGCCGCGATCTAGCCATACTGGCAGCTTTAGCTTACAAGCAGCACTCTGATAATCTCAGCGGGCGGCTACGGGTGATAGATGCCATGACTGGCTGCGGTGTGCGAACGGTACGCTATTTGCTAGAGGCAGACGCGGATTACGTATGGGCGAATGAGGGCAATGGAGATCTCCATGCGCTAATCCAAGCCAACTTTCAAAGCAACCTGGATTCTCAGCGGTTTGCGACGCGCTACTGCCTCACTCACCAAGATGCGAATAGCGTATTTTTCGATGCGTATCAGCGACGAGATTTCTACGACCTGATTGATATTGATAGCTTTGGCAGTCCGACTCCTACGCTCAGCACCAGTCTGTGGGCAGTCAAACTCGGCGGACTAATCTATTTGACGAGTACAGACGGGAGAGCGACTAGCGGTCGCGCGCCGGATAGTAGTTTGCAAGTCTATGGGGCCTATGCGCGCGCTCACCCTGCCGTGCATGAACAGGGGCTGCGCTTGCTAATTGGCGCGGCGGTTCAGCAGGCGGCGGCAAGAGGGCTAGGGGCTAGACCTGTTTTTTCCTGGTACCACGGCGAAGTGAATCGGGTGATGGTAAGAATCACTAAGGCTATAGGCTGGGAGCGGCAGCACTATGGGTTCTTGACCTATTGCCATGCTTGCGGACAGTTTCGGACTTTGGCCTGGAAGCAGCTAGGTCGAGGTTCGTCCTGTACCTGCGGTGGCATAGATCCGCTAGCAGGTCCGCCAGTGGTGAGCGGTCCAATGTGGCTAGGACCGCTGCACAACCGGGCCGAGCTAGCTGCTATGCGCCGGATTGCGGTAAAGAAGAGCTGGCATGACTGCTCAAGACTGATAGAGGTGATGCAGGCCGAAGCGGATCTGCCGCCTTACTTTTATCCGCTGGCCGAAATTGGTAGGAGGGCACGGATTGATATTCCGCCAATACAGGCTCTGATTGAACGGCTGCGCGACGCAGGGTTTAGCGCGGCGCTGACTCATTTTTCGACTCAAGCGATCAAAACGGACGCGGCTTTATCGGTCTGTCTAGCGCTAGCTCGACAACTGGCCCAATCTAGATAACAACCGTAATCAATTCTTTCTACACTGTAGAAACTGATTGCGCGTTTATTTGCATACTTCATCTCGCGAAATCTTAGATCAGCTATGAAAACAGTCTTAGTCGGGTTAACGCTTGCTGCTGCTGCTATTGGGGGTGGCGTTGGCTATGCGATGCTAAAAACGGGCGGTGGATCGACAGGTCCTAGCGGCGCTTTCGGCTGGGGAGAAAAAGCGGAGCCTGCGGTTGTGGCGTCTGCTACGAGCCAGAATCAGACGTTTGCCCCTGATGATGTAGTGATCTCGGAAGCTGAGCTTGATCAGATGGTGGCAGAGGCGATCGCAAGTCATCCTCACAGCGCACCCGTGCTCGATATCGCGGAGGGCGTTACGACTGTGATTGAAGGCGATCGCATCGAAAGCGGCGTCAGAATCAACCTATCTGACATCCCACTTGATTCTCTACCTGCCGAAGGACAGCAGGCGGTAGAGCAAATTACCCGGACTTTTCCTTTTTTAAATGACCGTAAGGTCTATGTAGGCATAGAAGGACGCCCAAGCGTCGTAGATGGCCAGATTAGCCTTGCAAACACTAACGTCAGGCTCGGTCAGCTCAAGCTGCCGATTGCGAATATCGCTAGTCAGTATGGTCTCTCTCAGACAGATATTGAGCAGCAGCTAAGCACACTCTTAGAGCAACAGGGACTGACTCCAGAGGATATTCGAGTGGTGGACGGGCAGCTAGTGATTTCAGGATTGCCGCAGTAGTTGCTGCCACCGGACAGGTTACTCTACTGCTCTTGAATCAGTCGCATGTAGTTTTGCTTGAGCTGGATGTTGCTTTCGCTCATCTTCTCTGAGAGGTCTTTTTCAGCGTCGCTTAGACTTTGCCAGAAGGTCGCCGAGCGCTGGGCAGAAATGTACTCTCTCCATAGCGTCTTGAGTAGGGGTGAAACTTCAGGATGCGTCGACTCTATCTGAGCGAGGAGTGCCTCAAACTGGGTCGTGGCCTGGGGATAGTTATTGTTGTCTTTGGCTAGGGCGATCGCGCCTTCTAAAGTCACCTCTAATAGACTTTTACTGGCCTGTTGATTGGCCTGTTCACTGGCCTGTTCACTGGCCTGCTCAGCTGATACAGCAGCGTTCTCCGATACAGAAGCACTCTCAGTCATAATTTTTCGTTCCGAACTCTATATGAATAATCTCTATTTTCTTATAGAGCTGGTTCTGTAGCTCTCTATAAAAGGTCATGGTCTAAAGCTTTTTGGTGGGCAGGCGTTATGTCGTAGAATTTTCACCAATGATCAAAAGCAAGAACTCTATGGTAGACGCAGCTCTCTCACCAGCTACTCAGCAGGCTACCCGGTATGTGCGGCCCGATTGGCAGCGGCTAGCCGATAAAGCTTTAGCGCAGCAGATCCTGATGCGCTCGGAAGCGCTTGCTGTTTTACAAGCGCCCGATATTGAAATTCTAGGCCAGCTAGCAGCCGTCTACCAAGTCCGCCGTCAGCACTGGGGTAACCGCGTTCGGCTGCATTTTTTGCTCAATGCTCAAAGTGGACTCTGCCCAGAAGACTGTCACTATTGCTCCCAGTCCAAGATCTCTAGCGCCGATATTGAACAGTATCCGCTGATGGCGACTGAGAAGATTGTGGCAGCAGCCGAGCGCGCCCATCAGATGAAAGCCGGGACTTTTTGCATGGCGATTTCGGGTCGCAGCCCTTCACCTAGAGTGTTTGAAGGCGTTCTAGAGGCAGTACGCACTGTCAAAGAACAGTATCCGATGCGGGTCTGTACCACGCTAGGGCTGTTGAATGAGGACCAGGCCCGACAGCTAAAGAATGCAGGCGTCGATAGGATCAATCACAATCTCAATACGGCGGAAGCGCACCACGACGATATCTGCACCACACATACCTTTCAAGACCGACTCTCTACGGTTCAAGCAGTGCAGTCAGCCGGACTAACGACTTGCTCTGGCGGTATTTTTGGCATGGGTGAATCCGATGATGAGATTGTCGATCTGGCAATGGCTTTACGGGAGCTAGACGTTACTAGCGTCCCGCTGAACTTTTTGATTCCGATTCCAGGGACGCCGTTTGCCGATTGTGCTGAGCTGACGCCGCAGCGTTGTTTGCGAATTTTATGTTTGTTTAGACTGCTGCTGCCTGCTCAAGAGATTCGGATCGCGGGCGGGCGCGAGGTTCATTTGCGATCGCTCCAGCCGCTCGGTCTCTATGCCGCCAATTCTATTTTTGTCGGCGACTATTTAACGACCCTAGGCCAGTCAGCTCAGCAAGATTTTGACATGATTCGAGATGCTGGCTTCGTGATCGAGAGCACTGAGATTCAGTCTGAATCATTTGATTAATAAATAGGGGAACTTATCTCGAAAGAATGCATCAGCTCTACCATGCATTGCCCAAAGTACTATGTACGGCTCAAAGAAGAACATCCTGACAATTTTCAAGACGGCCTCTAGAATAGCGTCAAAAAAAGCCTTGCTGGCAACGGTCAATAGACAAGCTACTCGCTGTTGGGGTGCGATCGCCTTCCAAACCTGTAGCCTATCGGCACTCTCTATTCTAGCTAGCTGTCAGCAGCCCGCTAGCCAGCAGTCGTACCAGCAGTCGCTAGAAGATAGCAACGCCCCAAAAGTACTAAACACCGCAGAAGTCTACGATCCAAACGATCTGATCATCGTTGCCCCAAGAAATATCCTGCCTGGTAATAGCACGCTAATTCAGGTCGCCGAGAATTCTAAAGAAGTCATCCAGGTCCGTGCTCAAGACACCCCTGGCAGCTCGCTAGCCTATCGGCTGCAAAATGGCGAAGACATCGATAAGTTTGAGATTGACGAAAATACTGGCAACTTGCAATTTAAGGAGACGCCGGACTGGGAGAATCCTGGCGATGCCAACGGAGACAATAACTACATGGTCCTATGGCAGGTTGCTAGCTCTACCGGCGATGTGCGCAATCAGTTCATGATTGTCAAAGTCGTTGATGTGAAAGATTGACGACTTTGACGGGGGAGAGCGACGTGAGAGATTGACGGGGGAGATTAAGAAGTGATGATGCCCAACCCTGGCGATCAGGCATAATTAGGTTGACTGCTATCCTTAGCTCGCCAGTATCTGCATGAGTCGTCGTATATTTATCGGAGATGTTCATGGCCACTATGACGGGTTAATGCAGCTAATTGCTCTAGTGTGTCCTTCCTCTTCAGACAGGCTGCACTTTGTTGGCGATTTGATTGATCGAGGGCCGCGCAGTGCCAAGGTCGTCGAGTTTGTCCGCCAGGGAAATCACTCGTGCGTATTAGGCAACCACGAGTACCTATTGCTCAACGCTTTTCCAGATGAGGATCCTAATATCGGCGCGTTTCAGGGCTGGCTGCACAGCGGCGGACAGCCAACGCTCACTAGCTATCCCAACACAGAAGCGCTTCTTGACCATGTGCAGTGGTTCAAGACGCTACCGCTCTACCTCGATCTAGGTGATATCTTTCTGGTGCATGCCGGGCTAAATCCACACAAGCGTTTGGAAAATCAGGATCGCATGGACTTTTGCTGGATTCGAGAAGTCTTCCACGCTCACCCCACCCCGCTTTTTCCAGACAAAACGATTGTTACCGGGCACACAATCACCTTCACCCTACCGGGCACGGCCCCAGGTCAGATCGTTCGAGGTCCCGGCTGGCTAGATATTGACACAGGTGCCTACCATCCCAAAAGCGGCTGGCTCAGCGCTGTCGATCTCGATAACGAGCTGATCTATCAGACAAATACATACACTCAGGCCGAGCGCATACAGCCGTTAGCCACAGGAACAGTAGATATCGATCCAGCAACTATCAGGTCGCGCAGAGATAGGAAGCAGCATCTCGCCCGTCATGAGCAGCCAGTGTCATGAGCAGCCAGTGTCATGGAGTCATGCTAAAACGGTTTTGCCTGCTAGATAGTCCTCCAGCTGCCGAGTGTGGTCGTGGGCGAGCTGCTGTATGGGTAGCTCATCTATCGTAAAGGCACGAATATCGCTAACTTCGTCAGCATCGCGAGTTGTCATCTCTCCAGCGACTTGGGCTGAGAGCGCAACGCAGACGGAGTGAAATCGAGGATCTCTTTCAGCATGCGAGTAAACGCCAATCAGGCGATCAAGCGAGACCCAAGTCAGACCCGTCTCTTCGGCTAGCTCTCTAGTGGCAGCGGCGACTATGTCTTCTCCCCAGTCCACAATGCCACCGGGCAGCGCCCACTGACCACTGTCGCGACGCAGAATCAGCACAATTCGACCATCTGACAATAGAGGAACAACGCTAGTGCCTAAAATGGGTCGCCGCAACAATAGACCTAAAAGGGTTCTAATTGGGCGCAGTCCTCGGCTCACGATAGACGTACTCATGCGTTACCTGCTGACGCTTGAACATAGAGATTGTATACCTATGGGCGATGTTGAACGACCGATGATCTCTGTTGCTGCTGTCTTTTATGATGGTGTAAAGGACTTTCTCTATCAGGTACTCTGGTGCGTCGAATCACTCGCCGACCTCGTCATCTGTATCCGCTGCGGTGGCTGACCGCAATTTTTGTACTACAGCTAGCTGGCTTAGTGTTTTTGGGCGTGACCTGGCCTAGCCAGCAGGCAACCGCGCCGATTGAGCTATCGTTTTTGGTGCCGGTTGACGAGGTAGAACCGTGGGAAGTACTGACTGAATCGTTTCAAAGCGAACATCCTGGCATCGAGATCAACGTGGTCACCAATCGGCAGGAATACGAGACGACTGATGTGCGCAAGAATGCCTACGTTTCCGATTTTGAGCTGAGGCCCGCTCAGTTTGACCTGGTCTATATGGATACGGTCTGGACGCCAGATTTTGCCAGTCGTCTGAAAGATTTGACTAGCTGGGTGCAGCGCGATCGCCTCGATCTGAGCGCCTTTCTAGAAAGCGAACTGGCATCTGGAACCTATGAAGGTGGCCTGTATCGATTGCCGATGAGATCGGATATTGGCCTGCTTTACTACCGACAAGATTTATTAGAAGATGCTGGGATGGCGTTACCGACTACGCTCGATCAGCTAGCGGAGGTCACTTCTGTGCTGACGCAGCGACCTGATGTTGGGTTTGGCTATCTCTGGCAAAGCAGCGCCTATGAGGGGTTGATTGCAACGTTTGTAGAGGTGATGAACGGGTTTGGCGGTCAGTGGATTGATACGGCGGATAATCAGGTAGGACTAAGCGAACCCGAGACTGTGGCCGCTGCTGAGCTGTTGCGATCGCTCATCCAAAAAGGCATCTCGCCTGCAATTGAAAGTCCACAGCTACCCTTTGATGGGGGACTGGTTGAACAGTCCTCGCTGGAGGCGTTCATGAATGAAGGATCTGTCTTTTTGAGAGGGTGGCCGTCTTTTTGGTCGGTGCTAATGAATGACAGCAGGCAAAACTGGCAAGATAAGGTCAAAATCGCTCTACCTTTTTCTTTCACGCAAAAACAGAGCGTCGGCTGTCGCGGCGGCTGGGGATTTGGTATCCCCACAAATTCAGCGCATCCCGATCAGGCATGGACAGCGATCAAATATTTCACCAGCGAAGCTGCACAGAAAGAGTTTGTGCTGGCCTCTGGCTTTTTACCCAGTCGGCGATCGCTGTTTGAAGACGACGATATTCGTCAGCGGTATCCGCACATGCCTCTGATGCTGAGCTACCTAGAAAAGTCGTCTGTCTCTCGTCCGGTCATTCCCAACTATGGCGAGGCGGCTGAAGTCCTAAAAACTGCTTTGAGTAATGTGATTGATGGTGACCAGTCAGCAGATGCCGCTATGAGCATTGCCCAAACTAGAACCAGAGAACTGCTAAAGAGATCCGCGAGCTGAGAGTGATAGTAGTGACCCTCATTCCTTAGGAAAAGACGGTTACGGAACTTGTCGACTGTGGCAGCGCTTCTAGCCGCCGCTGCTCACTCCACCGCAGGCTCACCATGCCAACTAGCGCCAGTGTCAGGACAATATTGCTGGCTAGCATTATCCAGAATAGCTGCCTCTCACTCGGAGCGGTAACAGTTGAGGTCGCGGACAGCGAGGACTGCTTACTAGTCAGGCGCTCTAGTATGGATTTTGCGTCTATTGGCCGCTGTCCTGGAAAGGGCGCGGTGAGTGCATCTAGCAGTTGAATTAGCCAACTATTAATGGGCTGACGGGTATGGCCGTGCCAATCTAGCTGCCCGGTTTCATCGTCTTCTGGCAAGTCAATCGGATGCTTACCAGTCAGCAAATGGATCAAACAGCGACCTAGCGCATAGAAGTCTGACTGGGGGACTGCCTTGCCATTCATTTGCTCTAGCGGCGTGTAGCCAGGAGATACTACGCTGGTGATATCACGCTGTCCGGCGACTTTGGCTAGATAGGTATTCGTCATCAGTCGCACCGTGCCAAAGTCAATCAGGGCTAGCTGTCCGGTAGGTCGCAGCATGATATTGGTTAGCTTGACATCGCGGTGAAATAGACCCATTTCGTGAATTAAGGCCAGAATCTCTGCGAGCTGCGCTATCCAGTCGATGGCCGTGTCTTGATTGATGGCACCGTGTTTTTGGAGCCAGGTATCCAGGTTAGTTCCCTGAATTTTTTCCATGACTAGACAGTGAAGTTCACGACCAGGGAGTTCGCCTTTCTCAGTTGTTACTGAGAAGAATCCATCTGGCTCAACCTTGGGAATGCCAGGATGGTCGATTTGCTGTAGGGTCTCAACTTCCCGCTTGAATAGCGGAAATAGGATTGGCTTTTTAAGGACTTTGAGGACTTTTGGGGTTGTTTCTAGGATTGCTTCAGACTGAGCTTTGGAAAGATCTGGAGGTGCGCCGCGATCGCTCACTTCAAAGATCTCTGAGGGCTCCCATTCGTCTAGCTTCCGCAAGGGCTGGACGAGACGGTAGCGGCCTTGCACCAGTAGCGGGGTGCCGCAGCTTTGACAGCGATCGCTAGCCGTTAGGTTCTCCTGAAGGGTTTTCCGGTCGGGACACCAGGGATTAATGCAGTAGCTCACGAATAACCTCAGGCAACCTTATGGCAGGTGATGGCGAACGTATTCCATCACAATTGGTCTTAGCGTAAATCCGGCGTCGCTTTTTTCGATTAGCGATCGCCGCAGTAATGCACTCACGGCTGGCAAGGTATGAGAATAACTCAAATCGCTGAGCTGAATAGGTTCGGCTCGCTCGGCCAGCTGATATAGAATATCTCGTTCTTCGTCAGAGAGACGCTCGTACTGCTGATCGATCAGGTATTTGATATCGCCAAATAGGGTCATCCGCTGCTTGAGAAAGCTGCGCACGTCTCCATCGAACAGATCTTGAATAGTCATTGCCACAATTCTAAGCATCAGCGGATTGCCCTGATACTGCTGCACCAGCGGCTTCCAGTATGCCTGTTCGGCTAGCGCTTCTTCGGCTAGGATGCGCTCCGCCGCCGCAAAATCGAGCCCTTTTAGCGTCAGATGACGGATAGACAAGCTAGTCGCGGCTGAGCCTTTGATCTCGCGGTTGCTTTCACGACTGGTGACAATCACACAGCTCTGATGCGGTTCTTCGCCCAATCGCTTCAGCAGCTCTCTATAGGGGGTATAGCCTGCTTCGTATTCACCAATCAGGCTACCGCCACTGAGAATGCTTTCTAGATTATCTAGTACGACTAGGCAGCGATGTTCGCGCAGGTAGGTCATGACCGCCTGAAGCTGGTCGTACCACTCAACCCCTTCATTAAACGGGGTCGGTAGCTGAGTCTGCCAGTAGCTCAAGACGTGCTGTAGCTGAGGTTTGTGCCGGATCGACTGCCAGATGACGCTCTCAAAATTTGACTGCGTCGCTCTAGCTAGCCGAATAGCCAAAGAGGTTTTGCCGATGCCTGCCGGACCGTTGATCGTCACCAGCCGACAGGGAGACGCTCCAATGATCCAGGTTTTGAGCTGGTCGAATTCAGCTTCGCGGCCGTACAGAACGGGGACCTCGGGCATCTGCGCCCAGTTGATAGCGACTGCATCACATCGATATCCGGCGGCTTCGAGCCAGGTGACAATGTCTCGCCAGCTAGTGAGCGTATTGCGATCGCGTCCTGCTAATACTTCGACATAGCGATAGAGCCCCTGACTGAGGGCGACCTCTACCGTGCGGGTCGTGGCATATTGCTGCTCGGCAATCTCGGTTGGGCTGTAGCCCAGCAGCAGCCCCCGCAGCCTTACCTGCTCTACTTCGGTTAGATCAGGCCGCTTGTGAGGCATCAGGCTAGCCTTTGCAGCAGCTAGATCGGCGCAGAGTCTTTCCATGTCCCACTGTCGATTGGCTTGCTCAAATAGCTGGCTTGAATCCATAAGACGTTGGGAATGAAAGTGACATAGAAGTAATTCTAAAAGACCTCAGCTAACGGAGGTCGCCCATCAGCACATTCATAACAACTTTCATAACCAGGCTCATGCAGCAACTCGCCTTGATGAAAACTAAGGTTTAAACCAAGAAAACAGATCGCTGAATAGCTGATCTGTTCTCAGATAAACAAACTATTTTAGAGGAAAGCAAATGTCTGTCTTCTCTTGGCTAAATCAACTCTACGGGTCTGTCAATAGACCTGTCGAAGCACCCTCTCACAGATTCGAGGAGCCACTTCTGTACAAGAAGGGAACTGTGATTGAAAGTATTAGACCGGGGGGCAAGGGCGTTATTAAGCTCCAAGGCGTGTATTGGATTGCCAGATCGAGCGCATCTTCTGAGCGGACAATTCCAACAAATGCGCTAGTGGCGATCAAAGCTAGAAGAGGGCTAACGCTGATAGTCGAGCCGCTGCTTGATGGGTCTGTGAGGCGATCGCGATCGCCCATATCCGCCCCGAGTTTGACAACCCCATTCACCAGGCAAACCGTAGGGGCATAGCACATACGCGTAAGGAAAAGTTAAAACGCCTTTTTTAGGGTTTTAGCTCGTCCATCGGATGAAGCAACCATCGCTCGCGCACTTCAAATCGTGTACAGGTTCGCTTACTATAGCGCCTCTGTAGCACAGTGGGAATACCTTACTCATAGTGCGTCCACATACGAATTATCTTGACTGTATATTCTGCTTCAAGCACCTCGTATACAAGTCTATGCTGAATGTTAATTCGCCTTGAATATGCACCAGATAAGTCACCTGATAGCTTTTCGTACGATGGTGGTGTCTGAAAGGGATTCTCAGAGACTAGGTCGAGTAGCTCTTGTGTTTTTCTCTTAAGGTTACTGTTGGCTATCTTCTTTGCATCTTTTTGCGCCTGTTTCGTGTAGATAAGCTTCCAGATCACCAGTCCAGCGCCTCGTCGCAGTCTGTGATGGGGGTTGCTAAGCCTTCTTTAATAGATTCCCGCATGCCGGGGATAGAGAGAAGATAGAGAGTTTCTTGTATACTAGACCAATCCTTCTCGGAAAGAAGAACAGCATTTGTGTTACCACTTTTGATGATGACTGGCTGGTGAGAGGTCGCTGTCTCTTTGATCAACTCTCGTAAATTATTTTGAGCTTCCTCAACGGAGTGTGTAGTCATGGGCTGGCTGCGTTGTTTTGGTCAAGCGTACCTATTACAGATGCGCTTACTATAGCGCCTCTTTTCCGGTTAGATTCTGCTCTAGCGGAATTTGGATGGTAAATTCGGTGCCTTGATTGGGTTCTGAGAAGCAGAGTAGTTTGCCCTGATGGTGCTGAGTGATGATTTGGTAGCTGATGGACATGCCTAGTCCGGTTCCTTTACCAGCAGGTTTGGTAGTGAAGAACGGATCGAAAATGCGATCGCGCACCCGCTTGGGAATGCCGGGACCGTTATCTGCGATCGCCACCTTCACCCACTCTTCTCCTACCACGCTAGTGCGAACCGTTATTCGATTAGGCTCAGCTTCGATCTCCTCATAGTCGCGACCTGCGTTAGTCTCTTCCACCGCATCGATAGCGTTGGCGAAGATATTCATAAACACCTGATTGAGCTGGCTAGGATAGCATTCGATCATAGGCAGCTCGTCGTAGTCTCGAATCACCTCTATCGCTGGGCGCTTATGCGTAGCTTTTAGCCGATGCTGCAAGATCAGCAGCGTACTGTCTATCCCCTCATGTACGTCTACAGATTTACAAGCCGCTTCATCTTTACGAGAAAAATTACGTAAAGACAGCACAATCTCGCGAATTCGATCGGTTCCTATTGTCATCGAATTCAGCATCTTTGGCAGATCTGTAGATAGAAACTCTAAGTCCATGTCTTCTATCTCGGTCTCTATCTCGCTTGGCGGATTGGGATAGACCCGCCGATACAGTCGGACCAAGGCGAGCAAACTTCGCACATAGTCTTGCGAGTGGCTAAGATTGCCGTGGATAAAGCTCACTGGATTGTTGATCTCATGCGCAACCCCAGCGACTAGCTGGCCTAGGCTAGAGAGTTTCTCTTGCTGTACCATCTGCATCTGAGTTTGTTGCAGCCGCTTTAGAGTAGCGTCTAGTTCTTCAGACAGGGCTTCTGCTTTGTAGCGAGCGGTGTTGATAGCGTTGATTTGAGGGAAAACGGTCCAGCAGGCGATCGCCACGCCGATAAAAGACATTACCAGCACCAAGACCACCAAAAGGTTCACAGAAGTATCGGCAGTATTGTTAGCTGTCTGCTCACTAGCCCACCAGCTAACAGCAGACACTACGCTAGTAAATCCCACCAGCAAAGCGATCTGCGCTGTGATCAAACTCTCAAACGTACTTTCGAACGCATGCCCTGAGGCGAGTCGGTGATAGATCCGCTGTGACCATTTGCCTGCCCTATCAATGGGCAGGCTATCCGCAGCGGTGGCCCATCGAAGTAGAGCGTCACCTCGCGACATCCCTGCGATCGCCAGTCCTGGAAGCAGCAATCCAATCGCTAAGTTTTGAATCCCCCAGGCCCATCCTCCTACACAGAGAACAAATATCTCCAGCCCTGCCATCGCTAGCGCTAGCCACGGCATGACGCGCCTAATACCAGTAGTCTGCTGTTCCGCCTGCTCGCCTACCTGTGCCCCTCGAAACCATAGCCCTAAGTGCAGCACGATAAAGGAGATTAGCCAGCCGACCCCAGTGACCATCACAATTTGATGCACATCGCCCCAGACTAGACCTGCCAATCCCAGTAGCAGCACCAACCCCAATCCTGGGCCAAACACACCTTGCTCAGACACTCTGGCAAACAGCGGCGGTAGCTGTTGATCTTTAGCGAGCTGGTAGAGCACACGCGGCGTGATCGATACGGCAGTTGCAAACGCTAGCAGGGAGCTCGACACAACCAAGAAAGTCATAAGTAGTGATGTCGTCGCTCCCCAATACGGCCTAGCCGCAGCCAGTAGCGTTAGGAAAGTATCCTCGGTAGTAGCACTCTCAGTGAGATGCAATAGCAGCCAAGGCCCGACAATATAGGCTATTGGAATCAGCCCAGCAACGACAACCAAAATTTGTAGCGTTTTTCGAGGTTGCTTACTATCAGCGACAAAAGCCGCAGCGGTCTCACAGGCATAAAATGCGTACGTACCGCTTAGGTACCATTTCGCCCAGCTCATTACAGAGAAAGTCGCTGCTGTTGGTAATGAGACTATTTGAGTCTGAGAAGAACTAGAGGTCAAGAGCCAAAAGCTTCCTTGAATACAAAAGATCAGCAGTAGACCCACAGCAGGCAACAAAAAAACCAGGTGCAGCGTGCTTAACGCCCGACTACCGCTAAAGGCAACTAGAAAGGGGAGCACCGTCAACCCAATCTTCAAGCTGATATCAGGCAAACCAATTCCCAGCGGCACAAGATTTGCCTGGATTAGCTCTGTCAAGATGATGGCATTGATCGGAATTACCGCTATCCAGCTTAGGCAATAGCCAATAGCTGCATACCGAGTGATCCAAGGAAACTCTGGTAGAAGATAGCCAAGATAGCTAGGCGTTCCCCCCGACACATCGGGGAACTGTCGCCCTAGCTGACGCACCTGGAAGTTGACGATCGCACCTAGAAACGCACCAGGAATCCAGACCCACATTGACTGTGCGCCTAGTTCTGCATGGACGCCAGGAGCGACGCTGATCCATAGCAGCAGTCCAGTTAACCCAAACCCGAGTGTTTCGGTCAGCGTCAGCGTACGCGGCAAGGTAGAAGATGATCCTCCACCAGCAAATTGATTTCCCTCAGAACCTAGATTCTGAGAGGGCAGAGAAGGTAGAAAGCTCATGCAGGCAGAACTGTAGTAGCAAGTTTTACTATTACAATTCCCTTAAGTTCGCTTTTTCCACTTATCAGAAGCCGATCAAATAGTTGTTACTCTTTGGAGCCTCGGGAGTCTCGAACTAAAACACAGGACAGAGCCCAGAGCTACGGGATCAAAGACTACAGCGTCAGAGATTGTGCGTTGTTTTCAATCAAGTCACACAGGTCTTTGAGGAAGGCTGCTCCGTCCGCGCCGTAGATAATCCGATGATCGCTAGTCATATTGACGCGCATCTGATTGCGGATGCCCATCATCCCGTCAGGCGTTGCCACCACTTTGGCTTGCGCACCGCCAATGGCTAGGATAGACCCTTGACCAGGCGGCAAAATCGCATCAAAGCTATCAACGCCAAACATACCTAAGTTAGAAAGTGTAAAGGTGCCGGAGTTGTACTCTTCTGGGGCAAGCTGCTTGCTGCGCGATCTGGCGACCAAATCTTTCCAAACGCGAGACAGTGAGTAGATATCCATCTGGTCTGCGCCGCGCAGCACAGGAGTAATCAGCCCTCCATCTGGCATCGCGACGGCAACGGCGATATTAATGCTGCTGCTGTACTGAATGCCAGTAGGTGCAAAGCTGGCGTTCACGACAGGATGCTTTTGCAAGGTGACGGCGACGGCTTTGGCTAGCAGCGCAGTCATGGTTACGCCTTTGGGCTTGATCTGCTTGTACAGCTTGTCTAGCTCGTTGGTGGTGATGGTGTAGCCGACGCGGAAGACTGGCACGCTCAGGCTGGCGTCCATGTTGCGCACGACTGCCTGCTGGAGCGTATTGAAAGCAACGAGTTCTCCAGGCGAGGCAGACACTGCTGAGGAAACCGCTGGAGCCGAGGCTTTGGCAGCACCTGGGACGACAGGCAGTGTAGCTGGAGCGGCTTGAGGAACTGGTGACGGGGCGGTAGGTGGAGCGGCGGCTGGTGCTTTTCCTGCTGCTAGTTCGATGTCTTGGGCAACAACCCGTCCGTGCGGGCCAGAGCCTTGAACGGTAGCAAGATCGACGCTTAACTGCTTGGCTAGCTTGCGGGCTCGGGGCGAAACGATGACCCGACCAGAAGAAGAGGATAGCGGGGCTGAGGATGTCTGTACTGGGCTACCGTTTTGAGCGGCGACCACAGGAGAGGGCGTACTGGTAAGCGTTGCGGTAGCCGGTAGCGTTTCGGGCGAGACGGGACTAGCTGTAGAAATAGGTGCAGGGGCAGAATTACTAGATAGATCGGCGGCTTTTTGCTTGGCGGCTTCGATCTCTTCTGGGGTTTCGGCTAGAAAGGCGATCGCGTCATTGACCTGCGCCATCTCCCCGGCTTCTGTGATGATCACCGCCAGGTAGCCTTCATAAAAAGACTCCACATCCATATCGGCCTTGTCAGATTCGACCACAACGACCGTCTCGCCCTTTTCAACCTTATCGCCCGCAGACTTAGCCCAAGAGACGATTTTTCCCTCGGTCATAGTGGAGCTAAGAGCAGGCATGAAAACTTCGCGAATCATGGATGAGGCTTCAATGGACAACAAAAAGCAGACTAGCAATTGCTAGCGCCTAATTGTATCCCGTTGCGGGGCATCTCTTACAAGCGCGCCCTTACAGTTCGCCGCGAATATCTTGAACGATGCCATCTTTCAATAGAATCTCGACCTGCATCTTCTTGATCATGTGATCACCCACCGCGACCTCAAAGAAGCTGTCAATCTGTCCCTGGCTGACTTCTTTATCTAGCTCTAGGGTCTGTACCTGCTGGAGCTGCTGAAGGAGCTGGTTCTTTTGCTGGAGTAGCTGACTTTTGTCTTGATTGAGCTTGCCCTGAACGCTGCTGATTTGCTGAGAGGCCGCAGCATCAGTAGGATTAGCGCCTTGCTTTTGCATTTCGCCCAAGATCCGCTGACTTTGCATCTCTAGCTGCTGCAAGCGTCCGTCGATCTGGTTGAGCTGGTTTTGCAATTGCTTTTGAGCTTCTTCTTTCCACAGCGGCGTCACCACTGCCTTGATATTGACTACACGCTTTAGCCGTAGCTGAGATTGAGAAACATCCATGACGAGCCGTTTATTAATATAGAGGGACTTCAAACCATTCAATCAGAATCAGCTCAATCAGACCAATGCTGATTTAAGCCGAGCTGAGATGTGAGCCTGCTTAGAAAACATGCCCATCCATCAACATTAGTTATCGTATTCTGGGGCGCTTAGGCAAATAGTAGGTGGCAACTATAGGCAATACATATGAAAGCTACGCATAGAGCGCATCAATGGTCTGCTGATAGCGATCGTGCACCTTGGGCCGTTTCACCTTCAGCGTCTGTGTCAGCAGTCCGTTCTCTATCGTAAAGGGCTCTTCTAACAGGACAAACGGACCGACTCGCTCATCTGACCGATAGCCAGGACGAGAGGAAATCTCCCGCGTTAGCTCTTGCTTGAATAGCGTTTGAATAGGTTTGCTGTTGAGATCTTCTAGTGAAATGCCTTTTTGATCTGCCCACTTTTCTAAAACTTCTCGGTTTGGCACAATCAGCGCACCGACTGCTTTCTGGTCTTGCCCAACCAGCATAATCTGATCGATATAGGGGCTACGCAAACAGGCATTTTCGACCGGGGTCGGCTCAATGTTTTCGCCGTTCGTCAAAACGATAGTGTCTTTAGCACGTCCGGTGATGATCAGATCGCCCCACTGGGTCATCTGGCCGATGTCACCAGTATCAAACCAGCCTTCTGAGTCAATGGCTTTGGCCGTGGCTTCCGCATTCTTGTAATAGCCCTGCATTAGCTGCGGACCACGAATTAGCACCAGTCCAGGCTTGCCAATCGGCACGGGCTGACGAGTCTCTAGATCGACAATCGCGGTTTCGGTGCCAGGGAGCGCTTGGCCGTCTGCGCCGCGTAGGTTGCGCCAGGGTCTGCGCACGTGTGTGATTGGCGAGGTTTCGGTCAGGCCGTAGCCGCCGAGGATGGGTATGCCGACTACTTCGTAGAAGTCTTCTAGGTAGTCCGCAATCGAGCCGCCGCCGCTGACGAGGTAGTCGACTTTGCTGCCCATGGCTTCACGTATTTTTGAGAAGACAATGCGATCGCCCACCTGATAGATCGGCCATAGGTAAGCGAGCTTCAGCGTCGCCGCTAGCTTTTGCCCAGCCGAGCTATTCAGGTTATCTAGTCTCAATCCAGACAGCGTCCGCCTAGCAGTAATGTATTCCTGTCCTTTTTCCAAGAAGAATCGAATCAGCTTCTGCTTACTCTCCGGCTGGCTTTGGAACTGCTTTTGCACGCCTTCGTAGATGGACTCCCACAGTCTGGGCACGGCGACCATGTACTGGGGGCTGTGCTCTTTGAAATCTTGTTTGACGGTGCGAATGTTTGTATAGATTTGCGTGCAGCCTTGAGACAGGACGAAGTACTCAAAGGAGCGTTCGTAGCAGTGCCAAATCGGTAGAATGCTAAGCACTTTTTGCTCAGGGCCGACGTTAACGACGCTGCTAGCGCCCGCGATTTGGGAAAGTAGGTTGCTCTGGCTGAGCATGACACCTTTGGGCATACCAGAGGTGCCAGAAGTGTACATCAATGTGGCGGTGCGATCGCGCTCAAACTGAACGGGTGTCGGTGCGCCTTTTGCTGCGCCTAGCGCCATCAGCTCAGCAAAGTTCAGCAGCTTGGCCCCGCCCAAGTCAGCCTCTATTTCTGCTGCTTCATCGCTCAGCAAAATGATAAAACGCAACCCCAGCTCACTCAAGCCTGTTTTGATCTTATCTAGTACGCTGATGTCTTGAACGACCAGGCCGATACTATCGCTGTTGTTCAAAATAAACTGCAGCTCGGCTGCGTCGGCGCTAGCGCCTCGAACCGCGTCAATTGCGCCCGCGCTCATGATTCCCTGGTCTGCCACCATCCAGCGGGGCCGATTTTCTGAGAAGAGGGCGATCGCCTCACCGGGCGCTACGTCTAGCTGCTGTAGTCCGGCGGCGAACTGGGTGATCGCGGCGGCTAGTTCGCCATAGGTGTATTTAGTCTCTGGCTGAGTATGCGGGTCATACAGAGCCAGATGGTTGGCATACTTAGCGGCGACAATCGGCCAAACTTCGGGGATAGCGTTGACTTCGCCATAGTTGATGGCTTTGGCGCGATTGATCTTTTCCTGTTCGTGCAGTGTGACTGTCATGAGCTATGCAGATCTCCCCGAAATAGCGACGATGGCTAGCTAAAATCGCTACCTAGCTTGGGACTAGATTAGGTAACAATGCTTGATCAAAAGAATACCTGGATTTTTGACGCTCGTACATTGAGGATGTGACGGACTTTTTTCGAGATAGCGGTTTACCATAATTCTTAAGCTAACTTTACGTACGCCAGCTTCAGGGCATCGCTTTTTTATGGTGGCAAGTTTATTCAGCGCCTTCGGTTCTAGTTTTCAGCAGTTGTCTTCAACTTTGCTCGCGGCGTTTGCCGAGTGGCCTGTTGCAGCCTGGAGCGTTCAGATTCTATGGGCCATCGCCGCCATCTTCATCGTCGAAATGGTCCGAGATTTTTACCATTTTCTCAGCCATCAGTGGGCTCCTCTCCAGCGGCTGCACAACTGGCATCACCGCGCCTACAAGAAAGACTTCTCACCAATTAGCACTGAGATATATCGCAAAGCGCAGCTCTACAACGATGCGCCAGAATCGATCTTTATGATTGTGGTAATGGCGATCGCAGCGCTAGTCACCCGCACGCCTGGACTGTGGGCAGGCGTAATCTACGCGGCGGGATTTTTAGTCTCTGCTGTGATGCGATCGCGCGGCCTGTTTAGCGCCACCGATCTCACGCACGAGCCGGGTCCACTTACCGATATTCCCGGCTACTGGCGCGTTAACCGCTCCTATCACTGGCGACACCACTTTGACGATACCAGCGCTTACTACGCGGGCCTCTTTCCAATTAGCGACAAGCTTCTAGGCACCGCTCTTTCTCTGAAAGGGAAAACGGTTGCGGTTACTGGCGCTTCTGGCACGCTGGGCAGCGCTTTGGTCAAATCGCTTGCTAGAGAAGGAGCAAAACCAGTCGCGCTAACCACTTCGGAGCGCGCAGAGATTCCGGGCGCGCTTAAGACGCTGGCTTGGCAGACTGGACAGGAGAGCGATCTTAAAGAAGTCTTTCAAAAAGTAGATATTCTCATCATCAATCATGGCATTAACGTCATGGGCGAAAAATCTCCTAGTGCGATCCAACAGTCGCTAGAAGTCAACGCCCTTTCTGCGTGGCGACTGATGGAAACTTTTCTAGAGACGGTCGATAATCGCACCGGTAGAGCGACAAAGGAGATCTGGGTAAACACTTCAGAAGCAGAAGTAAATCCCGCGTTTAGTCCGCTGTACGAGATTTCTAAGCGGTTGATTGGAGATTTGATCAACCTGCGCCGCAGCGACGCGCCCTGCGTGATTCGCAAGCTAGTACTAGGTCCGTTCAAAAGTAATCTGAACCCTTATGGTGTGATGAGCGCAAACGCGATCGCCCGCACTATTCTCTTTCTCGCTAAGCGTGATACTCGTAACATCATCGTTACTATCAACCCGCTGACCTATCTTCT
The DNA here is from genome assembly GCA_963838725.1 of uncultured cyanobacterium. Taxonomy (GTDB): domain Bacteria; phylum Cyanobacteriota; class Cyanobacteriia; order Phormidesmidales; family Phormidesmidaceae; genus Phormidesmis. Next base: position 12,731 of record CAWISM010000025.1, on the reverse strand, counting down.
TTTTCCGATCAAGGAGATTGCTCAGGCCGTTTACTTCAAACTTTTCTTGAAAGGAAAAAGAGAAAATCAGTCTGTGAAAAGGCCATCAGTAGGTCGTAGTCTCAGCGATTAATCTGCACGCCGCCCTCATCCCTAGCCCTTCTCCCAGAGGAGAAAGGAGCCAGATCTGAAGTCCTTCTCCTTTCGGGAAAGGAATTTAGGGTGAGGGCAGAGCGGTACGCTATTCACTTGCGGTTCCCTGATTAGATGTGATTTTGTTTCACAAAATGCTTCTAAACTTTCAACAGCAAATTAACTCCGGTGCAAAAGTTGATGCAGGAAGAGACACGGTTTATAGCGCCGATGCCACAGGAATTGTCTTGGGCTTTTGGTTAGGGGGAATGAGCAGGTAGAGGACAACTTAATGCCTTTGCCTGTTCGCTAAAGAGTAAGTTTTCTCTGTAGTCAATCGGGCAGTCAATTACAGTTGGGATGTCCTGTGCTAAAGCTTCTTTGAGTGTTGGCATAAAGTCCGCTGCTGACTCAATGCGATAGCCCTTGAGATCCATACTTTCGGCTAGTTTTACAAAATCTGGGTTGTTGAATTTAATGTAGGAAGACTCATGGTAGTGAGAAGCCTGTTTCCATTCGATTAGGCCGTAGCCACCATCGTTGAAGATAATTGTGACAAAGGCAGTCCCAATTCGTCTGGCTGTCTCTAGCTCTTGCATATTCATCATAAAGCCACCGTCACCGGTTACCGCTACTACCTTGTGCTCAGGGTGCACTAGCTTAGCGGCAACGCCGCCTGGAATTGCAATGCCCATAGAAGCAAATCCGTTGGAGATTAAGCAGGTGTTGGGCCGGGTGCAGTGATAGTGGCGAGCTATCCACATCTTGTGTGCGCCTACGTCGGAGATCACGATGTCTTCAGGCGCAAGTACCTGACGCAGGTCGTAGAGGAGCTTTTGCGGCTTGATGGGAAAGCCAGTATCGCTTGCGTACCGCTCGTAGTCTTTCTGCATTTCTGCGCGCAAGCTGGCTAACCCTTGATCGATCTGATCGCCCTGATTATCGTTGTGGGGGCGATGAATGCGCTTGCCAATTTCGTACAGCGCATCAGAAATATCTCCGACGACTTCTACAGTAGGAATGTAGCTGCTGTCGATTTCAGCCGGGGTAAGGGAGATATGCACGATCGGTACGTTGCCGTCAGGGTTCCACTTTTTAGGGCCGTATTCGATCAGGTCGTAGCCAATGGCAATCACTAAATCACTCTCATCTAGGGCGCAGCCGATGTAGTCTCGCTGCTGAAGTCCCAGTGTCCACAGCGATCGCACATCCTGATAGTCCAATACGCCTTTGGACATAAAGGTATTGGTCACTGGAATATTGAGCTGCCTAGCAAAGCGGGTGATGGCATCGCTGGCCTGACTGCGAATCGCACCGTTACCCACTAGAACAATCGGATTGCTAGCTTGAGAAATGGCGATCGCTGCTCGCTGCAAACTCTCTGCCGAGGCGACAGGTCTAGCAGAAGGCGCTACTCGCAAAGGTGTTCCTTCGGCTACCATGCTCGCAATATTTTCGGGCAGATCGATATGTACCGCGCCCGGTGGCTCGCTTTGGGCCAGCTTAAAAGCCTTGCGCATAATTTCGGGCGTGTTGCTAGGCCGAACAATCTGTTTGTTCCACTTTGTCACGGGTGCAAACATCGCCACCAAATCTAGGTACTGATGCGATTCTATATGCATTCGATCGGTGCCAACCTGCCCCGTAATGGCAATTAGAGGGGCGCGGTCTAGATTGGCATCGGCAACGCCGGTCATCAGGTTAGTCGCCCCCGGCCCCAAGGTCGAAAGGCACACACCGGCTTTACCAGTTAGGCGACCGTACACATCGGCCATAAAGGCTGCGCCCTGCTCGTGGCGAGTGGTAATAAATTGAATAGAAGAGCGTTTTAGCGCCTGAAGCAGCTCCAAATTCTCTTCTCCAGGCAGTCCAAAAATATAATCAACGCCTTCGTTCTCAAGGCAGCGCACCAGCAGTTCAGCAGTATTCATATTGTTGTTTCACCTAAATTATTTCACCCACACCGTCTTAGCGTTGACGAATTCTAAAAGCCCATAGCGGCCTAACTCACGTCCGTAGCCAGACTGCTTGATTCCGCCAAATGGCAGACGTGGGTCGGATTTGACTAGGCCGTTGATGAAAACAGCGCCTGCGTCTAGCCCGTTGATGAGCTGTTGCTGTTCGTGCTTATCGTTTGTCCAAGCGCTAGCGCCTAAGCCAAAGTCAGTGGAGTTAGCTAGCGCGATCGCACTTTCAATATCCGTCACCCGAAACACCAGCGCTACCGGCCCAAAAAACTCTTCTTTATCGGCTGGTGTCCCCGGTGGAATAGCCGCTAAAACGGTCGGCGGATAGAAATTACCTGCCTGTAACTCATCAGGTAAATGCTGCTTTAGTGCCGCGACATCACCCCCTGCTAGTGCTACCGCGCCTGCCTTTAGACATGCCTGGACCTGCTTGTTTAGCTCTGTCAAGATGCCTGATGTGGCCAGGGGGCCAATATCCGTTTCTGGCTTTAGCGGATCGCCCACCGTCTGCTGAGCGAATTTTTCTGCTAGCCCTTTCTCAAAAGCCTCGGCAATATCGCCTACGACGATAAAGCGCTTGGCCGCGATGCAGGACTGACCATTGTTGAGCAAACGGGCCTGGGCCGCAGTCGCGATCGCATCTTCTAAATTCGCACTCGGTAGCACGATAAAAGGATCGCTTCCCCCCAATTCCAACACTGCCTTCTTAATGTGGCGAGCCGCCGCCGCTGCCACCGCAGATCCGGCTGGGCCACTGCCCGTTAGCGTCACCGCTTTCACTCGCCTATCTGCAATAATATCTTCTACCGCATCTGCGCCAATGAGCAGCGTTTGAAACATGCCTGCTGGGAAACCTGCTTGCTCAAACACAGAGGTGATCGCTAAAGCTGACTGCGGCACGTTAGAAGCGTGCTTTAACAGCACCGGATTACCGGTCATCAGCGCGGGAGCCGCCGCTCGAAACACCTGCCAGAACGGATAGTTCCAGGGCATTACGGCTAGTAAAGTGCCCAGCGGAAAAAATCTTACGTAGCTACTGCTCGCGTCTGTTTTAACCGATTCATCTTGCAGAAAAGCTTCTGCCTCATCGGCATAGTAGCGACAAACCCAGGCGCATTTTTCAACTTCTGCGATCGCACTCTGTAGCGGCTTGCCCATCTCTAAAGTCATCAATCGGCCAAAGTCCTGGCTGTTTTCTAGCAGCACCTCAGCCGCCCGATGCATCCATTGCCGCCGCTGGTCAAAAGAGATTTTAGGATAGCTCAGAAATGCAGAGTGAGCCTTGAACAAAGCCGATTCTATTTGCTTAGGGGTAAACGCTTCATAAGTTCTAATGGTCTCTCCGGTTGTTGGATTGACGCTGGCAATGGTGTGATCCACCGCGATATGACTGGCCGCGATATGACTGGCGGCGGTGTGATGGGTCTGAACGCTCGCCATGATTTTCTCCTTTCCTGTTGTTCTGCATGTTGTTCTACCGGCCGTAAAAATCTTGATATCTCTATTTTCTCTTAGCCCCGTTACGAAAAGGGAGAACGTCAGAGGTTTGTATAGGTTCGTATAGATTGTTTACCTGTTGCTACCGCTGTTCCCCCTATAGGAACACAATCTTGAAGCAGCTCTAGAGAATTGTGAGAGAATACCTATGCCTATTGCTCTGCTCAGTGATGCCAGTCGCCGCTTGGAAAAAGCGGCTCAGTACGCGCCGATTTCAGCAGATGCCACCGAACGTCTCAGATCGCCTAAAGCTAGCCTTAAAGTAGCGATTCCGGTCAGGATGGATGATGGTTCACTGCGCGTGTTTGAGGGCTATCGCGTGCGCTATAACGATACACGCGGCCCGACCAAAGGCGGCATTCGCTTTCATCCTCAAGTTTCGCTGGATGAAGTGCAGTCGCTGGCCTTTTGGATGACATTCAAGTGTGCGGCCGTTAATCTGCCGTTCGGCGGTGCTAAAGGTGGCATCACGCTGAATCCAAAGGCGCTTTCTAAGCTAGAGCTAGAGCGACTAAGCCGAGGCTATATCGATGCAATTGCTCCCTTCATCGGCCCTGATCTAGACATTCCTGCCCCCGATGTATATACCAACGCGATGATCATGGGCTGGATGATGGATCAGTACAGCATTATTAAAGGGGTGCGATCGCCTGCGGTGATCACCGGCAAGCCGGTCAGCATGGGCGGTAGCTTAGGCCGAAATACTGCGACTGGCATGGGCGCTTTTTTCGTGCTAGAGCATGCGATCAAAAAGTACGGGAAATCGCCCAAAGATTTAACCGTCGCCGTGCAGGGATTTGGGAATGCAGGAAGTGCGATCGCTCGGCAGCTCTATGACGCTGGGTACAAAGTTGTCGCCGTCAGCGATTCTAAAGGCGGCATTTACAACAGTCGGGGTTTGCACATTCCAGATGTGCAAGACTTCAAGCAAACGCATCGCGCTATGAGAGATGTTTACTGCAAAGACAGCGTTTGTAGCGTTGCCAGTCACGACACGCTCACCAATGAGGAGCTGCTGACTTTAGATGTGGATATTCTCATTCCTGCCGCGCTAGAGAATCAGATCACCGCTGACAATGCCGACCAGGTGAAGGCCAAATACATCTTTGAAGTGGCTAATGGCCCAGTGACTGCCGATGCCGATGACATTTTAGACGCCAGAGGAATCTCTCTTTTTCCAGATATTTTGGTGAATGCTGGCGGTGTGATGGTGAGCCACTTTGAGTGGGTGCAAAATCGTAGTGGGCTGTATTGGAAGCTAGATAGAGTGAATGAGGAACTGCGATCGCGCATCACCGAAGAGGCCGAAACCATCTGGCAAATCGCTCAAGCCAAAGCAGTCTCTTTTAGAACAGCCGCCTATGTTCATGCCCTTAGTCGCATCGGTGAAGCGCTAAATGATCGAGGTACTCGTGACTACTATGCGCAATGAGATATGTGCGGTGAGACATGTGCGGTGAGATGTGTGCGGTGAGACATGTGCGGTGAGAAATTCGCCTAGTTCTCCCAGCCTAAGACTTGTTTGATCTGCGCGGCAATGGTCAATGGGCTAAATGGCTTTGTGATCACGCCCGCCACGCCTAGCGCTCTGAGTTCCTGCTGTTCGGAGCTTCTAGCCTTTGCCGTCAAAAAGATAATGGGAATGTCTTGAGTAGAGGCTTCGGCTTGCAACGCTTTGAAAACTTGGGTGCCGTCGACTTTTGGCATGCTGACATCTAGCAAGACTGCATCTGGGTGCTCGGTAGTTGCTAGGCTGATGCCTTTGGTAGCGGAGGAGGAGGTGATGACCTGCCAGTCGGTGGTGGCTTCTATTGAAGCTTTGAGGACGATAATAATTGCTTCTTCATCATCTACTATCAGCACTTTTCGAACCATGACGGTTTCTCCAGGACAATTCTCCAAGTCAGGCTACAGACTACTGCGTAGAAAGTGGCACTGTAAAGAAGAAACAGCTACCGGTGCCCAGCCTGCTTTCAACCCAAATCTCGCCGCCGTGCTGACGGATAATATTGTGACAAATTGCGAGTCCTAGACCCGTTCCACCCATCTCTCGCGAGTCGGCGTAGTTAACCTGGGTGAAGCGTTCGAATATTTCTAGCAGATCTTCTGAGGGGATGCCTCTGCCTTCATCTTTTACCTTGAAGAGGGCTTTGGGTTTCTGGCGAGAGGGATGACGACGCTCTACGCTGAGCTCTATGGTTGTATTGTTCGGCGAGAACTTGATGGCATTGTCTAGCAGGTTTGTCAGCACCTGCATGAGGCGATCGCAATCAACCATTAGTATCAGACCAGGATCGTGAATTTCTATAGTGATTTCTTTGCTGCTGGCGACTACTTGAAAGGTGCGGACCGCTTGAGCAGTCAGCGTTTGCGAGTTGACTTCCGCCTGATTTATCTGAGCTTTTCCTGATTCTAGGCGCTCTAGCTCTAGAATATCGTTCACCAGTCTTACCAGCCTTTCGGAGCTGTCGGCAGCGACTTGTAGCAGATCTTTTCCTGTTTGAGAATCGCTGGCAACTAAGCCGCTGGTAATCAAGTTTAGTCCGCCGTGAATGGCCGTTAGCGGCGTACGCAGCTCGTGGCTAACCACTGATACAAATTCTCCTTTCATCCGATCGACCACTAGCCTGTCGGTGATGTCTTCACCGATGCTCATGGTGCCGATGATGCGGTTGGTGCGATCGCGCATAGCCACATTGTGCCAAGCAATTATCCGCTCCGAGCCAGAGCGGGTCAAAATCGCATTCTGGTAGCGTAGGGGAAGTTCTCTGTTGTTTACAAACGTCTGAAAGTATTCATAGGTTTGCTCGTACTCCGCCTCGGGGATAAAGTCGTCAAACCAGTATTTCTCTAGAACTTCCTCGGCGCTGTAGCCAGTCAGCCAAAGGAAAAACGGATTTGCGTAATTCACTTTTCCATCTAGATCGAGGCCGATGACGACTAGATGAACCTCTTCTAGCAAGCTGCGCCAGCGGCTCTCAGCTTGGCGCAGATCGGACGTACGCCGTTCTACCTGGCCTTCTAGTTCCGCATTAATTTGCTGGAGTCTCCGTTTCGTACTTTGGAGCTCCCGGTTCGTCGCACTCAGTGCGTCGTGGCTTCTCTCTAGCTCGTCGTAGGCTGCTTCAAGGTCTTTTCTAGTGCTTTGCTGCTCTCTCTGTTTGCTCTCTAGCCGACTATTCAGGCTAAGCTGCTCATTTTCTAGCTCTCGGTTGCGAACTTCTAGCAGTCTCTGATTCTCAGCGCGTAGCTGCATCACCTCTTGCTGCAACAGCACTACTACTTGCTGGCTATCTTCTGAGTCCAGCGCCTGTAGAATACTGTCTTGCGTAATTAATCCAGCGATATGTCCTTCCGTGCTACGCACTACCAGTCGCCGCACGCGATACTGATTCATTTTCTGATGGGTGAGCCAGAGCGAGTCTTCGGCGCTAACTGGCAGCAGCGGCGTACTCATCACTTGCGCTATGCGCATAGCGTGGATATCTAGCCCTAGCGCCTTGAACTGGACGATATCACGCTCGGTAATGATGCCAGTCGGCAGGTCATCGTCGCCAGCGGCCACCACACAGCTAATATTGCGGCCAGCCATCAACTGTGCGGCGCGGATGACGGGCTCTGTCTGCGGGATACAGACCACCTGGGTCGCCATCACATCAGCCACCAGCTTAAACTTCAACAGAGACGGTGCGGTGACTGACTGCCGCAGACTCTGCTTGGTGACAATTCCAGCCAGATGGCCGCTGTCATCAATAACGGGCAGACAGCGCACGCCCTGCTGACGCATTTGAACGAAAAGGTCTATCGCCGAGGTGATGTCTCTTTTTAGGACGATTGGCACCTGGGTCGCCATGACGCTGGCGATTGGCAGTCTGTCAAAGGACTGCTCCGAAAAGGACTGTTCGGAGGCCACTGCCCGAACCAGATCGCGCTCGGTAAACAGGCCGATCAGGTGCTGCTCTGGGGGCTGGGATGCTGGCGGCTGTTCGACGATGACCGCGTAGCTAGATCTGGCCTGATGCATCTTCGCAATAGTCTCACTCACAGCAGTCGTCGGGGATACCGTCAGCGGCGATGTGATTACAACCCGCTCGAATAGGGTGCTCTGCGCGTCTGTAAAGTCACCTATCATTTTGGACTAGACATCCTTTTGGGCTGCTTGAACGGGAAATTAGACCTAGACACGTTCTATGCTCTTACTTTTATACCGTGTAACAGCCGTATGGAAGCTCATATAGCCACCGATCATCGATAGTCACAGCCTAGCCGCACAATATGAAAAAGCTGTGTGGATCATCCCACCTCTGCTAGGACGCGCTGGCGGCTGCGTGCTTTTGCCGTTTGCAAGGCTTTATCTGCGGCCTGATGCAGGCTCTGTAGATCGCCATCTGGGTCAATATCTGTTGGATAAGTCGCTAGCCCTGTGGTGAATGTGACTGTCGGCTCGGTAGTTTCGTCGGCTGTCTGTATCCGCTGCCAGTCTGTCAAGAGGCGGTCTAGTACTGCTTGCCTTCGGCGGCGGCTACGCCATATAGCCCGACTACAAACTCTTCTCCGCCCCAGCGACCGATCACGTCTTCGGCGCGAAAGGCAGAGCGGAGACATGCCCCTAACTGACGAAGGATGCGATCGCCCACCGCATGATCAAACCGATCGTTGATGCGCTTGAACTGGTCAATATCAATCACCGCTAGGCAAAATGGCTGCTCGTAGCGCTTGGCTAAACCCAGCAGGCGCGTCATTTCCTGCGTGGACTTTTGGCGATTACTAACCCCAGTGAGCGGATCGACTTCTGCTTTGAGCTTGCGATCACGAGCGCGCTCTAGCCAGCTCACGACGCGGGCAATCAGCTCTGCGGCGATAATCGGCTTACGAATGTAGTCATCTGCGCCAATAGAAAAGACTCGCTGAATGACTTCAGCTTCGGTATGCGCTGATAAACAAAGAACAGGCAGCTCGCTCCAGCGAGGCTGATCGCGTAGCTGCTGACACAGATCAAACCCGCTGACTTGCGGCATCTCTACATCTAGCAGCACGATATCAGGATCAAACTGTTCCATAGTTTCCCAGAACTGCTGAGAATCACTCAGTAGCTGTAGGCGAAACCCCCAGCCTTGCAATAGCCCTTCTAGCAGCGTCAGGATAGCAGGATCATCGTCTACAATCAGAACCTTTGCTGCCTTGGCTTTGTCCTTAGCGCTCTCTATAAAATTGTCTGCAGGGCCAACCGACAGATGATCAACAAACGCTGGTGACGGGGTCAGGGTTGGTTCACTTGTATCTAGCGTCTGTTGAACCTTGTCAATGGCAACCCGCAGCGCCTGCAACTGCTTGCTGCTGAGGATCTCATACTCTCTAAAAATTCGCTCTATCTGTCGGCACTCCGGCGTGACCGTCGCAAATCCAAAGCTACCCAATGAGCCTGCTAGGGCATGCGCTTCGGTGGCGATATTTTCACGCTCATGCTGGTTGGGTATGCCTGCTGGCAGATTGTTTAGTCGCTTTTGATAGGGTCTCTACCCGCTGTAGATAGGTAGACTTTACCGGCTGCCAGAGCGCTGAGAGATCCACCGGGGCCGCAGCGTTGCTAGCGGCAGCCGTTTTCTTGGCAGGCGGTTTTTTTAACTTACTATCATCGACAACCACCGCGATCGCCGGACAGAGACGATAGCCCAACCCATAGACGGTATCAATCACCTCAGCGAGCCCTACAGCCCTGGTCTTTTGGCGCAGCCCTTTGATGTGGGTGCGAATAGCGCCTGTCGTGGGCGCATCGTCAAAGGGCCAGACCTTGTCTATCAGCGCGTCCATGCTAAAAATCCGATTGGGATTGCGCAAAAAGACTTCCAACAGACCATATTCTTTGGGCGTGACCGGAATAGGCCTATTCTCACCATTCGGCAGGCAGCAGCTCACCTCAGCGCTGCTAGGATCTAGCCGCAGATCGCCCCAGGCCAAAACTGGCGAGGCAATGCCTTCGGCGCGGCGCAGCACCGCTCGAATGTGAGCCAGCAGCTCTTCAAATCCGAACGGCTTGACTAGATAGTCATCCGCGCCAGCATCAAGGCCAGCGACTTCGTCAGTGCCGCTGTCTCTAGCCGTCATCAGGATAATTGGGGTGCGATCGCCCGCCTCACGCAGTGCCCGGCAGACCTCTATCCCCGTCTTCCTAGGCAGCATCCAGTCTAGTAAAATTAAATCATAGGAAAAGACCTCTGTCATTTCCTGAGCCATATATCCGTCAGCGGCTGAATCGACCGAATAGTAATGCGTTTCCAGCAGCTGCTGAATGCTCGAAGCAAATGCCTGATCGTCTTCTACTAGTAGTAATTTCATAGGTATCTAGCAAACGGAGGGGGCTGTGCCCTGATTATAGGGCCATCTATACCAGCCATTGACATCAACCCATTGAGTAGGCTATCCAAAAAGCAATACTTTCCAGATAGCCTTCCTTGCACTAGATAAAGACATTTACTAAAGAGACGGTTTATAGTGAACGGTCTTAAAGCAGAACTATTATGAAAACAGTGATGTGAAAACAGCGGTCCGATACAACAGATACACGACTTACTAAGAGACCGGAACTTTGACCGATTCTTTTTCAGTTTCTTCGGTCTTTGGAATGGTCAGACTCAGTACGCTATAGAACACCCTTTATCCTCAACACCATCTGTAAGGTATGAAAACAAGTTGAGGGAAATGTGAGGAAAAGAAAAGCTATCCTCACAGGTTTCTCAAAGTTTCGATTTATAACAAGGCTGTTACTGTTTTAGTAGTGCGAGTCTTGGCTGCTTGATTTTTGACTACTTGAGTCTTAGCTACTAGATAGGGAGGTTTTATTATGCTCACCGTTCGAGATATCATGACTCGCTCTGTTGTAGTGGTGCGCTGCGCGGCAACTATCGAAGCTGCCATCTGGCTGATGCGGGCAAAGCAGGTGCGATCGCTCATCGTCGAAAAGGCATTTGAAGACGCCCCCTATGGCATCATCACCGAAAAAGACATCGTCTATGGCGTCACTGCCCTAGGCAAAGACCCCAGCATGGTATTTGTCGGTAGCTTAATGCGTCGGCCCTGTATCAAGATTCGTAGCGATATCTCTATTGAAGCCGCCGCTCAGCGGCTTTCTGAGGCGGGCATTCATCGCGCTCCTGTGATAGAAAACAACATATTGCTAGGCATGCTTTCTGTCACCGATATTTTGATTAAAGGCACGCTGAATACCCCAGCAGAAGACCAGCTGTCGCTCAATATCAAAGCGGCCTTGCAGCAGGCGCGCATCATGGACAATCAGGAAGCCCAGATTCAGCAAGAGTGCGATCTTGCCTGGCAGGTCTATGAGGAAATGAAGCCGAACGCAGTTGCCCACATCTAGCGTCCAACCGCGTACAGTCTCCGCGCGTACAGTCTCCGCGCGTACAGTCTCCGCGCCCACAGCCTTTCGGTACGACAGGAACAATACTCTGCCAGCGCTATCTATAGATTAAGATCAATTGACCACCGGCTCTTCACAAAATCCTCAATTCCTTTATCTATGGTTGAGAGTGAAAACAAGGAGGACCGCGACTATGACGGCAACTACACTGTCACGCCAACTATCACGCCAGCGATCTGAGCAAACATCGCATCAGCAATTACCAGAACTACCGCGTCAGGCCACGCTTCGACGTTCGACTCAATACTCCTTCTTGATCGTTGGCTATGGGAACGAACTGCGCGGTGATGATGCGGTCGGCGCTCAAGTAGCCAACACAGTCGCTAGCTGGAATTTGCCTCAGGTAAGCTCAATCGTCGTCCATCAGCTACTGCCGGAGCTGGCCACAAAGCTAGCCGCAGTAGACTACGTTATTTTTGTAGATGCCTGTGGAGAAGAAAGCTGCGCTCGTACCATACAGCTCTCTCCTATCTTCGCTGCTCACTCTGCTGCTCAGAGCGATCGCGCTGCCACAGCACTCACTCATGCTCATAGCGCTCAAGGACTGCTAGCTCTGACCCAAAAGCTCTATGGCCGCACGCCTCAAGCTTGGCTACTGCAAGTACCGACAGAAAGCTTTGACTTTGGCAAACAGCTCTCTTCTACCGCACTGCGCGGCAGCGATCAGGCCGTTCAAACCATCGAACGATTCTTAATCAACTATCAAGTGCCCTATCCAGTGGCGCTGTAATTTTCTAAACCTATGCATGAAGTCGGCTTAATCCATTCCGCAATCGTCCTAGCAACAGAACAAGTAAAAGCTAAAGGAAGAAACAGAATTCACAGAATGGACCTCAGTGTGGGTGAACTCTCTGGGGTAGTACCCGAAGCGCTAATGTTTGCCTTTGATGTGGTCAGTGCAGGCACCTTGGCAGAAGGCGCTGACCTTCATCTCACGACGGTGCCGACACTGTGCTACTGCGCTCACTGTCGGCGAGAGTTTCATCCGATGAGCTGGATTTACGCCTGTCCTCACTGTCAGCACCTTAGTAAAGAGGTCCGCGAGGGCAAAGACCTGGAACTCGTATCACTGGAGATCTCTTAATATGTGCCAAGAAGAAGTCTACCAAGAAGACCGCCAAGCCAGTCGCCGAGAGATTCTACACTTGCATCAAAATGTACTAGAAAAGAACAACCAGGTCGCCGAGAAAAATAAAGCGCTGTTTCGAGATCTGCTCGCAATCAACCTGATGTCTTCTCCAGGTGCTGGAAAAACCACTTTAATTCAACAGCTTCTCAAAGAGTCTCCTTTTCGCGCTGCCGCTATAGCGGGAGATCTCGCTACCGACTGCGATGCCCAAAAGATGTGTCAGATAGGCGTTCCGGCCATTCAAATTACAACTGGCAACCTCTGCTATTTAGATGCGGCTAGCGTTGCTAGAGCCGCAGGAGAACTTGATCTAGCAGCGCTAGACTTATTAATTATTGAAAATGTTGGCAATTTAGTCTGTCCGGCCCTATATCACCTGGGCGAAGACTTACGCATTGTTTTGATGTCGGTCACAGAAGGCGAAGACAAACCTCTCAAGTATCATACGCTGTTCAAATCTGCCGATGCGGTGGTCGTCAGCAAGATCGATCTAGCCACAGCCGCTGACTTTGAGCGCGACAAGGCGATGGCCTACCTCACTCAGGTGGTGCCACACACGCCGGTGTTTGAAGTTTCAGCGCGAACTGGTGAG
>CAWISM010000024.1:0-86628 GCA_963838725.1 uncultured cyanobacterium | reverse complement strand
TATCCTAGTCGCGAAAAGGCTGGTCCGCTAAGTCAAAAGCTTGATACCGAGCTAGAGAAACAAAGCAAGGTTTGAATCCACCGTATCAGAGCAGCTAAACGCTCGGCTAAGCGGCATTTACGATGAAATTAACGCGAGCTTTGTCGATCTCTATAGCTATGTAGATGAAGAGAAAGAAAGTCTGACGCCGTTGATTCAACAGTTTGAACAGATTCAGCAGCAGACCCAAACGCTTGCAACAGAAATTCGCCGACTGAAATGATTCCCAGTAATGATGGCAGTGATTATAGTGTTCGCTTGGCCACAGCAGAAGACCTTGCTTCGTATTTCCGTAATCGAGTCAGCAGCAGCCAAGCAGTTTGAACCCTATGCCGCCGGCTGAGATTTCTGTTGATTTGCTCTCTGGCTGACACGATGTTTGAGGCGGGCGCAGGCAGAGAAGCGAATTTGGGTAGGGGTAGTCGATACGCAGCCAGTTGGATTTATTATTAAGCTTTTTTACGAAGCTTGTTGTATTGTTGAGCTAGATGTATTGCCAGCCTACGGTCGACGTGGAATTGATGCACAGTGCGCTAGTTGAGAGCTGTGTGTGGGGGCGGGACGACGAAGCCATCGACAAATCACCCTCACCACCTTCCGCTACGTTCCTTGGAATATTCCTTTTTCTTCGGCGGTGCGGCTCGAGATTATTGTCACCTGATCGCTGGTCCCGTGCGCTCAAAGCCATTGTGGAGCATGAAGCTCGCTACGGGTTTGCACAAAAGCATCGCGTGGTGATGTACAAACCACTCTCTGCTGGCGCTTCCAGTTGGCTCTGATAGACCGGAGCTTAATAAAACAACGGTCGATGAGTTCAGCCAGAGTGAGTTCTACTGGACAGTGAGGCGATTAAGCACAAGGCGATCACACTCGGCTTTCACAAAGTCGGTATCGCCGCTATTCCAGCGGAAATCTCCACAGCAAAACAGGGCATCAAAGGCTGAGTGCAATCCTGGCTCTCTCAAGGCTCCCGGCAGATATGGCCTGGATGAGCAACCCAAACGGCAGAATATTCGCACCGTCATGCCAGAAGCCGCTTCTATGATCTGCGTCGCCCTCAACTACTACACGGACCATCAGAGGCCCACAGGCCCAGACTATGCCAAGCTTGCTCGCTACGGCTGGGGCAGAGACTTATCACCGCGTACTCGCTAAAAAGCTCAAGCAGCTTTTACGTAAATGCAATCGCAAGCTGCCCACTATCACCGCTGGCCTCTTCGCTGATACCGACCATGCAGGATAAATTCTGGGCGCGGCAGGCATCGGCTGGAATGCCAAAAACGGCAACGTGATCAGCCGCGAATACGGCTCCTGGATCTTCCTGGGAGAAATTATCACTAACTTGGACCTTACGCCTGATACGCCACACGCTACTCACTGTGGCACCTGTACCCGCTGCCTGGATGCCTGTCCTACCGAGGCCATCCGCAGGAGTAGTCGATGCCAATCGCTGCATTGCCTATCACACGATTGAGAATAGATCCGAGCAACTGCCAGAGGCGATCGCCTCAAACTTGCACAACTGGGTAGCAGGCTGTGATATCTGCCAGGACGTCTGCCCGTGGAACCAGCGGTTTGCCCAGGCCACAGATATCACTAACTCGAGCCCTATCCGGGCAACGTGAACCCTACCCTGGCTGAGCTCGCGCAGACATCCAGCGGAACTGGCGGCGGCGGTTTCCTGCTTCGGCGCTCCAACCAGATAAAGCCCGGAGATTGTTAAACGGAAATACTCATCCGCAGCGATGGAAATATGGCTGGTGAACTGACGGATGTTGGGTAGATAGTGGCTGAAGTAAAGTATGGCGCAGGCGCAAACCAAGGCGCAGAAAAGGATCGAAAAGAAAGCGCAAAGCAGAAAGCAGAACCAGAGAAAACCGGATGGCGCAAGCTGGTCAATGAGAACGTTCGGCTTGTTGGGATCGCCCTAGTCATCGCGATCACCGTCCGTCTATTCATTGCCGAGCCGCGCTTTATCCCTTCGCCTTCGATGGTGCCGACGCTAGCGGTGGGCGATCGCCTACTCGTCGAGAAAGTCTCCTATTATCTCCATCCACCTGCTCAAGGCGATATCGTCGTCTTCGAGCCGCCACCACAGCTACAGGAATACGGCTACACGGCTAGTCAAGCCTTTATCAAACGAGTCATTGGCTTGCCCGGTCAAACCGTACAGGTCACCGACGGCAAAGTCTACGTAGACGAAAAGCCATTAGCCGAAGACTACATCCTAGAAGCGCCAGCCTACGAAATGCCGCCCGTAAAGTGCGTCGATAGCCTATTCGTGATGGGGGACAACCGCAACGACAGCAACGATTCCCACGTTTGGGGATTTTTACCAGTACAAAACGTTATCGGTCGCGCTGCGATGAGGTTCTGGCCGCTGAGAAGCTGGAACCGTTAGCGTAGCCTTCGTGTCACAGGTGGTGCGATGGTTAAGGCTCGCGCTACCGTAGAGTAGACAAGATAGCTTTATGTCGAACTATCTCGCGGGTACTTGTATGTTGTAACAACTATGAGACTGTTGTAACAGTAATTGTCATTGTGGTCGTGCTTGGGTGGCGCTTTTGGAAAGCAAAGGCACTCTATCAACCGCTTGAGGCCGTCCCTTCGCCGCCAAGACACTGGCTGCTGGGCAACATTCCACAAGTATCAGCATCGATCAAAAAAAAGCAATTCTTTAAGCTGCTATTTGAGTGGAGTCAGCAGTATGGTTCTGCCTACGTTGTTTGGGCAGGGCGGCCCATTCTGGTCTTGAGTCAGCCGACCGTTGTCGAAGAAACCATCGTTCATGGCATGAGGGATGGCAGCTTGGTCAGGAGCAAGCGTGCCCAGAAAGCCTGGAACGAGATTAGAGGAACTATTCTACTGGGCCTGAGCGGAGCCGAATGGAAGTGGCGCAGGAAAGCTTGGAATCCTGAATTTAGCAACAGTGGGATTGCGCCGTACGCTAGGGTTCTGCGGCCTGTTCTCAAATCATTGAGAAGCTAAAGCAAGCAAAGCCCTCTGAACCGGTTCAAGTCGATCCGTTGTTTGTAGAGCTGACTATGCGCGTAATCGCTAGCTTGCTCTTGGGCATCCCGGTAGAGGACCGAGCCGATAGTTCAAAGGCTGATCGTCCAGCTACTGATATCCCGACGGCTTCGCTCAATATCAAAAAATCTACTGGGCGATGTCAGTAATCGGCTATCGATTTCTTAGAGTCGCTACAGGAGAAAAGATCTGGAAAAAATATCTACCAACTCAAGCTGCTCGTGACTACTGGAAAGCTAGACGCTATCTGAGAGAGTTTTTCCTCACCCCTTATGTCGACGCTGCTCTACAGCTCAGGGACAATCCGCCTGCCGATGCGAGTCATTCCTCGGCTATTTACTCATCAATGCTGGCTGGATCGCGGCGAAAGAGCCTCGCTATACCAGAGAGACACTGATCTCAGAGTCGATTGAGCTGCCATTGCAGGGACAGATACGACAGCCCACACGCTATCTTTCACAGTTAGTGAATTGGCTTCACATCCAGATGTTTTCAACAAAGCGCGGACCTAGTAGATAGCGTATGGCAGCAATATGGAGAATTCTCGGCAGAGGCGCTGGCAGAGCTGACTTACATTCGAGCAATTGTGAAAGAAACGCTCCGGCTCTATTCAATTGCCTCTGGCTCGACCTCTCTAGAAGCCACCAAACAGACAACCATTCAGGGAATTACCGTTCCCCCTGGGACTAAAATATTTTGGTCCATGCTAGGGGCAGGCAGAGACCCTGATGTGTACATTAACCCCGATCAATTTCGACCGGAGCGGTGGCTGCCGAAGCAATCAGGAGTTGCTTCTATCCCTATGATTGACTTTGGCTCGGGCTATCATCACTGTGGGTGAACAGCTCGCGATGCTAGAGATGACCATTATGCTCGCTGAGCTAATCCATACTTTTGATTGGGAGACGGTTAACGGTCCGCTTTCTCTAGAAAATCTACAGCAAAATCTGCTAATCTATCCTGCTGATGGCATGCCCGTACGGGTGAAGCGTAGAAGTGTGGCGGCTGTCGTTTCCTAGCTGCTCACGCAAGGTTTAGAATTTCAAGATGCAAGGCTCTAAAACGTCAAATCCTGAGAAATCTCAAATAGTGCAGTAACTCAAATGCCACTTTGGGCGTGACTAGCAGTCAATCTTGTAAATCGGCCAAGTTCTTGTAGGGTTCAGCTTGGCGATAGTGAACAATGGCCCGCCCTCAAATGTATCAATAGCCGGAACGGCGGTTAGTTCGAGAACCGTTGCTGTATTGGCATTCACTCTTTCAGGGTGCGGGGCCGGGGTAGCTAAGTCGTAGTAGCAAAATTGTGTTGCCTGCAGGGCTGAATCTGTTGAACGGGTAGGTTCAAGGCCGCGGCGATATCTTCAATACAGGTAAAAGAGACTTTGGCAACTGGTGGTGTTGAATGCGCAAATGTCGCCTGATGAATCGAAATCCCCGGTAGCCGCAGCCAGTCATCTACCAACGCTGTATTCGCGTCAATTCGCATTCCCCAGCTCGCTGCTCGCGCAGCTCTTCGTCCGACTGAAAGCGATAGTAAGGCTCTTGCTGTAGCCGTCGCCGTAGCGGATGGGTTTTGCTAAAGATTTTTTGAAGCACTGTCAGGCAATCTCTTCTAATAGCTTGCGTCGCTTTTGTTCAAATTCGTACTCGGTGATCAGTCCATCCTGTCGAAGCTGGTCTAGCGTTCTAACGGCAACAGCTACCTGCTGAGTTTTGAGCGCTGTTCTGGCTAGATTCGATTGTAGAGCCTTTCTTGGTTTTACCCTTTTCAGCTTCGCGCTTCTCAAGGTGTACGGCTCCTTGATCGAGTAGCGCTCCCGCCCGGGAAACGAGCCTCAAAGTTCTGATCGCTCTGGCTGAGATACCAGATGCCTTCTACGCAGCAGGCAACCGCCGGAATTCCAGTCGGCATCAGCACCAGGTAGACCACGCCCCAAAGATACTGACCGAGATAAAACTTGTGCAGCCAGGAAAGCGGCAGTGGGGTAAAGCCACCGACAAACGCGAGTGCGATCGCAATCTTTCGACGTTGCATAGAGCATTCAAGAAATAACGTACAGCCCCTATCAGCTTACACATTTAATCATAGGGACTGGGCACTTTAGGTCAACGAAACAGGCGGACTCACCGCCACTTTTTTTGCGCTACTCTTTCATGTCAGAAGCTGAATTATTCACAGAGCTCACCAACCTAGTCGAAATTGATCCCTTTGCACTGATAGGGATTTCAGTCAACGCAGACGAAAAACGCATCGCCAAGCGCTATCGAACCATTGCCAAACAGCTCCACCCAGACGCACTCACCAACGCCTCACCTCGGCCGGGAACAAGTCAGTCGGGAATTACGCCTGCTGAAGCAACAGAAGTGATAGCGCGCATCATAAACCCGTCGTATCAAAAGCTTAAACACGACAAAAACCGTCAAGCAGTTCTGACTATGCTGCGCCTGCGAATGCGCCGACTCGTCCGTAGCGAGAAGCTAATTCCTACCTTTGAACATGCCAAACAGCTCGCCAACGTAAACAAAGCAGTGTCGATATCTACTACGAACAAGCGATCAGCCAGCTCGCTCAGCTTCAGTTTGCTGCCATCGACCAGCTTTACACCTGCTCTTTAGAAATTGGTCAGCTCAATCTAGTCTATCTACGCCGTAAAACAGCCGATACCGCCAGTCCACAAAAGCAGTCTAGCGAGATCTCCATCGCCAATACCGCCGCCGCCAATCCAATCAACCATCCGGTTGATAGCATCGCCCATCTTTCAGTCGCCAAACTGAACGAAGGCAGAGGCAAAGGCACTTCAGCACCCACCCCCAATTCAGCCTTAGACTATGTCATCCGGCACATAGAACAAGCAAGACCTACCTCTTTAGACAGGGCAGCTACGACTACGCGGTTCAAGAGCTCCGTGAAGCGCTAAAGCTATCGCCACAAAGCCCAGAGATTCATTCGATGCTGGGCCAGACCTACTACAAGCAGTCACTGACTGGCATGGCTAGAGCCCACTTCAAGCAGACTTATCGGCTAAATCCTAATCACCGAGTAGTCAAAAAGTACATCGAAATTTTAGGTTTGACCGCTGAGCTGCAAGCGGAAGCAGCAAAGGGAACTGCTCAACAGAAAGCAACAGCAACCCACTCTACAGACGGAACTAGTTCTGGGCCTAAAAAAGCATGGCTAGGTGAACTCCTGGGTCGATGAGCTGGCTAGCCCCACAGACGGGCGCTCTACCCGTATGCAAACTTACATTAAGCGGAAAATTAGCATTTTCCTGATGGATTACCAGAAACGCTATGTCAGGCTTGAGTATCGCGAAATTGCGGAAGGCCATATGTAGCTAAGCCTGTAGTGATAACTCACCTTGGCGCGAGCTGTGTAAACGCTTGCTATAGCCAGATAAACTAAAGCTATCAGATTTGACGCAGCAGTCGTCATGGAGGGTTGATAATCATGGGTATGTTTGATTCAGACCTAGTGCAGCAAGAAGCGAACCAGCTATTCAAAGACTATCAGTCGCTGATGCAGCTCGGCGGCAACTACGGCAAGTTTGATCAAAAAGGTAAAAAGATATTTATCGATCAGATGGAATCAGTCATGGAGCGCTATCGCATCTTTATGAAGCGATTCAAGAGATTTATTAAAGAAGCCTGCATAGCCAAAATCGGCGGGAATAAAACCATTGAAAACTCAGCTTGGTCAATTTGGCACGACGCCACAACAGATGTTCGATCAGATGCATCAGACGCTAGAGCGGATGAAGGCAGACATTAAAGAATGACTGTGGACCAAGAGTATTTTTAGAAGCCCCATGACTTCCTTCTAAAAGCCTCTACAGTAGATAAACTCATTCGGACTGCGGAACTGTTCGACTGGCTCGTCGCGCAGCGCCTGCACGATAAAGTCGCGCCATACCGGAGCGGCATAGCCACCACCTGTTGCACCCCTACCCAGCGGACGGTTGTCATCGTTGCCAACCCATACCGCTGTAGCTAGCTGAGGGACGTAGCCAACGAACCAAACCTCAGCGCTCTTCATCGGTGGTGCCATCTTTCCGGCGGCTGGACGACCAGTTCATCGTAGCGGTTCCTTGTTGATATCACACCCTGCAAGACACTGGTCAGTGCGGCGCTAGCCCAGGGTCTAAGCGGCGGCTGAGGTTTGGGCAGTGTTTAGAGTCCTGTTGCCTTTGCTGTTCAGTCACCTGCACGATTAGCGTCGGCTCGGAAACGCCAGGCATAGTTCGCAAACGTAGCATACGCACCCGTTAGCTCTAAAGGCGTTAGATCGACTGCGCCTAGCGGTAGCGCGATCACAGGGTCCATTGGGCTTTCTATTTCCCAGCGTTCTGGCGATCTCAACGATCCGATTGATACCGACTGATTGGCCTAACTTGATAGCAGGCACGTTTCGAGAGGTTTCTAAAGCCTTTCGCAGTGGAATATCGCCCATGAATGAACCGTCATAGTTTCTGGGCTTGTAGATTTCGTAGCCGTCGGGGTAGCTGACGGGCGCGTCACTGATGATGCTATCGGGAGTGTATTTGCCCGAGGCGAAGGCCGCATAGTAGACGAAGGGCTTAAAGGCGGAGCCGGGCTGACGTCTGGACTGTACGGCTCGGTGACCTGGCTAGTTTCATGGTTGACGCCGCCGACGAGGGCTTTGACAAAGTGGGTACGCGGATCGATTGCCACTAGCGCCATCTCATCGGCATACGCACCGTTGCCAAAGTAGCGGTAGTAGCTGTCGGTGACGGTGTCTTCAGCCAGCTTCTGTAGGTTTAGATCGATGGTGGTTTGAATGCGCATGCCACCTTTGGCCATCGCTTCTGCGCCGAACTGCTCGGTCAGCTCTTGCATGACCGCTTCGGTCACGTAGGGAGCCTGGCTGAGATCGAAATGAGGTGATTTCGCCTAGCTCAAGCGGCTGGTTCTTGGCGGTTTCGATTTCTTCTACCGTGGCCCATTGAAGCTGTCGCATCCGGCCTAGTACAATAGCCTGCCGCTTTTTGGCTTCTTGATAGTCGAGAAAGGGACTGAAGCTCTCGGGAGCCTGAATTAGACCAGCCCATCATCGCGGCTTCAGCTAGGGTTAGGTCTTCGGCAGATTTGTTGAAGTAGCTTTGGGCGGCGGTCTCCGCGCCGTAGGTATTGTGACCCCAGTAGACCTGGTTGAGATAGAGCTCAAAAATTTCATCTTTCTCGAAGATTTGCTCGATCCGCATCGCCAGGGACGAACTTCGACCAGCTTGCGGCTGATGGTGCGCTCTGAGCTAAGGAAAAGGTTCTTG
Organism: uncultured cyanobacterium; assembly: GCA_963838725.1. Taxonomy (GTDB): domain Bacteria; phylum Cyanobacteriota; class Cyanobacteriia; order Phormidesmidales; family Phormidesmidaceae; genus Phormidesmis. Next base: position 78,274 of record CAWISM010000024.1, on the reverse strand, counting down.
ACAAGCTGCATGGTCACGGTGGAGCCGCCCTGCACGGTGGAGCCTGCCTGGAAGTTGGCGAGGAAAGCTTCTGGCGATACCGTTGGGATTAATGCCCTGATGGGTGTAGAAGTAGCTGTCCCTCCATCGCTAGAACAGCCCGCTTCAATTGGGGGTGATCTCGTCTTGCTCGACTTCGCGGTTGGCTTCGTCGTGGACGTTGTCTTAATACAGGTGCCGTTGATGTCGTAGACGTAGCTAGTCTCTGAAGGGATATAGTTGCGCAGAACGCGCACGTCTGGCAGGTTGCGAAAGCTGATCGCTAGGCCCACGAGGCCGCCTGCGATGACTGAACTCCCAGCATAGCCGCCGTCAGGTAGAGCCGCTGCGCTGACTTGACCAACGTCTTGGATATAGCTGAGGACTTTGGGCGATCGCACCACAGGAGAGCGGCGGGGACGCGATCGCACTTTTCGGAAACTATTTGAAGACACAGGCAGAAACAGTACCTTAGTAGAGTTGAAAGGGGGGGGTGTGAGCAGATAGATAGGCTTAATCTTTCCAGGCTTGATATCTTCGCTGCGCGTCGGCATTATTACAGTTTAGATCATTGGTGTCAATATAGAGGATATTTGACAAATGTCTAGTGGCTTTGGACGATTTGTCAGCTATTTTCTAAACTCACGACAGAAAGCTACACTGTCAAAGCCTTTGCTTTTAACTTTTGTATCCATCACGTCTCTGTGCGCCCATGACCGAGCCCACGACCGAGCCCACGAGTAATCCGACCGCTAAATCGCTCGAAACCGAGAATATATAGAGGTGTGAGCGAAGTCTTCCCGCATCAGCCAGAATCAACCAATGTTGATGAGAATTTATTAGCTAGACTGTCAAACAGCAGCCGTCCGCTGCGGGTAAAGCTAGGTATCGACCCGACCGGATCAGAGATTCACCTGGGCCACAGTACGCTGGTGCGTAAGCTCAGAGCATTCCAAGATGCAGGGCACACCGCTATTCTGCTAATTGGCGACTTTACCGCGCGCATCGGCGATCCGACCGATCGCGCCGAGGTGCGCAGGCAGCTAAGCGAAGCCGAGGTCAAAGCCAACGCTGAAACCTACATCGAGCAGATCAGACCCATCCTCGATTTTGAGACGCCAGGACGCCTAGAGATTCGCTACAACTCTGAATGGTTATCAGATATAGACCTTAGCAAAATGCTAGAGCTGCTGAAGACGATGACGCTGGGCCAAATGCTAGCCAAAGAAGGCTTCGCCAATCGCTACGAAAGTGGAACGCCGGTCTATCTGCATGAATTTCTATATCCGCTGCTGCAAGGATACGATTCGGTCGCGCTAGAGTCCGATATAGAGCTAGGCGGCACCAGAGCAAAAGTTCAACGTGGCAGTAGGCCGAGACCTCCAGCGGCACTTTGGGCAGTCGCCACAGTTTGGCATGCTGCTACCGCTGCTGCTAGGGACAGACGGCACCCAGAAGATGTCGAAGTCGTTAGGCAACTATGTCGGTCTGCAAGAAGATCCGCTGTCGATGTACTCCAAGCTAGAAAAAGTGCCGGACGCGGTGATTGGTGACTATTTCACTTATCTAACGGATTTGCCGCTAGACGAGCTGCCAGAAAACCCAAGAGATCAGCAAAAGCTGCTGGCTAAAACGGTGACAGGACAGTTTCACAGCGAGGCAGCAGCAGAGCAGGCGCAGCAAGACGCCCTAACCCTGATTGCCGGACAAACGGCAGCGGCTGAATCAGTGCCAGAATTTTCGCTCTCAGAAGTGGGCTTTCCAGCCAAGCTGTTCTATCTGTTGGGGGCAACGCCACTGTGCGCTAGCAGCAGCGAAGCGCGTCGGCATATCAAAAACGGCGCGGTGAAGATAGACGGAGAGAAAATCAGCGATCCGAATCTGACCTTTGAGCAGGCGGAGGAGCTCGACGGCAAGGTGCTACAGATTGGCAAAAAGAAGTTTGTGCGGTTAGCGCCATGACCGCTAGCAATCCGTCTGTAGACCAGACGCCGAGCCCGGTAATAGAACGGATTATTGTGCCGCTGGATGTGCCCACAGAAGATCGGCGATCGCACTCATAGACACCCTTCCCCAAATCACCTTCTGGAAAGTCGGGCTAGAGCTGTTTGTCAGCAGCGGCCCGTCTATAGTCAACGAGCTGAAGTCTCGCGGCAAGCGCATCTTCCTGGATCTAAAGCTTCACGATATTCCTAATACAATGGCAGGCGCTTGCCATGTAGCCGGTCGCTACGGCGTCGATCTGCTGACGGTACATGCAGCAGCCGGAAGCAAAGCCCTTGTGGCCGCACAGCAAGCAGCAGTAGAAGGCGCGCAGCAGTCCGGCAATCCGCCGCCAAACGTGATTGCGGTGACGCTGCTGACCAGCATCAGCGCAGACATGCTGGCAGCCGATCTCAAAATCAATCTACCCGTAGAAGACTACGCGGCACAGATGGCGCAGCTAGCGAAAACCAGCGGACTTGCGGGTGCGGTCTGCTCTCCTCACGAGGCGGCGACTCTACGCGAGCTGTGCGGTGATGACTTCCGGCTAGTCTGCCCTGGCGTTCGGCCTACCTGGGCACAGAAGGGCGACCAGCAGCGGGCAATGACACCTGCCGAGGCGCTGAAGGCGGGCGCGGATTATCTAGTGATTGGCCGACCGATTACGCAGGCCGCAGACCCGGCGGCGGCGGTTCAGCGAATTTGTGAGGAAGCAGCGTGAATAGTCGGCTGTGGCTTGTCGTTGGGGGAATGATTGCTTCTATCGTTGCTGCGGGCCCTCATCCTAAATCCTTCTCCCTGGGGGAGAAGGACTTTGAGTTTCCTCTTCTTGGGGGAAGGGCGGTTTTGGCTCTAGAACACACAGATCTAAAACAAACCGATGAAGAAGAGTTAGAAGACTTTATCGAAGATCTAGAATCGACTGATGAGAGTATTGATGAAAGCCAGGAGATTCTTGAGAACGTAGAAACGATTGAAGAAAATATCGAAATCATTGAAGAGAGTATCGAAGACGCTCTCACGGAAGAGATACCTATCTACGAACCGATCAGACAAACCATTCAATGTCCGAGCGAGATAGAACCTTTAGCAGAACTGTTGATTCGAGATATTCCTGGCTATACCAATCGAGTATTGCAGCGGACGGTTGCCGTGCTGCCCTGGACAGACGCCGACGTGCTGCGATCGCTAGAGAGCGATGAAATTGTCAAAGCCCCCTACCAACCTGCTCGCGTACTGTTCGCTGGCAGGCTGAATCTGAGAACCGCTTGATCTCAACGAATACGCCTTCACCACGTCCCCACAGACAGGCGCAGACGTGACGCAGCTATTTTTCACGACGCTATCTAGGCAGTACGACGGGCTACAGGTAAGCGAAAGTCAGGAGTACCACTGGGTGTTTCTGACCCAGACCGTAGACGGCTGGCGGCTGGCCTTTATGTTTTCAGCGATTGATGGTTTGCCAATTGATGATGTTCAAACGCCGCCCAGAGAAAGTAGCGAGGGCAGCGTAGGGCAAGCCATTCAGCTATGGCTAAGAGACTGTAGGGCTGGGGCGATCGCAACAGACTAAAAGAGATGACCCACCCCGACCCTGCGGGCCACCTACAAAGATCGCCTCAACAAACTGATGGCTTCGCCTTGTTCGGGGGTGATGATGAGGCGATCGCGCACATTGCTAATCGGGCTCCAGAGGGTGGGGTCTACGTAGTGTAGGGTGTGGAGCTGATGGATCACCTGGCGGATGGCGCTAGGACTGCCAAGCAGGATATGGCGGATGTCTTCTTTTTGGGTGAGGTCGGTATTGTTGGCGGGGTCGATAGGCTCGGGTGAGGTGGCTAACAGAACAGAAGGGTAGAAGGGCGAACGGGTCTGTGGCCCTGGCGCTGTAGCTGGCAAGGCATAGGGCGTATAGATTGTCATTTTTACGGTTTCTCCGGTTTGGGTGGGTGAAGAAAGCGCAAAAATTTAGCCGCCCCAACTTGTCATAAGTCAGGGCGGCTATGGCATATCATGCACATAACCTCTTGACTGCTTGTACCAGTTAAGGGACCAGCTCGTGTTGACTGGTAGCGAACAGTTAGCACGGGCGTTTGGCTAAATTTTTGAGCGGTTGTAGCGATTGCTGAGCGTGGAAGCACAGTCAACAGCCGTAGGAACTAGCGTATCAGTATTTTTACGGGTGTCAACTTCTTTTGACAGGGAACTTTCACAATCCTAGTTCATAAAACCTCTGCGACTGAGACAATAGCGGTTCCGCAGATGAGTATAACGGCTCCCCTTACGAATTGAGGAAATAATACCGTTAGTAAACCATAGGCCGGCAGAACTCCTAAAAAAGGAATTAGCAGTATGCAGAAAACTAGAAAGCCATAAAGAGAGGCAAGATAGATCTTTATAGCCAGCCCTAGCAGGCGGTAGATTAGTGTGTGCTGGTTGTTTCGTCTCATTAAGTTTCAATCTCCATATGCTGGGTACGTTGTTCTTGTATATGACATCCACTTACGCAGCTATATCCAAGTTCCGCTGAGCGCTTTTGGAAAGAAGCCATTGATAATACTGGGCTGCTGTCGGTCAGTGGCTCGACGATTAACGTCAGGCCTCTCCTTCCTTGAACTGTGATAGGCGTATCTACTGGAATGGACCACTGTAGGGACATGCTTGATCTTGCGCTCCAGTAGACTCCATAAAGCTTTACTCTCCCTTTTCCCCCAGGCTCGATACTTTCCACTACAACTCCTTCTTCAAATAGAGATGGTTCCTGGCTGTTTGTTTGTTCCGCTGGATCAACAGCCGAACACAACCGATTTAACCACGACAATATGGGCATCTGTTCTCTCACCAAAAATGTTTTACTAGACAAATTATTAATGAGCGATGCGAGATAGCATATCTCAGTCAGTAGTTATAGAAAAGTTGATATCAAAAAAATGATATTAAACGCCCGACGTCTACGCTACCTTGTCTAACAAGGGGGAATACCGTTGATGAACTACTTTAGACCTGCACAAGAACCGCTTAAGGTATCTATGCTGGAAGAGGCTGTTATGATCACTATGCAAAGAAAAGAAAGATATGGTCTAGAAATTATTGAGATGGTTTCTTTTGCTAGCAATGGCTGCATGGATATAAACTACGGTAGTTTATACCCTCTGTTAAAAAGGCTGACGCGAAAGGGGCTTCTAGTTTCCACCAAAGTCTCGGAAGACATTGCGATTCGAGGATGCCATAGTCGAAAATACTACAGATTAACCTCTTTAGGGAAAATGGCACTATCCGAAACAGAACAATTTAGAAGAAATCTGCGAGAGTGGAAAGACAAGTAGGAACACCACGGGTTTAGCAGTAAACAATCCTAGACTGAATAGTAGTCTTGACAGAGCTCAGAACACGCACTCACTTGCTCTCATACGTGCAAGCCCCTTTACTGTGCAATAGCACTAGGTCATGACTTACCTTTATTATCTTCGACTGATACAGGTTTTTGTACAATGATTCTCAACATACTTGAAGAGATATCACGCTTCTCCATCGATGGGTCGATAAGAGAAGAGGCTTTAGGAGATCTCTGGGAAAGAAACCATAGACTCCAAACAGAAGACTCTCCCCTCCTGTGGAGATATTGTGTGATCCTAAGTCAGTTCTTCTCAGTCGTAAGAGCTTCTATTCTTATCAAGAAAGAGAATGTAAGTGAGCTAGCATCGGCGACTATCTCAAAGCTGCTAGAACCAATACATGAAGAGCAAAGCTTTGATGTTGGAGAGATCGAACCAGAGACGCTAGCTAAACTGAAGCGTTATTGTGAACGTCGACTGAGCGGAAATCAAAGAACGAGTATCGATAAATGGCGCTCCGCTGTTGATAAAGCACGAGTTATCCGTAGCGAAGATGACAAGCTTCTCTGGCTAATCAGGCGGGCCGATAGGGTAATTGCACAATGTCGCTCAGTGACTGGACGGCAAGGCGATAGCGAATCTGTTATCAACAGTTTGGTTTTAAGTCAGTTCATTCGACGACTAGAGGTTAATCCACCTACTGAAATGGACGTACAGAAGTTTTACGAGCTTGTCAGGGATGTACGTCTGACCCGCGATTTTATTGATAGGTACGTTGACTTTAGACAAGATGCGTTTGGCCGTAAGCTAATTGTTCGGACGTGGTCACTATCTGTTTACGTCATTAGCTGGGAACCTGGACAGTTTGTAAAGCTGCACCACCACGGTAATGCACTAGATGCGATTAAGATCATAGAAGGGGAGATGACTCACTGGGTATTGCCACCGGGAACGTGGGAAAGGGACATTCCCTTTGAAGGCTGTGAAGTAGCAAAGTCGACAGAGTGCTCATTAGGGACACCGAAGACATTCACAACAGGTGATATTGCTCTAGTTGACCGTCGGCATGGGCATCGGATTGCTAACTTGTCTAACGAGCGATTGACCACGCTGCACTTTCGATTTGGTCAACCGCCCGAGGATGACCATTGGCGGTCTACTGCCGACGAGCTGAATTTTGTTTGGGAACAGATAGAGTTTGTTTGGAACCAGCCTCAGGCCGTTCTTTAACTATAGCGCCGAGGTCAGCCCACAGGTTTCTAGCTCATCGCCAAACAGCACCAGAAAGTCCTTCATCGACTGTGCGATCGCCCGCTGTAGAGCCTTGGATGCTTGGAGTGCGATCGCCTCCGATACACTCTGCTTCAAAAAATCCTTATAAAAATCCTCAGCCGCCGCCTTCGTCAACGGACCCAAAACGTCTTCCACCAGCACCCGAGCACCCGCACTAAGACTAGGCAAAACAAGAAATTCCAGCATGGTAAGGGACAGCAAGCCTACACAGCAAACAATAGAAGTTTAGCGTTCATTGTGGAAAGCTACAGTAGTGCGAGCCGAGTGGACAGCGCCCACGCAAACCTAGCTTGTGGCGTAACGTCTATCAAATTTCCTCGTGCTAAGATCGAGCGAATGATAGGGTAGGCGGATGCAAATTACAATTCCCGAAAATCTTTTGACCCGTCTAAGCCAGTTGGCAGCAAAGCGGCAGCAGTCAGTAGAAACAATTCTCTCTGACCGATTGTTTACCGCTTTGGATGACGAATTGGACGATTTGCCTACGGGCGAACAGGCTGAGCTACGCGCTTTGCATCATTTGTCAGATGATGCACTGCGGTTTATTGCAGCAGAGCAAATGACGACTGAAAATCAGGTCTTGCTGACGCAGCTGATGGCGCGCAATAGTGAGGGTTCATTAAGTCCACTAGAGAGAGAAACGCTAGTAGCGTTAGTGGAAAAAGGAGACCAATTGATGCTGCGAAAGGCCGAAACCGTTGCTATTCTCGCTAGTCGTGGACATACAGGCGCATCAAGTGAATGGACCTAAGCCTCAGCTCGAATCTCATCTAGTTTGGCGCGTACTGCCTGAATGTCTTGCCACATCAGCCATTTGGGCTTACCAGGATCTCTAGAAGGATTTCGCAATAGATAGGCAGGATGCAAAATCGGCATGCAGTGGCGGCCTTCCCACTCGATCCAGGTGCCGCGAATCTTGGTAATGCCGCGTTTCTCACTGGGCATGATTCCCTTTACCGATGTTGCGCCAGTCAGCAAAATAATCTTGGGGTCAACCAGGCGAATCTGTTCTAGGATGTAGGGCCGACAGGCGTTGATTTCGCCAGCGAGCGGGTTGCGATTACCCGGCGGACGGCATTTGACGATGTTGCAGATATAGACATCCTTCTCCGTGTCTAATCGTACAGAGCCCAAAATCTTTTCCAATAGCTGCCCCGATCGCCCAACAAAAGGCAGTCCCTGCTCATCCTCCTGCTGGCCTGGCCCTTCCCCAATCACCATAATCGGCGCTTTGGGGTTGCCTCGGCTGACGACCACATTGGTGCGGGTTTCCGCTAGTTCGCAGCGCTGACAGCTTTTGCAGTGGACGGCTAGCGGTGCAAGTGATTCGTACGTGCCAGGCGGAATTGGCACACTTGCGCTAGTCGGAATCTTGTCAGGATCGAAGTCTTTGGGTGGGGGTGTGGCTTCGACACCGCTAGCGCTGAATAGATCAATCTGTTCGGGCATGGACTGGGACTGTAGAGGGGGCTGTCTCTATTTTAGGTGAAAGGGAGAGCGTGGGTCGTGGCTGTACAATTGAGTATACGGGTGTAAATAGATACGTGAAATCTACTGAGAATATCCATAGCCCCCATGCTTTACTCACTATTGCAGCAGTCACTTAGAGCTGCCGTCGTTTCTACAACGGCCCTTACCACCGTCTTTCTAGCCGCACTCCCTAGCTACAGTCAAAATCTTGGCAGCTTTAGCAGCGGTCCCTTTCGCACCGTTAGCGATCGCACTCTTTTAGAACTACAGAGCCTCGGCCCAGATATTATCTGCGGCAACGACGGTGGGCGATTACGCTCTTTCTCTAGGAGACGCTTCTACTTCAACAGGGGCTACACCAACGCAAACACGCTGACTAACAATCCGCTCATCCCCAATCGACTCGATAGTCAGCGCACTCAGCTAACCGGCTCTGCCTTGACTGCGCTGACTGATGATCCGCTCGTGCCCAACCGACTCAACAGTCAATCGGTCGATGCTGGATTAAACCAGGTCAGCAGTTCAGGTCAATCTGTGAACTGTCAGACAATTCGAAATTCCTCGATCACGACTGTCAACCAGCCGCTGGCTAATCAGTCGGTCAATATCACGATCAACAGCGGCGGCGGACAATTAGCTAGGAATGCCGTCAGCAGTCGCACCGCTGCCAGCGGTGGCAATTTGCCTTTGAGTGCGATTCTCCCTGAGAGAGGCTTCGCCATCGCCAACCTCCCAGATGGCAACTACCGCGTCACCTCAATAGCGAACGCCAGCAACGACATCGGCCTTGCAGAGCTCTCTAACAGAGGCGGCAGATTGTTTACCTTCAATAAGTCTGGCAGCACCATCACTGGCAATCTCAACGACTTTGACGGTGGCTTTAGCGCCTGCGTGACTGGCAGCGTAGATGGCAACGTTGTCACCGGACAGGCAATTACTGACGATCTAGGGGTCAACGTGCTAGGCCGGAACTATCTCGACCTGGGATTGACGTTAGCGCTAGGTGAGCAAGTAGCAGGCGATCGCTACAGCAACTCGGTTCTCAATCTCAGTGGTTTCTCTCGAATCAACGCAGGGGCAGTGACGCCACCAGCTCGCTGCTAGCTCCAGATTTCATCACCTGTCAGATTACGATATCTACACAACGCCCCTCCGTTGGTGATTACAGCGGAGGGGCGTTGTACGATCAATACAGATAAGTAACGCTGAATGTTCATTAAGATTATTCAATGGATATCACTGACAGAATAGATGTACGCAGTGATATATTTTATCTATTGAGTAAGTTCGTATATCTTCTGCTTATTCATAGTGTTTAGTCTATGCATGACTTATGTAGGTTTGCGGGCCCCTTTCGTAACTCACTCTCCAAGTGCCAACTCCCATGATTGACGCTGATTTCTTCGCTCAAACTAGCTGGCTGATTCCCTGCTATCCCCTGCTGGGCGCGCTGCTTTCTGTCTTCTGGTCTCCTGCATTTATTCGAGATACCGGGCCGCGTCCTGTGGGCTATCTCAACTTATTTACCACTATTGTGGCGCTGATTCACAGCAGCATTGCGTTCGCGGCGGTGTGGCATCAGCCGCCACAGTTCCTATCGCTGCCCTGGCTACAGGTGGCTGATTTGAACTTGACCCTGCCGCTAGAGCTATCAGCACTCACCTTGGGAGCTAGCGTTGTTATCACCGTATTAAATCTGCTGGTTCAGATCTATACGGTGGGCTATCTGGAGATGGACTGGGGCTGGGGGCGGATGTATGCGCTACTGGCGCTATTTGAGGCTGGACTCACGGCGCTGGTGCTGTGCGATTCGCTGTTCTTTAGCTACATTCTGCTAGAGATTTTGACGCTGGGAACCTACCTGATTGTGGGCTTTTGGTTCAATCAGTCTCTAGTGGTCACAGGCGCTCGCGATGCCTTTTTGACTAAGCGAGTTGGCGATTTGATTCTGCTGATGGGGGTGCTGGCGCTCTATCCGCTGGCGGGTACGTGGAACTTTAGCGAGCTAGCGGTGTGGTCTGGGTCGGTTGTCTCTGGTGCGCAATCTGTTCAGCCACTGACGTTAGCGCTGATCGGCATCGCGCTGGTAGCAGGGCCGATTAGTAAGTGCGCTCAGTTTCCGCTGCACCTGTGGCTAGATGAGGCGATGGAAGGGCCGCTACCGACGACAATTCTGCGAAATTCAGTGGTGGTGGCGACTGGGGCCTGGGTGCTAGTCAAGCTAGAGCCCGTAATCGCGCTTTCACCCTGGGCGAGCGGACTGGCGATTACCATTGGCTCTATCTCAGCAGTTGGCGGCGCACTAATTGCTGCGGCTCAAATCGACTCGAAGCGGGTGCTTTCGTACATGACTAGCACCTACATGGGACTGATTTTTATTGCGGTGGGGACGGGCCAAACCTGGGCGGCGCTGCTGCTAGTACTTACCCACGCGATCGCCGAAGCGCTGCTGATTACAGCGCTAGGCTCGGTGATATCAAACGTGATCACTCAGGATTTGACTCAGATGGGCGGGCTGTGGAGTCGTCGCCCGGTGACTGGATTCTGTTTTATCGTCGGGATTCTAGGCTTGATTGCGCTGCCGCCGTTTGGTGGGTTTTGGTCACTAATGGCGATCTTAGAAGGGCTTGCGCAGAGCGGTCAGTGGGGACTAGTGGGCGTTGTGATACTCACCAATGGAATTGCGGCGTTTGCGCTGGTGCGGATGTTTGGGCTGATGTTTGCGGGCGATCGCACTCCCTTTACCGCTCGCTCACCCGAACCGCTCTGGCTGATTGTGCTGCCGACGGCGGTCATGGCTGGCTTTGTTTTGCACATGCCTTTTGTTGTCAAACGCTTTTCTCTATATCCCGATTCAGATCTGAGCTGGTCGCTAGGCTGGCCGCTGTTTCTCTCTAGCGTGATTGGCGTGGGCCTAGCAAGTGCTTTCTATCTGTTGGAGCGAGTCGAGAACCCCAAGAAGCTCATCCCTGTCATGGCTAATCGCCTGCTGGCCTACGACTTCTATACGCCTCGGATCTATCAGATGACTGCGATCGCCCTGGTGGACAAGCTCTCTTTGCTGACCGACTGGCTTGATCGCTACGTGGTCGACGGCCTGGTCAATTTCATTGGGCTGGGCTCTCTGTTTAGTGGCGAAGCGCTCAAATATATCAACACTGGCAAACTTCAGCTCTATGCCCTCACGATTGCCTCTTTTGTCGTAGGGATTTGTGTGTACCTTAGCTGGGGCTATTTCTCTGTTTAACGTCTGACTAATTAATGTCTAGCTAACGTCCGGTAGTTCGCTTAACCCTCTCCCTTTAGAAAAAGAGATTAGAAGAAAAGACAATGCTAAGCCCCTTAATTTGGATACCGATAGTAGGCGCATTAATCATCCCGTTCCTACCATCAAAACTCGCCCCCCGTGATATCCGTAGCGCTGCGCTGGCGGTCTCTGGGTTGCCTTTGGCCTGGACGGTCGTACTCTTTACCCGATTTGATCTAGAGGTAGCTGGCTTTCAGATGCGAGAGTTCGTTTCCTGGCTGCCAGCGCTAGGGCTGAACTATGATCTGGCGCTAGATGGGCTAGCGTTGATGATGGTTGCGCTCAACGCGCTGCTGACTTGGATTGCGATCGCCGGCAGCAAAACAACCAAGGAAAGACCTCGATTTTTCTATTCGCTCATGCTATTAGTCAGCGGTGGAGTCGCGGGCGCTTTTCTCGCTCAAAATCTACTGCTGTTTTTCTTCCTTTTTGAGATAGAGCTCGTCCCGCTTTACTTCTTAATCTCAATTTGGGGCGGAGAAAAAAGAGAATACGCCGCCACCAAGTTCTTGCTCTACACCGCTCTAGCAGGCGCTTTGATCTTCGCCGGATTTATCGGCACCGTTTGGCTAGGCGGTACGCTTGATTTTTCCTACGAACAGGCGCTGCAAAGCGATATTCCGCTCCCAGCGCAAATTGTTCTACTCAGCATTCTATTAGTCGGATTTGGTATCAAGATTCCGCTAATTCCCTTTCACACCTGGCTACCGGATACCTATGTCTCCGCCTCTCCATCCGTTGCAATTATGCTAGGCGGCGTCTTAGCAAAGCTCGGCACCTACGGCATTTTTCGCTTTGGTCTGGGCCTATTTCCAGAGGCTTGGGCAGCGCTGGGGCCGTTCCTGGCAGTTTGGGCAGCGGCGAGCGTTTTATATGGAGCGGTGACTGCGATCGCCCAAAAAGACATCAAGCGCATGGTCGCCTACAGCTCGATTGGCCACATGGGCTACGTCATGCTCGGCGGTGCGGCCTTTACTGAACTCAGCATGGTTGGCGCAATCTCGCAGATGGTCTCCCATGGCTTGATTCTCGCGCTGCTGTTCCATCTAGTCGGCGTCGTAGAAGTCAAAGTCGGCACCCGTCAGCTCGACCAGCTTAACGGTCTCATGAACCCACTCAGGGGTCTACCGCTGATCAGCGCTCTGCTAGTGCTCAGCGGTATGGCCAGCGCTGGCATTCCTGGACTCGTCGGATTTATCACCGAGTTTCTAGTCTTCCAAGGCAGCTACAGCACCTATCCAATTGCCACCCTCCTCTGCGTGGTTGGCACGGGCCTAACCGCTGTCTACTTCGTTATCTTGATTAACCGTACCTGCTTCGGTCGCCTAGATAGTCAAAAAGCCTACTACGACAAAGTCACCAACAGCGAGAAAGCGCCCGCCTTAATCTTGGCCACCCTCGTCCTAGTACTTGGCTTGCAGCCCAACTGGCTAGTCCTCTGGAGCGAATCCACCTCCGCTAAATTCGTCGCCGCTATCCCCGTCACTCAGACCGCCCAGCCAACGCTTGTGGTCCCTCCCGCTAGCTAAACCCCACTTAGCCCCAAATTCTATATATCCACTTCCCCATCCCCCATCTCTTCTACTTCCCATGGTCGCCACCACTACTCGCCCCACCCTCCCCCCTTCGACGCACCAGTTCGCTGGTATCATCCACCGCCTCGAGTCTGGTGGTTCCATGCTGCCCGACACGCCTGACAATCTTAAACAGATCATCGGCATCTACAAAGCCTACGCAGTACCAATGGATTTCTACTGGCGCGATCTGCTCTACATCGCCGAGCAAGTTTTCATCAACCCTTTGCCCGCTTTCAAATACTTCATTCCCGACGAGTATCTAGATCGGCAAAATGCATATGCAGGCGATCAGGCATCGCTGCGGATCTGGCGCGGCCCTGGTGATGCGCACCCAGAACTACGAGAGTTTATGAAGAAAGGAGAGATCGGTCGCGATCTGCCCAAGCTGTTTCATCATCTCTGGCACGACCGGGTGAATATGGAGTTTGCCGAAGCCTGCATGGAAGCGATGCTGTGGCACGAAGATATCAATCCAAAGTTCAACGCTTATCTAGATAGTGACGAATATCGGGCTAACAGCGATGCGGCTATTCGCGCCTACTTCAAGGGCAATCCGGTCATGATGGGTCTATACAAACTCTTCCCTGATATGTTTTTAGAACAGGTGAAGCGGATGTCTTACTACTCTAATCTGGGTCTGTTCTGGGAAGTGATGGCCCCTGTCTTCTTTGAGATGAGCGATCTCTATGACGAGGGCAAGATGACCACTGTGCCCGAGGCGATGGACTTTTTGGTGAATGGGATCTTTGCGATCGCAGGTCGACCCATCTACCACCACGTCTACATCAACGGCGAATGCCACGAAATCATCCCAAAATCTCAGGGCTTCACCTGGCTCTACGAAGCGGCCCTCCCCTACGTCGAAGCCGTCTTCTACCGCACCTCCCCGTTTAGAGGCACCAAATCCTACAACGCCCAGGCCGGACAGGTTCCCGCCGAGCAGCCAGACTTTCACTACGGCATCTTATACGCCGACGTTTTTCCCGTCGGCAGCGCGGGCATCCCCCCCACGCTGCTAATGCAAGACATGCTGCACTTTTTGCCAGACTATTTGATCGAAGAATACAAACAGCACAGTCGCGGCGAAGACGACATGCTAATCCAGCTCGGCATCACCTTCCAGCGCTCCATGTACAACGTCACCTCAGCCGTGATTCAGGCGCTCAGAGGCGCGTTGCTCTATCCTCTAGACGATCCCAACCCCGAGCACCTCAAAGCTAACCGCGCCTTCTTCGAGCAGCAAATCGATCGCTTCAAACGCCCCGAAGCCAGACTCACCGACATTCAACAACAGAGCTATCGATAGCAGCTCCATTCATTCTCAATCGTTCCTCCCTCATTCTTCTCTTCCATGCCCAACATTGTTGAAATTGCTGTTAGCACAGACGGCTTCTCTACCCTAGTCGCCGCCGTCCAAGCCGCTGGACTTGTCGAAGCGCTGTCTGGAGAAGGGCCGCTCACGGTCTTTGCCCCGACCGACGATGCCTTTGCCAAGCTGCCCCCCGGCACGGTGCAGACCTTGGTAGACAATCCGCCTCAGCTTGCCAGAATCTTGAAGTATCACGTAGTTGCTGGACGCTGGGCAAAATCCGATATTGCCAAAGAAGAGAGTTTGTCGTCGCTTGAAAGCTCTCCTATTCCAGTTCGAGTTAACGATGTTTTTGAAGTTAAAAATGCCACTGTTGTTGCGGCGGATATCGAAGCGACCAACGGCATCATTCACGTAATTGACAACGTGATCTTAATGGGATAGTTCGGTCAAAACGGCAGAGCATGCAGCTTGAATAAGATCCTCTGATAACAACTATAATCAGTGAATTGTCAAAGATTGAGCTGTAAAAAATGAGCGATATGAACAACACGCCTGAATCCGCTCCTGCACAATGTCCCTTTCGTGGCACCCGCGTGGGCGGTGCAATCGGCGCTAAGCCACAAACCGATGACTGGTGGCCAAATCGGCTCCAGGTCGAGCTGCTTCACCAAGACCCACCTCAGGCCAATCCACTTAAAGATTTTGACACCAGAGAAGCTTTCAACAAAATCGACTTTCAGCAGTTGAAAAGCGATATCAAAGCGCTGCTGACTGATTCAAAAGACTGGTGGCCAGCCGACTATGGCAACTACGGACCGCAGATGATCCGAATGGCGTGGCACTCCGCTGGCACCTACCGAATTGCAGACGGTCGCGGCGGTGCGGCTCGCGGTATGCAGCGCTTTGCCCCGATCAATTCCTGGTGGGACAACGGCAATACCGACAAGTCTAGAAGATTGCTGTGGCCAATCAAACAAAAGTATGGCGCGGCGCTGAGCTGGGCTGATTTGATGGTCTTGACTGGCAACTGTTCGCTAGAAATCATGGGCCTGAAGACCTTCGGCTTTGGCGGTGGTCGCATTGATGCCTGGGAGCCGGATCGCTCTACGTATTGGGGCGCTGAGTTCTGGAACGGTAAGCCAGTTGAAGAAGCTAAAGAACTCGCGTATGCAGGCCATCCCGATCAGATGGTGACTCGTGGTATTCGCTGGGAGGGTAAGCCAGACGAAGAGTACTACGACCTTGAGAACCCGCTGGCGGCTTCTCATCAGGCGCTGATCTACGTCAATCCAGAAGGGCCAAACGGCGAGGGCGATCCGCAAGCTTCTGCACGCGACATTCGCGAGACTTTTGCGCGGATGGCGATGGGCGACGAGGAAACTGTGGCGCTGATTGCAGGCGGTCATGCCTTTGGCAAAAGTCACGGCATGGTCGATTCGGACAAGATTGGCCCAGCCCCAGAAGGCGCACCGATTCAGGCGATGGGTCTAGGCTGGCAGAATCCGGAAGGGACCGGGTTCGCTGAATATACAATGACGAACGGAATCGAAGGCTCTTGGACACCGAACCCAACGCAGTGGGACAACAGCTATCTGGAAAATCTGTTTAAGTACGAGTGGGAAAAAACAGAAAGCCCATCGGGCGCAGTGCAGTGGACGCCTAGCAACCCCGACGCGCCGAAAACGCCGGATGCTCATAGGCCAGGAGTCAATCATGCGCTGATGATGATGACTTCGGATATTGCCCTGAAGGTTGATCCTGACTACAAAGAAATCTGTCAGCGATTCCTAGACGATTTTGACTACTTTGGTGAGACTTTCTCACGTGCCTGGTACAAGCTGGTCCACCGCGATATGGGGCCAAAGGTGCGCTATCTAGGCCCAGAGGTACCAGAGGAAGAGCTGCTTTGGCAAGATCCCATTCCAGCCCTCGATCATGAGGTGGTTGACGAGGCTGATATCAGTTCGCTCAAAGAGAAGATCTTATCGAGTGGCCTTTCTGTTTCAGCGCTGGTCTCAGCGGCTTGGGCCTCAGCATCGAACTACCGCGATTCTGATAAGCGCGGCGGTGCGAACGGTGCTCGCATTCGGTTTGCGCCCCAAAATGAGTGGGAAGCGAATCGCCCGCAGGAGCTAGGTGAGGTGCTATCAACGCTTGAGGGCATTCAGGCAGAGTTCAACGGCGCTCAGTCGGGGAACAAGAAGATCTCGATGGCGGACCTAATTGTTCTAGGTGGCTGTGCTGCGGTTGAAAAAGCGGCGCAAGATGCTGGTGTTGCTATCACCGTCCCCTTTACACCGGGTCGGATGGATACGACTATCGAGCAGACAGACGTGGAAAGCTTTGACTGGCTAAAGGCGGTCTCGGATGGCTTTAGAAACTATCACGATGAGTCTATTGGCTACCGGGTGAAGGCGGAGCGAATCTTCCTTGATAAGGCGCAGCTGCTGACGCTCACCGCGCCTGAGTGGACGGTTCTAGTTGGCGGCCTGCGGGCGCTTGACCAGAACTGGGACTACTCCAAGCACGGCATCTTCACCGATCGCCCTGGCGTGTTGACCAACGATTTCTTCCGTGTGCTAACTAGCATGGACTATGAGTGGAAGGCGATTGATAATCGTGAGATGGTGTTTGACATTTGCGATCGCACCACCGGAGAAAAGAAATTCACAGCCACCCGCTGCGATCTAATCTTCGGCTCAAATTCAGAGCTGCGTCAGATCACCGAAGTCTACGGGTCTGACGATGGTCATAAGCGCATGGTCAAAGACTTTGTTGCTGCCTGGAACAAGGTGATGATGCTAGATCGCTTCGACGTTCACGCCTAACAACCTACAACAAACCATAGGGGCATCGTAGGGGCATAGCATGCTATGCCCCTACGGACACGGGTTTCCGAGACCTATACCGTGCCTGTTTGTGCCGCGCTGCGCTCAACAATGTCATCAACAACAGCCTCTATACTTTCTGTTTTCTCGTATATCTGCCGCTGCCGCTGAGCGCTGTTGCCTTCGCTCACAATTCTCTCTACTTCTTTAGTCACTACTGATTCATCACCAAAGTGAGCCAGCGCAGGTTGAATGTAGCTCATAAAAGAGTCTAAAAGCTGCGTAGCAGGAACAGACTGCATGGTTGCAAAGTTGATTAGCTCACCGCTGAGACCATGCCGCGCGGCCTGCCACATAGCGGCCTTTAGCATTTCTCCTTTTACCGGGATAGCGGGCTGCTGGTTGACTACATCCTGGTAACAGGTATACGCTAGCGCCCGGATGATGCCTGATAGCATGACAGCTTCTTCAATGCTGGCGCATACATCGGACATACGAAATTCGATAGTCGGAAAGCGCTCTGATAGGCGAATGTCCCAATAGACCTTAGTAGGGTCGTCGGTGATGCCAGCATCGATTAGCTGCTGGATAAAGGCTTGATAGTCAGCATGATTCTGGAAGAACGGCGGGGGACCAGCAGTGGGCAGACGGCACCACAGAGCCATGCGATAGCTGTCATAGCCAGTGTCTTTGCCTTCGGTAAAGGGCGAGTTGGCAGTCAGCGCTAACAGCAATGGCAGCCAAATCCGAGATCGGTTAGAGATTTGGACGGCCATCTCTCTATCTTCTACCCCAATATGGACATGGCAGCCCAATATAATCAGCTCTTTGATAATTTGCTGAAGGTCTTCTTGTAGGGCGTAGTAGCGCTTCTTTGGGGTGACTTCTTGCTCTTGCCAAGGAGAAAAGGGATGCGTCCCGGCAGCGGCGATCGCGGCTCCATTTTGCTGGGCTGCGGTGATTACGGCGGTTCTAGCTCGCACTAGGGCTTGGCGTACATCGTCTAGCGTGTGGCAGATATCGGTTGCAATCTCAACCTCACACTGAAAGAGTTCATGGACTATCTCTTGTTTAGCGTCTGAGTCCTGGTTGGTTTCGATTAGTGAAGTGGAGCGGGCGGTGAGCGATCGCGTTTTTGGATCGACAATCTGATACTCTTCTTCAACGCCTATCGTAAAGTCAGGAACCATCCGCTTTTGCCTATCTAATATTCTAGTACTGTGCCGTCTTATTACTACTAGC
The DNA here is from genome assembly GCA_963838725.1 of uncultured cyanobacterium. Taxonomy (GTDB): domain Bacteria; phylum Cyanobacteriota; class Cyanobacteriia; order Phormidesmidales; family Phormidesmidaceae; genus Phormidesmis. The sequence continues at coordinate 59,909 of CAWISM010000024.1, read as the reverse complement.
TTGTGACTAAGAGACAAGCTATTTGCTATCTCTGGCTATCAGACAGAAAAATAGTGCTGATCAGCAAAGATAGCGTAGCTCACCAATCTAGCCGCCTCTAGCCACCGTAATTCCAGCCAGTATCTTCAAGCAGCAAAGGCTTTCCTTCTCTGTGCTCGCCCGCGCCAATCACTTCTGCGACAAATACGGTGTGATCGCCCTGTTCAACTGAGCCGACTACTTTGCACTCGACGTAGCCCAGCGAGTCCTTAATAATTGGACACCCCGTTTCTTCTCCTTCGTAGAACTCGATATCCTCAAACTTATTGCCAGTTCGACGCAATGGCTTAAAGAAGTTCTGAGCAATCTCCTTTTGGCCTGCTTCTAAAATGCTAAGGGAGAAGACGCCGCTGGATTTGACCATCGTATGAGAAGTAGAATCCGCCTTAATACAGGTCACGACCTGCGGCGGCGTAAACGATGACTGCATCACCCAGCTAGCGGTAAACCCGTTTAGATCGTCTCCATCCTTTACGCCGCAGACGTACAGTCCGTGCGGGATTTTGCGGAGCATGGTCTTTTTGGCTTGTTCGTCTAGCATGGGGTTATGTCCTCGATTATTGTCAGCTGTCTTACGCAATAGTTTATGACAAAGCGTGGGGCACAGGGCTCATCCTGCGGTTACAGGTTGTATTACTAATCTGTAATCAGGTACATAGAAAATCGTTCTTTCTGTTCTTTGTTTAGTCGCTTTGGTCGTTTGCTCTCAAGATCAATAAAGACGCCTCGCTGTGTACCAAAGGCCACACATACTTCGTCCTGGTTGAAAAATTCAAACTCTAATCTGGCTGAGGCACCGCCTAGCTGTGATAGCCAAATCGAGGCCAAAACCTGATCGCCCAGGTACAAAGGCTGCTTGTAGCTGATATTTGTCTCAACCAAAGCAGGACCAAAACCGGACCGGATCGTTTCTTTAATCGGCATTGCGATCGCTTCTAATAGCAGCACTCGGCCAATTTCCATCCACTGGACGTAAACCATATTGTTCACATGCCCCATCGCATCAATATGAAAAGGATAGATTGATGGTGAATAGGTTAGTTTTTGCACGCTGATTCTCTAGTTGCTTTTGAACGATTCTCTTGACGTTACTTCCTCGCAATGCCAGCAGAACGGGCGACTTCCTGAACGGCGGCTGAGACGGCGGGGGCAACTCTAGTATCGAAGACAGAAGGCATAATGTTGTTGGGCGAGAGAGCTTCTTCGGGAACTAGGGAGGCGATCGCACCTGCCGCTGCTAAAAACATTTCTGTTGTAATTTCCTTTGCCCGACAGTCCACCGCACCGCGAATCACGCCAGGAAACGCCAGCACATTGTTGATCTGGTTAGGATAGTCGCTGCGCCCGGTAGCGACAACTGCAACAATCTCTTTAATTAACTCTGGCTGAATCTCTGGAATGGGATTTGCCATTGCAAATACAATCGGATGGCTCGACATTGACTGCACCATCTCTACCGAAACCACACCGGGCGCGCTGACGCCCATGAATACATCTGCGCCCTGCATCGCATCGGCTAGCGTTCCAGAGCGCTCTACTGCAAATTCTTGTTTGTCAGCAGTGAGGTTAGTGCGATCGCCACTAATAATCCCTCTAGAATCACAGATAATCAGATCTTGCAGCCCTGCTCGCCTGAACAGCCGCCCCATCGACAGCCCTGCCGCCCCAGCACCGTTGATTACCAGCCTAATCTCACCAATTTGCTTCTTGACGAGCTTCAGCGCATTGATCAGCGCCGCTAGGCTGACAATCGCCGTCCCGTGCTGGTCGTCATGAAAAATCGGAATATCTAGATCTGCCTGCAACCGCTTCTCTATCTCAAAGCAGCGCGGCGCACTAATATCTTCTAGATTAACTGCTCCAAAAACAGGCGCAATCCGCTTAACCGTCTCAATAATCTCGTCAGTATCCTGCGTGTCTAGGCAGATAGGAAACGCATCTAGGCCAGCAAATTCCTTGAACAGCATGGCTTTGCCTTCCATCACTGGCATTGAGCCCTCGGCCCCCAAATTGCCAAGTCCTAGTACCGCACTGCCATCGCTGACAATCGCCACTGTGTTGCCTTTAATGGTGTACTCGTAAACGCTCTCAGGATTATTGGCAATCTCCATACAGACGCGGCCAACTCCTGGCGTATAGGCCATCGCCAGATCGTCTTGCTCACGCAGCGGAATTTTGGCCTCTACCCGGAGCTTGCCACCTTTATGAAGGGCAAAGGTGCGGTCATAGGCGTCTAGCACCTCTATAGTTGGAAGCGATCGCACTGTCTGCTCAATCTTAGCCGCCGCTTCCGTACTAGAGGCATCCGCCGAGATATCGCGCACCGTATAGTCGCGGCTCTTTTCAACGATGCTAATATTGCCGAGACTGCCACCTGCTTGTGCGATCGCCTCTATTACCTTGCTCAGCGCACCTACCTGATTCGGCAGCTTCACCCGGAGCGTCAAACTATAGCTAGGATTCGGTGTCAAACTGACCATTGAAGAGAATGATGAGGTAGAAACGAGGAATGATGAAGTAAGAAGTTAGCACTTTATTCACCCTTCGTCTATACAATACCGACTAAGTGAGCGCCGAAACATATAAGATCAGCCCAAATCCCATTCATCGTTCATCGTTCCTACTTCTCTTCCATGCCTTCTCTCTACGCTGAAATCGACATCAATGCGCCTCAAAGTGTCGTTTGGGAGGCGCTGCTTCGCAAGGATCAGTGGCGCTATTGGAATACCTTTTTGTACGACTGCGATCCGGGGCTGCGAATTGCGCGCGGGGGTGAAATTTTTCTGGCGATGCAACGGTTAGAAGGCGACGAGGAGACCGAATTTCAGCCGCTGATTACGATGGTGCGACCGCCCTACATGATGCGCTGGGTCTCGACGATTCCTGGCATGCGCAGCGAACATATTTTTGAGCTACGCGAGAACGTACCGGGGCGGACTCACTATATCCACCGCGAACTTTTCTCTGGCATTTTGTCAAAAGTATTTTTGCCATTTATCCGTCAAGATGAGCGGCAGGGACTGCGGCGGATGGCTCAGCAGCTAAAAATGTATGTAGAAAGTAGTGTATTGGGCGATCGCTACCTAGACCAGCCCTACGGCAATCCACCTGATAGAGGTGGCTACGACCCTGGGTATCCCCGTAACGATCCAGGATATCCGCCAGATTATAAGCCGCGCCGCCGTTAGGGAAATTGCTCACTCCCCGGCTTAGTCTCCAACAAAATACCTAACCGCTAAGTGACCAATGCTACCGGCTAGTCACTTAGGTTTCTTTCCGGACTCTTCATCTAAACTTAGTATCTGGAAGTGGGTTGCTTAACAATGCCTTTCAATCGTCAATCGACGTCTGCTTTTACGCGGAGGTCTGAGTCAGAGCGTCTGAAAATCCACCACTAAACCAAACGCTTGTCGAGCACACTTTAAACAGCAGCCGGAAAACAACAGTCGGAAGATTCAAATTCCAAAGGTTTTAGCTTAGATGCAGGCCAGATAGAATCTATCACGACTCAACTTCTGCATACACAAACTTGTTCGCCTAGAGCTCGTTCATCTAGCGCTTTGGTTCAAGACAAGTCTCTCATACCAAAAATCAGTCTTCTACATTAGATAACAATCATGGAAAACAGTGCATTCGAACAAGAAGTCCTAAGACTTACTAACGAATTCCGCCAGCAGAACAATCTAGATCCGCTTTCAATCGATCAAAACTTAGAGAAAGCGGCAGATTTGCATACTCAAAACATGGCTAATAAAGACTTCTTTAGCCATACAGGAAAAGACGGATCAAAGCCTTGGGACCGAGCCAAGACAGCAGGCTATGAATCTGGAACCATAGGAGAAAACATTGCCGCTGGCTACACCACACCACAGTCTGTAGTCAATGGCTGGATCAACAGTCCTGGCCACAGAGCTAACATGCTAAACCCGAACTACAACGAGATTGGCCTCGGTCACTACCTCTTGCAGAACGATACAGGCCAAGTCAACTACAGAAACTACTGGACTCAGCTATTCGGTAAGGGCACTATCACCGCACCGACCCCTACCCCGCCCGCACCCAAAACCCATTTCTCCAAAACCTGCACCGATTACTGCACCGACCTTCGACAACCGTTCGGTGATTAGAGGAACAAAAGGCGTAGACAAGCTAATTGGAGGGAGTGCCAACCAGAGTTTGTATGGCAGGGCAAAGAACGACATATTAGACGGCAAAGGCGGCAACGATCAGCTATTTGGCGGCGGCGGTAACGATCAGCTATTCGGCGGCGAGGGTAACGATCGGCTGCTAGGCGGTGGCGGCAAAGACGTGCTACAAGGCGCTTCGCGCAATAGACGAAATGAGAAGGATGTCTTGACTGGCGGCGGCGGAAAAGATCGCTTTGTTCTAGGCAATGGTAGTGGCACTTTCTACGATGATGGGAGATCTTCCTCTGCGGGAACTGGAGACTATGCTTTGATTACTGATTTCAATCAGAGAAAGGATGTCATTCAGCTTAGCGAGAAGTATAGCTATCGGCTAGGGTCTGCGCCTAGCGGTCTAGAAAGCGGTCAGGGGCTGTTTATCGATAATCCATCTGGGCAGCAGGATGAACTAATTGCTGTCATTCAAGGCGGTCAAAACCTACAGCTCGATAGTCGCGCGTTCACATTTGTATAAGCCCGATTTAGAGCAGATCTAATCCTGGACAAGCCTAGTCTCGAACAGATCTGCTCTACGTGTTCGCGCTGCTTATTGGTAGTCATTTCCTGAACCGTACCTGACGGCATCTCGCCAGCGGTCAGTGTAGTATTGTTTTTTATCCGAAGTCTCGCGGACATCGACCGCACTTTGCATAGTATCTAACAGACTATACTGACCCAAACTAACAAAATGCCGCATCCAGCTAGCCACAGCGCCTACACCCACCTGTGGCAAGATGCTCAGCACTAAGCCTGGGTGCCGCGTAGAGGTTCTCAGCATTGTCTTTGCCAACGCCGGGAACTGAACCACATCTTGCAAAAAGGGTAGAAGCACCTCGTCGCCTAGCGCTTCCATATCTTCGAAAATAGTTGAAAGCACTTGATTGATCTTGTTGGGTGGCAGCGTCTGGTTCATATCCACACTCATCGATTTCTGAAACAACCAGGTCACTGAGAGATTCGGCTGATAGGGCTGTAGTTTTCCTAGTGCCTTGGCATCTAGCAAGTCGGCTTGCAGCGCGTCATCGAGCCCCTCGGTTAGCCGTTCTAAGTGTCGCACCATCGCGCCAAAGCCGCCAAAGCTAAGCGGTGATTGACTACCGCTAGAATCTCCTACTGCCAAGGTACGATTCCACTTGTACTGTAGGGGACTATTCTTGTAGCAAGGGAAGAAGCCGAACAGCGCTCTGGCAAAATTCAACTGTTCTAAAGAGACATTTTGGTACTGCGGCAATAGCTCAAAATAGTCTTCAAACATCTCACTTAGGCTCAGCCGATTAGGATGCGCATCTAGGTAGGTGAACATATACGTCGTGCGTCCGTCACGCGCGGGGAATGCCTCCCAAAAGTACTGGCACTGTTTTTGAATCGGCGTGAAAGAGACAATTAGATCGCCTGATTCATTTTGCGCATAGCCAGTGGCACAGGTGCCGACAACTAGACACACGGCATCTGGTTTTTTGCCCGCTCTTGCCTGTTGCACAATCGGAGAGAAATGTCCCATTGCGTCTATAAGGATTCTCGCAGTTAGAAGATCAGCATCAGTTTCTGTATTTGTTTTGATAGCAACGCCGTTGGTGTGTACTGTTGCTGACTTAAACGGGGTTTGTTCTAGTAGAGTACCGCCTGCTGCTAGAAACTTTTGCTTGAGCTGTTCGAGTAGGCTAACAGGATCGACGCCAATATTTAGAACGTCTTTTACCCAAAGATCTTTGCCACCGTTGAAGGCAATTCGAGCAGGGTTGTATTGGGATGCGATCGCCCCTTCCAATTCCGCCTCACTCAGCAGGCCCATCCGCACAAAAGTCTCTAATTCTCGTCGCGAGATATTCCACTCTTGATCGCGACCCTTCAGCGATCCCCTTTCTAGCAGCGCCACCTTCCATCCCTTTTGAGCCAGCGCCGCCCCGAGCAAGATACCCAGCGTGCCACCACAGATTGCCACATCATACTCGACCTGCGCTAGCGCCTCGGAGCATTCAGTGACGACCGAGCGAACCTGGCGAGAGCCTTCTTTATAAGTGCTCCATAGCTGATCTGCCTTCTGGAGACCTTGCAAAGGATTGCCTTCAATGCCTGAGAGTATCTGCTCAGTTTTGTTCATAGAGTTTAGTAGATAAGGGTGGAGCGCTTACTTCCAGAGTAGATCGAAAAGTCTAAGCAGTGATTCTTGTATGCTTTTATCAAGTAGCAGGAAGCGGAGTAGACAGCAATGGCGCAGTTAGGCGTGGCGGTGATTGGTACGGGATTTGGGCAGAAGGTGCATATTCCTGGATTGCAGGCACATCACCGGACAGAGGTGGTGGCGGTTTGGAATGGCGATCGCGCCAAAGCCCAGCAGATAGCCGATAGCAACAGTATCCCATTTGCTAGCAGTAGCTTAGAGGAAATTCTGGCGCAACCAGACGTTCAGGCGGTGACGCTAGCAACTCCTCCGTTTGCTCACTACGAAATGGCCAAAGATATTCTTAAAGCAGGGAAGCATCTGCTGCTAGAAAAGCCCATTACGCTCAGCGTTACTGAAGCGAAACATTTGCAGCAGCTAGCAATAGACAACGGTGTAACTGCAATTCCCGATTTCGAGTTTCGCTTTATTCCGGCATGGCAGCACTTTGCAAATTTGTTAAACCAGGGCATCGTCGGGAAGCAGCGACTCATCAAAATCGATTGGATCGCTTCCAGTAGGGCTAGCTCTAGAAGGGCTTGGAACTGGTACGCGCAAAAAGATCTCGGCGGCGGCGCACTAGGCTCAATCGGATCGCATACTTTTGACTACGTGAACTGGCTGTTTGGCCGGGCCAAAACCATCAGCGCTACTTTGAGCACATCGATTCCGCAGCGGCCCGATCCTGAAACGGGAGAGATGAAGCCGGTAGATTCTGACGATGTCTGTGCGATCGCGCTAACCCTTGCAGACGGTACCCTATGCCAAATTACCCTCAGCGCCGTTAGCTACGCCGGACGCGGCCACTTCATCGAGGTATATGGCGATAAAGGCACACTGGTGATTGGCAACCCCAGCCAAAAAGACTACGTAAATGGATTCAAAGTATTTGCTAGTGAGCTAGGCGCAGAATTACAAGAGATTCCCGAACCTGACCATCTCGCCTTTCCAAAGGTTTATGCAGACGGACGAACCGCACCCTTTGTGCGCGTGGTCGATCACTGGATTAACTGCATTGATGCAAACCAAGCTACGGCTCCAGCCATGCCAGAAGGCATATACTCTCAGCTTTTAATGGAGCTAACCCATCAATCAAATGAGATGGGAAAGCAGCTAAGCGTCCCTACCTTGTAACGATTGCTTCAACAACAAAGCGCCGACAGGATCGGCGCTTCGTATGCTGAGACTATTTCTTTGTCGACTAGGCTTTAAAGTCCGCAGCAATTCTACTTGTTGGGGTTGCTAGTCGCTCTCATAGCCAGAAATCTCTCTAGGGGGAAAGCCTGCCCTCTTCTTTCAGGTAGAAAGCTGTTGAGCTTACTCTCTCGCTGGTATGAATTTTGAGAGGTGGGCTTGCGCTCTGGGTGATTGACGTTGTTCTTCATGGTCTGCTCAACAATCTCACGCATCGGCTCGCCATAATATTCAATGGTTTTTGCGACGCGAGCCTGGTCCATACCGTAGTCAATGTTGTAGGCCATAGCGTTGCTAGCAAAACCAGTAAAGACTACAGCAAACGTGATGGCTACCACAGCAGTCGCTCTGATTAGAGCCGTAAGTGATTTTTTAATCGATTGTGAAGGAGTGCGCATCATTGACTAATCTATTTCTCAACTATTTATTAATAATAGTGCAGTTTTTGTAAATAGATGTGTCGGATTCTCATGAAAGTTCAAGAAGCCCTATCTGCATGAATACTCTTAACAATGAAATAGCTGATAGACAGAGCCAGGATAGCGATCGCCAGTCCAATCAAGCTCACGCCCGAGACTTCCTTTAGATCTAGAATGATGATCTTTCGAGCCACCGCCGTTAGCGAAGTGACAATCACCAGCTCTACCTGCACGACGTGCTTTCGCAGATAGGCCGTAATATTTTCTAGAATCTCTAGCGCAATTAGAACGCTCAAGAATAGCCCAAAAATATCTAGCAGCGTGCGGCCAAAGAAGACCGTAGGATTGCGCGAATCCCTCATCTCTGTCCCTAAAGATGTAGACAGGTATACAAAGAGATCAAAGATAACCACAATGATCACTAGCACCATAGCGATCGAGAGCAGCTTGGAAATCCAGCCCTCAAATCTGCTGATGTTTCGCATGAACCCTTCGTCGCTAAGATGATTGCGAATAAATCTTTTCACCTCTAAGCCAATGCCACCGCTAGATCGTACCTGCCTATATTACAGGCTAGGGTTCCTCCTTCCTTAGACCTTCACACTAGCCTCGCCCAGCACCAACGGCTTGTTTGACGGCAGCTTGAGGCGGCTGCACCATTGCCAGTAGCTGCATGGCGGTTTCGGGTGGGGCCTGCTTGGCTGGCGCGGCAATCGGCACGAGCTGGACGGCGCAGGCTTTTAGCTCTGGCTGTAGCGAGATTGGGCAGACCTCCGGATGAGTGAGGGCGTTGACCTCTGCGTCTGTGGCCCACAGAAAGCCCCAGTGCATGGGCATGAATACGGTGCCTCGGCGGATGTTTTGGGTGACAAGGATAGGGAGTTTGGCAGAGCTGCGACGCGATCGCACTTCCACCCACTCACCGGACTGCACCCGCAGCGCCTGCGCATCTCTTGGGTTGATTTCCAGCACCGGATGCGGATGCTTCTCTACAATCTTTTCAATCCTGCCCGTACGAGTTTGCGTATGCCAGTGGCCCAGCAGCCGTCCCGTGGTCAGCACCATCGGGAACTGATCGTCTGGCGGCTCTGCCAAACCCTTCGCATGAAAGGCAGCAAACTTCGCCCGTCCGTTCGCCGTCAAAAAGCGAAAGTCCGTGTACAGCCGCTTATCAAACTTATCGGCGGCGGTTTCATCGGTTTCACAAACTGGGGCAGGCCACTGAATCGGTCCAGTGATCGCTAGTCGCTCATGGCTCAGCCCGCTCATATCACACAGTCGGCCCGCAGTGAGCGTCACAAATTCGTCGTACACCGCTGCGGCATCCGCAAAGTCAAACTGCTTTTCAAATCCGAGCCGCCGACCCACTTCGGCAAAGATTGCCCAGTCTGCCTTGGCTTTACCGACCGGGTCGCGAAACGCCGGACAAAACGTCACCACTCGCTCGGAGTTGGTCATCACGCCAGAAGCTTCTCCCCACTGCGCAGCCGGAAGCACCACGTGCGCATAGGCCGCTGTCTCTGTCGGATAATAGGCATCCTGGCAAATGGTGAACGGAGATTTTAGCAGCGCCGCCTGCGTCCGTTTGATATCGGGCATACTCACCGCCGGATTGGTCGCGGCGACCCACAGTACCCCTAGCTCTTCGCGCTCTAGCGCCAGCATCATATCCCAGGCCGCTAGCCCAGGCTCCGCCGAAATGCTGCCAGCCGGAAGCTGCCATGCTTTCTCGACTACCTGGCGGTGGTCAGGGTTTTTAACCGATCGATATCCCGGCAGGATATGAGCAAGCCCACCCGCCTCGCGGCCTCCCATCGCATTGGGCTGTCCGGTCAAAGAAAACGGTCCGGCACCGGCCCTACCGATATTGCCAGTCATCAGGTGCAGGTTAATAATTGTGCGCACTTTTGCCGTGCCTTCACTGGACTGATTGACGCCCATCGACCACAGCGAAAGGACGTTTTTTGACTCGCCCCAGAGCTTGGCTGCTAGCTCTACTTCAGCCACAGTGATGCCGCAGATCTGGGCGACGCGCTCAGGCGAATAGTGCTGTACCACCTGGGCATAGTCAGTAAAACCGTCCGTGCAGTAGTCAATAAAGACCGGGTCGTGCTTACTCGAACGAATTAGCAAGTAGGCAATCCCATTGAGCAGCGCAATATCAGATCCAGGTTTGATCGCGAGATGTAGATCTGCGTCTTTGGCCGTCTCTGTTCGGCGCGGGTCGACGACGATTAGCTTGACCTGTTTGTTCTTTTTGTGGTGCTTTTTTAGCCGATTGAAGATAATCGGGTGGCATTCGGCGGTGTTTGTGCCAATCAGGAACGCGCAGTCTGTTGCTTCTAGATCGTCGTAGCAGCAGGGCGGACCGTCTGAGCCAAAGCTCTGGGTGTAGCCAGCGACCGCAGAAGACATGCACAGACGAGAATTTGCATCGAAGTTGTTGGTGCCAATGCACCCCTTTAGCAGCTTTTGAGCGGTGTAGTAATCTTCTGTTTGAAACTGCCCTGAGCCATACATACAGATGGAATTAGGACCGCGCTGAGCGATCGCTTCTTGAATCTCTAAGGTAATCCGATCAAACGCCTCATCCCAGCTAACCGGCTGTAGAGGCTGATCGAGCGAATCTCGCATCATCGGCACTTTGAGCCGATCTCTGTCTATGGATTCACCCACTGATGCCCCTTTGATACAAACTTGACCTTTGCTAGAAGGATGCGCTTTGTTGCCGACTGCCTGCCAGATTGGTCGACCCTGGCGATCGCGCGTAATCTTGCGTCCTGGTCTAGCCGGGGGAAATACTTCTAACCCACAGCCCACGCCGCAGTAAGGACAGAGGGTTTTCGTAGATGTAGATATCGTTTTTTCAGAAGATGAATTATTAAAGCGGGGCACCTTTTAATCTCCTTTAACCAGATTCTTCAGCGTGACATAGTGCCTATACACCTAACAGATACACAGGATACAGCGAGTAAATATACTCATGCACTAGGACGCTTGCTCTATAGACAAAAGGGGAACGGCTAGTTTAGCGCTCCCCTTTTGCTCTAATAGACTAATTTTCTCTCGATATGAACTAGCCAGTTCGCGTGCTCAATAGAGCCCTATCTACTAGCTCATCATCGAAGAAGAGGGTACGACAACTGTTGTTTCTTCACCTTCATGAGCATCGGCAAAGGAGTTCTTTGGCTCATCGAGGAAGAAGGCACACAGGAACGCGACCACCAGTCCAGCTACACCAAGTACCTGGAAGAAGGCAGAGTTTGCAGCGGCAGTTCCAGCGGCAATCAGCGCTGGATCAAGCTGGTCACCCGCTGGCACGAGCGCTTCTTTTAGCAGCAGTAGGATAGTTAGATAAGCAACCGCACCAACATTACCGTAAGCGCCGACGTTACCGGCAACCTGTCCAGTAATACGAGGCTTAACTAACGGCACGAGCGCGAAGGTAGCACCCTCTGCGGCCTGTACAAAGAAGGAGCAGGCCATCACTAGCAAGACAGCGAGCGTCAGAGACCAGGTGCTGCCGACCATGCTAAACAGCAGATAGCCGATGCCCATACCGGCGAGTAGAACCGTCATGGTCCATTTGCGGCTGCCGACAGAGTCGGAGATGATGCCGCCACCGGGACGAGAAACCAGGTTCATAAAGGCGTAGCTAGCGGCGATGATACCGGCAGTCGCCTTGTCTAGGCCGAATGTTCCTTCAAAGAAAGCAGGCAAGATAGAAACAACCGCTAGCTCCGAGCCAAAGTTAACGATGTAGGTCAGCTCTAGCAAAGCAACCTGCTTAAAGCGATATCTATCTTCAGCGGCGTAGCGCTTCTGACCGCTCAGCAGCTCTTTGTTAACGCTCCAGCAGTTGTACGCTTGGAATGCGTATAGACCTAGAAGCGCCACCCAGACAATGTACATCGCTGGAACAGAGAGGAAAGCGACCTTGTTCAGACGCCATGCCAGCACCATCAAGATGGCAGTCAAAGGAATGTTCATGATCATCAAGAACCAGAAGTCGCGAACGGTGGTGACTTCCATACCGCGAACGCTCTTGGGCTTCTTGTATTCTTTACCGGGAGGAGTATCGGTAACGCTGTTGTAGTAGAAAACGCCGTATAGAGCAGTAATGATACCAGAGCCTGCGATCGCCGCTCTCCAGTTCAGTACTTCGCTACTAAAAGCGATGCCCAACACGTTGAAGGGCTGAGGCTCACCAAAGTCGAACGAACCGGGCAAGAAGCTCAGCGCCATCGCGAAGAGCACCATAGTAAAGGCAGAAAACGCAGAGCCAAAGTTGCCCCAGCCGCCATAGATGCCTTCAGCCGTACCCACTTCCTTTGGGGGGAACCACTCTGCGGTCATGCGAATACCGATGACAAAACCAGCACCGACAATACCCATCAGCAGACGACCAACCACAAGCTGGTTAAAGCTAGTTGCCGTTGCAAAGATCAAGCAGGGAATAGCCGCGTAGATCAGCAAACACGAATAGGTAATCCTGGGACCGTACTTATCTAGCAGCATACCAATGATGATACGAGCTGGCACGGTTAAAGCGACATTACACAGGCCGATAGTGCCCGCTTGAGCAGGCGTTAAGCCAAACTCTTGAACAATGGTTGTCGCAAAAGGCGGGAAATTAAACCAAACAACAAACGATAAAAAGAAGGCAAACCAAGTCAGGTGAAGTATTCTGTACCTGCCCTGAGTTGCTTTCGTAAACAACTCTCCGATCATCTTGCGCTATGCTCCTATGTATAAAGACGTTTTGATTTAGAAAGCTCCAAATCAAGACGGATTAAGTTCGAAGCCTTCGGGTTGCCGCCACTGCCACCCTTGGGCTTCTTTTTTGTGGCCCGACATGCTGATAACAGATGTCAGGCCGGGACTTCCCAAGCATTGGGATGACTACGTAGGCTGCTGTATAAAAAGGCCTATTTGGCTACAGCACCGAATTTTTCTTTTAGCAAGTCAGTCAGGACTGACTCCAAATCGTCACACGGGACCGCTTTCATCACTCGCTCGCCCAGCTTGGCATGCTTGCCAACCTGACCACCCATATAGATGTCTACGGCTTCTACCGATTTGCCATCCACACGCGCTTTGGTGCCCAAAAAGCCGATATCGGCTACCTGAGGCTGCCCGCAAGAGTTAGGACAGCCGGTCCAATGCATCCGCACTGGCTGGTCTACCGTTAGCAGCGAATCAAGCTTCTCGCTCAGCGCCTGCGCCCTTTGCTTAGTTTCAACAATGGCAAAGTTGCAGAAACGAGAGCCCGTACAAGAGACCAAAGACCGAGAAAGCGGCGAAGGATCAACCGAAAACTTCTGGACAGGCGCTTCTTGTAAAAAGGCATCTAGGCGAGAGTCTGGAATGTTGGGAATGATGGCATTCTGTTCCACCGTTAGCCGAATCTCGCCATTGCCGTAGACTTCAGCTAGGCGAGCAAGCTCAAACATATCGTCGGCAAAGATATGTCCTACCGGTATATGCAACCCCACATAGTTTAGACCAGGCTGCTTTTGAGCATGTACGCCTAGATGGTCACTCTTACCTTCTTCAGTAATGGCATCTTCTGGTGCGGCTGGTGCGAGCGTCGCGCCCATTTGCTGCTCTACAGCGGCGCGAAAATTGTCTAGGCCCATCTCTTCGATTAGCCACATCAGCCGGGTCTGCTGACGGTTGCCGCGAGAGCCTTTGTCTCTAAACACTGTGAGAATAGCCCGACAGATTTCAACAACTGTATCATCGGCTGGAACCCATGCATTCAGCGGAATAGCCGACTCGCAGCGGCGCGCTGAAAAGAACCCACCAACTATCACGTTGAACCCTAGTTCACTGCTTTCGTCGCCATCTTTAAAGGCGGGAATGAACGCGATGTCGTTAATCTCAGAGTGAATCGAATCTTCGCGGCTACCTTCAATCGCAATATTGAACTTACGCGGCAAGTTCGTGAAATCGTAGTTGCCTTCGCCGTTGTTCGTGATCATGTCTTGGACCTTGATCACTAACCCTTGGGTATCTATCAGTTCATTAGCGGCAATGCCTGCGACCGGGGAGCCCGTTATGTTGCGCACGTTGTCCATACCGGACTGCATTGAGGTCAATCCAGTCTGTTCAAAACGCTTGAAGATTTCTGGAATGTCCTCTAAACGAACGCCGCGTAGCTGTAAATTCTGGCGGGTGGTAATATCGGCGCAGCCATCATCGCCATAGCGCTGCACGATCTCGGCTAGCACGCGCATCTTGTGGCTAGATAGAACGCCGTGAGGCATCCGCATCCGCAGCATGAACTTACCAGGGGTCACCTCTCTGTAGAACACGCCAAGCCACTTCAATCTGCCGGTTAGGTCTGTTTTATCGATTGCTTCCCAGCCCATTTCGGCAAACTTATCTAGTTCATCCTTAACGGCTAAGCCATCTTTTTCAGCCTTGTATTTTTCAAACTTGTTCTTTTTTTCTTCTTTCACAACGCTTGGTGACGTAACCATACTTACCTAAATATCAAAGATGCAAGTGCCAAAATCTATCAGCTGTTCCTAGTCAGCGACCTTTCTTTTGTTCAGACATTTTTCTAGGAAGCTGCTTTCTTTGCAAAATACAAGACTCTCGAAATAAAGACTAAAATCACCTGAGCAAAGACCACCTTAAATTAAAAAATTGTCTGCAACTGTATGCTCGCCAGCTCCCTAGAGCTGTTCTTTCTAACCTATCGAACGCCCGTGCAGCTTTACTAAAGCAGAATGGAGCGAAGCGGGAAGAAAGTGGTAGGCATATCAATTACAAGCAACTGCTATGCCTACCCACCACGCTTATAAGGAACCGTTTTAGGGTTTCGTCTAACTCATTTGCTGTTGAGTTGACACTAACATATGGAAATCTCCTGCTCTGTTTTGTATTATCTGCTACGGTTTCTTGTTAATCCAGGGGTTCTCTAGCGTTTTTTACATAACTCATATGCTTTTTTTGCAGGTTTCGATATGAACCAGCGTCGGGCAGTTTTATACACTGTGCTTACGACAACTGCTGTTCTATTATCTTTAGAGTGATACACCTTATGCCGCTTGTGAAACCCGTTGCCCCGACAGAACGCCCTGCGCTTAACAGCTTACCTTCTGCCAAATCTGTCGCAGAGACGATCGATCAAGCAGTTGCAACTCTAAAAGAGGACGATTTTCATACGCAGTGGGAGAGTGCTAAGCAGCTATCACAACAGATTTCGCAGTGGGGCGATCGCCCGATTCCCTACCTAATTGATCATCTACAAACCACGACCGATCCGAATGTTCAGTGGTTTCTAGTTCGCATTCTCAGTCAGTTTGAGCAGCTCGAAGTGATTGAGGTGATCGCCCAGCTACTGACCACCACTCAAAACGAAGATCTCCAGGCAGAGATTTGCAAGTCACTGACCCATATTGGCCAGGGCGCAATTGAGACAGTCAGCGGATTGCTGAGCCTAGATCATCCAATCGCGCGGCGAGTTTTAGCCACCAGGGTATTAGCCTGTATCCGCCGCAGTGCGACGATAGAGCCGCTTTTAAGCGTGGCTGAAGACGACAGCCCAGAGATTCGCGCGATCGCAATCGAAGCACTCAGCAGCTTTCACGACCCCCGAATCACGCCTATTCTGCTTGCCGCCTTAGAAGAGCGCGCCACCGAAACAGGTGTGTCTATTTGCATAGAAGCGATTCGCACGCTCGGGCGGCGCAATGACCTGCTGCCACAGACCGATCTAGTTGGACCGATACAGCAGTGTCTTTTGAACGAAAATCATCAGATTGCTAAAGAAAGCGCGATCGCACTCGGCAGATTAGGTACAAAAGCAGCAGCAATTGCCCTGGGAGAAGCGCTAATGCAGCCAATCGCGACCCCAGTGAAAATAGCAATCGTCCGTTCCCTTGGCTGGATAGATAGCTATCGGTCCGTTCAGTCACTGGCGATCGCCTTCAAACAAGGTACGCCGCTAATCATGCCTGCCGTCAAACCAGAGATTGCCAAAGCGCTAGGACAAACTCACGATCCCAGTCTCAAATCACAAGCTGCTCAGCCGCTGATCGACTGGCTCCAAACATACTGTGACAAATCTGCTGCTGGTGAGTCCAATGCAGACACGTCTACCCAACCAGAACTAACCCAGGCTGTCGTTTCAGCGCTAGCGCGTTTGGGTGAAAAAATCTCAATTACGGCGCTGATACCGCTATTAGCTAGCGCAGATGCGCGAATAAAGATTCACGTACTGAGTGCGCTTCGTCAGATTGATACGAGCGAGGCCAAAGCTCAGCTACAGCACTATCTAACTAACGAGCAGACTTCTACTGATATAAAGAAAGAGGTGGAAGCCAGCCTCATGGCTTGGTAAATAGAACCGTGCTTACATCAGTAGAATAAAAGCTGTAAAAACGTTTCTAGGGTGAGCGGCTTGGTAGGCGTTTGAGCCATTTCCAGGTTGTCTCCAGATCTAACGTCCTATCACATGGTAGCTGGCATAGGACAGATCAAGGACAAGGATGCCTTTAGGCGGTGTGATGACTGCTGTTTTACTGTCAAAATCGTTTAGCTCTAGGTAACAACCCTTACAAAACAATAGGGTTGCATGTTTTACATTAGATCATGCGTTTTATGCGGCGGGTCATACTTTTTGCACAGGTTGCCTTCTCTAGAAATGCGTGGCTTTTGTTTTCTCACTTGTTCTCTTACTGGGCTCCCATGCGTTTAGAGCAGTTACAGGCTTTCTTGGCAGTCGCTGATACGGGCAGTTTCCAGGCTGCTGCTCGGCAGTGCGGGGTGACTCAATCCACCATCAGTCGGCAGGTCCGTTCTATAGAAGATGATTTGGGCGTGCCATTATTTCATCGCACCGGGCAGGCCAAGCTGACGCTAGCGGGCAATAGCCTCCAGGTTAGAGCAATGCGAATCTGTAAGGAATGGACGCAGGCCCAGCAGGAGATAGAAGATCTCGTCAATGGCAAACAGACTGAGCTGTGCGTATCGGGCATTCATTCTGTTTGCGCATACCTGCTGCCGCCGATTGTGACTCAGTTCTGTCAGAGTCATC
This sequence comes from uncultured cyanobacterium, assembly GCA_963838725.1. GTDB lineage: Bacteria > Cyanobacteriota > Cyanobacteriia > Phormidesmidales > Phormidesmidaceae > Phormidesmis. Next base: position 42,863 of record CAWISM010000024.1, on the reverse strand, counting down.
CGAACGTGCAGCTGCGAGTGACTGCGCTAGGCAGCGATCGCGCTCTCAAAGTCCTGCGCGATGGCCTAGTCGATATCTCTATCGTCATGCACAATCCGCTGCTGACCAGCAATCAAGAAATGGTTGTGACACCGCTATATGAGGAACCGGTAGAGCTGCTGATGGCAGCCGGACATCCGCTATCCGAGCACGATGTGGTGCCCTGGTCAGAGATTGCTCGCTTTCCGCAAGTCGTGTTCAAAGACGGATACGGCATGCAGCGAGTGGTACAAGCTCAGTTTAGAGAGCATGGCCAAGAGCTAAAAGTTGCTCTAGAGCTAAATACGCTAGACGCGTTTAGAGGAATTGTGCGTCAGGGAAATCTGGTAGCGCTCTTGCCCCAATCGGCACTAGCCGACAGCCGCCGCGACCCAGAGCTGGTGGTGCGTCCGATTGGCGAACCCGCCTTGCTACGCAAAGTTGTAATGGTCACCACTCACGATCGGCTGATGATTCCGCCAATCCAACAGTTCTGTGATTTGGTCGCGCAGCAGGCTGCTGACTGCTTCGCCCAGATGGGCGATCTCGCTCCACTAGTAGATACTGATCTCGGTTCAGAGGTTCTTAGCACTCGGAATAGTCTTAGCAGTAGCGCTAAGCTTCCTAAAGCCGATCGCCTTCTCTCCAGACTACCTTCCTAGCTCCTCCTCATGCTGCTTTCGCCTATGAGCAATCGACTGACCAATGAACAGCACATTCTGTTTAGAGACCTGCTAAAGAAAGTAGGCAGCGGCACCCACACCTCTAAATCTTTGAGCCGAGAAGAAGCCGCGATCGCCACTGAAATGATGCTGCGGCAAGCCGCTACGCCCGCGCAGATCGGCGCATTCATGATTGCCCAGCGAATCAAGCGGCCCACGCCAGCCGAGCTAGCAGGCATGCTAGATACCTACGACGCGCTCGGTCCCAGGCTCAGCGAGATTGAGAGCCCTTATCCGGTGACTGTTTTTTGCAATCCATACGACGGGCGATCGCGCACTGCCCCGATCAACCCACTCACCGCACTCATTCTCGCTGCTGCCGACGCGCCCGTCGTCCTCCACGGCAGCAGCGAGATGCCAACCAAGCACGGCCTGTCTCTGATCAAGGTCTTTAAATCTCTCGGACTCGACTGGGATAGCCTCGCTACGCTTGAGCAAGTACAAACCGTCTTTGCTCAAACAGGGCTAGGGTTTGTCTATCAGCCTGTGCTATTTCCCCTAGCCGAAGCGCTAGTCGAATACCGCGAGCAAATTGGCAAGCGCCCTACCCTAGCGACTGTCGAAATCATGTGGTCGCCCTACACTGGCCACAAGAACGTGGTCAGCGGCTATGTCCATCCGCCCACTGAAGAAAGAACGCAGATCGCATTTACCGAGCAGGGAATTGAGTTTTTTACCACTGTAAAAGGGCTAGAAGGTAGCTGCGATATTGCGCGCGATCGCACCGCCATCATCAGCCTCAATCATCTACAAGACGGCGAGTTAAACGCTGAACGACTCCTCCTTCACCCTAGGGACTACGGTTTTGACGGTATCGATCCAGCGCTAGGCTCACTCGAAGAGTTGTGCGCAGACTATCAGGCGGCGCTGATTGGAAAATCAAACGAAATCAGTCATTCCGCCGTTTGGAACAGTGGCTTCTATCTGTGGAGAGCCAGCCGAGTAAACAGTTTGGAAGCAGGGTTCGAACTGGCAAGATCGATTCTAGAGAGTGGCAAAGCAAAAGAAAAACTGCAACAGATTAGAGTCGCTATCGACAGCGCCAGCAAATGCGCATCATAACAGGACATCCTGCGCGGATACCCATCCTGCTTTGATTTATGTCTCAATCAAGTGGTGGGGATGATTTTTTTGTTCGATAATAATTCAGCAAAGAATCTCTAGACAAGCTTCTTTTGCGAGCCTCCAGTCAAACCTCCACTAAATTCCTATGGACGTGCAAGCCGCTGTTGCCTTTGATGCGAATCAGCCCCTAACGATTGAGACCGTACAGTTAGAAGGGCCAAAGGCAGGAGAGGTGCTAGTGGAAATCAAAGCCACTGGTATCTGTCATACCGATGCCTACACACTGTCGGGAAAGGATTCAGAAGGGATATTTCCGTCGATTCTAGGGCACGAAGGCGCAGGAATCGTGCGTGAAGTAGGACCAGAGGTCAAAAGCCTCAAGCCTGGGGACCACGTCATTCCGCTATACACGGCGGAGTGTCGGGAGTGCGCTTACTGCCTGAGCCAAAAAACCAACCTGTGTCAGGCAGTGCGAGCCACGCAAGGCAAGGGACTAATGCCGGATGGAACCAGCCGATTTTCCTTCAAAGGTAAGCCAATCTATCACTACATGGGCACCTCCACATTTGCTAACTACACCGTAGTCCCAGAAATTTCACTGGCAAAGATTCGCTCTGACGCACCGTTCGATAAGGTCTGCTATATCGGCTGCGGGGTGACTACGGGAATTGGCGCAGTGCTATTTACGGCCAAGGTAGAAGCAGGCGCAAATGTGGTCGTCTTTGGTCTAGGAGGAATTGGCCTGAATGTGATTCAGGGCGCGAAGATGGTGGGTGCTGACAAAATTGTGGGCGTGGATTTGAATCCGGAGAAGCGGGCGATCGCAGAAAAATTTGGCATGACCCACTTCGTCAACCCCAAAGAGATCGAAGGCGATCTAGTAGCACACCTTGTAGAGCTAACCGGCGGCGGCGCAGACTACTCGTTTGAATGCATTGGCAACGTGAACGTCATGCGTCAGGCGCTAGAATGCTGTCACAAAGGTTGGGGCGTCTGCACCATTATTGGCGTCGCCGAAGCGGGCGCAGAAATCAGCACCCGGCCATTTCAGCTAGTCACCGGGCGGGTGTGGAAAGGCAGCGCCTTTGGTGGGGCCAGAGGCCGAACTGATGTTCCCAAGATTGTGGACTGGTACATGGACGGCAAAATCAACATTGATGATCTGATCACTCACACTATGCCATTAGAGAAGATCAACGATGCCTTTGACCTGATGCATCGCGGCGACTCTATTCGCAGCGTAGTTTTATACGATTAGACACTTAGATTAGATACTTAGTGCTAAAAGCTCAAATCAGTGCGATCGCATCGAGAAAACAACCTGTCCGTGAGCGACCTTTCAATGACCTTAAAAGAAAAATCACGTAACCAGAGCTTTGGAGGAACCACTCGGTTCTACAGCCATCGCTCAGATACGTGCAACTGCGATATGAATCTGGCTGTATACGTCCCGCCACAGGCAGAATTGGGACTAGTCCCGGTACTTTTTTATCTGTCTGGACTGACCTGTACAGAGAAAAACTTTATCGAAAAAGCAGGTGCGCAGCGCTACGCCGCCGAACAGGGATTGATGCTAGTTGCCCCTGATACGAGCCCTCGCGGCATCACCCTACCGGGCGAAGACGATAGCTGGGATTTTGGCACGGGGGCAGGCTTTTATCTAAACGCGACGGTCAATCCCTGGTCAAAGCACTATCAGATGTACGACTACGTAACGCTAGAGCTGCCCGCGCTAATCGCCGCCACGCTGCCAGTGCGTCCAGGGCGAGCGGGCATCTTTGGCCATTCGATGGGTGGACACGGCGCTCTAGTCTGCGGCCTACGAAATCCAGACAAGTACGCTTCGATTTCTGCCTTTGCCCCTATTGCAGCTCCATCTAAGTGCCCGTGGGGCCAAAAGGCATTCACCGGATATCTAGGAAAAGACCAGACGCAGTGGGCCGCATATGATGCGACAGAACTGGTCGAAGAAAAAGGAAACAGCGATCGCGCGCCTATCTTGATTGACCAAGGCGAAGCCGATCAGTTTCTAGCCGCTAGGCAGCTGCTACCAGAAGTGTTCGAAGCCGCCTGCGAGAAAGCGGGTCAGCCAGTAATTCTGCGGCGGCAGCCAGAGTACGACCACAGCTACTACTTTGTTTCCACATTTATGAGCGATCACATACGCCACCATGCCGATATCCTGAATTCTGACTAAAGCATTCTTACAGAGACTATGACAAGCAGCAAAGACTACCTTCACCCTCAATACAAAAAAGATAGAGACACACTCAATTCGATTATGGCGGGCCCGGCAGACAGCCTTAGCCTAGCAGAACTCGCTAGACTAAGAGTACGCTACGACGGATTCCAGGGGGCTCGCGACATCCAGAGCGACTTAGAGAAGATGCTCACAAAATTGGGACTTAGCGAAGATGAGTTATTTGCTAAAACAAGGGCAATCCATCAAAGCGAGACCGTGTTTAAACCTACCTGGCTAAAAAAAGGAGAGGACTGGAGCTAATAAGAAAATCCTCAGAGGAACATCACTCCCCGATCTCCTTTAATGAGGGCTCTGTGATAGGAGCTGCGATAGCTCGCTGAATCTGCGGCTGAGGTTTAGCGACTTCCACCTTTTCCGCGCAAAACTGCTCCTGTGCAGCTTCTACAAATCCTTGAGAGACAATGTTCGTCGCAAAAAGCTTGGCAAATGCTGGGTCGTATCCTCGTAGCGGACATTCCGCATGTTGGCTAACCGGTCAAATAATATTTTTGACAAGGTGCGCCGAAGCAGCGAAGAATCTTCAGCCGCTCAGGGGTCAAATTAGACACTAGTGCTTGGCCACCCCGCACGACCAGATGAACTGCCTGAAAGACTTGAAAGATCCAGCGCAAAGTTGGTGATTTTGTAGGTTGTTTACGCTGATTGAGAACGGTATCGTTCGTCTCTGCTGAGGATGGTTTCAGGGGTAACGGTTGGGTCATCTACGACATTGGTTGCCAAGATAAAGCGCCCAGCTTTGCGTTTGGCCCGCTCAATGGCAGCGTCATCTTCACCCACAGTAGCGACCGCTCGATACGTTATCCGGGTAGGAGCTACCCCCTTCTTCGGACGTCCTGAATGTTCGTAATGAAGCTGTTCAACCACCGTGAGGTTACTCAGCTTGTGATAGCGCCAACTATGCGCGATCGCTTTCGCCTGAATAAGTGCATCTTCTGAGCATTCAAAGTCAGTCTTCTGTTGGGCACTCCACTGTTTTTCGGCTCGTTTGAGCTGTTTATCAACCTGTTTATCAACTTGGCAGCGGTCACTGCCGATGCGCGCTTGATTTTCGACCACCACCCAGAGCTGGTTGACATCGCCGTAGGTGAACCAAGAGACCCTCGATATCCCATTGCTCAGCAAACGCTTGAAGGCGCTCGGCAAAGACTGCCTGGTCTGAGTGATTTCCACTGGCAACCTGAAAGCCCAAAGGCACCGCACCGTCGTTGCTACAGATCAGTTCGGTGATGAACTGTTTCAAATCAGGTCGATGGTCTTTGGAGTGCCCATGAGTAATCTCAATACAACCGGGCTCTGTTGACAATTCCTCATAAGCGCCCTGGACACTGAAGCTACTGCTATCCAAGTGATATCGCTTGGCTTCTAGTCCAAAGACCCGGTAGGCATCCATCGCTATCAAGCTAAAGAACTCGCTCGGACCGTAGGCCCAGATTTTGTCGAGTAGACGACCCAGATAGTCATCATTGAGAGGCGACGGCTCTATCCCCTCGCCCAATAAGTGACTGGTCGCCTTGCCGAGAAAGAAGCTTTCGTATAGGGACAGCGGCGCACTCACAAAGCCTAAGCCGTTGAGAATCATTGCTTTTATCCCTTGGCCAGGGCTGACAATTTGCTGCGGATGGGTCCCCAAACACTCATTAGCAAGCAACTCTAGACCCATTTGGTCTACAATTCCTGCAATGATTCCCAGATGGTCAAGGTTTTGGACTTCCATTGGTGCGCTCGCTTAATCACAAAAAACGATACCGAATTACTCCTCAAACCTATCTCCTAACCTGCGGAATGTCCGTAATATAAATTTCTGCTGTGGAATTTCATCTCTAGAAAACAACCTGCAATAAAAACAGGCGCTTTGTAGTCAGTGACACTGAAATGTCTAAGAATCTTGCCTTTAAGTGATACTACTTGATAAAGACTTTGAGGAACAGACAAAGTGGCAGATGCAGCAGGTCAAGATTTGGACAAAGTACTGTCCCTTTCTAGACTGTTCTGTTTCACGCCAGTAAGTTTGTTATATGTTTCTCGGGAGGTCAGTCACGAGTTCCTATCGGTAAGTGAGGCAAAAATAGCTAGAAAGCAAGTTGTTCTACTTTGCTAAGTAAACAATTCTACGGAAGAGCACTCTGTAGAAGAGCGTTCAGTAAAGGTGAAAAAACGTGCTCAAAAGAGCCTTCATCTTATGAACCAGGCATTCGTGTAGCAGATAGCCGAGTAGCTAGCTACCAACCGCCGTAATTGGTTCAAGTAGTCTATAAAAAGTCAATTAAGGAAAGTGTAGAATGTCCAACCTAAATAGTCCCGTTACAGTTATCTGCCATGCTGGTGTGTTGAACGCCCAGAGCGCTGCTAGCTTTCAGCAGCAGTTAGCCGCTGCAATGACTACAGAGCAAACTAGTGAGCTCATCGTAGACATGAGCCAAATAGAATCGATGGACAATGCCGGACTCGTTTCACTAATGTCCGCGCTCAACGCCGCCAAACCCTATTACGACCGCCTTAGCATCCGCTCAGCGCCGCCTTCTATCCGTATCGTACTAGAGCTTACTCAGATCGACCGTCTATTCACAATTGTTGACCATGAGCCTACGCCCATAGCAGCGTAGCGAAAAGCAGCAGGCCGCGAGCTTCGAGGTTTGTGATATGGGGTTTGCGATATAGTAGGTGCCTATATATTCAAGTGCTAGATATTTCTGGTCATAACCGCCGTGCCTCCTGTACATTCCACGCTTTCCCCTGAGACCGTTACAGACTTGCTTGATACCGATATCTCTCGGCCTGCGAGATATCTGGGCAATGAGCGCGGCGCAGTTCATAAGAGCTGGTCTACGGCGGCAGTGCGGTGGGTGCTGACCTATCCAGAGGTCTATGAAGTAGGGGCGTCTAATCTAGGGCACATCATTTTATACAGCATCTTGAATGCGCAGCCGCGTCAGCTGTGCGATCGCGCCTATCTTCCTGCCGCCGATCTGGCTCAAAAGCTGCGCGATCGCCAGACCCCTCTATTTGCCGTAGAATCTCGTCGCCCGCTAACCAATTTCGACATTCTCGGCTTTAGCCTCAGCTACGAACTCGGCACTACAAACATCCTAGAAATGCTGTCTATGGCGCAAATTCCACTGACCTGGAAAGAGCGAGATCAGCAAGGCGCGAACAGTGCGTGGAATACAGCAGACGGTAGCTGGCCCTTAATTTTCGCCGGAGGGGGAACCGCCACGTCAAACCCCGAACCCTATGCTGACTTTTTTGATTTCGTCGCACTAGGTGATGGTGAAGAGCTTCTGCCAGAGATTGGCCTGGTGCTAGAAGAAGGCAAGGCCGCAGGGCTCAGCCGCGAAGAGCTTTTGCTAGATCTAGCCCAGGTGCCAGGCGTCTATGTGCCCCGCTTCTATGACATGGCAGCAGATGGCTCGGTGCATCCAAATCGCCCAGATGTCCCGGCGAGAGTGCTGCGCCGAGTCGCGCCGCCGATGCCTGAATATTCCATCGGGCTAGTGCCCTACGTAGAAACAGTGCACGATCGCCTAACGGTAGAAATTCGCCGAGGCTGCACTAGAGGCTGCCGCTTTTGTCAGCCGGGGATGCTGACTCGTCCTGCTAGAGATGTGCCTCCCGAGCAGGTGATCGACACGATTGAAAAGGGCATGCGCGAAACCGGATACAACGAGTTTTCGCTGCTGTCCTTGAGCTGCTCGGACTATCTAGCGCTGCCAGCGGTGGGCCTAGAGATCAAAAACCGTTTGCAAAATGACAATATCAACCTGTCGCTACCGAGTCAGCGGGTAGACCGATTTGACGAGAACATTGCCAATATCGTCGGCGGCTTACGACAGACCGGACTAACCTTTGCGCCGGAAGCGGGTACGCAGCGGATGCGCGACATTATCAATAAGGGCCTGACGAACGAGGAACTGCTGCGCGGTGTCAAAACTGCCTACGAGCAGGGTTGGGACCGGGTGAAGCTGTACTTTATGATCGGTCTACCAGGCGAGACGGATATAGACGTGCTGGGCATTGCAGAGACGGTGCGCTGGCTGCGGCGAGAGTGCTTTATCAAAGGTCGGCGGGCGCTGAAGTTCAATATCACAATCTCTAATCTGACACCGAAGCCACATACGCCGTTTCAGTGGCATTCGGTATCGACTGAGGAGTTTAAGCGGAAGCAGTCACTGCTAAAAGCCGAGCTGAGTGCGATTCGCGGCGTCAAGGCAAACTTTACGGACGTGCGGATCTCGGCGATGGAGAATTTTGTTGGGAGAGGCGATCGCAGACTCTCAGCGGTGGTGCGCCGAGCCTGGGAGCTAGGCGCGGGCATGGATGCCTGGTGGGAGAGTTTAGAGAATGCCTTTGGGGCGTGGACACAGGCGATCGCCGAGGCCGGATTAGACTGGCAGTATCGGCAGGTTGAAAGCGGTGAGTGGAACCTTGATGAGAACATTGCGAGCGAATCGCAGGCAAGTCAAGGCGTCAGTGAAGCGATGCTGGCTGTGCTAGACAAGCCGCTGCCCTGGGATCATATCGATACGGGCATTGAAAAATCGTGGCTACAGAATGACTTAAAAAGGGCTCTAGAAGCCGCTGTCGTTCCAGACTGCTCTTTTGAGGGCTGTTCTCACTGCGGCATCTGTGGACCTGATTTTGGTCACAATATCGTCGTTCCCCCGCTAGAGATTCCTGAGTTTGTCGGCCACTTCAAACCCAACCAGCACAGAGCGCAAAGGATCAGAATCAGAGCCGGAAAGCTAGGTGATATGGCCCTAATCGGTCACCTGGACTTTGCTCGGCTGATGGACAGAGCGATTCGCAGAGCAGCTTTGCCCGTTGCGTTCACGGGCGGCTTTCACCCAGGGCCGCGTATCTCTCCGGCGAATGCGCTGCCGTTGGGCATCACCAGTACAGGGGAAATTGTTGACTTTGAGCTGACCGAGCGGGTGAGTCCGGCGGAATTTGAAGCGCGGCTACAGGCACAGCTCCCTGCCGAAGTGCCGCTTCATGGTGTGGAAGAGGTTTCCTTGCAGATGCCATCTGCGACGAAGAGTCTAGACCGGGCTGAATACCTGCTGGCGCTGTCCATCGAAGAAGAAAAGTCTGAGGGTTTGAACTGGCAGAAGGTAGTGGACCAAGTGCTATCAGCCGAGGAGATTCTACAGACTAAGACGACAAAGTCTGGAAAAATCAAGCAGGTGAATTTGCGATCACATCTATACGATCTTGAAATTGCGAATGCTCCCTCGCTGAGCGCTTTGCCAGATAGCGTTCAACGCAAGCTAGCCGCGACTAGTCAGATAACGGTGCGCTATGTCGGTAGCTGCCGAAATGACGGCACTCTACTCCGGCCCAAGGAAGTGGTTACGATGATAGAATCAGTCAGCGGACAGACTTTGACACTGGGTCATATTCATCGGGTACAGCTAATCTTGAACAGTTGAGCCCATTTGGCAGATAAGCTGCTAGTCAGAGAATGGTAAGTCAAAGCGCGCGGCCAAAGAAACAACAGATTTTGTCAGCAGGTGTCCTTTTAGGCGCAGTAAGTTGCACTGCTATGTGCTTTCCTGCTGCGGCTGCTACCGTTCAGCCTGCCGCTGAGTCGCTTAGTATGCCAACACCAGCTGTAGCTCAGCTAGAGCCCGGTAGTCCTGTTGTTCCTGAAGTCTATTTCGAGCTGCCGCCAGATGTTTTGGTGCCAGAAGAAGAATTGACTAATGAACTAGAAGCATTGCGATCGCGCCTAGCTGATATTGAAGCCCTGCCTTTATTCCTCGAAACTGACCGGGGAACTCTCGTTTCTGCCAGTACGCAGCTCTCTTTGACCCAACTGAGCGAGCCTACCTTCGCCTGGATAGAAGACCAGCTCAACGAGCGCTATGGCCCTAACAAAAGAGGCCAAAATGAAGCTGCGATCACCCAGTGGCGAGCCTATAGAACAACTGATGGATTGCAGTATACAGATGTTGTTGTTGATACAGGGCTATGGGCACAGTTTACATATTTTGATCGCTACGCTTTTGTTCAGCAGCTTGGCGAGGCCGCGATTGGTAAAGGCTATCAGCTCAGAATATTTCACACTGACGATGTAGACAACTATATCCAGGCGCTTTCTCTAGAAGAAAACGGAAGAGATCCAACAATTGCTCGTCCTGTTTACCTACGCGGCAGCTACTTTTGCAGTAGCGCTGGAAGCGAGGTAGAAGATCTATCGCAAGTGTGTGAACTCTACGTAACAAGATAGAGTTTGTTCGATTGGGCTTGCCTAATCAGACAATTCGCCTGCTGCGATCTGCTGCCAAAACTTTGTATACGTGCTCTGGACTTTCTGCGAGAGCGGTAAAAGTAGTTCGCTCTTTTGCAAAGCTGGTAGGGCTGGCTGCGCCCTTGTCAAAGCCTCTGGAATCTGCCTGTCTGTCTCTAGAAAAACAGGCGAAATTCCCTTTTTAGTGATGGAAAGCGCTGTTGCTGGCTCTGTCTGCCAACAAAAAGAAACCCATGCTTCTGCGGCGCTGCTGAGCAGGGTGCCTTTGGGCTGCACCCACATATCCATTGACAGCAGGCTACCTTCATCGGGGATAGCTACTTTTAGATCCTGATACCGCTTTAGGGCGGTGTCAACAGCGCCAGACCAGGCGACCACTGCTCTGACGTCTTCGTTGACCAGTGCTTTGAGTGCGGTACTAGAATCGTACGTTTTGACTTGTGGAGAGAGCTTGTTAAATGATGCAGCTAGCTGCTGCTCAAGCTGCGTCAGCGATTGCTCTGTCTCATTTGTGTCGGGATTGAAGCTGTCGGTTTGCAGCTTTTGCAATAGGCCAATGACGATATTGGGATGGCTGGGCAGCGCTATGCTCTGATAGAGATCGGGCGCGAGCAGATCTTGCCAGCTGCTGAAGGGTTGTCTCTTACCTGATTGGGCCGGAAACTGACTTTGGCGGTAGACCACTACTAGCGTTTGCAGCTTGTAGGGAACGCCCCAAAGCTGTTCAGATGCAGTGATTTGAGCATTGCGATCGCGTCTACCAAACGCCTGCCACCTATCAGGCAATAGATCCAAGGTCTCAGCGCTCAGCGTCAGCGGCTCGATTAGATCTTGTGCGATCGCCTCTGTTAGCCAATAGTCTCCCAAGCTCACCAAATCGCTAGACGCTGCCTTTAGCGTTCGACTGCCGCCAAGGCATGAACCGCTCCCAAGTGTCTGTAGCCTCAGGTTGCTGCCACCTTTGCAAGGTCTGGAATGCTGTCTGCACCTGTGCGACTGTCTGAAACTTGACAGGCGTGTCGGTCTGGTTTTGAAAGCTGCTCAACACAACCGAGGGAATTGCGCCTTCTAGCAGCAGCAGGTTCAGGGTGTCTTCAGCGTCGGCGCTACAGCCAGCTAGAGCGCTACCGATAACAAGTCCGACACTCCCTTTCAGCAGCGTTCTTCGATCGATCATAAAAAGTCAGTAGCGAGCAGTGATCGCGTTGGTCACTTGGATAAGGTATAGACCACAAAAAAGCGCAGAAGGGGTTACTCCCTCTGCGCTTAAAGTGTAGACCTTTTAGCCAGTGATTTTGATAGGATTTCTATCTAATTAGCTAGGTCAGCCAAAGCTAATCACAAAGACCTAATTACAGAGACTTGGTCTTACCTGCGCCCCACTGGTCGCCGCGAATTTTCGGCATCAGCAGAATGTGGCCAGAGATAGCGCGAAGATCGTCTTCTGTTAGATTGCGCATCTTGGGGTAGATATCGCTGCTCTTGGTACTGGGGTGCAGCTCAGAGATTTCGGTCAGACCATCGTAAGTCGTTGGATTGTGCAGGTAGTCGATTAGCCCTTCCAAGTTATTACGATCGGGATACGCGCCCGCTAAGGACTCGGTGTCAAGCCCGACGTTAGGGTTTGTTTTGGTAATGCCGCCCAGGTGACAAATCGCACAGGCGTTGTTGAACTTGCGCTGGCCTCGGGTGAATTCTTCTACCGAAAGCGTGACCGTATCGCCCGCTTCATTCAAGGTAATGGTTCTAACAGCCGCGTCTAGATCAGCTGCGATCGCCCCTTCTACCAGCGGCCCAATGCCGAACAGCCCGGTCGCTACAAAGACAAACGCCGCCATCAACCCGGCGCATTTTTGGAATAATTGTTTCATTTTTTATGCTCGCTTTTCAGCCACGCAACACAGCAGTGATCCAGTACAGTCTAGATCAAATCATGTCTATATCATGCCATGAATCGGATGAGTGCAGGGTGATTGAGCGATTAGCCACACTGAAATTAGAGTAGGAAGAAAGCAGGCGAACTAGTCGGCAGCTTCTAGGACGGCTTCCATCTGTTTAGCCAGAACGGGGACTTTACCTTTGACCGGAGCGTGTAGCCGAATGAGCTGGGCTAGCGTCTGCTTGAGCTGGGTACGAGGGACGATCTTATCGACAAAGCCGTGATGCAGCAGATATTCAGCGGTTTGGAAGTCTTCTGGCAGCTTTTCGCGGACGGTTTGCTCGACCACGCGGCGTCCGGCAAAGCCAATGGTAGCCTCGGGTTCGGCCAGGATGATATCGCCTAGCATGGCAAAGCTAGCAGTCACCCCGCCGGTGGTGGGATGGGTGAGCACAGGTACGTAGAGCAACCGGGCCGAACGGTGACGCTCCAGCGCGGCTGATATCTTAGCCATCTGCATCAGGCTGAGCATCCCTTCTTGCATTCTGGCTCCACCGGAGGCGCAGACAATCACCACCGGAATGCGATCGGCGGTGCCGCGCTCGATCAGCCGCGTCAGCTTTTCACCGACGACTGAGCCCATACTGCCACCCATGAACCGAAAGTCCATTACGCCTAGCGCGACAGATTCTCCTAGCATCTTGCCAATGCCAGTTTGCACGCCGTCGATTAACTTGGTCTTGTTTTGGGTGTCGCGGATGCGGTCGGCGTAGGCTTTGCGATCGCGAAACCGCAACGGATCTTCTGGCGAAATCTGAGTGTCTATCGGCGACCAGGTACCCTCGTCTATCAGCTGCTCGATGCGCTGAACGCTAAATATTCGATGGTGATGGCCACAATCGGGGCAGACCTGCTGATTTGCCCGCAGATCCTTGGTGTAGGTGAGCACATCGCAGCGTTCACATTTGGTCCACAGCCCGTCGGCAATCTCTCTTTCTCTATGGTCTGGACTAATCAAACCCGTCTTCTTGCGGTTGGCGAACCAGTCAAACAGCGACATCTTTCCACTCATCAACTTTGCTTAAGGTACGCCTCAAGACAAAGCAGAAGTGAGGCAGATACTGTTTTTATCCTACTAGGGCGGTGGCCATTGTAGCGAGGAAAGGCATTTATAGGAGAGCGGCAAGCGGCCAAAACTTTAAGAAAAGAGACTTTGGCGATGAAGCGGCGGGCGATCGCAGTATGGTTTTGAAAGGTTTTCTAGCGCTAAGCACAAAAGCAAGCATTTCATATGGCAGACTCCACCATCGAATCGATTCTACAAGAGCAGCGGGTATTTGAGCCCTCTGAGTCCTTTTCGGCGGCAGCCAGAATTCCGAGCATGGCAGCGTATCAGAAGCTGTATGACGAAGCAGCGGCTGATCCGGCAGCTTTCTGGGCAAGGCTGGCTGAAGAGGAACTGGACTGGTTTGAGAAGTGGGATACGGTACTCGACTGGCAGCCGCCGTTTGCCAAGTGGTTTGTCGGTGGCAAGATCAATATTTCCTATAACTGCCTAGATCGGCATCTGGCCACAGACAAGCGCGACAAGACGGCGCTGATCTGGGAGGGTGAGCCAGGTGATTCGCGCCAGCTAACCTACGCCGAGCTACATACAGAAGTCTGTCAGATGGCGAACGTGCTCAAAGATATGGGTGTGCAGAAAGGCGATCGCGTGGGCCTGTACATGCCGATGATCCCAGAAGCGGCGGTGGCGATGCTGGCCTGTGCCCGGATTGGTGCGGCGCATACGGTGGTCTTTGGGGGATTTAGCGCGGAGGCTTTGCGCGATCGCCTCAACGACGCCGAGGCCAAGGTCGTGATCACCGCAGACGGCGGCTTTCGTAAAGACAAGCCAATGGGCCTAAAGCCCGCTGTCGATGCCGCTTTAGATAATAACGCCGTGCCTTCGGTTACCAACGTGCTAGTCGTACAGCGCACCCAGCAGGAAGTCGGCTGGGTCGAAGGCCGCGACATCTGGTGGCACGACGTCAAACCCGATGCGTCTACCGACTGCCCCGCCGAACCGATGGACAGCGAAGATTTGCTCTTTATCCTCTATACCAGCGGCACCACTGGCAAACCCAAAGGCGTAGTCCACACCACCGCAGGCTACAACCTCTACACCCACATGACCTTCAAGTGGACTTTTGATATCAAAGAAGACGATATCTACTGGTGTACCGCAGACGTGGGTTGGATTACGGGCCACAGCTACATCGTGTACGGACCGCTGTCTAACGGGGCGACCACCGTGATGTACGAGGGTGCGCCTAGACCGTCTAATCCAGGGGCCTTCTGGGACGTGGTCGAAAAGTACGGCGTGACTATTTTCTACACCGCACCGACTGCGATTCGCGCCTTTATGAAAATGGGCGACAAAGAGCCGAACGCGCGAGATCTGTCTTCTTTGCGGATTTTAGGCACCGTTGGCGAGCCGATTAACCCAAAAGCCTGGATGTGGTATCGCAAAGTGATTGGTGGCGATCGCTGCCCGATTGTCGATACCTGGTGGCAGACCGAAACCGGCGGATTCATGCTAACGCCGCTGCCCGGAGCCACCCCGACCAAACCTGGATCGGCAACCAAGCCTTTCCCTGGCATCTTGGCAGATGTAGTCGATGCCGAAGGCAACTCAGTAGGCGCAAACGAAGGCGGCTATCTAGTTGTGCAGCATCCGTGGCCAAGCATGATGCGCACGGTGTATGGCGACGACGATAGGTTTCGCCGGACCTACTGGGAGCACATTCCGCCCAAAGACGGCCAGTATCTATACTTTGCTGGAGACGGCGCGCGCAAAGATGCCGACGGCTATTTCTGGGTGATGGGCCGGACGGATGACGTGCTGAACGTGTCAGGGCATCGGCTCGGCACGATGGAAATCGAATCGGCGCTGGTGTCGCATCCGGCAGTGGCTGAGGCGGCGGTAGTCGGTCGCAAGGATGAGCTAAAAGGGGAGGATGTGTTTGCATTCGTGACGCTAGAGTCTACGTACTCGGCTAGCGATGAGCTCAAAGGTGAGCTGAAGCAGCATGTGGTGAAAGAGATTGGTGCGATCGCCCGCCCTGGAGAAATCCAGTTCACCGACGCCCTCCCCAAAACCCGTTCTGGCAAAATCATCCGCCGCTTCCTGCGCAACCTAGCCAGCGGTGAAGAAGTCGTCGGCGATGCAACCACAATGGAAGATCAAAGCGTGTTAGAGAAGCTGCGGCAGGGTTCTTAGCTGTATCTGTAGCTTTTCAGTATGATCCGAATAAAGCACCAAGCGTAACTACTCAGACTGAAGTGATGGAAACAACTGTCAGCGGCCACTTGCCTAATGTGATCATTATCGGCGCGATGAAGGGTGGGACAACTAGCTTGCACCACTATCTAAACCTGCATCCAGATATTCAGATGTCTCGGCAGAAGGAGCTGGACTTCTTTGTCAAAGAAAAGAATTGGCGCAAGGGGATTGAGTGGTATCGATCGCACTTTATCGAACCAGCAGCTGTCTATGGAGAATCGTCACCCAACTATACCCGTCATCTGTTCTTTCAGGGTGTCCCTCAGCGTATGGCAACAGTCGTTCCCAACGTTAAGCTAATCTATCTAATTCGCGATCCGATTGAAAGAATTATCTCTCACTATCTGCACATGTACGCAGCTAGAAAAGAGAATAGATCTATTAACGAGGCATTAGCACCGCTAGATAAAAACAAATACATCAGCAGCAGTCAGTATTTCGATCAGTTAGAACAATATCTTCAGTTTTTCCCGTCTAAAAATATTCTAGTTGTTACATCAGAAGCGCTATCACAGTCTCCTCAAGAAACCATGATGCAGGTGTTTCAATTTCTGGATGTCAGTACTGAGTTCGTCTCTGAAGCGAAGCTGAGCGGAATTGACGATCTGCTGATATTTGGACCAGCGATCGCACAGTCCAATTTCAAATTCGACCAGAAGCTGCATCAGTCTGTCTATAAAAGTCGGCGGCAATTACCAGAAAATAGCTGGCCGCTAAAGGCGATCTCCAAAGCAACCGCACTGATGCCAGTAGAGATCAGGTACCACGCTGAGAAGATTTTGTATCGGCCCTTTTCTAAGAAAGTTGATCGGCCAACTTTGGATAGTGAGACGCGATCGCGCATACTAGACTATCTCGATGAAGACATCACCCGTCTAGAAAACTACACGAAGCAAGACTTTTCTGCATGGCGACGATAGCTCACTGGCTAAAACAACAGGCTCCGCAAAGCGTTGTCTATATTCATTTAGTCTCATCCACAGCTAAGGAGAAACTCTCACTCTCCTCAGTATCTTCTCATGTAGCTAATTGAGCACTCATCTATAAAGTCGGAGGCAATTGTAATGGTTGCCTTTGGTTCTTTATTCAGCAACGTACAAATGCATTCGCTCCTACCCTAGTGCCTTCTAGAGTGGTAGAAAGAGAATAGAGTCAGGGTGCATTCCTTTTTCATAGACGTTTAGAGTATAAGCAGCTACTAGGGAACCAGCAGTCTAGCTCTAAAGGGTCGTGCATCGAAGGAAAGTGATTTTACTACAATGGTCGTAATAGTGCAATTGTCTGGACCAAAGAAGACATCAAGCGATATCTGCTAGATATCGATTCTACAGATAGAGACATCACATAGTTGGCTACTACTCATGAATAGGACAGGACGACACGTTAGATGGTGGACTAGACCATGATCTCTTAGAAGGTGGGTTCGGCGACGATACATACATATTCAAAGCCAGTCACGGAAAAGATACTATCCAAGAAGACTCATATATAGCTCAAATAGCTACTACGACACGGTTAAACTTGGGGTTAGGGCTAACACCTGAGACTTTAGAGATACTAACGATCATTGGAAATGCGGACGATGTTCTTGTAGAGACTGTCACCATCAATAGACTTACTAGCGGTCAGCAATCAGCCCAAACGAAAACTGTTCAGCTTTCGCGGGACTTTCTTAATAGTCGTGCTTAAGCAGACGACTTGATCGCTGCCATCAATCGATTAGGCTACAGCATTAATTCAGACGTCTTCGAGTAGAGGGGTGAAACTGTTCGTTCCGGGCAAGCCTGTGTAAATGCCTACGCGATCGCTGAAGCTGCTCAAGTGACAGCGATCACGTAGATTTTTCAGGCGCGACTACCTAAACCGACTAGCTCCTTGTTACTATTACTTATTGCTATCTGTTGCTGATCGGCAGTCTAGACGGACTTCTTACTGGACCACGGAAGCTTCAGCTCTATCTATTGCACATTCTAAACAATGGATCATCGCCTCTGGTCGCCGAACTTCAGCAGAAAATTGAACGCCTATCGGGTACAACCCAATCACGATAGCAGCAAATGTTGGAACTACAAAGTCTGGAGAAGTACTGTTGTTTGTTAGCTCTATGTACGTTACGTATATAGCGAACAATGCTGGAAGTACGCCAAGGTTTGTTAATCCACCTAAAACGAAGTGAAGGTAAGACTTTCTTGAACTGATCTGGTATCTCAAGTGCTTCAGCACGCGCTTCAGACTACCGATCGGAAACGCACTTATAGCCTTGATTTTCTGCTCCTGCCTCTCTATATCCGCCTTAGTAGTTCCTAGAAGCGTGTAATATCCGTCCTTCATCTGCTCTCTAACAATGGCATAAACAACAGACAACTCTAGAAGAAGAATGCACACCACAAGAACAGCAAACGTACCTACCCTGAAGGCTGGTGACTTGACAGGGATAGAGGCGAAAAACAATATGGTGAGAAGTCCAACGAAGAATAAGAGAAGCTTAGATAGGGGAGACTTCAACCCAACTGTTTCATCGAATAAAGCGCTCACCCTAGACAGAAAACTCTTTTTCTTTCGCTCAGACAGTTGCCTGTATTTTGGGTTTGCATACAGTTCCGTCAGACAGTCATACAACTGTGCATCCGTTTCATTTTCCTCACTTATATTGTGTTTTGTCTCGGTCATCGATCTACGCCTTTATGCTACCGTCCTCGATCATTGCCGATCACAGCCTCAATTCTAATCATTTTTAATAATTTCAAAGTCAAAGCGGGTAGGGGGAATCGAACCCCCATCATTAGCTTGGAAGGCTAAGGTTTTACCACTAAACTACACCCGCAGTTTGTGCTAACTGCATATTAGCTTAGATACAGTATCACGGTTCTGGATCGATGGACTATGGGTAAGATTTCGTAACTGGTCCTAGTTGGACTGTGATTCGATTAGATCGATGGTAAGCAGCAGGTTGTCGCTGACGACGGGTTTGCCTTCGAAGGTGGCGGGGGTGAAGCGAAAGCCGGAGGCGAGAAGCAGGCAGGCGATCGCACTTTCTTGCTCGCTCAACGGCGGTCTTTCTTCAATACTGCCGGTCCAAGGGGAGGCTGTGCGCATCGAACCATCAGTGTTCACCGCAATTCGATAGGTGACTTGCGATTGCCCAAAATCTACCTGGGCGCAGCCTGCGTCTTGAGGTCGCAGCTCTATAGCAGCAAGTTCTTCATTGATGGGCAAGGGCGGCGTGGTGACAATATCTTGCTGTAGCGATCGCGGCACTTCGCTATAGCCCACAACCTTTAGAAAGACCGTCTGGGGCAAGTCGCTATCAGCGGCTTCGCTACCCGGTGCGGGAATTGTCTGGTCGCTAGGTAGCATGGGTGGCGAGCCTTCGTCCGCTGAATCATCCGGCAAATCAGCGATACCTTGAGAATCCTGATCAGCAGGCGCTAGCTCGTCTGTCTCTGGTTCATTCTCTGGCTTTGCCTCTATCTCGTCCATCGGTGAGTTCACCTCACGGTTGGCGGGCTTGGGGAGAGTGGGTGTCTCTTCTCTAAACTGGGTCGAGGGCTGCGCTGCGGAAACTGTAGACTCGGTTTGCGACGCTGTAGTCTCTGTGGGCGCGATCGATGCGCCTGTTTCTATGGAATTATTGACTCGACTGGCGCTCTGGCTAGCGGCGGTCGGGCTGGGCCCTTGCTGACTGGCAGTTGCTGTAGATGTCTGTTCTTTATCGGCTGCGGGCGCCGCTGCCGCCGCTGGTAGCTGAGATGGCTGAGAGACTGCGGCTACAGCGGCTTCGTTAGAGTCTTCAAAGATCAGTTCAATCGGTGTAGCTGAGGATTGGCTGCCTGGATTGGGCCGCATTAGCTCTATTAGAAAGGGTAGCGAAAAACCTAGAATGCCTACGTGTGTCAGTACGGCTAATCCGCTGAGGGTTGGCCACAGCGCTTTGGGTTCTGGGTGTTTCCAAGTTTGCGGCAAAGAGACCATTACTCGTCACAGCGTTTTGCTGTACCAAGCTAACGTTTTTCGCGCTCAATTTTCCAATCGAGTTTTGACGCCAAAGGTCAGAACGGTTTCGTCTACGCCTTTGAGCTTGAGCGGGTCGAACTTGACAATCTCGGTATCGTCTAAGTAGTCGGCTACAGCGGCTGAGACCAGAATGGTCTCGGCGGTGGCGGCTTCTTGGATACGAGCAGCGATATTGACGCTAGGTCCGATAGCGGTGTAGTCAGAGCGTTCGACGCTGCCAAACATGCCGACGACGGCGGTGCCCTGGTGAATGCCACAGCGGAATCTGACCGGGCCGATGCCTTGCTCTGCCCACTTTTGATTGAGCGTGTCGAGGTCTTTGTACATTTGTCTGGCCGCTGCGATCGCTCGTTTGACCTGCTCATTTGGGCTCATCTCTTCTGGCGCGCCAAATAGGGCGAGCACCGCGTCTCCCATGAATTTATCGACCGTGCCACCGTTGTTGAAAATGGCATGGGTCATGGTCTCAAGATACTCGTTGAGTAGCTCGGCGACTCGGCGCGATCGCAGCGTATTACTCAGCTGCGTAAAGCCCACAATGTCACTAAACAAAATGGTTACCAGACGCGGCTCAGGCCGCAGATCCAGGCGTAGAGTGCCTTCACTCGCCTTTTGCACCATAGACGGCGGCAAGAATCTTTGCAAAACCGACTCTGTCAGGTACTGATTTAGCTCTGCTACCTTGCGCTCATTTGACTTCAGGGCTAGCAGATTACGCACTTCAGCCAGCAGCTCGCGATCGTTAAACGGCTTTGATAAGTAGGCATCCGCTCCCTGTTCAACGCCTTCTAGGCGAGTTTCATTGTCTACTTTGGCCGTCAGCAGAATAATGGGCGTTCCCTGCAAAGCCGTATCTTTGCGAATTCGCTCAATCATTTCTAGACCGTTCACACCTGGCATCATCAGATCAGTAATGATTAAATCCGGTCCGTGGATCGTTGCCATCTCTAGACCCGCTGCGCCCTGTTCGGCCGTGCGGACCTGATAGCCCTGTCGATGTAGCACACTCGATACATAGGCTCGTAGATCAGGGTTATCGTCTACCACCAAAATCTGAGCCCCTTCAAACGAAGCGCGCTGAGTCTGTGCGCTTTCGACCTCTGGGGGAAGCGTGATCGTGCTGTCGGCTGTCGCCGAGGCCATCTCAATATCAGAGAGTTCTACAGCTACTCTGCTCGTCTCTGTTTGGCCTGTCTCTGTGGAGAGCGCCTCTTCTACGACCTGATCTGCTGGTAGGTGAGCGAACCCTAGTGGTAGCTCGATAGTAAAGGTAGTGCCTTCTCCGTAGACCGACTGTACCGACACATTACCGCCGTGCATCTGGGAAAGTTCTTGAACCAGCGATAGCCCTAGACCCGTCCCTTCATAGTGACGATTGGCCGATCCATCCGCCTGACGGAATCGCTCGAATAGATAGGGAATTTGGTCTTCGCGAATGCCGATACCCTGATCTCGCACTTGCAGGTAGGCTTTGCCACTCGCTTCTTTTAGCCGCACGGTAATAGACTTACCTGCTGGAGTAAATTTCATCGCATTCGAGAGCAAGTTGTAGAGCACTTTGTCAAACTTCTCAATGTCTAGATAGACGGTAGAACAAGAGACAATTTCTGTACTCAGCTTGATCTGCTTGCGTTCACAGTAGCTTTGAAACGCTTCTACCACTTCTACAGTAAAAGCCGCTAGATCGCAGGGCCGGAAGGTTGGCTTCATCTTGCCAGCGTCTAGCTTTTGCAAGTCGAGCAGCTGGTTGACTAGGCGCAGCAGTCGACGAGAGTTACGCAGCGCGATCACGGCCTGTTCTTTATCTAGTCCTTCACCGCGTTCGACGGCTGATTCTAGCGGGCCGATGGTGAGCGTTAGCGGCGTGCGAAATTCGTGAGAGATATTCTGGAAGAAAGCGGTCTTTTGCTGGTCTAGCTCTAGAAGCTGCTCGGCCTGACGTTTGCTGGTTTGGTAGAGGTTGGCCTGTTGGACGGCGATCGCAGCCTGATTCGCCACCGCCTGCGCCAAGCTAACCTCCTCCGCCCGCCAGATGCGCGCCTCACTCATCTGCCGCAAAATAATACAGCCGGTGATCTTTGCTTCTGACATTTTTGCCTCTGCCAGCAGCGGCACCGCCATCAGGGCCTTAGCACCAAATCGACCTTCCCCAGCTAGATGAGGATTGACAGGCTCTGTGGTATTGATCACAACTGGCCGTTTACCCACCTGCATCTCAGTCAAAATCGAGTCTTTGGCAATGGCCACTTTAGGTTCAGGCAGAGTAGGAGCCATCTCCATACTCAGCTCATAGCGTCCCACGCACTGCGCGTAGTCATCCGTCCATAGAGACAGCGTGCAGCTATCCGCTCGTAGCGCCTGCCCCAGCTTTTGAGTAATTGCCGCAAAGATTTCACTGGGCTCTAGGCTGGCATGCAACGCCTGCGTGATCGTATTAATCAGCAGCTCTCGCTGCGCCAAAGATTCTACCCGCTCGTAGGTCCAGGTTTGAGAAAGCGCTAGCGCCGCCTGGTCGGCCAGCGTTGTCAGCAGCCGGATCTCACTCTCTTGCCAAGGCTTTTGATGAAAGCACTTGTGCAACGCCAAAACGGCCAGCACATCCTGCTTACACACCAGCGGAATCAGCAGACTCGTGTAGATATCTAGCGCCTCGTAGGCCGCTATATTCTCCGGACTAGGCGCGGCGGCAGCGATGTCTTCTGTCGACTCTAGATGCTGAGTCAAGACCGTCTTCCAAACCGTCTGCTTAAGCTGCTCTAAGGCGGCGTCTGTCAGATCTCGCCCCGGCACGGCCGTCAGCGCATCTGGCGATGCATCTGTGCCCACATAGTGAAACGTGGATGAATCTAGCTCTGCGTCAGTTAATGAGTGCACGATGCCATAATCTAGCTCGAATGCCTCACCCAGCGTCTCTACAATCGTTTTCAGCATCTCTTCTGAAGACTGGGCGCTGCGAATAGTATTCGTAATCGCGTTGAGTAGCGTTTCCTGCCTGACCACTCGATTAAGTTCTTGAGTTCGCGCCTGCAAAACGCCGTGAGTATCCACTGCCTGATTGACAACCATCCGCAGGTCCTTCTCCTCCCAAGGCTTCGTGACATACTTAAAGACCTTGCCCTCATTGATTGCCTCTACCAGGTCTTCGACATCGGTATAGCCCGTTAATACAATTCGAATCGAATTAGGATAGCGATCAGCTGTTAGCCGCAGCAGTTCGGTCCCGCTCATTCCAGGCATCCGCTGATCGGAGATAATAACCGCAATATCGCCTTGTTCGGCCAGCATCTGTAGCGCATCAGGTCCGCTATTTGCCTTAATGACTTTGAAATCCCGATAGAATGTCCGATAAAGCAGGTCTAGATTGTCTGGCTCATCGTCTACTACTAAGATCTTGTGCTTAGCTGCTTTGTGCCGTCGATTACGATCTCTAACTGCCATGCATCAAACTCTCATCTAGGCTGAAACGTCTGCCGTGAACCGATTCACTGTTCGCGTGCTAAGAGACATCTCTCAGTGGGACTACTCAATTCCTCAGCGATCTCCACTAAGTAGAAACTAGTCAGTACTGAAATCCATATAGCTATGCAACGTCCTTCATAAAGTGCCCATCCTCTTTCGAGTTTCTAACTATGTCTCAGGCCGATGCCGCGCGTACTCTACCCCTTTCTCACTGGCAGCCGCCTTTTCGGGTTCGCTCTGCTCAGCAAAAAGATCTAGAGCCAATCGTCGTGGTTTTACTCTCTAGCTTTTATCCGCAGGCCAAAGCGACTCAATGGCTCTATTGGCTGATGCGTCTGGGTATCAAGGAAGATATCAAAACCAGGCTCAAAACGCCTGCTAGTCAATATGTCTGCCTGGTAGCGACTACAGTGGACGCAGAGTCGGCTCAGTCGGCCAGTGTGATTGGCACTGCCGAAATTTCGCAGCGGCCTTGTGAAGCCTGGCGACTGTTACCGCCAAAGCGCGCCTATGTTTCTAATCTGGCTATTGGCTTGGCTTATCGCCGTCAGGGCGCTGCGCACCAGCTTTTACGAGCTAGTGAAAAGATTGCTCTGAGCTGGGGGTTTCGCAGCGTGTATCTGCATGTGATGGCTGATAACCCGGCAGCAAGAGCGCTCTATGCGCAAGCTGGCTACCAAGAGCGCGCTATCAGCAACCCTGTTCTTTCTGGGTTAGGTATTAGACCTAAGCGGCTGCTGCTGTCCAAAAGAATTGCTCAAACCAATAGTACTCAACCCAACACTGCTCGAACAGGCAGTACTCGAACAGGCAGAAAGTACTAACCAGACAAAACGTAGTTAGAAACGGACAATATCGCTATTAATTTCTTAAAATAAGCTAAAGAAGCAAAACAACTTCAAATCCTTACAGCGCTCCTAGCTAGCTTGATCAAAATCAGTAAATCGGTACGGAAGCTGTGCGAAAGTTTTGTGTACAGTGTGTAAAGCACGGACGGCACTGCCATAAAGAATGAATAAAAACTATTTGTTCTTTCTCAGTTCGTTGAAGATTCGTATCACATTAGAGAGAGCAAATTATATCGGCCGCTCTGAGTCTTCTCACTAGAGCAGCTAGCAAAGACACCAGTGAAATTGCTATCAGACAATACTCTAGTCCCAGGCAACGACGATGCCGATACCCGCACTGAGGTTCACAAACAAGTGGCTCCGAATAAGGTGAACGCTGCTCCTCGATCTGAAACGACTGTCAACCCCAATTGTGGAATCGTGCAGCTAGAGCTGGGTGAACGGGGTATTAATAAGAGAAGCTGGCAATTCTTTGGTGCATCAGTGAATCAGGAACTGAAAGTTGACAACGTAGTGGAAAAAGTAGGCAGTGGCCAGCTTTGGGTGGTCAACAGTCGCCGCCGCAACGGTCTAATTGTGCTGCGTGAGTTTCATGCAGAGTTTGCTGGACCGGGCGCTGCGAGTGGGCGGTTCAATCGACGATGATATTGTCGATGTAATTCCGATTGGCAACCTTTCGCTACTAACACCAGAGTCACCGAAAGAGCATCAAAATGCGATCAAGATTCGGTTGCAGTGGATTCGGCTGACCCAGAACTTTACCGATCAGCCAGAGCCAGACGATAGAGCCCGGATGATTCTAGAGCAGTTCAAAACTTACTTTGATCAAGAAACGGTAGATTCGGTCTCTGATAAGGCATTTGCGATGTTAGTTGGCGTGCTGCCGCAGACGATTCACCGGGTGCGCTCGGGGTTTGTCTGGTAGTTGGCTCCGGCTCCGTTCAGCCATCAGACGCTCCGCTTAGCCAGCCGACTCTGAGCATCTAGCTGCTGAGTACGCGCTTTAGATTGGTAAGGGTTCGCTGGTTTTCGGCTGTAGTACCGATGCTGATGCGCAAGCCGCCGCCAGTGTGTCGGATTAGAGTGCCGTGGGTGCGAAGCAGTTGGCAAAGGCTAGCGAGTCCTGTCTCCTGATTTGTAGCTTTTAGTTTAGTTAGACCGTGATCGCGCAGCCGAACATAGATAAAGTTGCTATCACTAGGCCAAACCTGTAGACCAGGCTGTTCAGTCAAAGCAGATAGGAGCTGGTCGCGCTCTTTCATCAGCACTGGAATCTGTGCTAGCAGCTGATCGCTATGTACCAGCGCAGTCGTAGCCGCAGCTTGCGAAAAGCTAGGCAGGTTGTAGGGCAGTCTCAGTTTCTCTAGTGCAGCGATAATATCGGGGTGTGCAATACCGTATCCAACCCGATGAGCTGCTAGGCGAAAGGCTTTTGAAAAGGTGCGCAGGATAATCCAGTTAGGACGACTAAGCGCTTCCGTCAGGGTCGTATGACCACTAAATTCAAAGTAGGCTTCATCGACGACAATGAGAATGTCTTCTGGGAGCTGTTTGAGCCAGTCGAGTTCGCTTTGCGTTAGCGCATTGCCAGTTGGCGAATTGGGATGCACCATGAACACAACTTTAATCGGTGCTGTTTGTTCAGAGTGCTTTGCTCGCTCGATAGCAGCCTGAGCAGCGGTGATATCGACTGCGAAACCATCTTCGCATTCTGTTCTTTCTGTGCTGTGAACGGTGATGCCTAGCGTCTTGGCTAAGATGCCATACATAGAGAAAGTAGGAGTGGCGACTAGGATAGAGCCGTTGTTACCTAGACAGGTAGCCATTAGAACAGAGCGAATCAGCTCATCGGAACCATTGCCAAGGGTGATATTGCCTGGTGCGAGAGTATCTGGATTGATCGCGCCAGAAGAGATGGCATACTTGCGGACCGCTTGCTTTAGGGCAAAGTGGGAGCCATCTGGATAGCGATTGGCGGCGATCGCATGCTGATATTTCTCTGCTAGCGCTGTTTTGATTTCGTCTGGGAGATCGATCGGGCTTTCATTTGTATCGAGCGGATCGACAGCAGGCTGCACCAGCACCGACTCGTCGGCTGGATGCGGCGACTGATACGCCGTGAACTGAGCTAAATCAGCGCGCAAAAAAGACATACCGCCCCAGCTTGGCCCATATCGGCCCTTTCAATACCCATGCATTCTACAGCACCGCTTAGTCAGGTATTATGGCCAGGTATTGCGACACCCGTCCCCGCTCCACTTTTCTTTTGGCTATGACAGATTCCACTGCCCAATCATTCAAGATTACGCTTCTTTCCGGCGATGGGATAGGCCCAGAGATTATGACGGTTGCGGTGGATGTTTTAAAGCAAGTTGGTAAGCAGGAGAATCTCCAGTTTGAATTTTCAGAAGCACCGATTGGCGGTGTGGCGATTGATGCGACTGGGGAGCCGCTGCCAGCAGCAACGCTGGATACTTGCCGCCAAAGTGACGCGGTCTTACTCGCATCGATCGGCGGCTATAAGTGGGATAATCTACCGCGATCGCAGCGACCAGAAACCGGATTGCTGAGCTTGCGCGCTGGCCTGGGACTATTTGCAAACTTGCGCCCGGCGACCATCCTACCGCAGCTATTAGAGGCGTCTTCTCTCAAGCCAGAGGTGGTTGAAGGCGTAGACATTATGGTGGTCCGTGAGCTGACAGGCGGTATTTATTTTGGTCAGCCAAAGGGGATCTTTGAGACAGAAGATGGCGATCAGCGCGGTGTGAGTACGATGGTCTACACTGGCAGCGAGATTGATCGAAT
Organism: uncultured cyanobacterium; assembly: GCA_963838725.1. Lineage (GTDB taxonomy): Bacteria > Cyanobacteriota > Cyanobacteriia > Phormidesmidales > Phormidesmidaceae > Phormidesmis. Next base: position 16,218 of record CAWISM010000024.1, on the reverse strand, counting down.
TGGCCGAGTGGCATTTGAAACGGCGCAAAAGCGGACCGGGCGACTGTGTTCTGTAGATAAGGCGAATGTATTGGAAGTGTCACAGCTTTGGCGCGATCGCATCACCGCCCTTAGCGAGCAATACGCAGACGTTGAACTCTCTCACCTCTACGTAGACAACGCCGCCATGCAGCTCGTCCGCGCGCCCAAGCAGTTTGACACTATTGTCACCGGCAATCTATTCGGCGATATTCTCTCGGACGCCGCTGCGATGCTCACCGGCAGCATTGGCATGCTCCCTTCTGCCAGCCTAGGCGAAAGCGGCCCTGGCGTCTATGAACCTGTCCACGGCTCAGCCCCAGATATCGCCAACCAGGACAAAGCTAACCCATTAGCTCAGGTACTTAGCGCCGCGATGATGCTGCGCTACGGACTCAATCAGCCCACAGCCGCAGACCGGATAGAGCAAGCTGTGCTCACCGTTCTGGATCAGGGTTATCGAACCGGTGACATCATGTCCGCAGGCATGAAGCCAGTCGGCTGCAAAGCAATGGGAGAAGCGCTGCAAACGGCCCTTGCTCAATAGTCGTTTCATCAATAGCCGCTTCATCCTTAGTGGCTTTATCACCGGCTAAACCCAGTGATTCTATTGAAAAATGTGACTAAACTAACTGAATTAGACAGCTTGTAGTAGACTTGAGCCAACTTTTTTGTGATCGGGTCAATAATAAGTTCGGATCTAACGGACCTCTGTGACCAACTAAAAGCATCTGTAAATCGGCACCGAAAGGAGCACTTCATGCCAACTATGACCGTAGAAAGGCCAACTAGCGCCGTTAGGCCCATGAGCGCCGCCGAGCGCTTAGCCTTTGGAGACGATTCTGTCCTCCTAAATCCAGCTTTGATCAAAGCAGCTCGGCAGATTTACCGCGTCTTCTACGAAGTGCATCCAGAAATCATACAAAGACCCATCGGCGTTGCCATTGGCCGACTGAACCATCGTGGCAAGCTTGTCTTTGGCGACAAGCCCGTCCTGCTGCCACAAGAATGCTTTGTCCCCTTCAGCCAAATTGAGCCTGATTTGAACACTTAACTCGGACATATGGCAAAAGCGACATGACAACTATTCAGGAACTCCAACCTCAGCTCCTGGCTTTGTCTACACAAGAGAAAGCTATGGTCATTCAGCTGCTAGCGAGTAGCATCAGCAATACCTGGGAAGGTATCAGCAAAACGCCTGGTGTGATGGGAGGAGAAGCCTGCATTCGGAAGACTCGTATACCTGTATGGCTACTTGTAAGCCTAAGAACAGAAGGTGCTACCGATGCTCACTTGATAGATAACTATGTTGGCTTAACTACAGTTGATCTGACTAACGCATGGCTTTATGCTGCGGCACACGAGCAGGAAATTAGTGATGCCATAGCGCGGCAAGAAGCAGCTTAGCGAATGGCCAAACTCTATTCTGACGAAGGGTTTCCCAAAGAAACTAGTCAGTGGCTGCGCACCCTAGCTCATGACGTACTTACCGTTCAAGAAGCCAACAAAGCTAATCAGATGATTTCCGATGAAGAAGTCATCGCTTTTGCAACCAGCGAGCAGCGGGCCGTGTTAACCCTAAATCGCCTTGATTTTATGCGTTTACACAAGAAGATCGGCCATCACGCTGGCATTATTGTCTGCTCAGAAGACCTAAATTACGAAAGGCTAGCTGTTCGGATAAACGACGCTATATCCGCAGAAGAGTCGCTGACAGGCAAACTAATTCGGGTTAATAGGCCGTTCAAGTAGTTATGCAGAGATTGGTCTCCCTATCAAGTTTGTTAGATGGTGGGCATCTTAGCTACAGTTCTCCATCAACATGGCAAGCTCTGTGGGTAGCGCAGTTCCCTTTCTGATAGTTTTCATTCTCGGTGCTGCGATCGGCAGCTTTCTAAACGTAGTGGTCTATCGCCTGCCAGAGGGGCTCTCGCTGCTATATCCGCCCTCTCGCTGTCCGAAGTGCCAGCAGCGTCTAAAACCTTACGATAATGTGCCAGTATTTGGCTGGCTGTGGCTGCTAGGGCGCTGTCGCAACTGTAAACTGCCGATTGCTTTTCGATATCCGCTGGTGGAGTTTGCGACGGGGTGTTTGTTTGTGTCAGTATTCGCTCGCTTCGGGATGAGCTGGCAGACGCCTGGATACTGGCTGTTTGTCTGCTGGCTGCTGGCACTAGCGCTAATCGATCTAGATACGATGACGCTGCCCAATAGTTTGACTGCTTCTGGGCTGGTTTTGGGCTGGGGATTTCAAGGCTGGATGAGCTATCTGGCGACGCCGACAGTGCTGTCTGGCATGAGCGGGGCGATCGCAGCTTTTTTCGCCAGTATTTTCGGGCTGTGGCTGTTTGACCTGATCGGAATTGCCGGTAGCCAAGCATTTGGAAAAGCCGCAATGGGCGGTGGAGACTCTAAGCTGGCGGCGATGATGGCCGCTTGGCTGGGCTGGCCAGGGCTGCTGCTAGCAACATTCTTAGCAGCGGCGCTGGGCTCGGTGATTGGCGGGGGGGCGCTTGCACTGGGCGTACTAGGGCCAAAGCAGCACATTCCATTTGGACCTTATCTGGCGTTGGGTGCGATCGCAGTGCTGTTCTATGGCAAGCAAATGGTCGATACGTACCTATCAATTTTCTTTGGCTAAGTCAACTCGTAACCGTTTGAGCGGCCTCACCCAAGGCGAACAGCCGTAAACGCGAATTTCAGTGCATAATAATATGTCCGTCGGTGAATATTCACGGTCCAAATATGTCTCTTCCCTATGCAATTTTGGCCGCGCTGTTCAACGAATCCTGTAGCGGCTATGACATAGTCAAGCGCTTTAATAAGTCAGTAGAGTGCTTTTGGAGTGCAAGCCACCAGCAGATCTACAAGGCACTGGCCAAGCTAGAAGAAGACGAGCATATTTCTTCTGAGAAAATTGAGCAAGAGAATAGACCTAACAAAAAGCTGTATACCGTGACAGAAAGCGGACGGCAGCTGTTACAAGAATGGATAGGTCAGGCTGAAGAGGAAATTACCCCGCTCAAGTCAGAGCTGCTAGTGAAACTATCAGTCGGTCATGCGGTGCCGACGGAGACGCTGCTGACAATGCTGAATGTCTACTATCAGCAGCACCGAGAACAGCTCTTGAGCTATCAGGCAGTAGCCAGGCAGTATGCGCAAGCGCCGCAGATGTCTCGCGAAAGCCAGTTTCAGTACCTAGCCCTCCGAGCAGGCATTCGCCAGCAGCTAGCCTGGGTGGCTTGGTGTGAAGAAGTGCTGGGCTTTCTAGGACAGCCCGTAGACCAGCCCGTCACTCAGCCAGTAGCGGTTCGAAGTGAAAACTAGACTCCTCATCTTTACCGGAAGAGAGTCTTGAATAGGCTAAACCTACTGACACTGTTCACACAGACCGAAAAATTCTAGCGTGTGATAGAAAATCTGAAAGTGGTGAGACTCGGTCAGATGAGTCTCTAGGCCGTGTACGGGGCATTCAGCCATCTCGGCTGAATGCCCGCAGCGAACACAGGTGAGGTGGTGTGTGTCGACCTGGACAAGACTGTAGAGCGATTCGCCATTGGGTAGCGTACGCATTTGGATGACGCCCTCCTGCTTGAGCGAGTCTAGGGCGCGGTAGACGGTGGCTAGGCCGATGCTACTTTTTTCCTGCCTAAGCTGGACGTACAGATCTTGGGCTGAAATAGGGGCTTTGAGCCGTTTGATCAGCTCGAATATTTGAGTTTGGCTGCGGGTACGACGGCTTTTCATGCGCCTTTTGCAAAGTCTTTAAGGAAAGTTGGCGTTGGTTGCGCCTTGTTACACCTTAAGCCAATCTAATACGGATCGTAAGCCGTTGGGTCCAGCTATTGGGTATGAGGTTAAATAAGGTAGGATTACCCTTGTTCTTTTGGGTTTTGTTGCTGTGGCGCAATCTGCTGATGTTCAATCCTTCCAGGCTAAGGTATATGTGACTTTGCGGCCTTCTGTCCTAGATCCGGCGGGGACGGCGGTGCGCTCTGGTCTGGGTCATATGGGCTATGACAATGTCTCTAAGGTGCGAATTGGTAAGTATATTGAAGTTGATCTAACGGCGGAAGATAAGGCATCGGCGCAGGCGCAGCTAAATAAAATCTGCGATCAGCTGCTGGCTAATCCAGTGATCGAGAATTACTGTGTGGAAGTTTTTGAAGCAGCCTAACCCAAAGCAGCTTAAGAGGAAAGACTTATGAACTTCGGCGTGATTGTGTTTCCAGGGGCGAATTGCGATCGCGATATTGCCTACATCCTGCGCGATATTCTCGATCAGCCGACTCGGATGATCTGGCACGAAGACAGTGACCTGGCCGGGATAGATGTCGTGGTCGTTCCCGGGGGGTTTAGCTATGGCGACTATCTACGCTGCGGGGCGATCGCACAATTTTCCCCAGCCATGCGCGCCACCGTCGAACACGCAAAGCAGGGCAGGCTAGTCATGGGCATCTGCAACGGCTTTCAGGTGCTGACTGAAATGGGATTGCTACCAGGCGCGCTGGTGCGGAATCGAGATTTGCACTTTGTGTGCGATCGCGTTCCCTTACGCGTTGAACGCAGCAACCTCCCCTGGACCCAAGGCTACCGCCAAGGCCAGCTCATCACGCTGCCGATTGCGCATGGAGAAGGCTGCTACTTTGCCGAGCCCGACACGCTCAAAGCGCTAGAGGACAACAGCCAAATCCTCTTCCGCTACTGCGATGCTAATGAAGAAGTCAGTGAAGCCGCTAATCCCAACGGTTCACTCAACAATATTGCAGGTATCTGCAACCAGACTGGCAATGTTCTAGGCATGATGCCTCATCCAGAACGAGCCGCTGACCCTGCCTTGGGCAACACCGACGGCCTAGCGCTGTTCAAAGGTCTCTTGTCATCGGTGATGGCTACCGCCACCTAGTTCACCTACTCAGTTCACCTGTAGCCGTCTGGTGATGACTGTCATACCATCATCACGCACCAGTAGCGCAGATACCCAGCGGCTATCTGGCATCTCTGGGGCTTCCCCAATCTTGAACAAGCCCCCGGCTGATAGTAGCTCTAGCTCAACCGGGCGACCGGTAAAGAAATCAGCTGCGGTAGCCCCTTCGTCAATGACGCCGCCAAGCAAGTAGCGATCGCCCAGCGGTTCTAGCACAATAGCGTCAAAGTCGTATTGCTCACCTCTTTCTACTTGCTCGGTCAAAATTACTGAGACAGAGGGCGGCTTTTCACCAGAGGTGATTTGATTGCGCTCGGACAAAGTTTCCTGTGAAATAATTTTGCCGCCCTGGTAGGTTTGCTGCGAGCGGATGACTGACTCTAGCGCTCTACTTTGGCCGTTGTCTATTTGAGTGCCAGTGACGTAGGTAACTGTTTCGGCCAGGTATCCTTCTGCGATGGGTTCCCACGACTGTAGCTCCACCCGGTATGACAGCGTCGTGTAGCTATCCCAGAAGGTTTGTAGCGCAGTTTCTAGGGTGTCGTAGGTAAAGCCATCTTCGTTTGAAAACTCAGGACTATAGCCACCCATTACAGCGCTTAAATCTCTAGCTGAAGCGGCAGATTCCATACGCTCAATCGCGGCGGTGAGTTCCGCAGGCGCACTTTCAGCAGCGGCAGCGGCGGCAGGCAGGCTTAAATTCAACGTGAGTCCGCCAGCTATCCCAACCATTGCAGTGGTCGCTATCGTTTTACACTGGGAGCGGAATTGAAGCCAACGGTGGCGCTGAGTCATAGAACTATATGTCCTTGCTGCAAGTAGGTTGAAATGGATTTTGTGGCAGATAGTACCTTAAACCAAGGTAACCTGAAAATTGTATTAATACGGCATTTGGCTGGGTGCGAGTTGCTCTAAGGAGTCAGTTGTATGGGTGAAAGACTATTGGCATCGGCGCAGAAGCTAGAGCCTGCGTCAGTAGATAGTGCGTCGAATAATAGTGAACTAGCGCGATCGCCAAAGCTTCTCATTGCAGCGAGTGGAACCGGTGGACATTTGTTCCCGGCGATCGCTACTGCCCAGCAGCTTTCTGACTACACTATCGAATGGTTAGGTGTACCGGATCGGCTAGAGACAGCGCTAGTTCCCTCATCCTACAAACTACATACAGTAAAGATGAGCGGCGTTCAGGGCAAAGTGGGCCTTGGCACACTAAAGCAGCTCGCTCAGTTTATCGCTTCGACGGTGCAGGTACGCCAGCTACTAAAGCGCGGTCAGTTTCAGGGCGTCTTTACAACCGGGGGGTATATTGCTGCGCCTGCGATTCTAGCGGCCCGGTCTTTGGGACTACCGGCGGTGCTGCATGAATCTAACGCACTGCCGGGAAAAGTGACTCGGTTTTTAAGCTCGTGGTGTACGACAGTGGCACTCGGGTTTGAGGCGGCAGTAGCGCATTTGCCAAAAGCTAAAACAGTCGTGGTGGGAACACCAGTGCGATCGCAGTTCCTAGCCGCTCTAGATGAGTCAGCCGACTCGCCCAACCGTTTACCCGGTATCGAGATCCCTACAGAAGCACCACTAATCGTTGTTGTCGGCGGCAGCCAGGGAGCAGTTGCAATCAATCAGCTAGTGCGCTCGGCTGCGCCTGCCTGGTTAGAAACGGGCGCTTGGATTGTCCATATCACTGGAACGAACGATCCAGAGGTCGATAGCCTTGAGCATCCCCACTATATCCACCGGGCTTTCTACGATGGTATGGCCGCTTTGTTCCAGCGGGCAAATATAGCAATTAGCAGGGCAGGAGCGGGGACTCTAATTGAGCTAGCTGTTACCGGAACACCCTCAATTTTGATTCCCTATCCGTTTGCAGCAGAGGATCATCAGACGTTTAATGCGATCGCCTTCGCTGACGCAGGTGCGGCGCAGTTGCATCAGCAGTCCGAGCTCTCGGCGGATAGTCTGCAAACGCTGGTTCTAGACCTACTCAAATCGCCTGATCAGCTAGCGCATATGGCGACAGCAGCGCGCAGTCTAGCAAAGACAGAAAGCGCGGCGAAGATGGCGGAAATTATCTCAGTCCAACTATCACCCCAGCGCTCTGGGTCGACGAGTGTTCTTTGAAAATGTTCCTTAAGTACCCAAATCTTGTCGGCGTTAGTAGAGACTATATAGCGTTGATCGCTTAAGCACTGAATACTTTCAATTGAATCTATCGCCTTTGTCACTTGGCTGAGGCACAGTATTCAACCTGAAAGCTTTTTGCAGCGAGCTTATCTTCCTCGTCAGTAGACTCTTGCTGCGGCTTTCTATTGATGAGCAACGTTTTATAAACACGACTGCTGTAGCTTCCTTTGGGAGGCCAAGCCTGTTGATATTTTCGCTATCTCTAGCAATCGTTATTAGAAACTGCCCGTATGGATAACAATGTAGACCTGATCTGGGTGATCTTATGTGCCATCTTGGTCAGTGCTATGCAAGCAGGCTTTTGCTGTTTAGAAAGTGGCTTGGTTCGTACCAAAAATAGCATTAATGTAGCCATCAAGAATCTGGTTGATTTCTGTATCTCTTCTGCTATTTTCTGCGTGGTTGGGTTTCGGCTAATGTTTGGTGAATCAGTGTTTGGACTGTTCGGCTACACGCTGCCGCCAGACTCTGCCTGGAGTGCGCAAAACTATGCATTTTTTCTGTTCCAACTAACGTTTTGCGGTACGGCGACGACTATCGTCTCAGGCGCGGTCGCGGAGCGAATGAGCTTCCTAGGCTATTTTGTAGCATCGGCTATCTTAGCCGGGGCAATCTACCCCATCACTGGGCATTGGATTTGGGGAGGACTCGGGTTTGACTACACGGCTGGCTGGCTAGCTGACTTGGGTTTTCACGACTTTGCAGGTGCTACGGCGGTCCACTCAGTCGGTGGCTGGGTCGCCTGGGCCGCGATTTTGATCATTGGACCGAGGCTAGGGCGATTCTCTCCCCGGCCTAAGCCCATAGAAGGCCACAATCTGCCCATTGCGGTTCTAGGTATCTTTTTACTCTGGGTGGGCTGGTTTGGCTTTAATGGTGGCAGTACGCTAGCTTTCACTGACAAAGTTCCTCAGATTCTGGTGAATACTTCTCAAGGGGGGGCGGCTGGCGGCCTGATAGCGCTGTTTACTACCTGGAAACTGCACAAGCGACCTAGAGTACCGGTGGTGATGAATGGCGTGATCGGGGGCTTGGTATCAGTGACAGCAGGAGCCGACGTGATGCTGCCAGTGGGCGCGACCTGCGCAGGCGCGATTGGGGGTTTTCTTTGTACGCTCTCTGAGAGCGCGATGACCCGTGCTCGAATCGATGATGCGGTCGGCGTGGTCCCTGCTCATCTGGTCTGTGGCATTTGGGGGACGCTGGCAGTTGCGCTGCTAGGCGATCCGCAGCGGTGGGCGGGTGACTATAGCTTTGTCCGAGTGCTGAGCGTGCAGCTTGTAGGCATCGTCGCGGTGGGACTGTATGCGTTTACGGTTGGGTTTTGTCTACTTTGGGCACTCAACCAGATAGCACCCTGCCGGGTAGGCACAGAACAGGAGCGGATTGGTCTTAATATCTCTGAGCATGGAGCGAGCACTTCTATCCAAACGCTGTTAGCCAGTATGGATAGCCACTCTGTAGCAGGTGATTTTACTCAGCATGTCTGGATAGAGCCAGAGGCAGAAGCAGCAGCGATCGCAGCTCACTATAACCGTGTGCTAGATCGCGTCAATGCCATCACCCAGGCACTAACGAGTAGTCGAGAAGGCTTATTGTCTATTCTTAATGCGCCAGCCTTTCCAGTGGTAATTAGTCATACAAAGACCAGCAGACTGCACTTTATTAACGAGCGCGCATCAGAGCTATTTGGCTTTACGGTGCAGGAGTCAGGCCGCTACCAGGAATCTGACTTTTGGGAAGAGCCAGTGGACCGAGAGCACTTTCTTAGTCAGCTAGCCAACAAGCAGCCGCTTTCAAACTTTGAAGCTCATCTCAAACAGATCAATGGCAAGACTTTTTGGTCTCTGATTTCGGCTATCTGCTTGGAATACGACGGCGAAGACTGTATTTTATTTTCCTTTAGCGATATCTCTGATCGCAAGATTACAGAAGAAGAGCTTAGGCAGTTTGCTCAGACAGATGCGCTGACGGGTGCTTACAATCGCCGTTTCTTCTTTAAGGTCGCGGCGACAGCGCTGATAGAATGCCAGACTAAAAAAGTTCCTATCACTGCCCTGATGCTGGATATAGACAACTTTAAAGAAGTCAACGATACCTATGGTCATGCGGTGGGCGATCGCGCCATTCAACTGGTAGCCGATGCCTGTGCTAGCAACCTGCGCGATCAAGATATCTTTGGTCGTCTAGGCGGAGATGAGTTCTCGATAGTGCTGCCGATAACATCACTCAGTGACGCTAGCGTAGTCGCTGAGCGAGTAAGAAGTGCGATCGCCAGCAGTTCTCTTGAGAGCAGTTCTCTTGAGAGCGCTTTCAACAGCAAAGAGCGAAATGCCCAAGATCAAAATGGTCAAGACCAAAAGATTCCGTTAACGGTAAGCATAGGCATTGCTCAGGCGTATCCGAACGACAGCATTCACGATGTGCTGAATCAAGCCGACCAGGCACTCTATGCGGCGAAGAAACAAGGTCGCAACCGGATAGGGAAGCCGGCCGAGATTCAGGGGTCTGCCAAAGTCATTGGCTAATCCTTGGACAGCGCTGACTAGCTGCTTCTATTTTCCGTTGCAGAAGCGGCGTGTCGCCTAGGTAGGGCTGCCTGTAGAGTCGCTCAAATTCTCGATCAAAGTGCGCGGCGACGGTGGGATTGCGAATCACCAGCAGGGTCTCGTCATTTTGAGTATTAGCGGCATGGCTCCAGTTTTGAGAGCCGACAATAACCGTGGCATTGTCGATGACGGCAAATTTGTGGTGCAGTTTATCTCCTGCTGGAAGCTGAGGAGATCCTACGGAGGTGATAGGCGATCGCCAAGGACGGTTTTGAGCTTCGATTTTGCAGCGTTGGTCAGCGAGATCAATACCTAGCATATCTAGCGCCTCGCTATAGCTGCGATAGACAAAACCAGGATCGATCAGCGCACGTAGCGCGGTGCCAGCTTGGACCTCGGTTTCTAGCTGGTTGGCGATTTGCTGTTCTGAAAAGACGAAAAGTGCAAGATCAATGCTGCTGCTAGCCTGAGCTAATGTACGAGCGATTAGTCCGTTGACGCTCCGTTCCCAAGCTAATGTTGAGGACGCCGGAGAGAATTGAACAGTGATAGAGCCAGTTGGCAGAGTCACCGTCTGCGGTGGGCGAAGCGGCTTTTGTAGGCCGAACTGACTGTCTGGTGTGCCCACAGGGCCATCGCCCCACATCAGATCGAATTCACGCATGAACTGCTGGGCCAGCACCGGGCTATCAATTTTGAGCAGTGCGTTGGCATTACCACGACTGTCTAGCGCATCCGCATCGCCGTGAACGCCCGAAAAGGTTAGGTTCGCTGAGCCAGTCAGAACCCATCGACCGTCGATCACTAAGAATTTGTGATGCATCAGGCCGCTGCCTTTAGAGCCGTCAGCGGTGTCGTCGATTCGCAGAATCTGACCGTCATCCAATAGCGTGAGCGCCTCTAGCTGCTCAGCCTCTAGCTCAGCATACTGATTTTCTAGAATTAGGCGGACCTTTACGCCGCGACGGCTGCTGTCGACTAGGGCGGCAGCAATTAAAGGCAGGTTCAGTGCTTGGACTGCTACGTCAACTGTCTGCGCTGACTGCTCGATAGCGGTAACAATTACCTGTTCAAGGTTGTCGCCGTGGCGCTCTATCTGACGGTAGGGCTCGGTATAGATGTTAGCTTCAGACTGATTGAAGAAGACTTGAACGGAGGGGTCTTGTGGCAGCGGTTCGACTAGAGGCTGGAGCGTCTGGCTAGAGACGCGGCTCAGTCGCCACAGGCTGCTGCCAGCTAGAAACAGAATTAGAAGGCAAAGCAGCTGGCTGCGGCGATCGCGAAGCAAAATCATAGAGTGGTGACAGGTTCTGTTTAGTTATCCCGCCATTTCTAGGAAGTGATCTCTAGAGCAGACGACCCGTATAATCACAAAAGACCTTAACCTGCCAAATTCGCTCATGCTAACGCCTGCACAGTTTCTGACCGCTACCGGATATTTCGCGATCGCAACGGTTGCCTTTGGCCTGCTCACAGCGCTTGCGTTTCTGCTGAACTGGGGTACTCGCTTCAGGCTAGTCGGCGCAACTGGCTTTATGGGCGTGCTGACAGTCGGCATGTTTGGCCTTAGCTTTCAGCCGCTGACCCGATCGCAAATTCCCGGCGCAGTGCCTTACACCACAGTATTTGACTCCGGTTCGTCGCAGATTGTGATCACCGTCCCTAATACCATCACCCGCACAGAGCTAGAAGCGACCCTAGAACAGGCAGCAAGCAATCTGCTCAAGCCCAGTCGACTCAGCGCGGCAGGTCAAAATCCTTTGATCAGGGCGCGGACGATCGCCCATCACGACGGCATCTCTGACTTGCTCTACCTAGGCTCTGTCCAACCGAGTAGAGGAAACACACCCGAGGAGCGCGCGCCAGTTGTTGAAATTTATCCAGAGAAATTGGCAGAGGCAAATAGCGCTGCGGCATAATTTAGGGATGGCTACCGCTAGTAACTGTTAGCGCCTTTTGTAGGTAGCGCCTTTTGTAGGTAGGATCTATTTTCTATGGCATCATCCGCTTCTTCGGTGACTTTCCCCATCCTCAATATTGCGCCTGCTCAGGTGATCCGTGGCAGCGGTGTCCTTACTAGCAGCCGTGAACTGTTTGCCAGCTTTGGCAATCGTCCGCTGCTAGTGGGCGGTGAGAACAGCTTGCCTAGAGCGCTGCCGTTTCTATCTGCTGCGCTGGCTGGGCTGAATGAGTCAACTGCCATTTATCAAAAAGACTGTAGCGAGGTCTCTCTAGCTGCCCTGCACCAGGCGGCTGAGGCGCATGAGGCGGACTTTATTCTTGGGATTGGCGGTGGCAAGGCGCTAGATGCCGCTAAGCTACTGGCCTATCAAAGGCGACTGCCGATCGTAACAGTACCGACATCGGCAGCTACTTGCGCCGGGTGGACAGCGCTTTCTAATGTCTACTCAGAAGACGGCGCATTTCTCTATGATGTGGGATTGCCAAAGTGCCCGGACGCGATTGTGCTGGACTACGATCTAGTAGCCACCGCGCCGCAGCGGACGCTGGTGGCTGGCATTGGCGATGCGATCGCTAAATGGTACGAAGCCTCTGTTAGCAGCGGTGACTCTACCCATACGATGGTGATTGGCGCGGTTCAGCAGGCCCGCGTGCTGCGCGATATTTTGTTTCAAAAGTCTGGGAGTGCGATCGCCCATCCCGGCAGCGATGACTGGAGAGAGGTCGTCGATGCCAGTGTGCTAATGGCAGGCGTTATCGGTGGCATGGGCGGGGCGCAGTGCCGAACGGTAGCCGCTCACGCGGTCCACAACGGCCTTACCCATGTAGCCGCTCACGGGACGCTCCACGGCGAGAAAGTCGCCTATGGCATCTTGGTACAGCTACGCCTGGAAGAAATGGCAGCAAACAATTCGCTAGCGCAGACCGCCCGTCAGCAGCTAATTCAGTTCTACACCCAGATCGGACTGCCCACGTCTTTAGCCGATATGGGAATGGATCAGCTAACCGTCTTGGCGCTGCACCAGGCTGCCACCCTCGCCTGCCGCAAAGGCTCAGACATCCACCATCTGCCCTTTCCAGTGCAGCCCGAGCAGGTAATGGCAGCAATGGTATCGACCACAGCGTCAACAAAAGTCGCGTCGACGAAAGTTGTATCAGCTAAAAACGCTGTTAGTCCAAAGCGATCACAGAAGGCAACTTGATCCTTATCCTCTAAAGATTCTGTTTATTCTTAAAGATAGACTGGCGTCAGTATGGCACCCATTACCTTCAATACTTCTAATACGACTTTTCGTCAGCTAATGGGTAATGGCATCACCTATCGAGTGCCTCGCTTTCAGCGTGACTATTCGTGGGGTTTAGACGAGTGGGATGACCTGTGGCTAGATATTGTTGGTCTTTTTGAAGATGACAGCGAACCAATTCACTACCTAGGTTATCTCGTTCTACAGCCTTTGGATAACAACCAGTTTGATATTATTGATGGCCAGCAAAGAATAACTACTTTGAGCGTGATGATTCTAGCTGGTTTGTCTCATCTCGAAGATTTAGTCAGCTCAGGAATAGATGCAGAAGACAACCAGCAGCGCAAGGATGAATTGCATAGGAGTTACATTGGTTTCATAGAACCAGAAACGCTTGTTCCTCAATCGAAATTAATACTGAACCGTCACAATAATCTATTTTATCAAAGTTACTTAGTCCCTTTGACATCCATTCCTATGAGAGGTCTTAACACGTCTGAAGATCGACTCAGAGAAGCTTTTAGTTGGTTTAAGAAGTGTATACAAGCAAGGTTTGGTAGTCAGGTTTCTAGCGGAAAGGATTTTACTAGGTTTGTTGGCGCACTGGTAGATAAGCTATTGTTTACCGTGATTACGGTAACGGATGAGCTGAACGCTTTTAAGATATTCGAGACGTTAAATGCTCGCGGAGTTCGCTTATCTTCAACGGATCTACTCAAGAACTATCTGTTTTCTGTCGTTGGAAAGGGTGACATTCATGAGACCATGATGCAGACGATTGAAGAGCGCTGGGAGAGGATTGTAGGCGTTCTAGGCAGCGAAAGCTTTCCGGAGTTTCTGAAAATATACTGGAACAGTAGTCATCGATTAGTTCGTAGAACAGATCTGTTCAAGGCTCTACGGCAGGAGGTGACTACGCGCAAGGAAGTATTCTCTTTAGTCAGAGATTTCGACTACTATGCTGATATCTATACTGCTCTGAGCGATCCGCAAGACAATAGGTGGGAAATTAGAGAGAGAGAAGCACTCAAGCAACTCAAAATGTATGGTGTCCGGCAGCCAATGTCGATGCTTTTGGCAACGTATCAGCGCTTCTTTACCTCTCAACGCGCGCTGTTTACTCGAACCCTGTTGTCTGTGTTAGTTGTTTCTTTTCGCTACAACGTTATCTGCTCTTTGCTAACTTCCGATCAGGAGAAGATCTACAACGATATTGCGCGTAATATTTCTGATGGTACTTATACTGGTCACTCTGAAATAGAGGCGGCCCTGCGTCGAATCTATCCCGACGATACCCAGTTCAAGGGTGCGTTTGTAGAAAAAGAGCTAAAGACAACAACTAGTCGTAACAAGAAAGTAGTGCGCTACCTTTTGTTTGAGATCGAAAGGCAGTGCTCTGGCCAGAACTTCGATGCGGAGAGTGCTACTTATAATCTGGAGCATATTCTACCAGAGAATCCTTCTGAAGCTTGGGACTACATTGATGAAGCAAAGCAGAATCGCCTGGTCTATCGTTTAGGCAATATGACGCCGCTCGAAACTAAGCGAAATCGAGAGATTGGCAATGCTAGCTACGAGGTTAAGAAAGAAACGTTTGAGAAGAGTGATTTTCAAATCACGCGGGCGATCGCACAGCACTACAACACTTGGGACGAACAAAAAATAGAAAGCCGTCAGAAGCAGCTTGCCAACATCGCAGCGGGTATCTGGCGAATCGACTTTGAGACATAGAGTCAGTCCGTGCAGGTTATATGCTCCCCCAGAAGCCACCTATCAACAGCTACTGCAAGGCGGTACCCTATGACACTTTCTTCTATACTTTTCAAAATGGGTACTCACCCGACTACTTCTTTCGTGCGCCTAAAGGTATCAGATGACATTAGATTGGTTGCAGCCTGCGGATAGGCTCAGTTCGCTTCCCCCTTATGTATTTGCTCGCTTGGATGAGCTGAAGGCAAACGCTAGAGCTCAAGGCGTAGACCTGATTGATTTGGGTATGGGTAATCCAGGGGGGCCGACGCCAGCGCCGGTGGTAGAAGCGGCGATCGCAGCGATTAGCGATGAAGCCAACCACGGCTATCCACCCTTTGAGGGCACCGCTGGCTTTCGCAGCACGATTACCGACTGGTATCACCGTCGCTATGGCGTCACCCTAGATCCCGACAGCGAAGCGCTACCGCTGATGGGATCAAAAGAAGGATTGGGTCATCTTGCAATGGCCTATATTAATCCGGGGGATGTGGTGCTGGTGCCAACCCCGTCCTATCCGGCGCACTTTCGCGGGCCTGCCATTGCCGGAGCTGATATCCGTACCATTCCGCTCAAGGCTGAAAACAACTGGGTGATCGACTTTGATGACATCTCGCCAGCCGATGCCAAAGCTGCCAAAGTTCTCTACTTCAACTATCCCAACAACCCGACTGGTGCAGTGGCCCCGCGCAGCTTCTTTGAAAAGATGGTGGAGTTTGGACGTCGTCATCAGATTCTGCTAATTCACGATCTTTGCTATGCAGAGCTTGCCTTTGAAGGCTATCAGCCGACTAGCCTACTAGAGATTCCAGGTGCTAAAGACATCAGCGTAGAATTTCATACGCTCTCTAAAACTTACAACATGGCGGGTTGGCGGGTTGGCTTTGTCGTGGGCAATCGCCATGTCATTCAAGGGCTGCGCACGCTAAAGACCAATCTTGACTACGGCATTTTTTCTGCCTTGCAAACTGCGGCTGAGACAGCGCTGAATCTGCCCGATCAGTATTTAGAAACCGTTCAGCAGAGATACCTAGAGCGGCGAGATTTTTTGGCCAAAGAACTTGGCACTCTGGGCTGGGATGTGGTGAAGCCAGAAGCCACGATGTATCTGTGGATTCCCTGTCCGCTGGGAATAGGAGCCTCTGACTTTGCGCTGCTGCTGCTGCAAAAGACGGGCGTGGTGGTGACGCCGGGGACTGCTTTTGGTGAAGGGGGAGAAGGGTATGTGCGAATTAGTTTGATTGCGGAGTGCGATCGCCTCAAAGAAGCCGTCGATAGACTCAGGCAAGCCAATATCCGCTACCGCAACGTACCCGCCTATTCTGCGCCATGATGTAGGCAACCTGTTCGCGCACCACTATGCAAGGTCCTTTCACAGATCGCTTCTTTAATACGGCTGGGCCAGTGCGAGCCGATTGGCACTACCTGGTCGAGCCGCTGGAGCGTTGGAATATGGACAGCATCCTGAGGCTGATTGCCCAAGGCAAGTACTTTGTCCTCCACGCGCCGAGGCAGACTGGTAAGACCTCTTGTCTACTGGCGCTGATGGACTATCTAAACGCGCAGGGGCGCTATCAGGCGCTGTATG
>CAWISM010000023.1:0-158799 GCA_963838725.1 uncultured cyanobacterium | reverse complement strand
ACAGTGGGTCAGGCTGCTAGGCGAAGACGCTCTGTTCTTCCTAAAAAGTGATGTTCAGCTGGCAAGCGATCGCCTGTTTTCTTCAGAGCAGTTTGGCATAGGCGGACAGCAGACCGTTCGCGGCTATCGACAAGATGCGCTGCTGCGAGATAACGGAGCGCTGGTTTCCGCTGAGGCCCGCTTGCCTATCGTGCGCTTTTCAGAAGATAGCGTCGTTCAAGTTGCCCCCTTCTTAGACGCGGGCACCGCCTGGAACAATTTCGACGATTCTGACGATACGAACGTGTTGGTAGGCACAGGCGTTGGCCTAGTCTGGGAGCATAACGATAATCTGTCGTCCAGACTAGACTGGGGAATTCCACTAGTCGATTTGGATAGTACCAGTAACAGCTTGCAAGATAGCGGTATCTACTTTTCCGTCCGCTACAACCTGTTTTAGTAGCGCCAGTAGCGGCGTCCATATACAAAGGTGCCAATAGCGATACCCATGATGGCTAGGTAGCTAATGCCGCCGATAAGTAAGCTGGGAATGGGTAAAAGAGAACGGACGAATAGCACCAGAATGAGGCAGGCGACCAGCGCCCACATGGTGTTGGCGGTGAGGATGACCTGGCGAAATAAACGGGATGTCACTATCACAGCGAGTGCGCCAAGCGCGAAGTAAGCGGCCAGAGGAAGAATAGCGGCAACTAGGAACAAGGCTCCATTGGGAATACCAGCAGCAGCACCGGATCTAGCGAGTGTAGAAAGTCCAATAATTAGTAGATAGTCTATGCCAGCGGCGATCGCAACCGTCACTACCGCACTTTTTAGCAGGTCGATCCAGGGCAGGTATTGGAGGGAGCGAAATGGGTTGGCCATAGGAAAATATGAAGAATGAAATTACTGGCCAAAGCTGAGGGCTTGGCCTCTAACGGTGGTGTCTATTGTGCCGTGGTCGTAGACAATTTGACCGCCGACGATAGTGACAACGGGCCAGCCGGTGAGATTCCAGCCTTCGAAGGGGCTCCAGCCACATTTGGTCTGAAGCTCTTCGCGAAGGACCGGGCGGTAGGTAGATAGATCGACTAGGACTAGGTCGGCGTCGTAGCCGGGTTCGATCAGTCCTTTGTTGGGGATTTGGTACGCTTTGGCAACGGCGGTGGACATCCAGTTAGCGACCTGGGCAACGGTGCAGCGGCTGGCCTGAGCCTGGGTCAGCATCAGTGGTAGAGAAGTTTCTACACCGGGCATACCGGAGGGGGCGTTGGGATAACCTTTGCCTTTTTCTTCTAGGGTATGAGGGGCGTGGTCGGTGGCGATGAAGTCGATGACCCCGTCTAGAAGGGCCTGCCAGAGGAGTTCGCGATCGCGTTCATACTTCAACGGCGGGTTCATCTGCGCTAGCGTACCGAGCTTTTCGTAGGCGCTGATATCTAGCAGCAAATGCTGAGGCGTGACTTCTGCGGTGACCCAGCTAGGCTTGTCCTGGCGCAGCAGCTCCGCTTCCTCACCTGTAGACATGTGGAGAATATGCAGGCGGCGCTGATACTTTTTAGAAAAGCTCAGGGCCATCTTCGTAGCGAGCAAAGCCGTCTCATTATCCTGGACTTTCGTATGGGTGGCCGGGTCGGTTTCACCGGCAAACTGCTCGCGGCGGGCCATGATGCGGGCCTGGTTTTCTGCGTGGACGGCGATCAGGCGATCGCCCACTGCAAAGATTGGCTCTATTGTTTCAGCGGTGTCGACTGAGAGGGGGCCGTGGGCTGAACCCATGAAAATTTTGATGCCACAGGTGGGGTTGGCAGTGCGCAGATCGTCGAGGTTTTCGGCAGTGGCCCCGATGAAGAAGCCGTAGTTGACTAGGCTTTTTGAGGCTGCGATCGCCAGCTTATCGGTCAAAACAGGCTGAGTGGTTGTCAGCGGCAGCGTGTTGGGCATTTCTAAGAAAGAAGTCACCCCCCCTCTAGCGCAGGCGCGAGACGCTGTGTGCAAATCCTCTTTGTGCTCTAGCCCCGGATCGCGAAAATGCACCTGTGGATCGATTACGCCTGGCAACAATGTCAATCCAGTTCCGTCAATTACCTTAGCCTGTTCAGGAACTTCTAGATCGGTCCCTACCGATGTAATCTTGCCATCGGCAACTACAACCTCTTTCGGCTCCATCTCTCCAGATGGCAGCAGTACCTGCGCTCCTCGAATTACTAGCGGCGTTTGCGTCATAGCTCAACTCAACCTACCCTACACGGCTTGCTTTACCCAGGCTTCCAAAAGCCTAACCTTACTATGATCAAAGCGACAGAACGCGATTGTGCTAAACCCTCTGTCAATTTTAATGTTTTAATCAAGAGCAGCGGAGTGTCCATTCTCCTAACCAAAGCGTATATATAAATGTCTATACTCTTTCAACTGTCGAATTCATAAAAGCTGTGTCTGAAAAGCAACAAAATCCGTGGATTGAAGGACTACAAACGGTTGCCCTTAGTATCTTTCTAGCGCTAGGCATTCGTCAGTTTGTAGCAGAAGCACGGTTCATTCCTTCAGAATCAATGCTGCCCACGCTCGAAGTTGATGATCGCCTAGTCGTCGAGAAGATCAGCTATCATTTCAATCCGCCCAAACGTGGCGATATCATCGTTTTTCGCGCGCCGCAAGCGGCACTAGATGCGGCCCATTCCACGACCAAAGACGCCTATATCAAGCGCGTAATCGGACTACCAGGCGACGAGGTAGAGGTCAAAGAGGGTAGAGTTTTTATTGACGGTCAAGCGCTAGAAGAAGACTACATCGAGGCTCCTCCTGCCTACACCTGGGGACCACAGACTGTTCCAGATAATGAGTATCTGGTGCTAGGTGACAATCGCAACAGCAGCTCTGATGGTCATGTATGGGGATTTTTACCGCGCGAAAGCATCATCGGTAGGGCCGTTGTTCGGTTCTGGCCGCTACAGCGCATTGGTGGGCTAGATTAGACAAGGCCACAGGGCTAATTGGCATAAAACAGGCTACATTCTGACTGACTGACGGGTACATTATCAATACTTATTGATAGTGATTTTTCCATATCGTCATGACCAAGCAGCAGCCCCGATTTTGGGTGGAAGCACTACAGACGGTTGGTCTTAGCATCGCCCTAGCCTTCGGTATCCGACAGTTTGTAGCAGAAGCGAGAGTGGTGCCAACGGGCTCTATGCAGCCTACCGTCGAGATCAACGATCGCCTGTTTGTTGAAAAGATTAGCTACCGATTTCAAGCGCCAGAACGCGGCGATATTATTGTCTTTCAAGCACCGCAAAAGGCTTTGGAGGCGGCGAAGTCGAAGACTCAAGATGCGTATCTAAAGCGAATCGTTGGCCTGCCGGGTGAAGAGATTGCGGTTAAAGAGGGCCAGGTCTTTGTCGATGGCAAGGTGCTAGCGAAGACTACGTGAAAGCGCCGCCTGCCTACGTATGGGGACCAAGTGTAGTGCCAGAAGGTCACTACCTAGTACTCGGTGATAATCGCAACAGCAGCTCTGACGGTCATGTCTGGGGATTTTTGTCAGAAGAAACAATTATTGGCAAGGCTGCTATTCGATTTTGGCCACCGAACCGGATTGGTGGATTGGATTAACTGAGATTGTCAGGTTAAAAACATTTTTACGGGTTAACTGTTCCACACTCTAGAGACTTTTCCTTGAATCGATTGATCGGCCCAAGGCGTATTGAAGTGAGAGAGCGATCGCAAATTCTTTGCGCTGATAGTCCACTGCTTGTTTGGATCGAAAAGTGTGAGTTCGGCGATCGCACCGACTTCTAGCTTCCCAGTAGTCAAGCCAAGGCATCTGGCAGGTCCACAACTAAGCCGAGTCCACAGTAGTTCAGGCGACCATTTTTTGCTAGCGGCTGCATCATTCTTACTAGTCGCGACAAAGGTCTGCCACAAAATTGGCAGGGCGAGCTCTAGGCCGATGGCACCGGGCGGGGCGACGTTGAAGGCGACAGTTTTTTCTTCGTAGGTGTAGGGAGCGTGGTCGATGGCGATCGCATCTAAAGTTCCTTCTCTAACCGCCTCAATCAAAGCTAAGCGATCCGCAGGCGTTCCCAGAGGCGGATCGTGGCGCAAGCTGGGGTTATAGTCTTGTAAGTCACTGGTGTCGAAGCACAAATGATGCCAGGCGACGCTAGCTGTAACTGGTAGGCCGCGTTGCTTCGCCTGCCGGATGAGAGCGACGCTGCGAGCCGTAGAGACGCGCATGATGTGAATCGGCGTTGGAATTTCAGCAATGTATTCGATTAAGGTGGCAAGCGGAGCGGTTTCGGCGATCGCGCTCACCCCAGCTATCCCCAAGCGCAAACTGTCCAAGCCTTCACGCGCAGCGCCTTCACCAGCGAGCTGTAGATCACACGGCCACAGCGCAATCGGCTTGTTCAAAGGCTGCATGTATTCCAGCAAACGTCTGACTAGAACAGGGTTAGTCAGCGGCTGAGCGTCTGTAAATCCAATCGCTCCAGCTTTTGACAGTTCGGCGAACTCTACGAGCTGCTTTCCCTCCGCGCTAAGCGTGATAGTTGACCAGGGGAGTAGGCGCGCTTGGTTAAGGGAAGGAGCGTTAGCTGGTTTGGAGAGAAGGGAGGCGATCGCACTGACGTTATCCACGGCAGGTTCAGTCGTCGGCAGCAGGCCCACGCGGGTAAAGCCGCCTGCGGTGGCAGCTTGTCGCAGCGAATCGCGGGTTTCTCTAGACTCGTGACCGGGTTCACCGCTTTGGCTGTAGAGGTCGATGAGTCCTGGACCGAGGTACTGGCCGCTGCCGTCGATCAGCTGGATATCGGTCGGTGGATTGGGGATTTGGGGTGCGATCGCCACAATCCTCCCACCAGTCGATCATCACATCTGCCACCGTTCTGTCTATTCCCAGCTCACGATCTGTCTCTAGCTCATGACCTATCAGCCCACGAGTGCCGACTAGCGCTACCTGTTTGATCAGCTGAGCCATTTGCTTTAGAGTGCTCCGGCCGCTGTCTGATCAAAAATGCTGCCTGATAGGTGCGTTGTAATATTTGCCGCGCTCAAGACCGGTACGCTGTTTGCACCGCCGTGATAGTCGATTACGCTCACCGCGCCGTTTCCCTGCTTAAACTGCCAGAATTTCTCCGGACCCAATCCAAATAGCTGACACAAAATCGCCTTGTTAATTGCGTCATGGGCTACCACCATTACCGTCGGCGGCATCTCCCAATCATCCATACCTTCGCTGTAGTCCGCCACAATATCGCCCCAGCCTTTTTTGGCTCTTGCCCACACATCCTCTAGATTCTCGCCCGCTGGCATTTGCACGGTTTCAGGTTTGCTCTGCCACTCGCCCAACATGCCAGGGTAGCCCGACTCAATTTCGGTTTCTAGCATGCCTTCCCACTCACCGTGGCTAATTTCCCAAAGCTGCTGAGTCGTCTCTAGGCTGACGTGGGGGTGATGCTTCAAAATTCCCTCGGCGGTCTCTTTTGGTCGCAGCATCGAAGAGCTGACTGCCGCGTCTATCCTAGTCGCCTTCAGAAATTCTCCTGCCTGCGCCGCCTGCCGATGGCCGTTTTCGTTGAGCGGAATATCGATCTGGCCCTGAAAGCGACCGTCCCGGTTCCAGTCAGTCTCACCGTGACGTACGAGCAAAAGTCTGGGGCCCTTGTAGCGTGACTTTCGCTTGGGAATTGCCTGACCTAGATGACTGGTCAAGTTCAACAGCTCTAGCTGCACACCGTCCTGCCAGTCATCTGGCCCGCTGCCAGAAAAATTCAGAATGTTAATGGCGCAGTTGTCTTGCCCCATACTGTTCAAGCTTTCTGGGCCTAGCCCAATTGCAGAACCCACTAGCGCTCGGTTGATGGCACTGTGCGCCACCAGTAAAACCGTCTGTCCAGCATGTTTTTCTAGTAGCGTCTGCCAAAACAACGCTGCTCGCTGCCAGATTTCACGAGCGGGATAGAAGTCTGTGGTCGAGCCGTCTTCGTTTGGTAGCGGCATCTTGAATTCTTTTGGCAAGCTCCGCCAAGCCTTGTACATTTCTGGGTAATTGGCTTCCACCTCATCAAATGACTTGGACTCCCACAGCGGCAGGTTGATCTCTTTGAGCTGGTCTGTCACTTGAATGCTTGGCACTTTATTCCCGGCATCTTTCATCGTTTCGGCAATCAGCTCACAGGTGCGCCGCGCTCGCTTGAGCGGACTGGTATACACCGCATCTAGCGCCAAACCTGAGAGCGTCTTTCCCACAGTCTGAGCCTGCTGCTCACCTAGATCTGTCAAGACTGCCGTATCGTGATGGCCTTGGATCACTCGGCTTGCGTTCGAGGTGCTCTGACCGTGACGAACAATGATAACGGTGGTTTTCAACGGAGCTGCCTCTCGATTTATGCCAAGGCCATAGTACAACGAAGCGTCAGCCGCAATAGGCTATGCAGAAAACATGCCTAAAATAGAGGTATGTCAAAGATCATCACCTACAGTCCGGCCTATACCCTAGTGCCTACCTACGAGTGCTTCAACCGCTGCACTTACTGCAACTTTCGCCGTGAGCCGGGTACGGATGAGTGGATGAGCCTAGAAAAGGCTAGAAAAATACTGACCGAATTACAGTCTGAGGATGTAATTGAGATTTTGATTCTTAGCGGTGAGGTGCATCCGCAGAGTGCTCAAAGGTCAGCGTGGTTCGAGCATATCTACAAAATGTGTGAGTTGGCGCTAGAGATGGGGTTCTTGCCACATACGAACGTTGGTCCGCTGAGCTTTGAAGAAATGGCAGCGCTGAAACGAGTCAATGCCTCTATGGGGTTGATGTTAGAGCAGGTGACGCCTAAATTACTGGAGACGGTGCATAAGCATGCGCCTAGCAAACGGCCCGCACTGCGTTTAGAACAGTTGGATTTTGCTGGTAGGCTGAAGATTCCTTTCACTACAGGGATTCTGTTGGGATTAGGAGAAAGTGAAGCGGACTGGCAGGAGAGTTTGAGTGCGATCGCCCACTCTCACAAACTTCACAGCCATATTCAAGAAGTCATCTTGCAGCCGCACCAGCCGGGTGAAAGCCAGAGCGAGCTAAGAGTCTCTTGCCAAGGTTCAACACTTCTAAAGGCAGTCAAACTTGCCAAAGCTGTTCTTCCCTCAGACATCACTATCCAAATCCCACCTAATCTAATCCTTTCAGATCAGGCGCTGATCGAGTGCATTGCAGCAGGTGCAACAGATTTAGGTGGCATCGGGCCAGTTGATGAAGTTAACCCGACTTATGGACATCGCGATCGCGATGAGATGGAGAAACTTTTCCAAACGCAGGGATGGCAGCTACAAAAACGACTACCCGTGTACGAACAGTTCGATAGATGGCTAAATCTTGATATTGCCACTTTCTTAAGCTTTCGTGAGACAGATTTTTATCAAACAGGTTCTCGTCAGGGCAAACCCTAATGAGCGTAGATGAGTATTAACTGGACAGCGGCATCTTGCTCTAGGTTGATAACAGAAACCCTCCTGAACATCCGGCTATTAACACCGGATATCCAGGAGAGTTTAGTCCATCTAACGTGCAACCGCTAGACTACACACGGCCACGTAGCATCTGGGCCATTTCGTTTTGCTTCGGAGAGAGCTCTAGAGCGGTTTCTTCTGTGATCCGGCCAGCTTCGTACAGCGCGTATAGCGACTGATTCATCGTACACATGCCATCAAAGGTACACTTTGGCAGAATGGCTTCGACTTCATCGAGCTGTCCGCGCAAGATGTAGTCCTTAATCGCGTCTGTGTTGATCAAGATCTCGTGGAAGGCGGCGCGTTTGCCGTCGGTGGTGCGGCAAAGCCCTTGGGCAACGACACCGATGAGAGATTCTGCGATCGCCACTCGAATTGGGGCCTGCTGCTCTGGCTCATACATTCCCAGAATTCTCTCTACCGTCTTGACCGCGCTGTTAGTGTGCAAGGTCCCAAAGACCAGGTGACCCGTTTGTGCAGCTTTGAGCGCGGTTTCGATGGTTTCGCGATCGCGCATCTCTCCCACCAGAATAATGTCAGGATCTTCCCGCAAAGAAGCCTTCAGCGCATTGCTAAACTTGCGCGTATGCACCCCCACCTCCCGCTGCTTGATCAGCGACTTGCGGCTCTGATGCACGAATTCCACCGGGTCTTCGATGGTGATGATGTGCTTAGGCATCTCCTTATTGATGTAGTCAATCATTGCCGCCATCGTCGTTGACTTACCCGAGCCAGTCGGCCCGGTTACCAGAATCAGCCCCTTGTGGTAATGGCACATATCCTTGATGACCGGCGGCAGATTAAGCTGCTGCATCGTCAAGATCTCAACCGGAATCAGTCGCATCACAATTGAAGGACCATTCAAGCTATCAAAGATATTGATCCGCACCCGTGAAAAGTCATACTGAGCCGCCCCATCAAAATCCAGCGTTTCTTTGAACTCTAGAACCTGCTCCGGCGTCAAAATTTCCGTTAGCCAGCTATCAAACATCTCCGGCGTAGTTACTGGAAACTCCGTGCTGTTAATTTCGCCTCGGTTTCGGTAGCGCGGCACCTCACCTACACCCACGTGAATATCCGAATAGCCCTCATCAAACGCCTTACGAATAATCTTCTCTAGCGTTGGTCCATCCCCTTTTATGCCAGTAGGCAGCGGTGGTGGCGCGGCAGCGCGGTGTCCTGCCGCCTTCTGCGCCATTGACTTCGGGGCATTCGGCGGCTGAATCATCTGAGTCTGCGGCGGCGCAGGCACTCGCGGTCTAGCTGTCGGTGGCGTATTGGGTGGCACGCTAGCAGGACTTGCCCGCGGCGGTGGCGGTGGCGGCATAGCTGGTCTAGGCGGCGGGGATGGCGGCGGCGATTGCAGATTGCTCATGAGGAGCCCCTCGAAA
The DNA here is from genome assembly GCA_963838725.1 of uncultured cyanobacterium. Lineage (GTDB taxonomy): Bacteria > Cyanobacteriota > Cyanobacteriia > Phormidesmidales > Phormidesmidaceae > Phormidesmis. Next base: position 149,929 of record CAWISM010000023.1, on the reverse strand, counting down.
AGTTGCAGTGAGTGTTGTGCGTATATTCTCTAAATCCTTTTAGATTCAGGCTTCACGCCTTCTTAACTTTCCCAGCCACCTCAACTCTGCCACCCTCTATTCCCCCTCCCCCTGGTCCGTTGTGCTACCCTACTAAAGTTCTATTAAATTCACACATCTGGATTTTCGGGTGTTCGACGGGCTCATTTGCCTAGCTTCGGATGCAGCCAGATGGAGGTTTAACCCGATAAAGGAAAAAATACATGGCAGTCGTATCCCTGTCCGATCTCTTAGAATCGGGCGTGCACTTTGGGCACCAAACTAGACGATGGAACCCGAAGATGGACGAATACATCTTCACTTCCCGTAATGGCGTCCACATCATCGATCTCGTTCAAACCGCTACCCTGCTTGAAGAAGCGTATCAATACGTTCTCAAGTCCGCAGAAGGTGGCAAAAGCTTTCTATTCGTAGGAACCAAGCGGCAGGCAGCCGGAATAGTTGCCCAAGAGGCTAGCCGCTGCGGTTCTTATTACGTGAATCAGCGCTGGCTAGGTGGCATGCTCACGAACTGGGCCACTATCAAAACCCGCGTTGATCGGCTAAAGGATCTAGAGCGGATGGAACAGTCCGGTGCGCTAGCAGCACGACCCAAGAAAGAAGGCTCTATGCTGCGCCGCGAGCTAGAAAAGCTACAGAAATACCTGGGCGGCATCAAGACAATGCGTCGTATTCCTGATGCGGTCATCATCGTAGACGTTCGCCGTGAATACAACGCGGTTCAAGAATGCCAGAAGCTGGGTTTGCCAATCATCTCTTTGCTAGATACCAACTGTGATCCAGACGTAGTCGATGTGCCGATTCCTGGTAACGACGATGCGATTCGCGCCATCAAACTGGTGATTGGTCGTCTAGCGGATGCCATTTATGAGGGCTCTACAGGCGGTAACACAACTAGCGGTAGCGGCACTGCCTCTGCCCATGCCACCGACATCTATGATGGCTATGACGGCGCTGACTACAACGACGAAGGTGAAGAACTAGGCACAGACGCTGACTCAGCGCCTGCTGGCGATGGCTAGTTGTTTGCTAGCTAGGCACTTCTTAACCTGAATTGGCACAGAAGCGATTACGCTTGGCTTAACTCTTCATTGATACTAGGCTTCTCTTTAGAGAGAAGCTAATGATTCAACTAATACGCTCGTAAAGACTGAACGGAGGCATGATGGCAGAAATTTCTGCAAAGCAAGTCAAAGAACTGCGCGATCAGACTGGCGCAGGCATGATGAACTGTAAAAAGGCGCTCAAAGAAAGCGGTGGTGATGTCGAAAAGGCTACTGAGTGGCTGAGACAAAAAGGCATCACTTCAGCCGCGAAGAAAGAAAGCAGAGTCGCCTCTGAAGGACTAGTTCATAGCTACATCCACACGGGTGGCCGCGTTGGTGTCCTCGTCGAAATCAACTGCGAGACTGACTTTGTCGCTCGGCGCGAAGAGTTCAAGACGCTGGCTCAAGATGTAGCAATGCAGATTGCGGCGTCACCCAATGTGCAGTATGTCAAGGTTGAAGATATTCCGGCGGACTTTGCCGAAAGCGAAAAGGCGATTGAGATGGGCCGCGACGATCTGGGTAACAAGCCAGACAATATTAAAGAGAAAATTGTTCAAGGTCGTATCGACAAGCGATTGAAAGAATTGTCTCTAGTTGACCAGCCTTTTATCAAAGATCAGAATATTACGGTTGCAGAACTGGTCAAGCAGGCAGTTGCTAAGCTCGGCGAGAACATTCAGATTCGCCGTTTCTCTCGATTTATCCTGGGTGAGGGTATTGAGAAAGAAGAAGTGAGTTTTGCAGACGAGGTGGCTGCTCAAACGGGTAAAAAGGCTTAGAAAGAGTAGTTTTTTCCCAGAAGAAGCTAGCGAGAGGTCGGATTCCCCGTTTGCAGGAGAACCCGGCCTTTTGCCGTTTTATCCGTTTTCCGTTTTACCTAAGTCAAGCGATATTGCTACAAAGTCGCTATGGTATAGCCACGTTCTACTAGGGTGTTTGCTATATCAGTTCTGGGAGCTGTAATTGGCTTGACTACCGTTATCAGTGTGAGTGACTTTTTAGAGAGCATATGGTTAAAGCAAGCAGCCAAATTGAAAAGGAGTTGGGACTGCTCCAGCAGCGCACTGAAGACATGGCGATCGCGCTAGACCCGATCTATGACGGCTATCTAGACGCGCTCGCCGATGCCAGTAAGCAGCAGCTTATGTCAGCGGTTTACCACCTGTGCACACAGGCATATCCTGACAGGTTTCTAAAGCTTTCGTGGAAAGAGCGTAGCGAGCTGCAAAAGGCTTTGCAGACCCTATCCGCACAAATTCGGTCACAGCTTGATGAGCAGCGCATCCAGGCAAAGACAAAGAGCCGTCGTCCGCAGCGCAATAGCGGGCTAGATTTTTTGCATCGGCTTTTAGAGTCGAGAACTTCTGGTGCGATTATTCATGCGAGTGAGAGGGGTAGCGAAGACCTGTTGGAGAAACTTTCTGCGCTTGTACAAGAAGAGCATCAATCAGAGCAACCAAACAAGCGCTCTGACCAGCGTTTAGACAGAGAGACAGAAAGTCTTGACGGTGAACAGAAAGAGCGCATCGAGTCTCCTCATTCAAACGAATCAGATTCTACAGAAGACTGGGAAGACGATGTTCCGATTGCAGAAGAATACGACGAGGGAGAATCAGATACTAGCGAGAGCCTGTTTACTCGATCAGCCCAAAGTAAAGACAGTGCTGATAAGCATGACTTTAGTGCAGTGAGTCTAGAGGATTTAGATTTTCCTGATTCGGGAACAGACTCAGATGATTCTGATGATCTAGATGACGATGATCTAGATTTTGAAATGGATGTGCCTCCGGCTGAACAGCGCCTGACTATTTCCGATGAAGAAAGTCTACTCAGCGCTTTAGAAGGACTTGCTAGAACCTCTGCTATAGCCAAGGATAAATCGGATGATGATACCGAGCAGCCGCTCGCGCCTATCCATCTATTCAAGCAGCAGATGCTGATGGAAAAAGGCATTCGAGATGTATTCAAGACACTATCAGAAGAAGTGAATGAGCTGCTGCAAAAAGCCGATGTGATGCCTAGCTTCCCGAAGGCGCTAATGGCGGCAGCGACCGATCCGCAAGGAATTGGCGAACCAGTTAACGCGGTACCTAATGTGGTGAGAGTGTCTGTTCGGGTGATGCATGGACAAATCAAAGCCGACCCAGAGAACGAGCATGGCAATAGCTCCGCATTGTCTGATTCAAGCGGATCTGAGTCGAACGGATCTGAATCGAACAGACTTGGGGCGAATGGATCTAGAAGAGATGGGCCTAGAGTGAACAGATCTGAGCTAGGCAGAGACGAACGGCGGCGAGTCAGGTCGAAACGCGATCGCTCCCCTCGATCTAGATCTAGACGAGCAAACTCTTCTCGCCACGAAATTCCGCACGATCTTGTAGAGATAGAGGCTCTACCAGAGCTGGCGCTAATCAGCCTACAGCTCAGCGAAGTCGCCTTTAGCGATCCGACAGTTTCCGCTTGGCGTACTCGCTTGCGCAAAGAGCTATCGACCCTAAAGCGACTGGGCAATCGCTATACCAAAACGCAGCGATCGCTAGAGACTGCACAAGCCGAAGACGCTTGGCGATCAAGCTGGATGGCCGTAGATAAAGACTAACTTCGACAACAGTCATGGAGCAGCAGACGCACCACAGCCAAACCGCGCTACCAGCGCTGCCCGACTGGGTAAGGCTACAAAAGGCGCTGAGCGTAGAGTCTCAGCGGGGATTCAATAATATAGAAGGACATCAGCAGCTATTTAGTGAGTTTCTATCGAGTAGCTTACTTAGCGGCTGTGAAGCCTTTTCTAAAGGATTCTCTACTTCTAAAATCAATAGCGACAAGTGGAAAGACCTCGCTGAGCGGTTCGAGAGCTATGCCGATCTCTCATTTTCGGCGCGTCAGCATTTAGTAGCAGACACCAGAAGATTCTTGCATCGGGCCAGACAGACTGCCGATGCGCTACCGCTGCTAGCAGAAGGAGCCGCAGACTATTCAGCCAGCTCACAAAATGCATCAGGGGTTGGAAAATCCCTGACTGGAAACAAGCAAAAATCTGATGGGAAGTCTGCTACCAAACGCAAAGCTAAATCATCAACCAAATCGCCTAAAACGACTGACGTTACTGGCCTAGTTGACAGATCCAATTCCAACCACCCGCTCGATAAGCCGCTGACCTACCTTAACGGTATTGGCGCACACAAAGCAGAAAAGCTAGCAAAGCTCGGCTTGCTCAGCTTGCGTGATGCGCTGTTCTACTACCCGCGCGACTATATCGACTACGCTCGCCAGGTCAAGATCAAAGACCTGGTACCGGGTGAAACGGTCACGCTGGTCGCTACGGTCAGGAAGTGCAACTGCTTCAACAGTCCACGCAACTCGAAGCTAACAATATTCGAGATGACGGTGTACGACAGCACCTCTCGGCTAAAAATTAGTCGCTTTCTAGCAGGTAATCACTTTCGCTCTAGAGGATGGCAAGAGCGGCAAAAGCGGCTGTACTCGCCTGGGACAGTGGTCGCTATCTCTGGGCTAGTGAAGCAGACCAAGTACGGCATCAATATTGATAGCCCAGAAATTGAGGTGCTAGGCGGAGCTGATGATGCGATTGATTCGCTGACGGTAGGCCGGGTGGTGCCTGTGTATCCTCTGACTGAAGGGGTCGGTGCGGATATTGTTCGTAAGGCGGTGGTGGCAGCTTTGCCATCGGTAGTAGAGCTGCGCGATCCGCTGCCGAGAGCGCTGAGGGAAAAGTATGAGCTGGTGGATCTGGCGGTGGCGATCGCACACATCCATTTCCCACCTAGTACAGACGAGCTTGCGATCGCCCGCCGCCGCCTGGTATTCGATGAATTCTTCTACCTTCAGCTCGGCCTACTGCGTCGCCGCGCCGCTCAGCAGCAGGCACAAACCAGCGTGCAGATGGCACCTACTGGCGAGCTGATCGAATCTTTCTACAAAGTCCTCCCCTTCAAATTCACCGACGCCCAGCAGCGAGTCGCCCAGGAGATTTTAAACGACTTACAGGCAGCTACACCAATGAATCGCCTCGTTCAGGGTGATGTGGGATCGGGTAAAACCGTCGTCGCCGTCGTTGGCATTCTCGCCGCTATCCAGGCGGGCTACCAGGCAGCGCTGATGGCTCCCACAGAAGTTTTAGCCGAGCAGCACTACCGCAAGCTAGTCGAGTGGTTCAATCTTCTGCACCTGCCCGTAGAACTGTTGACTGGCTCTACCAAAGCCGCTAAGCGAAGGCAGATTCACAGTGAGCTGCTAACCGGCGAACTTCCTGTTCTAGTGGGCACCCATGCCCTGATCGAAGACCCGGTGAAATTCAACAATCTGGGCCTAGTAACCATCGACGAGCAGCACCGCTTTGGCGTTGCTCAACGCGCCAAACTTCAGCAAAAAGGTGATAATCCTCATGTCCTCACCCTGACGGCTACGCCCATTCCACGAACGCTGGCGCTTACTATTCACGGCGATCTAGACGTCAGTCAGATTGACGAGCTTCCCCCCGGCAGAAAAGCGATCAAGACTACTGTTCTCGGTAGCAAAGAACGCTCAGACGCCTATGACCTAATTCGTCGAGAGATTGCTCAAGGTCGCCAGGTTTACATTGTTCTCCCTTTAGTCGAAGAGTCCGAGAAACTCGACCTACGCTCCGCGATGGAAGAACATAGCCGCTTGCAAGAGACCATTTTTCCTGACTTTCAAGTTGGACTGCTGCACGGACGAATGAGCTCTGCCGACAAGGACGCCGCAATTAGTGCCTTTCGTGAGCAGGCAACGCAGATATTAGTCTCTACCACCGTCGTCGAAGTCGGTGTGGACGTACCCAACGCTACCGTCATGCTAATTGAACATGCAGAGCGGTTTGGGCTTTCTCAGCTTCATCAGCTACGGGGCCGGGTCGGACGTGGGGGCGATCAGTCTTTCTGTCTACTAATGACCAATAGCAAAAGCGATGTCGCGATGCAGCGGCTGCGGGTGATGGAGCAGTCACAGGACGGCTTCTTTATCTCTGAGATGGATATGCGCTTTCGCGGACCAGGGCAGGTGCTAGGGACTCGGCAGTCTGGTCTACCTGACTTTGCACTAGCGAGCCTAGTAGAGGACCAGGAAGTTCTAGAGATTGCCAGGACGGCGGCGGCTAATGTGATAGCGCAAGAGAGCAAGGAGGGCGATGGCTTAACTCGCTGGCCGCTGATGGAAAAGGAGCTAGAGCGGCGCTACCAGAAGCTGATGGGTGGAGCGATTTTGACGTGAGCGATCTTGACGTGAGTACTAGCTGGCTTGCTCTAGGGTGTCAACGCGATCGCGCAACCTACTAGCATCACGATTGGTCTGTATCAGCTCTGCCAATAAACGCTGAATGACCTCTTGTTGAGCATCAATCCGACCCAAAGTTGCATCAATCCGGGCGTTAGCTTCTTCATTCTGCCGTCGGTACTCCGCTCGATTTGCCTCAATGCGAGCGTTGGTTTCTTCGCTTCGCCGTCGATACTCTGCGCGATCGGCTATATTCTCTGCTCGCAACGTGTCAAAACGTTGATTGCTTTCATCAATCTTTCGGCCCAGGGCTTCACAATCACTGGAAAACGTCGCCGCCGCACCTACTAACGTATCTATATCGCTAGTGTTCTTCTCCTGCTGAGCAGCAACGCTTTCGAGCTTAGTAGAAACGCTTTCGAGCTTGGTAGAAGCGCTTTCGAGCTTGGTAGAAACGCTTTCGAGCCTAGCCGAAACGCGGTCAAGTCTTTCGTCAGTGCGTCTCCCAGCCTCAACAGACGCGCTCAGCATGCTTTCAATTCTGTCGAGTCGCTCGCTCATCAATCAGTACTTTTCCTACAGCAGTCGCTACAACAGTAGTGTAATTGTATTACTATCTTTGTCCTTTCCTAAATCTCATTTAGCCTACGCAGAAAGTCAGATTCATCAGGGTCACCGCCTTGGTCTGCTAGATCTGTCTCTGTACTGTAGACGGCCTCTTTCTCATTCAATACTTTCTGAGCAGCGAACTGTTTGGCAAAGGCTAGCTTCTGCTGGAAGGCAGCGCCCAAACGATTCAGGGCTGTGGCTCTCAATGCTCTCTCATCATTTCTCTTTTCAATCTTTGCGTTCTGTCCAAGCATCCAGTAATAGCGAATTAAGGGAATGCCTAGGAATGCTACGCCATAACCTGCGAGCAGCCAGAGAATAGAATGCACAAAGGTGATAAATGCGATATCAACGACAGCGGTTTGTAGCAAATTCCATAGAACTAAAGCAAGTATTAGGTTCAGTGAACCTAAGCCAATCGAGAGCATTACCTGATCAGAGGTAGCGCTGGTGAACTTACGCTTTGTCTCTTTTAGGTAGGCGCTGACAGCCGCTTTACCTCTTTGCATTGCCGAGACTTGCAGCTCTGGAAAGTAGTAGACCATTTCCCCAGTCGGGCTGACCTCGGGCTGACCGTTGAAGCGAGTGAGCACGGGCAGCATGTAGTCTTCGTATTCTCGATCTGAGCCTTCACCTAGATCGTCTAGGTAGGGGGTGACTTGTTCGGCTGCGATCGCCCCCCCATTATTCGCAATCACGCTACCAATCGTCTGCCACCGTCTCTCTTCTAGATCCTCGTTCGGATCACCATCACCAAACAAAAACGAAAAGACCGCTTCTAAGAATGGCAGCTTTCCATTGGGTTGAGTAGAGCGACCTCTGCTAGTCCTATAGTCACCGCCATATCGACTGGCTCCTCGGTTCGGATATCGCCGTCTGCCGCGTCCGTAATTAAAGTCAAACAGGTAGAAGAAATTCGTCGGAAAGAAGATAAATCCGCCACCGCCATTGCGATCATCACGGTTGTTGCCACCGCCGCCTTGACTACTTGCTGCAATCACCAAAGCGATAATTGCAATCGAAATGATTGCAATCGAGAGCATCAGCATAATGCCGAACGAAATCCGAATCACATAGAATAGTGCGCTCCAAACCTTTGATAGTATTTCTTGAGCGCGTAGCTGCCAATACTTATTGCGCAGCACATTACGAAAATTCTTGGGAAACTCATAGGCGATCTCTCCACTTTCAGAGACCTGCATATGTCCTTGTGTCTCTGACGCTAGCGCCAGCAGTCCCTGCTGTGCAACGTCTACATTTAGACCTGCCTTCGTCGCTACATCCCCCACCGTCACCCGGTAATCAAGGGACTCTACCGCCTGCATTACTTCTTTGTTCAATTCCACGGCCTACTGCCTCGTATGCCTGCTTTTATGTTTCTCTCCCTAGTATAGGATCCGCGCCGCTAGTCAACAGACGGGTCGAGGTTCGGATCTCTACTAGAATGCCGCTGGTCCTGATGTCAGAGCAGCGGCATAGAGAATATGGACACAGCGCAAAAGTCAGCATCTGTATTTGCCCAACTGTTTAAAGCTCGGAGTCTAAAGCTTAGAAGCGCGGCCCAAAACCTGGTCTTTGAGCGCGTTCATTTCACTAGCTAGCTCGCTGCGATTGGAGGCTTTAAGCAAATAGCGATAAACGAACCAACCGCTATAAAGTAGGCCAATCAACTCAAACAAAGGCGCTAAAACAGGTACCTCATTAATCGCTTCTAGAACAGCTAGCGTTAGCTTGATAGAAAGAAACAAGCCGAAGAATAGTCCCAGGGCAATCAGAGGTCGCTTGTATTCCTGGAAGAATTCGCCGAAGTACTTGTCTAGGTCGCCCAGCTTATCAACCGCCTGCGCAGTGATTCGCTTGACCTGTTCCATCGTATCGCTGGTACTCGTCTCGGTAGAAGTGCTGCCGCTGATGGGGTCACTGTTCTCTGTAAAAACTGTGCTGTCTGTCTGTGTGTCTGTCGCCATAATAAGTCCTCTGAAGTTAACAACGATTGGGCTAGGGGTCTGTTCCAAAGCTTTGAATTTAATGATCGTACTTACCAAAGAAGCGAAGCTAGCCGCCATTGGGTCAAGTAGCAGCGAACCTCAAAAATCTCCGTGAACTGTGGAGTAGAGGGAACGAATCAAAGCATCATAATAGAGCCTGATCTATAAAGCGAGTGTGCTGGTTAGGCAAGATACATTGACAAATACCAAGTTCACCCGGCGCTGTCATCAACCTATGTACATACCCTGAGATATGTACGCTAAATACGGACATCGCACAAGTATTATCTGTAGCTTATTGTACTACTATTTGTACTACTCGATGATTGAGGTAAGTGGCTAGCTGTGTAAATGTGACGCTTAGTGTGCGATCGCCCAATCAACCCCAATCCATTCTCTAGAATAGAAAACACACGTTTATCGCACTGCTGTAGGAGCGCCCCATAGAAAAAATTTACGGCGAGCTCAAAGGTCTAAAATCCAGCCAGCTAAAAGAGCTCCAAAGGATCTATCACCAGCGATTGCCCGTAGATCGCGTCACCACCCCAGAATTCGCACAGAGACTAGCCGCGGTTAGTACCGACATTAATCAGGGCGTCTGCGCCTACGTTGATCGGCGCGGCCACGTTATCCGCGTTGGTGTCGGCAGCCCACGCAAAACTCAAATTCCGGTCCTAGAACTGCCTCGCTATGGCGCAGAGCGTCTGTGTGGCATTCGCTGCATTGCCACACAGCTAAAGCTAGAGCCACCTAGCCACAGCGTACTGACGGCGATGGCGATCCAAAGGCTAGACGCGATCGCGCTGCTGACCTTGACCGGTACTGGATTCAAGCGCAAAGGCGGTGGCGCTACAGGCTACATCCGCGATGCTTATCTAGCTCACCTAGTCCCTCACCCTGAAGTTCAGTGGGCGGTCTCAGACCCGCTGAGCTTGGACGAACTAAATCAGCAGGACTTTTTAGACTTGGCTGAAGGTCTAGAAGAAGAATTTCGGCGAGAATTCGTCGCTCAGCAGGTAGATAGCGATCATGATCGCGTTCTGGTAGTGGGGCTGCTGACAGACAAAATGAAGGAAGAGTCGTTTAAGAATGGACTAGCGGAGATTGAGCGACTAGTCGAGACAGCAGGGCGGCGATGTTTTACAGGTGACTAAGCAGAAGCGATCGCGCCCTCATCCCCAAACCGTGATTGGAGCCGGTAAAGTCGACGAAATTGCCCTATCTGTCCAAACGCTAGGCGCTAACCTGATCGTCTTTAACCGCGATCTTTCCCCCGGTCAAATCCGCAATCTAGAGAAAACCGTCGGCGTTCGCGTCGTCGACCGCACCGAGCTAATTCTTGACATCTTCGCTCAGCGAGCCAAATCCGGCGAAGGTAAGCTCCAGGTTGAACTTGCCCAGCTAGAGTATCAGTTGCCCAGGCTCACTGGACGCGGCCAAGCGATGTCTAGACTCGGCGGTGGTATCGGCACTAGAGGGCCTGGTGAAACCAAGCTAGAGACCGAACGCCGTGCCATTCAAAAACGCATCACTCGCTTGCAAGCAGAAGTCAACCAGCTTCAGGCCCATAGAACCCGATTGCGTCAGCGTCGTCAGCACAACTCAGTGCCTTCTGTCGCCATCATCGGCTACACCAATGCAGGCAAATCCACCCTGCTCAATCGCCTGACGGATGCAGAAGTCTACGCCGCCGACCAGCTTTTTGCCACCCTCGATCCCACCACCCGCCGCATCGTCATCAACGATGACAAAACTCACGAACCCCGCTCATTAGTTCTGACAGATACGGTAGGTTTCATCCAAGATCTTCCCCCTGCGCTGATGGACGCTTTTCGCGCCACGCTAGAAGAAGTCACCGAGGCTGACGCTTTGATTCATATGGTCGATGCCTCTCATCACGCTTGGCAAGACCACATCCGCTCGGTGATGAGTCTACTCGGCCAGATGCCGATCACACCCGGACCAATTTTGCTGGTGTTCAACAAGCTCGACCAAGCTGAAACCGACGCGCTGGAGCTAGCCAAGGATGAATACCCCCAAGCTGTCTTCGTCTCAGTCGCAAAGAACATGGGCATGGACACCCTACGCCAGAAGATTCTTCAGCTAGTGGATTACGCTGTCGTCAGCTAATCTCCCTCTTTTTGTAGTGGCTTCTCTAACATCCTCCGTATCGCTAGGATCTTCAAACCCCGACAGCGCTGCTAGCTTTCTCAACGGCTGCGCGCCAAAGTAGTAATTACCTTCAATCACCCAAGTTGGATAGGCGTCTATTCCTGCTGCTTGGCATAGCGCTACCTCAGCGTTTAGTCCGTTTGCATCGCATTCTACATATGGCAGTCTGCTAGCGGCTCCGCGAAAATATTTTTTTTGTATGGCGCAGTGCGGGCACCAATAAGCGCCATACATTTTGGCACCTGTACTCGATAGATGGTCTGCAAGCTGAGCTTCGTTGGACCTGGGTAAGCTACTACAGCCTGCTAGCAGCAGACTGATAATGAGCGAGCTTTTGATGGGATGGAAAGCCATATAGCTCAAATTTGGGATACAGAAGCAAGAGCTACAGATGTCGGTTGAGGTCTCGGTCATAATAGCGCCAATATAGTGACTTGATCGCAAAACCCGTACCTCTTGGTCTCGTACATCCACACTCCACAGCTTTGAAGAAACTGTCAGAATAAGGTAGGTATCCTTATTCTTTGGATGTTCCTTATCGCAATTTTTTGACCTTTGTTTGTATCCGTTATTCGCAGAAGAGAGCGCTTATGAAATTCATTCCTAGCTTGGCATCGATTGGCTTGTTTTTCAGGCGGATGGCGACTGTCGCTGTGACTTTGCTGCTGACCAACAGTCTGTGGGCCTTGCCGGTGTGGGCTCAGTCGGCCGCCCCGATGGCCACTGCTCCTGCGGCGACAGCGCTCTCTCCAGAAAGCCTCTCTTCAGAGAGCTTTGTGGCCAATGCGGTTCGTTCTGTAGGCGATGCGGTTGTTCGGATTGATACAGAAAGAACGGTGACGCGAAACGTGCCGGATATGTTCTACGACGATCCGTTTTTTAGAGGACGGATGGGTAGCGGATTTCAAAGCATTCCTCAAGAAGAACATCTGCGCGGTCAAGGCTCGGGCTTCATCATCAATGAGCAAGGCGATATTCTGACAAACGCGCATGTGGTGAATAATGCCGACCAGGTAACGGTAAAGCTAAAGGATGGTCGTCAGTTTGAAGGGTATGTAGAAGGGGTCGATGAGATTACGGATCTGGCGGTGATTCGGATCAATACGGCGGGCGATGCGCTGCCGATTTCTAGGCTAGGCGATTCTGATGGTGTAGAAGTGGGGGACTGGGCGATCGCAGTTGGCAATCCGCTCGGTCTAGACAACACGGTCACGCTTGGCATCGTCAGCACCCTCAAGCGTTCTAGCGCCGCTGTTGGCATTCCTGACAAGCGGATAGATTTTATCCAAACAGACGCTGCAATTAATCCTGGCAACTCCGGCGGTCCACTGCTAAATGCGCAGGGTGAAGTCATCGGTATCAACACTGCCATCCGCGCTGATGCGATGGGCATCGGGTTCGCGATTCCGATTAATAAGGCTAAGGCAATTCAGGCTAGCCTGTCTCGCGGTGAGCGAATTGCGCATCCTTATCTAGGCGTGCAGATTGCGACGCTAACGCCCGATATGGCCAAGATGAATAACGAAGATCCTAATAGTGCGATCGCGCTACCAGAAACTGACGGTGTGTTAGTCGTGCGCGTACTGCCGAACACCCCTGCGGCTGATGCTGGACTGCGACGCGGCGATGTGATCACAAAGGTGGCAGGCATTCGGGTGAAGCAGGCCGATCAGCTCCAGAGCCGGGTCGATCAGGTGAAGGTCGGTGAACTTTTGGAAATGACTTTGCAAAGGGGCGATCGCACCCAGCAGCTCTCGGTCAAGACAGCCGATCTTTCAGAACAAGAAAGCGCATAGCCAACAACCGCGCAGGATGAAGCAAACAAAGAAGCCCAGAGGTTCTCCCTCTGGGCTTTTCTAGTGGCAAATCTCTATGCTGATCAAGCCACAAACCGTAGAGATGCAGCATACTACATCCCTACGGCAATCCGGCGGTCAAGCGCTCAGGATTTGATATTAGGAACCTAGAGACCCGGTTTGATCATCAACCAAACCATCCCCTCCAATCAGGGTAGAAGGCATCTTATCGGTTTCTTCCGCTTTCTTCTCCGTACCACCGACCATGCCATCACCAGCGATTAGATCCAAACCGCCCTCGCGGTCATAGGCTCTAGCCGTGCGATCATCTAGCACCATGTCAGACAGCGCCATATCGTTGCTCAAGAACGTGCCGTCGAACGAGGTATCAACCTCAGGAGAGCTAGGCTCTTCGTAAGCATTGAAGCCAGTACCCGCCGGAATCAAGCGACCGATAATCACGTTCTCTTTCAGGCCCCGTAGCCAGTCAGACTTACCTTGAATAGCAGCTTCGGTCAGGACGCGAGTCGTTTCCTGGAAGCTAGCTGCCGAGATAAAGCTATCTGTGTTCAAAGAAGCCTTAGTGATGCCCAGCAGCACGGGCGTGTAGTCTGCCGGGGCCATACCCGTAATCGACATCGCCTCGTTCACCTGCTCTAGCTGCCTGATCTCGACTAGCTCACCTGGTAGCATTGTGGTGTCTCCACCATCTTCTAGCCGCGCCTTCGAAGTCATCTGCCGGACAATTACCTCAATGTGCTTATCCGAAATATCAATCCCTTGAGACTGATATACCGACTGCACTTCGTTCACAAGGAAGGACTGAACCCTCTCCAAGCTGAGCATGGCAGCTTCGTGAGTGCCCTTACCAGTCTCGCGATAGTACTTGTAGAACACCTCTAGAATCTGATGAGGGTTAGAAGGACCATCAGTGAGCGCTTCGCCGGTATCCACCTTTTGACCGTCAGCAATGACCAGGTTTTGACCTGGAGTGACTGGATAGTCGGTAACTACACCATCGCTTTCAATCACCTTGATCTCGACGGTCTCATCTTCTGCGTAGACGACCTCTGCTGTGCCGGGTCGCTCCGCTAGTATGCAGGCTTCCTTAGGCTTACGGGCTTCGAGCAGCTCTTCAATTCGAGGCAGGCCCTGAATGATATCGCCAGTCTTAGCGCGCTCAAATACCAGCAGCACCAGGCCGTCACCGCGCTGTACCAAGTCGCTGTTCTCAATATGTAGAACCGCACCGGTAGACACCCGGTAAGGTCTAGCGAGTCTCATCACAACTTCCTGGTCACTTACTGAGATTACCTGCCCTGATTCGACTGTGGTCACACCCGGTGCAATCTCAGTATTATCAACGAGCAAATCACCTTCAGAAACTGTTGGCGAATTACCATCTGTCGGAATCGTAATCCGGTCGGCATCACGGACTACTAGAATCCGGCGAACCGACTCCAAATCTTCGCGGATACCACGAATCTCGCCCGCTTCCTTCGACTGGATTTCAGTCCGAGCAATGACTGCACCCGGCTGAATTTCGTCTCCGTCTTGGACTAGCAAGCGCGTCCGGGTACTGCCTTGGGTCTGATCTGCCTCAATATCGCGGCGCACGACTAGAGTCTCTAAGACCACTAGCTGTAGCCGCTGTTTGGCATCTTCGTCATCGCTGTCGGCAGTCAGTTCAATATCAGCAGTAAGCTGACTGCCGCCTTCATCAATCTCTAGAACTAGCTGCGTTCTCAAGATTTCTAGCCCTTCAACTGACTTCACCCGCTCTCCGTCTTTGTAGAGGAGTCGCTGAACCGCCTTGAGGCTGATTCCTTTATCGTCGCTGTCACTGACAGAAGTTTGACTTGGAATAGAAGCCTCATCTGGGACTTCAAATTCCTGTACAGGGCGAAGCAGTAATGCTGCGCCCTCGGGCGTTTCTACATGCTCTACGTAGCGTAGCGAGTCAGCAACGACACCAGGCATGACTTCTTCACCTGCGTTGACAATATCGCCATTCTTTTTACCCGCATCGTCTGGGCTATCGACCATGTGAATATCGCCAGGGCGAATCACAATTTCGCGCAGAATGTCATTTTTCTGGGTGACTTCGACGACGCCGTTGGTCTGACAGAAGATGTCCTTAACAACTTCAGTACCTGCTTCGACGTACTGGCCGTCTTCTACCATCAGCAAGGAAATGTCCTTGTTGATTTCGTGAGCTTCTTCTGGAATCCACAGCAGCGTGCCGCCTTTGGTGACTTCGTAGCCAGTCTTTGCTTTGCCTCGCTTCGAGACTTCGACTCCGGCAAACTTGATGATGCCGCCAGTCTGAGTACGGAAGGTGTCATCGACTAGCTCGGCAACGACCTGAGCATTAGTGACTTTAGTGCCAGGGGTAGCGTTGATTGAGAATTTCTGCCCTGTGGACGTGTTCAAGAAGTAGTGCTCGCGGCCCTGACCGCTTTCGACTTCAACTTCAGCCCGATCAAGGACAACAGAAGCGGTGATAATTTCGACTTCCCGGCCACCTTTCCCGTCGTTTGAGGTGTCAGTGAGTCGCACGATGCCGCCGCGCTCTGTGATTAGCTTGGTTTCGGCAAGTACGCCAGAGGCTTCGATGCGATCGCCGTTCTTAACCACTGGCTCCGCGCCCGGCGGTAGGTTGTACACCTCACCTGAGAGCACCCACATCAGTCCGCCCCGCTGAGCTAGACGAGTCATGTTGCCCTGGCGGTCAGTCTTTTCTTCTTGGACCAGACCGTCAAACTTAACCTCACCAGATAGATCGGAGGTTACGTCCTTACTCGCTTTCTCTGTGACCTTGCGCACTCGGCTAGTGCTAGGCATCTCCGCAATCATTTCGCCCTTTTTAATCTCGTCGCCGTCTTTGGCAAACAAAATTGCGTTCTTAGGTAGCGAGACGGGGTATTCTTTTCCGTTCGATTCGATGGCGATCTGACAGTTCGCATCCATCACCAGCGCATCTTCCCCGTGGCGGGTGCGGAAAGCGCGAGTTTTTAGATCGTCATGAATGCGAATAATACCGCCACGTTTGGCATTCACCTGAGGGGCTAGCTCGCCTGTAAACGTACCGCCTGTGTGGAAGGTCCGCATAGTTAGCTGCGTTCCCGGTTCGCCAATAGATTGCGCAGCGATAATTCCAACCGCTTCGCCTAGATCTACCATGTGAGAGTGCGCCAGACTCCAGCCGTAGCAATGCTGACAAACAGAACGGGCTGCTTCACAAGTGAGCGCCGAGCGAGCTTTGATCTCTTTGACCTTTGCTGCGCCAATCGCGTTGGCAATATCATCTGTGATTGACTCGTTGCGAGCCACAATCACCTCGCCTGTTTTCGGATGTAGAACATCTTCAGCCGGAACCCGACCAAGCAAACGGTCTTTGAGCGGAATCAAAACTCGCTCACCGTCTGTCATCGGCCTGACTGGGATATATCTGTCAGTGCCACAGTCGATCTCACGGACAATTACGTCCTGGGAAACGTCTACCAGGCGACGAGTCAAATAGCCAGAGTCAGCCGTTCGTAAGGCAGTATCAACTAGACCTTTACGCGCACCATAGGAGGAAATGATGTACTCAGTGACCGTTAAACCTTCGCGGAAGTTGGTCTTAATCGGCAGGTCAATGATTTCACCCTGCGGATTGGCCATCAGACCGCGCATACCCACAAGCTGACGGACCTGTGAAATGTTGCCCCTCGCACCCGAGTTGGACATCATGTACACGGAGTTGAGCGGGTTATTCTCGCGAAAGTTCTCGACTACCTTGTCTTTTAGGTGCTCGCTGGTGCTGTTCCAGGTGTCGATTACTTTTTGAAAACGCTCTACTTCAGTGATTTCGCCACGGGTGTAGCGCTCTTCGGTATCGCGAATTTCCTGCTCGGCGGACTCTAGCATCGCCTTTTTACTAGGCGGAACTTCTAGGTCTTCTACGCTGATAGAAACCCCTGCTTGAGTCGCGTATTTAAAGCCAAGGCTCTTGATCTCATCGGCCATCTGAGAGGTACGAGCGGTGCCGTAGTGTTCAAACGACCAGGACACCAGGTTCTTTAGCTGCTTTTTGTCAATGACTCGGTTTCTAAATACTCTTGGCTTTGATTCGCTCTGCTGCTCTGTCATGCTCTGCTTTTTCCCTTCGAAGTCTGCTTTGCTGCTGGTTGCTAATGCTGTTTTTAGACTGTAGAGCTAGCTTTTGTTCGAGCTAGCTCTTTCTGGTATCTATCGCTAGTGTTTGCTATGGCTTGTTTGAATCAGGCTATTCTGCCAGTGCGCCTAGTACCACGTTGTTGTAGATGATCCGGCCAGGCGTTGTCTCTACGTACTGTGATATGACGTTGCCTGATTCGTCTTCTCTAACTCGGCGGAATTTGTAGATCTTGGTCGAACCACCGCTGCCGTCGTCTTCGACCTTGATTGGTTCGCTATCATCTTCAGCGGTTTCTACTTCACCAAGGAAGCGGAGCCAGACTTTGGCATGGAGATCGACGTTGCCCTGTTCGTAGGCGGCGATCGCATCTTCCATATTGGCAAAGTATCGCCCTGCCCCCTTTTGCTTACCAGGATTCTCCGCCGTTAGGTAGTAGCAGCCCAGTACCATATCCTGACTCGGCGTGATGATTGGTCGCCCGGTTGCAGGCGAAAGCACGTTGTTAGAAGCCAGCATCAGCAGCCGCGCCTCCGACTGTGCCTCTAGCGACAGCGGCACATGAACCGCCATCTGGTCACCATCAAAGTCAGCGTTGAACGCCGGACAAACTAGCGGATGAAGCTGAATCGCACGGCCTTCTACCATAATCGGCTCAAACGCCTGAATACCGAGTCTGTGCAATGTCGGCGCTCGGTTCAGCATGACCGGATGGTTTTCAATCACATCCTCTAGCACTTCCCAGACGCTAGGATCGTTGCGCTGAATTAGCTTTTTCGCCGCCTTGATGTTGTTCACTAGGCCCTGCCGAATCAGCCGATGAATCACGAATGGCTGGAATAGCTCGATCGCCATCTCACGCGGCAGTCCGCACTGATGAATTTTCAGGTTCGGACCCACCACAATTACCGAACGGCCAGAATAGTCAACCCGCTTACCCAGAAGGTTCTGGCGGAATCGGCCTTGCTTACCTTCAATGATGTCGGATAGAGACTTCAGCGGACGGTTGTTCGCGCCGACCACTGTCCGGCCCCGACGACCGTTATCGATCAGAGCGTCCACGGCCTCTTGCAGCATCCGCTTCTCATTACGAACGATGATCTCGGGCGCTAGAATCTCCTGCAAACTGGCTAAGCGATTGTTCCGGTTGATCACGCGGCGGTACAGATCGTTTAGGTCAGAGGTGGCAAATCGACCACCGTCTAGCTGCACCATCGGTCGCAGATCAGGCGGAATTACCGGAATGACGTCCAGCACCATCCAGTCTGGCTTGGAGCCCGTTGCGATGAAGTTGTCAATGACGCGCAGACGCTTGATCAGCTTGGCGCGCTTTTGACCTTTTGAGGTGGCGATTGTCTCTCGCAGCATCTCAGCAGTTTCTTCTAGCTGAAGATCTTCTAATAGCCGCTTTAGCGCCTCAGCACCGATGCCAACTTCGATACCGGACAGCTGCGATTCGTCCGCATAGAGCTGATCTTCAATCTCCATCCACTGATCTTCACTCAGTAGCTGTTTGTAGGAGAGGTTGTCTGCGTTGCCGGCATCTAGCACCACGTACGCGTTGAAGTACACAATCTGCTCAACGTCCCGCAGCGGCATGTCTAGCAAAATCGCAATGTAGCTAGGAATGCCTTTTAGATACCAAACGTGAGCAACCGGCGCGGCCAGCTTGATGTATCCCATCCGATGACGACGGACCCGCGACTCGGTGACTTCGACGCCGCAGCGCTCACAGACAATTCCTCTATGACGCACTCTTTTATATTTGCCGCAGTGACATTCCCAGTCCTTTGCAGGGCCAAAGATTCGCTCACAAAACAGTCCGTCCATCTCGGGCTTTAGGGTTCTGTAGTTGATTGTCTCTGGCTTTGTGACTTCCCCCACTACAGTGCCGTTGGGTAAGGTCCGCTCTCCCCACTCTTTGATCCTTGCTGGTGAAGCAATGCCAATCTTGACATAGTCAAACCGCTGTTCTACTTTCGGCATCCTTTGTTTCCTTACTATCTATTCCCTTACAACTTGATGAGGCTGGTTCGATCTGTCAAACTCAATCTGGCTAGCTATCGTGCAGATCTAAACTGACAAATCGAACTAACAGAATTTGATTGACCTAGATCGGCTGCGATGGCTGGCTGTCTGACTGAGTATCTGTCTGGCTCTCTAGCAGTGTGATAGGACCGGTCTCGATACCAGAAACACTACCGGCAGCGTTGCTAGCAGAGACAGTGCCAGGGACGCTAGATCCTAAGGAGCGATCGCAGCTCCGGCCATACCCGCTGTTCCCATCGGTTCCTCTCTAGAGATCGACTCATAAGTGGGACGAGACGGCGTCCGGCGGTTGCCCACATCGGCCATCAGATCGACTTCGCTATCACGGCTAGTTCCATCTTCTTGAGTCTCTAGCTTATGCACCGCAATATCCAAACACAGCGACTGAAGCTCTCGCATCAATACCTTGAAAGATTCAGGCGTACCGGGTCTAGGAATCGCCTTACCTTTAACAATTGCGTTGAGCGCCTCGTTTCTACCCTGCATATCGTCAGACTTGACAGTTAGCAGCTCTTGAAGCGTGTACGCCGCGCCAAATGACTCTAGCGCCCATACCTCCATCTCACCAAAGCGCTGACCACCCTGCTGCGCCTTACCACCTAGCGGTTGCTGAGTCACTAGCGAATAAGGGCCAGTAGAGCGAGCGTGGATTTTGTCATCGACCAGGTGAACCAGCTTCAGCATGTAGGATTGACCGACCGTGACCTCTTGATCAAAAGGCTCACCCGTACGACCGTCGTAGAGCTGAATTTTTCCAGGATTATCCGGATTAAACACCCAGTCTTTGCCGCTCTGTTCACGAGCCTCTTCTAGCTTGCCATGGGTGGTCTCTAGAGAAGCCTCTTCGCCATACATCTCGTCAAACGGCGTCACCTTAAACCGAGCGTCTAGGTTCTGTCCGGCCCAGCCGAGCAGCGCCTCAAATACCTGACCTACGTTCATACGAGAAGGCACACCCAGGGGATTAAGCACGATATCAATCGGCGTCCCGTCTGGCAGATAAGGCATATCTTCAATCGGCAAAATCCTAGAGATAATCCCCTTATTGCCGTGACGCCCGGCCATTTTGTCGCCAACTTGAATTTTGCGCTTTTGAGCAACATAGACGCGGACTACCATGTTCGCACCCGGTGGTAGCTCATCGCCTTGCTCACGGGTAAAGACGCGGACGTCTACAACCCGACCTTTCTCACCGTTAGGTACGCGCAAAGAGTTGTCACGAACGTCTCTGGCTTTTTCACCAAAAATAGCTCGCAGCAGCTTCTCTTCTGGCGGCTGGTCCGACTCACCTTTTGGCGTGACTTTACCGACTAAGATATCGCCAGAGCTCACCCACGCACCCACGCGAATAATCCCAGTTTCGTCTAGCTGACGCAGCGCGTCCTCACCCACGTTTGGAATCTCACGGGTGATCTCCTCAGGGCCAAGCTTGGTCTGACGCGCCTCGATCTCAAACTTTTCAATGTGGATAGAGGTATACACGTCTTCATAGACCAGACGCTCACTTAGCAGGATGGCATCCTCATAGTTGTAGCCCTCCCACGGCATGTAGGTAATCAGCACATTCTGACCCAGGGCAATTTCACCCCCCTCAGTCGCAGAGCCATCGGCCATTACCTGACCTGCTACAACTTTGGTGCCTTCAAAGACAAACGGACGCTGGTTTAAACAGGTGTCCTGGTTAGAGCGCTGATACTTTTGCAGCTCGTAAGAGTGAACTTTTCCTTCTGTGTCTGTGACCTTGATCCAGTTCGCATCGACATAGCTAACGACGCCATCAGTCCGGCTGATAATGACCATTCCAGAGTCGCGAGCTGCCTGCGCTTCTAGCCCTGTGCCGACTAGCGCCCGTTCAGGCCGCAGTAGAGGCACCGCCTGACGCTGCATGTTCGATCCCATCAGCGCTCGGTTAGCATCGTCATGTTCTAGGAAAGGAATCAGCGAAGTCGCTACTGAAATGATCTGCACCGGAGAAACCGCTACATAGTCGACTTCTTTTGGAGAGGTCACCGTGAAGTCCTGTCGGTATCGGACCGGTACGGACTCGCCCAGAATATTGTTATCAGAGTCAATCGGCACGTCACCAGGTGCTACGCGCAGATCGTCTTCCTCATCAGCGGTCATGTAGACGGCTGGTTTGTCCTTGATGATTTGACCGTTGACGACTGGGAAGAAAGGCGTCTCGATAAAGCCAAAGTCGTTCACGCGGGCGTGCGTCGCCAGTGAACCGATCAGACCTGCGTTAGGACCCTCTGGAGTCTCAATCGGGCAGATTCTGCCGTGGTGAGAAGGGTGAATATCCCTAACAGCAAAGCCCGCTCGCTCACGGGTGAGACCGCCTGGCCCAAGGGCGCTGATCCTACGCTTATGAGTCAGCTCAGCGAGTGGATTGGTTTGATCCATGAACTGAGAGAGTTGGCTAGAGCCAAAGAACTCTTTGATGGCAGCCACTAACGGCTTCGGGTTGACTAGCGAAGCCGGTGTCAAAGAATCAGCATCAGAAACGGTCATCCGCTCACGAATGATTCGCTCTAGGCGGTTTAATCCAACTCGGACCTGGTTTTGTAAAAGCTCGCCTACAGAGCGAACGCGGCGATTGCCGAGGTGGTCAATATCGTCCGGGTTACCAATGTCAAACTCTAGGTTGATCAAGTAGTCGATAGCAGAGACGATATCTTGAGGTGTCAGCACCCGAGTCGATTCAGGAATACTGAGGCGCAGCTTGCGGTTAAGCTTGTGACGGCCTACCTTACCCAAGTCGTAGCGCTTGGGATCAAAGAAGCGAGACTCTAGCAGCTGCTGACCGCCGTTAACAGTCGGGGGTTCACCTGGACGCAGCTTGCGATAAAGCTCTAGTAGCGCTTCTTCTTCGCTAAACTGGCCTTCTTTTTCGATAGTTTTCTGAAAGTATTCAGGATGACGCAGCGAGTCAAAAATTTCGCCGTCGCTAAGACCCAATGCCTTTAGCAGAACCTGGGCAGAGAGTTTACGCGTTTTATCGATCCGCACCCAGACCAGATCGTTCTTGTCTGTCTCAAACTTCAGCCACGCGCCTCGGTTAGGAATCAAGTTAGCGGTGTACGTACGACGACCGTGCTTATCTGTCTCAGCCTTGTAATAAACGCCAGGGCTACGGACAATCTGGTTGACGATGACTCGCTCAGCGCCGTTAATGATGAAAGTACCGCGATCAGTCATCAATGGCAGATCGCCAATAAAGACTTCTTGCTCTTTAATATCGCCCGTTTCCTTGTTAATTAGGCGAGTAGGGACGTACATTTGTACTGAGTAAGTACTATCGCGACGTTTGGCCTCGTCCACCATGTACTTGGGAGCCTTGAGCCGATAGTCCTTGCCCAAGAAATGCAGCTCTAGCTTGCCAGTGTAGTCAGTAATAGGAGAAAAGCTCTCTAGCTCTTCAACGAGTCCTTCTCCTAGGAACCAGCGAAAGCTAGCTCTTTGGATCTCTACTAAATCGGGCAGTAGATGGACGGGTGTTGTGTTGGTAGCAGACGGGGTGAGCGCAGCAGAGTCAACGGTAGTAAGCGTAGCGTCAACGGTGGTAAGAGTAGAGTCAGTCATGCGTTCCTCAAGAAAATCGCGCCTGGCAAAGGCAAGCGGTTACTACAAAGAGTGGAAAAGATAAAAGGGCTAAGTGAAAAGAGCTAGGTAGGAAAGATGAGTGTAAAAAAAGAGCAGGTATGTTGCTATCTCTTAGCTGATCGCGCTCATTTCAATAAATGAGATGAATTAGTTGGGGCCGGACTGTTCGAGACATCTATGCTCAGCAAAGCTTCCGTGAAGAGGCTCTTGTACAAAACGCTGCACTGAACAGCGCTTTGGAGCATTGCTTAAGTACTTACGTAGTCCTTATCAGCGCTAGTGCTCATACGTGCACCTTGCCAAGATAGAGTGATCAAGACCGAGCAAAATCGAGATATGCTCAGTACGTATATACTTACGGGCGTACTCATTGAGAGAAAGAAGCTGTAGAGAAAGCAAACTCTGACTTTTCTTGTTAAGAATTGTGAAACTCACCCCTGTGGAGAAGAAGAGCTCAAGGGAATTCGAGGATTGAGTTGGCAAAGGGAAGATGATTGGGGGATGATTTTTTCAGAGAACAGGGGTTCACTTCAGCTAACATACAAGGCTTGTATCCTGTAAAAATGGGGATATTGAGGTCTTTTTATTAGTGGAAGGGTACTGCGGTAGTCGACGAACGTATCAAAAAATATTTTTTCGGCTTATACATCATAGGCCAAACATGCAGCTCAAAAACATCATAATGTCAAGATCTTTGTTTTATGGTGTGAGAAGTTTGGTCGGCAGCGCAAATAGTTGCTGCGCGTTGCGAGTAGTTTGCTCGGCGATCGCATCCAAAGAAACCCCTCTTAGCTCAGCCACATATTCAGCAACATGCCTGACGAAGGCAGGCTGATTGCGCTTTTCCTTTCGCTTGGGCACAGGTGAGAGAAAGGGGCAGTCAGTTTCTACTAGGATGCGATCGCTCGGCACCATCTTGGCTGAAGCCTGGACCTGCTTTGCACTTTTGAACGTGACAATCCCACTAAAGCTGATGAAAAAGCCTAGGTCTAAAAAACGCTGAGTTTCTTCAGGGCTGCCCGTCCAGCAGTGCATCACACCTTTGACGCGACCGTTCTTTTTGATGAACGCCTCTAGCAGTTCGGCCATCTCATCAGCCGCTTCCCGGCAGTGAATAATCACCGGCAGATCCAAAGACTGAGCGACTTCTAACTGAGCAGTAAAAGCTTGCTTTTGCAGGACTCTATCATCAGCTTTGAAAAAGTCTAGGCCCATCTCGCCAATCGCAACGACCTTTGCATCTGATCGCGCTAGGCGCTCAATGTCGGCTGGTGTGCTATCGGTCCATTTGTCCATATCCAATGGATGCAGGCCAACGGCGAAGGACACTTCCGGATAGCGCTGGGCGATCGCCTGAATCTTTTCAAATTCACTAGGATCGACACAGGAGTGAACCAAATGCGCAACGCCTGCCTCTCTCCAAGCCGTAGCCACCTCATCTCTATCAACATCAAAAGAATCGAAATTGATATGAACGTGGGTGTCAACAAGACGCATACGGCATTGTTAGAGAATAAAGATCTAAGAGTTCTTCGGTAGAGATTCACAGGCAGACATTCAAGCAGCAGGCATTCTTGAATGCGTCAGCTTACTCGCTTTCCGCTTCGTTCGACGCATCAGTGCTGGTGACAGAAGCATCGGCATCTGTTTCCACACTAGCTTCTTTCACGCTCGCTGCTTCAGTAGTCGTCTCTTCGGTGGCTGTTTCCTCAGAACTAGTCGGAGCAGTCGCTGCTGAGCTGCTAGCGGAAGAATCGGTTCCCTCTTGCTTTTTCAACGCTTTGGCCAAGCGAGACTTGCGTCTAGCGCCTGCGTTCTTGTGCAGTACGCCGCGCTTGACGGCCTTATCAATTTTGCTAACAGCCGCTGACATTTTTTCTTGTACTAGCTTGCTGCTTTCTTCAGAAGGCGCTGAGGCATCAGCCTCTAGTGCCTCATGGTATCGCTTGGTCAGGGTTTTTACAGCCGATTTGTATGCTTTGTTCCGCAACCGATTTCGCTCTGCCACCCGAATGCGTTTAATTGCAGATTTTGTATTTGCCATATGTACTCTTGCTTTCTACTTTGCCTTTTACTACTTTGCCTTTTATCTATCGATCTGCCAGCGCCAGTTGCTCTTGCCTAGTTGCCCTGGTCTAGTTGCCCTGGTACTTTTATCACTCGTATTCGTGTCAGTTTGGTAAGCTTTGGCCAAACTGTCAGAATTAGTGATTATAGCATCGAAGATTCCTTTTCTCAGTGATACATAGCGCCAAAAGATTACAAAAATGTGACGGAAGAGATACCTGTGATTTGACCTATCGACTGGCTACCCTTTAGAATTCCACGCTAAGCTATTGAAAAGTGGTGAGTGGTCGTTAGCTGTTCGCCTTGCTTGATTGACCCTTTTCTCTTGTCTTACATGCTGCGAATTATCAACCAGCTAGGTGATGCTAAAGCGGAACTTCAGCGTATTTGCGATCGCACTCATGATGCAAAGGTCGCCGACGCGGAAGCAACGGTCAAAGAAATCGTCGAGGCCGTACGGCAAACTGGAGATAAAGCACTACTGCACTACACTGAGAAATTCGACGCGCAGACGCTAACGAGCGCCACCCTAAAGGTAGACGGTGCTCGGCTAGATGCGGCCTATCAGCAGATCTCGCAAGACTTGCTGCGAGCCATTCAAACCGCCTGCACCAACATCAAAAAGTTTCACCAGCAGCGACTGCCGAAAAGCTGGGTGAGCTTTGAAGACAACGGCGTCGTGCTTGGCAAGCGCTATACCCCTGTAGAGAAAGCTGGTATCTACGTACCAGGAGGCAGAGCGAGCTATCCCAGTACAGTGATGATGAACGCAATTCCGGCGCGAGTCGCTGGAGTGGAGCGCGTGGTCATGGTGACACCGATTGGTCAAGATGGCGTTATCAGTCCGGCAGTGCTAGTAGCTGCGCAAGAAGCAGGCGTTGAAGAGATTTATCAGGTCGGCGGGGCGCAGGCGATCGCCGCTTTGGCATACGGCACGCACACAATTCCTTCCGTAGATGTGATTACAGGTCCAGGCAATATCTACGTCACGCTGGCGAAAAAGCACGTTTACGGGAAGGTCGGCATTGATTCGCTAGCTGGTCCGTCTGAGGTTCTAGTAATTGCTGATAGCAGCGCGAATCCAGTGCATGTAGCGGCTGATTTGCTAGCGCAAGCAGAACACGACCCGATGGCGGCAGCGGTACTGATCACGACCGATAGCGACCTAGCCCAAGCCGTCGCCGATGAGGTAGAAAAGCAGCTAGCTCAGCACCCTAGGCAGACCCTGACTGAAAAGGCGATCGCCCACTACGGTGTGGCCATTGTTGTAGATAGCTTAGAGACGGCGGCGAAACTTTCAGATATTTTTGCACCAGAGCATCTGGAGTTGGAGGTAGAAGAGCCGTGGGAATTGCTGCCCCTAATTCATCAAGCGGGTGCTATTTTTCTTGGGCATGACACACCTGAGGCTGTGGGCGACTACCTAGCCGGTCCCAATCATACATTGCCAACCTCTGGCGCAGCCCGATACGCGTCGCCGCTGAGCACTGAGACCTTCATGAAGCACACTAGCCTAGTGCAGTACAGTCGCAGCGCCCTCAAGGCAGTGGCCGCAGATATTGACGTTCTGACCCGCGCAGAAGGACTGCCCTCGCATGGCGACTCTGTACGGCTGCGGGTGGAAAAAGGCTAACACCGCATTCGGTAATACCTACTTTGCGTTCAGTTCTAGAGGGCAATCCTCTAGTGATTCTCTATTACTAGCAATCCAGTGCAAGATGGATTTAGTGATAGATACTTTTTGACGGATGACTCGCAGTGTTCTAGGCAAGTCGAGTTCTTCGGCTGTAGCCGGATGTGATAGGTCGAGCATACCTGTTGCTGCTAGATCGACAATGCCAAATTCGGATTCTAGATAAGTGAAGGTGTCTAGAAAGTACATGGCGCTCTCCCAGCAGGGTGGGTTGATCTCTAGCGTGTTGTTGTTCGTCCACATTGTTTTCATCAGCTTGCACCTGGATTCGCTGCTTTTTGTGTGCCCTGCATCTAGGCGGCTGAAGTAGGCAAGAATAGGAGCTTATTGCTGGCATCATCGGAGTTTGAGTTTGTAATGAAGCAGGTAGTGGTTCGAGCTTTCGGCGGCGTTGACACGATGGATGTGGTCGATGTAGATGCACTGAGTGCAGGATCGAACGAGGTAGTGGTGCGGCTGAAAAGCGTAGGGATGAATCAGGCGGATCTGATGGCAAGGCGCGGTGAGTACCGCCTCAGTTCAGGAGAACCACCGTTCACGCCGGGAATTGAAGGGGGCGGTGTGATCACGGCAGTTGGGGAAAGTGCGCGCGATCGCTCAGTTGGCCAACGAGTGATTTTGACCTTGGGCGCGGTGGCAAAGCGGGGCACCTATCGATCAGAAATTTTGGTGGCGGCAGATGAGACGGTGATAGTTCCAGACGGCGTTGACGATCAGCTACTAGGAGCGCTCTGGCTACCTTTTTTGACAGCGTGGGGCGCTCTGGTATGGCGGCAGAACCTACAGCCGCAGCAGGTGGTGATGCTGCCTGCCGCGAGCAGTAGCGTTGCGATCGCCGCTAGCCAAATTGTCAAACAGCGCGGCGGTATCACCATCGGCACTACCATCAGTCCAGAGAAAGTCGAAACGCTGCGGCGGTTAGAGGCAGCCCAGTACGACCATATTGTGCTGACACGTCAGTCAGGAATGGATAAGCCTTGGTGGCGCAGCGTCAAACAGATAACGCAGGGCAAAGGGGTAGATGTGATTTTTGACCCGATAGCAGCCGGAGAGTTCTTACATACCGAGATTCGGCTGCTGGCTCAAGGCGGTACGATCTGGGTCTATGGTCTATTGGGAACGCCTGATACCGTAGACATTTCGCCGCTAATTCGTAAAGACGCGGCGATTAGAGGATGGCTGCTGAACTTTGTGGCCGGGACGCCTGCCGAGCAAACAGGCTATCAGTATATTCTAGAGCAGGTAGCTACAGGCGCTTACAGCTTGCCGATTGCAGGTCGATTTTCATTAGATGACGTGCGCGAAGCTCACGAAGAGATGGCGTTGGGTCAGCACGTGGGTAAGTATATTTTGCAGCCGTAGCTCTCAGCAGGTTCAGGGACTATATCTCTGTTTAGAAGGAGCCCTACGGAAATGAGTGCTTAGCAAAGTAAGGGTGTCTCGTTACTCTGCTGATGGCGTTTGTTCAGTGGAGTCAGGAACTGTCGGTGTTGCTGCGGGCTTTTGAGTGAGAAAAAAGACGACGCCTGCGGCAATGAGCAGCGCCACGATACCTAGAATCCAGAATTTTGAAAACGAACGGGTTGTCTCTACACCTTCGGTCGTTGGCTGAGCAGATTCTTCCGATTCTCCGTTGCCAAATAGGCTAGACGAATCAGGCGGAACCTGCTCAGGAGCAAAAGGGGAAGAATCACGCTCCTCGTCTAAGGATGTCGAAGCTGGTGACTGGATACCCGTACCAACTACAGCTTCTGCCAGTGACGCTAGACCTGCTGGATGAACGAAATACTCTAAGTGGTTGCAGGCGGTGGGTAGCTGCTTGGGTGCAGGCGATCGCCCTGCTGGAATAGACACAATGCTGCTGACTGACACCGCAATATCATTGGGCTGCTTGAAGAAAGGCATCTCTACCAGTTTGCCCAGCCGCTGCACAATCTTCTCCTTCAGCGTCTGGGCGTCTGCTGTCATCAGCGACGTATTCCCAACGACCAGCGTGTAGGGAATGCCAGGGTCGGGAGATTTAGCAATCTCTGCCAAGAAGTCTGATCCCGGCTGCATCTGATCGAGTGAGACATCTATTGTTTCAATTCGCTTTAGCAGCCCTTCTAGAATCTTTAGCGGCAGGGCGACTAGAGACAGGCCATTTAGAGCGAATGTAACGGCTGCGGTGACGCCAGCCTGCACCTGCGGCCAGGGCGATCCATTATTAGGCGTTCCTAGCATGATCAGGTGGTTCACTATTTGGTTGCCGCCTTCGCGTTCAATGAACCAGCGAGAAACCAGCCCACCCATAGAATGCGCGATGATGTGGACCGTTTTGCCATGACCTGCCTGAAGTCCAACGGCTTCTAGGCGTTCCTTGAGCAGCCGCGCGTTTTGATCGATTGTCGTATTAAGGTTTTCGTAGTCGAAGGCCAGAACTAGATCATACAGTTCGCCGATGGGCATGTCGGGCTGTGTAGGAGCGATCGCACTTTCTAAGGTCGCACTTCCTAAAACCGCATTATCTAAGCTGGTCAGCATGCTCTCGGTATCCCCAAAGATGCCGTGAATATAGATAGCGATAGTTTGAGCATCGGCGACTTTGGCTTTTACCGTCTCAACTTCGCGCGTGTATGTGACTTTGGCGGACGCCATTTGCGGAGAAGACGTGCAGCTTTTCGTCTGTACGTCGTGCGAGCGGGCGTCTTCTAGTTGAGCGATCGCCAACAAAGGATATTCGAAGTCTAGTCCTAGCTTCTTGGCAACAATCTTCTGAAAGAAAATTCGCACCGAGCCAGTCACGCTTCGGTTGCCCTCGCTAATCGGCTCACTCAGCCGCTCAATCACAATCTCAGTCTTACCGTTTTTGGCCTTGCCATAGCCCAGCGGCAGATAAAATTCACCGTCGTGAGCAATCGGCAGCACATACTCGTCTTCGCCCAGCGGTACCTGCGCCTCTATCACCAGCGGGTTCTCTGCGGTGACCGCTGCCGCGTTGCTGAGGTTGCTAAGCTCAATCGCACTCAGGCCCGGATCGCTCGCTCGGCTCTGGGTGAACTGTAGCGACTCGGTCTGTTCTTGCAGGAGCGGCGGTAAGATGAAGCTGCCTAGATCGCGAGTTGCCTGCGGCACAGTGGTCAGCCGAACATTGGCGCTCAGACCGGAGTGGGCTCTAACCGTAACGCCTGCACCCACAGATCTAGGCTGAGACCGATCAACTGGTGTAGAGGGCTGCGGACGGACAAAGGTAAAGTCAATCTGGTTGGTCACCCAGTCGTCGTAGAGTTCTTCTTCCTCACCAAAGCCAATATCTCGGGTGCTGACCCGCTTCATCAGTCGGTTGAGACTGCCGCCAGCTGATGCACTGCCGAGCGATCGCGTCCCACTTCGGACAGGCTGTAAACCCAGCTCACCTAACACCATCAGCGTCGGATCGAACTCGTCTGTACAGGCAATCAGCTTCAAAATATCTCGACACTCTGTAATCCCCTGCCGCCACAGCACGTCTGCCACACTTCCATTTAGCGCCGCACCGTTGGCAAACCAAATTTCCTCACCAGGCGATAGGCGCACCAGGCTAGTCACTCCATCTGGTCGGATTACGTCTACTTTGAAGCGCTCAGTTAGATAGAAACAGGCGCAGTAAAGCGTCCGATTACTGGTGTTGTGAAGCTTGATTCTAAACTTTGGTCGCATCCATTTTTGCCGGGAGGCGTCGTAGCGATAGTCCAATCGAATCTGAGCACTTTTAATTTCTTTAGCTGCCTCTGGCGTAGGCCCTGTGCCGGTATAGATCTTTAGCTCGACGGCGCCTTGGATCTGGCTGCTAGCAGGACTCGATAGCTCAGCGGTCGTCTGCCATCGGGCAATATGCTCTAGGTTCTGAGCGACTTTAACCGCGCTTAGACTGGTATAGCTCCGCATAGGAGTCACCAGCGCACGGGCATCAGTAGGCGAAGCAATTGTGTAAGTATCGTCTCGCACTAGAACTCGAAACGCTGCCCCGTCAATTTGATCGATGGCTTGGACGTACAGAGACGCCGAGCCTTGTGGACCGAGAGTGGCGATCGCCTGCTTCAAGGGCTCGATCCCGGCGGTGTCGCCTTCTAGATATACCTGTAGGGGCGGCAGGGGAGAGCTGATGACTACCGCTTTGAAGGTATTGTCTGGTTCAGTAAAAGCGAGATCGCGGCTGTCGATAGTGCTGAGCTGAGCGAGTACCTGAGTGACGCGGACCTGTGCGATCGCCTGCGAGGCATCCCGCATCTGTTCTGCATCCGCATCGAATGGATAGACCGC
The DNA here is from genome assembly GCA_963838725.1 of uncultured cyanobacterium. Taxonomy (GTDB): domain Bacteria; phylum Cyanobacteriota; class Cyanobacteriia; order Phormidesmidales; family Phormidesmidaceae; genus Phormidesmis. The sequence continues at coordinate 119,171 of CAWISM010000023.1, read as the reverse complement.
CAGGACTGTGGCCTCTTCAGTCGTCGCTCCTTCACCAGCAGATTGCTGCAATCCGTGAATCGCACCGCCGTCAATAATCCAGCCGTGGTCTTTGTGGCGACTGAGCGTAAAGTAAGGCGGCGTTGGCGCGATCGCTCCGCCTAAAAAGGGCCGATCTAGATCGCTAGCGTTCGTCGCCTCTAGCTGCGGGGACTGAGCCGGAACGCCATTGCGAATCAGTGCATTGGTCCGCTTAAATAGATCTCGATAGCTCAAGCTACCATTGGCCTTACTCAGCGATTCTTGCAAAAAGTGAGAAAATGCCCCCCTCGGCGTGCCGCTACCGTGATATTCCTTGGCTTCTTCGATATTGCTACAGGCGGAGAGAACTACGTGACGCCCTACCGGGAGCTGTAGCGTCTTTGGCGAATCGGTTAGCGCACGTGTAACGGTTCCGGCTTCGGGGCCTTCTTCGTATGCCATCATTGCCAGGGCATCGGCTGGGCTAAGTAGAAAGCTGCTAAGGGGGCGATCGCGATAGTCAATCTCAGCTTTGCGAGTCGCCACTACTGCTGAGCCCTCTAAGCCGACTTCCCGTGTGCCCGAGCCCGAATGACAGCAATCTAGTACCACCACGATATGAGGCTGTTTGGCATCTACTTGAGCAATCAGTTGAGCTAGTTCCTTATCTGCTAGATCCCAGTGTTCGCTATCAATTCGACTGTCGTAGCAGACTAGAGTCTCCATCATCCGACTGGGCGATACTGGCCAAAAAGCCGCCGGAGCTTTGGCCTGCGAGCCGTGCCCCGCGTAGTAAAACAGCACCACATCGTGACTGCCCGCCTGCGACAGATGCTGCTGAAACCCGTCAACAATACTCTGGCGAGTCGCCTGCGAATTCGTTAGAACCTTCAGGTGCAAGTCAAAATCATCTGTGGCGACTCGCCCTTCTAAATAAGACTGAATGCCTCGAATGTCGTTAACGCAGCCTCGTAAGTGCGGAATGCGCGATCGCTCGTCGTACTGATTGATGCCTACCAAAAGCGCATACAGACCTCGAGCCATGAGCTTTATCTCACTAACGTAGTTGCTAAATATAGTTATTGGGCTTGTAATTATTGAGCCATTCAAGTCTGAAGACAAGAGCATTCTATGAACACTAGCCAACTTTACTTGATGCCCTGCGAGTAACAGCGGATACGTAACGTATTTTTGTAACTCCTCCGCTGCTTTTGTACGGAACTTTGATCCCAGCTCAAAAGTCAGCCAATCGGCTTAGCCCATAACAAGAGAAATTAGTTCATCTGTAGCGGCGAATATCTAACTTCGCAAACACACGCAATCAGAGACAGAGCCAATAGGTAAGCCTACGTATTTGTGACTAAGCGCCAATCGGTATATATCCACATAAGCTGTTGCAAACAAAGTAATCTCAGTAGTTTCTAGTAGCACCGTCCCTCTACTACGTATCAATTTTCTTTGTTTTGAAGTGAGTCAGGGGAAACACTCCCCTGTCTATTCTCTTGCCGGTTTGTGTATCTTTTTGGAAGGCAAACTTCTCAGTGTTCTCTCTAATCAACAGAAATTGATTATTAAAGTGAGTACTGACAACGTTTGTACGAGCGACCGATTTTTTGCTGCGCTCTAACTGTCATCAGGGTGTTCTACACATGTCACGAGACGCACTAGTTGTAGGGATTAATCAATATAAAGCCCTGCCTGATCTTAGCGCTTCAGCGGCTGACGCGGAGGCAGTTGCCGCCCGGCTACAAGCGCAGGGCGAGTTCCGGGTACAGCGCATGCCAGAGGTGATCAAGAACAAACGTGCTGTTGTCGGACAGCGACGCGGCGTGACTGCTCAGATGTTAGAAGAGGCCTCTGGTAAAACTGTTCAAGCCGAAGGGTAAAAGCATTCCAACAACAGCGCTCTTTTACTTTTCTGGGCACGGACTACAAAGAGAAGCAGGAATCCAGGAAGGGTACCTAGTTACTAGCGATACCAATCCTAACCAAGGAAACTTTGGAATTTCTCTAGACTGGCTTAGAAGATTGTTGCAAAACAGTCCTGTACGGCAGATCGTGGTCATTCTAGACTGCTGCCATAGCGGTGGTCTGATGAGCTTTAGAGAAGCCGATCCAGGCGCTCGCCAAGGCATTGATCGGCTATTCATGGCGGCTTCTAGAGAATATGAGTCCGCCTACGAAGCCCTAGAAGGTCAAAACAGCGTCTTTACCAAAGCGTTACTGTCGGGGCTCAATCCCTATGAACAGCAGGGCGGTAAGGTCAGCAACTACAATCTAACCGACCATATCAGTCAGCAGCTGCGAGGGGAACTACAGCAGCCGCTGTTTGAAAGTTCGGGTAGTGAAATTGTGCTCACTCGGGTCAGTGGACTCAAGGCCGCTTTTTCTAAAACCCCAATTAGTACGCTCGCTAGACTCAAACAAATGTCGTTTGGCTTTTGCCCGTACCGGGGGCTAGCCGCCTTTGACGAAGCCCACGCTGACTATTTCTTTGGGCGCGACGATCTGACCAACGAGCTTTTAAGCAAAGTAGAGACTAGCCGTTTTTGTGCCCTAGTCGGTGCTTCTAGCAGTGGCAAAACTTCGCTCTTGCAGGCGGGCCTGATGCATCATCTGCGTAAGGGCGATCGCATCCCCGGCAGCGATAGCTGGCAGCTCAAGCTGATTACCCCTACGCAGCAGCCGCTAAAAGCGCTAGCGGCCACCTTTGTTTCAGCTAACGCAGACAGCATCCAACGAGCTGAGCAAATGCAGCAGGCCGAGCGACTGCTACGCGCTCAAGAAGGTGGCGGATTGGCGCAGATTATCAGAGCGGCGCTGATGAAGCCAGGTGAAACATCGATTCCCTCTTTGTCTAAGCTATGGCTGATAGTCGATCAGTTTGAAGAGCTGTTCACACCTACACTCAACAGCCAGCAGCGTCTAGAAAGAGAGCTGTTTATTCGCTGCTTGCTGAATGCTTTAGACGATCCGAGTATTCCTTTAGGGATTGTTATTGGGCTAAGAGCAGACGCAGGCGACGCGCTAATTGACTATCCCGAGCTAAAGGCGTTAGTCGAACAAAACACCGTTCTAGTCACTTCTATTGGCTATGAACAGATGAGGAAGATTGTGCAAGAGCCTGCTAAGAAGATGGGCTTAAAGATAGAAGACAATCTGCTCTATACTCTGATGCTCGATACTAACGGCGCACCCGGTGAGCTGGCGCTACTTCAGCAAACGCTGCTAGAGCTATGGCGGGCCAGAAGCATTAACGCACACGGCGGGCCGAGCAGTGCGCCCACGCTGACAATGGACAGCTACATGGCGCTAGGCGGTGTCAAAAACGTCATGACGCTGCGAGCTAGTGAGGTCTACAAAAGCCTGAGTGAAGAAATGCAGCAGGCGGCTAGGCGAATCTTTCTAGCGGTTTGTGAGCTGGGGGAAGGCCGAGAGGACCATCGCCGACGAGCTTTTCGTAGCGAGCTGATCAACGAGCGGTTCCCGGCTGAGGTAATCGACTACACGCTAGACAAACTATCAGCAGAAAGACTGATCGTAGTCTCACAGGTGACGCTAGCGACTAGCTGCTGCGCCGAACAAGGAACAGAGGTGCCGACTGCCGCTTGGCAAACCCAGCAGGATGGTGTCTCGCCTCTTAAAACCTGGTTCTTGAACAACTCCGCTTCGGTGTCCACGCCTCTATTAGGTTCACCCAGGACGGTAGAGATCGTGCATGACTCTTTGGTGAATGACTGGGATCTGCTGCGTAGCTGGCTAGCGGAGTCTCGCAGCGTCCTGCGGCAGCAGCGGCGGCTAGAGCGCAGCGCTCAAGAGTGGGCAGAACGCCGCAGACCGAAAGGGGCTGAATATCTGCTGGGGGGCACTCAGCTTCAAGATGCGATCGCCTTCGCCCAGCTTCATAGAGATGAGCTTTCCGATCTCTCTCAAGACTTTGTTGCGACCAGCCGCCGAATTCAGGGACGGCTGAAATTTCGCACTAGCGTGCTGATTCCAATTGCGCTGCTTGTTGGTATGGCGTCTTTTGTCAGTAGATTTGTTTTTCCACTCGTGCCGCAACTGCCAGACCCTGCGGAAATTCGGTCTCCCGGCAATCGCAGTGAGTCACCTGCTGCAAACCCACCTGCTGAGAATTCACCTTCTACTGCAACCCCATCTGAAGTCCCGGCATCCGCCAACCGGACAGGTCAGCCTGACCAAGAGCGGTCATCTGAATTGAGAGGGCGTTGGCAAAGAAGAACACCTGTAGATGTCGACTCAGTCGCAGATGATTCCTCACTACCGGCTGCAATTACCGACGGGAACTACGTCGTTATGCCTGCTGGCAGGATGCCCTCACTTTCTAACCCCAACGAAGAAGTTGAGGTTTGGCTGATTTCACCTAACGCAGAGTTAGAGTCGCTATCGCCCATCGATTTCCAGAAGATGACACCCCCTAGCAAATCCGTCCCCAGCCAGTGAGCATTCAAGCACGACCAAATCGTCTATGCTTGGCGTAGTTTGACCCTATGCCGACGCCAGCATGCAGATCCTTTCGGTTGCGCTCACCAATTTCAAAACGCACAAAGAGCAGCAGTTTCACTTTCAGTCTGGAACCAATGCCATCTGCGGTGAAAACGGTGCCGGTAAAACCAGCATTCTAGAAGCGATCGCCTGGGTGCTGTTCAACTATCAGGGCAGCTATAACAAAGACGATCTAATTCGCAACGGTGCCAGTAGCGCTCAAGTCAGGGTAGCCTTTATCTCTAGTCGCGATGACCGCACTTACGAAGTTCAGCGTTCTACCACAAAGGGCTATTCACTATACGACCCGCAGCTCGCAGAAAAGCTTCCCTACACCCGTACCAAAGATGAAGTGCTCCCCTGGCTAAGACAGCATTTAGGTGTCTCGCCGGGTACAGATCTCGCTCAGCTATTTGCCAATACTATTGGCGTTCCACAGGGAACGTTTACGGCCGATTTTCTACTCTCTACTGAGAAGCGAAAGCCGATTTTCGACACTATTCTAAAAGTAGAAGAATATCGCGAGACTTATCGCCAAAGCGGCAGTCTTAGAAAGTATGCAGAAGCGCAGGTACAGCGGCTAAAAGATTTAGTTGAACAGTACGAAGAATCGCTGCAAAGCTGGGATGAGCTTCAGAATCGGCAGCAGCAGCTACAGTTAGAGATCACTCAGGGAGAAAGTCACCTAGCTAGGCTAGAGGTCGAGCAAATAGCGCTTGCCGAGCGGCGTCAGAAACTGATTGTTCAACAAGAGAAGATTCAACAGCTCCGTCAGCAGCAACAGCAGTTGGATAGTCGAATAGAGGCGCAAGAACAGTCTCAAAAGAGAATAGCAGCCGCTCTAACACAGGCGCAGCAAGCCGCAGATATCTGTCAGGCACAGCGTCCTGCCTATGACGCATTCTTGAGCGCGGAACAACAGATGAAGACGCTTTCTGAAGCAGGGAAAAACAGAGCGCAGCTCAGCCAACAGCAACAGAAAATTCAGCAGTCGCTATCGCAGAGTCAGCAGGAGCTTTCTCGACTAGAGGTTAAGTTAGAACAGTTTGCTGCTGCGAGAGAAGAACTGAAAATGCTTGGAGATGCGATCGCCATCCAGTCACAGCTAGAAACTCAGCAAAAAAGCCTACTACAGCAGGCTCAGACGTTTGCAAACGTTCGCTTTCAGCAGCAGACGCTAGATCAGCAGCAGCGAACCAGCCTAGCCGAAGTCAAACGAATCGAAAGCGAAATAGATCGCCTAACCAAGCTAAAGGAAACGCAGGCGCAGGTTAGCCAGTGGGAAGAGCAGCAAACGCGAATTCGAGAGCAGCTCAGCCGGATAGCAGCCGCACGGCAGTTCGAGCAAGAGATTCAGACGATGCTTGACAAGGGGACTGCCAATCAAGACAACTATCGCGCTCAGGTGGTGACGGCGCTGAAGACTTTGGACGACTGGGCAGGACGGATTGACGAGCTGGATGCAGAGGCGATCGCCCCAGTAAAAGACGCTCTGTTCCAGGGCGGCATTTTGTCGAAAGAAATGCTAGCTAAAATCAATCACATCCTGACCGATCTGACACAGCAAACCGATCAACAACAGCTAGAAAAACAAAGTGAAACACTACAGGCTCAGATTAAACGCGCTTACAAGCAGAGCGCGGAACTTGCCAACCTGCCAGCTCAAGAGACCAAACGCACACAGCTAATCGAACAGCAGCAGCAGACAGCTCAACAGCTAGGCGAACTCGCTCAGCAGCTAGCGTCAGAAGCAACCGTTACTCAATCTCTACAACAATTAGAAAAACAGCTAGCCCAGTTGGATAATCCCAAAGGCAAGCAGCAGCTAATCGAACAGAACTTGCTACAGCAAAGTGGGGTAGAGCAGCAGCACAAGACGCTAACTGTCACCCGCATCGCTAGCCTAGGTCAGCTAGAGGCGATCGCCTCTCAGCTCGAAGCCTTTGAGCAGCTAGACGCACAAATTCAAGCGCAGCAGCAGCTTCGTCAGACCCACCAGGCGGGATATCTGCTGCACGTGCAAAATCAGCAGGCTGCCCAGCAGCTAGACTCTCTTAGAGCAGAGAACGAGGCCGCGCAGTTAGCCTATCAACAGGTCCAAAGCCAGAAGGCTGATATTGATAAGCAGCTAATTGCTCTTACAGAAAGCTTCGATCCAGAAGCATTCGCGATCGCGGACAAACACTACGCAGACGTTAAATCCCAAGCCGATCGATTGCAGGGCAGTTTGCCTCAGCTCAAGCAGCGGTTTGCAGAGCTTACCAAACAAAGTGATAGCTTGAGAGCAATCGCAGAGAAACGCGACCAGGCGCAAGCCGAGATAAAGGAGCGCGATCGCATCAAGCGATTCATCAACTACGCCCGCAAAGTCTACAAAGAAGCCGGACCTAGAATTACAGAACGCTACGTACAGAACATTTCTAGGGAGGCCGATCGGCTGTTTCGTGAACTGCTAGGCAGAGCAAACGTAGCGCTGATCTGGAGCGCAGACTACGAAATCACGGTCCAAGAGGGCGCACATACTCGGCGGTTTATCAACCTGTCGGGAGGTGAGCAAATGTGTGCGGCTCTAGCGGTGCGACTGGCACTACTGAAGGTACTAGCCGATATTGATGTCGCCTTCTTTGATGAACCGACGACCAATATGGATAGACCTAGGCGCGCTAGCCTAGCAGAGGCGATCGCCCGAATCAAATCGTTCAAACAGCTGTTTGTCATCAGCCATGACGATACCTTCGAGCAGGTCACCGAAACTGTGATCACAGTCGAAAGAAGTGCTGATTGATAGCTTGGACAAGTCAAGACTATCAACATTTATTGCTAGAAATCGAGAATCTAAAACAGGCTCAGGGCACTCTGGTTAGAGTCTTGTCTGTAAGTATTTGTTAGCCAGCTTGCGCAGGAAAGGGCTGGCAAAATCTGAATGTATGTGATCGTCTCTTTGTGTCTTACATGAATAACAACTCAAGCATGACAACCGTACAGTCAGTGCCAGCAATCACCTCTTTACCTAGAAAGTCCTCAACAGACTCTCTCAATACAAAAACGCTTAAGCAGATCTTCAAGCTATCGCCAATCGGGATGACGATTCTAGATCTAGAGGGGCGATTTCTCAGCGCTAACCAAAGCTTTTGTAACGCGGTAGGTTACGAGGAGCATGAGATTATTGCTCAGTCGTTTACCGAACTTACTCACCCAGAAGACATCCCTGTGCTGATGTCGCTAGGCAGAGAACTGCTCGCGGGCAAGCGGCAGCACTTTCAGGTAGAGACCCGCCACCAGACCAAACAAGAGAAGCGGCTACACGTAGGACTAACAGTCACTATTGTTCAAGATCACCAGCAGCGGCCTATCTGTTTTTTATTACAGGTGGTAAATCTGACAGAACGCAAGTGGATGGTAGAAGAACTTCGCCACCGGGAGTTTTATGATGGTTTGACAGGGCTAGCAAACCGGGCGCTGTTTGTAGACCGAGTAGAGCAGGCGGTGGTCCGACTAGAACGGAACACTGACGTACAGTGCGCGGTGCTGTTTCTCGATGTCGATCGGTTCAAAGTAATCAACGATAGCTTAGGACATTCCATTGGCGATCAGCTATTGATAGCATTGAGTAAACGTCTGAACTCCTGCATTCGTCGGTGCGATGCTTTGGCGCGCCTAGGCGGAGATGAGTTTGCGATTTTACTCGAAGAAATCGGTGGATTAGATGAGGCGCTGATAGTGTGCGATCGCATCCACGACACACTTAAGAACCCCTTCAAGCTCAGCAGCTATGAGGTATTTGCCAACGTTAGCATCGGCGTTGTGTGTAGCGATACTGGCTACGAACAGCCTAGCGACCTGCTACGCAATGCCGATACTGCCCTCTACCGAGCCAAAGGACAAGGCGGCGGCTGTCAGGCAGTTTTTGATCAGACCATGCACGAGCGAGCCGTTGCGCTGTGGCAGATGGCGACCCAAGCTCAATTTGCCGTGGAGCGAGAAGAGCTTAGTTTGCACTACCAGCCTGTGATCGACATTAATACAGGGCAGGTCGTGGCCGTAGAAGCGCTGATTCGCTGGAATCATCCCCACTACGGGTCGATCTCACCAGGTGAATTTATCCCTGTCATGGAAGAGACTGGCGTAATCACGCTGATTGGTCAGTGGGTTTTACAAGCAGCCTGTCAGCAGGTGTGCCAGTGGCACGAGCAGCTCCCTACTAGCAACCCCATCAAGATAAATGTAAACCTATCTGCTCGGCAGCTAGCACAGAATGACTTGGCACAGCAGGTCAGTGCCGTACTTGCGCAGACTGGACTGCCTGAAAGCCTGTTGTGGCTAGAGATTACCGAGACCGCAATTATGCAAAACTCTCAGCAGGGTCTGCGGGTACTTGAACAGCTCAAAGCAATCGGTGTCGGACTGTGTATCGATGATTTTGGGATTGGCTACTCTTCTTTGAGTCGGCTACAGCATCTGCCAATTGATCTGCTAAAGGTCGATCGGTCCTTTGTTCAACATATTGGGCCCAGGGGTGAGAATACTGAGATCGTTCGCACAATTATTGATCTAGCCAAAAACTTAGAGATGGACATCGTTGCGGAAGGCGTAGAGACCGAAGAGCAGCTAGCAGGACTGCGATCGCTCGGCTGTCACAAAATTCAAGGATTCTACTTTGCTAGACCCATGACGCCTGAAGCGACGTTTCAATTCATTAAAAACCGAAATCAGGCAGACGCTAATTCGATTCGAGCAGCGTCTGCCTGATGTAGATAAAAATGCGATTGTAGGATTGTGGACTAGCCTACAGAAGCAGTACTAGTGTAGCTAGCAGCACTAGCTGTAGCCTGCGCAGTAGCGGGCGTCGCGCTGCGTTCGGATTCGACGGGTTCAGGTGCGTTCTCAAAACCAGTTTGAGCGCCTACTGCGAATGCAATCAACCAACCAGCGATCAATAGAGCTAGAACAATAGCCATGTATTGAAGTTCCTTAACTAAGTTAACGACGAGGCCAGATAAGCACAAATTAGAAAGCTGCGCTCTCGCTACGCGCCTCATATTAAGGAATGTAAACTAATTTGAATGCAAACGTCAACTAAAAAGTCAATGAGTATAAATACTTCATGGTTTTGATACTCAATGCCGTCTGAGTTCACGCTTATTTCAACTAGCTTTGTTAGGTCTTACTAATCCGAGGTTTTACTAATCTCAGACTCCGCTGATTACAGCGAAAGCAGCGCCTGTAGGCTAGTGATGCTGTAATCAGCATGAGCTTTGAATGGAAAATCACCTTTTGGGTCCAGGTAGACGGTGGTGGTCTTGGCATTGCGCCCAGTCATCAGATCGAATCGATGATCGCCAACCATGACAGCCCGGGTCGGTTCGATAGACCAGCGCGTCAACAGCTTTAGGATGCCGTCGGGCTGGGGCTTGGGCGGACAGCAGCTACGGCCCAGAATATGATCAGGCTCAAAGAAGTCGCTTAGGCCGCACGCTGCTAGCGTGATATGGGCGATTTCTTTAGTATTGCGAGTCAAGATACCAACCTGTTTGCCTTGCGCTCTGAGCGTGCGCAGCAGCGTCTGGGCCCCTGGTTGAGCGGTGGCTTTATGGGCGATCTCTGTTTCGATTTGGGTGAGCTGCTGATTACATCTAGCTAGCTGATCGGCGGGAAGATGCTCTAATGCTTCCAGGATTGGCTGATCGGGTGGAAGGCCGAGGGCACGGCTGATAGCCGGAAAGTCGTGGAGGCTTTCGGTAAGGGTGCCGTCCATGTCGAAGATCCAGGCAGTGTGGGTGTGAAGCATGGAAGAGAAGGATGAATAATGAAGTAGGAAGGATGAAGTGGGGACTGGTAAGATCTTGGGAGCTTACTGACAGACGCGATAACTATGACTACGATCAACGATAACTATCTCAAGCTAAAGGCGGGGTATCTGTTTCCAGAAATTGGGCGACGGGTGCGAGCCTATACCGAGCTCAATCCGGATGCGCCTGTGATTAAGCTGGGGATTGGAGATGTGACTGAGCCGCTGCCGGAGGCTTGTCGGACGGCGATGATCGAAGCGGTCAATGAGATGGGCGATCGCGCATCGTTTAGAGGATATGGCCCAGAGCAGGGCTATCCGTGGCTAAGAGAGGCGATCGCGCAGCATGATTTCCAGGCTCGCGGCTGTGATGTCGATGCATCCGAGATCTTCATCTCTGATGGGTCGAAGTGTGACTGCGGCAATATCCTAGATATCTTTGGGGATGATAACAGCATCGCGGTAACAGACCCGGTCTATCCAGTCTATGTGGATACTAATGTGATGGCTGGGCATACAGGCGACGCCGATGAAAGCGGCAAGTATGAAGGGATTACCTATCTGCCGATTAGCGCTGACAATGACTTTGCCGCAGCGATTCCTTCTGACAAGGTCGACTTGATCTATCTATGCTCGCCAAACAACCCAACTGGCGCAACGATGAGCAAGGATCAGCTTCAGGCTTGGGTCGACTATGCGAGGGCGAATGGTTCGATCATCTTGTTCGATGCTGCCTACGAATCTTTCATCACTGATGAGTCAATTCCGCACTCAATCTATGAGATTGAAGGGGCGCGCGAGTGTGCAATCGAGTTTCGTTCTTTCTCTAAGAATGCGGGCTTTACCGGGACGCGGTGCGCGCTGACGGTCGTACCCAAGACTTTGAAAGGAAAGGCAAAAGATGGTTCTGATGTAGAAATTTGGGGTCTGTGGAATCGCCGGCAGTCGACCAAATTCAACGGCGTCTCTTATGTGGTGCAGCGGGCTGCGGCAGCGATTTATTCCGCAGCAGGCCAAAAGCAGACAAAAGAACTCGTGAGCTTCTATCTAGAGAATGCCAGAATCATTCGCGAGCAGCTGACGGCGGCTGGCATTCAAGTCTACGGCGGGGTAAATGCGCCCTACGTATGGGTGAAGACGCCCAACGCTCTCACTAGCTGGGACTTTTTCGATAAGCTGCTAAACGCTTGTAATATCGTCGGAACACCGGGTTCGGGCTTCGGGGCGGCAGGCGAAGGCTATTTTCGGATCTCAGCTTTTAATAGCCGTGAGAATGTAGAAGAAGCGATGAAGCGCATTATTGAGAAGTTCAAGGTTTAGATCTAGGTCTCAGCCATAGCATTCGCCACTTAACTCTGCACATTTTGAGGGCTCTGCACATTTTAAGTCAGTGAAACCTTGACTATGTATAGAGCTGAGTGGTCGGCAATTGCCGGATGCATTCGGCAATTGCTACAGAAAAGCGCGAAAGGCTAGAGGAGTGCTTACACTACATTAGCGGCGACTCCAGCTAAGACTGGATCGACGGTTGCGCCTACCATCCCTAGGCTAGTGAGCAGATCATCACCCGATAAGGATGTAGAGGAATTAGAACCCATTTTGAGCCCTGGCGTCGTAATCGCTGTCATCTCATTGACAAAGGCGTAGTTCAAAGTGGCAGTTCCTAACGCCTTTCCTTTGCCCTCATCTTGCGCATAAGCAGTTGCCTTGATGATGTAGTCTTCTCCTTCTACAGCTTTTTCCCCCTTATAGTCTCCTTCTATATCACCGAACGATGCATAGGGCTCGAGGTTTTCGATGCGATCGCCCGCAGTCCCCTCAAAGACAACGCTTTCTACCGCAGCGGCTTGTGAGCTATCTGGATTGATTTTGGCCACCAGATTGTACCGCTGAAGATCTAACGCTTTGGAATTAAAGGTGCGCTGCGTGCCTAAATCCTCAAATCCCTCCACGATTTGATCGCTCTGGGCATCTACTAAGGCAAATGTGATGAGACCTGCTTTCGGTAAAGGAATCGAAGGGTCTGAAGGTAGCGGCTTTGGCATTGGTAGTGGCGCAGGGGCCGTAGGAGGCGTATCTGTTGTATCGACCAAAGTGTAGTTTAAGCTGGCCTGTGCGATCGCACTGCCCTTGCCACCATCTTTGCTGTAGGCAACGGCCTCTAGAGTATACTTACCTTCGCTTGCAAACGTTCCTTCGTAGTTGCCATTTCTATCGCCAAATAGAGCATAGGGCTTCAAATTCTCAGTCTGAACACCGTCTTTCGATTTGAATTGAATACTCTCTACAGTATCCGCTTGGTCGCCTTCGACCCGGGCCACTATGCTGTAGTTCTGTAGGTTTAAACCCTTCAAATCGACGGTGCTATCAGCCGAAAGATCCTCATATCCCTCAACAATCTGATTGTTGTCAGCGTCGATTAGAGAGAAGATAATAGCTGTCTCTGTAGGGGTCGGTACAGGCGAAATCGGCGGCGTAGGAGGTGTAGGGGGCTGCGGAGCTGAATTTCTCTCTGTTGGAGAGGCGGGTGTACTGGCATCTTTTAGAAAGCCGCCTTTGCTAAGCGTGATGCGATCAATTGCGTAGCCATCTGAGCGTCCTATAACCAGCAGGCGATACTGAGTGTTTGCCTTTAGAGAAACTTCAGCTGAAGATTTCTTATTGTTTTTGTCGAAGGTAGTCCCCCAGCGGTATTCGTTATTAGCTGCGCCAAAACCGGTGAATAGTTTAGTTGGCGCTTGAACAACTTCCCCGGTTTGAGCGTTTTCGATGGCGATGAAAGCATCGTTGCCTAAGTCATTGCGACGCTCTGCCATAACGCTGTCATCTCTTAGAGAATGCAGCGCGATGCTGTGTTTGCCGCTTTGGTCAGTCTCAAAATTGTAGCTGAGGGTTTGGTCTGAGTTGGCTTTATTAAAGGAGTTAGGTCCGTCATAAAGCGCAACTTTTCGCCCCTGGCGATTGACAATTTTCCAGTTGCCTTGAGGACTCGCAGATTCGGCCTCGAGAATGACGTCGCCGTTCTTGCCAAAGTAGACTACGTCATCTGTAGCAGGGGGCGTGGTAGGTGGTTGTGGTGGTAAAGCTGGTGTAGGTTGATTTTCAAGGCTTGGTGGATTCTGATCGAAGAAGGACTTAGCATCATCTGGGTTAGCCGTTTCTTCTCCAGTGATTGCATAAAACAGCATGCCTGCATCAGACGGATCGTCGGCTTTTGCGCCCCCAGCATTGTTCATCTTTTCCCGCGCTTCTTTCAGTACGGGGTTACTGGTACTATCTAGCCAGTCCCAGTCAGAGTTGTTGAATCCGCTGTTGGCACCGCCATTTTGGTCTTTGATATCGATCTGGGTGACCTCATCAAAGTCTTTGCGGATACTGCTCCAGGTACGAGGTTCGCCTCCACCTGGCCGACTGCCCTTGTTACGCCCCTCATTCCAGCTAGAGTGAGAGAGCAGGGTGAGGTTGCCTCTATTCTTTGGGCTAACGCGCTCTAATGCGCGATAGATAGCTTCCATAGGGCCGCCTTCGATGGCCAAAACCTTTTTACCAGAGTTTAGAATCTCAACTACTTTATCGGTGGTTGCGTCGATTCCATCCTGGTAGCTGTAGGCATTAATTCCTAACTTTTCAGCAAATGCACCGCTTTCGCGCATGGCTTTTACCATGTTCGGTTTGTTGGGTTCACTGAGATTGTTGCCGTAGAAGAAAGTGATTTTGTCTTGTAGGTTAGCTGATTTGGCAATCGCTGCTGCCATAGGCAGCGCTGAAATATCGTCTGGATCGTTGTTGTTGCCGTCGAAGTGAAAGATAATTTTGTCGAATTTGCTGATGAGAGATTGCAATAGAAAAGTCTCCTAAAGTGAATGTTTCTGAGGAGGTAGATACTTTGCTAATGCGATTTTCGATAGGGAACTAGTATCAGAGAGTAGTCAATGATTGAGCTTATCAGCCTTTACGCCGCGTCTCGTTGCAAAGGCAGGTTGCTTATATAGGGTACTTTGCTCCCAAAATTAAGTGACGCTTAACTCAGAAGAGTTGATTTTCTCTGACTAGGTCTGATAATAGGTTATTTTCTGTGATCTAGAACCAACAGATCATCTCAATCGCTAAACTAATTGTCTCTATGTATCGAGATAAGTTATCAACTGCCAAATATGTCGAATTATTCACTAAAACCATCCTGTTGCGCCGCGAGAAATTGAGAGAAGTATCTAAGTCCATTATGAAAAATCGTTATCACCTTCTGCTGCCTTTGACCGCACAGCTGATTGATTACACGGTTTAATTACACGGTTTAATTGCACGGTTTAACTGTGGGATTTAATTGCTTGAGTAAAAGGTTGCCACGAGCTTACAGTTTCTAGGATGGTGCGATAGCCGAGACTGTTGGGATGGATGCCATCTACGCAAAGGCGATCGCACACCCACGCTTCACTTTCTTGGCTCCACTGCTCAAACAGATCCAGGTGCGGGATCTGATGCGCTTCGCATAGCTGACGGGTCACCTGATTGTAATACTGCTGCTCGCGGCTGCTAAAGTACAGCACATTAGCAAATGGCATCGCCGATTCATTCACTGGCACCATGCCGACAAAGAAGACAGGGCAGAGCTGTCGTGCCTGAATTAGTAGCTGCTCGAGCGTTTGGACAAAGTGGGTTCGGTCGGTAACGGGGCGGCCATCCGGGCGGCAGGTTCTAGCGGAATCGTTGACACCTACCGACAGCACCAAGCAGTCGGGCATACGGTGGCGTAATTCGCCGCGATCACAAAATTCACGCTCTAGCCGCTTAGCCACCTGAGCAATGCCGTCACCTCGAACGCCTAGATTGTAAACGATGGGTCCAGACTGCTGCGGGTCTAGATAGCCTCGGCGCAGGCGCTCCACCCAGCCGCCGCCCTCACTGTCGCCGTAGCCGTAGACTAGGCTGTCGCCAATGGCAATGACTTTCTTTGGGATAGTCGCCCTTTGAGTCTTGGAAGAGTAGACCTTTGAAGCGTGGACGTTTTGGTAGGCTGTGTGGGCTGTAGTCTGCCCAACGTCAAGCATAGCTGGTGGAAGCGTTGCCGCCATAGAGGTGTCAAGTTATGAATACTTGATATTTCGAATCACTTCACCAGAGATAGCACGAAGCCAAGCAGCTTTGCAAATGTTTACATGCTGGTATTTAGGAGCTTAACTCCATCATTCCCGGTCATTTTTGCTCAGAAAACCTTGTACTTGTTTGTTCAAAGAACAACAAGGGAAATAGGCACTAGGCTCAGGCTAGATGCTGCGTAACCTTGGCGGCTAGTGTATCTGTCCAGTGATCTACCATGCTGGCATCGGCGGCTTCGACCATGACTCTGATCAGCGGCTCGGTGCCAGAGGCTCTAACTAGAACGCGGCCCTGATCGCCCATTGCGGCTTCTGCCTGGGCGATCGCACTTTGCAGCGCATCGCAGCTTTGCCAGTTACGGCGAGTATCGGCATTCTCAACGCGAACGTTTTCCAATCTTTGGGGATAGGTTTCAAAGCTCTGGGCGACTAGATCTGGTAGCGAACACCCTGCTTGCTTAAGCAAATCTGCTAGGTGTAGGGCCGTCAAGATGCCGTCGCCTGTCCAGCTGTAGTGATGGCAAAGGATATGTCCAGACTGCTCGCCGCCTAACATTGCTCCCTGAGTGATCATTTCAGCGTGAACGTGCTGATCGCCTACCTGAGTACGCACTAGGGTGCCGCCACGCCGCTGCCAGGCCCGCTCAAAGCCTAAGTTGGCCATCACGGTGGAGATGATGGTGTTATTGGGCAGTTTATCGGCCTGCTGTAGGGTTTGGCCCCAGAAGTAGAGAATATAGTCGCCGTCAATGACTCGGCCCTGTGCGTCTACGGCCATCACCCGATCGGCGTCGCCATCGAAGGCAAAGCCAATGTCAGCGTTGAGTTCAGCAACAGCGGCCTTGAGACTGCCTAGATGCGTAGAGCCGCAGTTGACATTGATGCGATCGCCATCAGGCAGTCCATGTAAAATTACGACTTCAGCGCCAGTCGCTTCAAAGACCTGCTGGGCCACGCGAGTAGCCGCTCCCCACGCCAGATCTAGCACGATGCGCATACCGTGCAGCTGAAGATGAGGTTGAAATGGCTGGTACAAAAAGTTGATATAGCGATCGATTAGATCAGGTCGCTGATAGATTCGTCCCCACTGGGTCGGGGTGGTCGTAGGCTGACTGGTCGCGGCTGAAGACTGGCTAGTCGGTAAGCTTTGGCCGCGTAGAGCTGATTCAATCTGCTTTTGAATAGCGCTTGATAGCTTGGTGCCGTTGGAATTGAAGAACTTGATGCCGTTATCTGCGGGCGGATTGTGGCTCGCTGAAATCATGATGCCCCCTGCATTTCCAGTGGCTAAGTGGGCGATCGCAGCAGTTGGACAAAGCCCTAGATTCCAGACTTCTAGACCGGCGGTGGTAAGTCCTGCTGCCAGGGCAGAAGAGAGCATATCGCTAGAAGTACGCGAGTCCTGGCCTAGAACGATAGGGCCGCTTTCTCCATGGGTGAGCAGCACCTGCCCCGCCCAAAAACCGACCTGAGTCGCTAGAGGCGCAGTTAGCAGCGTACCTGCCTGTCCACGGATGCCATCTGTACCGAACAGGGGCGCATCGGGAAGAGCAGGCGGCACGCTGCATCTATCAGTAGGAACGGGGTGGAAGGGTTGCAGGTCTGGGTGAGCTGGTTCTAAAGAGGGCGTTCGGCGTCCGGTTAGACTTACCTTGATTGAAGAACTCACTATATTTTCAACTCCTACAACACCAACTGTTAATAAAATCACTTCGTACCGCTTATGGGCACTTCCTAAGTGTGGAGAATATCACCTTAAACTTAAGATTTGTGACATGTGCACTGATTCTCTGTCGATTTATAGACTGTCTACCCTACAAAAAGTTGCTGTACCGTGGCTGCATCGCTAGACGTTGCAGCCCCCTGCATGTATGTAGATTGGAACTTCATCAAAAAAAGTTGAACAAACGCACACTTAAACTATTCCCATCCGTTCCACAATTGAGTAAAGCGTTTGGCTGCATTTTTTAGGCTTCTATGCAATATCCCGTTCGGTTTCAGCAGGGCGTAGACGAATTCAACAGCGGACAGTTCTACGCCTGTCACGACACCCTAGAAGCAATCTGGATGGAAGCTGAAACGAGAGAAAAGCCTTTCTATCAGGGAATCTTGCAGATAGCGGTCGCTTTCTATCACTTGGGTAATCTCAACTGGCGAGGCGGCGCAATCTTGCTCGGCGAAGGTGTCAATCGATTACGCAGGTTCGAGCCAGAGCACGAGAGCGTAGATGTAGAAACGCTGGTAGATCAGGCTACGGAGTGGCTGGTACTAGTACAAGCATCCGGAGAAGCCGGGCTAAGCGCCTTGATAGAAGCTCCCCCCGTTGCGCTTCCTCAGATTCGCCAGATCCTATGATTAGAGCTTTTTAGCGATCAGAATTCTTTTGCCCTTGGTAGGATTGCCACAAATTTAGATTGCTGCGAATTAGACTCGAAGATTCGTTAAATGATCGCGTCAAGACTTAAGGTATGAATAGGACGGCCAACGCTCATAGTGGCATGATCTATGCTGTCGAGATAGCTAGCTTTTCTTAGTATGGCTTTAGGTGCCTGGGCTCTACTGTTCACGTCCTTAGATTAATCTTTCTTGAACTTTTGCATGCTGCATTGGCGATCGCATCCTATCCCTCGGCTTTTCTCAAAGAAAGCGCCTACCTGTCGAACTAGACGCAGACTAGTTCAGCTTGCCTGCGGATGTATGCTGGCGCTGACCTGGCCGCTAGCGACTACCACCCCGTTGCTAGGAATGCTGCCAGAAACATCGACAAAAGCCACAGCCCAGTCGGCGGGTGGTGCACTTCAGCTCAAAGCCTCTCGGGTAGAAGCCAATTCTAATACGGGCGTCGTCACTGCGATTGGTAACGTGCGAATCGACTATCCTAGCCGTCAGATTTTCGCTACAGCGGCTCAGGCTCAGTACTACAGCCGCGATCAGCGAATTGTGCTTAGTGGCAATGTAGATGTCGAGCAAGAGGGTAATACCTTGCGAGCAGAAACGGTAACCTATCTAATTGCCGAGGGTCGATTTGTGGCAACACCAGGCGTGAATGAACAGGTAGAGGCGGTTTACCTACTGCCAGAAGAACAAAATGGAGCTGCTGACGGTGGGGGTCAAGCTTCTACGCCTGCACCGATTTCGGTTCCGACACCACCTAATGAGCTGCCCAATGAACTCGGGCCGATTAACGCTGATGATTGACCAGAATCGTTAAATCAGCCCATGCCAACTCGACTAGCGAGGTCTTTCCTTTGAAGCTTGTGCTCAAAAATGTTCAAAAAACATACGGCAAGCGCACCGTTGTCAAAGGGGTGACCCTATCGGTTGCTCGGGGCGAGATTGTCGGGTTGCTAGGGCCAAACGGAGCGGGGAAGACGACAACGTTCTATATGGCAACAGGACTAGTGCAGCCAGATCTCGGCCAGGTATCGCTCGATGAGCAGGATATTACTGGCTTGCAGATGTACAAGCGGGCCCGGTTAGGAATTGGCTATCTGGCGCAGGAAGCGAGCATTTTTCGGAACTTAAGCGTACGCGATAATTTGCTGCTGGTGATGGAGCAGACCAATGTGCCTTATCATCTGCGCGCAGAGAAGCTAGAGCGGCTACTAGCAGAGTTTCGCCTGGAGAAGGTAGCAAATTCTCTAGGAATTCAGGTCAGCGGGGGGGAACGGCGACGAACGGAGCTGGCTCGGGCGCTAGCAGCGGGGCTAGAAGGACCGAAGTTTTTGTTTCTAGACGAGCCGTTTGCTGGGGTAGACCCAATCGCTGTGTCTGAGATCCAAACGATTGTGGCGGAACTGCGCGATCGCAATATGGGCATCCTCATCACCGACCACAACGTCCGCGAAACCCTCCAGATTATCGACCGAGCCTACATCATGAGCGAAGGCGAAATCCTGGCTTCTGGCAGCGCCGCCGATCTTTCTGACAACCCGCTCGTCCGTCAATACTATCTAGGCGAAGGCTTCAAGCTGTGAGCCCCCTCGCACTTCTCTCTATCTTCTAAGCAAGCAATGACTCCGACCCTTACCCAAAAAATAGCTGGCTGGCTACCGCGAATAACGATCATGGATCGCTATATCGCCAAGGAGCTTACCCTCCCGTTTCTCTTTGGGGTAGGCGCATTTTCTTCGATTGCGGTTTCGATTGGAGCGCTATTTGAGTTAATTCGCAAGGTAGCAGAATCTGGACTACCGGCGACTTTGGCCTTTGAAATCTTTTTTCTCAGTCTGCCTACTTTTGCGGTGCTGGCCTTCCCGATGTCTACGCTGCTGGCCACGATGATGACCTACAGCCGATTCTCTAGCGATAGCGAACTGATCGCCATGCGCGGCTGCGGAGTCAGCATCAATCGCATTGTCGTACCAGCAGTGGTCTTGAGTCTGCTGGTCACGGGTCTGAGCTTTTCTGTGAACGAAGTGATTGCGCCTGCGAGTACAGAGCGGGCCGCCGTTCTACTCGCCAGAGCCCTAGATAACGAAAAGCCGCCGTTCAAGGAAGGCAATATTGTCTTTCAACAGCAGGAGCCCGCCGAGGATGGCTCGGGCGATGAGCTGGTGCGGTTTTTCTACGCGCGCAATTTCGATGGCACCACGATGCGCGACATCACGGTCGTGGATTTTTCTCAAGAAGAGTCAGAAGACGGGCTGAAGCAGATTGTCAGCGCGGATGCGGCTACCTGGGATTTCTCTAGAAACCTGTGGGAATTTACCAACGGCACCATCTACGCGGTCTCGCCTACCGGCTCTTTTCGGCAGATCGTTCGATTTGACAAGCAGGATTTGCAGCTACCTCGAACGCCCCTAGACCTGGCCAATCGCCCGAAAAAGCAGGAAGAAATGAATATAGCCGAAACCAAAGAATATCTAAATATTCTGCGGCAGACAGGGGATGAAAGAGCCGTACGCAAGCTAGCCGTGGCAATTCAAAGGAAATACGCCATTCCTTTTGCCTGCGTCGTGTTTGGCCTAGTCGGCTCAGCGGTTGGCGTGCGGCCTCAGCGGACGGGTAAGGCAACCAGCTTTGGCGTCAGCGTCGTGATTATCTTTGGCTACTACCTGCTGAGCTTTATCACCTCAGCGATGGGAGAATCTGGCGTCATCACGCCGTTTCTAGCTGGCTGGGTGCCCTTGTTCATTGGTCTAGGCGCAGGATTATTTCTGCTGAGCCAAGCCTCGCGCCAGTAACCAGATACGGGTTTCCCCAATCCCCAATCCCCAATTCCCTACTTTTTCCTACCTTGCTTTGTTCCAAACCGGTCGGGAATCTCTACAGCGTAGGCTGAATCCTCCAAGGGCGGAATCCGGCGCGGATGCACTGGTCTAGCGCGTTATCGACGCTGGTTTCTGTCGCATCGGCAACGTCTACTACGCAATTGCTGTAGCGCTGTGGGAGCAGGCTGCGACCGCAGTTTTCTAGCACTTTAGAGGAGGGGCTTTCTAACAGGCTGTCATGGATGTCAATGGTGCAGTTGGCGACTTCGATTGGACGGCGCGATCGCCCGCATACAATCAGCGCACTCTCGGACGTTAGCCCAGTAAATTCGCTAACATCAACTACACAAGCGCCTAGCGCTTCGGGGTAGCGAGAAGAAGCACAGGCCGCGATCGCACTTTCTTGCGAAATACCCGCAGCGACCATTCCTGCTGTGCAGTCAAAATAGTCCGGTGCCGCCGCTGCCGAGCTTGCTCCCACAAGAACAACACCGAACGAGACCGCTCCAAATGCCGACGCTGCGGCCAATCTAGCGCCAGCTTTGACCCCAGCCCTAGCCAGAGTAGAAGGAAAATTGCTCACGAAATTGCCCACGAAAGAGCCAGGCGTCAAAAAAGGTTTCATTGGGAGTCTCATTTCTTTTGTTCGCTCTAATCTAATCTACAGTGAATAAAGCGAAGATGACCGATTACGTACAAGCAGGTTTAGAAAGAGGATTCGATATGCACCTGAGCGAAATTACGCACCCTAACCAGTTGCATGGTCTGCCCGTGAGTCAGTTACAAAAGATCGCCAGACAGATCCGCGACAAGCACTTACAGACGATTGCGACTAGCGGTGGCCATCTAGGCCCAGGACTAGGGGTCGTCGAACTGACACTAGGACTGTACCAGACGCTCGATCTAGACCGTGACAAGGTGGTCTGGGATGTCGGCCATCAGGCATATCCGCACAAGCTGATTACCGGACGCTACAAAGACTTTCACACGCTCAGACAGCAGCACGGCGTGGCGGGCTACCTCAAGCGAACCGAGAGCAAGTTCGATCACTTTGGCGCAGGCCACGCTTCGACCAGTATTTCGGCCGCTCTGGGCATGGCGATCGCCAGAGACCGCAAAGGCGAAGACTTCAAAGTAGCGGCCATCATCGGTGATGGTGCTCTCACTGGCGGTATGGCCCTAGAAGCCATCAACCACGCCGGCCATTTGCCCAGAACGAACCTCGTCGTTGTCCTCAACGATAACGAGATGTCGATTTCACCCAACGTCGGTGCGATTCCTCGCTACCTCAACAAGATCCGCCTGAGCCCACCGATGCAGTTCTTGAGCGACAACCTTGAAGAGCAGTTCAAGCAGCTACCGTTCGGTGAGACCATTTCCCCAGAGCTGAGCCGCGTCAAAGAGGGCATGAAGCGATTAGCCGTGCCCAAAGTCGGCGCTGTCTTCGAGGAGCTAGGCTTTACCTACATGGGGCCAATCGACGGCCACAACCTGACAGAACTAATCGAAGCCTTTACAGAGGCGCACAAGCACGGTGGCCCTGTGCTAGTTCACGTCGCCACCGTCAAAGGCAAAGGCTACGAAATCGCTGAGAAAGATCAGGTGGGATATCATGCCCAATCTCCGTTTGATCTAGAAACTGGGCTAAAGATCCCAGCCAACAAGCCGAAGCCACCCGGCTATTCCAAAGTCTTTGCCGAAACGCTAATCACCCTGGCCGAAAAAGACCCTACTATCATTGGCATCACTGCGGCGATGGCCATTGGCACCCGGCTAGATCTGCTACAGGCGAAGCTGCCCAACCAATATATCGACGTCGGCATCGCCGAGCAGCATGCGGTGACGCTAGCAGCGGGTCTAGCCTGTGAAGGGATGAAGCCAGTGCCAGTGATCTATTCCACCTTCATGCAAAGAGCCTATGACCAGATCGTTCACGATATCTGCATCCAGAAGCTGCCTGTATTTATGGCGCTAGACCGGGCAGGCATTGTCGGCGTTGATGGGCCTACGCACCAGGGCATGTACGACATTGCCTATCTGCGCTGCATTCCCAATATCGTGCTGATGGCCCCTAAAGATGAGGCCGAGCTACAGCGAATGGTGGTCACTGGCGTGGAACACAACGGCCCAATCGTCGTGCGCTATCCGCGTGGCAGTGGCTATGGCGTGCCGCTGATGGAGTCTGGCTGGGAAACGCTGCCAATCGGCAAGGCGGAGGTGCTGCGTCAAGGTGATGACGTGATGCTAGTCGGCTACGGCTCGATGGTGTACCCGGCGATGCAGACGGCTGAGATACTGAGTGAGCACGGGGTAGAAGCAACGGTAATCAATGCCCGCTTTGCCAAGCCGCTAGACACGGAGCTGATGCTGCCGCTAGCGAAGAAGATAGGCCGCGTCGTCACGATGGAGGATGGCTGCATCAAAGGGGGCTTTGGCTCAGCGCTAGGAGAAGAGCTGATGGACGCGGAGCTATCGGCGGTGCTGCTGCGATTGGGTGTGCCCGATATCTTGGTAGACCATGCCTCGCCAGATCAGTCTAGGGCCGAGCTGGAGCTGATGCCTGCGCAGATGGCGCAGCGCGTGCTCAAGAAGTTCGGGCTGGGCGAAGTCGCCTTGGAGATGGCTGAGAAGGTTTAGGCTACCGACCCACCTCTTAGAAGAATCAGAAAAGCTACCCTGCTTCTGAACGTGGGGTAGTTTTTCTTTTTTGATAGAGAGAGACGATTCGCCTGATGAGCTGACCTAGCATGCGACCAAGAGAATCATTTTGACGGTTGCCTTGCGCTAAATCGATGAGAATACAGCCTGAGCCTGCGATCAAGCCGATTGAGCCCAGGGTGAAAAGGATCAAAGAGAGAATAATTAGGCTGTCGAAGCTGAAGAGCGATCGCAAGCTCAAAGCCAGCAAACTAACACCAAAAACAATTAGCGCTGCATGCAGTATCAGCATGCCGACGTGGCTCCACTGATACTGATGATTTAGCTGTAGGCGATGCTCTCTGACCCGCTTCAGGTCAGCTTTGATATCAGCCTTGGTCAGATCTGAAGCGAGGCTTACCTTGGGCGAATGCGTCAGCTTTTGATAGCGAAGTTTGACTCGATGCAGCTGCTGCAAGAGAGTATTTTGCCGTAGCCACGCCCCGCCGAGCAGTCCGGCTGATAGCAGCATCATCAGGGCCGAATTGAGGATGAGCAAGATAAGCTGGTTAGTCTGTTCGATACTCATAGGTCACAAAGGATACGCACAGCACAAAAAGAATGGTTCAAATGTACTAAATTATTTCCGTAAGTACAAGCGTAAAGCTATGGACTTTGGATTTCGCAACTGATTTCGCAACTACAGTGTTTTGATAAATGGTTTGATAAAAGGAGTCTCCTGCGACCTGGCCTATGGCTTTTCAATCCAAAAATTCGCGTATCTTCCTCTTTTTCGCCATTGGGTTTGGTCTAGCGCTGCTAGCTGGACTGATAAAAAGTGCGATCGCCTGGATAGCTGATATCTATGTCTACTCTTTACCCTGGGTGGGCGGATTTTTGCGCAGTGTCGAACTCGCCGAGCTCTCTAATCTGCTGGCCTTTGCGTTGCTAGGCGGCGGGATTGGATCTGCTACCTACTTTTTGCCCCGGCGCTGGAATCACAAAGCCAAGCTGGCGCTACTGATTTTCTTGAGTCCTTTTGTCTTTAGCGCTAGCTACCTGACTCAGCAGAATCTGTGGATTAGGAAAGTTGCCGCTCGCGCTAGCGTGAGCTATCAGGAAGCTAGAGACATTACCAACAGTTTTTTAGAGCGAGAAACCGATAACAAGGGCTTTTTTGGCTACTTTCCTTTTAGCACTCGTCTAGCGGACTTACCCGTTCAGCCCGATATCCTCAACTCTGATCTGGCAGTGACCCCAAACGATCTGCTCACCGAGGAGCTGTCCGGCTATGACGATCCTAGAGCCGATGCTATGGCCTTCGTTTTCAAACGGGTGGGCTGGATGATTCGGTTTATGTACATCTTTATTGCGGCGCTGACTGGTCTGATCTACTACTTCAAAGGCTGCGACTGGGCTGAGGAGACTTATCAGCGCACAGCAGGCGATCATCCACCAGGCAATCATCCGCCAGGTGATCGCAAACCGCCCACTAGAAAACCAAAAGCACCTTGAACCGCACTGATTTAGAACCAAACCCTTCGACTGCTGCCGTTTTGAGCGTGATGATATTGGCGGGCGGGCGCAGCCAACGCATGGGAAGAGACAAAGCGCTGCTACCTATGGCAACCGGTCAGCCGCTATTGCTAAGAACAGTTCAGGTCGCTGAGCGGCTAACGCAGAATATTGTAGTTGTCACCCCTTGGCCAGAAAGATACCGAGCGCTGCTATCGAAGTCTGTGATTTTGGTAAAAGAACCCTTATCACCCGCTCATTCTTCTGAACTGTTATCAAACGGAACAACCTCAGACGCGCCAGCTTCAGCCGGGCCATTGAGCGGCTTCGCCTGCGGTTGGCAGGCCATTCCTTCAAGCTGGTGTCTACTCCTAGCTTGTGACTTGCCCTATTTAGATGCCTCATACCTTCAGCGCTGGTGGTGTTGGCTATCAGCGCTAGAAAATCCATCGTCAGATCTATCACCCGGATCGCCTTTACCACTAGCTTCACTCGTTCCTAGCAAATCTAGTAAGAAGGGGTGGGAACCGCTGTGTGGCTACTATCATCGGCGCTGCATTTCATCGTTAGAACAGCATTTGGAGAGTGGTCAGAAAGCTTTTCAGTCGTGGCTGTCGAAGCTACCGATCGCGCCCTATGACGCGATGCCAGAGCAAATGCTGTTCAACTGCAATACGCCGAGTGACTGGGCTGCTGTGGGCGATCGCAGACCGCTTGCAAAGTAACGTTGCGAGATATGAGGTTTCTTATTGTTGGTAGTGCGATCGCCATCAAATATAGTCTCGCTGTAGTCTCTCAAATGTGCTAAAGCCTTTTACTTTGGCGCTTTGGCTGAATGTTAAGCTGTGTAATGTTTTTCTCAGGCAGTCCCGTTTGCCGGGTCTCGCTCCTCTATGATTGAACAATAACTATTTGCAGTTGTTTACAAAAGTCTGGAGATTCGAGCGTGGCTCTTCCGTTATTGACCTATCCCCCCAAAAGTCAGAACCAGCGGGTTGAGGGATATACCGTTCCGGGCGACGATCAGCCCACTATCTACAGCGCTGAGGCTCTACTGGAGTACAGCGAAATGACTGAGCTGATTAACGCAGCTTATCGTCAAATCTTTTTCTATTGCTTTGAGTCAGACAAAGAGCCCTTCCTAGAGTCACAGCTACGCAATAGCCAGATCACTGTGCGTGACTTTATCCGGGGCTTGATGCTCTCCGATACTTTCTTGCGCAACTACTACGCCAAGAACAGCAACTACCGCTTTGTAGAACAGTGCATTCAAAGAGCGCTAGGCCGCGATCCTTACAACGAGCGTGAAAAGATCGCCTGGTCAATCAAAATTGGCACCAAAGGGGTCGAAGGCTTTATCGACGAGCTGCTAGCCAGCGACGAGTACATGGAGAACTTTGGCTACGATATTGTGCCTTACTACCGTCGTCGGGTGCTGCCGGGTCGTGAGCTAGGCGAGCGTCCCTTTGATATCAAGTCTCCTCGCTACGATGACTACTACCGAGACATCCTGGGCTTTCCTCAGATTATTTGGCAAGAAGAGGTCCGCCGCTTCAAGCCTCAAGAGAAGAAAGCAACTGCTGGCAACCCTTCTCTATATCTAGATATGGCTCGCAGCGTTAGCCCCCAGGCCGCACAGCCGCCGCGTGTGAACCTATCTTCTATCAATATTGGGGCGGATGTGCCCTTCCGTAAGCTAGGCGTTCCGGTCGCTCCTGAGCCCTCCAAGAGCTAGATGATAGCTAGGCTCTAGATCTAAACGCTTACCAGTCCTTTCCTCAAAAGGTTATAGGCCGAGATGGGTTTCTCTCATCTCGGTTTTTTTGATTAGGTATCGGCTGCTGAGCTTGTGATAGTCTCTACAGAGAATATATAGAAATGGCTTATAGGCAAATATTTTATGGAAAAAGAATTAGCCCAGTTCAAACTCGAAGATGGTACAGCTTTCTTTGTAGAAGTTGACCAGCCACCAGTGACTAGGGGCGGTGGAGTGCGGCGAGTGGCAGCGCCGAGGATCAATCGAACAGTTTACGAGGCGAGTCAAACGCTCGAAGAAGCATTAGATCAAGTCAAGCCTGTGATCTCGAAGGTGGCTGAGCGTCTGAAGTCTGGGCTAACAACGCCTGCTAATGAAGTGGAAGTCACGTTCGGGCTGAAGTTAAGTGCGGAAGCTGGGGTGATATTTAGCTCTGTGGGTGGCGAGGTGACGTTTGAAGTGAAGCTGAAGTGGGAAAAAGACAAAACGTAGATGACTGCAATTGATTTTGAGGTTGGACAAAAGTCTGTTGTTCAAATTTACTATGCGGATGTGGGGAATGTAGATAGCAGCCCAAATGACTTTCGACGCATAGCGGGAACAGGTTTTTGGATGGGTGGACGCTACGTGATGACGTGTGCTCATGTGGTGCTGAACATCTTGGATATATCTGAGGACAAAGATACGATTGGACAGCCTGTGCAACTGCTCTTTGCACAGGCTGGTCAGAGCGAGAGCGTTCGGGCTAGGGTGATCTATTGCCGGTTCAACCTAGCGGTTGGCTTTGAGGATGTCGCTGTGCTACGGCTGGTAGATTCTGTTGATTTGGAACATTTGCCCATTCAACTATCTAACCTATTCCCTCAGATGAACAATCCGCTGAGTATGTTTGGCTATCTAAATGGAAGCGAGGAGGGGAATACTGTTGATGCGATCGCCTAGCTAAAACCGATGATCTCTAGGCAAACGGTTGAGCAGCGGCACGTACCACTTGATCAGGTCATAAGTCTTCTGAATGATCGGCAGTTCGCTAGCCACTTACCATTGATATCCTTGCCGTTTCCCCCAATCCAGCCATGCATCAATCATCTTTCTAGTGTGGCTGCCCTAATTCAATAATCTGCTGGTAGGCCAGATGCATCGCGATGCGCTGAGTAGACGATTCAAAGCAGGTCTCTGACAACACTCTCTGAACTAGACGATTAAAAAGACGCTCTAGATCATCTGGATCATCTGGTATGAGTATGAGATCAGACACAGCGCCCCCTTGACTCAGCTACAAAATCCGCCTATCTTCAGTAGCTAAGGCTGTGACTTTTTGCACGGTCCCACCACAGAACTCAACTGACTAAAGCACGATACGGCAGGTGCTCGACACACCCACCGCATCGCTAGCTCCCAAACTGGTACGAGCAGTCTGGCAGCTAAGGCACAATGTACCTTAGCGACCTCGATTTGCATACACGTAACGGAGTCGCCGAGGTCATTTGAGTTCTGGTTTCCTGCCAACTTACCTATTTGGAGACCAGATCTCATGTCTAATTTCTATCAGGGCGCTGTTGCGTCCAATTTTCCTAATGCTTCCGGTTCTGCTGCCTCATGTGCTGCGGCTTCACCTTCCACCGCGCCCACACTTTTCGCCGAGCCGGATATTTCCTTTGATCGCCAGCTAGAGCCCGCTGCCACCCTGCCCGGACTACCCGTCCCGCAGCGTCACCACGTGCGTCATATGCTCTTTGGCACCTTGCTCACTGTACAGGCCACGATTCGCCAACTGCATCAGCTAGGCTACGCCGAAGTCAACGACTGGAGCCGACCAATCCCGACGGGCAACCCTGATGAAGTAATGGCCATCTTGGTCAAGCGAGTCGTAGTGGAATAACCGCAGATACGGTAGGGCTAGTTAGCTCAGTTAGAAGAATTAAAGAGCTAACTGGCCTACCTTAGCAACCCAGCTAAATGCTTCATGATTTTTAGGACTTGTTCTAAATCCTGATCCTGTCCCAGGACAAACTGACGCGACTTGCCATAGTGGGGTACGCCATCAAACGTCAGCTTCAAGAACACAAAATCAGTGCCATTCGTCACCAGTCCATAGACCGGATGCTCTTGCGGCGCAGCCAGCATATAAGACAGCACCTGCGGCACTCCCACCTGCAAGGAAAAAGTGGTCCGCTTCGACTCAATCACCAGTAGCCACAGCGCTTCTTTGAGTACCAGAATATCAATCCGCCCCTGGACTACAAAGTCGTCGTCTGTGGCTTCAATGTTGACTGACTCTTCGGTGCTGACGTAAAACGGCGGCAGAAACAATCCAGATAAGTCAATTAGCGGTGCCAAAACAGCAAGCTTGACGGTATTCTCCCGAACAGAACGCCTCTCCAAGTTTTCGACAGAGGCTTCAACTCTCTCTAGTCTCTGTCGCTCTACCGCTGTGATCGAGGGCAGGTCTTGCTGCCATTCTTCAAAGAATGATGAGTCTTTGACCTGTTGTAGCTGGAACCTTTTCTCTAAGTCGTAGAGACTAATCTTGCTAGCGGGAACGGTCTGTACCATTTTAGTGACCCTGTTTGGCTCCTGCTATTTTAGCGCTAGCAGATTGCGACAAGCCCTTACTCTCAAGTCGCCTTGCGTTCGGCAATTCTGAGCTTGGCGGAACGCGATCGCGCATTCCCTGCCACTTCTTCCTCACTGGCCACCAGCGGCTTCTTGGTAATGATCTGTAGCCGCTCATCCCCTCGGTACGCATACTTCACAATCCGATCCTCCAGGCTATGAAAGCTAATGATCGCTAGCCGTCCGCCCGGATTTAGCCAGTCAGGAGCTTTTTCTAGCAGTGTCTTAAGC
Source organism: uncultured cyanobacterium (assembly GCA_963838725.1). Classification (GTDB taxonomy): domain Bacteria; phylum Cyanobacteriota; class Cyanobacteriia; order Phormidesmidales; family Phormidesmidaceae; genus Phormidesmis. The sequence continues at coordinate 89,813 of CAWISM010000023.1, read as the reverse complement.
GCGTCTAGCTCGCCGTTGACCGCAATTCGCAGTGCCTGGAATGTGCGAGTGGCTGGGTGAATGCGTCCGTGACGGGCTTTGGCTGGATACGCGCCTGCGACTTCCCAGGCGAGTTCTGTGGTGGTGGTGAATGGCCGCTTGTCGACGATGCGGCGGGCAATTCGTCTAGACAGGCGCTCTTCGCCGTATTCGTAAATGGTGTCTGCGATCGCCTTCTCATCCCAGTGGTTCACAATCTCCTCGGCCGTCAGTTCCTGCGTGCTGTCCATCCGCATATCTAGTGGCGCTTCTTGTCGAAAGCTGAAGCCGCGCTGGGCCTGGTCGAGCTGGGTGGAGCTAACGCCGATGTCGGCCAAGATACCGTCGAATGTGAGGCCATCCGGTTCGTAGCGAGAGAAATTGGTATGAACAAAAGACGCGCTATCCCACGCCTGTAGTTTTTCTTGTGCCGCTGCCAGCGCTTGCGGATCTTGGTCTAGGGCGACCAGCTCTACATCCTGCGCTGCTTTTAGGATCAGTTCGCTATGCCCACCGCCGCCGACCGTAGCATCCAGGTACCGCCCGCCTGCTTTTACTTGCAGCCCTGACAGCACCTGCTGACTGAGGACAGGAATGTGGAAAAAAGGCTGTGCTGTGCTGCTTACTGGGCCGCTTTCGGACGTTTCTTCAGTCATAGGGAATACGTAGGCGGAATACCGCGTAAAATCGGCACCGCCTGTATAATCTAGGCAAATTAGTGCTTTTGGACGTTGAATCTTTAAAGTAAACGTACGACAATAAGGCTACTAAGTGAACTACGCATAAGGACGCCTGCTAAGCAATGGCTACGACGCTGCAAACCAAAACCGAACCCATGATTATCAACATGGGGCCCCACCACCCTTCTATGCACGGGGTGCTCCGGCTGATTGTGACGCTCGATGGTGAGAATGTCATCGATGTGGAACCTGTGATTGGCTACCTGCACCGTGGCATGGAAAAGATTGCCGAGAATCGGACGAATGTGATGTTCGTGCCCTATGTTAGCCGCTGGGACTACGCGGCGGGCATGTTTAATGAGGCCATCACTGTCAATGCGCCGGAGAAGCTAGCGAATATCGAAGTGCCCAAGCGGGCTAGCTATATCCGCATGATTATGCTGGAGCTAAACCGGATTGCGAATCATCTGCTTTGGCTTGGGCCATTCATGGCGGACTGCGGGGCGACGACGCCTTTCTTCTACATTTTCCGCGAGCGTGAGCTGATCTATGACCTGTGGGAGGCGGCTTCTGGGGCGCGGCTAATTAACAACAACTATTTCCGCATCGGCGGGGTTGCGGCTGATCTGCCCTATGGCTGGACTGAGAAGTGCGAGGATTTTTGTGACTACTTCGAGCCGAAGGTGGATGAGTACGAGAAGCTGATTACGGATAACCCAATTTTCCGCCGCCGGGTGGAAGGTGTGGGTACGATGTCGCGGGAAGATGCGATTAACTGGGGCTGTTCTGGTCCGATGCTGCGGGCTTCTGGGGTGAAGTGGGATCTGCGTAAGGTTGACCACTATGAGTGCTATGACGAGCTGGATTGGGATGTGCAGTGGGCGACTGAGGGTGATTGTTTTGCTCGCTACATTGTGCGGATCAATGAGATGCGTGAGTCGGTGAAGATTATTCGTCAGGCGATTAAAGGATTGCCTGGGGGGGCGTTTGAGAATCTAGAGGCGAAGCGGATGGCGGGTGGGCCAAAGTCTGAGTGGAATGACTTTGACTATCAGTTTGCGGGTAAGAAGATTGCGCCGACGTTTAAGATTCCTGAAGGGGAGCATTACGTGAGGGTGGAGACTGGTAAGGGTGAGGTTGGGGTTTACATTATTGGTGAGAATAATGTTTTTCCTTGGCGGTGGAAGATTCGGGCGGCTGATTTTAATAATTTGCAGATTTTGCCTAATCTGTTGAAGGGTGTGAAGTTGGCGGATATTATGCCGATTTTGGGGAGTGTGGATATTATTATGGGGTCTGTTGATAGGTAGGGTGCCTTGAGATTAACAATTCCGATTTAGTGGAATAAACTGTAGGGGCGTTAGCATTGCTGCGCCCTTCGGCAGTTTAAAGGGTAAGCGGTTAGGGTTTGGTGTAAGCGGTAAGAGATAAGGCGGCAAGGCGGCAAGGCGACAAGAGCGGGGATTTCCTCCCCGCCCCCCTCCTTTGCTTGGAGCCTCTATATCCTGCTTGGGGGCCCAGGCTCCCCCAAACCCCCCGAAAGGGTTTTCTGGCTGGGTGTTATGGGTTGTTGTTTCTGGCTGGGGGCTTTTGGGCGATCGCAAGTCCACCCAGCACATTAGAAGAAGCGAGCTGATAGGGGTCGTCTATCCAGTTGTCGACTACTCGTAGGTCTCTTAGATTGAAGTCTGTTGCGGATAGCAGCGCTTCTATTGCTGTTCTTGTTTCTTCTTTGTTCATTCTTCTATTGGTTTCGCTGCCTATACCAAATTGTAGGGGTTCGCCGATCCAGTTGAGGATTGCTGTTGCGGGGGCTAGCCCAAAGGCACTTAAGCTTTCTCCTTCTACTAGGGCTTTGGAGAGGAAGTCGAAGGCGACTGCGCTGCCTGCGCTGCTGAATTCGGACATGAGTGAGAGTGCTGCTTTTACGGTGGGCTCGGTAAGGTAGTAGGTTACGCCTTCCCATAGAAAGAAGGTTCGCTTTCCCGGTGTGAATCCGGCTGCGGTTAGCGCTTGCATCCAGTCTTCTTGGGCAAAGTCGACGGCGACAAAGGTTACTTCGTGACAGTGGATGTTGCTTTTTGCTAGTGCTTGCCTTTTTACTTGCTGCGTTTCTATTTGGTCGACTTCGAATAGGGCTAGTTCACGGTTTGAACAAAACTCAAACAGACGAGTGTCATAGCCTGCACCTAAAATCACAATCTGTTCAACGGAGTCTAGAGCGGCGATTAGGGCTTTGTCGAAGAAGAGCGTACGCTCGTGTAGCATGTTTGCTAGCGAGATTCCTTTGGTTTGGTCAGATGAGACGTTAGATGACCGGGCAGGTAGCCAGTTAGATAGCTCGTTAGACAGGGACTCTGTTGCTTCTGTTGCCCACAGTATTGGTTCTAGACTTATTCGTAGCAGGTCGTAATTTGTGGCGGGTAGAGAGCCGGGCAGAGTGTTGGATAGAGCTTGGACTAGCTGATCTGTGCTGGTGTCGGAGCGGTTTCCTTGGAGGTGCATTATCCACCGTATCAATAGAGACAGTAGCGCTGTTCTTGAGGCGTTGCCAGAGTAGAGAGTTTCTAGGTAGGAGGTGTTTGAGTGAGCGCTGTATGGGTGAGAGCCGTTTGAGAGGGAAGTGTCTGAAGGTGATCTCATATTCAAGTGCCTACTCTAGAAAACTATCTATTGCATTGTCTTTGCTGGCTCGAACAATCTCGGATAATCCTACCGTACCGACGAAGAAGACATAGAGACTGACTTTGATGGTTTTCTGTACCCTGGGCGATCGCACTCTCTGAAAAGTCAGCATGGCGGCAATGGCTGCTTCTATGGCATGAATAATCAGGGCAACGTTTGCGATCGCAACCACTCTACCAAACACTACTCCACCTAGAGCCGTAGGCAATTCGCCAACTAGCTGCCATACCCACAGGCACAGCGCTGCTGCCACGACGGCGGACGCACTTATCTTGGTCGCCGCTACACCGATAGACCCTTCTAAAAGATTTTGCATAGCAGCGCTCACTAACTACATCGGAAAACTACATAGGATAGATCACTAGTAAAAAGCAGCTATATACCTACTAGGGAATTATGCCAAATCAGTAGACTGCCCTAAAATTAAAGATAGTCTATAGATTTCGCCGTGCCTTCTTCCCCTCAGCCTTCTAGCCTACTTCAGGGCCCCCTTCCTCCTAACAGTATCGCCTGGGGAAAGCAGGGTGAAGGCGATGTGCTCAAAGATATCCAGCAAGATGCGTGGTCCGCTGCCTTTCGCTCGCAGCTACAGGAATTCGACTACGAAATCACCAATATAGAAGGCAATATTCCCGATGCGCTCAAAGGCTCTACTCTCTTTCGTAACGGCCCTAGCCGGTTCGAGCGCGGTGAGCACAGGGTCTCTCACTACCTAGATGGAGACGGCTACGTCGCCAAGATTAGCTTCGCCCCGGACGGTACAGTTCACTTTACCTCCCGCTTTATTGACACCGCCGAACACCAGGTAGAAACTGCTAGCGATACATTCCAATTTCGCAGTACCTTTGGCAATCCGCCTGTCCGCCATCCCCTCACGCATCTGCTAGATCTCCATCTCAAAAACCCAGCCAATACTCACATCGTCCCTTGGGGAGACAAGCTCTTGGCCCTCTACGAAGCGGGCGCACCCTACCGGATCGATCCGCACACCCTAGACACGCTCGGTCTTGAAACCCTAGACGGTGAGATTAATCCTACCCCTCTACCGAGGTCCAAGCTAGACGCGCTCAAGCGCCGCAGCCAAGGTCAGCAGGCCATGACCGCTCATCCACACGTAGACCCTGTTCGCAACCGACTGATTACCTGGACTTGGAGCGTTCAAATTCAGCTTCGCAGACCAAACAACCTCGTTCTAGAAATTATTGAATACGATTCCCACTGGCAAAGGCTCAGCAGCACCATTCATAAAATGCCTGGCGCTGCCGTCAATCCTCACGACTTTGCCCTCACCTCAAACTACTACATCTTCTTTCAAAACGCTTTTAGCCTCAGCATTCTCGACTACCTATTGGGCCGAAAATCTCCTGCTGAATGCCTGAGGCTATCACCCGCCCCGACCAAAGTTCATCTCATCCCCCGCCCCGACGGCAGCAAAGCAGGAACGCCCTCTATCGTTCTCGATACCGACCAGTGGTTCTCCATCCACCAAGCTTGCGCCTGGGAAAACGCAGACAACAGCATTGAAATCTACAGCTCCGGCTGGCCCCGCACAGTCGGCGGCTTCCTAACCAGCTGGAGCGGCTACGCCCCCGACTTCGACGCGATCGCCCCCACCTATCTCTACCAAACCCTCATCCACCTAGACACTCAAACCGTCACTCACCAAATCGCCCCTAATCTAGAAAACTGTTGCATCGCCCATCCACACACCAGCCCCCAAACCGAAACCCAACCCAGTCAATACCTCTACACAGTCCACTGCAACAACATCGGCCAGTCTTCTCCCCCCACTGGCTACCTCAAATACAACACTCAAACAAAAGAAAAAGAAACCTGGAACAGTCACCCCCTCAACTTCGCAGAAGAACCCATTTTCGTCCCTGATTTTAAAAGCAATAGAGAAGACAGCGGCTGGCTTTTGTGTCTGATGTACGACTATTTGCGCGATCGCTCCGCCCTCAACATCTTCGACACCACCACCCTATCCACCGGACCCATCTGCCGCCTCTGGCTCACCCACCCCCTAGCCCACGGCCTCCACGGCTCCTGGATCAAAAAACACTATCCCCACCCAGATCCCCAAACCTGAAAGTTTAACGATTGTATGCACTCACACACCGAATCTATCCACATCTGATAATGTTTAGCCAGCACCCACAATAAGCCCCCTCTCAAAGACGATTACTGAAATGTTTTTGCCGACACTCGTAATCGCAACCGGTCCCCTCCAATGGCCCTATTCTCCAAAAACCACATCCTAGTCCCCACCGACTTCTCCGAGAAATCCCTACAGGCGATCAAAGAAACCATCACCTTCGCCGATGCCATCACCAGCGTCTACGTCGTACACGTCCTCAAGCCCCTAGAAGCCACAGAACCCGGCGTCGTCTGGGAGTCAGTTAACACCGAAAAGCGGACAGAGGCCATTCTCAAACTATTCGAAGAAAAATTTCCCAAAAGCGAGTACGAAGGACTCAATTTTGAGGTTAGAGAAGGCGATCCCACCGCTGAAATCATCGACTACGCCGAATACCGCCAAATCGATCTAATCGTCATGCCCTCACGCGGCAGAACCGGCATCTCCCGATTCTTCATGGGCTCAATCGCCGAAAGAGTCGTTCGCTTTGCCCACTGCCCTGTCCTCGTACTCAAGCAGTAAGCCGAAACACAGCACAAAGTATCCACAATCTATGCCTATCGACTTTTTGCATAGGCGCTATCTGCCCAGCCTTTTGTTGTTTCCAATCAGTCTGACTACATTAGGAGTATCTTCATTCAAGGTACTCCTAATGATCTCAAACACACCCTCTGTTCCTACTAAAAAGCAAAACCACCGCCAGCCCCTGATAGTCAGAAGCGTGCAGTGGTTCTGGAGATTCAGCCAGTTCTACGGCGAATACACCGTGCGATCGCCCAAAGCGCGTCAGCAGTGGATCAACCAGCAGCGCCGCTAAATCTACCTCAGTAGCCTCGCCTTAGTAGCAGCAACCTTCTAAGACTCAACCATCAACATCTGGCCAGATGTCAACCTAGACCAATAGTCATTTAGATCGCCCGCCACCTCATTCGAGAGAATGTAGCAGCCTAATAGGTTAGGGAATGCCATTCCTAGCAGCAACAAGTCACTGAAGTCAATAATCAGAGAAAGGCTAGCCAGACAGCCCAAAAACGTACAGACCACATAGATAATCTTGAACAGCAAAGCGCTTTGCTCGCCAAACAAATAGGTCCAAGCCTGAATACCGTAGTAGCTCCACGAAATAATCGTAGAAAAAGCAAACAGACAAACCGCAACGCTCAACACCACCGGAAACCAGCTCACCACAGAGCCAAACGCACTAGCCGTCATCGCCACACCGCTAAGCTCTTCTCCAGTATCTAGATAGGCACCCGTTAGAACAATTGTAATCGCCGTCAGATTACAGATAATCACAGTATCGATCAAAGGCTCTAGCAAAGACACCAACCCTTCTCGAACCGGTTCATCCGTACGAGCAGCAGAGTGGGCGATCGCAGCCGATCCTACACCTGCTTCATTCGAAAAAGAACTCCGCCTAATTCCCTGAACCATTACACCAACAACGCCACCGACAGCAGCTTGGGGTACAAAGGCTTCGCCGATAATCGTGCCGATTGCGCTAGGTAGCTGACCGATGTTGGCAAAGATAACGATTAGACAAGCCGTCACGTAAAGCACAGCCATCGCGGGCACCAGCTTCTCTGCAACAGAACCAATTCGCTTGATACCACCGATAATTACAAACGCAGACAGCGCCGCTAGGATCAAACCAAATAGCCACGCAGGCAGCCCTGGGAACAATCCAGAAATTGCCGCGTACGCCTGGTTAGACTGGAACATGTTGGCTCCACCGAGGCTACCGCCAAGACAGAGAATGCTAAACAGGATCGCTAATCCTTTACCAAGTGACCCCAAGCCGCGAGCTGCCAAACCCTGATTGAGGTAATACATCGGCCCGCCCAAAATCGTGCCATCTGGCAATCGGCGACGATACTTAACCGCGAGCGTGCATTCCACAAACTTACTGACCATGCCACACAGTCCGGCAATCGTCAGCCAAAACATCGCACCTGGACCGCCTAGCTGGATGGCGATCGCCACCCCGGCAATATTTCCTAGGCCCACAGTGCCCGATACCGCCGTCGCCAACGCCTGAAAGTGAGTAACCTCGCCGTCATCGTGCTCGTCATCAAACTTGCCTTGGACGACTGCGATCGCATGCTTTAATCCGCGCAGGTTAATAAAGCCCATCCGCACCGTAAAGAAAATCGCAGCGACAAACAGCCAAAGCACAATAAACGGAAAGCCATTTTCACCACCAATCTTGAAGAATAACAAGACTGCTAGAAAATCAACAATCGGCTGAAAAATCATGTCTGCGACAGAAGCAGATTCAGCCGTTTCTTGTGCGATCGCAGCAGGCGCAGCAATCGCCATCAAAACCAGCATCAGTGGCAGCACTGCCCACCCATCGGGGCTCTTGCTAAACCACCTAGCCGATAGCCGAGTCAGTCGCCAAAACCAGCGATCGATCTTAGGTACATACCATCCCTTTCGATTCATTATCTACATTCCATTTGAAAGTTCATCATGCGATTAGACAGGGAGTGTCAGCTACGCGAAAGTCGCACAGACATCCCCGAACACCCTTTGGACACCTGTCAAAGAAATTTACATTTTCATGCTTTTGCCGATACCGGAAAATACCATGCGATCTGCACACAGTATTGTTAATTTAATCACTGTCCTGTGTACTTATACTTACCTATAGCTTCTGTCTAGCATGCTTGGTCTAGTTATCTGAGTGCTCCAGACGAGTCCTGTAAATATTCTTATCACCAACAACCATGAAGAAACCATCAATTCTCCTACTGCTAGCAACAGGCGTGAGTCTCATGGGTTCTATCGTGCCTATCAAGAGACGTGGCTCTTGCTCAGCAGCCCCCCGTCATAGAACCAGAACTACTACGACTCGCTGATACTAGAGTTACCAACAACTGGCAGTACAGAGATGCTGACTATCTGTTCAACATCAACATTCCAGACAGATTCTGTTGTCCGCTTCAAAAGATTGTTTTCCAGCAAACAGAAGGGGCAGATTATCCTAGCTACAGCACTCGCAAAAGCTATGTGTTTGAAGGGGGCGATCGCAATCAAAGAATATCTTCTAGTTCGATTGTTAATGACACCGACAACAGAACTGTCACCGTCATCTTCGACCCACCGCTTCAGTCTGGGCGAGAAATCACCGTAGTTCTAAGCGCCTTTCGTAATCCGCGTGATGGTATCTATATCTATCAGGTAGCGGGACTTCCGACTGGTGAGAACAGCCGACCGCGCAGACTTGGCACCGCTCGCCTTAGCTTCTATCAGAGTTCTGGGCGCGATCGCCGCTACCGTTAGCGTAGTCAATCCGTGAGTCGTAACCGGCCCGTTCCATAACTCCTGAAAAACAGACTGCATATCTACAGAGACAGCCTCTTCAGCATGCTGCAATGGAACAGAGAAGGTAGGGAAGCGCTCTTTGAGATTAAACGGGTACAGCTCAGCTTTTGGTCGCTGGTTCGCAATGCTGACCAGAATGTAGTAATCCGAAGGCTCGTAGGTGCTGTTGATTGGCAGTTGCGAATTGCCTCGCAACAAGTCAATTTCGACCAAATGAGAAGCACTTCTCAGAATATTCAATCGCTTCGTTTCATAAGTCTCTCGACCTTTGCCAGGACGCTTATTTGCGGGCGAAAGGAGTTCTATTACAGTGATGACGCGATCATCACGCACAGCTCTGATTTCTAAGTATCGCTCCTTCACCTCTATCGGCAGCACGTCTTTGTGCGTGCGAGTCTCTACCTCAACGTAGTACTGCGGACGAATCAGCGGCGCGATCGCGTCCGCCAACGCAACAATCAGTCTTGTATGGAAAGAAGACCAAAAAGCAGGTTGTTCTAAATACGGATCCATTCCCGGAAAAGGAGATGCCATAAGTTCTCTCAACTAATCCTTGTTGTTCAACGTTAAAGGTGCAGCAGTATTTTCATTCTAGTGAGCTAATAGAGATGCTGTCTTTGCTCTGCCGTTTTGATGAGATTAATAGGCTCACTTCTAAAGAAGCTACCCTTTAGAAAATAAATCCCCAACCAGTCAAGGTTTGGGGTGATTTGGCATATATGAATGTTAGGCAAATGCCAGGAGGCGGACTTGAACCGCCGACACGAGGATTTTCAATCCACTGCTCTACCAGCTGAGCTATCCCGGCTTGCGCGTTTTGCGCCTAACTAAGGTAGCAAAATAGGGGAACGGTAGCAAGCAATTTTTCCAAGGGTGCGCTGTTGTTCTTCTTTGCGACGCACCCCTTGTTGTGTCTTTATTGTCAAGCCTTTTGAATTATCAAGTCCGGCTGAGCGGGTTAGTCTAGAATTCAATCGGACGCAGGCGAGCGACTTTGATAGAAAAAGGACCAGAGCCTTCACCCGCATAAGAGCGAACGCGAATCGTATACTTTCCGGCTTCGCTGATGCGAGCGAACAGCAGGGAGTTGGTGCTGCCGTCAGGGCCGTCATCGTTTTCGCTGACGGTGACGCCATTGGAGTCCATTAGCATTACTAGCGTGTCAAATTCTTCTGAGACAGCATCAACAGTGATTTGGTCTCCAGCTTCTAGATCAACAACGTAGTCTTTGGCAAAGCCACCTAGACCCGTGGGAATGTCGCTAGTCGAAAGGGTGTCGTTGACTTCCTGTCCGTCTAGGGTAGGGGGGTTGTAAAGCTCGGCAGCAGCTCTGCTTGCGCCAAGACCTGTAGCTAGTAAGAAGGCTGGAACTGAAAGGGCTAGGGATTTGATAAGTTTCATAGAATTCAGCTAGATAGCGTTGGGTCGAGGAGAACAGTCGTTGCAGCAGCAAGAAACTACAGGATGATGAACCTATGATAGGCGTGCGGTAATAAGCGATTGGCGCTAAAGAGAAGTAGAAGGAGCGTCCTTATAATAGTCATCTGCGCCAATAGTTTCATTCTTCCCCTGTTCGTTGATGCATCCAGACTTTTTGTTGTATTGACAGACCCTAGCCCACAGCTTGGCTCGGTTGCCTTGGGGTCCGGTAGAGAAGATGACGCGATCGCCTCCGGCTGCGCCAACCATAATTTTGACGCTGCAAATGGGACAGGTTTGGGTAGTAGGGTCTGCCATGATGCGGTTAGAATAACTTGTCGTCTAGCGTAGCAAACAGACGTAGAAGCGTTATTTAAGAACTTTGTACCTCGCTCAACTATATGCCTTCCCCTCTTCAAAAGCATGATGTAGCCCCTGCCTCGCTCAAACGCTTACAGCAGATGAGCCATATCCTAGACAAGGCGATCGCAATTCCAGGATCAAACATTCGAGTGGGACTCGACCCGATCATAGGGCTCCTACCCGGCGGCGGCGATGTGATAACCGGGCTGCTTTCTGTCTACATCGTATTTGAGGGAGCGCGAATGGGCTTACCCGCGCCCACGCTAGGACGGATGGGCTTCAATATTGTGCTTGATGTGCTCAGCGGCATGGTGCCTGTACTCGGCGATCTGTTTGATGTGGGCTGGAAGGCCAACAGTCAAAACGTAGCGCTAATCGAAAAGCACGTAGCTGCGCCAGAGCCTAGCCGGACAGCAGATAAAGTGTTTGCGTTTCTAGTGATCGCAGCGCTGATTGCACTCGTCATTGGTGTAGCCACGCTGTCTGTGTGGGTGATTTCTCAGGTATGGACGGCGCTGTTCGGATAGGTCGTCTTGACTGGGCTATTTTGGCTAGACCCGCTCGAATAGACCACTATCGCCGTGCAATAATAATTCCTCCTGCTTCCCCCCTCTAGGTACATCGATGACGACTGCCGAGCAATTTACCGTAGACATCTCTGAGTCGGACCAGTCGGTAGATCTAGGCATTGCGGTACCAGCGGCGGATAGCGATCTATCCGACTACGAATTCCATCAGCGAGTGGAAGTCGCTTGGCAGGTGTGCGACAGATTCGACTTGCAAACCGATATCTGGCGAGGACGAATATTGCGGGCGGTGCGCGATCGCGAAAAAAGAGGCGGCCCAGAGAGTAACAACACAGCCGCTAGCGGCGCTGCTGACACTAAAGCGCTTACTGAAAACTCCAAATCCAAAAGCAGCGGCGCAGGCTTTCTCAACTGGCTAAAAGACAGAGACGTAAGCAAAAGCCAAGCCTACGTATTAATCGATCTCGCCAACAGCGCCGACCAGATGCTAGAAGACGGCCTGATCGAAACTCAAGACGTGAACCGCTTTAGCAAACGCGCCTTTATAGAGACCGCCGGAGCCTCCCCAGAAGTTCAGCAAATCGTCAGCGAAGCCGCCCGCCGAGGCGATCAAATCACTCGCAAAGAGGTCCGCAACCTGACCGATGAGTGGACCGCGATGACCTCCGATCTAGTCCCCGAGTCCGTCCGGGCCAAGGTCTCTGACCAGACCATCCCGACTCGATACCTGACGCCAATGGTAAAGGAGATGCAAAAGCTTCCGCCTATCCACCAGCAGACGCTAAAGAACGAAGTCGACGAAAATCCCAATGTCGATACGCTCAAGCAGGTCACCGCCGAAGCCAAGTATCTCTCTCGCTACATAGAAGCCGCGAGCCAGGTGCAGTCGCTAGACCCCGAGCAGGTTAACCTAGAACTCGCCCTAGACGAAGCGCTTAGAGTCGGCTGTCTAAACTCCACCGCCGATCTAGTCAATCAAGCCACTCAGCTAGAGCAAGCTGCTGTCAGGCTCTACACCGCCTGGAAGCGCATGAATAAGCTGTCGGACCGGGTATATGTCGATAGTGGCGAAAGTACGCCGAACTTGCGATCGCTCTTATCAGCGCTCACCCCCCTATGCAGCGATCTGATCGAAGTGCAGCTAGGCGAAACCAACAGCGCCACCGCTAGGCAAATTAGGCTACGGATGCTGTCGGATGAGATGGCCGCAGAAGAAGTAGTGCCCCAGAAGTAGTGCCCCAGAAGTAGCGCTCTAGAGAAGTAGCGCCCTAGAATCTGCGTAGGCGTCTAGAGCAAGCAATTAGGATAAGCAATCACTATCTTTTGGCGTTTCTACGTCGCATATAGGTTGTATGGAGCGCTCAATCAGGCTTCATCCGCGCAACTATCGCAATAAATCAATCATTGTGATACCAGATTTCCTACCCTGGGCTACTCCTTATCTAGGATGATTCTGATAGTCTAGTAGAAACACAAACTGGTAAGAACTATTAAGAACCCTTGAGCGATCGCGAACAAAGTGATCGCAATTGGCTGTCTAATAGGTAGAACCAGTGCAACGAAACCCAGGATAATACAGCTATGCAAACCCTCGAAGTTAGCCCGGTAATGGATTTCCAGAGTGAAACCTACAAAGACGCCTACAGTCGCATCAACGCGATCGTAATCGAGGGTGAGCTAGAAGCGAACAATAACTACAAGCACCTATCAGAGCATCTCAGCGATCACAAAGACGAGCTGCTAAAGCTGGCTCGCATGGAAAATCGCCATATGAAAGGATTCCAAGCGTGCGGTAAAAACCTTGATGTCTCCCCAGACATGCCCTTTGCCAGAGAATTCTTCTCCCAGCTTCACAATAATTTCCAAACGGCTTTGGCCGAAGGCAACATCGTTACCTGCCTGCTAATTCAGTCATTGATTATCGAGACCTTCGCCATCTCTGCCTACAACATCTACATCCCAGTAGCAGATGATTTCGCGCGTAAAATTACAGAAGGCGTCGTCAAAGACGAATACATGCACCTAAACTTTGGTGAAGAGTGGCTAAAGGCTAACTTTGAAGCAGCCAAAGAAGAGCTAGAAGCCGCTAACCGCGCCAACCTACCGCTAGTCTGGAAGATGCTAAACCAGGTAGAAGACGACGCGGCTGTTCTAGGAATGGAAAAGGACGCCTTGGTTGAAGACTTTATGATCACCTACGGCGAAGCGCTCTCTAACATTGGCTTTGGTCCGCGTGATGTGATGAGGTTATCTGCGCAAGGACTCGCATCTGTATAACCGCATATCAGCGTCTAAAGGGCGATCTCCATGCAGGTGAGATCGCCTTTGATCTCGTCTGTTAGCACGCTCGCCATGACTGCGCTTTCTATCGCCTTGCTTCCTAATTAACAGTAGGAAGCAAGATAGGATGTGCACAATCGAAGTATCCATTTTCTTTAACGCGCAAGACGTTAGTAACTCCTGAATGTTTGGTTTAATTGGTCATCTCACCAGCCTAGAACACGCTAAGTCCGTCGCCCACAAGCTTGGCTATCCTGAATACGCAGAGCAGGACTTAGACTTTTGGTGTAGCGCCCCGCCGCAGATTGTGGATCATTTCAAGGTAGTAAGCGCAACCGGACAAACCATCGAAGGTAAGTACGTCGAGTCTTGCTTTCTTCCCGAGATGTTGGCCAATAGACGCATCAAAGCCGCCACTCGAAAGATCCTCAACGCGATGGCCCACGCCCAAAAAGAGGGAATTAACATCACAGCATTGGGTGGATTTTCCTCCATCATCTTTGAGAATTTCAAGCTAGAGCAGATCAAGCGTGTTCGAAACCTAGATCTAGACTTTAGTAAGTTCACTACCGGCAACACGCATACAGCCTACGTGATTTGCAAGCAGGTAGAAGACGCTGCCCCCGATTTGGGAATTGATCTGACGCAGGCGACAGTCGCGGTATGCGGCGCGACCGGAGATATTGGCAGTGCGGTCTGTCGCTGGCTGACTGCTCGCACCAGGGTGAAAGAACTGCTGCTAGTGGCTCGCAACCAAGAGCGATTAGGAAATCTACGCTCAGAGCTAAAGTTTGGGCGGATTCAGACGCTAGATGAAGCGCTGCCGCAGGCGGACGTGGTGGTTTGGGTCGCTAGCATGCCAAAGGGGGTGGAAGTGGATTTAGACGCCTTGAAACAGCCTTGTTTGATGGTAGACGGCGGCTATCCAAAGAACATGGATGCGACGTTTGCCCATCCTGGCATCACAGTGCTAAAAGGTGGCATCGTCGAGCACATGCTAGATATCGACTGGCACATTATGAATATCGTCAACATGGACGTGCCAGGGCGTCAGCTGTTTGCTTGTTTCGCGGAGTCGATGCTGCTGGAGTTTGAAAAGCTGCATACTAATTTCTCTTGGGGACGTAACCAAATTACGTTAGAGAAGATGGATCTAATCGGCGAAGCCTCTAGGCGTCATGGATTCAAGCCGCTGCTGACGTAATGTAGTGGTTATTACAAATGCGATACGCTAGATCTATTGTTAGCTGAGCATTTGGTTCAGCTGTTCATCTGAACCCCTACTGCCCCTAAACCTCATGGTAACGACTGAACGCAGGCCCATTTTATTGGATTTTGAGAAGCCGCTAGCTGAGCTAGAGTCGCGGATTACTCAGATTCGTGAGCTAGCCGAGGACAATGATGTTGATGTCTCTGATCAGATTCATCAGCTAGAATCTCGCGCTCAGCAGCTGCGTCAGGAGATCTTTACCAGTCTGTCACCGTCGCAGCGAATTCAGGTGGCACGTCATCCGCGTCGGCCCAGCACGCTGGACTATATTCAGGCAATTAGCGATGAGTGGATTGAGCTACATGGCGATCGCAGATCCGGCAAAGACGATCTGGCCCTAGTCGGCGGCATCGCTAGGTTTCAGGGTCGTCCGGTAATGATGATCGGTCACCAAAAGGGCCGCGATACCAAAGACAACGTCGCGCGCAACTTTGGGATGCCGGTGCCCGGTGGCTACCGTAAGGCAATGCGGCTGATGGAACATGCCGATCGCTTCGGGATGCCGATTTTTACCTTTATTGACACGCCGGGGGCCTGGCCAGGGTTCGAGGCAGAAGAAATGGGACAGGGAGAGGCGATCGCGTACAACCTGCGCGAGATGTTTCGCCTAGACGTGCCGATTATCTGCACGGTAATTGGCGAAGGTGGCTCGGGCGGGGCCTTGGGCATTGGCGTCGGCGATCGCTTGATGATGTTCGAGCATTCGGTCTACTACGTGGCTAGCCCAGAGGCTTGTGCGTCGATTCTGTGGAAAGATGCGGCGCGATCGCCTCAGGCGGCCGACGCGCTCAAAGTCACCGCTTGGGATCTCAAAAAGCTTGGTATCTTAGATCAGCTACTGCCCGAGCCAATTGGCGGAGCCCACGCGGCACCGGTTGAAGCCGCAGATACCTTACAGCAGGCCCTCGCTCAGAACTTGAACGCATTGCTAGAGATGAGTTCAGAGCAGCGTCGCAATCACCGCTATGACAAGTTCCGTCAGATTGGTGTGTTCTCCGGCTAATGCTTTGGCCAACTTGCAATTAGCCTTTCGACTGGCCCTTCGATGACTGCTTGGCTAATTGGTTAACGCCGCGGAATTCATTCTGATCCAATACCCGTTAACATTTGTTAACGGTAGCATCGGATTTTCTCATTTCTTAGCGCTAATTACTGAGAATGTATAGCAAGCAGCGGAACGCATCAGATCAAGCGCTGGGAGGCGCGTTAATTACTGGCGCTAGCTCTGGAATCGGTGAGGCAACAGCTAGAGCATTTGCGCAGGCTGGATTTGACCTATTGCTGATGGCTCGCTCGCAGGCAAAGCTAGTCGCGCTGTCTGAGGAATTGACTGACTTAGGCGTGAAAGCTGAGGTAGCAACGATTGATCTCGCAGACTGCGCGCAGGTGAAGGGAAGGATGGAGGAGGCGATCGCGCGCTTTGGCTCAGTCGATGTCTTGGTCAACAGCGCAGGCATGGGCTATACCGGGCCTATTGGTGAGATGCCGCTAGCCGACTGGCAGCAGGTGATGGCGCTGAATGTGACCAGCGTATTCCAAGTTGTCCAGGCAGTACTACCAGGTATGCGGGCTCAATCTAGCGGATTGATCATCAATATTGCCTCGATTGCCGCACAGCAGGCGTTTCCAAACTGGGGAGCCTATGGGGTAAGTAAGGCAGCGTTGACGCAGTTGTCTAGTGCGATCGCCGCCGAAGAAGCCGCCAACGGTATCCGAGTGGTCACCCTATCCCCTGGCGCTGTCAACACCCCAATTTGGGACACGGCCACCGTCCAAGCCGACTTTGATCGCTCTGCTATGCTCTCTCCCGACACCGTTGCTCAAACTATCCTACATATCGCTCGTCTACCAGCTAGCGCCCTAATCTCTAATCTGACAATCACTCCGAGCGCAGGCGCTTTGTAGGCTTCTATTTCACCATTTTCTTTTCTCACTATTTACTTTCACTTCAGGTTTTAAGAGGATCTTTTCTATGACTATCTCCGACGGGATTCCAGGCACTAATGGCAATAAGTCCACCCATCAGGTCCGCCCTGATCGACAAACCAAGCACGGCAAAGCAATCCCCCGTCACCTTTCCAAAATTAGCCCAGAAGAAGACAACGGCCCAATGATGGACGCCGTGCGCACTATGCTGCTATCCGTTGGCGAAGACCCAGAGCGCGAAGGACTGCTCAAAACCCCTCACCGCGTCGCTGAAGCTATGCGCTTTTTGACTCAGGGCTACTCACAGTCGCTAGAGACCATCGTTAACGACGCTATCTTTGACGAAGGACACAACGAGATGGTGCTCGTGCGTGATATTAACTTCTTTAGTCTGTGCGAGCATCACATGCTGCCTTTTATGGGCCGGGCCCACGTCGCCTATATTCCCAAACAGCGCGTGGTTGGACTCAGCAAGCTAGCCCGTATCGTTGAGATGTATGCCCGTCGGTTGCAGGTACAAGAGCGGCTGAATCGTCAGGTCGCTGAAGCGGTACAGGAAATACTCGATCCGTTGGGTGTAGCGGTAGTCATGGAAGCGAGCCATATGTGCATGGCCATGCGCGGCGTACAAAAGCCAGGATCTTGGACTGTAACCAGCGCGATGGTTGGCGTATTTGATGAAGACGCCAAAACCCGCGAAGAGTTTCTAAGCCTGATTCGCCATCAGCCTGGGTTTGCCAACTACTAGACCGTGATATTTAGTCTGTGACATTGAAATTCAGCTATCAAGGGCTATCTACTAAGGCAGAGATAGCTTCCCTTTTCGGAAGAGCAGCGATAGAGTTGTGATAGCTGTTCGTATTTGTAATTATTGATATGACTACTGCGCCTGCTGCTGACTCGTTTGCGGCCTTTCCAGACAGTGATGAAGAAGACACTATGACGCGGCCTGTAGATGTGATCGAGACGGTCATCTCTAGCCTAGAGCAAGAAGGCTCGGCAATGGTGAACCATTCTGACGACGGTTACCTTTGGAAGTTCAAGTATGGCTCTGTAGACGTGTTTGTGCAGCTTTCTGGTGAGACTGATGATGATACGCTGACCGTCTGGTCACCTGTGCACAAGCTACCCGTTCAAGACGAGCCTGCCATGATGCGCAAGCTACTAGAAATGAACTGTGGCAATACATTTGAAGCCTGCTTTGGTCTACTAGATGACAGCATCGTGGTGTTCTCAGCTCGGACGCTCATGGACATCAACCCCAGCGAGATCTCTCGGCTGATGACGATTGTGGCCTCAATTGCTGATGACAACGACGAAGAGCTGCTGAAAAACTATCCAGCCGCATAGGAGTCTTACGCTTGAACGTCTGGCGACTGATTCCACTAATGGAAGCCTCAGGCGCTGAAAACATGGCAATTGATAGCTGGCTACTCGATCAGCATACAAAAGGATTGCAGCCACCGAGTCTGCGATTCTATACGTGGGAAGTGCCTACTATCTCACTCGGCTATCACCAGCGTCAGTTTCCAGACCGCTGGAACCATTTGCACTACAAAGGCCAACCTGTAGAACTCGTACGCAGACCCACTGGCGGTAGAGCAGTCCTACACCAAGGTGATTTGACCTACGCTCTCATAACTTCCGGCCTAACAGGATCACGGCGAGAAGTTTATTGGCAGCTTTGCCAGTTTCTAATCAAAGGCTGGCGAGACCTGGGCATTGAACTCAGCTCGGGCAAAGGCGGACGAGACTACAGTAAAAGTCCTAACTGCTTTGGCACGGCTACCTCTGCCGATTTGGTGATGAGTGATGGCTACAAACTAATTGGAAGCGCCCAGGTCTATCGAGAAGGCTGCGTGTTACAGCAGGGATCTATGCGACTGCAACCAGATAGCGAACTATTCCGCCGGGTATTCAACGAAAGCGTATATCCACCAAACATTTTAAGTCAATTTCAGGAAAAGGGCGTTTTTGAGGCGATCTCTAAAGTTTTGACAGCGTCTGCCAGTAGATGCTTTGACATAAGGTTTGAAGAAGCTTCTTTTACTCCAAGAGAGATAGACCTTCTTTAAAGCTGACCTCTCATAATCTGAGCTGTACTTAGAGCGAGTTCAGGAAAGATAGCTGACTGAATGGGCTCATCACCCTGGGATTCTGTAGCATCATAGAACTGATTTTCTGCAACGCACACCGTGACCCGTTCTATCAAAGGATCTACTATCCAGTATTCCGGAATCTCCAAGAACCCGTACTCTTTCAACGACTAGTAACGGTGGCGGCTCGTTCAATCTAATGACAGCCTCTCGGCCTGCCATTGCGCTAGTGGTAGAACCGTAATATCAGGAATACGAGAAGTATCCCAGGCTCTCCCTCGAGGTGATTGAACCCCAATCACGCTCGCTCTAGATGCCCACAGTCGCCCAGTTGCTGATATTAGCTCGTCAAATTGCTTTCTTAGAAACCAGATGATATTTCCATGCGCACCTGTTCCTAGACTCATTGGCACTAGCTTCCCGTCTACCAACTCGTACTGAGTGTCAGAGCCATCTTTGTAGGATAAGTACTGCTCAAAAGTAAATTTTTGAGTGGTTACTGTCATAGCAATGCTCATTCGATGAGGCTTTTATCATATCCAAATGCCTAACCCTATTCTAGGCTTTCTCAATCGACTGAACGATTGCACCCAGTTGCAAACCAGCAGGATAGACGCCGTCTTGCTTAATCTTCTCAATGATGGGCTCGGTAATTGGCAGCTTCAACGCTCTAGCAACGGCGCGGACGATGTCGCCGCGATCGATTGTGCCTGCTACAGAATCGGCTGGCGTCAGCACGGTTAGGCGAGAAATATCTTTTTCTTCTAGCAGTTGAATGGCATCGGTTAGAGATGTATTTTCTCTGATGTGAGGAATCTCTAGCAGAGGTCGAGCAATACTGTGTAGGTTGCGATACTCCCATTCACTACGATCCACCTGTCGCAAATCTTCGATAGTGACCATGCCTCGATAGCGACCGTCAGAAGAAGCGAAGTAAACAGGTGCTGATTTCTTGTCTTCAAGCAAATACTCATCGGCGAACTGTCGCAGCGACATATTGGCATCTAGCACGCGGAAGTCACGAATGGTTGCATCTGCGGCACTGAGCTTACCGATTTCTTCTTGCAGGGTGTTCATCCGATTGTAAGCGCCAGCATTGCGCAGGATAAACAAACCAATTAGCACTGGCCAGAGAGCAGCAAACGGATCGCCAGTAGAGAGAAAGGCAACTAACCCTAAAGCCAAACCAGAGTAACCCACCACCTGTCCGGACTTAGCCGCCCAGCGTACGCCCTTAGTCCGGCTGTTCGTCGCTTTCCAAACAGCCGCCTTAAATATCTGACCGCCATCTAAAGGAAGTCCTGGCAGCAAGTTGAACAAAGCCAACACTAAGTTGACTTGTGCCACCTCTCTGACTAGCCCATTCGCCACTGGTGGTAGACTGCTAGTCCCACCGAGCAAAGTTAGCAGCACACACAAAAGGAGACTGACCGCAGGTCCGGCCGCAGCCACTTTGAACGCGCCACCCGGCGTAGAAGATTCGCGCTCGATAGAGGCAACCCCGCCGAATAAGAAGAGCTTAATTGAGTTGACTGTGATTCCCTGTGACTGGGCTACTAGACTATGACCTAGCTCATGAAGTAGCACTGAGCCAAAGAGCATCAAGGCATACACCAGACCGACAGCCCACGCACCCCCCGTTCCTAGTAGCTCGACTCTGGTCGGATCGCTACCCCGCGATAGGGTAATGAAGAGCACGATAAAGAACCAGGAATTGTCGATAAAGAGTGGGATATTAAAAAGAGAGCCGACTCGCCAGCCTGTCTGCATGGGGGATTTTGCCTTTCGGTATTAGTGGACTAACTGTTATGTGGAAAGCTATAGAGCTTTGTTTACTGTGTCCTCATTGTACTGAAGATGACGGTTTGACTGGACATTATGCGGTTGGGATAACCGTCTATCGGCCTATCGTCTATCGGCCTATCGACCAGCAGGATTAGAGCAGCAATGGAGCAGCGAAACGCCATGATACAGGTGAAGATTTGTGGAATTACCCAGGTGGATCAGGCGCTGGAGATCGCTCATCTGGGTGCCACTGCGCTCGGCTATATTTGCGTATCGCGATCGCCCCGATACATCACACCAGAGCAAATTGCGCCTATTGTCACGACGCTTGCCCAGTCTGCCCCAGACACTCAGCACTTCGGCGTCTTTGCCAACGCATCGCTATCAGACATCCTCAGCACTACCAAAACAGCAGGGCTGAGCGTACTCCAGCTTCACGGAGACGAAACGCCAGCTACCTGTCGGCTACTGCGCGATGCTTTAGAACATGCTGGTCTCTCCGATGTAAAGCTGGCTAAAGCGATTCGCGTTCGCGCTGACGAAAATACTAACGAAGATTTAGAAACCGCCTATAAGCTACGAGGCGGTTGTCGATTATCTACTACTCGATGCCTACCACCCGGATCAGTTAGGCGGTACGGGTAAAACGCTAGACTGGAAGGCTATTCAGGATTTTTCGCCTAGTCGGCCTTGGTTCTTGGCAGGAGGGCTGACGCCGAGTAATGTTTTGAGTGCGATCGCCCAGCTTTCTCCAGACGGAATCGACCTCTCTAGCGGGGTAGAGAGGTCGCCAGGTGACAAAGACTTATCAAAAGTCCGTCAGCTATTCGATCAGCTATCAGCAGTCGATTAGCGCTGCCATTAGAACTGGTAACGGGCCTCTAGCCAGATACGCAGTTCCGCTTCTGATACACCACGGATGCTCTTGCCAGAAACGCGGTCTTCAGCGCTCCAAACTGCACGGCCAGCCACATCGCGAGTCTGCCAGACTAGAGGGCCATCACCGCCAACTAGCTGAGAGACAAGCATACGAAGTAGATTGCTAATTTGAGTAGATACTCTCTTTTGAGTCGAATTTGAAGCGGACTTTCCAAACTTGCTAGCGCGTAGAGGCCAGTAAGCCTGATTGGTTTGAAGTGGATAAGTAGACGCAGATTTCATTAGAATTCATTCCTTTATTTCACAACTGAATTAATTCTAATAAACTGTAATATTTGTTACGAAAACTAGCTTTCATCTTAGCTATGAGTAGGTCGCATATCTGAGAAAAGGCAGTAAAAAAGGACCACCCAACCAGAGGCCAGGCAGTCCTTTTTTATTGCTATGAGCTCATTCTTCTTCAGCCTAAGCAGGCTTGATAGCAACCCAGTACTTACTCATGAAGTGGTTAGTGGTCGTTACCTCTGTAAATCCTGCGGATTCTAAGCGGGCAACCAAATCATCACCAATGTAGTGGCGATAGTAGGGCTCATGGAACATAGCCGGGAAGTTTTCCATGAAGGGCGCGAACTCAGGCGTATCCGCTTTTTGGATCGAGTCACAAATGACAAACACACCGCCAGGCTTGGTCACGCGGAAGGCTTCATTAATGACGTTCTGACGCGCTTCTGCCGGTAGCTCGTGGAAGAGGAATGTGCTAGTAGTCGCTTCAAAGAACTCGTCTACGAAGGGCAATGCTTCGGCATTGGCCTGGAGCAGCTGGGCGGGAACTCGACCCTTTGTATTCGCCAGGTTTTCGTTCGCCTTACGCAGATAGGCCGGGGAAAGATCCACGCCGTACAAAGCCGCTTCAGGTATTGCCTGGTTAATCAAAGTCAGACTGTTCCCTGTACCGCAGGCGATGTCTAAAATCTTGACGGGTTGAGGGGTAGTGCCAACCGCTGTATTCATCTGCGCTAGATGCTGCTTAAGCGGTGCTAGGATCCGACGACGCATCGGTGCGGCCGTACCGTTGAAGAGTACTTCGACCTGGAGGTCGTACATCTTGGCAGAGTTATCACTGAAGTAGCCGTCCGTCTGGTGGTGGAAGTTCTGGACGTAGTAGCTAGGGTAGCCAGTGGTGTCAATCCCGTCGCTAAATTCTTGATGACGCTTGTTGTTCGCCCGATCCCAAATGCTGGGTAGATCTAGCCACATCTCTGGGTAGTAGCGGAAGAAGTCGTCCCAGCGATTCTCGAACAGTGCCTGCTTAGGATAGACACCGTCTTCTGCATCTTGCCAATCGACTTCTAGCAAAGCGTCAATTCTGCTTTGCATCATCATCAGCAGTTTAGGATCAGGCGGGTTGGGCTCTTCTCGCTTTTGCCCAGAAATAACGTTAAGAAACTGCGTACTTAGGGTTTTATGAACGACGCCGAAGTACTTTTTACCTTCTTGAAGAGTCTGATAAGCGGTCTTGGTCAGTGTGTCTGGCATAGAACTTGCGTGAGCTGAGCTGAATTGCTTTGTATGGGAAATTGTTCTCATTGTAAAAGAATGTTACGAGTCGTGTGTGCCTCTATAGTGAGAAATTCCTACAGCCAAAACAAAAAAGAAGAAAGCCACCTGGGGAAAGGTAGCTTTCTTCTTTTAAAGACAACTATTCAGAGATGGACGCAAAGGGCAATCTCCTCAGCGCAGCACTACTTGATAAAGAGCATCTCTTCGTAAGTAGGTAGGGGCCACAGATCGTCGGCAATTTCACCTTCGAGCGTATCAGCTGCTTCACGAATAGAGTCCATCATGCCGCGAATAGTACTCGCACAGTAGTTCATATGCTCTTCGGTAGAGCCAAAGTCATGCTTGGCGATCGCACCTTCTAGCTCGTTAGCGCCATCTAGCAATGACTTCGCTAGACCCGCAACCTTTTCGACCGGCGCTTTGTCGATGTCAATACCGATATCGCTAAGGTTAGCAACTGCGCCAGCAGCTTCACTCAGATGACGCATAACTGCTGGGTAAATTAGCGTCTTTGCCATGTCTACAACTAGCTTAGCCTCTACTTCAATCGAAAGAATGTACTGCTCAGCATAGACCTCAAAACGGCTCTCCAGCTCAGTCGGCGACAGTACGCCAGTGCTCTTAAACAGCTCTACAATGCTGGCATCTTTGAGGTATGGAAGCGCATCGGCTGTGGTTGGAATGTTCAACAGACCACGCTGCTCAACTGCCTCTTTGTGCCATTCATCAGAGTAGCCGTTGCCGCCAAAGACAGCCGCACCATGCTTCTCCATGACATCTTTGAGAATCGATTGAACCGCGTTGCCAACGTCTTCGGGGCTAGAGCCACTACCAATCTTGCTCTCTAACTGGTCGGCAATCCAGTTTAGAGAATCGGCCATCATCGTATTTAGGGCAATCAGCGGACCTGATACAGACTGACTAGAGCCGACTGCGCGGAACTCAAAGCGGTTGCCAGTAAAGGCAAATGGAGAAGTTCGGTTGCGATCGCCCGGATCTTTCGACAGCGGCGGCAGCACATCTACCCCTAGATTCATCACGCCCTTATGACTAGAGCCGACTAGCTTGCCATCCTTGATCTGGTTGAAGATATCCTCTAGCTGGCTCCCTAGATAAACAGACATAATCGCTGGCGGCGCTTCATTCGCACCCAGGCGATGGTCATTACTAGCAGTCGCAATCACAGCTCGCATTAGCGGGCCATAAAGGTGAACGCCACGAATGACCGCACCACAGAACGCTAGGAACTGTAGGTTCTCTTCAGGTGTGTCGCCAGGATCTAGCAAGTTGCCCTGAGTTGAGTTACCAATCGACCAGTTGACGTGCTTACCAGAGCCGTTGATACCCGCAAACGGCTTTTCGTGTAGCAGGCACAAGAAACCGTGATCGACAGCGGCATCGCGGAGCGTCGTCATGATCTGCTGCTGGTGGTCGCTAGCGACGTTCGCAGATTCATAAACAGGCGCAATCTCAAACTGACCGGGCGCTACTTCGTTGTGGCTAGTCTTGGCCGGAATACCCAGCTTATACAGGCGAGTTTCGATATCGTGCATGTATGCCTGCACGCGCGGTGGAATTGCGCCAAAGTAATGGTCGTCAAACTGCTGACCCTTAGCAGGCGCTTTTCCAAACAGAGTTCGGCCCGCCAGCAATAGATCAGGGCGGGTGTTTGCAAAGTTGGCATCTACTAGAAAGTACTCTTGCTCTGCACCACAGCTAGAGTTAACAGAGGCAACATCAGTACTGCCCAATAGCTTCAGCACTCGATTAGCGGCCTTATCGACTACTGCGATAGAGCGTAATAGAGGCGTTTTCTTATCGAGCGCTTCGCCTGTCCAAGAGACAAAAACGGTAGGAATACAAAGGGTTGCACCCATCTCGTTCTCAAGAATATAGGCCGGGCTAGTCACATCCCAGCCGGTATAGCCGCGCGCTTCAAACGTGTCGCGGATACCGCCATTAGGGAAAGAAGATCCGTCAGGCTCGCCCTGAATTAGCAGCTTGCCAGAAAACTCGGAAATGACGCCGCCATCGCCCTGAGGAGAGATAAAACCATCGTGCTTCTCCGCTGTTCCGCCCGTTAGTGGATAAAAGACGTGAGCATAGTACATAGCGCCCTTGGACATTGCCCAGTCGCGCATTGCACCCGCAACAGTATCAGCAACGGTAGGATCTAGTTTCTTGCCCGTTTTAATCGTCTCTTTGAGCGACTTGAAGATATCTTTGGGTAGAGTCGCCTGCATTTTGCTGAGGCTGAAGACGTTCGCAGCCCAGATGTCTTCTAATTTCTGTGGAGCTTTGGCCTCAATGGGGGCTCTGTTTGTGATCTCGTAAATTGATTGTGTGCGCGACTCGTTTCCAGTCATATCGTCTTCCCTAAGTTTTTAGACTCATCTCTTTGTGTAGAGACTTTAGATGGAGGCGTGAAATTACAAAAAGGCCATCTAGAATGCTACCGATCCTATGAATAGCGATTGACAGATTTTGTATCCGCATATACTGAATCGCAACAAGTTTGGATAGTCTTATCTAATATTCTGGTATTACTCCGAATTCTCTTAACAGCTTCATCTACGTAAAGCTGCCGAGATGAAGTCGCCATATGGAGCAGTTCACAAAAAGCTGAACGAGCGTTGCTAAATCAGTCGAATTGTAAACTTTTCCTTCGATAAGGCTCATATAAGCAGGCTCGTCAGTGGGTCGAATTAGCTCTCGTGGTAGACTAAGGACCGGGCAGTGAAAGGCTGAATCCATTGCTGTTCTTACCTTCTAGTAGTCGGCCATCGAAAAACGTTGGGAGATTTTCATGCGAGATACGGTCACCAGTTTAATTAGCAACTACGACACTACCGGTCGCTACCTAGATCGTGATGCGATCGATTCTTTGCAATCGTATTTCAATACTGGCGCTAACCGGGTCAAGGTTGCAGCCATGATCAGCGCCAATGCCGCTGAAATTTCTAGAGAGGCTGGCAAAAAGCTGTTTGAAGTGGTGCCTGAGCTGATTCGCCCTGGTGGCAATGCCTATACCACCCGTCGCTACGCGGCTTGTCTGCGCGATATGGACTACTACTTGCGCTATAGCAGCTACGCGCTGGTCGCTGGCAATAATGACGTGCTAATGGAGCGGGTGCTACAGGGCCTGCGTGAGACCTACAATTCTCTAGGTGTGCCGATCGCGCCGACGGTCAAGGGAATTCAGATCATGAAAGAGATGGTCAAAAACCGGGCTTCTGATATGGGCATTGACGACACGTCCTTTATCGATCAGCCCTTCGACTTTATCTCTAGAGAAGTCAGCGAGGTTAGCGTCTAGTAGAGGCATTGCAGGCAACGCCCTACCGGAGATGGTGCTGAGGTCCGCATTTTCAGAAGAGAGCCGCCCTGTTTTAGTGCGGCTTTTTCTTTTTGGCATTACTTGCAACGGGCTACAGGGCTATGGATGCACTAGGAATTGATTTTGGCACGTCTGGGGCTAGGGCGATCGCACTAAACAGCACCCAAGCATCAGTCATCGCTCAGTCCAGCTATCAGTTCCAAAACGCAAAGGAGACCGCCGACCCAAAGATCTGGGAGCAGGTGCTGTATCAGCTAATTGAGGCGATCGCACCCCAAATCCGCGCTCAGATCCACCGCATCGCCATCAACGGCACCTCTGCCACCATGCTGCTATGCGATCAGCAGAGGCCAGCCGCTGAGCGAAGCGCTGATGTATGACAATGCGATCGCTCGCCCTATCCTCCCAACCCTTGCCACCGTTGCCCCGCTCGATAGCCCAACGCTCAGCGCCACCTCAACACTCGCTAAAGCCATGTGGCTACATCGCAACAGGACGTATTCGCAGCAGGTTTACATCGCTCATCAGTCAGACTGGATTGCCTCTAGGCTGCACGGCCAGCGGCCAGTTAGCGACTACCACAATGCGCTAAAGCTAGGCTACGACGTAGAAAAGCTGGCTTATCCCGACTGGCTGCTGAGCTTGCCCATCGCCGACTGGCTGCCCAGGGTGCTAAAGCCGGGAAAGGCGATCGCACCTATTCGCCCAGAACTCGCCACTCACCTTGGTTTGCCATCCACCTGTCAAATCTGCGCAGGCACGACCGACAGCATCGCCGCGTTTCTCGCCAGCGGAGCTAGTCAGCTAGGAGATGCCGTAACCTCACTCGGCTCCACACTCGTGCTCAAACTGCTGAGTTCGACCGCTATATCCAATCAGCCATTTGGCATCTATAGCCATAGATTAGGCGATCTGTGGCTAGTCGGCGGAGCTTCTAATACAGGTGGAGCGGTGCTAAGGCAATACTTTACGGCTGAGCAGATAGCCGAACTCAGCGCCCAGATTGATCTGTCTAGACCTTGCGAGCTGGCCTACTATCCGCTGACTCAGCCGGGAGAACGCTTTCCAATTAATGACCCGGACTATCTACCAAGACTGACACCTAGACCCGACGAGGATGCTGACTTTTTGTATGGGATTTTGGAGGCGATCGCCCGCATCGAATCAGAAGGCTACGAAAAGCTACAGACGCTAGGCGCACCCAAAGTCCGTCAGGTCTATACCGCAGGTGGCGGCGCGCAGAACCAGACATGGCAAACCATCCGGCAGAGAAAGCTAGGCGTCAACGTCATCAGAGCCAGCCAAAGCGAAGCTGCCTATGGAACTGCAAAATTAGCATTGAGAGGGCTATCAGACTTCACTCAATAAAGCCTTGATTCCAACCCGCAGGCTGAGCGGAGTCGAAGCCTGAGCTCGCTATACTGAATTCCGACACTTCCAAACAAACGGGCTATGGCGGATGATTTGGTGCTGTTTTGGCATCGGCGCGACTTGCGAATTCGAGACAATCTAGGACTGGCAGCAGCGCGAAACCGCACTGCCAAGGTGATCGGTGTTTTCTGCTTAGATCCTGGCATCTTAGAAGGTGACGACATCGCACCAGCGCGTGTCACTTACATGATCGGTTCGCTGGCCGAGCTACAAGAGAGCTACAAAGGCGCAGGTAGCGAGCTGCTGATTCTTCAGGGCCCGCCTGACAAAGCAATCCCCAAGTTGGCCAGTGCGCTAGAGGCGGCAGCGGTCTACTGGAACCGCGACGTAGAGCCCTATTCTAGAGAACGTGATCGGGCGGTGGCCGAGGCGCTCAAGGACAAAGATATCGAAAGATCGACTCAGTACTGGGACCAGCTGCTGCTTCCACCCGATGCGCTCAAGACAGGATCAGGAAAGCCCTATAAGGTTTACACGCCTTTTTGGCGCAAGTGGATCAAGCAGGAAAAGCAGCCACCCGTCCCGGCTCTATCAGACGCAACCGAGCTGAGTTCAAAAGAAAAGGCGACTGCTAATAAAGCTGGCAACATCGATTTGCCTACTGCCAAAGATCTAGGGTACGAATGGGAAAACGAACTGCTGCTAGCGCCTGGAGAAAAGGCCGCGCTAGCACAGTTAGAGAATTTTTGTGATGACCAGCGGGCGATCGCAGAATATGACGAACAGCGCGACTATCCGGGTATTGCCGGCACTTCCACGCTCAGCGCAGCGCTTAAGTTTGGCACTCTGGGCATTCGCACAGTTTGGGAAGCAGCCTGCGATGCCTACAGCCGTGCTCGCAGCGAAGAAACCCACGCCAATATTCGGACCTGGCAGCAGGAGCTGGCCTGGAGAGAGTTCTACCAGGGCGTTATGTACACTTTTCCAGAGCTGGCAGAAGGCCCTTATCGCGAACCGCTCAAAGACTTTCCTTGGGACAATGACAAGGAGCTCTTTCAAGCCTGGTGCGAGGGCAAGACTGGCTACCCAATTGTGGATGCGGCAATGCGACAGCTCAATCAGACTGGCTGGATGCACAATCGCTGCCGGATGATAGTCGCTAGCTTTTTAACAAAGGATTTGATCATCGACTGGCGCTGGGGAGAAAAGTACTTTATGCAGCGTCTGTACGATGGCGATCTTTCTTCTAATAACGGCGGTTGGCAGTGGAGCGCTTCGAGTGGAATGGATCCCAAACCGCTGCGGATTTTCAATCCAGCTAGTCAGGCCAAGAAGTACGACCCAGAGGCCGAGTATATTCGCGAGTGGCTACCCGAGATCCGCCATCTCGATACTGGCGCGCTGGTCAGCGGAGAGATTGATCCGCAGGCGTTAGAAGGAACCGGCTATCCCTTCAAGGTAGTTGATCACAAAGAGCAGCAGGCTATCTTTAAAGAAAGGTACAAAGCTCAAAAGAATTAGCCAAAGCCTGATTTTTTTGGCTTCTTTGACTTTTTAGCGAGTTTATCGCCACCTGCGCTTTTTCCTACTTTCTTCAGTGCGGCCTGAAAGAGGTTATGCAGATGGATAGGGACGCTGGCACTTTCTGGCAGCGTCGGAGTCAAGGGTTTGTCGTAGATAGCGAGTATCTTCTCAAGATCTGTTTGGACGCTTAGCTCGGGTGATTTTGTTATCGCTTGGACTATCGGATCGATAGTGCTGCCAAAGTTCTTTTGGATATGTTGCCAGACGTGAGCGTTTGCTTGAGCGTCTTCTAGATACTTGCTGACGAGCGATCGCAGCTCACCAGCATTCTCTTCGGTGCGATCGCCTGCTGCCATCCCTAGCAAAGTCTCTAGCCTATGATAGTCCGGTAAGAATGACTGCCCCCAGCGAGGATGCGAGAAAACGGTCACTGACTTGGCTTTGCGCAGCTCATCCGGCAGCTCTACTTTTGGCATCACCATCTTCAGCGACTGCTTGCTGGTCAAAATAGCCTTTGCCGCTTTGTTTTCTTCGCCTACAGAGGCGATCGCCTCCTCGATCTCTGCTTCTGACAAGTCTTGTTCTTTGGCCATCTCTAGAAAAGATTTGTCGCTATCTATCCCGGCCGCTGCCAGCTGCTTATCTGTAGAGGCTTTTTGATAGGTTTGTAGTTTCTCGTTTAATTCTTTACCTGGGATAGTGACGGGCGTAGAACCGAAAATATCAATTAAGTCATCGTACTGCTGCTGCACCGATTCCCAAGCCGCTTCCTTGAGTTCGGGCGCATCGCCATAAAGCTGTTCCGGAAACCATTTCTTAAAGTTACCCACAGCGACCGCTAGCTTTGGCTGTCCCAATTTTCCCAGCAGTGTTATGGATCCCGATAATGTCCACTCGCCCTCTGTCAGCGGCACTAATCTGGCTAGCACGATCTCGCTAGGCTTTATCCGCTTCAGCATCTCAGCCGACTGTAGGCTGTTGGCATGTACGCTGTAGCTTTTCTCAGTCAGCCAGTTCATCAGCTGATAGCGGCCTGTGTCACTTTCCGCTAGCTCATCAGCAGATTCTTCTACGCCCGTCACTTCAAAAAGCCCGGTGAAGCTATTCGGCCACTGACTCAGCCAGGTTTCAGTCTCTCTAGTTCGATCACTCTCTTTGTCGCTATCTGCCAAAAATAGCTGAATCACCGACTGACCTTTGACTTGGCCTTCGGTGATGAACATATCTGTTGCTAGCTCTGTGCGATCTAGGCCCACTAGTTTCGGTGTGGCCCAGCGCGAAAGCTGCTTTGCAGAGAATCGCTCCAGCGAGACGGCTAGTTCGCCTTCTGCATCGAAGACAAAATCAACAATCTGTTCTTTAATCGCTGGATAGGTTTGAAGGTTATCTGCCCACTGCTGTGAATTGTTGGCTGAAGGAGTAAC
This sequence comes from uncultured cyanobacterium, assembly GCA_963838725.1. Lineage (GTDB taxonomy): Bacteria > Cyanobacteriota > Cyanobacteriia > Phormidesmidales > Phormidesmidaceae > Phormidesmis. The sequence goes on along the minus strand of CAWISM010000023.1, from coordinate 59,205 downwards.
GGAGCGATTCTGGTTGACCATCTGGCAGTTGGCTATTTTCGTTTTAATACGAAGGTATTCTAAAGCTGAAAGAGCCAACCGGGCAGTGCCTGATTGACTCTTTCTCAAATCTATTTCGTAAGAAGAAATTGGTTGACGAAGCGACTAGTTCCGATTTCTCAGCTTTCTATTGATGCTTGCTAACCTGTCTTTCTAGCTTATGCAGTGCGCTTTGTGACTGCGTAGTAGATGAACAACGTGATGATGGCACCTAGCACGGCTACGATTACGCCAGGAACAGATAAGCCCGCTCCGACTCCAACGACCGCATTAGCGATGAAACCACCAACTACAGCACCAACAATACCTAGAACCATAGTACCGATAATACCTAAGCCCTGATGACCAGGATAGATAGCGCGAGCGATCGCACCAGCCAATAAACCTAAAACAACCCAAGCAAGAATGCCCATAATCAAAAATCTCCAGTGAATTAAATACAGGGGATTTCCGAATCAGTGGTCTCCCCCTTATGTGTCTAAGAATAGCTTGAGCCGCATACAATACCTGCCTTCCATAGGGAGGACATTGGATCTGTCTTTCAGGTGATGTATTGACATCAAGGTTGATTGATTGTATTACAACGAACATTAACGCCAGGAATTGTTTTTTAACTTCGACTAAGGAAAAAACACTCCGAACCCTATTCGGAGTAAGGTGAGGATGTTCAGTTAGTTTTAAAATAAGGATTAGTGAACATGTCAGCTTCTTTTTTGCCCAGTATTTTGGTCCCTACGGTTGGTTTGGTGTTTCCAGCGATCACAATGGCTGCTCTCTTTCTCTACATTGAACGCGGTCAGGCAACCACTGGCGGTGAGTCCAAGCCCTGGGGTCAAGTCGCCGAAGACAGTCAGACAGACGTGGTCTAGCCTGATTGGTGACAAACAGCGAAGTCTAATTAGACGTCTAGTTAGCTATTTGAAAGGCCATCTAATCTGTAATCGATTAGATGGCCTTTTGAAGATCGAATGATTAAGGGCGTTTAGCCCGTTATCTCCTGTCCTGCGTAGCTTTTCTATACAGCGGAGCCAGTGCCCACATAAGAGCCGTAGAAGAATATGCCAACGACGCCAAGCACGCCGATACCGGCGACAGTCGCTACGATCCAAAGAGGAATCTTACCGTTCTGAAACATGAATTTACTCCTACTCACAACAAAGGAAAAGTCTTTTGGAGGTATCCAACAGGTTAGATACCGGGTTTGAATCTAGCTATTTTAACCCTAGTTAAAGAAGTAGCTAGAAAATAGCAAGCCAGTTACAAAGACAACGAGCAAACCGAGGAACAAAGACGTTCGGTTCAGCTCTACTGGCTGCTTGTTTGGATTAGTGGGTCTATCGGCCATAGTGTGGGGCTCCTGGTGGGTTGGCTCTGCTTGAGGATTGGCGTTTAAGAATTAGCGCTGAATGAACTGCATTGCTGCGATCGCGCCTAAAAAGAATACTGAAGGTACAGCCAAAGCATGTACAGACAGCCAGCGCACAGTGAAAATTGGATAGGTAATCGGTTCGTTAGGATTGCCGCTTGTCATAGAAAGTCTCCAAAAAAGTCGTAATCAAGTAAATGTCGTACAGCCAGCTCTCAAAAGTGCTATTAGCTGTCTCACAGCAGTTGTCTCGTGGCGCTTACTCAAAAGCGCCGCTTAAAGGTTCTAGTCCTGATACTTCAGCGTGCGATCAGGGTTGTAGCGGTCGTCTACAATCGGTAGCTCCATCTGGTTGCTAGGGTAGTACTCATTAGGACGAGGCGTGCCAAACGCGTCGTAAGCCAGTCCTGTAGAAACAAATAGCCAGCCAGCAATAAACAAAGCTGGAATTGTGATGCTATGGATAATCCAGTAGCGGATGCTAGTGACAATGTCACCAAAAGGTCTTTCGCCGGTAACGCCAGCCATATCTTGTAATCTCCTAACTAAATCTCTTCGAAAAATTTTTCGGCATGTACACTTATCATACGAAACTCTCAGCCATCCCTACAAGCAACTCTGTAGAAAATGGCGAAAGTTCTACTACTAAGCAACCTTTGTCTCAGTTGGCTTACTTGCTATCTCGCTACCGACATAGCGCAGTAAGTAGCCTCGCTGACCCAAAACGTAGCCGCGATTATCACTCAAAAACTTCACTCGATAGAAGTTTGTTGGAACATTCTCAACAGCTTTATCCTTGGCCCAGCTCTCTCCGCCATCTGTACTAACTAGCAAGTTGCCACTGCCCCCTGTCACCCACAGCTCCTTCGGGGTACGATAGGCAGCATCCAACAGACCCCAGCTAGAGGCAAACTCAGGATTAATCGGCTCAGTCCATTCCTCATATTCAACTTGCTCAGTACCAAACTGAAGCTGACCACCTCTAGCGATTAGCCACAGCAGACCGTCTTTTGTAAAGCCCATATTCTGCAAGCGCTTCGAGTTCTCGCGGTTGTGCGGTTGCCAAGCGTCTTGACCCGGTAGCCATGTCGAATAGAAGTTCCCCCTAGAAGAAACCGCTACATAGCGACCCTCTGGGTTTCTGGTCATGTTCCTCACAACACCTACCGCAGACTGCACCAGACCTTTCCACTGCTTGCCGCCGTCTTTTGTTGTGTAGATAGCGCCGATGTCTGTTGCCAGCTCAGCCGCGTTCTCACCCGTTGCGGTCACCAGCAGCGGCTGACCCGGCAGCTTTGGATCGAGTGGAATATTAGACCAAGAGTTCCCTCCATCTGTTGTATGCAGCATGATGTTGGGCTGTCCAACTAGCCAGCCTTCATCCCCTTCAAAGTCAATAGAGGTAAAGGTGTAGTTTTGCTCACCTAGCTCTAGCGTCCGCGGGTCCCAGGTTTTGCCTGCATCCGTTGACTCTAGTAGCGTCGTTCGACTACCCACTAGCCAGCCGTGCTCGCCATCACCAGCAAACGCCACATCCGAGATCGAGGCCGTAGTTGGTAGAGCAATCACATCCCAGGGATTAGTCTCTATCCCCGGTAAAAACACTCTGCTACAGCTAGTTGCAAGCAGTGCAACCAAAGCCAACACCGTCCCTTTTCTGAAGGCTTTTTTCAAAGCGATCGCAGCAGGCAGAAAAAAGGACATCAAAACCGTTTGCATGACAACTCCAGCAAAAAATCAATCCGATAAAACATAGTCGCACGCCAAATAACTACCGCAGGCCATAGAGGCTCAAGAAGAACAGCACAGCTATTCCTAACGCACCAAAGATCAGCACGTTCTTCTGTCCAGGCGTCAGCGTGTTTACCCCAAACCCATAGCTGAGATTTTCCTTGAATCCAGACGCCGTGCCCGCTGGTCCAACATTGCTGAACTGCGACTTACTAGAGCCACAAACGCTACAGCGCCAGTCTACAGGCAGCTCCTTGAACGGAACGCCTCGGGGCGTATCGCTACGGCTATCCCCTTTAGTAGGTTCATAGGTATAGCCACAAGAGCGACACTCAAAGCGATCCATCTCTTCAGGAGTCGGGGGCCGCTGCTCCTCTTCAGATCCTTCAGGTTCAGATCCTTGAGGCTTCACTAGCGGAATCGTTTCCTCAATCGGAGGCGCTTCCGAGTCAGGATTAGCGGTCGGCTCAGTAGTCATGGGATTAAAACACTTGCCTTAGGAAGGCGAACTGAAAGTATGAAATATTTGTAAACTATTATTGCATAGAGTGGTTTTCTCTCAGCGCGCGATGTGTCTCAAGCGAGCTGTTTTTGTCTGCGCGGCGTTGCTGACTAAGTCTCTATCAATATAGATATCTATCAATTCTGCTCTGTGATAGAAATTTTCGTAGCAGCGCCAAAGTGTGCCACTACGGTAGACTTAGCCCGCTACAATAAAAACAAGATTTGTTAACGGTTCAAGGCATACGCTGTGTTTGTTTTAAGTGGATACGAGTACTTCTTAGGCTTTTTGATCATCAGCTCGCTCGTACCAGTAGTCGCCCTAGGCGCTTCCAAGCTATTGCGGCCAGCTAGCGCTGGGCCAGCCAGCCGGACAACCTACGAGTCAGGCTGTGAACCAATTGGCGGCGCGTGGATTCAGTTCAACATTCGCTACTACATGTTTGCGCTAGTCTTTGTGATTTTCGACGTAGAAACGGTCTTTTTGTACCCTTGGGCGGTTGCATTTCACACGCTAGGACTTTTAGCGTTCGTAGAAGCGCTGATCTTTATCGCTATTTTGGTGGTCGGGTTGGTCTACGCATGGCGTAAAGGAGCTTTGGAATGGTCATAGGAAAAGGTATGAGATCAGATATGCAAAACCCTCTGGTAGATCCAGGCGAGCGGATTATGAATCCTGCTGCCAAAACAGGCGTCACGCAGGATCTATCCGAAAATGTCATTTTGACAACGGTCGATGACCTCTACAACTGGACTAGGCTTTCGAGTCTGTTTCCTTTGTTGTACGGTACGGCCTGCTGCTTCATTGAGTTTGCGGCGCTGTTAGGCTCTCGGTTCGACTTCGATCGTTTTGGTTTAGCGCCTCGGGCCAGCCCCCGCCAAGCCGATTTGATCATCGTGGCCGGGACAGTGACCATGAAGATGGCCCCCGCGCTAGTGCGGCTATACGAGCAGATGCCTAAACCTGCCTACGTTATGGCAATGGGTGCATGCACTATCACGGGCGGTATGTTCAGCTCCGATTCACCGACAGCATTACGGGGCGTAGACAAGATCATTCCGGTTGATGTGTATATTCCTGGCTGTCCGCCTAGACCAGAGGCAATCTTTGATGCGGTGATCAAGCTGCGTAAGAAAATTGCGAACGAGTCTATGCAGGAGCGAGCAGAGTTTCAAGAAACTCATCGTTTCTACACCCGCTCTCACGAGATGAAGGTAGTTGCACCGATCTTGACAGGTGAATATCTGGCATCTGGAACGCGGGATATGCCGCCGAAAGAGCTGATGGAAGCCATGGGGATGCCGGTTGAGAAATCAGCGGCTGAGCTAGAAGGCGCGGAAGCTAAAAGTGACAGGGTGAAGACGTTAAGGAAAAGGCGTGAGGTAGATGGCTGATACAGAAGAGAAGAAAGCCGCAGAATCAGAAGAGTCGGCTATTGTCGAAGCTGGCGAGGTTTCTACCTGGCTGAGCGAGCAAGGGATTTGGCCATGAGGTGATGGAGCGCGACCATGCGGGCATCGAAGTCCTCAAGGTCGATCCTCAGTTTCTGCTGCCGTTTGCGACTGCGCTCTACGCTTACGGTTTTAACTACCTGCGCTGTCAGTGCGCGTATGATTCTGGTCCCGGTCAGGATCTAGTCAGCGTCTATGACCTGACTAAACTTAGCGATGATGCGGATGCCCCAGTTGAGATCCGAATCAAGTGCTTCTTGCCCAGAGAAAATCCTCAGATCCCTTCGGTGTATTGGATCTGGAAAGCGGCTGACTGGCAGGAGCGCGAAAGCTACGACCTGTTTGGCATCATCTACGAGGGACATCCCAATTTGAAGCGCCTGCTGATGCCCGAAGACTGGGAAGGCTGGCCTTTACGCAAGGACTATATCTCGCCTGATTTTTACGAACTTCAGGACGCTTATTAGATTGCTGTTTGGTGATTAACTCAAAGGGGCTTCTGCGTCGTGCAGAGGCCCGTTTTGTTTTACCCGTTTTGTTTTGGTAGAAAACTGACTAGCTAATAGAAGACTCGGCTGAGAGCAGAACTCTCTCGTACTGTTGACCAGCGATCGCCCAAGTAAACGCTTCCTCAATCATTGATCTACCGTTTTGTGACAGCGACTGTCGAAGATCTGTGGATTCGAAGAGTCGTTGAATCGCTCTCGCAAACTCCTCGGCAGTATTCGCTCGTAGCGATCGCAAAGGTACGCGATCGCCATCCACTGCCAAGCCCTCTAAACCGCGATCGCTCGCCACCACCGGAACCCCCGCTGCCATCGCTTCTAGCGTCTTGTTCTTGATACCGTAGCCCGTACGCATCGGAATCACGCAGACTGTAGCCTCGTGTAGATAGGGCAGCATCGCTGGCACTTTGCCAGTAACGCTCACGTTTGGAATGTTGTCCAAGTCCTGAACAGCTGGCACCGGACGAGCCCCAACCAAAGAAAGCGTTGCATCGGGATATTGCGCAGCGACTAAAGGAAATATTTCTCTAGCTAGAAAGGTAACCGCGTCAACGTTTGGGAGGTTGTCCATCGCGCCGATGAACACCAAATGCTGACCGCCTGGATCTCGGGCTCGATAGGGAAAGGTCTCTAGATCGACGCCGTTGGGAATCGCCTGGATATTGTTTTTGCCACTGAGCGATCGCATCTGTCGCCGATCCTCAGCCGTCGTCACCACCAGATGAGAGAACTTCTGGCAGTAGCGGTGCTCGTAGCGCTTTAGCAAGGGGAGGTTAAGGCGATCGCGCCAAGGCTTTTCAGCCATTCCTCCGGCCAGCTGATGGACGCAGGTGCCGTACACGGAGCTGTGAATATTCACTACCGCCACCGGAATCCGCTGCAAAATATCCGCTGGCACATATGTCTCGTTCACACAGTGCTCGCAGGTAATCGCATCGAACTCGCCGCTAGCAATTTGCCGATCAACCCAAGCCTGCATTTGCGCAGAATGAGCAGTACTTACGTTAGGCGGTACGCCGCTGATAGCAAAATTGACTAGACGCTCCAGCTTTTTGATAGCGTTTTGAGGATTCCTACTCTGAGACTCGAGGATTGGGTGTTCAAACACCGCTAGGTCATCGACCCAATCGGCTAAAGCTTCAACTTCGCTATCTGTCACCTCATCTGTTCGCAGGGTTGCCAAGCTAATTTGATGTCCCTGCTGCTTGAGATACTTCAGCAGGTTGAAGGTTCTAACCGACGTGCCCCCCCTAGTAGGCGGATAGGGAAACGTTGCCGACAGCATCAATATATTCATTCGACGGCAAAGGGAGTAGATTCAAACGGGCTCTTTTGACGGGCGGATGGTGGTAACGTTGCTTCTTTTTGACCCAAGTCGCGAGCGTGAGCACAGTAAATATCTAGAGGAATGATCACGGCCTCAATTGCAGGCTTTTTACCAAAGGCAATGTTGGTTAGTGAAGCGGGCAAATCTTTTAATAGCCATCGCATCAGAGCGCGGTTGCGTTCGTTCTTCTGTAATGGATAGGTCAGCTCTATACCGTGCAGATCATGCAGATAGCGATTGGATTTGCCATATCGATACCACTGAGCATGCAGCTCTTCTAGGGTTTGGCGATGTCGGTGCTGGACTAGCGCACCGGGAGCCGACCGGATTTTCCAGCCGCCTTCCTTTTGAACTCGCCAGCAGATATCCGCATCGCCCCCAGTCGTTAGGTAGGAGCGGAATAAACCAACGGTGTGAAGCGATCGCACTCGAATTCCCAAGTTCGCCGTCTGGCCATACGGACAAAAAGGATGACTCAACGTGTGGCGCTGACTCATAAACGCTTTGTGCTCGGCATAGGTTTCCAGCCAGTTCTTCCCTGGCAGCGCTGAGATTTCACCCGCGACCAGACCAACCTCAGCATCCTCGAATGGTTTTACTAGCTCAGCTAGCCAGCGCAGATGCGGGTAGCAATCGGCATCGGTAAAGGCCAAGATTTCGCCCGTAGCAGCGTTAATGCCCGTATTGCGAGCTGCGTAGGCACTTTGAATACTCGTTTCGCTGAGAATCCTCAGCGTTAGATTCTTACTGGCAAAGCGCGGAGCGGCGGCGGCTCAGGAGATCAGGGGTGCGATCGCTGCTGCCATTATCCACTAGTAAAAATTCCACCCGGTCGGCTGGATATGTCTGCGCTATCAGACAGTTCAGCAGTCCTGGCAGATCCTGCTCACCGTTGTAGATAGGCACAATGACCGAGACCCGTGGGCAATATGTAGGGGCATCCTCGAACTGTGGGAGGGTCATAAACCTGCCGAAAGTATCCAACAAGAGCAGTCGATATATCTCCAGTCTTCCCAGCCTCACGCCTGTTCTTGTGAAAATGTCTCGCGAAAAACTTCCTGTGAAAATCCCGTGGTAAACGATCCTTTTCCTTCAATGGCTAGCCCAAAAGCCAATCCGAAAGTCACCGTCTGCGTTCCTACCTACAACCGCGCCGATATCTTGCCCTACGCGCTCAGTAGCGTTCTCAATCAAACCTATTCAGACTTTGAGCTGATTATCTGCGACGATGCTTCGAGCGATCGCACAGCCGAAGTAGTAGGCCAGTGGACAGACTCACGAATTCGCTACATTCGGCACCCGCAGAACATTCAGCGCAGCCGCAATATGAGGTCCGGCTACGAAGCAGCTAGGGGCGAGTACTTTATCAAATTCGACGACGATGATGCGCTTACGCCGACCTTTCTAGAGAAAGCAGTCGCTGTACTCGATGCTGACCCTCAAGTTGATTTTGTCTGCTCAGACCACTGGGTAATCAACGCTCGTAATCAGCGAGATCAAGCAGCGACAGCCGCTAATTCTGCTAAGTGGGGAAAGGATCGGCTTAGCGGAGTAGTAGACGATTTGCTCTACGAAACTTTTGTGAAGCAGAGCTTACAGGTGGGTTCTTCGCTGTTTCGTAAGCGAAGCCTAGAGGCTGTCGACTTCATGCGATTCGAGGCGGATGGCTGCGAGGATTTTGATCTGTTGGTAAGGTGTGCGATCGCCAATCAAACCGCCTACTTCATTCCCGAACGGCTAATGGAATACCGATTCCACGGTGGCCAAACCAGCCTCAAACAAGACATTCATTTCCTCAGCGCCAAATCCTCCTGCCTAGCTAGCTACCACTTCCCCGAACGCCCCGAGCTAGAGCAGTTCAGGCTCAGCAGCCTACAGAACCTAAAGCAGGTGCTAGCCATGCGCCTAATCGAAAAAGGAGAAACGGAACAGGGTCGCAGCCTAATCGCTGAGCTCAAGCAGGCAGGCACACTTTCTACTCGTGCCCAAGTAGGTCAAGTGCTATCGTACTTACCAGCCTGGGTCAGACAAATGGTCTTTACCGGCTTTCGTCAGATTCGCACCAAAGACTACAGCGAGAAAGTCAGAAATGCCGCCGCGTCAGCCACTGCCTAACTATTTAATACTGTTTGGCTTACTAGATGAGTTTTGGCATAGGTTTTGTCTTGCTGACAAGACAATTTGCTACTTCAAAGGCCGTAGCTGTGCCGGATGAAAGGCCAACTGAACCATTAACCACTGACGCTGAGGAGATCTCTAGAGAATATGGATATGAGCGACACGTTGTAGAAAATGTGATTGCCCACGTCGTTACCCAGTCACCAGGGACGACGCTATCCATCGCAGTCGCTACCGATCTTGCGACCGTAGAAGACTTTGCCGAGCAGACAGAGGCTAGCTACATTATCAACGGTGGCTTCTTCGATCCCTAACAATGGCAAGACAACCTCTCACCTGATGGCTCAGGGCCAGGTTGTGGGAGACCCAGCAGAAAACGAAAGGCTAGTTGAGAACCCAGCGCTGAATCAATACATAGACCAAATTCTCAACCGCTCAGAGTTCCGGGTTTATCGCTGCGCAGAAACGAACACTCCTGTTTACGACATCACTTTTCATGATGTCTTGCCACCGAACGGCTGCACACTCGATAGTGCGATTGGCGCTGGCCCACAGCTTTTGCCCACAGATACGGCGCAGGCTGAGGCCTTTGTCGACTACGATAGCGACGGTATTACCAGAGATGCGATTGGCAGCTTGCAGCCGAATGCTCGCAGTGCGATTGGGCTTTATCCTGACGGGGCGATCGCGCTCATCATGGTCGAAAAGGGAGCTAACTCCAGCGGCATGACGCTTTCTGAACTAGCTAACTTTGCCGCTTCTCTAGGCGTCGCCAAGCTGTTAAACCTCGACGGTGGCAGCTCTTCTTCTTTGTTTGTCGCAAAAGACCGCACTGCCGAGTCTCAAACCTACTTCGGCCTTTCAGATAGTGAAGGCAACCCAATCCGACGGGCAGTTAAGTCCGTCATCGTTCTGAAAAACTAGAATGCTGCCAGTGCGCTATCTCCACAGCTGATTTTCCGGCGACGACCAGAGCACCAACATAAGTCTCGGGTAGGTCTAGGGTGTGTAGCTGCCAATCTTCTTGCCCATCTTCTTTGCGGTCTCTCGGCACCTTGATTAATCGAGATAAGCTCGGGTCAACCTCTACAGTCGTCATCGATTGAGAAAGCCCTACTCCAATCGCCTTCAGATAGGCTTCTTTGCAGGTCCAATACTGTAAAAAATCGTGTGTTTGCTGGTCTATCGGCTGTGAGGTGACTTTCGCTTTTTCTGTCTCAACCAGACAGCGCTCCATCATGCTCTCTAGTCTTTGGATGGGTCTGACTTTTTCGATATCGATGCCTACGGTGCGATCGCCCCCCAAAGCACACAGCGCAATCTCTCCTGAATGGGACAGATTGAAATGGAAGTCGCGGCCTTTTGCAGATGACACGGTCGTTTTGGGTTTGCCGTATTTGCCGTAGTCGAAAGTGAGTGCGATCGCCCGACAGCCCAACCGCTCAGACAGCAGGTGCCGCAGTACGCCCCTCGCCACCACAAACTTCCGACGATCCGCCTCAAATCGGAAGCGCGCTGCCCGTTTCTGCTCATCCTCAGACAAACACTGCGAATACTCAGCGATCAGATCCTCTGATACCGACAGCGGTACATCCCAAACCTGGACGGCCTCACCCATACAAAGCGGTCACTAGAATGCTAATTTTGTCCACAATAAACTAAGATAGTCTGCCATCCCCGTAATATAGAAATCACTAAGCACTTCACGAGTTGCAGCTTTAGTTAGCAATGACAAACTCTTCGCAGCGACTAGGACTTATTAGCCAGCTTAGACAGTGGTTCTTTGGTACTCCCGATAGATCTCTAGACCAAGCCTACGAAGCAGCGCTAAAAATCCGCCAGATCGAAGAGAACTACTTCGACGGCAACCCCATCGAACCAGGCAACGGCAGCTTTAGCGCCAGCTCCTATCGTATTTTGCAAAGAGATCGCCGCAAATATCTCTCCATCATGCGGCGGCGAATGGCAGAATTTCGTACTAGTAGCGACGCGCTCCAGCTCTCTAGCATCGCCCCACCCTCTACGCCCCTGCCCGACGATCTACCCCTCGATCAGATCAACGGCCCTGCCATCTCTTTCAAAAAGCTACAGCTAATCGATGAAATCCTAGATCGATACGAACAGTCTCCTAGATTCTCACTCGACCAGCTTCAGGCCAACGCCTCAAATTCACTCTCCTCTCGCTCTACTAATCAGCCTTCTAGTCAATCTCCTAGTGGATCTTTAAAGAAGACCTTTGGTCCTCCAGTCCCTCAAGAAGACTCCCAAAACGAAGCCCTCAGCCGCAGCAGTAGTGTCCTACCCCGTTCCATTCTGCGCACGGTTGATCGCATCAAACAAGATCTCGACCCCGATGCCGAACTCGAAGTTGTCCGCAACTTCCGTAGCTCCAAAACTCAGACCACTATTGCAATCACCTTCGTACTACAGCTAATCATCGTCCCGCTACTTGCCCAGTACCTCAGCAAAAACTTTCTGGTTGCTCCCATCGTCGAATACACCCGCGACACCACCCAAGCGGACGTCTTCCTCAATATAGAAATGGAAGAAAAGGCACTTCACGAACTTCAGCAGTACGAAGAGCGCTTTCGGTTTGAGGTACTGATCGGCAAGGCTCCAGAGCTAAACGAACTAGAGATTGAAGAGCGGGTCAGAGAAAAAGCGTTTCAAATCGAAGAAGACTATCGTCAGCGCAGTGCTGACGCAGTAGAGAACGTCTTTGCCGATATCATCGCGGTTCTCTGCTTTTCTCTGCTGCTTACCAACTGCCGCGAACAGGTCGCCACGCTCAAATCCTTTATCGATGAGATCGTCTATGGTCTGAGCGACAGCGCTAAGGCGTTCATTATTATCCTTTTTACCGACATCTTTGTTGGCTTTCACTCTCCTCATGGCTGGGAGGTCTTGCTAGAAGGCATGGCCGATCATTTAGGACTACCGGCTAGCCGCAACTTTATCTTCTTGTTCATTGCGACCTTTCCAGTCATTCTCGACACCGTCTTCAAATACTGGATCTTTCGATATCTCAACCGGATCTCGCCCTCTGCCGTCGCCACCTACAAAAATATGAACGAATAAAAAGGCATCCGAGGTGTTTTGTCTACCTCAGATGCCTTTTCGGATTCACGTTTAATTTACGCCGTTTGATTTGCGCTGTTTAATTTGAACAGTACGCCAGCCGCTATGCTCCAGTGTTCTTACTAGCGGTTTGGATGTACAAAATCAACAAAAATACTGTTGGAACAAGGACAAACAAAACGCTGGCGACAAAGCCCAGTTTGTTAGTTTCCATAAGACGCTACCTACTCCTACCTATCTATTAAGCCGATAGACATCAGCATAGCATTCCGAGCTGTGCCAGCACGTCTTCTATATCACTGACTCTATTGCTACCCCTTTGCTCGCAAGCCATCAGCATCTACGTTGCTGACAAACAGGCTATTAGCAAACCGTCGCTGTCGCGGGGCTCAATCAATAGAAGAAGTCGCCGTTTTATTAGAATCGTCAGGTTCAGAGTCGTCAGATTTTCTAGACGCGACTGAGCTAGCCCTTTGAGCAGCTTCTTTCTCTGCTTTTAGCTTTCTCAGACTTTCCTTCTTATCAGGCTTAGTGACAACGCTGATTGGACCATTCACACTTGCCTGACAGGCCAACCGACAGGTAGACGGACGCTTCTTTAGCATACGGTCCTCGACAGCGGTGCGAGGCGAGAGGTTGTGAGCGCCCTCAACTACATCCACTACGCAGGTACCGCACTGGCCATAGCCACCGCACTGGGTGAGCTTACCCATAAAGGTGTAGATATCAATGTTGTTTTCTTGTGCCTTGAACCTTAGGTTTGCGCCAAAGGAGGCATCGATTTCCTTATTTTCTTTAACAAACTTAATACTAACCATGAGCTATGTCCCACCTGTTTTTTGCCGCACCATCATTGAGCGAGCCTTAGATAATTAGGCCACGTCGCTTGCCTCAAAGTTTGAGGAATAGTTACACTTCTTTATACACCTTCATTTTCACATTATTGTGTACAAACCTGGGCACAGCGGGTTCACTTTCTTGCTTTTTCTACGGCAAAAGGTGGAAATAATCGCTTCACAGTCGCCACTTTACAGGTTTGGAGAGGTTCTATATCTGGTAGCCTTAGTAATATCTGAAGTCTTTTTACAGAGCGTCAAATTTTTGTTACCTGAATATTTTGCTTTACAAAAGCTTATATTTGGGCTCGCAGGTTGACGTTCAAGAAAGTTTGAGTAAGCGATAGGCAGTTTTTTTAGCAATACAAGGAGGAGCGTAGTCAATGGGTCTACCTTGGTACCGAGTACATACCGTCGTCCTGAATGACCCAGGCCGTCTGATTTCTGTACATTTAATGCATACGGCACTCGTTGCCGGATGGGCGGGGTCTATGGCCCTGTTCGAACTGGCCACTTTTGATCCTAGCGATCCAGTGCTCAACCCCATGTGGCGGCAGGGCATGTTTGTGCTTCCGTTTATGACCCGACTGGGCGTAACTGGCTCTTGGGGCGGTTGGGATGTAACAGGCGCAACGGGTGTTAGCCCCGGTTTTTGGTCTTTTGAAGGTGTGGCGCTAGCTCACATCGTTTTGTCTGGTTTGCTGTTCTTGGCAGCTTGCTGGCACTGGGTGTTCTGGGATCTGGAGCTTTTCCGCGATCCGCGTACAGGTGAGCCTGCTTTGGACTTGCCTAAGATGTTTGGCATTCACCTATTCCTTTCTGGTCTACTGTGCTTCGGTTTTGGAGCGTTCCATCTCACTGGTCTCTGGGGACCGGGTATGTGGGTTTCTGACCCCTACGGCCTGACGGGTCACGTTCAAGGGGTTGCCCCAGAATGGGGACCGGCTGGCTTTAACCCGTTCAATCCGGGTGGTGTGGTAGCTCACCACATCGCAGCGGGTATTGTCGGCATCGTAGCGGGACTGTTTCACCTGACGGTTCGTCCGCCGCAGCGTCTGTACAAGGCACTGCGTATGGGTAATATCGAAACTGTACTGTCTAGCTCGATTGCGGCTGTATTCTTTGCGGCATTTATTGTAGCTGGCACTATGTGGTACGGCTCTGCGACTACCCCAATCGAACTGTTTGGCCCTACTCGCTATCAGTGGGACGGCAGCTACTTTGCAGAAGAGATCGATCGCCGTGTCCAGAGTGACATTGCCAGAGGCGCTTCTGAAGAAGATGCCTATGCTCGCATTCCTGAGAAGCTAGCGTTCTACGACTACGTAGGCAACAGCCCTGCTAAGGGTGGTTTGTTCCGCGTTGGTCCAATGAATACGGGTGATGGAATTGCGACTGCTTGGCTAGGACATCCTGTCTTCCATGATGGCGATGGTCGTGAGCTGACAGTTCGTCGTCTGCCTAACTTCTTTGAGACCTTCCCTGTTGTTCTGGTAGACAAGGATCAGAACTTGCGCGCAGACATTCCATTCCGCCGCGCTGAATCCAAGTACAGCTTTGAGCAGACTGGTGTTGTCGTCGACTTCTACGGTGGCGAGCTAGATGGTCAGCACATCACAGACCCAGCAGCGGTCAAGCGCTATGCACGTAAAGCTCAGCTAGGTGAGCCCTTTGAGTTTGACCGGGTAACGCTAGAGTCTGACGGTGTATTCCGTTCTAGTCCTCGTGGCTGGTTTACTTATGGACACGCTGTGTTTGCACTGCTGTTCTTCTTTGGCCATATTTGGCACGGTTCTCGTACTCTATTCAGAGACGTGTTTGCGGGTGTTGATCCCGACCTGTCACCTCAGCAGGTTGAGTGGGGCTTCTACCAGAAGGTAGGTGACCTCTCAACTAAGAGTTCTAAATAAGTCAATCGGCTGAAGCAGGCTTTAGTATGTTACTAGAGCCTGCTTCAATCTTTGTTTGGAGCAAGATGTCGTTCATTTAGAGAGTGAGTTATGGAAGCTGTTGCTTACATTTTGATTTTCGCTTGCATCATCGGAACCTTGTTTTTTGCGATTGCATTTCGCGAACCTCCCAAAATTACCAAAGACTAACTGACGCGAGTCATAGCTCAGTAGTGCTCTGGGCATGCTGAGTATCTCTAGAGCTGATGTCTAGCTGCGCCTGTTAAAAGGCTTGCTGAGGCGTCAGCTTTTTGGTTGTTAGCCTGTTTGTCCATGTGCTTGTTTATAGCCTGTACCGGATGCATTCGGTATAGGCGCGTCACTTGACCTGTTGCAATATCAGGCTTTCAGCCTGAAAACTGTACCTCAATCAAGTGACCAAAGCTATAGACACTCGGCTGGGCGAATTTCAATCGTTTCTAGCGGAATTTTTCTATGTAGTTGTAGGCCAGTCTTGGCTGTTTGTCTCATTTTGTCGTAACGTTGCACACAAAGGTAGCCCTACAGAAAAAGCTGGCCTTTTGGAGGTCTCACGCTTATGCAGTGTCCATTTTGCCAACATCTAAATAATCGGGTCTTGGAGTCGAGGTCGGCAGAATCTGGCCGCAGTATTCGTCGTCGCCGAGAGTGTTTGGCGTGCGAACGACGGTTTACGACTTATGAGCGAATTGAATACGTGCCGATTACAGTGATTAAGCAGCGAGGTGATCGCGAATCTTTTGATCGTTCCAAATTGCTGCGCGGTATCACCACCGCCTGCGAGAAAACGGGCGTTAGCGCTCAGACTATCGAGCGGATCGTCGACGATATCGAGGCCGGACTTCAGCAAAAAGCGATCAGAGAAGTGACCAGTGAAGAAATCGGCGAGCTAGTCCTTAGCCATCTCAAAGCAGTTAGCGAAGTTGCCTACGTTCGCTTCGCCTCTGTCTATCGTCAGTTCCAAGGGATTCGTGATTTTGCAGAAGCACTGAGCCACCTCAAAGACGCGCCGACTGAAAGGGCAAAACCTCTGGCTAAAAGCGGTGGCCTTTTGTCTCCTCGGTAGTTTATGATAGTTATTCTTGTGACAGGAGACCTCAAAGGTATTAACCGCCTTTTCTAACTGAAAACCTTAGTAAGATTTACAAGCGATTCGCTAGCTAGCTGTAGGCACCGGAAGGGGCTACTAGCATCTGTCAGCACTAGAATCGCGAGGTGTTCACTCGTTCGCGGAGACAGAATAACTGTAGGAAAAATCTAGCATGGCCAACTCGGATACTCAAAGCGCAGACATTGGTTTTACACACGATGATTTTGCAGCCCTTTTAGATCAATACGATTACAATTTCAACCCCGGCGATATCGTTCCTGGAACGGTATTTAGCATTGAGCCTCGGGGCGCTTTGATCGATATTGGAGCCAAGACTGCTGCTTATCTCCCGATCCAGGAGATGTCTATCAACCGAGTTGAGGGTGCGGAGGAAGTTCTACAGTCGAACGAGACCAGAGAATTCTTTATTCTGACTGACGATAACGAAGACGGTCAGTTGACCCTTTCTATTCGCCGTATTGAGTACATGCGGGCCTGGGAGCGGGTTCGTCAGCTTCAGCAAGAAGATGCAACCGTTCGTTCACTTGTGTTTGCTACTAACAGAGGCGGTGCGCTAGTCCGGATCGAAGGTCTGCGTGGATTTATTCCTGGTTCGCACATCAGCACGCGCAAGCCCAAAGAGGATTTGGTTGGCGAGGAGCTGCCGCTGAAGTTTCTAGAAGTAGACGAAGAGCGTAACCGTCTGGTACTGAGCCATCGCCGAGCTTTGGTTGAGCGGAAGATGAACGGCCTCCAGGTCAGCGAGGTAGTTCTAGGTACCGTGCGCGGTCTGAAGCCCTACGGCGCATTTATTGACATCGGCGGCGTCAGCGGCCTGTTACACATCTCTGAAATTTCTCACGACCACATTGATACGCCGAATTCCGTCTTGAACGTGAACGACGAAATCAAGGTGATGATTATTGATTTAGATGCTGAGCGCGGACGGATTTCGCTCTCGACTAAGCAGCTAGAGCCCGAACCCGGCGATATGGTGAAGAATCCTGACTTGGTCTACGACAAGGCTGAAGAGATGGCCGAGCGCTATCGCGAACAGCTGCGTCAGAAGGCGCTAGGCGAGTCTGGTGAAGCCGTTTCTGAAGACGACGGTTACGTCTTAGAGGAACAAGGTTCAGATTCTGAAGAGTAAGCTCATAGGGCTTAACTGCCCATAGAAGCGTACAGAGAAGTTTACAGAGGGAAAGGTCAGACTGACCTTTCCTTTTTTTGTGATTAGCCCCGGCATCCTCCAAGCGTGATGAAAACACGAGAGTAAAGAATGGCCACTATATGCGTGCGATCGCACAAGTTCCAGGCAATTCAGGCAGTATTGTTCGATAAAGACGGAACGCTAGCAAACGTCGAAGCGTATTTGAGGAAGCTGGCAATAGCTAGAGCACAGGCAATTCCCGACCAATCTCCGGCATTTTATACAAACCTATTGGCAACCTTCGGCCTGACAGAGCGTGGGGTTGATCCGGCCAGTCTAATTGCGGTGGCCAGTCGCCAGGAGGATCAAATTGCTGCGGCTGGCTGTTTAGCAGCAGTGGGAAAGGGCTGGGTTGAGGCTTGTGCGATCGCCCAAACTGCTTTTGATCAAGCCGACCTGGCCCTGGCCCCTAAAGTCAGTAAAACGCCCCCGCTAGAAGGCGCAATCCAGCTATTATCTCAGCTAGAAAAGGCAAGTATTAAAGTCGGAATTGTTTCTTCTGATGCTCATTCAGAAGTTGCTGCGTTCGTTGAACACTATCAGATGCCAGGAGTTGACTGGTACTATGGCGCTACCGAGGGTTCTTCGCTCAAAACACATCCCGACTTCCTAAAGTTCGCCTGTCAGTCTATATCTGCTCAGCCAGGTCATACTTTGGTAATTGGTGATGCGGCTTCTGATCTAGCACTGGCCAAACAGGGTGCTGCTGATTTCGTTGGAATGGTAGGAGGATGGATGCGATCGCCCACACTAGGTCACAATATCAAAACGGTCTCACACCTATCGCAACTCAGCGTCAGCCCTAATTGAACGTTTCAGCTAGAAGCCTATGAGTGCTTTCGATTGGTGTAGAAACACGTAGAGTGATACGCATAAGAAGGTACTTTGGATATCAACTCAAAGCAAACTGATCGAAGCCACACCAGCAGGCTTCGACTTTTAGGTTAAGGAGAATTGGCTATTGTCTCGTCGCTATCTGTTTACGTCAGAGTCGGTCACAGAGGGGCACCCCGATAAAATTTGTGATCAGATTTCAGACACCATTTTAGACACGGTACTTGCCCTAGATCCCACTGGCCGGGTAGCGGCTGAAGTGGTGGTCAACACAGGGTTAGTCATCGTCACGGGAGAAATCTCTTCCAACGCCTCAGCTAACTTTGTCAAGATCGTTCGCGAAAAGATTGCCGAGATTGGCTACACCAATCCGAAGAATAACGGCTTTTCAGCAGATAGCTGCTCTGTACTGATTGCCTTAGACGAGCAGTCAGTCGATATTGCCCAGGGTGTCGATCAGGCCCAAGAAACCCGTGAACAGACTAGTGACGAACGTTGGGATGCTATCGGCGCGGGCGATCAGGGCATCATGTTTGGCTTTGCCTGCAATGAAACGCCGGAGCTGATGCCTTTGCCTATCAGCCTGGCTCACAGAATTTCTCGGAAGCTAGCTGCCGCAAGAAAAAGCGGACAGCTAGACTACCTCGGACCAGATGGAAAAACCCAAGTCACCGTTGAATACGAAGACGGGAAGCCCGTTGGGATTGACACAATTCTAGTCTCTACTCAGCACAAAGAGACCATCGGCGAGCTAAGCAGCAACAAAGATGTGCAGGCTCGAATCAAGCGCGATTTGTGGACAGCGGTTGTTCTACCTGCCTTCGAAGCCTTGGAGATTCAGCCAACCGAGAAAACTCGTTTCCTAGTCAACCCGACCGGTAAGTTCGTCATTGGCGGGCCTCAGGGAGATTCCGGCCTGACCGGACGCAAAATCATTGTTGATACCTACGGCGGCTATTCTAGGCATGGCGGTGGTGCTTTTTCTGGCAAAGATCCGACCAAGGTGGATCGAAGCGCGGCGTATGCCTGCCGATATGTTGCCAAGAACATTGTGGCAGCGGGCCTAGCCGACAAGTGTGAAGTGCAGCTTAGCTACGCAATTGGAGTTGCTAGACCAACGAGCATTTTCGTTGAAACGTTTGGAACAGGGACTGTCTCGGACGACAAGCTGCTTAAGCTGATCACCGAACATTTTGAGCTGCGACCGGCTGGCATCATCGAGACTTTTAATCTGTGTGAACTACCCTCAAAGCGGGGGGGACGCTTTTATCAGGAAGTTGCTGCCTACGGTCATTTTGGTAGAGACGATCTCGATTTACCCTGGGAGCAAACAGATAAAGTAGCTGAACTGAAAGCAGCTACGGCTGAACGAGAAGTTGTCAGCGTATAGTGAACCAAAGAGACGAGCCAAAGAGATGCCTTCTATCCATAGCTGTCTCTTTGGCCTCTAAAGGATGTCCGATTGACAGGCTGTCAACCAACGATTATTAGCTTAGATGATAGTCTCTATAGCAAAAGCTACCGTCAAAGACACTAAGCAATATCATTCATGACTCCTTTCCCGTCCTATCGGCCAAAGAACCTATCTTTGGGACCGCTCGAAGCTGAAATTGTCGAAATTCTATGGCTAATCGGTCCGACTTCGGCTACGGCTATTCATCAGCATATCCTAGAAGATATTGAGCGAGATTTGACGTATTCGTCTGTCTCGACCGTGCTAAAGCGGTTGATCAAAAAGGGCTGGGTGAGCTGCGATCGCCAGAATCGTATCCACATCTGGAAAGCGCTCGTCTCCCGTCGCAGCGCCGACATTCTTAAGGCTCATCAACAGCTTCAGCAGTTCCTAGCAGTCGGCAGTCCAGAGATCGTCGCAGCGTTTGCAGATACGCTCGATGACGATAGCTTGGACCAGTTGGATGCGATCGCCCAAAAGGTGAAAGCAGCTAGAGCGATTAGAGACCAGCAGACTCTAAAAAACGATCAGCAGCAGAGCGGAGGTCAGTAGCGATGATGCACTTGCAAATGGTCGGACTATCTCTGTTGATTGCGATCCTCACTCGCATCCTCAGCCAGTTTTTGCTTGCGCCTTCGCAGCAGTGGTCTTCTCGGTGGACTCGAACGCTGACGGCGTTTGTCGCACCGCCGCTGCTGTTGTTGACAACTGCGATCGCTATCGTGGCAATGGGCTTCAACAGTACCCACCATTTAGACGGCTGGCTCAGTTACCTGCTTTCGCTTAGCTTCATTCTGATTGCCCTCACGCTATGGGCGCAGCTTAGCCTGCTATCGTTCCAGATGCGCCGCGCCGCTCAGAGATGCCCTACGTACACCGTTCAAACCGCCAGCGGAACTGCAACGAGCAGATTGATAGAGTCTGCCAGCGTCTACTGCGCCCGAGTCGGCCTGTGGTCGTCTGAGCTGATCTTCAGCAAGGGCCTGCTAGAGTGCCTAGACGAAGAGCATCTACAGGCAGTCATCGCTCATGAGGCCGGACATGCCCACTACCGCGATACCTTCTGGTTCATGTGGCTGGGGGGACTACGTCGTCTTACCAGCTGGCTACCGTACACCGAAGCGCTATGGCAAGAGCTAATGCTGCTTCGAGAAATCAGAGCTGACCGCTGGGCCGCTCGCAGCATTGATGCCCTCGTTTTGGCAGAGTCTCTGCTAAGTGTAATTCAAGCGCCTTTGACAACGGCAGAGGCAGTCTGTCCTGGCTTTAGCTGGCCAACCCCTCAGAGCCGACTAAACCAAAGAGTCGATGCCCTACTGGCTGAAGACACCCGGTCTCTTCGTATTCTGCCAGAGCACTGGCTAGCCGTATCGCTATCGCTCACGCCGCTGCTCACCATTCCCTTTCATCACTGATCTCTGCCGCTGCCTACAGAACGATACCCACAAGAATAAGGGCTTCCGGCATTGTTTCGGAAGCCCTTATTCTTGTTATCAGAAGGCGTTACCAGATTGAAGGCGTTACCAGATTGAAGGCGTTACCAGATTAAGACCAGATCTTACCAGCTAGACTTAACCACACCGGGCAACAGACCTTGGTGAGCCATATCGCGCAGGGCATTACGGCAAAGGCCAAAGTCGCGGTAGTAGCCACGAGGGCGACCTGTCTTCCAACAGCGATTGTTCAACCGAGTGGGAGCGCTGTTTTTAGGTAGCTGCTGAATCTGACGGTGAATAGCCAGCTTCTGAGCCTGGTTAGGCGCTGATTCAAATTCTTTGAGCAAAGCTTCACGCTTATCTGCGTACTTTGCGACTAGTTTTTCGCGCTTCTTCTGGCGCGCAACCATGCTTTTTTTAGCCATGAGGCGAAATTACTTGATATTTTTATGACACAGTCTCTGATTATATCGGCAGCAACGGCATTTGTAAATCTACAAATGCGTTTGTTCTAAGCACGATGTTGTGATTTGCGATCGCCTACGCTTTCTTTTTCCCAGCCTTCGCCCGGTCATCTGCCTTTGCTGCTTTCTCAGCCGCCTTACGCAGCTTGAGCGCACCTGGACAAACATCTAATAGCTCACAGCGCGAACAGCTCGGATTTCTAGCGCTGCATATCGCCCTACCGTGATAGACCAGTCGAATCGACCAGTTCTCCCAATCAGGCTGAGGCAGCAACTTCATCAGATCCTGCTCAATTTTGATTGGCTCCGTGTGATTCGTTAGGCCAAACAGTCCTGAGAGACGCTTCACGTGAGTATCTACAGTAACGCCTTCGTGAATGTCGAAAGCATGCGCTAAAACAACGTTGGCTGTCTTCCTAGCGACCCCTGGCAAGCTCGTGAGATTTGCCATAGAGTTAGGGACAGCGCCATCAAACTCAGTGACGATTTTGTGACAGGCGGCCTGGATGTTCTTAGCCTTATTCCGATAGAAGCCAGTAGAACGGACAAGCGCTTCTAGCTCGGCTATCTCTGCGCTTGCCATCGCCTCCGCATCGGGGAACCGCCCGAACAAAGCAGGCGTGACTAGATTGACGCGAGCGTCCGTACACTGAGCCGACAGCATAGTCGCAACCAGTAGCTGTACAGGCGTCTCGTGATCTAGCGAGCACGGCGCTTCGGGGTAAATCACCTTCAGGCGAGATAGTAGCTCTAAGGCTCGTTCCTTTTTCCGTAGCTTTTGAACTGGGCGTAGCAGAGGTGGGGGTAGATCCGGCAGAGACTGCGGTATGGCGACGTAGCCATTCTTGCTACTAGGAGGTGGGTTACTAGAGGTTAGATTTGATGTCGCTAGCGCATTCACTGTCTAAGATTTTGGAAGACTTCGAGCTGTGTAGTATCGCGAATAATCAAGAAGACGCCCAGGCCTAGCAGCAGGAAGATGCCTGTTTGCATGACGCTCTCTTGTAGGCGAACGGGCAGAGGCTTGCCGCGCAGCGCTTCAATGATTAGAAAGGTGAGCTGACCACCGTCTAGGGCAGGCAGCGGCAAAATATTGATAATCGCCAGGTTGATGCTGATAATCGCAGCAAAAGGAAACAGGCTGCGACCGTCTGTCTTGGCAAGTCCTGCGCCTTGTTCGACAATCTTAACCGGGCTACCAACCTGACCTGCCATGGAAGAAAAATCAGTGATCAGCGAAAGCATGCCGTTAGCAACTAAAACAGTCTTGTCCTGAAATTCTCTAGCGGCTGCGCCTAGCACTTCGCTAGGACCGCTAGCAGGACGATACTTAACCGAGCCATTCGGCTGAAGGGCAACGCCAATGACAGCATCGCCGCCAGGGTTATTGACCTGTGGGGTCACGGTAACCTCTAGCTCTCTATCAAACCGCTGCAAGGTCAAATCAACTGGCTTATTTTCGTTCGACTGAATGATACGAATGAGTGTCCTTTGAGCACTATCTTCGCCCTCAACCTCACTACTGAGGCGATCGCCATTCACCGCCAAGATCACATCGCCAGCTTTGATCCCCGCCACTTCAGCAGGTGCTCCCTGCATGACTTCTGGGATGAATACACCCGGCTTCAGGTTGAAGCTATCCGGTACGCCAATGCTGCCAAACTGAACGACAAACACCAGATAGGCAAACACCATATTGGCAATTACGCCCGCACTGATGACGATCGCTCTATCTAGAACAGGACGATTGCCTAGCAGGTCAGGATCTTCGGGGGGAATCTTGCTATCGGGATCTTCATCTGGGAACCCAACAAAGCCTCCCAGCGGAATGGCTCTTAGCGCGTACTCCGTTTGAGGGCCCTGATATTTCCACAGGATCGGACCAAAGCCAAGGGAGAAACGGTTGACATGAATACCCTGTAAGCGAGCAGCCATAAAGTGGCCAAGCTCATGCACAAAGATCAGGAGGGCTAAAACTCCGATTACGGCCAGTACGGTCATAGAAGCGCTGCGTTAGGTTAACTTTTGTTGTCGTTACAGATGTCATTGTACAGCGCTAGCCTATGACGTGTGTGCCCATATACTTTTGCAGCACTTCGGGTATCTCTACACGGCCATCTGGTTTTTGATAGTTTTCTAGAATAGCGGCCATTGTTCTACCGACGGCTAGACCAGAGCCGTTGAGGGTATGGACGTATTCAGTACCTTTCTTGCCAGATGCTTTAAAGCGAATGTTGGCTCGGCGTCCCTGAAAGTCAATGCAGTTCGAGCAGCTAGAGATCTCTCTGTATTTACCAGCAGAAGGCAGCCAGACTTCAAGATCGTATGTCTTTGTCGCGCCAAAGCCTAGATCGCCAGTGCAAAGCGCTAGCACTCGATACGGGAGCCTTAGCTGCTGCAAAATGTCTTCGGCATCAGCAGTGAGCTTTTCGAGTTCGTCAAAGGAGGTATCAGGATGGACGAACTTGTACATCTCGACTTTGTTGAACTGGTGAAGGCGGATCAATCCTCTGGTATCTCGGCCATAGCTACCTGCTTCGCGACGAAAGCATGGAGTATAGGCGCAGTAGTTGATCGGCAGCTGGTCTGAGGTGAGGACTTCATCACGGTGGAGGTTCGTCAGAGGGACTTCGGCGGTGGGAGTGAGCCAGAGATCGTCGCGATCGCACTTAAACCCATCTTCAGCAAACTTCGGCAATTGCCCCGAGCCCTGCATCGAATCCGAATTCACCAGAATCGGTGGCATCACCTCGGTATACCCCGCCCCCGTGTGCCGTTCGAGCATAAATGAAATCAACGCTCGCTCTAGCGCAGCCCCTGCACCCATCAGCGTTACAAACCGACTTTGAGCGACCTTGACCGACCGCTCGAAGTTCATAATGCCGAGCTTTTCACCAATCTCATAGTGCGGTAGCCGCTGCTCGCCATCTGATGGAATCAGCTCATCGCCCCAGCGCCGCACTTCCACGTTTTCGTCTTCGCTTTTGCCAACTGGCGTGGAGTCACTTGGTAAATTCGGCAGCGTCAGCAGAATAGATTCAATCTTAGCCTTCAGCTCTCGTTCTTTGGGCTCTAGCTCGCCAATTTCCTGCTTGACCTGATTGCCCTCTTCGCGCAGCGCCTTGACCTCGTCCCCTTTGGGATCTGCACCTTCACGAATTTTCTGACCGACCGATTTACCAACCTCATTGCTGCGAGCCTGTAAGTCTGAGCGCTGCTTTTCTAGCTCACGCTGCTGACTATCTAGATCGAGTAGAGGCTGCAAATCATAAGAGCCTCGCTTGTCTAGCGCCGCTTTTACTTGTTCGGTCTGATTGCGAATCTGCTTAATATCGAGCACGGTCCGTACCTGCTTGTTTCTAGGCTTTTTGGTCTGGCTGTTTCCCTTAAAAAGGTTAACAGCGAAAGGGACGGTAAAGGTCATCGCCTTACCGTCCCTAGTCCAGTGAGTTATCGATTTAGTTATCAATAACTAGATGCTTAGAATACCTGCTCAATCTCTGCAATCTCCGGAATAAACTCACGCAGACGACGCTCGATTCCCATCCGCAATGTCATCGCAGAGCTAGGGCAGCTACCACAGGCACCCTGCAAACGCAGCTTGACGATGGGGCCATCTAGCTCAACAAGCTCGACATTACCGCCATCGGCCATCAGATAAGGACGCAGGTCGTCTAGAACCTTTTCTACATTGGGCTCGGTCAAAGCTAAAGTTGACATACATTTTCTCCAGTTTTAAAAGATAATCCTAGTTTAGCGGGTTTAGTGGCTAGCTAGCGGCAAGTTCATCTAGTCTAGCCAGGACTTCCTGGCTGTGTATAGCAGGCCGCACACCTAAGAAGCGCTCTTTCAAGATCCCTTCAGGGTCAATTAGATAGGTGTGCCGCATCGACATTGGCTTCATCCAGGAGCCATAAGCCCGACTAACTGTTCCATCCGGGTCAGACAGCAGTGGAAAAACTAAGCCTTCCGAATCACAAAACTCGGCATGAGAATCTACGTCATCGGCGCTTACGCCCAAAATTTGTGCGTCTCGTGCCTGATACTTTGGCAAGTCTTGCTGAAACCGTCGGGCTTCTAGCGTGCAGCCAGAAGTAAAATCTCGCGGGTAGAAGTACAGCACCACCCACTGACCTAGATAATCGCTTAGGGCAATCTCTCCATCACCGCTGTTGCTAGGCAGTGTGAATGTTGGGGCGGGCTGATCAATATCTGGCTGCGTACCACCCATTGCATAGGCTGTTGGAGCATGAAAGATAGATAACAGACTAAAGATAGCGCTGAAGCATGCGACTAGAATTGTGCGACGAAGCGTCATAACGTGATAGGTAAGAGGCTACTCCAAGTTTATAACGCATGGTCTAGGGTTTCTTTTTCGGAGTTCTTTTATGGCTGGCTTTGGCTCGAACAGTAGGTTGAAAAAGTACTGGCGTGAAAGCTGGGCAGTGGCTCGTCGCATTTTGACTGAGCTGTTTAGACGGGGCCGCAGCCTGATTTCGTGGCTAATTTTTCCGGCGTTGATTCTGATGCTTAATGGCTTTATCACCGCAGAGCGCGCTGATACGACAGTTAGCACTGCTTTTGAGATTGCGGCTCCGCCAACGCTAGTCGGAGCGGCGCTGTTTTTTAGCTGCCTGGGCGGTGGGGTCGCGACTGTCGTTTCTGAACGCGAGCAGCAGACACTGAAGCGGCTGTTTTTGTCGCCTTTGAGCGGAGTTTCATATTTTCTGGGGATATTCTTGGCTCATAGCGTGATTGGGGTGGGGCAGTCGTTGGTGATATTTGCGATCGCCCTCTCAGTCGGAGCCGATTTCACAGGTGCGGCTTGGCCGCTAGCTGTGCTAATTATCTGGCTCAGCATCCTTGCTTATGTCGGACTAGGCTTTATGCTCGGCACTCAGTTCGCTCGTCGTACAGAAGATGTCAGCGCTCTGATTGCCGCTTTTGGAGTGCCGCTCATGGTCTTAGGCGGAGCCTTTCTCCCGATTTCGCTATTTCCCGAGTCACTGTTAAATATCGCGAGATTTAACCCGATCTACCATATGACAGAAGCGCTCACTAACGCGCTGCTCAATACCGAGTCTCCGCTTGGCGAAGGTGAAGGGCATTTTTGGGTATTGCTTGGCTTTTCTGCCATGATGGTCGTCGTTGGTTGGCTGTCGTATCAACGCATGCTCAGCCAAGAAAAGCAGCTATAGCATAGGGTTTATCAGCAGCATTTACTGCTATTTGTCTAGGAAAAGATGCGTCATCAACCACAAGATATTTCACCAGAGCAGCAAGCGATCGCCACGTTTGGCGCAGGCTGCTTTTGGCATGTAGAAGAAGTGTTCCGCCAACGTCAGGGCGTTCTTGCCACATCTGTCGGCTATATGGGCGGCCACTTTGCTAACCCCTGCTATCTAGACGTACTTTCGCGCATTACCGGCCATGCGGAAGTTGCTCAGGTCCACTACGACCCCAAGCAGATTAGTTACTCAAACCTATTGAACATCTTCTGGGACTGTCACGATCCGACAACGCTCAACCGACAGGGTCCAGATAGAGGAGAACAGTACCGCTCCGTCATCTTTTGGCATACGCCAGAGCAAGCGGCTACGGCCAAAGCATCGAAAGCTCAGCTTGACGCTGCTGGGACTTATCCAAATCCAATCGTGACAGAGATCAAACCAGCGGGTGACTACTGGCTAGCAACCGCCGACCATCAGCAGTACTTGGCAAAGAAAAGCAAGCAACCAGAACGAGCTAGCTAGTCCTAGTAACGGTTGATCTTAAACTAGCTAGCATTTGGAAGATATCGTTCCTTGAGCTGCTTGAGGCGAATGCGACTAGAGACGTACCAAGGCCAGTGGTGGTACTCGGCTAGAAGCCAGCCTGCGATCGCACCGTGAGCAATCAGGGTCAGCTCTATCCACATCAGCGGAAAATTAGAGGCTTCTAAAGGTGGAAAGACATAGTTAGAAAGCGCGATTAAGCTCACTGGAATAATCGTTATCACAGCCGCAAATCCCCACACTACAGCTGCCGCCGTATCGCGCTGCTGAGCAGTTCTCCAGCGCCAGCCGTTCCAGTGCCAAATCCTAGAGCGAACAGTATCGGCAAGTTGCACAGACTGCGCTTCTAAATTAGCGGTGAACATATGCCGACAGAAGTCACAGGCAAACACGTCCATGAGCGCGATCGCGCTCAGATCTCCACTCGCACAGGCCGGACAGCGATACGTCAAACCGTAGCTCAAAGGCACTGAATTTAAAGAGATATTTGCAGAGGGATAGCCGCTTTTTTTCGTCATTAGCTGATCTTCTATGGGCTCAAGTTGGAGCAGAGGCTTACTCGTCCTCAATCTCAACTTTCACTTTAAAAGATAGTCCGACAAAAACTAGACTTACGCTTCACTGGCAAATTCTTAACAGGTAGCAATATCTATTAACTGACTACCTACCAGCTGACTTAGATCGCCGAGCAGTCATTTAGATAAATATTGCTGTTGACTGTATTACTGTTACTCCTCGCACCATCAATTCTCATACTGTGAGATTTCTCTACTCGCAGCTTGCAGCTTGATAATCAATGCGTCTGCTTCCGCCTGGAGATGCAACAGTTCAACTTGATGATCAGGATGATAGGGATAACGCTTCAGCTCTACCCAGCAGACCCGGTCACTGTCGCTAGCCGGTCGATTACCCTTTAGGTTGCCTTTTGTAAGTTCATTACCAGCGGTTGAAGAGGCATCAGATAAAGAAGCCGTAGTCGACTGCTGGGGAAAAGGCATAGTCTTACTCATGTAATCACTCACAACACATCAGATAGCAAAGGCCTAGTCGTTCATCAACTAGACCCAACACTTACAAGTTCTGTTAACGACCAGCCTATTGCTGACTAGTAACTTATACTTATCATTTAAGTGAAGCATATTCTAACTCAAATAACGTAAATTGATGCTAGCTAGCAGCAAAGTGAACTGTCTAGCCAAAAGGTGTCAATTTACTGGGTGGTCATTTCTCAGGGTAAACTTGAGCAACATTACCTTGCCTACGTACGGATTGCGCTCTGTATGGATTAGGCTCGTAGATAACACTGGTAGTTGGAAAATATTGTGACTCTTCGCCTCAACACTCCCCCTTCCTCGACTGTCGCTGTCGACAATTCTTTAGATCAGCGACCGACCACAGCACACAGAGGCTGGCCAGGGCTGATTGAAACCTACCGTCAATACCTACCGGTGAGCGAGTCCACTCCAGTCGTGACCCTGCACGAAGGCAACACGCCGCTAATTCCAGTGCCTTCAATCACTGAGCGCATCGGCAAATCAGTTCAAGTCTTTATCAAATATGACGGTCTAAACCCTACAGGCAGCTTCAAAGACCGGGGTATGACGATGGCCGTCACCAAAGCTAAAGAGGCGGGCGCCGAAGCGGTTATCTGTGCCAGTACTGGCAATACATCTGCCGCTGCTGCTGCCTATGCCAGACGAGGCGGACTGCGCGCTTATGTCGTGATTCCTGATGGGTACGTAGCAATGGGCAAGCTGGCCCAGGCACTCTTGTACGGCGCAGAAGTCTTAGCAATCAAGGGGAATTTCGACCAGGCGCTAGCTTCGGTTAGAGCAGTGGCTGAACGCTATCCGATTACGCTAGTGAACTCTGTTAACCCTTATCGAATCGAAGGCCAAAAAACAGGTGCCTTCGAATTAGTAGATGCGCTCGGCGATGCGCCTGACTGGCTTTGCATACCAGTCGGTAACGCGGGAAATATTACTGCCTACTGGAAAGGATTCAAAGAATATAAGCAGGTTGGTAGATGCCAGCAGCTCCCTCAAATGATGGGCTTCCAGGCGGCGGGAGCAGCGCCTTTGATCATGGGTCGTCGGGTTGAATCACCGGATACTTTTGCTACGGCAATCCGAATTGGCAACCCGGCTAGCTGGGACAAAGCGGTTGCCGCTAGAGATGAAAGTGGTGGCGCTTTCAACGCGGTCACCGATGATGAGATTGCCGCAGCTTATAGCCTGCTTGCCTCAGAGGAAGGAATTTTTTGCGAGCCCGCTAGCGCCGCTTCTGTCGCGGGTTTGCTAAAGGTAAAAGACCAGGTGCCTAAAGGAGCCAAGATTGTCTGCATTCTGACTGGGAACGGATTAAAAGATCCTGAAGCGGCAATCGAGCGTAGTGGCAATCAGTTCAAAGCAGGACTTGCGCCAGATGCTGATAGTTTGGCACAGGTGATGGGATTTTAAAGATCATCTAGAATCACTTTTCTAGAATTATTTCTCTAAATTCGCAGCGGCTCGTTCCTTGGAGAGCCGATCGACTGCGTCACCCAGGGCTGCGGTTAGGCTATTTCGAGTTTGCGCATGGGCTGCTCGCTCAGTTTCTATTTGAGTTTGGAGCTGCTGACACGCTTGTCTGGCGGCTTCTAGCTCCGCTTTAAGCTGTCTGAGCTGTTGGCTTTGGCTGTCGGGTTGAGAGAGTTCTTTGTCGGTAGGGGAATCGCCTTCCATGCTCGCTGTGCGATCACCCTCTGTATCCGCTTCGCGCTCCGCCATGCGCAGGTCGCTGAGATCTTTTTGTAGACGTTCAAGTTTGCCAGCAGCGATCGCAGCCTCTCGCCGCCGCTGCTGCGCCTCTTTATCGTATAGCTTTCGCCAGTTGTCTGCGCTTTCGTAGGCCCGCTCTCGCTCTTGCTGCAATTCGCCGATCTGGCGCTGTAGTGCCTGAACTTCCGCTAGCCACTGAGCTGGGTTGGGAGCTGGGTTAGGAGCTGGGTTAGGTTGAGTCATTGCGCTAAAAGTCTCACAGTAGCAGTCCCTGTAACGAAGCAGGCGCAGGCAGGATAATCACGACTAGCAGCGCCAAAGACACCAACCCTAGAAAATCACGCGGCCCGTTGAGCTCACTCACGTCGTTTAGAGCTGGCTGCGCAGCCGGGACAAACAGCAAAAAGAGCGCCCACACTAGAAATTCTTGATAGTTGTAGGCCAGTATCAGCATTAGCACTCTTGCGACATGACTGACAATAATTGCCGTACGCTGCCCGTACATAGCATGGACAATGTGTCCGCCATCTAGCTGACCCACAGGCATCAGATTCAGCGCAGTCACAATCAAACCTAGACAGCCAGAGATGGCAAACGGATGCAGATCGATCGCGCTGTTTGCCTGGAGGGTTGAGCCGAGCGCCAGCTTACTCATTAGCAGTAGCGCGATAGAGCGACTAGGATCGAGCGAGTCAAAGCTCAGCAATTGAGAAGCGTCGCTCAATGGCACGATGCTCGACTGAGCCAGACCCCAAACTAAAATAGGCAGACTGACGATTAGCCCAGAGAGCGGGCCAGCTATACCCACATCAAAGAGGGCGCGGCGGTTGGGCATGGGCGATCGCATTTGAATAAACGCGCCCAAAGTTCCCAAGAAAAAAGGGACCGGAATAAAGTAAGGCAGCGTTGCTTTCAGCTTGTGGTATCTCGTCGCCAGATAGTGCCCCGTCTCATGGACACCTAGAATGAACATCAGAGAAAGACTGTAGAGCAGTCCTGGCAACAGTAGCCCTGGATTATCCTGAAGCGCGGCCGGATCCTCAATGCCGCCAACTAGTACGCTACCTACCAGAGTGGTAGTCAATAGCGTCGCTAAAGCAAGCACCGCCGCTAGGACAGGTCGAGTGACTTTCTTTTGATTAAACTTTTGCTGACGAGCAATCTGAGCAGGCGTAGCTGAAGCTGGCAGCATATGGGCAAAATTCTTGGCCTGGGGATTGGGCACCAGTGCAAAGAAAGGCGTGCCGTTTAGTCCCGCCTGCAAAAGCACTAAGAAGCGATCGCCAAAGCTGCTTTCAACATTCTTCTGCACCGTTTGGTAGGCTTGAGCTGGTGTGGTTTTCAGCTTGCCTTTACAGATCATCGCCTGTGGCAAGTACTCAATGTTCTGTAGGTAGTAGGTTGACCAAGGGAAGCACCGCTGAAGCAGAGTTTCCTCATCACGGCTAAGTGGTTTTGCGGGCTGTTTGGCCTGCTCATCTAGTTTTGTCTTTGAGTCACCCTCACCAGCGCTATCAGTGGGCTGCTTTGCGTCATCTATTACTCGCTGTTTGGCCTTTGCACTTGAGACCACTAGCGTCGTGTACAGAAATAGCGTCGAGGCGGCCATCAGCCCGTACAGCAGTATGGCGGGCGGAGGATCACCATCACCAACATTCATCCACACCGTAAAAACCAAGACAGGGGCCATCATCACCAGCCATATCAGCCACAGCGGCACAGGCGTTTGAACCTTTGAAAGGCGGCTGTTGATGACCCAGTAAGTCATCAAACCTAAAATCAGCGTGAGTAAAACGAGAGGCATGGATAAAGCTGTACGCAAATATGATGGAACAGATGTGCTCGAACAAAAAGCGAAGACGATCAAGACGCTCTATCTCCCTATTGTAATTCAGCACCTCAAATTCGTTATTCTGTTTACCTTGCCAAGGTTTTGTATTGATGGATCAGTCTATTCCTATCTCTTCTAGCGAAGGCAAACGGTTAGCAAAACAGCCACAGCCTGTCTTTGAGACTGTTTTCGCATTTGCGCCCAACCGCGAAACGCTAGGTGGAACGGCTTACCTGATCTTGGAACAGACAGAAACTGGCCAAAGCGCCAATATCCTCGTTGACTGTCCCGCGCTGACAGAGTCTCAGAAGGATTTCATTCATTCTAAAGGGGGTATCCAGACACTGTTCATTACCCATCGAGGCGGGATGGCGCAGGTCAAAGCGTTTCAGCAGGAGTTCAATGCGCGAGTGCTGATTCAAGAGCAGGAAGCCTACCTGCTGCCAGGGGTTGAGCCGGATGTGTTCCATCGCGATCGCACGCTATCTCCCACTAGCAAAGTCCTGTGGAACCCAGGGCATTCCCCCGGCTCCGCTAGCCTCTACCACAGCCGCTACGGCGGCATCCTGTTCACAGGCAGACACCTCTTGCCTGATCGCAACGGCGCGCCGCTGCCGCTACGGCTATCTAAAACCTTTCACTGGCCCCGACAGCTTCGCTACGCTCAGCAGCTACTCAGCGATTTCACAGCCGATAGATTGAGCTATATCTGCCCTGGGGCTAGCACTGGCTATCTGCGAGGAGACAAGAAGATTAAAGACGTCTATCAACAGCTACAGACTATTGACTGGCAAACCTTGGCGGATAGCAAGTCAGCATTTTGAATTATTAATTCGAGTCAGCAGTTCAGACTAGCGACTGAGCGATCGCAAAGTCACTGTTCAACTGTTCATCTTCAGGCAGTGGACAAACACCTACCCGAATCTCTTTGGGATAGATCAGCCAGGTCCGCTGTGCTGGTTCTGAGAGCGTTTGAACCAGCGCCGACAGCTGCTTAATATCTTTAAGCCCACGCGGCGTTTGGATTTTGATGCCGCGCTGATAGACGCTATATCCCTTGCTCCAGGTATGCTTTAGTCCGCTGTATCGATGCGCTTCTACCCCTTCTGCTAGCAGTTGCTGCTGCACGCCTTCCAGCAGACTTTCTCGCTCGGCAGGTGTGGCATAGGTCACTTCTAAAACCCTCAGCAGCCTACGGTTCAAAAAGCGCTGACAAAGGTCGGAAAGCGCCGGGTCAGCATGTCGCTGCCAGCGCTGTAGGTGGTAGGTAAAAACGACGTCATCTCCGCCCAAGTAATCTTCTAAAGCAAGCTGATCGACTGGGCCTAGCAACCAGGCGGATACAGTTTCATCTGCGCTCAGCTCGCCTTTGATGAGTAGTTCTCTAGCACGATGAAACGCCTGTTCTAGAATCCATGTTGCCGAGAGATTCTTTGAATGGTTGTAGATCTGAGCGTACATAAAGGAGCGTACGACTAGATAGTGCTCGATAGCAGCAAGCCCTTTCTTCTCAACAATTAACTGCCGGCTGGTGGGATCGTAGTTTAGCGCCAGGACAATCCGATCTAGATCAAGCTGTCCGTAGGCTGCGCCAGTGAAGTAGCTATCTCGCATCAGGTAGTCAATGCGATCGCAATCCAACTGACTAGACACCAGCTGCCACACACACGGAATTGGATGAGTATGGGCGTACACCTGCGTAATTGCTTGCCATAGCTCTGGATGAAAAGCACCCAGATGCGCTCGAATTGCGTGTGATTTTTCCACAATTGCTATCGTCCACTGCTCGTGATGAGAGCCAAAAACCTCCTCGGCAGTATGGCTAAAAGGACCGTGGCCAATGTCGTGAAGTAGCGCTGCACAGAGGACAGTAGCTCGATGCGATCGCAGTTCCGGATGCAGCGTCGCTAGCCGATCAAACGCCCGCCTAGCGATCGCCATAGTCCCCAGCGAATGAGTAAACCTCGACATCTCTGCGCCGTGAAAGGTCAGACTCGCTGGTCCTAGCTGACGAATTCGCCGCAGCCGCTGAAATTCAGGCGTATCGATTAGAGCCTTTAGCAGCGACTCCACCTCATCTGACCCATCTAAGGTAATCGCACCATGTAGAGGATCGTGATACGTACGCACACTTTTAGCCATCTTGGGAGCGTCTTAGTTTTGGGCTATCTTATCTCTGGACGGTTTCTAATTGAGCAGTTTCAACTGATTGAGCTAGCAGCGCTACTGCCGCCTCGTATTGCGCATCCTCTTTAGAGCCAAACTGCTGACGACGTTCGACAGAGCTGGTCACTACCTGGTCAGGATCAATACCTAGCTTGTTGATGTCCCGGTGGTTAGGTGTTTCATACTTGGCAATAGTGACAGCCAGCCCTGATCCGTGCGGCAGATCAAATAGCGATTGAATCAGCCCTTTCCCAAACGTAGTCTCGCCAACTAGCTGCGCTCGTCCATTGTCTTGCAGCGCACCCGCTAGAATCTCGCTGGCGCTGGCTGTGCCTTTATTGACTAGCACCACCAGTGGATCGGCGGTAATTGCCTTACCGTTAGCATCGTAGCTGCCTAACGAACCTTGACGGTTCACTGTGTACACAACAGTGCCTTGGTCCATCCACATTCGCGCGATCTCTACACCCGCTTGTAATAGGCCACCTGGATTGTTGCGCAGGTCGAGGATATAAGCATCTGCGCCCTGATCTTCTAGCGTTTGGAGAGAATTTTTTAGCTCGTCGACCGCGTTGCCGTTGAACTGTCCCAAACGGAGGTAGCCCAGCTTAGGCAAACCGGGTTCAGAGCGAAGTTCTGAAGAGACTGGATTTAGGGTGATGCGATCGCGCTGTACATTCACATCAAAAGGTGCTTTCTCTCCTCGAGCTATCGTCAGCGTCACCTGAGTGCCAATCGCGCCGCGCATTCTTGCCGCAGCCTCATCTAGGCTCAGCGACTTAGTCGGCGTTCCATTGACTGCCAAAATTGTGTCTAGAGGCTGTAAGCCTGCCGATTCTGCCGGAGAGCCTTCAATCGGAGCAATCACCCGCAGTGAGCTAGCCTCATCGTCTTTGGCGATTTGCAGGCCCACACCCAACAGTTCACCGTTGGTATTAGTTTGCAGGCTTTGGTACTGCTGAGGTGGCAAAAACCGAGTGTAGGGATCGTCTAGCACCGCCAGCATTTCAGAGATTGCGGTGTAGGTTTCTTTCCAGGTTGGCAGCGACTGACGCAGCACCTTCTGGCGCATAAACCACCAGTTCTGATGGTTGAACGTCTCATCTATATAGCTGCGGTTCACGATTCGCCAGACCTCCATCACCAACTGCTGCTGGTTCGTGAACGCGACTGCTGTCGGCATTCTGCCTAGCTCTACGCGGCCTGACTCTATACCTACGGCAACCCCTAGCCACACTGTGACTGATAGTGCGATCGCCAGCCCAATCCGAAAAATCCGTCTTCCCATCCGATTCTCTATGACGCCAACCTCTGTCACTCTAACTGAACGCAATCAGTTAAATAGTGGTGTATGAGCCCTAGTGTAAAGTTACGTAAACCATAATAACAATAGAGGTTTTCTTAAAGTTTCATCTGGTCGCGTAGCCATGAAACCTAAACAGCACCGTATCAAGCCCATTTGTCGGATGGTGACGGGCTCAGCCAGACCGCACTATCTTATCGAAATCGCTAGAACCACCTCTATAGCAGCCCTCTCAACCCTTTTACTGTGTTACATTTTTTAGTATTGGTATACAACCCTAAGACACACCCTTTTTTGCTTCATGTTTACTAAGCAAGTCACCGATTCCCAGCCTTATAAGTGGTTCGACGAGCGACTAGAGATTCAGGCGCTCGCCGATGACATCTCTAGCAAGTACGTTCCGCCCCACGTCAATATCTTCTACTGTCTCGGGGGCATTACACTCGTTTGCTTCATCATTCAGTTTGCAACTGGGTTTGCAATGACCTTCTATTACCGACCTACTGTGACTGATGCTTTTGCCTCAGTTCAGTACCTCATGACGGATGTCAACTTTGGTTGGCTCATTCGCTCCGTCCATCGCTGGTCTGCTAGCATGATGGTTCTTGTCATGATTCTCCACACCTTCCGCGTCTATCTAACCGGTGGATTCAAGAAGCCTCGCGAACTGACTTGGGTCACTGGCGTCATCCTTGCGGTTATTACAGTCTCCTTTGGCGTGACTGGCTACTCCCTGCCTTGGGACCAGGTTGGCTACTGGGCGGTCAAGATTGTATCTGGCGTACCTAGTGCAATCCCTGTCGTAGGGACCACAATTGTCGAACTCATGCGCGGTGGTGAGAGCGTTGGTCAAGCAACATTGACCCGCTTCTACAGCCTGCATACCTTCGTACTGCCTTGGTTCATTGCAGTCTTCATGCTGCTCCACTTCATCATGATTCGCAAGCAAGGTATCTCTGGTCCTTTGTAAGAGCGGGACCTACATTCGGCCTGAAGTACGATGACTTCAGGCCGAATCGAGATATCCTAGTTAATAGCTGTCGGCCTCATTATTTCAGGAAAATAAACGATGTCAATTCTTAAAAAACCAGATCTCAGCGATCCAATGCTGAGAGAGAAGCTCAAAAAGGGCATGGGTCACAACTACTACGGTGAGCCCGCCTGGCCTAACGACCTTCTCTATGTGTTCCCAATTGTGATTATGGGGACTATTGCGTGCTGTGTGGCGTTGGCTGTCCTAGATCCTGCTCTCGTAGGCGAGCCTGCGAATCCATTTGCAACGCCCCTAGAGATTCTGCCTGAGTGGTATCTCTACCCTACATTCCAGATGCTGCGGGTTCTACCTAACAAGCTTCTAGGAATTGCTGCTATGACGGCAATTCCTCTGGGTCTAATTTTGGTTCCCTTCATTGAGAACGTCAACAAGTTTCAGAATCCGTTCCGTCGCCCTGTAGCAACTGCAGTATTCCTATTCGGTACTGTAGTAACTCTATGGCTAGGCATCGGAGCAACTTTCCCTATCGATACTTCCCTGACTTTGGGTCTTTTCTAGGACAACATGCGGCGCGTTCGGAACTGTAAAAAGATTCCGCCTAAGTGCATGTTCTTTTGCTTAAGAGTATGTTCTTAGAAGTGAAAAGCAAATCGCCCAGATTCTAGCTGAGAATCTGGGCGATTTGAGTGTTTGGACATTCGCTGAGCGCTGCTGATCAGCTTCGTTCGGCTATGTAAGGCTACAGTACTTATCTTACTAAAGCTGAAATTATGAAATCAAATGTACACTTTCATAAGACAGCTATGCAGGGTGATAGATTCTAAGAAATGAGTTGTGCGACGATACTTTGCAAAGATTTCTATGTTTTGGCCGCAGGGCGAAAGCTGATTCCAACATGTCCGAGAAAGCCCACCTCATAGTAGATAGCCATCTAGAAGAACTGGCCGTAGTGCAACAGTGGTTTCGCTCACTTATCGCCCGTTTATCTGTAGAAGCTCCTTGGATAGACGATCAGTTTGACAAATTAAATTTGGCATTGGCAGAAGGCTTTACCAACGCGGTTCGTCATGCGCATGCCGACTTGCCAGGGACTACGCCGATAGAGATTGAGTTAGTGCTACAGCCTGATAGGATCGAAATCTTCATTTTTGACCAGGGCCAGCCCTTCGACCCTGATAGCATTAACGAACCAAAACCCGGCTCTCTAAGAGAAGGTGGGTACGGCTGGTTTTTGCTACGCCGCCTGGCAGATCAGGTTACTTACTCTCCGATGGGCACACAGCCCACTTCACAGGCACTTGGGGCGAATAGCCCTTGGCGTAACTGCTTACGGATTGTTAAAAGCTGCGCCTCGTAACCTTCTTATACTAAACAAATCACTGTTGAACAAATCATCTTTGTTGGTGTAGAACACTTATCCGATTCTGTGAACCCTTAGTTTGAGATAGCCAAAGGCTGCTCGTACTCTTGCTATGGGTTATGGATTTCAATGGCCAAAACTGCGCTAATAACCGGCATTACCGGACAAGATGGCTACTACCTCAGTCAATTGCTGTTGGAGAAAGGCTATCGAGTCGTCGGACTGGTGCCACCCCAAAGGCGGCGCAGCCTAGCTAAGCTTGATGAGATTGCAGACCAGCTGACGACATATCTAGTAGATCTGACCCAGGCGGATGCGATCACGCAGGCTATGGACGTTTTACAGCCTGATGAAATCTACAATCTGGCAGCACCTAGCTTTGTTCCAGACTCGTGGAAAGATCCGCTAGGAACGCTCGATCTGATTACCGGAACGGCAACGCGGATGCTAGAGGCGACTCGCCAGCTCGGTTTGCAGACGCGGTTCTACCAGGCGAGCTCCTCAGAAGTTTTCGGAGAGGTCCGCTCTTCGCCTCAGAGCGCTCAGACTGATTTTCGCCCAACGAATCCCTATGGTGCGGCCAAGCTACATGCTCATTGGACAATGGTGCATCATCGAGAACGCTACGGTCTGTTTGCCTGTAGCGGCATTTTGTACAACCACGAGTCTCCTCGTCGTCCGCCTCAATTTGTGACTCGTAAGATTTCTCTGGCAGCAGCGGCTATCAAATTGGGGTTGCGCGATCGCCTTTCCATTGGCAACCTTGACGCGAAGCGCGACTGGGGCTTTGCAGGCGACCATGTAGAAGCAATGTGGCGAATGCTCCAGGCTGATACTGCTGAAGACTACGTCATTGGGACAGGGCGACTACACACCGTTAGGGATCTAGTTGCTACCGCTTTTGACTGCGTGAATCTGGACTGGCAGAAGTATGTCGAAACTGATCCGACCCTAGTTAGAAGCGACGAGCACTTTCAGCTAGTCGCTGACCCGACCAAAGCCAAGCAGAATCTTGGATGGGAGCCTAAAGTCAGCTTCGAGCAGCTAATCAACAGCATGGTGCAAGCCGATCTAAAGTCCTTGGAAGCTGGTGTCTTGGCTCCTGCTGGGGTGGCATAGCCGCCATGAAGCATGCATTCGTTTTCATCGAAATATTTGGCTGTGAAGGCGGCATCCAATCGTATATCCAAGATGTATTATCAGCCTATAGCCAGCTTGCCAAACCAGAGGATACTGCCGATGTCTTCTTGCTTAGAGACAGCGCCGCAGCAGAGCACAAACATTCCCTACAGCACCATCCTTTTCAATATCACTATTTCAAAGGTAAGAGTCCCACCGTAGAGCGACTCAGCCTGGCTACTGCGCTTGCGGCCTATCTAATTCGGCAGCGCCCTGAGCATGTTTTCTGCGGTCATATCAAGCTAGCCGCTATGGTCAGATGGCTATGTCGCCTGCTGCACATTCCTTACACCGTCCTTACATATGGAAAGGAAGTTTGGCATGAGCTACCTAGCCAAGACAAACGAGCTCTAATGTCTGCTAACAAAGTGTGGACAATCAGTCGATACAGTAAAGAGCTAGCCCACAGTGCCAACAAGATTCCACGCTCAAAGTTCGAGATGCTGCCCTGCGTGGTTGACGGCGACATCTTTTTCCCTAGTCCGGCTCCGGCTGATTTGATCGAGCGCTATCACCTGCAAGGTGAAAAAGTATTAACAACCGTTGCTCGGCTGTGGTCCGGCGATATCTATAAGGGCGTAGATGTAACGATTCGGGCGCTACCCAAGATTTCAGCAGCGTTTCCTGAAGTGAAGTACGTAGTGATTGGTCGCGGTGACGATCAGCCTAGGCTAGCGAAATTAGCTGCGGATCTAAGCGTCGCTGAGCAGGTAATCTTTGCCGGGTTTGTGCCAAATGATGAACTAATCGATCACTATCGTCTCGCCGATGTCTACGTGATGCCCTCGAAGGAAGGGTTTGGCATTGTGTATCTAGAGGCGATGGCCTGCGGTATTCCAGTTATCGCAGGGAATGATGACGGCTCTGCCGACCCGCTTCAAGATGGAAGAGTAGGTTGGCAGGTACCTCATCGAGATGCAGACGCTGTAGCGACAGCCTGTATTGAGGCACTTTCAGGGATGGATCAGCGAACGGATGGAGCGTGGCTACGCGCGCAAACGCTAGCGCGCTTTAGTGATAAGGCTCTTGTTACAAGGCTCAGTGAGCTTGTCGATAGGCACTAGGATAGACACAAGGTCCAGGAGCAGTATATTTGCTTATGGGTCTTGTTGAGTTAGTCGGCTAGATAAGTCGTAAGAGAGCGCCACAGTGAATCAACAATTTAACCAACTTCAGGCTCGTTTTCCGGGGCTCGGATGCTGGCTATTTGTCTTTGCCGCTATTTGGGTGATAGGGGCTATTGGGATTACGGGCATTCTAAAGTCCATTTTTGCCGTCATTCTATTCCTGATTCTGGCACCGATTTTACTCTCATTGGCAGCGCGATTCTGGCTAAAGCGAAACCTAATTACTGATAACTGCCCTGTGTGTGAGCAGTCACTGGTCTGCATTAAGCAGTCGAAGACGATCTGTCCAAACTGTGCCACAGAGGTTATGGCAACAGAGAACGGGCTCGAAAGGGTTGCAGCGGACGGCGTGATCGACGTGCAGGCTGTAGATATACAGACCTCGGCTACAACGTTAGACGCAAGAACAGCTGATGCTCCAGTCGATGTAGAAGTGATTGACGTGGAAGTGCAGCAGCTACCTGAATCCGACTGACGGCGACTAGATAGCAGAACTACTAGCTGGCAGAATTCTAACGAGCAAAATTATTGACTGACAGACATCGTGTAGGGGTGGCTTTCGCCTTTGCGATCGCCCACAAACACCTGATAATCACCTCTAGTCAGCAGCCCAGGAGCCTCTATCCCACCGTCATCGTAGTTACGGGCGAATACACACTCACGAAAACCATCCGGCCCGGTAATCAGTAAAGTATAGTCACCTTCACTTTCGACTTTGAAACTTAGTGAAGTGAAAGGCTCAGTGACTTGGATAGTTTGACCAGCATCAGGATTGATGTGACCGCAGGCAGAGAGCCATGGCCCCCCCGTTTGGCCACTGAGCTCTAGAGGACTAGCAAGCGGAGTCCGCGCAACCTCTTGCGCATTAGCGATAGAGCCCAGTGAAAGCGCTGTGAAGACAGCTATAAGGAAGGGAGAAAAACGCATAGGAACCCCTGTGACGAGTTTGATACAAAGACCTGATCTACGGCACATATGTATATTTAAATAGTAGCTTCCGGCGATCGGCGTTTAGCCGAAAAGCTGTGACACTTCACGAAATGGCGTCCGTAGTATCAAGGATTAGCGTCCTTTATTTGTATGGACTGACCCTGGCGAGCTTAGTGATTTTTATGCAAAGAACTCGGTTGAACATCCTGGTAGATCAGAGCGTGCTGCAATTCAGGCAGTGGGTTTTTAATCCCTGGCGGCGACTAGCTGTGATTGTTATCAGTTTGCTTTTTGGTAATTTTTTTGCAACTGCAATCTCAGCAACGGCTGGGCAGGCAGCTAAGCTGGACGTGACGATCTCGGCCATTCTGGTGATCTTTGTAGAAGTGATTAGCTGGATCTACTACCGATATGCACCGCGCCGCCCAGATCCCTCAGAGCTATCTGTCAATCAAACGCGCTTGTCTGCTGATGCGACTACTGCCAACGCTACCGGTAATTCGGTGTCTGTAGATCTTGGGCCAGTGCGATCGCGCTCCACCCTTGCGGAATGTCTTAACGCCTTTAAGCTCGGGATGGTCTATGGCCTGTTCGTTGAGGCTTTCAAGTTGGGTAGTTGATTTGATTCATAGCTAGAGAAAAGAACGCAGTTAATGTAGCGAAGCTAATAGACAGCGTGATCGCGTCTCAATTGCCTTCCAGTCACCGCGTAGCACTTCGGCTGATGGAAATAAGGCGGTTGATAGCCCTACTGCGATCGCACCAGATGCAATCAGAGCAGGCGCATTCTCGCTTGTTACCCCTCCTGTCGGCACCAGTGGAATAGGACCTAAAGGCCCTAGCAAGCTGCGAATATAGGCGTCATTTCCCAACGACGAAATCGGAAATACCTTCACACTAGCAGCGCCCGCTTGCCATGCAGTGACGATTTCTGTAGGGGTCATTGCCCCTGCAACCATCGGAATCTGATTGGCAGTCGAGCGTGCGATTAGAGCAGGGGCAACGTGGGGCGTGAAGCAGAACTGGACTCTGGCGGTGATCGCCTTTTCTAGATCGTGCTCATTCAACACTGAACCAACTCCGACCATACAGTTCGGCAGCGCCTGCCGGATTGCAGCAATCATTCCAGTGGGTTCGGTATTGTTAGTCCAAGCCACCTCAATTAGGTGAAAGCCTCCTGCCGCCGCAGCTTTGGCCATCAAAAGTCCCTGATCGATACTAGTGGCTCTGATGATCGCGATCGCCCGGTGAGCTTTTAGCAGAGGCACCCAGTCAGCCCTTATCTGGCTAACTTCTACCTGGGTTGCTTTCATCTGATTGGCGTTTGTCCAGTCAGCTTTCAACTGAGATACTGCCTTTATCGAAATTGAGAGGACAGATCAATAGAACAGCTCAATAAATCGCTTACGAATCTAAGCCAAGCGTTTACGAAGCGAATCTGCTCTACGCTTAGCGGTTTCGTTAGCAGGCTCAGTAGCCAAAGACTTTTCGTAAGCTTCTAATGCCTGGGGCATCAGCTGCTTACGCTCGTAGGTATGGCCCAGGTTGTTGAGCGCGGTCACGTAGTCTGGCCGAATCTTTAAAGCCTCGTTGTATTGGCGAATAGCCAAATCAAACTGGTCTTGAGCAAAATAGGAGTAGCCCAAAGCGTTATGAACCAGAACTGCGTTTTCAGCCTCTCCCTTAGACAGCTCCTTTAACGCCTTTTTTAAGTAGATAGCAGCCTGCGCATAAAGCTTTTTATCTAGCAAGAGACTGCCTAGCTCGTAATATTCGAGAGCAGTTCCTTTCTCTTTGGTCAGCTTGGTTTGTAAATCAGAAAGGGTGACCTCCGTACGGCGAGTAACCCAAACTTGTCTAACCACAAAAAAGGCCGCTACGCTAAGCAGCGCCAGCAGAATTCCTAAATAAACAACTAGATAGTTGCCATTTTCCATATGATTACTTAACTGTCAACACTCTTTTACTCTGTTGGCATTTTAGAGCAATTTGTCTAGCCAAACAGATTGTGGTTAGGCTTCTTAGCAGTTGGCTTTGCCTGATTCGCCTGCTATCGCCGCGTAGCTTCATCCACTACAGCAGAAGGAAGCACGCCTTCTGGCAATCCCCAAAATTCAGATCTAGACTGTAGCCACCCTGCTGTGTACCAGCGCTGGATTGACTGGTTTATTGCTGATTGAAGCGGACCATATCGTTGTCCTTTTGGAATAGCAACGGCCAGCGGCTCTGCTGAGATCAGGTCGGGTAAGAGGGAGTGATTTGCTAGTGCGCCATCGGGTCTAGTCCACCCAGCTAGGACAGACGCATCACCAGCAAAGGCGTCTACCGTCCCTCCCGCAACTAGTGCCTGCGCTTCTGAATAGGTGTCGACACCGACTAGCTGCGCGGAAG
Organism: uncultured cyanobacterium; assembly: GCA_963838725.1. Classification (GTDB taxonomy): domain Bacteria; phylum Cyanobacteriota; class Cyanobacteriia; order Phormidesmidales; family Phormidesmidaceae; genus Phormidesmis. Next base: position 16,022 of record CAWISM010000023.1, on the reverse strand, counting down.
GCAGAATATAGCGTACGTGAGCGACTGTACTCGATCGATCTAGAACGGCGACGGTACCCAACTGCAAATCTTGCAGAGTCTCAATTACAGATGCGTCAGCGGTCGGTAGTCGGGCGATAAAAGCAGTTCCATCTAGATAGTAGGGGTCGCTGAAGCTGATGATACGGCGGCGGGGCTCTGTGATGGTGAGCGCTGCGATCGCCACATCCACCCGATCCTCTATCACTGCGTTTAGCCTATCGACATTAGCGGTAGGCACCAGCTCTACAGCGTTGGCGTCGCCTAGCAGGTCTTCAGCCAAACGGCGAGCAATATCAATCTCAAATCCGCTGAGCTGCGCTTCCGCATCAAGAAAACCCATCGGTGGGCGATTGTCTTTGACCGCGACGATGAGATAGCCGCGATCGCGAATTTCCGACAGCTCTGCGGCGAACCCAGGATCCATTAGAAATGCTAGGGGCAGCAGCTGTGCCCCTAGCATCCATCCAGCCTTTGCGAATAGCTTGCGCACGTTAGGTCCTAGTCTTTTTACTTACTAGAGGCGGCATCTACTACTTTAGTAAAGCTGTCGGGCTCAAGTACTGCTAGCTGAGCAAGCATCTTACGATTGATCTGAATATCGGCTTTCTTGAGATCGCCCATCAGACGGCTGTAGGTTGTACCGTTGAGCCGAGCGGCTGCGTTGATCCTGGCAATCCACAAACGGCGAAAGTCGCGCTTACGACGGCGGCGATCGCGATAGGCATTCCGCAGGGCTTTCATTACCTGCTGATTGGCGGTGCGGAATAGCTTTGAGTGGGAGCCTCTGAAGCCTTTTGCAAGTTTAAGAACTTTTTTGCGGCGTTTGCGAGCTACATTACCGCGCTTAACACGTGCCATGGTCTAGTTTTCCTGTTGGGTTGAATCCTGCTTTGCGTTGTGGTCCTTACAAGTAAGGCATCATCAACTTTACGTTCTCTACGTCAGTCTCGTGTACAGTGGCCATCTTAGAGAGCTTGCGCTTACGATCCTGATTTTTGCGCTCTAGCAGATGGTTTTTGAAAGCTTTGCGGCGCATGATTTTGCCGCTGCCGCTGAGGCGAAAGCGCTTTGCTGCCGCGCGACGAGTCTTGAGCTTTGGCATGATAAATCGAGTCTATTTTCAGTTCGTCAGAGCTACTTAGAAGTTAACTTCTGTTTCGCAGTTTTTAATAGTACTACACTTTTTGTCTTGTTGAGGAGGGCGTCTGGCAGAATATGGAAGTAACTCTTCATAGACACTTAATTCTTTAGAGCACTCATATGACCCTTTCCAATCAGTCGTGGAATCAGAAAAAAGACCTTCAGCATGCCCTAGAGACTGCTTCTGCACTTAAGATCATCAGCGGATTGACAAACCTCGATCATCAAAACGTTGCTGATGTAGTAGTGGCTGCGCAAAAAGGGGGCGCTACTTTTGTAGATATTGCTGCCGACCCAGAGCTAGTCAGACTAGTGCGTAGTCTGATCGATTTACCCATCTGTGTCTCTGCGGTAGAGCCTGAGCGGTTTGTGGCAGCCGTAGCAGCAGGCGCAGATCTAATTGAAATCGGTAATTTTGATGCTTTCTATGCGGAGGGTCGTCGGTTTGAAGCGGAGGAAGTGCTGGCTTTGACTAGAGAGACGCGATTACTGCTGCCAAACGTTCCGCTTTCGGTGACTGTTCCACATATTCTGATGCTAGATGCGCAGGTGACCTTAGCAGAAGCTTTGGTGGCAGCGGGCGCAGATATTATTCAAACAGAAGGGGGGACTAGCAGTACGCCAGCTCATGGCGGCACACTAGGACTGATTGAGAAGGCTGCACCGACGCTAGCAGCCGCTCATGCGATCTCCCGTGCGGTTTCGGTGCCTGTCTTGTGCGCGTCTGGGCTTTCTGACGTGACTGCGCCAATGGCGATCGCAGCAGGTGCATCCGGCGTCGGCATTGGTTCAGCAGTCCATAAGCTCAACGATCCGCTGGCTATGGTCGCAGTTGTGCGCGCGATCACCGAAGCAATGCAAGGCGCTCAGAAGAAAGTGTTGACTCGGTAGAGTTTGCTACAGCGCTTGAAAGCATCCAGATTGAAATGTCATTTTATAGCGTTGTCAGGGGGCATGAAGTGTTTTATGCCCCCTGGTGACGCTTCATCAGGTTTCGTTAGATCAGCAAGCGAGGTTGCGACAGGCGAATAGCATCGGCTAGCGCGATCGCCAGTAAGCTTTGATCTGATCGATAGTAAACACTGGCCGAAAGCTCAGCCCTTTGGACTCATAGAGCTCTCTGCCACCCTGCTGCCGATCGACCAAAGACAAAATCTCATTGACAACATAGCCTGCTGCCCTCAATCTTTCGACAGCTTTCAGCGCTGAAGCACCGGTTGTGACTACATCTTCTAGAATGACGATCACACTTCCTTTTGGCAGGGTCGGCCCTTCTATATAAGCTTGCGTTCCATGTCCTTTGGCTTCCTTTCTGATGATCAAAGGCGTCACTGGCCTACCTTCGTAAGCACCTGCAACACTTACTGCGCTGACCATAGGATCCGCGCCCAACGTCAGTCCACCTACACCTGCAGTATCCTCAGGCAGCATATTCAATAGAATCCGCGCCACCATCAGCCCACCTTGAGCATGCAGGGTCACCTGCTTACCGTTGATGTAATAGTCGCTTTTTTGCCCAGAGGAGAGAGTGAAGTCGCCCTCTTTGTAGGCAACCTGACAGATTAGCTCTAGCAAGTTCTGGCGTAGCGTAGCTAGGTCAATAGCAGCTAGATCAACTGTAGTCAGATCAGTAGTAGTCGGCTCTGTAGAGGAAGTAGGCATAGCTCGTTTCTCAGCGGAAGGCTAGATTAGTGTATCGGGTATCAAGATCTTATTTGAGTCGGGAACTCTAAGAGAAATGTTGAAGGAACTGAGGATCATGACCTACAGACAGCTGAGCTTATCAAAGACCGTTTGTAAAAGCCGTCCTGGTGTGATTAGCGCGTTAGCAGTCGGCAAATTGGCAGTTAGCACACTGGCACTAGCCACAGTATTCGCACCAGCAGCCAGTGCGCAAGAGCCTCAAACAGTTCTAAACACCCTAGAAGACATCGCAGAAAACCGTTCTGGAGACTACTTTCGCAATCGTTCGATCAAAAACCAGGTCAGCTTTATCACTGGACTCGGTGGTTTTCCAGAAAATCGGATTAGTCGAGATGCCGAGTCAATATCTGCCGCATACAGCGAACTGCTGATCTTGCAGACTCAGAACACGCAAACAATCCGTGTTCCCGATTTGCCTAATCCCTATACCACCTCAGTACAGCTATTGCCAGCGTCTCAGTTTGATAGCCGCGTTGTCGGTAGCGAGCTCAATTTTGAACCGCTGCCTAGCCGGTAGGCAATGGCCTCTTAGCTTGTGGCAATCTGTATACTGTCGCCAAAAATCTCCCATTCTAGATGGCAGGACTCTAGGATAGGAGATTTTTATTGGGGCTTCTTTTTTAAGCGCTCTGCTAGAACTAAATAAAACATCCAGGGTGCAGGAGTTGAACCTGCCTGGGGCGAATTATGAGTTCGCTGCCTAATCCGCTCGGCCAACCCTGGTCTACTGTCTAATATACTATCTCGACCATTGCTTGATCGGTATGCTAGTTCCAAAAAATGTCGATACACTTATTTTTTCTAAGCAAGTGCCTTTTTGTAGGTATCCTTTAGCAACACAGTACGAATCTCTATGAAAATCAATCCAGCCGTTGCCTTCACACTCATTCTACTGACGCTGATGTTTGGCTCTGGTATTGTCAGTTCTTCATGGGGCTATGCAATCGGTCGTCAGGCTCTCAGCGGAGTTCGTCAGCCTGAGACAAGACCGTCCAATGCCGTTACCGCCAACCGTAGTGGTGATCAAAGGGATGGATTAGTTCTACTAGATGAAGATAAAATCATTAGCGACGTAAATACCCGTATGACTGACGGTGGTAACTAGTGCTTGAACAGATACTCTCGCATGGACGTGACTAGACAAGTTCGTTTGAATTGGCTTTTCTATGCTGTCGTGATCGAGAGCTGACTATCATTGCCTTCTGCTGTGCTACTTCAGATTCAGCCGCTGCTGACTTGGACGGAGATCTTTGTCCGGTTGCTATCGGTGGTGGCTTTAATTTTTCTTAATGCCTTTTTTGTGACAGTAGAATTTTCTATTGTGTCGGCTAGGCGATCGCGCATCAACCAGCTCGCCGCCTCTGGAGACACCCAAGCTCGAACGGTTCAAAAGCTCCAGCGCAAGCTCAACAGCCTGCTCTCTACGACTCAGCTAGGCATCACGCTTTCTAGCTTGGCGCTAGGCTGGATCGGTGAGCACACGATGGCTGCGCTGATTATCCACTGGTTAGCCAGACTACCCATTTCCGATAGACTCACTCAATTTCTGTCACACTCTATCGCGTTACCTTTGGCTTTCTTGCTACTAGCCTATCTACAGATCGTGCTAGGTGAGCTTTGTCCAAAATCGGTGGCCCTTAGCTATCCCGAACAGATCTCTCGCTTTTTGGGTCCTCCTAGCCTCACTATTGCTCGTCTGCTCAATCCATTCGTGTGGCTGCTCAACTGGTCGACTACTTTCTTACTCTCTGTTGTCGGTATAAAAGAGAACAACGCCGGACGATATGGCGGCGTTACTCCCGAAGAACTCAGACTGCTGATCAACACCTCTACAGAAGTCCCTGAGCTAAAAAAAGGAGAACGTGAAATCCTCAGCAACGTCTTTGAATTTCGCGCGGCCTTTGTCGAGGAGATTATGGTGCCGCGAACGCAAATTGCATCGGTTCCTCAAGCGGCAACCTTTCAAGATCTGCTAGATGAGATTGTTCATTCTAATCACTCTCTATATCCGGTCACGGGAGAGTCTTTGGATAATATTTTGGGGACAATTGATTTTCGAGATCTGGCAGTTCCGCTTTCTAGAGGAGAGCTGACTGCTAGGTCTTCCATAGAGCCTTGGATCATGCCTGCTAAGGTAGTTCCTGAAACGCTGCCACTTAGCGACTTGCTAACGCAGATGCAGCAGACGGCAAAAGAGATGGTAATTGTAGTCGATGAGTATGGCGGGACGGCCGGTATCGTGACCTTTCAAGACTTAACTGCCAAAATCATCGGAGAGGCGGCAAGTACAGAATCTAGTGAACAAATTATCTACAAAGATAGCCACACTGTAATCTTCCCGGCTAGGACCGATCTAGAAGAGGTCAACGAGCGACTCTCTTTAGCTCTACCGACTAGCGAAAACTATCTAACGCTAGGGGGCTTTGTTATCTTTGAGCTACAGAAAATACCCCAGGTCAACGAACAGCTAATTTACCGAGATCTAGAGCTGACAATAACCGCCGCAGAAGGGCCAAAGCTGACTCAAATCAAGATTCATCGACCGGGGAGAGCACTAGTAAAAGGTAATATAGGAACATCAGCTAGCGTTAAACGAACAGCACAGCCGTCTATTGAAAGATAGCCAAAGAGATAGCGAGAAGACAGTTGAGGTATAGCTGAAAGGGACTTCTAAGGCCATGCAAGAATCTATAAGGCGGCTGACGAACTGTCCAGGGAAAGACATCTAAATCAGTACTTCTATAGTAATGTTTACACTATGGATAGTTCTGCGCAGGTTCCTTTGCACTAGAACAATTGCCATCATTGTCAAAAGGTGCAGGTTAAAAGGTGCAGGCCATGCAGAGTCAGTTATTACCCCTTGCCGATACTAGACCCTACCATCGCAACCAATCTGATCCGATTAGCGTTGGAGTGATCGGCATCGGTAATATGGGCCAGCATCATGTTCGAGTGCTCTCAATGATCAAAGGCATCCAGCTAGTAGGCGTTGCAGATATTAACGCTGAGCTAGGTATTGAAACGGCTAGCAAGTATCAAATTCACTATTTCGACGACTATCACAAGCTTTTGGCACATGTGGATGCGGTCTGTGTAGCTGTGCCTACCCGGCTACATCATTCTGTAGGAATGGCCTGTTTGAGAGCAGGGGTACACGTGCTAATCGAGAAGCCTATTGCCGCTAGCATTAGCGAAGCAGAGTCCTTAGTGAATGCTGCGGCAGACTTGAACTGCATTTTACAAGTGGGTCATATTGAACGATTCAATCCAGCGTTTAAAGAGCTGCACAATGTTTTGAAGACTGAAGAGGTGCTAGCGATTGAAGCGCGCAGGATGAGCCCTTATTCCAAGCGAGCTAACGATGTTTCGGTCGTACTCGATTTGATGATTCACGATATTGATCTGATTCTAGAGCTAGCTAACTCAACCGTTGTGGAGCTAACCGCTAGCGGCAGTAAGGGGGCTAGTTCGCCCTATCTAGATTATGTAACGGCGACGTTAGGATTTGCCAATGGCATTGTGGCAACAGTGACGGCTAGTAAGGTAACTCATAGGAAAATCAGAAAGATTTCTGCCCACTGTCGTCAGTCCTTGACGGAGGCAGATTTTTTGAACAACAAAATTGAGATCCATCGGCAGACAACAGAGAACTGCATGGCGGACTATGGACAGGTGCTCTACCGTCAAGATGGGCTGATCGAACAGGTATACACCAGCAATACAGAGCCTCTCCATGCGGAGCTAGAGCATTTTGTTCACTGTGTCAGAGGAGGGTATCAACCTTCTGTCGGGGGGAAGCAGGCACTAAAGGCGCTTCGGCTCGCTAGCCTGATAGAACAAATGGCGCTAGATGGCAAGGCTTGGAAATCTTCGGCAGATCTAAGAATGGCATTAGAGCCACTGACGCCTATTGCTGCGGGCCACTAGTCGCTATCAAGAAGTACAGATCAAGGAAAGAGTGAGACAATTTCTGATGCGATTCTGCGGCTGACCAGCTGATTCCCTGCGGGGCTTAGGTGAATGTGGTCTCTGTATAAACTGTCTATGTTTGGATGGTTCTGGAAAGTAGAAAGGAGATCTATGTATGAGACGTTGTTTTCTATTGTCCAATTTTGCAGACGCTCTCTAGCCTCGATTTCATAGTCTCTAGGTACGGGGATTTCTCTTCTTAAAGGCGAGAGTACGAGTAGGAATTCTGCGTTTTCGTCGGTCGCTTGCTGATGGATTCGATTGATGGCACTGAGATTTTTGCCGACGCGATCGCCCCCCTCATTTTGAATATCTTCTAGTCCAGGAACAGACGAGCTGCGCCTGACCAACCGGCTTAGCAATTCAGCGATCGCAAACGGTGGATCATGATCTGGGTAGCTGCGATCCTTGCCAACCTGTAAATCGGTAGGCTGAGTTCCAAACAGATCGTCGGTATTGAGCAACAGCACCAGCACAGTCGCGCCGAAAGTACCATAGCGCTGTAGATAGGCTGTTTGGTTGCGCGGTCCCCAAGAATTAGCTGAGGCGTTGAGCGGCTCTACTTCGGTATAAGGTGCCGGTAGCGATGGCTGCAAGTCTCGGGCGATCAGTTCAGAAAGAATATCAGCCTGATCTGTCCACCAGTTGCCATTTGCAAGCGAGTCACCAAGCAACAGTAGCCTGAACTGGTCAGGTGCTGGTAAAGGTGAGATTTCGCCAGCTCGCATGGAGTACTGGTTGATGAGAATCCGGTTACCAAACCGACGGATTTGCTGATTGGGGACGAGTCTATACCCAATAGAAGGATCGCCTACATACAGCGGTGGACGCCCGAACCCGTAGCCAAAGCGCAAAACAACCTCAGCTAGCACTCCGGCGGTCAACAGACTGACGATCCACATCCATAGTTTCATAGCGTAGATAATAGACGAGTGAGTTATTGGGCAATAGAGATGGTTGATATTTTGTATCCGCTACATGTCGCTGTGCAAGTAAGCGATCTAGAGACATCTGACCGCTTTTATACGGAAATAATTGGACTAAAAAAGATAGGCAGACAGCTAAGTTTTCCCGGTAGCTGGTATCAGATTGGAGATTTTCAGCTACATCTGATTGTGAGCGAGTGGGCCAAGAATCCGGTTAGAGAAAATAAGTGGGGACGGCATCCTCACGTGACGTTTGCGATCGCCGATCTCAGCACGATTAAACGCTCACTTATTGAAAGAAACGTTCCCTTTCAAATGAGCTCATCTGGCAGAGCGGCGCTGTTTGTCAAAGATCCAGATGGGAACGTAGTAGAGCTTCTAGAAGTGAAGCCTGCTGTTAGCAAGTAGTAGCAGTTTGAAGCGCTATTAACCAGTTTCATGGCATAGAAGCCCTGTTTACTTCTATCAGGTCGATGGGCTTACTGAAAAAAGATTAACCTGATTGCTTCACGCGCAGTCCAGCTACCCACTTCTCTTTGAATTAGGCCAGACCCTATGAGCATCCTGAGTCCCTTGACCTTGGCTAGTCGTCAGCATTCGAAGAAGCCTCGTATGCTAGTCGTCGATGACGAGCCAGACAATTTGGATCTGCTTTTTCGGACCTTCCGCCGCGACTTCAAAGTGCTAAAAGCAGAAAGTGGGATAGAAGCACTCAAAATTCTATCGGACGAGGGAGAAGTCGCGGTGATCATTTCTGACCAGAGAATGCCAGAGATGAAAGGGACAGAGTTCTTGAGTAAAACGGTACCGGATTTTCCAGATACTGTTCGAATAATTCTAACCGGATTTACTGACGTGGAAGATTTGGTCGAAGCGATCAACGCGGGGCAAGTCTATCGATATATTACTAAGCCGTGGGATCCTGATGAGCTGAAGTTCGTTGTTGATAAAGCCTCAGCAACCTACGACTTACTAAAAGGGCAGAGCGCAGAGCTACACAAAGCTGAGAAGCAGTCGAAAATGATGGTGATAGTCGGCCAGATTGCGGCTCAGTCTATGCAAAAAGAAGAAGCCTTGCAATATTTGGCGAACGGGCTGGGTGAAATTCTGAATGCGGATGCCTGTGCGCTGCTGCTGAAGGAAGGAAATAGCGTTGGCAGCTATGGCCTGGTAGATATCGACAAAGTAAAGGCTAATCAGTCGATGATAGAAACAATCAGCTCTCAGCAGAGCCAGACGTTTGTTGATATCCAGTCGGACAAAAGCCTAGCTAGCAAAGCGCTCTATTGCGACGGCACCCAGTGCCATTTGACGACACCTATTTTGTACCGGGGCAGCATCCTGGGCGCGTTTTCTTTTCAGTGGATGACCCCTTACAAGACGCTTGACGATGTCGTGCAGCTGCTAGATCTAATCGTGCCTCAAATCGCACTCAGCTTGAAAGCAGCCGTGATTTAGCCTCGATAGCACCTATGCTGAAAGAAGCTTTTGGGTGCCAGGTGATGGCTCTATCGATGAATGACTGATAACTATAGTGCATTGACCTCGGGCTCTTTGCCGCTGAGTTCACCGACTCAACCGGAGGCGGATCGGATTCGGCGGCTGTTTGATCGCATTGCGCCGCAGTATGACCAGATGAACCAGGAGATGAGTCTGGGTTTGCACTGGGTGTGGAAGCAGATGGCCGTGCAGTGGAGTGGGGCGTCTGAAGGAATGCACTGCCTGGATCTGTGCTGTGGCAGTGGCGATCTAGCGCTGTTGCTGGCTAGGCGAGTAGGAAAAAGCGGCCGGGTGACGGGCGCGGACTTTTCGTCAAAGCAGCTGGCGATCGCAGCTCAAAAATCCCCCTACCTACAGCGCCGCCTTGATTGGGTAGAGGCAGATGCACTCTCTCTTCCCTTCGCATCCGATAGCTTTGATGCTGCCACAATGGCCTATGGGTTACGCAATCTAACGGATATTCCCACCGGCTTAGGCGAACTGCGCCGCGTGCTGAAACCTGGCGCTACAGCAGCGATCCTGGACTTTCACTCACCGACCAATCCACTCGTAATTCAGTTTCAAAAGTGGTATCTAGACACCATCGTCGTTCCGGCGGCAGAGAACTTAGGGATGAAGGAGGAGTATGCTTACATTGGGCCTAGCGTTGATCGCTTTCCGCCAGGGGCTGAGCAGGTAGCGCTAGCCAAGGCTGCTGGATTTATCCATGCGGTTCATTATCCTATTGCAGGCGGAATGATGGGCGTCCTAGTCGCGACCAGGTAGAGGATAACAAACCATATGGCAGGGGTGAATTTGTGGATAGTGCTGCTGCCGCCAGTACTGGGCGGTGTGATTGGCTATTTCACAAACGACATTGCAATCAAGATGCTGTTTCGCCCATATGGAGCGAAGTATCTTTTGGGTAGGCGGCTGCCGTTTACGCCTGGGCTAATTCCGAGTAACCAGCAGCGGCTGGCGAAAGAAGGTGTCGGATGTGATCATGCGATCGCTCCTTACCCCAGAAGAACTACAGCGGCTAGCGCGCCGCCTGCTACAGACCGAAAGAATCGAAACAGCCATCCGCTGGCTGCTACAGCTAGCGCTAGAGCAGGTACAGGGCAATACGCAAACCAAAACTGCCAAGATTGTTGGCAACGTTTTACAAGATCTGGTAGGACAGTCTTTGCCTAGACTGCTGCGAGTCTGGTCTAGGCGTGACGATTTCCTAGAGACGCAAATCAACCAAATTTTTGACCAGGTGCTGCTCGACTTTCAGCTCAGCGAAGCGCAGGCCGCGCAGATCTCTGACTGGATGGTTAATGGACTGCTGCCACCCGATAGAGTCCGTCAGCTACTGGTGGATTTTCTCACTGATTACAATATCCAGGTCATTGATGAAACGCTACGGGCAAAGACCAGCGGTACCTATTGGGTCGTAGCCAATATCTTTGGCGTGCGCAACGCGCTGACCCGGCTGCGCACAGTCTGCGTAGAAGAACCGGTTAAGAGCAACGCTCGGATTGCCGAACTCACGGCGGCGCTAGGCGTCAAAGTACGATTGCAAAGGTGGCTACAGCAGTTCTCCTTGCAAGAGCTCCCCGTTGCGACTGTCAGGCAGCTAAGACGAACGCTGAGGCAAACGATCAAAACCTACCTGAAAGAGAATGGCGCTGATCTTTTACAGTCACTCAGCGCTTCGATTAACTGGGAGAGCCTAGCGCTCCAGCTGATCAACCGCCTGCAATCCTCCGAAGTGATGACAAACTCACTAGGATCGGTCAGTCAGGAGCTAGCGCTGATATTAGAGCGCTACCTAGAAAGAGATTTAGAATCTATCGTGGTGCAGGTGATTCCAATTCTAAATATTGATCAGGTGATTATTGATCGGGTAAATGCTACGTCGCCCAAAGAGCTAGAAGGCGCAATTCAAGGGATTGTGCGTAGTGAGCTGCAAGCGATTGTAAATCTAGGTGGAATACTGGGGTTTGTAATTGGCAGCTTTCAAGCGATTTTCTTGGTTCTACAGCGCTAGGGAGTATTCCAGCGTCACTTACTTAGAGACATAACAAGAGGCGCATTTTTGCGCCTCCAAACAATCGACTTAGCCCCCTCAATTAGCGGCTAGACCTAACCAAAGCGACCAGAAACATAGTCGCGAGTGTATTCTTCTTTGGGGTTGCTGAAGATAGCTTCAGTCTTGTCGTACTCGACGAGATAGCCCATCTTGCCGCCTTTATCAGTAGCGACCGCATTGAAGAAGGCAGTCCGGTCAGAGACCCGAGATGCCTGCTGCATGTTGTGCGTCACGATTACGATGGTGTATTTTTCCTTCAGTTCGTGCATCAGATCTTCTACTTTGATAGTAGAGATAGGGTCTAGGGCTGAGCAAGGTTCGTCCATCAAGATGACCTCGGGTTCGATTGCGATCGCCCGCGCAATACAAAGCCGCTGCTGCTGCCCACCAGACAGCCCCAAACCACTTTCTTTCAGCTTATCCTTTACCTCATCCCACAGCGCCGCACCGCGCAAAGAGCGCTCTACGAGCTCATCATAGTCACCCTGGTAACCGTTGATCTTTGCGCCAAAAGTGATGTTGTCATAGATGGACTTAGGAAAAGGATTAGGCTTTTGAAACACCATTCCTACCCGGCGACGCAGCTCCACCGGATCCATTTTCTTACCGCTGATCTCCTCACCGTCGAATAGAATACGACCCTCTACCCTAGCAATCGGAATCAGGTCATTCATCCGGTTAAAGCAGCGCAAAATTGTACTTTTACCACAGCCAGAAGGCCCGATAAACGCCACAATCTCGTGCTCAGGAATGTCGAGATAGACATCTTTGACGGCTAGATTGTTACCGTAGTAGACAGAAACCTTTTCAGCCTTGAGGGCAATGCTTTTAGACTCAGCAACGGCTGAGATGGAACTAGATGGTGTAGGCGAAGCCATAGTGATACTGGAGTAAGAGACAGTAGTTAGATAAAAGAACCGTTGAGGCCGACAGGCAAAAATTAAAGCCTAAGTCGGGGAAAAGGTCGAAAAGTCAAAGCTCAACTTGTGCGGATACGAGCTGTTAGGATATGCGCGCACCCTAAAGCTTTTCCTGCTGAAATCGGTTACGGAGATAGATAGCCAGTCCATTCATCACCAACAGAGCCGACATCAGCACAATAATGCCTGAGGCAGCGATGTAGTGAAACTCGTCTTGAGGGCGACTAATCCAGTTGTAGATTTGAATCGGCATCGCCGTAAACTGGCTGGTTAGGCCCTCCGGCAAAAAAGGAGATAAAGACGGCTGCGCCTACTGCAATCAGCGAAGCCGTTTCGCCAATTGCCCGCGAAAGCGCCAAAATCATCCCAGTGAGATACCGGGCAGCGCCGCTGGCAGCACATCGCTGCGAACGACCTGCCAGCGGGTCGCACCTAGCGCATAGCCTGCCAGTCGCAGGACTGTAGGAATCGCTCGCAGCGCTTCGAACCGTCATCACACAACAAGGTAAAATTAGTAGGGACACCGTCAAACCGCCAGACAGCACACTGCGTCCGCCGGTAATGGGCTCCATAATTCTGACAAAACCGCTAAACCCAACAGCCCGTAGATAATCGAAGGTACGCCAGCTAAATTACCGATATTGATTTCCACGAGCTGCGTGAACCAGTTGTCTTCTGAAAATTCTTCTACATAGATACCAGCGCCTACTCCGATTGGGAAGGCAAACAGCGCGACCAGGCACATTAGCCAGACCGTTCCCGTCAGGGCCGCGATGATGCCCGCTCTTTCCGCTCTGCGAGAGGGAAGCTAGTGATAAAGTTCCAGTTAAGAGTGCTTAATCCGTCCGTAAGGATGGTGAGTAGTAGCCACGACAAAATAACGACTGAGACAATGGTTGCGCCCCAAGCGGCGGCCTTGAATATTTTGTCATGGTGTAGCGCCTATCGAGATTAATTGAGAAGTTGCTCTTGGTATCTTGCGGCGCGTTTCTTTGGGGGCGAGAGGAGATATTCGTTTCCATTTCGATAGCCTAGCTCTGCATCTTGTGGGTGAATCTTGTTCTTTTAAGCCTTGTTTTTCCCGTTCTTTCTAGAACCTTACCGTTTAGTCGACTGCTCTAGTCGTACTTTTCTCGGAATCGGCGAACGAACCAAAAGCTGAAGATGTTTAGTGCAAAGGTCATCAAGAACAGAGTCATCCCGACAGCAAAAAGAGTCTTGTACGCGATTGTGCCGTGAGGGGCATCACCTGCGGTGCATCTGCACAATAAACGCGGACATCGTCATCACCGGAACGAAAGGATTGAATCCTAACGTGGGGTCGCACCCGCCGCGAGCGTTACGATCATGGTTTCACCCACCGCTCTTGATACCGCGAGGATTAAAGACGAAACGATTCCTGAGACCGCTGCTGGCAAAAACTGAAACCACCGTTTCTCTTTTGGTTGCGCCCAGCGCGTAGAACCGTCTTTCGAGACTGCGCGGAACTGAGTAAAGGCGCAGCTTCACTCAGTGAGGCCACTAGCGGGGTGATCATCACGCCGAGTACTAGGCCAGCGCTGAGCGCATTAAAGCCTTGCAGGTTCGGTAGGAATGTCTGTAGGAAAGGGGTAACCGTCAATAGAGCAAAGTAGCCGTACACAACGGTAGGAACGCCAGCCAGACTTCGTAAGAATCGGCTTGAGGATCTTCCGCACTCCAGGACTGGCAATTCCACGAGGCAAAATAGCGGAAAAGCCAGCGGCAGCGCCACTAAAACAGAAATCACCGCGATCATAACGGTGGCGCTAACTAGCACAAAGATACCGAACTGCTTACTGGCAAACAGCGGCGTCCAGCGGGTTTCGGTAGAAATCGAACGATTGAAACTTCTTGAAAGAAGGCAACTGTCTCAAAGATCAGGGTACCGAGAATACCAATCGTTGTGAAGATTGAGATGGCGGCGAATGCGCCGAAAATAATCTTGACAATGGTCTCGACTAGTTTGGCGCGATCGCGTTTCGGATTCCAGCTGCCAGGTGCGATATCGCCCGTAATATCTGCCGTCATGAAAGAAACCGCAGATTTGCGTTAACTGCAACAAAAAGCGGATAGTCGGAACAGCAAAACTGCCTGTCCGACCATCCTTCAAATCAAACCCGCTAATCTAGCTGGGGTCTTTGCCCAACTTGCCTTCATCTACGCGCGCTTTAGAAGCGGCTAGCGCATCGTCTGGCAGAGTGATGTAACCAGCCTCTTGGACTAGCTCACCGTTTGCAGAATCTAGCTGATAGTCGACAAACGCCTTTACTTGAGGCTTGGTGTCGTAAGCTTCCTTCTTCCACGTAGAAGAACAAAGGACGAGACATCGGATTTGTAGGAACCATCCGCAATTGTTTCGCGAGAAGCCGCTGTACACTCACCTGCTTCGTTCTCAATCTCTACAGATTTGAGCTGGTCTTGGTTCTCTTCGTAGTATGCGTAGCCAAAGTAGCCTAGACCACCACCAGTAGATTCAACGCCAGTCACAATCACGTTGTCGTCTTCACTCGCGGTATAGTCACCACGGCTAGCACCTTCTTCGCCATTGACTTCTTCGGTAAAGTAGTCAAACGTACCTGAATCAGTACCTGGGCCAAACAGCTCTAGCGGCTCGTCTGGGTAAGAAGGGTCGATCTGATTCCAGTTAGTAACAGTGCCCTCTGCTTCAGGAGACCACATAGTGTTTAGCTGCTCAACTGTCAGGAAGCACTGAGCCCAGTCATTCTCGGAGTTGGTGATGAGGGTAATACCGTCATAGGCGATAGGCACCTCGATAAATTCAATGCCAGCCTCATCACAAAGCGCAACCTCTTCTTCTTTGATAGGGCGAGAGGCATTAGAGATATCAGTTTCGCCCCCGCAGAACTTTTGGAAGCCACCGCCAGAACCAGAAACGCCCACTGTTACGCGAGTATCAGGGTTAGCGATTTGAAACTCTTCTGCCATCGCTTCGAAGATAGGAAACACGGTACTAGAACCGTCAATTTGGATGTCGCCTGAAACGCCTGAACCTGCATCGGCAGCGCCCGCATCAGCAGCGGGATCTTCTGTAGTGGTCGCGCCGCCACAGGCTGCAAGGCTGGCGGTTAGCGCTAGAATAGAAAGAGAATAAGCAAGACGGGCTGGGCTCACGCGACAGATTTTCTAACTTTTTGGGCAAAACGTTGCATGGAACCTATTACTCCTTGAATTCCGGTTGAAAAATGCTCACCATCTGTGCGCATCGGTTTGTGGTCATTAAGCAATTACACAGTCGCATTCTGACTGAAAGCTACCGGCAAAAAGTAAAGGGTAGGTTAAGGAACAGTTCGCCTAGAATTACATCTTTGTCATTCTTTCTATGTATTTTGAAATACATCACTTCGCAGAGCGGCCCTCACGAAGATAATGCACAGACACCTAAAGGCAAGATTCCTATGTATGTTGTGATCTATGACGGCAACTGCAATTTGTGTGTGACGCTAGTGCAGCTATTGGAAAAGCTGGACGCTGGTCAGCAGTTTAGCTATGTGCCGATGCAGGACGCAGCAACGCTATCGCGCTTTGGCGTAACCGCAGCCGATTGCGAGATGGGAATGATACTGATCGCACCAGCAGCAGGCGGCTCGGCTCAGCAGCGCTGGCAAGGCAGCGATGCGGCTGAAGAGATCGGGCGACTGCTGCCAACGGGATCGCTATTTGTGCAAGCGTACCGGGCAGTGCCTGGGATGAAGTTTGGGGGCGATCGCACCTACGAATTCGTCAGAGACAACCGCTACAAGCTCT
>CAWISM010000022.1:0-156587 GCA_963838725.1 uncultured cyanobacterium | reverse complement strand
TCGCGGCTGCGCCCAGCATCCTTTGCAGCATCACGAAATAAACTAAAGTGCCAATAAACGTCCGGGCGGAGGCGGCCGGATCGCTCAGCGCTAGATCATGACAAGAAGCCAGATAGCGAGTCAGCTCGTCTAGAATCGGTTTTGCTACATTTTGGGTATAGGGAGCCGATAGCTCTGGAAATCGACCCGATTCGCCGATGATCAGCCGCATAAACTCACAAAACTGAGAATCGCAGGCCGCTTCGTCTAGAAATTCTTCAGCTAAGTGAGTTAGCACTTTTCTAGGCTCGCCTTTGAGCGCATTTTCGCGGCGCAAATCAATAGTAGACGAGCGAAACTTTTCCTCTGCCATCTGCTGCACTAGCGCAGAAAACAGGCCAGCCTTGTCCTGAAAGTGGCTGTAGACCGTTGCTTTCGATACGCCTGCGGCGGCGGCCACCCGGTCCATACTGGTCGCTGCATAGCCATTTGCCAAGAACTCTTGCTTAGCCCCTTCTAAAATGGCCGCTGACTTGACAGTCGATTTCTTACGTTCGGGGCGGTTGAAAGATTTCACTAGCGAGGAGAAAGACACAGTAAGCAGATCATGCGTACCTGCAACCCTCAACGAAGCACATTAACCAAAAGCCACAAGTGGGCTTATTATATTGCCCCGCTGTTCCTAGGGCTTCTTTACTTCGATAGACACTCGCTACGCATTATCTGGCAACCGCCATTGTCGTTTTGAGATAATTATGAAACAATTATGAAAAGTGAAACGATTATGAAATACACAGGTCTCTATGGCCCGCGCGATCGCTATCAAAAGTTACATCAGAAATCAGCTCGTAACTGCTGGTGTCAAGTCTAGCGCTATTCTGCTGCTGATACTGACGGTCGGTTTAGGTAGCTGCACATCGTCGGAAACTCCCAAGAACTCCGACTCTAATAGCAGCCCTACGTCTCAGACTGAATCTTCTGAGTCTGCGCAAGGCACCGATAAAAAGAAGGTTCTAACCACATTCACTATCCTAGCAGACATGGCTCAGAATGTAGCTGGCGATGCGCTAACTGTCGAATCGATCACGCGAGTAGGTGCAGAAATTCACGGCTACGAACCCGTTCCTAGCGACATCGCCAAAGCGCAGCAAGCTGACCTTGTGCTGTACAACGGCCTAAATCTAGAGCGCTGGTTTGACCAATTTCTCGGCAATCTCGACGATGTTCCTGCTGTTGTCTTGACTGAGGGCATTGCGCCTATCCCCATTTCAGAAGGGCCCTACGCCGATAAGCCCAACCCGCATACATGGATGTCTCCTAAAAATGCGCTGATCTATGTAGAAAACATCCGTCAGGCTTTTGTGGAACTCGATCCAGAAAATGCTGATATCTACAACACCAACGCCGCAGCCTACAGCCAGAAGCTCAAAGCAATTGATTCTGACTTGACTAGCAGTCTTGCCTTTGTTCCTATTGACCGACGCTATCTAGTCACTTGTGAGGGTGCATTCTCTTATCTGGCCCGCGACTATAGCCTAGAAGAGATATACATGTGGCCTATCAATGCGGAACAGCAGTCCACGCCAAAGCAAATTAAACAAGTGATCGAAAGCGTATTAGAGAATGACGTGCCAACTATTTTTTGTGAGAGCACCGTGAGCAGTGAGTCTCAAAAGGAAGTTGCCAAAGCCGCCAAGGCAAACTTTGGAGGCGATCTATATGTCGACTCTCTCTCTGATAAAGATGGACCTGTACCCACATTTTTGTCCTTATTAGAATACGACGCCCAGCTAATCATAAGAGGGCTTACCGAAGCAGAACCCTAAACGGTATCCGCATTGCCTTTGCTGCTTTCTTATTGTTTTTATCTGTTGCTTTAACCCATGACTTACCCGACTACTGACACCCTGCGCTCTGATGCTTACAGCATTGCTGTAGACAACATCAGCGTCACTTACACAAACGCTAGGCTGGCACTCTACAACGCTAGCTGCTACGTAGAACCTGGCACTATTACAGGACTAGCTGGTCCTAATGGAGGCGGTAAGTCTACGTTATTCAAATCGATTATGGGTTTTCTATCGCCTAGTCAAGGACAGGTGTCCATCGACAGCAATTCTGACCATCTCTCTATTCAAAAAGCGCAAAAGCGTCAGCTGATGGCCTATGTGCCCCAGGCGGATGAGGTGGACTGGAACTTTCCGATCAGTGTGTTTGATGTGGTGATGATGGGTCGCTATGGCTATATGAATATGTTTCGCATTCCTAGCCGCAAGGATCGTCAGATTGTTAGAGAGGCTCTGGCGCGTGTGGGGATGAGTGAGTTTCATGCCCGTCAGATTGGAGAGCTATCGGGTGGGCAGAAGAAGCGGGCTTTTTTAGCGAGAGCCTTAGCACAGGAGGGCAAGGTGATTTTACTAGATGAGCCGTTTACGGGTGTGGATGTAAAAACGGAGAAGAGTATCATCACTTTGCTGATGCAGCTGCGTGATGAGGGTCATACGATACTGGTGTCTACGCATGATTTATCTGCGATTTCTACGTTTTGCGATCGCGTTATCCTCCTCAACCAAACCATCCTCGCCACAGGAACCATCGCCGAAACCTTCACCGAAGAAAACCTGGCGATGACCTTTGGCGGCTTGCCTCTTGGCAGTCTAAGTCCCAGTCCATCAAACCAGCCGCCTTACAACCAGTCGCCCGACGCATCTACCAATCAAAGCCCTGCCCAATCACCCAGCCAGCCCGGACATCCCGACATTAGAACCACGAACGCTGAACCCAGGAGTCTAGATCTGTGAGCGTGTCATCGGTCATTTTTTTGACCATTTCTCCTGAGGCAGTTGGAAACTGGCTAATTGAGCCGTTTCAGCTCGGGTTTATGATTAGGGCGCTGTGGGTAAGCGCTTTTGTCGGGACCGTCTGCGCTGTGCTCTCTTGCTATGTCACGCTCAAGGGCTGGTCACTGATGGGGGATGCGGTCTCCCACGCGGTTGTGCCAGGGGTGGTGATTGCCTACGCACTGGGATTACCGTTTTCGCTAGGTGCGTTTGTCTTCGGGTTCGGAGCAACGGTTGCAATTGGCTACGTCAAAGCGCAAACCAGACTGAAAGAAGATGCCGTGATTGGGGTGATTTTCACTGGCTTCTTCGCGTTCGGGCTAGTCTTAGCGACTAAAATTCCGAGCAACATTGACCTTTTTCATATCCTGTTTGGCAATGTGCTAGGAATCTCTCAGCAGGATATTATTCAAACGCTGATTACTGGTTTTCTGACGCTGGCAATTATTCTATTTCGGCGAAAGGATCTGTTGCTTTTTTGCTTTGATCCTAATCATGCTAAAGCGATCGGATTAAATACCCAGGCTATGTACTATACTCTGCTATCGGTGCTAGCGCTGACCATTGTGACTGCGCTGCAAACGGCAGGAATTATTCTAGTGGTGGCGATGCTGGTCACGCCTGGGGCAACGGCTTATCTACTGAGCGATCGCTTTGATCGAATGCTGATTATCGCGGTCACAGCTAGCGTGCTCTCGTGCTTTTTAGGAACATACTTTAGCTATCACCTCGATGCTTCTACAGGTGGCTGCATTGTTGTAATGATGACTATTTTCTTTGTCATGGCGATGCTGTTCTCACCAAAGTACGGAATTCTATCGCGCAAGTTACGCAAACATTCTTACAAGGCTGCTCTACAGTCCTCACAAGATGGCTAAATACCTCGTATTGTAGATAGCTAATCGACAGAGCCCGTTTGATGGATTCGTTACAGCAGCTTATAGAGTTAGATCGGCAGCATGTTTGGCACCCGTATGCAGCAATGCCAAATTCACTGCCAGTATTTCCAGTACGCTCAGCCAAAGGCGTGCGGATTGAGCTAGAGGATGGGCGATCGCTAATCGATGGAATCTCTTCCTGGTGGACCTGCATCCACGGCTACAATCATCCGCAGCTCAATGCAGCCGCACATGCTCAGATAGAACAAATGTCTCACGTTATGTTTGGCGGCTTGACTCATCGTCCGGCGGTGGATTTAGCCGAAAAGCTGATTGAGCTGACACCTGAAGACTTACAGCATGTGTTCTTCAGCGATTCTGGCTCTGTGGCTGTTGAAGTGGCGATGAAAATGGCTGTGCAATATTGGCACAACCGTGGGAAGGCAAGTAAAAATCGGTTTCTAACGATTCGCAATGGCTATCATGGCGATACGTTTGCGGCGATGTCTGCTTGTGATCCTATCAACGGAATGCACCACCTGTTCAGCGGTATGCTGACGCAGCAGTACTTTGCAGATGCGCCACAGGTGAGATTTGACCAGGCTTGGCAGGACGAGGATATTGCTAGCTTCGCAGCAATTTTAGAGGAGAATGGCGATCGCATTGCGGCTGCTATCTTTGAGCCAGTCGTACAAAATGCGGGTGGCGTTCGGTTCTACCACCCCGAGTACGTCCGCAGAGCCAGTGAGCTGTGCCGTCAGCACGATGTTCTATTGATTCTAGATGAGATTGCCACTGGGTTTGGCCGCGCTGGCAAGCTGTTCGCCTGTGAGTATGCAGACATTTGCCCAGACATCATGTGCGTCGGCAAGGCACTGTCAGGCGGATTCATGTCGCTAGCGGCGACGCTGGCCACTAGCCACATCAGCGAGACGTTTTCGGCAGGGGAAGCAGGTGTATTCATGCATGGGCCTACATTCATGGGAAATCCACTGGCCTGCGCGGTGGCGTTAGCTAACTTGAAGCTACTGGAAAGCTATGACTGGCTAGCAAAGATTGCAGAAATCGAGGCGCAGTTGAAGAGGGAGCTAGCGCCTTGTCGGGCATTAGCGGCGGTGAAGGATGTACGAGTTTTGGGTGCGATCGCCGCCGTAGAACTTCATCATCCAGTAGATATGGCAACGGTTCAACCCCAGTTTGTCGATAGAGGCGTCTGGCTACGGCCATTTGGCCGACTGCTCTACACCATGCCGCCATACATCGTTCAATCAGACGAGCTTAGTGCTATTACATCTGCCATCTACGGAGTCGCTGCCGCTCTTTAGTTTGCGCTTTCAGTGCGCGCCTGTGATATTGCCTGAACTTCTTGCGACTCTAGGTTGAGGCGAGCGGCGATCTCTTCAGTGGGAATGTTGAGGATAGTGAAAGATGCGATCGCCATTGCTATCACCTCCGACACAGGTATGCCCCAGTCCGTTGACATCTGCTGTGGCGTCTTTGCTTCTAGTAGGTAAGGAATCGCCGCTCGCCGGGTAGACAGTAAATCCGTCTTGAGGAGTTCAGAAATTTGCTCTAGAGGAAGACCCACCTTTAACATAGCGCTGACCGCCGTAATTCGACCTTCCTCACGGCCTTCCTCACGGCCTTCCTCACGGCCTTCCTCTTTTACTTCTTGAAAGAATCGAGATTTACGTATCTCCGGAATGGTAATCATGGTCTCAATCTCCGCTCTATCTACGTTTCCTAGCTTATAGACTAGTATCGTTACCACCGATTCTATAAAATCCTGCTGCCTTCTGACATCTAGAAATTCTGTCCGGCTCCTTTCAACCAGTATTTTGCTGAAGGTCGGAGCTTCCTTTTCACTGACTACGACTAGCTTAAGCAAGCTCAAACCTATTGACAAATCTTCTGTATTCCCTAATTCATCTAGATAGATCCGCCGAAAGTGCGGACTGTTAGAGAAATCACTGTACTGCTTAGGCAGTCCAGGATCGAGGCTGCGCTTGGTAAATATCAATATAGACTGCCAGTCGTTAACGGGCTGGTAGTCGTGCAGATACAGAAAGATCTCGCTAAAAAAGCTTGAGTAGAGCGTCCCTTTCCTGTCTGCGTAGCCTTGCGCTTCTACAAAGATAATAGGCAAATCAGACATGCGATCTGGCGGAATCAGGATGCCATCTAACCGAAAGCTGGTTTCCTTTACTTCTTGAGAGCCGAAACCATAAGCAGATACGCGAGGATCGTCATAGCCAAGAAGCTCACAGATGATCGTAGGCTGGTTTTGAAAAATTTCGTAGAAGATGCTGTCAGTTTTCACTGATTGCTAGCCCTAGAGGTTGCTTGAACAAGGCATATAAAACAAGAGTACTATACAAAGGTAGCTGAAGTGGCAAGCCTTCCTATCCGTAGAGGGCGGTGACATCCTCCCGACGCTGACTCTACGAGTACAGCACGGGCTTCCTCAGTGACTCTAGGCTACTGCCCGGACATTTCCTGAGAGATTAAGGGCCTGACATCCCACGGCCCTGTTAAGAATATTCTTGGCAGCATTGATATCCCGGCAGAGCACCAAGCCACAACCACATCGGTGCATCCGCTCAGACAATGTTTTCGGCACTCGCTCACCGCAGCCTGAGCAGTCAATGCTGGTACTGTATGGCTTCTGAGGAGAGGAGAGCTTCCCAGCTTTTTCAGCTTTGAAAGCGCCCATCTCCAAGAATTGTCCCCATGCAGCATCTAGGATTGATTTGGCTAGTCTGGTTCGTGCGAGGCCTTTAATGTTCAGCTTTTCATGCGCAACCACATCATATTTTGAGAATAGCCAGTCCCATACCTTCGAGAAGAAATCTTTCCGCTGCCGTGTGATGTGTAGATGCAGCTTTGCAATCCGGCCTGCTTGCTTACGCCAACGGTTTGAGCCTTTCACCTGCCTAGCTAGCTGGCGTTGCAGCTGGGCAAGCTTGCGCTCTGACTTTCTGAAAAACTGGGGAATGCCAACGGACTCACCGTCCGATGTTGCTAGAAAGTCTTTTAGCCCTACGTCTATGCCGACTGATTTAGCCAGATCAACAGAGGGTAAGGTCTCAGGGACTGCTGTGCATTCAAGCAGCAGGCCAACATACCAGCCGTCTGCTTTACGCGTCACCTTTGCCGTCTTGAGGGTGAACCCATCTGGAATAGGTCGGTGTTGAATCAGCTTTACAGCACCTAGCTTGG
The DNA here is from genome assembly GCA_963838725.1 of uncultured cyanobacterium. Lineage (GTDB taxonomy): Bacteria > Cyanobacteriota > Cyanobacteriia > Phormidesmidales > Phormidesmidaceae > Phormidesmis. The sequence goes on along the minus strand of CAWISM010000022.1, from coordinate 149,671 downwards.
GAAAGGTAATCCGCCCGCCTGCGATGCAGTTCGCTTTCATCTGCGCAAACGTGAACGTGCGATATCGACCCTGTTTCTTAAACCGAGGCCGTCCACTACGCTTGCCGTTGGCATCCCCTTTGACGAATCGTTCAAAGGCCAAATCGACTCGCTTCACCATCTCCTGCAACACTTGAGACTGAACCGTCTTGTACCAAGGCCGCTCCACTTTTAGGGGGGTGAGAGCACGTTTCTGCTGATAGTAATTAGGCCGCTCTTTTGGCGATACGATGCTGCAAGACAACGGGCAGGCATTGACCGCACAGCGTTGCATTTCCCACCAGTCAAACCGCTCGCCCAGCAGCCAGTTGTACTGAGCACGCAACATATCCAACCAAGAAGACATTAGCGCTTCTTGCTCAGCCGTCGGACGGAGTTTGTACTGGTAGGTTATTCGCATAGTACTATTGTACCTTTCAGTGCCTCTGTAAAGCCACCTTTGCAAGTGAAGGTTTTGGGCAACTGTTCGCTATCGCTCACCTAGCTTTCATCCCGACGCTCACCTTACAGGTAGAGCGCCGGGCTGCCCGCCGACTAGCTAAAGAAAGTCTCTGATACAATGATGAATCTAACTGATAATCAGTCTGTTGTATTCTATGAACAGTATGGCCGATTCAAAAAAACCTCGCTTCTCTTGGGTGGGGCAATTCTTAGCATTCGTTCCAGGGAGAAAGTCTCCTTACCAATCTGCTTTTGTTCAGGTCATTGCTGTTGAAGGCGGAACATCTGGTGATATTCGAAGCTACGAGGTCAAGCTAGATAAAGATATACAAGAGATGGCGGCTGAGTCTATTAAGCCTCGAAGCTGGGTCAGAGTGTCTGGAAAAGGTAAGCTGGATAAGAAGACTAAGCAGATAAAGTGGAAGGCTGAAAGCATAGAGGCGATTTCGCTTCAGACTATTGCCGCAGTCAAGGCAGAGTCAGAGAAGGCAGAATTGGAAAAGACAGAGTTAGAGAAGGCAGAACTGGAAAAAACGGAAGCAGATAAGCTGCGATCGCATTCCCCCCAACTACAGCTAGTTTCTACAGCTGAATCAGTAAAGGAAAAGCCTGCCAGAATATTAATTTGTCAGAAGTCTAGCTGTCGAAAGAAAGGTAGCCAAAAAGTCAGCGAAGCAATAGAAGATGCGATCGCAAAAGCAAACGCTGGCAGTCAAATCACGGTCAAATCAACGGGCTGTCTAAAGTGCTGTAAAACGGGTCCGACTGTTGTGGTTCTACCGTCAAGTGGCAAGAACGAGAAAGTATCAAAAGAACGGTATAGAAAAGTCACGCCGAAGTCTGCTAAGGAAATCGTTGCGTCCGTACTCTAAGCTTTAGAACAGAATCTAGAACGCACAAACGAAAACCCAGCGAAGATTGCTCATCGCTGGGTTCGTTGTTAATCATACTGAATTCGCAAACTCAATACGAATAGCTGACTATGCTATCGCAGGCTGCTCTAGCTGAGTAAGCCGCTCAACCAATAGCTGCTCTAGCTCTTCAAGTGCCTTGCTAAAGCCCTTAATACCTTCATCAAGCTTGTCGTTTGCCATCCGGTCAGCTTCGTGCATCTTGTCAAAGGTAGCTTTGTCAATAGACAGCTTTTCAATGTCCAAGTCCTTAGCATTCTCGGGAGAGAGCTTGCGAGGCAGATCGCCTTCTGTCTCGGAGAGTGGCTTCAACAGCTTAGGAGAGATAGTCAGCAGATCGCAGCCTGCTAGCTCCTTGATCTCGTCTATGTTGCGGAAGCTTGCGCCCATAATCTCGGTCTGGTAGCCAAACTTCTTGTAGTAGTTGTAGATCTCGGTGACGGACTGTACGCCAGGGTCTTCGGATGGGGGGTAGCTGTCGCGGCCTGTGTCGGCTTTGTACCAGTCGAGGATGCGGCCAACAAAGGGAGAGATCAAGGTGACTTTGGCTTCTGCGCAGGCAATCGCCTGGTGCAGGCCGAATAGCAAAGTCAGGTTGCAGTGGATGCCTTCTTGCTCCAAGATTTCTGCGGCTTTGATGCCTTCCCAGGTGGAGGCAATTTTGATGAGGATGCGATCGCGACTAATCCCAGCTTCTTCATATTCAGCAATCAAATCACGCGCCGTTTGCAATGTGCCCTCCATATCGTAAGAGAGCCTAGCGTCTACCTCTGTGGAGACGCGGCCAGGAATAATTTCTAAGATGCGCTTACCAAAGGCTACCGCCAAATGCTTGAACGCTTCTCTAGAGACATCTTCATCGACGGTATCCTTGCCCATTTTTTCTCTAGCTTGGCGCAAGGTATCGTCAACGATGCTTTGATACTGGGGTAGCTGTGCCGCCGCCGTAATCAACGAAGGGTTAGTGGTAGCATCTTGCGGGGTGAACTGTTCGATAGCGCCGATATCCCCGGTATCAGCGACCACGGTGGTTACTTCTTTGAGTTGAGCTAATAAACTCATCAGATGAGCCTCCTTGGGTTGGCATTGATCTGACCCAATTGTAAACAGAGCCTTTGGGAATAAACGTCTTCAATTAGACGTCAAATCTAGAGAATATCTGTAGAACTTTTGATTCTTAGCAAGTGCTACATCTGAGCAAGCCGCTGCATATATCTGCTTACTTTGGATGGAGACTAACTGGTTGGAAACTGGCCTACGATATATCTGCTGGCTTTATGACCTCAGAGCACATGCCTCCTCAAGACGTCCCTAGTCAGCCTGTACCCGGTCCCTGGAAAGGTTTGTATCAAGGATTTTTGCAAGCCTTCGTATACCCTAGCCTGTGGGTTGCCGGGGCGATCGCATCTCTAACTTTCTTCGTCCAAGCAACGCTAGCCCTAGATACCGACTGGCGACCAGCGGCGCTGACCTTTTGCGCCGCGCTGATACCCTACAATCTCGATCGCATACTAGACACATTCGTCCAGAAAATTCCCGACCGTCAGACTCAAGCCTTCTTTCAAAACCCCGGTGTGCTGCTGATCTTACTCAGCGCAGCGGCAGGCACTGGCTTTTTACTCTACCAGGCACCGCTTGCCGTACGCTGGGTCAGCCTGGGAGGGTTGGTCCCCTTAATCTATGGGTTACCGCTCTTCCCTTGGCGCAGCGCTGTAGGCTCAATCCGCTGGTACCGTCTAAAAGATATTCCGGGCGCGAAAGCCTGGCTGGTGTGCGGCTCTATTACCTATGCCGTCGTTGGTCTACCGCTTGGCTACGCTATGCAGCGTCCGGATCTATCAGCGGCTATTACAGCGCTGTGGCTGCTGATATTCATCGGATCAAATTCTCATATGTTCGATGTGAGAGATGTAGAGTCCGATCGACAATACGGCGTTTCGACACTTCCCCTACTGGCGGGCGTTGAGGGAGCGCGAATTATCCTAACGGCTTTTAACGGTTTGTCGTTTGCGCTGCTGCTGTGGGGTTGGACAAGGGGGTTGGCGGTGCCTAGTAGTGCGATCGCTCTACCCGCTACCCTACTCACCCTTGTCTACATTTGGACGCTGACGCCGCAAACCTCTCGTCAGGTATACAACATCTGGATAGATGGCATCCTGTTCTTGCCTGCCCTGCTGACTGGTGTTCTTCCGCTCCTAAATTAGGCCAAGAATTAGGCCACGCTCGATGGAGTCGGTTTAGACCGAACAGTCACCTTCGTTCCGGCGACCGTTTTTTGAGCCTTATTTCCTTGGGTCCCGTTTTCTTCCTTACTCTCAAGCTCTGCACCCTCTAGATCTGCTAGTCCATCAGACTTCGACTCGTCGCTCTCTAGGCGCGAATCGGCTAGCTCGTAAACGGGCAAATCAAACCAGAAGGTGGTCCCTACGCCGACTTCACCTACTAGGTTAATCTGGCTGTTGTGCTTATCCATAATGTTCTTCACGATGGAAAGACCTAGACCTGTTCCCTCTAAGGTATGCACTCTATTTTCCACGCGGAAAAACCGCTCAAAGATAGCCGTCTGGTCCTCATCGTCGATGCCGATTCCCGTATCGCCAACCTCAATTCGCACGCTCTGCAAGAGGTTAGGCTGTGGGCTCGGTGCGGTGTAGGCCCTGATCACGACTCTGCCGCCAGCCGGGGTGAATTTCAGCGCATTGCCGACTAAATTGCCGAACACCTGAAGCAGCAAGTCGTAATTCCCTAGCACTGAAGGCAGCGGATCTTCGATGTCGCTCGCTAGGACAATTTGCTTGTCTCGGGCGTTGAGCTGATAGGTCCGTAGCACCTGGTCAATCGGCTGATGCACCTCAACGGCTGAGAATTCGTAGCGGCGGTTGGATTCTAGACGGGATAGATCCAGTACGTCATTGACCAAGCGGGTGAGGCGATCGGTCTCGTTGTTGGCAGTAGATAAGAACTCCTGGCGCTCCTGGTCGCTGAGGTCTTCGCCGTATTCATGCAGCGTTTCAATGAATGACTTGATGTTGAACAGCGGTGTGCGCAGCTCGTGGGAGACGTTACTGATGAACTGACTTTTGGCTTCGTTGAGCGCGACTTCTCGGGTAATGTCTTGCAATGTGATGGCCATGCCCCGGACGTTGGCGCGTGATTGGTCGAGCACGGTGTTTAGCAGGACGCGAATCGTGCGGTTGCCGTCTAGCAGGATGCGAAATTCGCTGCCTTCGTGCTTTTCGCTAATTAACGCCTGTGCCAAAGCAGGGGCGAGCTGAGCGCGGACTTCTGGCTGTAGGCCGTCTAGAATGCTGCCGCTAAGTGAGCCTGTTGCCTCCCAACCCAGCATCCGCCGAGCGGCTACGTTCGCTAGCACCAAATTCGTTTTGGCATCTAGCAAGATTGCACCGTCCGCGATCGTAGAGACCAGACTTTCTAGCTTGGCTTTCTCGGCGGTCAGCTCTTCAATATTTTGCTCTTCGTAGCGCTCTAGCCGCTCGGCCATATCGTTGAAGCTGTAGATCAGCTCACCGAGTTCGCCGCCTAGGGGTAGATCGATTCGCTGTTTGAAGTTGCCTGCGGCAATATTTTTAACGCCTAACAACAGCTCTTTGATCGGCTGAGTAATCGTCAGGGCGTTGATCACCGCGCCTAGAATGACCATCACCCAGATCGAGATGAAAACGGCGACCGTCACGTCGCGGGTCAGGTGGGAAGAGGCTACGACTGTCGGGTTGGGAGTAATGCCCATCGCCAGCATACCTTTGTATTCGCCTTCGACCATTAGGGGGACAAAAACGTCGGTGACGATACCGGCCGGGGTCATGTGCTGGCGTACTAGGGGCGAGTCGCTGCTGGCGTAGTTAGCGGGTAGCTTCATCCGCCGCCTTAGCGTTAGGGAATTTTGGACGGCGGGCTCGGAGTAGGGAATGCCAAAGAAGATTTCGCCCGCCTGGTCGGCGTAGAGCATGTAGCGGACGTTGGAGGTGTTTTCGTAGAAGCTGTAGGAAAAGCGGGCGAGTTCAGCGCGATCGCTCGTCTCAATCAAGGGCGCAGCATTAGCAGCGAGCAACAGACCCAGGTCGCGACCAAAGCGAGTGTCGTTGAGCTGAGTGTCTTGCTGAATGGTGTTGACCGCCCAAAAGGTTAGGCCGCTCATGATCAAAGAGACTAGCAGCGTTGCTCCGGTCATCAGCCGCGTTTGCAGGGTAAAGTCGCTCCACCACTGTGAAAATAGCGCTTTGATTTTGGTCAGCAGTTGCATAGCGACTTCTCTGGTCCGTCTTTTGACCTTCTTTAGCGGGTCTTCTCAGGCTTGATGAATATCTGTGAAGGTCAGTTTCGTTTTGTTAATTCCATTGTAAACGCTAGCGTTATTCCACGCTTGTAGACTAGGGCTGATCTTCCTTCTGCGCCTTGACGCGGTGACCAATATCGCGGCGGTAGTAGCTGCTAGGGAAGTCAATTTTGGCGATCGCACCATAGGCTTTGTCGAGGGCGGCTTGAAAATTGGGGCCGATCGCGCTCACACCCAAAACTCGTCCTCCTGTACTCTTGATCGTCTCTTCGCTCAGCCGAGTCCCGGCGTGAAAGACGACAACATCGTCACCGGATTCTGCGTCATTCAAACTAATCGAAAGTCCTTTTTTATAAGCGCCTGGGTAGCCCTCTGCAGCCATCACGACACAGGCAGAAGCAGCCTGTTTCCATTTGAACGGCGGTAGATCTGCCAGTTTTTGCTCACAGCAAGCCAAGATAATTTCCTCTAGCGGCGTATCTAGCAGCGGCAAAACGGCCTGCGTTTCCGGGTCACCAAAGCGACAGTTAAACTCGATTACATTTGGATCGCCTGAGGAATTGACAATCAGACCCGCATACAGAACGCCTCGATAGTCAATTCCTTTGTCCTTGAGCGCTGCTAATGTCGGTTCTAAAATCTCTTTTTGCACCCGGTCCAACAGGTCTGACGGCATGACGGGCGTGGGAGAATAAGCGCCCATCCCGCCTGTATTTGGTCCGGTATCGCCTTCGCCAAGCTGCTTGTGGTCCTGTGCGGGCAGCAGCGGACGAATGGTTTGACCATCGGTAACGGCTAGGACTGAGACTTCTTGGCCTTTTAGAAATTCTTCAATCACCACGCGCTCACCCGCCGCGCCAAAGCGCCCGCTGAAGGTAGATTCGATTGCAGCGATCGCATCCTCAACCGTCATTGCCACGGTGACGCCTTTGCCAGCAGCGAGGCCGTCGGCTTTGACTACAATTGGTGCGCCTTGTGATTCGACGTATGCGATCGCCCCTTCGACTTCAGTAAACACTGCCGAAGCTGCGGACGGCACACTGGCCTCAGCCATCAATTCTTTTGCCCAGGCTTTACTCGCCTCAATCTGCGCCCCGTCCTGACCCGGACCAAATACCTTGATACCCTGCGCTCTGAGCGCATCGGCCAGTCCATCGGCCAGCGGCTGCTCTGGACCGACAATCACAAAGGCCATATTGTTGACTAGCGCACACCGCGCGATGCCCTCTACCTCAGTCTCTGCCATCGCCACATTGCGACAGCCCGGCAGCAGCGCGGTCCCTCCATTACCAGGAATGCAGACCACCTCTGTCATATTAGAAGACTTCAGCAGCTTCCAAGCCAGTGCATGTTCCCGCCCACCGCTGCCAACCACAATTGCTTTCATAGAACCAGGACAACCCTGCTAGACCGACGCTCCAGACAGACTACATCTTCTTGTCAAGATTGTCCTCTTTTGCAAAAGGAAAAAGGTTACCTGCAACTTACTCCACAGTGACTGACTTGGCTAGGTTGCGCGGCTGATCCACGTCTAAGCCACGGCGGGCGGCAATGTGATACGACAGCAGTTGCAAAGGAACGACTGTCAAAATCGGTGAAAGTAGCTCGTCTACATCGGGTACGGGTAGCAGCGCGTCGAAGGTCTCTTCGGCTTCGGGGTCATTCATCGGCACAACGCCGATCAGCCTGGCGTCGCGGGCTTTGGCTTCTTGGGCGTTGGAGAGTACTTTTTCGTAGACGGGGCCTTTGGTTGCGATCGCCACCACCGGCACCTTCTCATCTAGCAGCGCGATCGGCCCATGCTTCATCTCCCCAGCCGGATAGCCCTCCGCATGGATGTAGCTAATCTCCTTTAGCTTCAGCGCTCCCTCTAGCGCAATTGGATAGTTAATGCCTCTACCTACAAAGATGAAGTCCTGCGTCTCCGAAAAATCGTGCGATAGCTCTTCTACATAGCGCTCCTGACTTTCTAGCACCTGCTCTAACTGAGCGGGAAGCTGCCGCATTCCTTCGATAATCTCCGCCATGCGCTCTAGCGAGATCGACTGCCTACGATACGCCAGCTCCAAAGACAAAAAGTAAAACGCCATCAGCTGCGCAACAAACGTCTTAGTTGCCGCTACGCCGATTTCAATGCCTGCCATCGTGCCCAGCACATGCGGAATCAGCCGACTCAAAGAGCTATCTACCCGGTTGGTAATGCCCAGCATACGCGGCGCGTAGTCGTCGTCGCTACGGCTATTGTTCATCTGCGTCCGACGGTTTTGCTCCATCTCTAGCGCGGCCAAAGTATCCGCCGTCTCACCTGATTGCGTTACCCCGACCGTCAGCGTGTTACGCATCATCGGCGCAGGCGCGTAGCGGAACTCTGACGCATACTGCACGAACGTCGGAATGCCAGAGACCTGCTCTAGCAGATACTTACCGACTAAGGCCGCGTGCCAGCTAGTCCCACAGGCTACGATCTGAATATGCTGCAAGTCGTTTAGCAGGGCATCTGGCAGGTTTAGATTGATAGGAGAAATGTCGCTTTGTGCGTCCCAGCTTGTATCTAGATAAGTTTCTAGGCAGGTCCGCACGACTCCAGGCTGCTCGTAGATCTCCTTGAGCATGAAGTGCTTGAAACCCTGCTTTTCCACCATGATTGGGTTCCAGTTCAGCGTTCGGGGATACTTCTTTAGCCGATGCCCAGAGAATTCGTACACTTCCACGCCCATCGGCGTCAGCCGCGCAAGCTCACCGTTCTCTAGGGTCAAGACCGCTTGGGTATAGGGCATGATTGCAGGCGTATCAGAAGCGCAGAAAAACTCACCCTGGCCAAAGCCAATCACTAGCGGAGCCTGCTGACGTACCACGATCAGCTCGTCTGGAAAGTCAGCGGAGACAATTGCCAAGGCAAACGCCCCTCGCAGTCGGTTCACGGCCTGTCGAGCAGCTTCTAAAAACTGAGACTGCTCCGTCAGTACAGCGTTATCTGCGGGATGCTTCAGATATTCAGTAATTAGGTGAGGAATGACTTCTGTATCGGTGTCAGATCGAAACTGATAGCCTTTTTCTTTTAGCTCTTCGCGTAGCTCTCTGTAGTTTTCGATAATGCCGTTTTGCACGACGGCTAGTCGTTCGGCTTCATCAGTGTGGGGATGGGCGTTGTGTTCTTCTGGCTTGCCATGCGTCGCCCAGCGAGTATGACCGATGCCCAGTCTAGCGGGATCTTCCAAACCTTCTAGCTTGGTTTGCAGGTTGATTAGCTTGCCTTTTGCCCTAGTGCGGTGAAGCTGGCCTTCGGAGATAGTCGCCACACCTGCTGAGTCATAGCCTCTGTACTCCAGCGTCTTTAATCCTTCGATTAAAATGCTGCTAGCGGTGCGCGTACCAATGTATCCAACAATTCCGCACATAAAAGACTCCTAAAGACGACAAGAATAGAGACGACAAAGACAGCTAGCCCACTTAGCTAATCCAAAGGCTACCCTAATAAAGGCATTTTGACATTCTGGCTCGTTACTTCAAAGTTACCGGCCTTTATTCCTGATACCGCGCGGAAATTTCTTGCGCGTAGCTTATATATATTGGGTCCGAGTTTAATCCCGCAGCACGCTACACCGCCGCAACAATCCCAAGGATAAACAACCAGGATTTGGCCTTAGTACAGGAAAGGTACAAACAAAAAAAAGGAGATGCGCGGGTCATCTCCTATAGTATTCATGGCACGACGAAAATTGAACCGGGCACTACACCGCTGCTGTTTCCGGCTGCGGTTCGGCGGTGGCGGTGACACTCTTGGGCAATCGCTCGACCGCTTCTGTACTGGGGCGTCTTCTTCTTGAGCGGACTCCGCGTACGGTTTCATACTCGCTGCTGTTTTTGCCGTATTGGATTCCTACACCAGCTAGCAAATTTGACGCTAGCTTAGAGATATCTTGTTCGGCGTCTATGACTTCATCGTAGATTTCGTCTACTTGAGAAAGCTGTTCGTTGTAGGTAGCGAGCTTTTCTCGAAAGGCAGCGATCTTCTTCTCTAGATCAGCGACAGAAATGCCGTCTCCAAATGTGAGTTTGGGGTTGACAATTTTTATTCCAGCTAGCCGCTTTTCGGCATCGTTGAGAATGCGAGACGCTTTTTTTGCACGGGCCATGTGGCACCCTCCGAATGTGGTTAATAGAACGTAGTTGATAGTGAGTTAGCAGAATTCTTAGCAGTGGCTATATCTGTTGAAGCGCTTAGAGACAACGCTTGCAAATGCTTGGATCATTCTGTTGTATAAACAATGCCCGCAGTGGTGACTAAAAAGCACAAGGCATTCTCGGTAGAGTTACAGAAACTGCGGGGATTTAGGAAATAAAGCAGCATCACTTTTCAGTAAAAGTGCAGGATATAGAAGGCGATCGCGCTCTACTAGAACTGTTTTCTTGATAGATAGAAGGCGATCGCGCTCTACTAGAACTATTTTCTTGATAGATAGAAGGCGATCGCACCTGGCTAGAACTGTTTTCTTGATAGATAGAAGGCGATCGCACCCGACTAGAACTATTTTCTTGATAGATAGAAGGCGATCGCGCTCTACTAGATCTAGTTAACGCTTTGTTAGATCTAATCGGCGCTTCACTAGATCTAGATTGCTTATCAATAGAAGGCGCAGCCCATTCTACGGTTCTAGCCGCATACGCTTGGTCAAGATAACGACAACTTCGTCGGGTTTGCCTGTGGGCTGGGGTGGGCTCCAGTCGTTGACGTTGGCATAGCCGCGTTTGTGCAGTGCCTGGATGGTGGAGCGTACGGCGCTAGGTCTGCCAAACAGCAGATGCCTGATGGTTTCTTGTTCGGTGTTTGGGACTGGGGAGGGGTTTGAGGTGGGCGCGGAACTGGTAGCAGGCGCTGTGGACGCGGGGGCGTCCGAGACGGAAGGAATAAACATGAGGTCTGGTCTCCGAGTCTTTTTGACTATGGGTTTGGGTAGGAAACCAGAACCCAAAAGAGCAAAGCCACCCCGCGACATGGTGCAAATCGGGGTGGCTAAAGGGTAAAGTTACCCTTAGACCGCCAGACTGCTGATATCAGTTTGGGGTTTAGCCATCGGTGCGGTGCTAGTAACACCTGCCGATGGTGCTCGGCAAAATTGAGTTCTGTAAGTGGTGACCGTGATAAGTATCACAGTCTTATTACTGAAGATAAGATGGTTTTTGGCTGTAGTCAAGCTATACAGCTCATCATTTCAATGTATCAACTGCTCTATGGATCTATCTGATATTCTCAAGGACTCGAACTACAAGCTGTCGCAATTTGAGCAGGCCGAAATTCAGCACAAAGATGTGTCCTTCTGGATGGCAGAAGATTTTGATGCTCCCTTACCAGACTCTTTTTGGCTAGGAAAAGATGAAACTACTGCTAGATAAGTCGGGTAGAACTCTATATGACCAGCCTATCTAAACGCATTCTATGGACCTCGCTAACGTCGAAAGTCGAGCCGCGATCATCTCTAACGTGCGCTTAGACGATACATCCTCAGTTTGGATCGCTGAGTGCCGGATTGGTTAGAAATGTCTCATCAGTCAAGCTTTCTAGAAAAGCAGTCAAATCTTGTTTCTCGCTCTCTGTAATTGAGAAGCCTGCGATGAAAGAACTTTTGAGCGGATTCTCACTGCCGACGCCTGCGTACGGGCCTTCTGCGATAGTGCGTCCACCCGCTGCGTAGTGATCGATCACTTCTGATAGTGTGGCGATACTGCCATTGTGCATGTAGGGAGCAGTCAGCTCAATGTTTCGTAGGATGGGCGCTCGGAAGCATCCCATATCCTGCGGATCGAGGGTGACTTCGGCAACGCCCGTATTGCCGGGGGAATATGCGCCATTGCCGTCTATGTTGTAGAGCCCAGTGTTGTGGAAGGCGATCTCTGTGAATCCAGAGCGTTCATGGCGGGCGGAGTCGCTGAAGTTGAGGCCACCGTGACAGTGGAAGCATTCCATTCGCTCGCTGGTGAAGAGGGCTTCACCGCGTTTGGCGGAGTCGGAGATAGCGGATTTGTCGCCGCCATAGCGATAGCGGTCATAGGGTGAGTTGGCGGAGCGAACAACAAAACTTAGAAGAGTTCGTTCGGCTAATTTCTTGAGAATCATGAGTGAGCGCAGGCTATGGGGCAAGCACCTCAGCCTATAAGGAAAAGCAAACAGATTTCAAACGACAGCATGTCAAGCCATGTCATAGAAATTCTGCCGTACTCAGCTTCTGTTTGTTCTATTCTTCGTCCCGTAGCTTAATCCTGTAGATATCGCCGAACTCAGATTCGTGGGAAGCTTCGCTCGCTAGAGAATCTACTTACCAGCTACTGAGAGATAAATCCGACCAATAGCAACGGCACCAACAGCGCCAACACCAAAATTGCAAACAGCGTCTCTGGTGGTGTCTTGATCAGATTTGGGTCTTCTTTCTGCTTATTTCGATCGCCCATATCCACTCCAAATCTCTACTTTCGGCCTTTTAATTTCAGTTTTTCGCTTGCAGCTACCAAACGGACTTACAGATAAGAAGTCACCGTCTCGCTAAAGGTCGAATAAGGCTTTACGCCCACTAGGGTATCCACCAGTTCGCCGTTCTTGAAAAACATCACCGCCGGAATGCTCTTGATACCAAAACGCTTGGCTACAGCCTTGTTTGAATCTAGATCGAGCTTGGATACGGTCGCTTTGCCGTCATATCTTTCTGAGAGCTGATCCATCAGCGGGGCAACTAGCTTGCAAGGACCACACCAGCTAGCAGTGCAGTCGACGACGACCACAGAATCCTCTTTAATCAATGTATCGAATGCAGCTTCGTCGGCTATGTATTCTGCGGCCATGATGCGATCGCTCATGATAGTGAAACAAGCCAGACCACTAGAAGTCTAAAGTGTAGCAGCGGTTTTATTCAGCGTAGCGCATGGACAATATGGCGCTTGTAGTCCAAGAATTCGCGAGTTAGCTTCATATCTAACTCTCTTTGTTCTGGTAAATCGATGTCTATGGTTTGACAGATTTTGCCGTTCCTGCCCATGATGAACACTCTTTGAGAGAGAAAGATAGCTTCTTCTACGTCGTGGGTAATCATCAGAACGGTAATCTGGCTTTTTGCCCAGAGGTCATGGAAAAATGCCTGGAGCTGCTCTTTGGTTTGCGAGTCGAGTGCGCCAAAGGGTTCGTCCATTAGCAGCACCTCTGGGTTGTTGGCTAGGGCGCGGGCGATCGCAACTCTTTGCTTCATTCCTCCCGATAGCGCCTTCGGATACGCTTTCGCACTGTCTCCTAATCCGACAATCTCTAGATAATGAGTGACTTTGTCTCTAATCTCGCTTTTAGACATGCCCTTTAGCTTCAGGCCAAAAGCAACATTATCAGCAACAGATAGCCAAGGGAACAAAGTGTAGTTCTGAAAGACCATGCCCCGATCGGCTCCGGGGCCCGGAACTGGCTCGCCATCGACTAGAATGCTGCCGCTGGTGGCTTTGCTTAGCCCTGCCGCGATGTTGAGTAGGGTAGATTTGCCACAGCCTGACGGGCCGACAATACAGCTAAATTCGTTGGGCGAAATCGACAAACTCACATTGTCTACTGCCGTGATCTTCTGCTTACCCTGGCCGAAGACTTTGATAAGATTGCGAATCTCTAGCTTGGGAGTGAGCGAGAGTTCCTCGTGACAGCGTTGTTGGAAAAGATTGCATAGGCTAGCTCATCTTGGAATCAGCCCAGGGCAGCCATAGGCGAAATAGCAGCTTGAAGGCGAAGTCTGTGGCAAGTCCGATCAGGCAGATGACGAGAATGCAGAACATGGCCCGGTCGGTTTGCAAGTAGCGCTGCGATCGCACAATCGTAAATCCCAGCCCATTTTGCGCCGCAATCAGCTCAGAGAGCACCAAGAAATTCCATGCACCCGCAATATTCACCCTCAGCGTATCGAGAATGCTCGGCAAAGTCGCAGGCAAGATCACTCGGCGCACCACGTCCCAGCGAGTCGCCCCTAGCGTATAGGCCACGTTGAGCGTTTCATTCGGAATGAACTTGACCGCATCTGCAATCATCGTGGAATTGTAGAACACAATTCCCAAGAAGATGATGATAATCTTAGAGGCTTCATCAATCCCTGCCCAGATAATGATTAAAGGTACGAATGCGGCAATCGGCAGGTAGCGAGCCGTGCGAACAAATCCGCCTAGCAGGCTATCCATGCTGTAGAACGTGCCCATCGCCAGCCCGACTGGAATGCCCACTAGCGCCGCAAACGTAAAGCCCGCTATCACCCGCGCCGTACTCGCAAAGATATCGACCATCAAGTCGCCATCTATCAGCATCGACCAACCCCTGACAATCACCGCTGTCGGGGTCGGCAAAAACTTAGGATTGACCAGTTCGCCATAGCTCAATCCTGACCAGATCAGAATAGGAATGGCCAGCGACACCATCACCAGCACAAACTGAAGCCAGCCAGGAAAACCCTGCCGAATACTCCAGAACACCGAAGGTCGTAGATAGCGACGATTGGAGACAGATTCTTTATAGTCTTCTAAAGGCTGTCTGGGCAGCGGGCTAGCTGACATTACAGCTCTGCTGCCTCAACAAACTGCGGATCGATCAGAGCAGAAAGATCGCCTGGATCAGACTCGATTTGCTCTTCGCTGAGCAAGAAGCTAGACAGCTCTGCCAGCGGCTTGCCTAAATACAGATCGTTATCTGGCTGAGCGAGCATTGCCAGATTCGCTTCCCGGTCGGGGAGTTCTAGACCGCCCAAGTCGCTTTCTAGATCGGCGGGTTCCATCTCTAGAACAGCCGCGCCAATCTCCAGTCCTTCTTCCGGGTTCTCCTCTAGATACTCAATGCCGCGTAGGGTAGCGTTGACGAATGCCTGAACCGCCTCAGGATTTTCTTCAACAAAGGCCGTATCGAATACGTACAGATCCGAGATTGCGGTTGGCATCTGCGAAGAATCATAGATAATGCGTCCGTCTTCAGTCGCATCATCAGCCTCTTGTAAAAACGGCGCGTAGGTCACTGCAATGTCGACATTGCCCGATTGGAAAGCCGCTGCCGCTGCCGAAGGCTCTGTATTGACTGCGATGATATCGTCCTTGCTAAGCCCTGCCTCTTTGAGCACCTGTAGCAAAAAGAAATAGCTCACTGCGCTGGTTTCTACCGCCACCTGCTGACCCGCAAAGTCTTCGATACTCTCGATACTGTCTCTAGCCAAGATGCCGTCGATGCCAACAGAGTTGTCTTGCACCATGACAATCTTGAAGTCCTTGCCCTGCGACTTCATCAGGACGGCTTCAGAAGTCACCGGCGCAGCCGCATCTAGCTGGTCGCTCAAAAAAGCCGCGATATACTCACTGCCCGAGCCAAACAGACGCAGCTCAAAGTCTAGTCCTTCTTCTTCGTAAAAGCCCTTCTCTTGAGCGATGTACATCGGTACCTGTCCGGCCCAGGGAATGCTGCCCATTGTCAGAGACATCGTTGGCGCAGCGGTGTCAGCGGCAGTATCTTCAGCACCATCTTCAGCGCCATCATCGCTCGCAGTTTGCGGGTTGCAGGCTTTGAGTAGGGCAGCTCCAGACACACCTGCTAAAAGCTGTAGGGCGTGGCGGCGACGAATCTTGTAAGGCCGGTAGGTCATAGGGTATCTCCTCTTTGGTGAACTGTATCGCTTTTTTGAGCCAGCAAGAAGTATAAATACTTACCGTAGAAACAACTAAGATTAAGTTTAGTAAGGATAAGTTTAGATGCTCCTCTAGCTGCCACTGTCTAGAGCTAGCTAATTAGAACCATTCGTCCTCGGCTTCGTCTTTTGTATTGGTGCTGCGCTCAGGCGTTTCGCGCTCAAAGTTCAAGCGAATAGAGCGAGTCTGTTCGCCATCGGCAGCTACCGCCCGGATTGGATAGTCAATTTGACCGTCTGGGAAGGACACGTGGAAGCGGAAAGTGCCATCTGGATTGAGTGGAACTACTTTATCGCCGACGGTGAGCGTGGCATCCGGTTCGGTTGCGCCGTAGACAATTAGTTCGGCATCTGCGACTAGCCAGAATTT
The DNA here is from genome assembly GCA_963838725.1 of uncultured cyanobacterium. GTDB lineage: Bacteria > Cyanobacteriota > Cyanobacteriia > Phormidesmidales > Phormidesmidaceae > Phormidesmis. The sequence continues at coordinate 133,939 of CAWISM010000022.1, read as the reverse complement.
GCGCGATCGCCCAGCCAACTCAGACCCGCCTGATCCAATTCCAGACATATTCAGCCCAGACATATTTAGCCCAGACATGTTTAGCCTAGCAAACCGTTCCAAGCCAACTGGCCCACCAGATGGTGACAGCGCCCCCGGTGCACCCTGCTGCATCGAACCGTACAAAGACCCAGCTACGCGTAGGGCCTCTTGGCTCTGAGTCAGCGCAAACAAGTTGTCGTAAATCTTTGGTAGGTCGGTTGCTTCACTACCCTTAGAGCCTGCTGTTTCGGGGTTGCTGGGGCTGTAGGGCTCGCCCAAATCGCCAAAGGTTCGACCGACTAGGCGCTCTTGCCAGTCAATCGTGACAAACTGATCTTTTACCCAGTCCGATGGATAGATGGGTGGTACCCGAATCGGTGCCGATCTAGCCAGCAGCAGCCACTGGTCACTGTCTGTGAGGTAGCCGATCTCGGCGATGTAGTCGCGATCGCTCACCGGCATCTCCAGATACCAAGAGCGCGCCATCTCATGACAATCTACCTGCTGCATACTGTGAGGCACCTGCGATGTCAAATCAAGATCGGTGACATCGTATATTCTCAGCATTAGCCTCTGTCCGCCTTGCTGACGCAGCTGCTCTTTATGTTCATTAGATACGTCCCAGTATGCATACGCCCATTCTGGGTCACGAGGCAGCAGCACAATCCGACTTTCTCCATATCCCTCGGGCAGATCTGCAAGGTTATCGTCCGTGCTAGCAAGCTCTTCTGTAGTCAAGGGTCTCGTTTCTCCGTTACTAGCTGATGCTGCTAACGCTGTGATGACTGCTGTACTCGATTGCGTCTTCATTGCCGCTACGCTAGCGACCGCAGCTCCACTAAATATCACCGCGCGATCGCCAATGATGGTCTCTCTAGTGGGCTCGATATCAAGGATGGTCTCTGTCTCTGCAATCACCGTATCGCGAGTAGGCTCTATGCTATCGATGTCGCTGGTTTGAACAGGTGCTTTAGTCGCTAAAACTTCAGCAGTAAAAACCTCAGTGGTGGAGTCTTCAGCGGCAGGGACTTCGGCAGCAGTCATGGCTGCAAAAGACGGTTCCATCGTAGGAGCTCCGGTCACAGGCGCTACGGTTGTAGAAGCCTCAGTCACAGAGACCTCAGTCACAGATTCTTCAGACTCAATTGCTGCTGGAGGCGCTTCTACAGCGGGTATCCCACGCGCTTCCATCCCTGCCGGAGGCGATTGGATGGCGGGGGCTTCTAAAACTTCGGCAGAGGATTCAGTGGGTGTGGTTTTAGTGGGTGCGGTTTCGGTGATAGGTGTCTCGATAGCAGGCATTTCGACAGCAGGCGGCTGAGAGGGTTCTTGCTCTAGGCTGCTAGCTAGAACCGATTCCGCTAGTCCGGTAGGTAGCTTCTCTGTTTCTATCTGCTCGTCCGTTGTGGCTTCGTCCGTTGCAGCTAGTGGTGTTGCGGATGGTGTCGCTATGGAGGGTGCCTCGTTAGGCTCGTCATCTAAGGTCAGCTGTAGGTTATCGTCAAGGTCGTCGTCCCAAGGATCGTCAGTTTCTAGATCTATGGCGGCATTGCGATCACTGCGATCGCTTTCTGATGTAGCAGACTCTCCTAGAGATTCGCCCAGGAACAGATCATCGGTGGCCATAGAAGCTGTGGCCAGATCCAGATTAGTCCCTGCCAGGTCAGGAGAAGATTCCAAATCGGTCGACTCTTGCAGCGGCGGCGCTTCACTCTCAACGTCTGCGCTAGCTAGATTTGCATCAGCTAGGTCAGTACCAGCAGGCGTGGCAACGTCGACTTCGCTAGATGCATTAGCTTCAATGACTCTTGATTCATCAGTCACTCGATCGGTTGAGATAATCGTTTGTGCTCTGCTAGAAACCTCTCGATCGGTTTTTGGGTCCGTCGGTGGCGGTGGCACGGTGGCAGTCGGCGAAGTTTGCCGCTGGGCTTCGGTGGTAGTTGTCTGATCGCGCTTACCTAGAAACAACCAGCCAAGACCTACTATGCCTAAGAGCGGAATCAGCCAAACCCACCAGGAGAGGGGCTCTGTATTGGCTTCTGCGGTCTCTGTCGCGATCGCATCATCTACTTCATCCGCGTCCGCCGTCTCTATACTTTCCCCTGGCGGCACTCCATCGAGTCCCCACAGTCCCTGCCGTCCCTGCGTACCTTCTACAAAAAGGGTTTGGTCATCCTCGAACCTCAGTGCGGTGACTGCGCTATCCTCACCGACCACTGCCGGAAACAGCTCTCCTTGCGGTTCGCCCTCAATGCTCCAGTAGCGTACTTGTCCCGATTCGCTGCCGGTGGCAAAGGTCTGAGCGTCATCGCTAAACGCTAGTGCCGTTACAGTGCCGCCTGTCTCCGATAGAGGCCCTGCAACCACATTCCCTTCAGCATCTTCTATGCTGACTAGTCCGCTGTCGTCTGTTGTCGCTATCAGATCGCCATCTGGGCTGGTGGCAAGTATCTCTGAAGCGGTAGCATCGGTATCTTGAGCGATTAGCAGCTGATTGATGTCTCCTTCAGGGCGACCCTGGGCGACGGTTGCAAAGGCCGGTCGCTGGATCGGAACAGCAAGGGCCGTCAGCAAGCAGAGCCTGGCGAGGGTGGAACGGTTGACACGCATCATAGGGCCTGGATTTTCAAAATTATGAAATCATCTTAATATCTCAGTGATTCTTCAGAGAGTCAATCTGGTTTGTTATAAGACCGTGCGGTTTCTCTGCTATTGTCGCCTTCTTTTGCTAGAGCGCTTGTTCTTACCAGGTGCGGTTTGATGAGCCCCAAAGTACTTTTCGCTGCGGTAGCGCAGCCAGATTCTCAGCTGCTGAGGGATTTTGTCTTTTTGCTCTTTGGTGAGCTGGTGATAGAGGGCTAGCGCCTTTTCGCGCTCATTGCGACAGGCCGCGTTGCGATGTGCATCCCACAGCCCTTTTGCCGCCCGAATCCGGCGGCAGGTTTCTTTGACGAGTGCCTCACCCTCTAAAGGGCCAGTTGGCTGCTTTGATTTGGCCATATCTCTAGCTGCGTGGTAGACCATCATAGAAACTGTACTATCGAGAACAAGTTTCATGCATTGGGCGGGGTATGCTTCATCTTATCGCCAGCCAGCACTGATTTCGTCTGCACTGATTTCGCCTGTACCGATTCCGCCGAACTCGTTATGTCTGAGCATCATCATCACCATCATTCCGATGGCTGTCACTCTGCGACGTGCCATCACCACGGCGTTCCTTCTACGCCGCAGCAGGTGCGATCGCTCAGAATCGCCCTGGTCTTTATCACCTGTTTTTCAGCCGCTGAACTCTACGTGAGTTTCCAAGCCAACAGCCTGTCTTTAATGGCAGACGCTGGGCATATGGTGTGCGACGTGTTTGCGATCGCCCTTTCGCTCTGGACCGCTAGTAAAGTCTCTAATTCAAAGGCCGCGCAGTCAGACTTAGATATCGAAAGGCTCAATGCGATCGCCGCCTTGGTCAACGGCGTACTGCTGCTGATCGTCTGCGGTTGGCTGGGCTGGGAAGCTATAGAAAAATTGCGAATAGTCCCTACCGAAATATTGAGTCAGCCGGTAGCGATTACCGCGTCTGTAGGTTTGGCTGTCAACGGACTCAACGCTTACTTGCTGCATAGCCATGCGGATGACAATTTGAATATGCGCGGCGCGTTCTTGCATATGGTGGCAGATGCCAGTAGCTGTCTGGGGGTGCTGGTCGGCGCGGTGCTGATTGCCAAGTATCAGTGGTATTGGGCAGATGGAGTGGTGAGTAGTGCGATCGCCCTCTTGATTGCCTCTAGTGCTATTCCCTTGATTCGACAGAGCTGGTCAGTGCTCGATCCTTCTCAATCTTCCATAGGCACCTGACAGAATATAGGAGAATACAAAGGCTTTGTTCTGTATTCTTCTGTTTGTACAAAAGCTATATGAAAGTCACCACCTGGAACGTCAACTCCGTTCGTACCCGCCTAGAGCACATCACGCAGTGGCTACAGGCGAATCCGGTTGATGTTTTGTGCCTTCAGGAAACCAAAGTCATCGACAAAGACTTTCCTGAACAGGCATTCACCGATATTGGCTACCACGCTTACTACTACGGTCAAAAGTCGTACAACGGCGTTGCCCTAATTAGCAAAGAACCGCTATCAGATGTGCAAATGGGCTTTGGTGCTGTCATCGATTCCGAAACCGTCGGCGATTTAGACGCGCAAAAAAGAGTCATCAGCGCGCTGCTAGGCGATGTGCGCGTTGTGAATCTCTACGTTCCCAATGGGTCTGCCATCGGCAGCGAAAAGTACGAGTACAAACTCAGCTGGCTGGCTCTGCTCAAGCAATACCTCACCCAGCAGCTAGAGGCGCATCCTCAGCTCAATGTCTGCGGTGACTTCAATATCGCCCCCGAAAACAAAGACATCTACACCGACAAGAACAGAGACAAACACATCATGTCCTCTCCAGTCGAGCGAGAAACCCTGCGCGATGTGCTCTCGATTGGTCTAGCCGACGCCTTTCGCAAATTCACCGATGAAGGTGGTCACTTCAGCTGGTGGGACTACCGCACCAATTCCTTCTCTCGAAATACTGGCTGGCGCATCGACCACCACTACCTTTCCCCTACGCTCTACGAGCAGGCCACTAGCTGCACCATCGACACCGAACCTAGAGGACTAGAGCGACCCAGCGACCATACCCCAGTCACAGTGGAATATTGAAGACTTTTGCCTGGTTGTGCCACATTATTGAGATAGGAAAAAGCTACAGAAAGCCTTACGCGAACTTCTTTTTGATGAATGCGAGGATTTTGTTGTTTTGTGTTTTGAGCGCAGCGACTTCTTTGGTTAGCACTGCTACTTGCTTTTGCAAGGTAGCAATTTCATTAGAGGCATTACCAGAGCCACTGACGGTTGGCGTGGCTAGCTGCGGTCTGGCCTTACGGGCTTTAGCCATAGCGCCTTTAATTGCGCCAATCAGCTCCTTTTGCTCAAAAGGCTTTTCAATAAATTCAAAGTATTCAAAGGGTTCTTGAATCTTTTCGGTCAGCTCTTCGCGGCGACCTGACATCATCACCAGCGGAATGTTTTGAAATTCAGGAACTGCTTGAATTTCTTGGTAGACTTCGTAGCCGCTCATCTTTGGCAGCAAAAAGTCCAGCATGATCAGGTTTGGCTTCTGGGCGCGAATGGCGTCAATTCCCTCAATGCCGTCGGTCGCTTCGATTACTTCAAAGTTGCCGTTGGGTAGCATGTCGCGTACCCGAGCGCGGATGACTCTGCTATCGTCGATTACTAAAATTTTGTGATTGGCCACGACGAACTCCTGGTGCTATCTAAATCTGAAATTGCGCTACTTGACCGCTTCATGCCCGCTTTAAAGTTGCCCAGATCGTTGCGTTGATAGAACACTAGAATGTGGAAGTGTATTAGCGCCTAGCTGTCTTCTTTCATGTCTAACTCTTCTAATCAAAGCTCTGCTCAACAGCTCGTGGACAGCCAACTGATGGAGCAAGATCAGGCGCAGGCAAGCAGTCGCCGCCGCCCTGAGATTCTAGCGATGCCAGATTGGCTGCGACGACCAATCGGTAAAGCGAGTGAACTGTCGGCGGTGCAAAAGGTAATTAAGCAGCGGCAGATTCATACCATCTGTGAGGAGGGCCGCTGTCCTAATCGAGGAGAGTGCTACGCCAATCAGACAGCGACTTTTCTACTGATGGGGCCGATCTGTACGCGTAGCTGTGGGTTTTGTCAGGTGGATAAGGGCCATGCGCCAATGCCGCTAGACCCAGCAGAGCCTATGAAGGTGGCAGAGTCTGTGAAGCTGCTGGACTTGAAGTATGTGGTTCTAACGGCGGTCGCTCGTGATGATCTAGCTGATGGCGGGGCCGGTTGGTTTGTAGAAACGATGAACGCTGTGCGCGAGTTGAATCCGCAAACACAGATAGAGGTGCTGACCTCGGACTTTTGGGGTGGGGCCGATGCAAAAGTGCAGCAGCGCCAAAGGGTTGAAACGGTGACGATCGCACGTCCAGCCTGTTTTAATCACAACGTGGAAACGGTGAGGCGCTTGCAAGCCCCGGTCAGACGCGGCGCGAAGTACGAGCGATCGCTAGATGTGCTGCGCTATGTCAAGGCCGTTGATTCCTCAATTCCAACCAAGTCGGGGCTGATGGTGGGCCATGGGGAAACGCACTCGGAGCTAGTAGAGACGATGAAAGATTTAAGAGCAGTTGGGTGCGATCGCCTCACTATCGGTCAATACATGCGCCCCTCGCTTGCGCATCTGCCAGTGCAAAAATACTGGACTCCAGCAGAATTCGATCAGCTCGGTGCGATCGCCCGCGACCTTGGCTTTGCTCACGTTCGCTCTGGCCCGCTAGTCCGCAGCTCCTACCACGCAGGCGAACAGCCCTAGTTCGAGCAGTCTTCGGACGGCCTAAACTTCAGGCGCTGATGCAGTCAGCTCTCGCCATTCATGCACAGCGAAAGGGGGAACGACGATCTCTGCGGTGCTGCCGTCACCTAGGGCTACGTCGATCTGCAAAGGGATATCACCTGAGAGTTCCGATATAGCCGTCATAACGTTGTACTGTCCGGCATAGTCTGGCAGCTCTGCGGTTTGCGGGTCTAGTTCAGCGGCAGCTTGCCACTGGAGGCTGGACCCGGTTGCAATCGTCAGTGGTTTCTTGCTGTTAACGGTGACCAGTCCAGGAAAACCGACGAGCCTGAGGTAGAGTCCTTGCAGTTCGTCTGACTGATAGCGTTTGAACAGGATGATTTGCCAGGATCGATCGGTGCGATCGCGCAAACTCTGTTTTGAGCGAAAGGTCGTCTGCCCTGGCAGCTCTTGATAGGTGTGCAGCGAAGCGATGGAGAGAGATGCCACAGCAGGCTCTGCGGACAGAAATAGGCAGTACACAGACAACAGTAGAGTAACCAAGCACCGAATCATAATAGCTGTAGAAAAGCATTCTCTAGGTATTATGTACGGTCTGAGGGTAGAGCAGCGAAAATGCTAATAATCCGTAGCCGTGCGACTCCGGCGCAAATGCAACACACGCTATTACCCCTAGGCATCTACATTAAACTAGCTGTAGATGTCGAGCGAAAGATTCTAGCAGGAGGTAGTGAGCTACACGCTGACTGTGAGCAGATATTGCTAGCCGATGGTAGCCAACAGAGCGATATCTGGGGTGCTGACTGGTATCCAATGAAGCAAACTGTAGGATATGAATCGATTATCAACATTCGGCCTTCAGCAAATAATCGTTCGATGATGATTCAGTCGATAGAGTTGCAAGCGTAGGTTAACGAGATAGTACAGTCCTTACTAGGTGGTGTCCAATGGCAATGAACTGGGAGATTCTAAAATCTCGATACCTTCAGACCAGCCACTCATCTCAAATAGATAGCTTAAGCTTGAACTTGATTCGGCTTCAAGCTTTAGCTACCAGTGGTGTAGAAGAATCGGTAGCGTACCACTTGATTAGGGAGAGCCAGTTCTTCATTGAATGGTCAGTGCCTAGCATCAATCTAGAGACGAATATGACCTTAGCTACGGAATTGCTGTCCCTCCAGCGTCAGCTTAGCTATTGGAAACTGAGCTGGATAGAACTATGGAGTAGTGAGCAAGAGCGTCAGAAGATAGCCGCGACCGCGCAGCACTGGTGCGAGCAACTGCAAGGCCAGTTCAGTGTAGTTGCGTAAAAGATATCTGAGCATCTACAGTCTGCTTATCCGTTCAATCACAGCTCGATAGCGGTCGGCTCTACCTTCGACTAGATAGCGCTCGGCGGCAGTTTGCAAATCGTTATGTGCCGCAAAGCTATCGCCTAGTGCCATCAAGGTGACGCCTCGGTAATAGTAGATATCGGCGTCGGCGGTCGGATCTTGGCGGATAATCTGTGAGAAGTCTTGGTAGGCTCCTTGAACATCACCCGACTCGAACAGAGCTCGGCCTCTAGCAGCGTAGGCGGCTGAGTAGCTATTATCTAGCTCGATGGCGTACGTGTAGTCTGCGATCGCACTAGCTAGATTTCCGTGAATCGCATATGCGTCCGCTCGTCCCTTATACAGATCCTGTCGGCCTGGGCTAATGCTAACCGCACTGTAGTAGTCTTCTAACGCATCGGAGACGTGATTGGTCGCCAGTCTGACTTCGGCCCGCTGCCGGTACGCTTCGCTGGAGTCTGCGTCAATCTCGATTACGCGGTTAAAGTCTGCGATCGCCTCATCGTGCTTTCCCTGAGCGCTGTACAGAGTGCCACGCACCATATAGGCATTTAGCGACTCTGGCTGCGCTGATAGAACGCGGTTGATATCGGCCAAAGCGTCGGTCGGTCGCCCCATTGCTGAGTAGACATAGCTACGGTTGAAGTAGGCTTCGAGGTTACCGCCGTCAAGATCAATAGCTTTATTTAGATTCGATAGCGCAGTCGGCAACGTGCCTAGATGGTAGTAGGCGACCCCTCTGCTGATAAACGCTTCTGCGTATCTTTTGTCGAGATCAATCGCGACGTTAAGTGGGGCGATCGCATTTTCATACTCTCCCATTTCAATTAGCGCTGCCCCTTTACGCAAGTAGGCGGGCGCGTATTTTGCGTCGAGTGCGATCGCCTGATCAAAGCTCTCTACGGCCATCGCAAAATTGCCCATATCTGCCTGGACAACGCCAAGATAGTTGTGGCTAGGGACGTGGGTCGGATCGAGCGTCACTGCCGACTCGAAATCGCTCAACGCTGCGGCCATATCTCCGGTGTGATGCAGCAGCGCACCTCGATAGAAGTAAGCTAGCGCGTAGTCGGGTCGTAGATAGAGAGCGGTGGAATAGTCTGCGATCGCCGCGACTGGATCTTCTAGAATCTGCTTGATCGCGCCTCTGAATAGATAGGCTTCAGCGTATTCTCCATTGGCTGCGATCGCCGAGGTAAAGTGCTCAACGGCCGCTGCATTTTCGCCGTTGTGATATGCACTCACCCCCCGGTTATAGTATTCGACTGCTGCCGTCTCGACAGGTGCGTACTCAGCCTCACTATCAACTGCTCCAGTAGCAGGCAGTAGCTCGTCGCTATCGAGCGTCGCCGGAGTCAGCGGCTGAAAGGGTGGCTGGTTTGAGGGTTGGTCTGATGGCTGAACGGATGGCTGAGACAGCGGCTGAGCCGGAACACCGTTGATAGGTAGCAGGGGGGCCGAATCGTAGTCACTTTCAATGTTAAAGACAGGCAGATCGATAGCAATCGAATCGCCTACCATCGTCAAGCCATTGGCGCGAGCTGGCAGTGCTTCTAGCATGCCACCGAGCAGTGCCGTAATACTTAAAGCTGCGATTCCGCTGCGATTCATGACGTTCCTTTCAAAGTGAAGACTGCGTAGTTTCAGAGATCGGTTTTTTTAGATATCGTGAAGCTAGCCTAGATTGCCCACTCGCAAAGGGAATCGAATTGAGGGGAACTACCTATCTTGTTGTCTAATCGAACGTCGGGCTGGGTCCGCCCCTTTTTCAGGCTGGCGATTGCGAATACCACCTCTAGTCTGATGGTGCCGCTAGCGGGTCTGATCGATACCGCCTTTTTGGGCCATCTATCCGACGTTCGCTATCTAAACGGCGTGGCGCTAGCGTCGGTCATTTTCAACGTGATCTATTGGAGCTTTAACTTTTTTCGGATGGGTACGACGGGGCCGGTTGCTCAGGCAGTAGGTCGTGGTGATGAAACTGATGTTTGGCTGATTTTGGCTCGTAATTCTCTACTGGCGTTGGGAACGGGGCTGGTGGTTCTGGTCTGTCGGCAGCCGATTGCAGCGGTTGGGTTTTATTTCTTGCAGATGGGTCCGGATGTGAGAGAAGCGGCGATCGCGTTCTACGAGGGCCGCGTTATCGGCGCGCCTGCTGTCCTACTCAACTTTGTTCTACTAGGCTGGCTGCTAGGGCGCGGCAAAGGCCGTCAGGTGGTGTGGCTGGCGGTAGTGGGCAATGGCGGTAATATTCTGTTGGATTACTGGTTTATTGTTCGGTTCGGCTGGGGGAGCTACGGCGCAGGATTAGCGACGGCGCTCAGTCAATACATCATGCTGGCAGTCGGCTTGGGAATTGTTGTTCGTAGCACTATTCCCTGGCATCTATGGCCGCAGGTCAAAGAGAAGCTGTGGCGACCCGCAGAGCTAAAGGCGTTGTTTGGCTTGAATAGAGACATCTTGATTCGCACGCTGCTGCTGGTCTTGGCCATGTCTAGCTTTACCAACTTTAGTTCGAGTCTGGGTGAGACGGTGCTGGGCGTGAATGCTTTGCTGATGCAGGTTGTGCTGATGTCGGCTCACTTTATGGACGGGGTGGCGCTGGCGGTCGAGAGCTACGCGGGCAAGTTCTATGGCCAAAGGTCAGTGGGCGATCTGATGTGGCTGCTGCTGCTGGGGGCGGGGGGCAGTGTGTTCTTGGGAATTGCGATCGCCCTGACGCTGATCATCTGGCCGATTCCCTTCTTTAGCCTACTGACTAGCCATACCCAGCTACTCGTTCAAATTCCGACCTACGTGCTGTGGCTAATCCCCGTGCTTGGTTTTGGCGGTGTGGCTTTCGCACTAGACGGTTATTTTCTAGGACTCACCGCTGGTCTTGTTTTGCGCAACAGCATTTTGATATCGGTACTGCTAGGCTTTTTCCCGGTAGCACTGGCGGCGCTTAGGTTGAACAGCCCGCAACTGCTCTGGCTATCTTTAGCTGTTCTGATGGCCTTACGCACGGTGACTTTGATGCGTCAGGTGCCGATTATGAACCAGCGACTGTTGATGCGATCGCCCAAAGTCGTCTCTTAGGAACGGTTCGACAGAATAGTTCAGCAGAGAGCCACTCACAAAACAGAAGCGGTGGCCTATCAACACTGACAAGCCACCGCTCGATCTATCTCTTCTACCTGAGCAACTACTTGCGGATATCTTTTGCCATATTGCGGAACATGTCCATATCGCTACTAGCAGGCTTGCGACGAGCAGGCGCTGACGTGGAAGTGCTTTCAGTAGTGGCAGGCTTACTCTCTTCAGACTTTGGTGCTGAAGCCGCAGGCGTGTTGAAAGAGCTGAAGGTGACAGTAGGTTGAGTAGATGTCGAAGAATTAGTATTTGCTTCGATTATCTTCGCAGCTGTCGAAGAGATCTGCCGAACGCTTTCCATGTGCTCAGCTTGGCCTTTCTTCTTGGCGAAGGTGCGCTTTACAGTTTTGGCAGAGCGCATGTAGTCGATGTTGCCAAAGGTCTTAGCGTCGTCATCATTGAGGTAGTAGGCTTGCTTAGGTGCAGTATCGTCCTTAGGTGCGCCTTTGCCGAACACGAATTCGAAAATTCCCATTGTTCTCCTATATGAAAGTGTTGAACCGGTATGTGTACTTATACTAACTTTTATTTCGATTATTAGAAAGCCTGATGGATGAATTGGCGATCGCATATTAGCTATTGGGCTGCTTCCCAGCCTGCACCCACGGACTGCGCTCACGTCCTGCGTTCACAGAGTGCGCTGATACTCTTCTAGCAGATCGACCAGGTTGACCAGGCACTGCATTGGCAACAGGTCGGATAGAGCCACCGTCTTACGTCCACCGCCTAGCTTGATTGGAATGTCAGCCAGAACTTTGGTGACGTTATCTTCAGAGATGTCATCGCTAGCTATCATTGGCATTAGCTTCTCGGCTAACGGGGTGTGCAGCTTAGCAACCCCTAGATACAGATGCCATTTAGCGATATCCATGTAGATATTCTCGCCAATTTCTGCGGCGAGCGCTTCAATGTTCTCAGAGGCGTTGGGGCTGGCCATGATTGTTCTCTTATTAATAGGGTTCGGGTGCGAGATCAGTTAGGTGGTCTGACTAATAGTATGGTCTGGCTAATCACCGCTAGCAGGATTGGCAGAGTAATCTGCGATGATGAAAAAGTAGACAGCGTGCGCTACTAGTCCACAGGCCCAAACCAGCGAGATTGGCTTAGCTAAGGGAAGCGAGCCGGGGTTCAAAGTGTTGAAGAATCCCATGCAGGAATTGACTGCGCCGAAGATAGCTAGATGTACAGCAAGATTGATGCGGTCCTCTAGTTTTCTGTATTCAGGATCGGCGCGATCAGGTTTGCGGGGCCAGCGGGGAGGCATGAGGAAAGTATCTCGGGTAGTTTTTTCTATTGTAGGGGAGTGGCTACCTACGGGGCTTGCCAATGACCGGATTTGCCGCCGATTTTTTCGACTAGGTGAATGTCGTTGATAGACATAGATTTTTCTAGGGCTTTGGCCATGTCGTAGAGAGTGAGCGCCGCCACAGAGACGGCGGTGAGTGCTTCCATTTCGACGCCTGTCTCGGATTTGGTTTTGACGGTGGCGTATATGCGATATCCAGTGAGATTGCTGTCGGGTTCTATGGTGACTTCTATCTTTTTAAGTGGAAGTGGGTGGCAAAGTGGAATTAGTAGAGAGGTTTGCTTTGCGGCCATGATGCCTGCGAGTCTGGCGGTGCCGATAACGTCACCTTTGGGGGCGTTACCAGATTGAATCGCTGCTAGCGTTGCGGACTGCATAGAGATCGATCCGGTTGCTGTAGCTTGGCGTATGCTCGGTTCTTTTGTAGAGACATCTACCATTTGAGCCTGTCCCTGACTGTCTAGATGAGTCAGCGTCGAAGGGATTGGCGCAGAGTCTGTATCGGTGTTTTGCATGGTAAGAAATATGAGTTTCGAGCCGCGAGGATGCGCTGTTCTTGTGCTACTATTAAAACCCGATGTGGGCCTGTAGCTCAGTGGATAGAGCACGTGGCTACGAACCACGGAGTCGGGAGTTCAAATCTCTCCAGGCTCGCTCACAAAAAAGCGGCGGTGGATTCTTGTAATCTGCCGCCGCTTCTTTTTTCGATAGGTTCACTCAGCGGCATGACCTATTTGATGGCATAGACGTCGCGGCCACCGTTGAGCGCAAAGCGGATGGAATGAGGAATGTCTTTGCTAGAGGTGATGATGAAGATGATTAGACCCAAGAAGGTCATCGTTCCGGAGATCGCAAAGACAATCGCGTAGCTGCCTGTATAGTCGGCGACCCTTCCCATCACCGGACCGGCTAGCGCAATGCCTAGATCAAACCCGGTCATGCATAGCCCAAAGGTAAGGCCGCGCTGATTCGGTAGCGAGCGGTCAGCCATCAGCGCGGCGATAATAGGAATAGTTGTGCCGCTGCCGACGCCTTGAAAGATCCCTGCTAGCAGCAAAGTCTCTGGTGCGTTGGATAGCCAGAGGGTGAACATAGAGAGACTGTAGAAGAAGATGCCCATGCTGATGAAGCGACCTCTGCCGAGGCGATCGCTAGCGCTGCCGGTGAAGGTGCGTGTGGAGAAAGATGCGATCGCACTAGCCGTATAAATTAGCCCAATATTGAACGCCCACCCCTGGTCTTGTACATACAGCGGCACAAAGGTCACTACCGAGCCAAAGGAAATACCCACCATAAATAGAATTAGCGCTGGAACTCGAATCGGCGGCGTGAGTAGCAAACTCCAAAAAGGCGCGTTCTTGGCTTGCTGATCGCGATTCTGTACGGTTTTTTGAACGTTCGCTGCGGTATTGGCCGGATGAGGTACGACTGTTGGGGTAGGTTCTTGCGCCGATAAAACGCACAGCGCTCCAATCGCTCCCATCCCGGTCATGCTCAGAAAAGCTAGCGTGAAGCTCCCGGAGAGATAGCCACCTAGAGCTGGCCCTAACGACATGCCGATAGGGTTAGCAAGACTCATTGTGCTAATTAGCTCGCCGCGATGCTGAGGTGGTGCCAAATCAGCGACTGCGGCTGTGTATGCGGTCGAAAACGCCGCAATGCTTAGACCGTGAAACATACGGACAAGGCTCAGCAGAACGGTCGCGCTTTTGATTTGCCAGCCTAGAACGGGCAGCGTCCAAACCGTCTGCGGCAGTAGTCCAACCGCTAGATAGAGGATTGGCGCGATCGCAATCACCAGCACCCCAATCAGCAAAGCAGGCTTACGCCCCACCCGGTCGGTCAGTCTCGCCATACGCGGACGAAAGCACAGCAGGCCCACCGCAAAAGAGGCCATCACCCAGCCAATTTCTTGATTACTAGCACCAAAGCTGCCTATGTACAGCGCTAGATTAGGAATCATCCCTGACAATCCACCCCAAAAGCACAAAGCTGCAAGGAAGAAGATAATCAGGTTGCGTTGAAGCTTTGGTTCGAGCTGGCGAAAGACGTTCAAAAGATTACCCCGGTAATTAACGGCTGAGATAGATGGAGAAATGCTGAAAGATAAACAAGATAGAAGCGTTCCGATTAAAAGAACGGCTATTTTCGACCGGACAGGTCAGTACCGATACCAGTTGGGCAGACGCTGGCAGCCAAAAGGTAAATCTGTTGCGTTTGTGATGCTCAATCCCAGCCGGGCAGACGCAAGCTGTGACGATCCGACGCTCAGATCTTGCCTGCAGTTCGCTCAGCGTTGGCAGTATGCGGCGCTCTCTGTGGTCAATCTGTTTGGCTATCGCACGCCGCATCCAAAAGCGCTAAAACAGGCAAGCGATCCGGTGGGTGCTGAGAATGATCGCTATCTATTGGAGGCTGTGGCAAAGGCCGATCAAGTTGTGCTGGCTTGGGGAAACTGGGGCAGTTTGGCAGGGCGCGATCGCACTATTCTTTCTCTACTCACCCCTTATCAGACCAAACTCACCTACCTCCAGCTCAACCGCTCTGGTCAGCCCCGCCATCCGCTCTATATCAAGCGCAGCACCTTACCCCAGAGCTATCCGCCCAAAGTTAGCCGCCCAGAGCTACTCACCCAGAAACTACCCACCCAAAGCTACCCAGTCTCCAGCAGCTTGAGCCGACTGCCCGACCACCTTTGTCATCACCCACTGACTCAGTAGTGCATTCACTTCTACTGGCGCGTCGTCGTGCGGGCAATGACCTGCATTGATATGGTGCTCTTCTAAGTTGGCGTAGTGCTTTTGAAACAGTTCGCCTCGGCTGTAGGTATTCATCCAAGGATCGGCGTCGCCCCAGATCAGCAGTAGCGGGCAGGCCATTTGAGCCAATAGCACATCTACATACTCGCCGCGCTCTGCCTTGAACAGAGCCGCAAACGCAGCCGGAGCTTCAGGGTCGGTGGCGGGCCTGTAGACATCTTCGACTAGCTGTTCGGTTACTTCTGCTTTGTTCACATACACCTGCTCTAGCGTTCTGCGGATGTATGATTTTTTGCGAACGAACTGGAAGATCACCCAGCTAGGAACAGGCGAAAGAACGACGGTTTTAACGAGCTGGCCGATTGTCTTTTGAAAAGGATTGGGTTCGGTCTCTGGCTGCTGTTCGCTAAAAGAGCCGACGCCGTTGAGCATACAGACGCCGACGACTTCCTCTGGACAGGTTGCGCCTGTGTACAGGCTGCTGTAGCCGCCAATGGAGTTGCCTGCGACGACAACGGGTTTACCAACGACGTCTTTGATAAAGGTCGAGATCTGGTCGCGCCAGAGCTGAGGGCTATAGCCACCGCTAGGCTTAGACGAACGGCCAAACCCAATTAGGTCGATGGCGTACACCTCGAACTGGCTTTGCAGTCCAGAGATATTTTTTCTCCAGTGGTCAGTAGACGCGCCAAAGCCGTGAATAAATAGCAGCGGCGGGCGCTCTGGATGCTCGGATCTAAGCGCTTCTCCAGCATGGACATAGTGAATTCGATAGCCAGACCAGCTCCAGTAAGCGCCGTTGTGAGCAGGTGGAATAACGCCAGGAACTGATAAGGCAGGGTCTGTAGCGGTGGCAACCATAAGAGTTGTAAAGAAAAGTAAATGTCTTTTTAGTTTATCGTGGTCAACAGAAGGCCGCTGTCATAGCCGTATTTTTGGGGGTGATTTTGGTCTGATTTCTATCTTTGGAGCGATCGCATGACGCTATCTCCAATCAAGTCCCGCCGCGCGAAAGTCAGCCCAACTGTCACCTGGTTTGAACGGTTCATGGCTGCGATCGCCTTGGTCAATCTTGTTCTGGTCCTATTTGATCTCAGCTATGTTCGGTTTCGCGATCTGTATTTGCGATCGCTGCCTCAATTCACCACCTGGTACGGAGAGCAATTCAAGGGAATCGAGCCAGAGCGAACTACAAGTGCCTATCTTGTTCTAGTAGATCGACTATCGGCGCAGCTTGAGGAGGCTGATACGTCCGCAGTTTCCTCAAACGTCGGATACATCCTGGCTGACCTACGCCAGCAGAGCGTCGATATTATCAACGAGAATCCTTTTGCCGTTGCGAATAAGTCCGGCACGCTAGAGCGAATCAAAAACGAGATGCGCGATCGCATGGATGAAGAATCTTCCAAAACTGCCTTTCAGCAGTTCTGGCGAACAGACCAGAGATCGAACAGAGACATTGGGCTGATCGAAAATCTAGCTTTCTTCAACGAAGAGATTAGGCCACTAATGGAGACGAACTACTATCGCGGCATCAACGAGCGCGGTAATCCTATCGATCTGTTTTGGCAAGTGGATATCTGGTTTATGGCCATATTTGCCGCCGAGTTTATCGCTCGGACCTTCGTACTGAGCCGTCGCCACCGAGACACGACCTGGCTAGACGCCATGCTGTGGCGAATCTACGATGTACCGATGTTTATTGGCTTCTGGCGCTGGCTGCGCATTGTTCCCGTCACGCTGCGGCTGCACCAAGCTCGCTGGCTAGACTTAGAACCGGCTCGCAATCGTCTTAGCCGAGCGCTGGTCAGTCAGTTTGCCGTAGAGCTGACCGAGATTGTTTTGCTGCGCGTCATAGACCAGGCTCAAAGACTGGTGCGCGAGGGCGAAGTTAGCCGTTGGATTCTAGCCGCGACCGATCGCAGCCAATATGTAGATATTAATGGCGTCGATGAAGTGCAAACTATCGCCAAACACCTGTCAGATATCGTGGTCTATCAGGTGCTGCCAAAGATAAAGCCGGAGCTAGACGCGCTTTTGCAGCACAGCGTGGTCAGCGCCCTGCGTCAGGCTCCTGCCTATCAAGGGCTCAGGGTCATGCCCGGATTTGAAGGATTTACTACGCAAATTTCTGGCCAGATAGTGGCCGAGCTTTCTAAGACCCTGACATCGGCTATACAGGGCGCTTTTGCTGATGAGCGCGGCGGAGAGCTGACCAACGCGCTAGTGGCCAGCTTTGGCAATAACTTACGCACTGAACTGCAAAGAGAAGAAACGCTAGACGAAGTGCGATCGCTAGTAGCAGACCTGCTAGAAGAAATAAAGATCAACTACGTCGACAAAGTCGCTGCCGAAGATGTGATGGCACTAGAAGCCTCTCGCTATCGGCTGTATGGAGCGACTAGGCGATCGCGCCGCTAGCCACATCTAGACCTTACTCAAAGCGCTTTCCCAAGTAGAACTCTTGAAATGTAGTACTTTTGCACTAAAATTATACCTTTCGCAATCCATGCGCTAGACTGTCTTCACGCAGTTCTAAAAAGGTTTGATAGTCATCATTCCCAGGTCAAGTAACTGCTCCAGATTGCGTCGACACTGGCTGTTGACTTGTCGTCTGGCCTAATTCGTCTGGTCCGTTTGGGCCGCTGCGAAAAGTGGGAGCTTCTACAGGAGCCCGCTTTTTTTATTGGTTGTTTTTACTCAGTTGTTTTCCTGCGGATTCTATCCGCTGGGCCGTTTTATGACGCATCCTTTAATTCCTCAAGTGATTGAACTTGCCGCGCCGATTGCCAGCAGCGTTGGTCTAGAGATTGTCGATGCGGTCTTTCAAACCAATCAAAGCCCGCCCGTGCTGCGCGTAGATGTGCGCAATCCTACTCGAGGAAGATACAGGGCTAAACGACTGTGAACGGCTGAGTGTCGCACTGACTGAGGCGCTAGACGAATCGGCGCTGATCCCCGACGCCTACGTATTAGAAGTGTCTAGTCCAGGGGTGTCGGATGTTTTGACGAGCGATCGCGATTTCGCAGTGTTCAAAGGCTTTCCGGTCGAAGTCCAGCTCAGTGAACCTCACAAAAACAAGCAGGTTTGGCAAGGTAGCCTAATCGGTCGCGACGACGAAAAGCTCACCCTCAATCTAAAGGGAAGATCCGTCAAAATCCCTAGAGACCTGGTTCAATCCGTTCAATTAAGTACAGAAGAATAAAGGAGAAAAGCCTATGTCTATGGTTGCCCTACCCGGCTTACAAGCAATGATCGACGGCATCAGCCTAGAGCGAAACCTGCCCAAAACCGCCGTCGAAATGGCCCTCCAAGAAGCGCTGCTAAAAGGCTACGAGCGCTACCGCCGCACCCAGAGAATAGACGGTCAGTTCGACGAAGAGTATTTCGATAACTTCTACGTAGAGCTCGACACCGATGACGAAGGCTTTCGCGTACTAGCCAACAAAACTATTGTCGAAGCCGTTGAAAACTCCGACCACCAAATTGGCCTAGCCGAAGTGCAGCAGGTTGCACCCGAAGCGCTAGCTGGTGATACCGTTGTGCTAGATGTCACCCCAGAGCAAAATGACTTTGGTCGGATGGCCGCTATCCAAACCAAGCAAGTACTCGCACAAAAGCTGCGGGATCAGCAGCGCCGCTTAATCCAGGAAGAATTCCAAGATCTAGAAGGCTCCATCCTCAACGCCAGAGTGCTGCGGTTTGAGCGTCAGTCTGTGATCATGGCAGTCAGCAGTGGCTTGGGTCAGCCTGACACCGAAGCCGAGCTGCTAAAGCGCGATCAGCTACCCAATGATAACTACCGGGCCAACGCGACTTTCCGCGTTGCCCTCAAGCGCGTTTCCGAAGGCTCCCACCGAGGTCCGCAGCTCCTAGTCTCTAGGTCAGATGCCAGCCTAGTGGTTGAGCTATTTTCTAACGAAGTTCCTGAGATCGAAGACGAAGTCGTTCGCATTGTTGCCGTCGCCCGTGAAGCCAATCCGCCCTCTCGCTCGGTCGGGCCTCGGACCAAGATCGCCGTTGACACGGCAGAAAGTGATGTCGATCCGGTCGGTGCCTGCATCGGTGCGAGGGGATCGCGGATTCAAGTCGTCGTCAATGAGCTGCGCGGCGAGAAGATAGACGTAATCCGCTGGTCCCCCGATCCCTCTACCTATATCTCCAATGGGCTGAGCCCAGCGCGCGTAGACGAAGTTCGCCTGATGGATTCAGAAGGGCGTCAAGCCCATGTGCTAGTCCCAGAAGACCAGCTGAGCTTGGCAATTGGTAAAGAAGGGCAAAACGTGCGACTTGCTGCGCGCCTAACCGGTTGGAAAATAGACATCAAAGATTCGGCTAAGTATGACTACGAAGCTGAGAATGAGAAGATGGCCGAAATCACTGAAGCCAGAAGGCTGGCAGCAGAAGAGGCGGAAAGGCTAGCGGCAGAAGAAGCGGCGGAGATTGCAGAAGCGGAGGAATGGAGAGCCAAAGCAAGAGCCGTTGCTGAAGAGAAGCAGCTAGCTGAAGAAGCCGCCGCTGCTGGAATTAGTGTAGAAGAGCTCAAGGCTGCTCGGGCTGCTCAACAGGCAGCTGAGGAAGCCGCTTGGGCCGCATCGTCTGAAGCAACCGCAGCGGATTACGAAGAAGCAGGGTACGAAAGTGAAGGTCTGTATGCTGAGACTACTGATGAGGAAGCCGCTACCGAATTAGCTGCGGCTGACGAAGCTGCTGTCGGCGCTGTTGCTGACGATGAGACCGCCTACTCAGAAGTGTCCGAGTCTGTTGCTGAAGCAGCGGAGACTGCTGAAGAGGAGTAAAGACCGCAGCAAAACTAAAGATGGCAGAGAAAAATCACCGAATGTGCGTGAGCTGTCGGCAAACAGCGCATAGAAACCAGCTATGGCGGGTAGTCCGTACCTACCCCCATCGTGAAATACAGCTAGACTATGGGGTAGGGCGCTCAGCCTACCTCTGTCCTACGGCTAGCTGTCTGAGCGCGGCAAAGAAGAAAAATCGCTTGGCCAAAGCGCTAAGGGCGTCAGTTCCCCCTGAGATCTATCAGCACTTAGAAGATAAACTGCGAAGATAAGCTGCGAAGATAGACTGCTACACAACGGAGCGCAAAGAATGGAAGCGATAGGCCGCAATCGGAGCGATCAGGCTACTAGAAAAGAGGTTCAGAAAGAGTCAGCCCACATTACGGAATGTATTGATTAGAATAGGTGCTCATCAATTAGTCACAAGAGCGTGAGACAAAGCGCACTGCTGTATTAAAGTTATAAAACAGCAACCGCTTTACTTTATGCTAAAGCGCTAATCGTGTTGATTCGATAAGGGCAAAAGGTCTTATGTAAAACACAACTCGTCAAGTCAGGTCTTAAGAGGATAAGGATGAACAAAGGCAAAGTGAGAATTTATGAGCTATCAAAGGACTTAGAACTGGAAAATAAGGATATTTTGGCGATCTGCGAAAAGTTAGACATCGCCGTCAAAAGCCACAGCAGCACTATTTCAGAAGAAGAAGCCGAGCAGATCAAAAAAGTGGCGACTGCTTCTGACTACAAGCCCGCTAGCCGCGCGGCGCGTCCTCCTAGAGCCAATAAGCCTGTTCGTAGCCCTGGTGCAAAACCAGCGGCTAAGCCCGTTCGCCCTCGTCAGCAGCAGATTCTAGAAATCCGCCGCTATCCTAAGCCTGCGCAGCCCGCTAGCGCTAAGCAATCAGAGGTTCCCTCTCCTGCTAAGCCTAGTGCGCCTACGGCCAAACCCGTCGCACCCAAATCGCCTGCTTTGTCGGCTCCGCCTCCACGCCCAGGTAGCCGTAAAGCGACGGCCAGTGCCGTTAAGACTGCCGATAATGGAGCCAGTGCCGATAGACCCGCTGCTAGTAGCGCGCCTATTAGCAGCGATAGTATTGCTGAACCGATCGCGCCAAATGCACTGCCTGTAGCACCTAAGCCTCCAGTTCAGGCACCGGAAACAATTGTGACGACTTCTGGTGCGACTCGCCCAGACCAGCTGAAGCCTCGTTTGGTATCGCCTCCTTCACGGCCCGATGCCAGTCCTGCGGCAGGCAGAAGTGATGATAGCGACGGTGGTAGCCGGGTCGCTAGACCTGTTTTGAAACGCGATCGCAGCGGTCCTAGTCGCTCTGACAGCCGCTCTGATGGTCGCACTGACAGTGATTCGAGAGAGCCACGCCCAAGCCGCAGTCGCGTAGATGGCGACGGCGGGTCGTCTGCGCCACCTGCTCCTAAAAAGCCTGTCGTAGAGCTACGTCGTCCGTCAGTATCTAGAAAGACAGCGATCGAAAGTAACGACACCGACGATGAGAACGATGGTGATGACGATCAGTCGTTTGTCGATCCTTCACTAGAGCTGCGCCGACCGACTGCGCCGCGCCCGCCCAAGAGACGCGATCGCGCCGCTGGCGAAGAGGAAGAAGAGGAAATTCGGCCCAAGAAGGTTTCCAAGACCAAGCGTCAGCGCGTCATTATCGACGATGACGATGACTTTGAAGATCTAGAATCAGCCAGTAGCGATGTTTCACAAGAGCAGATGAGCATCTCGTTGATGCGTCCGCCCAAGCCTAAAGGTCAGCGGCAGGCTAAGCCAGCGCCGACGACTAAGAAGGCAAAGCAGCGCACCCCTTCGCGCCGTGAGCGTCGTGAACGTAGACAGGAGGTCGCGCCTGAGCGCCCAGAGATGATCGTCTTGACTGGCGGCATCAGTGTTCACGATCTAGCCGAGCAGCTCGCTGTCCCTCAAACAGACATCATCAAACTGCTCTTCTTCAAGGGAATTGCTACTAACGTCAACCAAACGTTAGACATGCCAACGGCTGAAATGGTCGCAACTGAGTTCGATGTAGAAGCGGTTACTGCTGAAGAAGCCCCAGAAGCGCGTAAAGTCACCGAGATGATCGACGATGCGGACCTAGGGAGCCTAGTGGCTCGTCCGCCGGTTGTCACCATCATGGGCCACGTAGACCACGGTAAAACCAGTCTGCTCGACTACATCCGCCAAGCGAAGGTGACAGAAGGCGAGGCTGGCGGCATCACGCAGCATATTGGGGCCTATCATGTGGATCTCAAGTCCAATCCGAATAGCGATCGCAAATCCGGCCAAATCGTTTTCCTAGACACGCCGGGTCACGAAGCCTTTACCGCGATGCGAGCGAGAGGTACTCGAGTTACAGACATCGCGATTCTAGTCGTAGCGGCTGATGATGGCGTGCGTCCTCAGACGATCGAGGCAATCAGCCATGCTAAGGCGGCAGGTGTGCCAATCGTGGTCGCGATCAACAAGATCGACAAAGAAGCTGCTAATCCAGACCGGGTCAAACAAGAGCTGATGGAATATGAGCTGGTGCCCGAGGAATACGGTGGCGACACCATTATGGTGCCAGTCAGTGCAATCACTGGCGAAAACGTAGACACCATCCTGGAGATGCTGCTACTAGTCTCTGAAGTTGAAGACTTGCAGGCGAACCCCGAGCGGTTGGCTCGCGGTACGGTGATTGAGGCTCACCTAGACAAGGCTCGTGGTCCTGTGGCCACGCTGCTAGTCCAGAACGGTACGCTGAAGGTCGGCGATGCTTTTGCGGCTGGGCCTGTGTTTGGCCGAGTCAAGGCGATGGTCGACGATCGAGGCCACCGCTCAGAAGAGGCGCGGCCGTCTTTTGCCGTAGAGGTGCTGGGTCTAAACGACGTACCACCTGCGGGCGAAGAGTTTGAGGTGTATAGCGAAGAGCGCGATGCCCGTGCTGCTGCCGATAAAAAGGCGATCGAGCAGCGTCAGTCTCGCCTAGCGCAGACAATGGCGTCACGCCGAGTTACTCTCAATTCCTTGTCAGAGCAAGCGAAAGAGGGCGATCTAAAAGAGCTCAACCTGATTTTGAAAGCAGACGTACAGGGTTCTCTAGAGGCAATTCTAGGATCCTTGCAGCAGCTACCTCAAAATGAAGTTCAAATTCGCGTGCTGATGGCCGCACCAGGAGAGATCAGTGAGACTGATGTTGACCTAGCGGCTGCGAGTGGCGCGGTGATTATCGGCTTTAGTACCACTGTTTCGAACAGTGCGCGCTTAGCCGCTGATAACTTGGGCGTGGACATTCAAGACTACGACATCATCTACAAGCTGCTAGAAGATATCGAAGGCGCGATGGAAGGTCTACTAGAGCCCGAGCTGGTTGAAGAACCGCTGGGTCAGGTGGAAGTTCGCGCGGTCTTCCCAGTGCGCAAGGGTACCGTTGCCGGTTGCTATGTGCTCTCTGGTAAGGTGACTCGCAACTGTAGGGTCCGCGTTAAGCGAGGTAGCGAGGTCGTATACGAAGGCAACCTGGATTCGCTCAAGCGGATGAAGGACGATGCCAAAGAAGTCAATTCTGGCTTTGAGTGCGGTATTGCGGTTGGTGGCTTCAACGACTGGAAGGAGGGCGATATTATCGATGCCTTCAAGATGGTGTCACAGCGACGGACCTTGGCACGGGCATAGAGATAGCAGCGCAAAGGTAGCAGCATAAAGGCAGCGTAGATACAGGAGTAGGATCTTCACGATGGGGTTTGAATTGCGGTGATTGAATTGCAGCGAAACCGCTATCTTTGGATCCACTTCGCTGGTCTAGCGTTTGTTCCGTTGCTGCTAGATGGTTGTTTAGCAGGGCTTGCTTCGGCAGGGCCTGCTTTGCCTTTTGGGGCTCAGTTCTGGGCGATCGCACTATTCGGCATCACCCCCGCGCTAGCCATGCAGTGGCTCAAGCCCTTCTACGTCTTCAGCCTGCCTCCCTCCGCTCTAAAGCCCGCTGCGCTCAGCGAAGACCAGCGGCGGTGCCTACAGATTTTTAAGTCCTGGCAAATCAAAGCGCTAGCGGTGCTAGTGGCTGTCCTCTCGCTATGGCTGTTGAAGCAGGTTTATGTGATGCTGCCGCAGGTGAGTCCAATGATGACGCCGAGAACGGGGCTGGCGTTGGGTGCGATCGCCTTCTTCATCGCCTCTACGTTCATGCAGATTTCTGTTAGCGCTGGCAGAGCGTTGCTAATTGGGCCGAGCGCACTCAAGCGAGTGCCTGCTGTAGAGGAAAGTGCGATCGCCAGTGACTTTCTGATTTTGGGTATTCGTCTCAATAAACTTTTGCCTGACGTTCCTACTCAGTTTGGTGCAGAGGAAATAGCAGACCTAAAAGAACCCGCTCAAGCCGTTCGCACCTCTTCGGTAAAACCTGAACCTACCTCAACCTCATCAGTAGAAACGCACCCATCAGTGGGATCTCAAAGTGAAGCCACGCCGCAGTCTGATGACGAACCAGCAGAAGTCGAACTGACAGAAGTTGTCATTCCTGAAAAACTTCCGCCTGAAGAAGACCTGTTGACGTGATTTTGTTCGCTACTCGTTCTAGACTTCTAGCTTTATGAGTAGACACTGAGACCCGACTGTGCGCTCTCTTCTAAACCCTTTCACATCTTCTCAGATAGCGCTTAATCTACACTCACAACCCCACCGCTCGCAGATGGCACTCTTGAATCAATGAAGCAAACACATTGATTCCTACAGGAGCCAACTCATGAAAAACCTATTCTTCTCTACGCTCGCTCTCGCTGCTGCTACCTTGACGTTTACTCCCGTTGCTAACGCCGCTGAAGTCTTTCCCACTGCTTCGCAGCAGCAACGTCGCCTAGAGTTTTTAGATACACAGACCAAAGCGATTGACGACGTACAGGCTACTCGCCTAGAATTCTTGAACAATCAAACTAAGGCAGTCGACAATGTACAGGCTACACGTCTCGAATTCTTAAACAACCAGACCAAATCGATTGATGATGTTCAGTCAGCCCGACTTGCTAGCCTAGATGCTCGCACTAAGTAACTTTTGTTACCTATTTAGACGCTACGGCTAGTCAATTTTTGATGGTCGTCACAATAGATGAAAGCACCGGGATGGAGAAAGTCCGCCCGGTGTTTTTGTTTATTGATTGTGCATAGCCGTGCTGGTGTTACTCTTGTCCATACTACGAAAAAGTTTCTCCCTTACTTAGCAAACTCCCCCTCTTTCACTGTGCCTACACCAAACAAACAGGCTGCTGAGGCCGCAACGTCATCGTCAGAAATGCAGACTGGCTCTGATCAGCAAGAAGATTCGCGATCGCACTCTAGACTATCAACTGGCGTAGAAGGCCTGGACAGCGTTTTGAAAGGTGGCTTGATTCCAGCTCAGGCATATCTGCTGCGCGGGGGGACAGGCACAGGCAAAACAACACTGGGCCTACACTTTCTAACCCAGACACCAGTCGATGAGCCGGCGCTATTTATCACGCTAGGCGAAGTCGAATCCAAAGTTCGCCGCAACGCCACTAAGTTAGGCTTCGATTTGGAACACGTTCACTTCTTGGACCTAAGCCCTTCTGCTGACTTTTTCACCGAAGACAAATCCTACGATATCTTTTCTCCTGCTGATGTAGAGAGAGAATCGGTCACCAAGCAGATTATTACTCGCGTTCAAGACCTAAAGCCGAATCGCATATTCGTCGATTCGATTACTCAGTTTCGCTATCTCTCTGGCGATCACTACCAGTTCCATCAGCAGGTTCTCTCTTTCATCCGCTACCTGACCGATGGCGGCGCAACAACGCTATTCACCTCAGAGAGCAGTGGTTATATTCACGATGACGATCTGATGTTTTTAAGTGACGGGGTGATTTCGCTCAGATCATCCACCGAAGGCAGAAAGATTAAGGTTGAAAAGTTTCGAGGATCTGGCTTTATGGAGGGAGAGCATTCCCTAAAGATCCAGTCGTTCGGCATTCAGGTATTTCCGCAACTGAAGCCTGATTCGTTTGGTCGTGCCATCCAGGTGAAGAAGGTTTCCTCGGGTGTTCCAGAGATAGACCAGCTATTACATGGTGGGATTGAAAGTGGCACGGTGACAGTCGTATCGGGTCCAACGGGCGTGGGTAAGACTTCGTTTGGCACTCAGTTTATGAAAGAAGCCGCTGGTAGGGGGGTGCGCTCTGTTCTCTATTCTTTTGAAGAAGCAGTCGAGATGATTTTGCTCCGCTGTGAGGGTATTAATATTCCCGCACGCGCGATGGTGGAGAATGGAACGCTTGTCGTTGAGTCGATTGAAGCCTTATCGATCAGCCCAGATGAGTTTGCTCAGCGGGTGCGCCAGGAGGTAGAAGTGCAGGGTGCCGAAATCATCATGATCGATGGCCTAGCGGGCTACCGAGAGTCGGTATGGGGTATGGATGCGAATGCGCATGTCCATGCACTGTGCCGCTATCTGCGGAACATGGGTGTCACGACGCTATTGATCGATGAGGTGGGTAGTTTAACAGGCGAATTCAAGGCCACTGGACAGCCGCTAAGCTATCTCGCAGATACAATTATTTTCCTCCGCTACCTAGAATTTGAGGGCAGGTTGCGCAAGGCAATTGGCGTTCTAAAAAATCGACTCTCAAGCTTTGAGCCAGCGCTAAGAGAGTTTGAAATCACTCGCTACGGTTTGAAGGTGGGAGAGCCGCTGACTAATCTGCGCGGCATTCTCAGGGGGATTCCTGAGTGGACAATGCCGCCTGAGTCGATCTCAAAAGAACTCTAGGTATTTCAAATTTTCTTGATCACACCCTTAAATAGCGCTTATCTGCCTGTGCAATACAACGAACAGTATCGAAATGTTGGCCGCGATCACGCACCTGTATTGACTAAACCGCTTTCTATTAGGCTGCTATTAGTTCTGATTTCTAACACCCTTCAGTATCAGCCATGAGTTGCAATGATCGCTTGCTACTACTGCTCAGCCAGCGCGAAAACCGGCGCATCCTGGTCGAACGACTTTCAAAGTCTTTTGAGAGTGTGTTGATTGAGGAAAAGTCACCGCAGAGCGCTACGGTAGCGGTAGAAGATTTTGATCTAATCATCTGCGATATTGTTGAGCTAGGCAGATGGCGCGATTTAATCAGACATTGGCGACAGGCCGCAGAGCCGTTGCTGCTGCCCGTGCTAGTGCTGCTGCCCAAGCATGCCATAGGAACGCTGCCCGCAGACGTCCGCTATCAAATCGATGAGCTAATTACGACACCTGTTGATCCAGACGAGCTGGCTATTAGGATTGCGATTTTGTTGCGATCGCGCCGCCTCTCTACCGAACTCGCTCAGCAAAACCACAAGGCTCAAAGAATTAAACGATCTTAAAACGCGCTTTGTCTCCGTAGCGTCTCATGAGTTTCGCAACCCCCTCTCTGTCATTTCTAGTATCACTCAACTGTTACAAGCAAAAAAACAATACAGCGCTGAGCAGAGACAGGATCTGCTACAGCGGATGAGTAGAGTAGTGGCCAAACTAACAGCGCTAACCGATGATCTGCTGTTGTTCTCTCGAAACACGTCTTCGCAAACCAAATTCAATCCTCAGATCGTCGATCTGCAACAGCACTGCCAGGCTTTGATCGACAACTTTCAACTGAGCACCGCAGAGAATCGCAGCATTCAACTTCAGGCCCAAGGCGAACTCTCTTCGGTTAGCTTGGATATGACGTTAGTCAACACTATCCTTAGCAATCTACTCTCTAACGCGATCAAATATTCTGCCGAGACTGCGCCTGTTCGCCTGGTGATAGAACGCATAGAAGACCGGGTTGTCTTGGAGGTCATCGACCAGGGACAGGGGATTCCTCTAGAAGATCAGCCAGCGCTATTCGATGCTTTTTTCCGTGCTCGTAACGTGGGCAGCGTTCAAGGAACTGGACTAGGACTCAGCATCTTGAAACAGTGCGTCGATTTGCACAACGGTAGCGTGGAAGTGGATAGCGGCGCAGGGCAGGGCACGACCTTTACAGTTACGCTCCCTTGCACCCTCTCATACAGCTAGCCGCCTTTATTAACGTACGATCTCGATACGAACTGTGGTCTTTCTTACAGTTCAAGTTGAAGGGTTAAGCTATCTTTAAGGGGTTGGGAAATGAACAGATTCGGCTCTCAGCAATAAGATTAACTGCCTGAATTGGAGATACCCCATGACAAACTCATCGTCTGCTAGCCCAACTTATGCCGCACCGGATGCGGAGCTTTGGCAGAGTTTGAAGAGCGCGATCGCAGCTAGCTCTGGCTTCCAAAGCTGGCAAGCCGAACAGTCCACCACCGTTACCAGCAGCACCTCGGTAGAGCAAATGGTGCGCCTATACCTACGCGAAACGCTAGAAACTTTGGCCTATTAGGCTTTGACCTATTAGGCTATGCCTCTACGGTGCGCCCACGATGCCTCTAGACATCGAAATCGCGCCTACCCTCTAGCGCCCTAGCTAACGTCACCTCATCCGCATACTCCAAGTCGCCGCCCATCGGTAGGCCAAATGCAATCCGAGTCACCTTGGTAAATGGCTTTAGCAACTGACCTACATACAGCGTCGTTGTATCGCCTTCGATACTAGGACTAATTGCTAGAATCACCTCGCTAGTATCTTCTTTATTCACTCGATGCACTAGCTGTCCTACATTTAGCTGCTCTGGGCCGATTCCATCCATCGGCGAAATTAGTCCGCCCAACACGTGATACATACCCTTGTACTCGCGTGTTCTTTCTAGTGCGATGACGTCTCTAGATTCTGCGACTACGCAGATTGTTGTGCGATCGCGCGATAGAGAACGACAGATATTGCACACAGGCTCGGCGGACAGATGAAAGCATTGTGAGCACTGACCTACCTGCTGCTTAGCCTCGATTAGCGCATTTGCCAAGGCCCGCACCTCAGCGTCGGGCCGCTTCAGCATATGCATGGCTAAGCGCTGCGCTGACTTGGGGCCGATACCGGGCAAACGCTGAAATTCTTCAATTAGTTTGGCTAGGGGGCGAGTGTAAATGGGAGGGCTCCGGGGAAAGGATGAAGTGTGAACGATGTAGGGCTTTGCCCTTCTCGAAGAGTAGGCTGAATAGGAAGCTGGCTAGATCTGCGAATCGTCTGCTTCTGTTTCTTCTAATGAGGACGGACCGATTTCTTCGCTTTTGCCGCGAACGGGGGGCAGGCTTTCGACTAAGCCCATCTCGAAGGCGGCGTCAGGAAGCTGTCCGGCTAGGTACTTGCCGGGTTCAAAGAGTCCGCTAGGTGTCATACATACCTGACGGAGTTCGACGATTTCGGTCTCGGCGAATATTTCTCTAGATAAGCGGCGCTCTAGTGCCATGATGTGTTCTTCCTATTCGTCTATCTGCCAGTACTCTTGAGTGTAGTTCTCATCGAATATCTTTTTGGGACGCATGATTAGTGCAACGCCGCCCAATAGCTGAACGTCGGGTGCTGTTTCAAACCAACTGATCTCTAGCTCTCCGCCCGCGTCGATGACGTAGTAGCTGTATTCATCCCACTGACGCTTGGCCCGATCGACTATGACTAAGACCTCTTCGTCTTCGTAGCCTTCGGGTGGATTGGGCAATTGGCCATACTTTGCCAGTAGCGCAATCGGATCTTCGGTCTTGAGGATAACCTGCCACCCTGGCACGGGCACCCATGCCCCAGTTCCAGAAAATTTCACTAGTCCAAAGGTATCTTCGGGTTCTACCATTGGCACTTGCTTGTAGTCTTCTGTCGGCAGCGGCATTTGCCCTGCAACGGGTACGATGACGGGCGAATCTGCCTCATTTTCTAATCGAAAGATTGGCAGCCTGGGCGCAGTTTTGGTCGAAACTACGGTGAAATCAGTGAGTAGCTTTTCTACCTTGCTGCGAGCGCTATCTGAGGTTGCGAATCGCAGCCCCTGCGCAATTAGCCGAGATCTAGCCTGCAAATCTCCCTGCTGACGCGCTAACCGCCAATAGTAGTAAGCTGCGCCATCGCCCATCGTTTTCTCAAATCCGGGCGGCGGTGTTTCGCTGTAGTAAAAGTCTCTGAGTCCTTTGACAATCTCTTTGACTTGCTCGCTGTCTAGGCCGTGACTGAAAGCAAAGTCGGCAGCGGCAGCGCGATTTTCCTGCGGCAGAATTCTGAATTCGTAGAGGCTATCACTGCCCCGAGTTTGGTAGTGGGTTTTGGTTTGCTCGCTAATACCGCCAGCGAGCATAGAGCCGAAGACTTGGGCGGCGACGATCAGCTGGTTTTGCTGAATGGGCTCGAACCCAGTCGCTTCGAAGATAGCTTGGGGGTTCATTTTTGCTTTTTGCAGCGTCTGGCAGGCTTTGCCCCAGTCGACCCAGGTGCCTTCTTTGCGCCGTAGATTTTGAATGGTGGCTTGAATCTCTGGCTGACCCGGATCGTTAGAGTCAATGGAGTCAGCGTTGAGGTTGCTGGGGGGCGTGGCGGTCATAGGGAGTTGACGCGGTTCTCGTTTCTACGTAATTATAGTAGTCTTAGCAAGGGCTAGTTTCGGATGTTTGCCTAAAGATACAAGCAGACGAAATTTAGCAATCGCAAGGGGCTATAGCGCAGCTGGTAGCGCACCTCAATGGCATTGAGGGGGTCAGGAGTTCGAATCTCCTTAGCTCCATTTTTGGTTTTGCTTGGGTGGCAAGCAAGAGATAAGGCGGTAAGAGGCAAG
Source organism: uncultured cyanobacterium (assembly GCA_963838725.1). GTDB lineage: Bacteria > Cyanobacteriota > Cyanobacteriia > Phormidesmidales > Phormidesmidaceae > Phormidesmis. Next base: position 103,510 of record CAWISM010000022.1, on the reverse strand, counting down.
GCGACAAGATTAGGGGATTTCCTCCCCTAGACCCCTCCTTTCCCTGAAGCCTCGATAGTCTGCTTGGGGGCCCAGGCTCCCCCAAACCCCCCGAAAGGGCTCTCTGGTGGCGATTTAGAGAGACTGTGCTGGTTGGTTGATTGTGGTTGGTGGCTGGGTTGAGTTGGTCGCGTAGTATTCCATGTACCAGTCTACGAACTTCTGAATGCCAACATCTAGCGGCGTCGAGGGCTTAAAGCCGACGTCGTCCATTAGGTCTTGGACGTCGGCGTAGGTGGCGGGGACGTCGCCTGGCTGCATGGGGAGCATGTTTTTTTCTGCTTTTTTGCCCATAGCGTCTTCGATGGTGGTGATGAAGTCCATCAGGGTGACGGGGCTGTGGTTGCCGATGTTGTAGATTTTGTAGGGGGCGGTGGTGTCTTTGCTTTTGACGGTGGCTTCTGCTTTGGTTAGGGCGAGTGGGGGACGGGCAATGACTCGGATGATGCCTTCAATGACGTCGTCTATGTAGGTGAAGTCGCGTTTCATTTCGCCGTGGTTGTAGACGTCGATTGGTTTGCCTTTGGCGATCGCATCGACAAACTTGAAGTACGCCATATCTGGCCTGCCCCAAGGTCCATAAACTGTAAAGAACCTCAGCCCTGTCATTGGCAGACTATATAGATGGCTATAGGCATGGGCCATGAGCTCGTTTGATTTTTTGGTGGCGGCGTAGAGTGAGACGGGGTGATCGACTCGGTCGTCTGTGGCGAAGGGAACCTTCTTGTTTTTGCCGTAGACGGAGCTAGAAGAGGCGAAGACTAGATGGCTGATGTTGCTGTGGCGGCAGCCTTCTAGAATGTTGACGAAGCCTAGCAGGTTGCTGTCGGCGTAGGCGAGTGGATTCTGTAAGGAGTAGCGGACGCCTGCTTGGGCGGCTAGGTGGACGACGTGCTCGAATACGTGATGCTTGAATAGGCTGCTGATGGCGGTGCGATCGCCAATGTCTATTTGCTCGAAGGTAAAGTGTGCAAATGCCTTTAGCTGAGCAAGTCTGCCGTTTTTCAGAGAGATGTCGTAGTAGTCGTTCACGCTGTCGATGCCGTAGACTGGCTTGCCCATTTTCAACAGCTGAAGAGATAGGTGAAATCCGATAAATCCGGCAGCGCCAGTTACAAGAATTGCCATAGTCAAAAAGTAGTAGGAAGCGAACGATGATCAAACGCAATAGCTAAACAGTGTGGCCTAACTTTCGGCTTTTGCAACCACAGGCGCAAGGCTTCGTCATCAGTGATACGATTGCCAAAGCACAAAATGAGAAAACTAAAAAGAGTAAGGATCCATCAATGCAAGAGATTGATAAGTCGATTTCAATCGACGGTCGAGACATTCAGCTAAAGGCTGGGCTGTTTGCCCCGCAGGCTGGCGGCTCGGTTCTAATAAGTTCTGGCGATACGGCTGTATTGGTCACAGCTACACGCTCTAGCGGTAGAGAGGGGATTGACTTTCTGCCTTTGCTAGTAGATTACGAAGAGCGGCTATACGCAGCAGGCCGCATTCCCGGCGGATTTTTGCGCAGAGAAGGCCGTCCTCCTGAAAGGGCAACGCTCACTAGCCGACTGATCGACAGACCGATGCGACCATTGTTCCCGCAATGGATTCGCGACGATATTCAAATCGTAGCAACAACGCTCTCAATGGATGAGGATGTGCCGCCTGATGTACTGGCAGCTACTGGCGCGTCGATTGCGGTTTTGCTTGCTGAGATTCCGTTCAACGGCCCAATGGCGGCTGTTCGCGTCGGATTGGTCGGAGATGACTTTATCATCAACCCGACCTATCAAGAAATTAAAGACGGCGAGTTAGATCTAATCGTGGCGGGCTCACCTGACGGTGTGATCATGGTAGAGGCTGGGGCCAATCAGCTGCCCGAGCAAGACGTGATCGAAGCGATTGATTTTGGCTACGAAGTCGTGCGTGACCTAATTCAGGCGCAGCTAGATTTGGTCGAAGAGCTGGGGCTAGAGCGGCCTACTGAGCCTGCGCCTGTGGTTGATCCCAGCCTGGAGACGTTCTTGAGCGATCGCGCCACCACCGATATCAAAGAAGTCTTGAAACACTTCGAGCAGACAAAGTCCGAAAGAGACGACAAGCTCGACGCGATCAAAGCCACGATTGCCGAAGAAATTGCTGCTAAAGAAGAAACTGACGCCGTTCGCGCCGCAGTCGATAGCAATAGCAAAGCGCTAGGCAAGGCGTTTAAGAGTCTGACCAAGAAGCTGATGCGATCGCAGATCCTAGAAGAAGGCGTTCGGGTAGACGGGCGCAAGCTCGATGAAATTCGCAAAATCACCTGTCGAACTGGCGTACTGCCCAACCGCGTTCACGGCACAGGGCTATTCCGCAGAGGATTGACCCAGGTGCTATCGGTGGCCACACTTGGAACCCCAGGTGATGCGCAGATGATGGACGATCTCCATCCTGGCGAAGAAAAGAAGTACCTGCACCACTACAACTTCCCGCCTTATTCTGTGGGTGAAACTCGGCCCATGCGATCGCCCGGTCGCCGTGAAGTGGGCCACGGTGCCCTCGCCGAACGCGCCTTGATCCCGGTGCTCCCCAGCCAGGAAGATTTTCCCTACGTCATTCGCGTCGTCTCTGAATGTCTATCTTCTAACGGCTCGACCTCAATGGGTTCTGTCTGTGGCTCGACCCTCTCTTTGATGGATGCCGGGGTTCCTATTACCCAGCCAGTCAGCGGCGCAGCGATGGGACTAATCCGCGAAGGCGACGAAGTTCGCATCCTTTCTGATATTCAGGGGATCGAGGACTTCCTTGGCGACATGGACTTTAAAGTCGCGGGTACCGACAGCGGCATCACCGCTCTCCAGCTGGACATGAAGATCACCGGCCTGCCGATGGAAGTGATCAGCGAAGCTATCAATCAGGCTCGCCCAGCCCGGCTGCACATCCTCGAAAAGATGCTATCGGCTATCGACAAGCCTCGTGAGGAAGTATCGCCATACGCACCGCGTCTGATGACCATGCAGATCAAGCCCGATCAGATTGGCATGGTCATCGGGCCAGGTGGTAAGCAGATCAAAGCAATCACCGAAGCCACCGGGGCCAAAGTTGATATCGATGACGACGGTACAGTGACCATCTCTGCGGTCGATTCTGATAAGGCCAAGCAGGCCCAGAAGATGATCGAAGGCATCACCCACGTCCCTGAAGCGGGCAATGTCTACATGGGCAAAGTTACTCGCGTGATTCCGATTGGAGCCTTCGTCGAGATTATGCCAGGTAAAGAAGGCATGATTCATATCTCGCAGCTTGCCGACTACCGAGTCAACAAGGTAGAAGACGAAGTGAACGTAGATGACGAAGTCCTAGTCAAAGTGCGTGAGATTGACAGCCGAGGCCGCGTGAACCTGACTCGCCTAGGTATTCACCCAGATGAGGCAGAAAAGGCCAAGGAAGCCGCAGGGGTGGCTTAAGTAAGGATGAAGTATGAATGATGAACGATGAAGTGAAGAGTGTCTTTAGATTCATCGTTCATCGCTCATCGCTCATACTTCACACACCATTTCCCTCAATAATCATTTACCTGTACGATCTAGGCTGATATGCCTATAGAAGAATATCCGTGCGAAAAGTTGTAATTGCTGGTAATTGGAAGATGCACAAAACCCAGGCAAATGCCTTGGCGTTTGTGCAGCAGTTGATGCCTCAGCTAGAAGGCGTTCCTGACGAGAGAGAACTTGTCCTCTGCGCTCCTTTTACTACGCTAGGTCTATTAGTTGATAAGTTGCAGGGTAGCCGAGTGCAGGTGGGGGCTCAAAATATTCATTGGGAAAGAGAAGGAGCCTATACTGGAGAGATTTCGGGGCCGATGCTCAAAGAAGTGGGCGTGCGCTACGTGGTAGTGGGACACAGCGAGCGCAGGCAGTATTTTGGCGAAACGGATGAGACAGTAAATGCCAGACTAAAAGCGGCTCAGCTAAATGGCTTAACGCCGATTCTATGCGTCGGTGAAACCAAGCAGCAGCGCGATGCTAGCCAAACTGAATCTGTGATCACCAATCAGATTAAGAAGGCGCTAGTTGACGTTAATCAATTTAATTTAGTGATTGCCTATGAACCGATTTGGGCGATTGGGACAGGGGACACTTGCGCGGCGGCAGATGCGAACGCTGTGATCGGCAAGATTAGAGCGCTGCTAGATAATAAGGAAGTCTCTATCCAGTATGGGGGGTCTGTTAAGCCTGCCAATGTAGATGAGATTATGGCACAAAGTGAAATTGATGGTGCCCTCATCGGAGGCGCGAGTCTAACCGCAGACAGCTTTGCCCGATTGGCAGGTTATCAGGTCTAAAGATAGCAAGCTGCTGATGTATTAGTGGCTTGCTATGCCCTTAGCTCTCTCTATGAAACAAGGGTTATCGCTCTGGATAATGGTTTGAGCTAAGGGCGGAAAGCTATAGATCGGGTCTAGCGCATCGCTTACTCGTTCGGTGTCAGCTTTAGCCTAGATTCTGGACTAGCTTCTGCTTTGAGGGCACAGTTGGCGAGATTGACGGTGTTGTGGTGACCGTTGATATAGGTTCGATTGCGGCCCTGCTGCTTGGCGTAGTAGAGCGCAATATCTGCGGCTCGAATCAGCGTTTGAGTGGTGTTGTCTTGTCCTGGAATGATGGTCGAGATGCCCATAGTCACGGTGACATAGGCTCCGGTGCTACTTGCTGCATGCGCAATTTGTAGCGCCTGGATGCTCTTGTGGACGCTTTGGGCAATGCGCCACGCACCTTCTGTATCGGTAGTGGGCAGGACAATTGCAAATTCCTCTCCGCCGTAGCGAGCGACCAGATCAGCCGAGCGCTGGGGAACTTTAAGCAGCGCTCTGGCAATATGAATTAAGCAGCGATCGCCCGCCGGATGGCCAAAGGTGTCGTTAAAAAGCTTGAAGTGGTCTATGTCGCACAAAATTAGCGAGAGGGGCTGCTGTTCTCTGGCTAGCCGCTGCCATTCGTCCTCTATGTATTTATCGAATCGACGGCGGTTAGCTATGCTAGTGAGCCCGTCGGAGAGGGCTAGCTTTTGGAGTTCTTGATTGGTGGTCAGGAGCTCCTGATAGAGAAAACTGTGCGCCATTGCTGTAGACAGCTCGCTGGCAATGCTTTGGGCATCGTCAATAGTCGCCGCTGGCCAATCTTGATCATCTGCCAGCGCCAGCGCCAAGATACCCCAGTGCTGTGAACCAAGCGCTGACGCGAGACTATTTCGAGGACTACTCGGGGGGAAGTGCTTTTGAATAGGAATCAATAGCCAGCTACCTGACCAGCGAGACTGCCAAATTTGGACTTCGCGGTTCAGATCAGCAGGCGATCGCACCAATTCATTCACTGCCTGACCAGTATTTATCAGCTGAGCGTGACTCAACAGGCAAATTGGCTCTCCTTGCCACAGTTGCTCTAGCAGAGAGGGAAAATCAGCCTGGGAAAACCCAAACGCTGACTGCCACGCCAGCGACTGATTACGACAGTAGCGGCTAACTTGACGATAGCTTTTGAGCTTGGCATCGAACTGTATCAACACAGTTTGATAAGCGCTAAATAGCGCTGCGGCTTCCACGACGGTAGTTCCAAAGATAGTGGATAGATCAAGCGTTCTTCTGATCTTACGCTCCACTTCTCTGAGGCGATAGTAGCTAGTCAAGCCAGACCGTAGGTAGGTCTGTGAGCGGCTGTCCTGCGATACCTGTGCGTTTTGCCAGTCGGCTGCACAAGTGCTCGTGTGTAAATCAGACGCTTCTAAAGCACGGTACGAAGAACAATCCGATGCCTGTGGCAGACCCTGAAAACGCTTGAACATATCAGACTCTTTGTCTAAACAGGGTAGATGGAAAATATGACAATCAAAGGCGCATGCGCGAGCTAGTAGGCTAAAAGCGAATATAGCCTGTACCGGATGCATACTCTGCGAGAAGGCAAAGCCTACGGTCCAGGCGCGTCACTTGACCTGTTGAAACACAACGCTTTTAGCCTGCAAGCTGTATCTCACCTCAAGTGACAAAAGCTATAGATGCACGCACATAACGTGCATGGCGTCTAGATATTTAGAGTCTAGATATGGTAGCTCGCTGTGGATTTGCGTAGATCCGTGTATCCGCTGATACTCGTGAGTACAGAGGCTCTATGACCGTATGTGGCGACCTTCTGCCTTGCTCAGGATCAGGATTCTGAGAAAATGTGAAGTTTGTCTAAAAGCAGAGAATAAAGTTTGTCGAAGTGTGAAGCAGTATTCTAGAGCTTGATAGAGCCTGTCATAGCTTGAGGAAGTTTTCTAGAGCGGTCACCATTTTGGGTGGCCATCTTCTGACGTTTTTAACCCAGCTCAAGTCTTTGTAGCGGGTGTCTAGACCGACCACAGCTACCCAGTTGCTTTCAGCCTCGCCACGCTGTCCGGTTTCCCATAGGGCAGCGGTAAGGGCGGCGCGCATGTCTGCAAAGCTAGGATATTTTCGCACTAGGCTTTTCATGATTTGTACGGACTTCTGGATGTCGCCTACCTCATAGAGGGCTAGGGCGTAGTTGCCGTAGGCTAGAGAAAAGCTAGGCTGTAGCGTAATCGCGGCTTGATAGTCGGCGATCGCAAGCTCCCACTCACCGAGTCCGGCTTCGGCATTGCCGCGATTGTTGTAGGCGGCTGGATCGTCTGGGTCGAACTGGAGGACCTGATTGTAGTCGGCGATCGCATCTTCCCACGCTCCCATCGCCTCGCGTACTGCACCCCGGTTCAAGTAAGGGTCGGGTTCGGTAGGGACGAGGGCGATCGCCTGGTTGTAGTCGGCGATCGCGCCCTCTAGATCATTGCGCCGCACCCGCACATTGCCGCGATTGCTCCACACGGCAGCTTCTTCTGGCAACTGCTCTATCAGCTCAGACCACCGCTCCTCCGCCTGATCGAACTTTCCTGCCTGAGTCGCTGCAAAGGCAGCTTCTCGTAGGTCGCCGATCTTTTCCCAGTCTCGGGTGGCTGTCTTCGTGACCGCTTGTATCGTCGTTCCCGCTTCAGCCAGCAGCGCGATGGTCGCTGAAGCGGGAGTAGCAGAGCCGACGAGGAAGGTGCTAGCAAGCAATAAAACCAGGCAGAAGTCAATAACAAAGCGCCGAACGCTCATACCTGCTGCGTACAGGCGTTGGGATGTTCTCTTTGTCATCAATGTCCTGGACCGATAGCGTTAAAAATCTTGATATAGAAGAGTGTAAACCTTTTTACGTGAGCTATCTGCCGGTAACTTTGCTGTCAATTCTGATATCAATCGGGCGCATCGATCAGATTGAACAGCGGCGCATCGGGGATAAAGAAGCGGTTCTGTGGCACCTGGTAGCCGAGATGCTTACAGGCAGCAGGGGTGACGACTCGCCCTCTAGGCGTCCGCTGCAAATAGCCAATCTGCAATAGATACGGCTCGTAGACTTCTTCTATCGTCTGCGAATCTTCGCCAGTAGAGGCTGCCATCGTATCGAGTCCGACGGGTCCACCGTTGAAGTTTTCGATCATCAGCGTTAGCAGCCGTCTGTCGGTCCAGTCGAGGCCGCAAGGATCGACGTTGAATAGCTCTAGGGCTTCCGCCGCCGTGTGCTGATTGATCGGGCCGAGCTGCTTGACCTGCACATAGTCGCGCACCCGCTTGAGCAAACGGTTGGCAATGCGCGGCGTACCTCTAGCGCGGCGGGCAATTTCTGTAGCGCCATCGGGCAGAACCTCTGTTTTGAGCACGTCAGCGGTACGCAGGACGATTTGAGTGAGTTCGTCAATTTCGTAGAAGCGCAGCCGCTGGACTAGGCCAAAGCGATCGCGCAAAGGCGAAGCCAACGCCCCGACCCGAGTTGTCGCTCCGACTAGCGTGAATGGCTGTAGTGGAATGCTCCGCGTCCGGGCGCTCTGCCCCTTGCCGATAGTGATGTCTAGCCGGGCATCTTCCATCGCCGGGTACAAGATCTCTTCAGTCACGCGCGAAAGCCGATGGATCTCATCAATAAATAGGACATCGCCTGCTTTTAAATTCACCAGCAGGCCAGCAATATCTCGGGGACGCTCTAGCGCCGGAGCCGTGGTGATCTTGCAGTCGACCTCCATCTCCTGCGCTAGAATTAGTGCCATTGTGGTTTTACCCAAACCCGGCGGACCATAGAGCAGCAGGTGATCGAGCGGTTCCTGTCTAGACTTAGCGGCTTGGATGGCAATGCTTAAGACTTCTTTTAGCGCCTTCTGGCCGATATAGTCGCTGATCGCCTCTGGGCGAATGCCTTCTTCGTTTCTAGATAGCTCAGTCGTTCTCGCCTCTCCTTTTAATAGATCGGTTTTCTTCTGATTGGCCGCTTCGGCACTAGGGGTGGCCTCAGCGGTAGATCGATTGCCTGCGGATATCTCACTGTCCTTTTGCTGCCGCTTCTTGCCGCCATTGTCTGAGGCTGATTGCTTTGAGGAGATAATCGCCATAGAACAGCGCCGAATATTACCATAAGTATAGACAAATGTACTATAGCAGTTTCATCGAAAGCGCTTTTGTCCGATCTTTGGTCCAGTAAATGTGTAGCTACAATTGAGCCACTACGACTAAATTGCTATGGGACTTCGACTAAAAAAGAAAATTAGAGTGCTGCCTGGGGTATCTATTGTGCTATCCGAGCTAGGCGTTGCTGCTGATGTGAAGGCGGGACCAGTTCACTGGAATTCTTTGCATCAGAGAACCTCGGTGAATTTGCCCGGTCCGCTGTCGTATCGAGTGAAAACGGGTGCGAAGGGGCTGACGAGAGGGCAGCTAGTGAAGATTGCGAAGCGGGCAGGGTTAGAGAGCTGTGCTGGTCTGAAGAAGAAGGAAATTGTGGATCTGCTGCATCGTCATGGGCTTTTGTAGCCTTTTACTTACCAGGCGCTACCCCCGCCGAGCGAAAGACATCTTCAACGGTTGGATAGCTATCTTCTAGGCCAAAGCTGGACGGGGTGACCGGATTTTCGTAGGTGAAGTGGCGATAGTCCATGCAGAATCGGTCCCATTCGGCCATGCGGATGTTAAACACTTTAATGACGATATCAGCGAGGCCAAAGGACAGCGGGATGCGAAAGATGGGTGGTTTGCCAAGATAGGTGGCGATTTCTTCTACAATTTCGTCGGCTTGCTTAGCGGGGTTGCCAATCACAAGCTCTCTAGAGTCATTCGGGCCGGGGGGATGGTCGACTAGGTAGCGGACGACTGCGGCGATGTCTTGGGCGTGGATGTAGTGCAAGCTGCCGTCGGCGCTGAGGAAGCGGATTAAACCGATGTATTTGGCGACTTCGGGCAGGCCACCGGAGATGTGGGAATAGGGTTTGGTGTCGCTGCCGCCGAAGACTAGGGTAGGGAAGACGGTGGTGACTTTGGGTGCGATCGCCAGCTCCTGCAACCTTTCATGACAGATGTACTTCGTGCGCACATAGTCAGTACCAATCTCACCTGCTTCTTTCAGCGGCGTATTGTCTCTATCTAGAATGCTGGCGGTAGAGAAATAAATCACCTGCTGACAGCGCTCGACGTCTAGCAGAGACATGGTCTCTAGTGTCTTTTCGACATTGATTTCATAGCTCTCTTGCGGATCGCCCCATGAAGTCGCGACCAGAACAGCCGTATCCATTGTCTTCAGCAGATCCGAGAATTGAGCCACGTCTCGCAGGTCGCCTTGCAACACGTGGACGCCGGGACGCTGGTCAACGGGTACCTGAAGCTTAGCTGGATTGCGCATCATCAAGAACAGCTCGTGATCGGTGTTTTCGATCAGAGTTTCTACTAGGTAGTGGCCAATACAGCCACTTGCGCCAGTTATGAAGATACGCATGGGTCTTGTGATAGAAGGCTTGATTATTCTGACACGGAAAAGCCCAAGACATCTGAACGCCTTGGGCCGATTGATTGTTTGGATAGTAGAAGTCCGTACGTCAAAAGGGAGATGCATTCCGCCATTCTCCACACACTTATGCTAGACAGTGGCTGCTAGAAGCTCATTTACTTGCTTACCAGCCTCGAAGAAATATGCTCCGTTCTCTTCGGGGGTGCCGGGCAAAATGCCATGACCCAGGTTCAAAATATGGCCCTTGCTGCCCGCCTTGCGAACGGTGTCGATAATGCGATCGCGAATCACATCCTTCGTGCCAAACAGCACCCCCGGATCGACATTGCCCTGCACCATCATGTTCGGCCCTAGCCGCCGCCGCGCATCCGCCATATCCACCGACCAGTCCACGCTGACAATATCCACCCCAGCCTCGCCCATCATCTCCAGCACGCCCGCACTGCCACTGACCAGCAAAATCAGCGGCGTCTCCGGATGTGTCTGCTTCACCTGACGCACAATCTGCTGCTGATAGGGCAGCGCAAACGTCCGATAGTCCTGCGGGCTGAGCTGACCCGCCCAAGAGTCAAAAAGCTGTACCACCTGAGCGCCGCAGTCAATCTGGTGGCGAACGTAGATAGCGATGTTGTCAGCAATCTTGCTAAGCAAACTGTGCAGCATCTTCGGCTGCGAGAACGCCATATTCTTGATGATTGAATAGGTCTTAGAGCCTTTGCCCTCTACAATGTAGGCCGCTAGGGTCCAGGGCGCACCCACAAAGCCTAGCACCGTGGACTGGTTCCCCACTTCCTCACGCAGCGCTCCTAGAATCTTGCGGATGTACGGCATCGACTCATCCGGATTAAGCGTAGTCAATGCGTCAATCTGTGCCTGCGAGCGAATCGGCTCGTCAATGACGGGCCCCTTGCCCTCAGCCACGTCCATCGCCACCCCCATCCCCGGCAGCGGCGTCACAATATCCGAAAACAGAATCACCCCATCGGGCTTAAACGCTTTCCAAGGCTGAAGCGAGACTTCGATCGCTACTTCTGGAATTTCAGATCTGTCGCGAAATGAAGGATACTTCTCTCTAAGATCTCGGTAGGCTTTCATGTAGCGACCCGCCTGACGCATCATCCAAACCGGCGGACGTTCAACCGATTGGCCTTGGGCTGCCCGCAGTAAAAGAGGGGTTTGGTTCGATCCGGTCATAGCGTGGACGCTCTTAATATCTGTTTTATTTTTTCATTGGCTAGCTTATCATTCGCTCGGGCCGCGCGAACGCTACAGAGCCCAAAGCGCCTAGAAAAAAGGAAGTAAGAGACTGTAGACTTATCTTCAGCGCTATCAGATGAGACTCTATGGAAATTGTGAACTTTTTTGAGAAAATGGCCGGGCGATGGTTTTCTCAGCGCACTACCCACGCTCTATCCACTCAGCAGTCCAAAGCGGGTAAGTCTGATCTGGAAATCGCATTTTTAGCCGCCGATGCGTCTGAGATAGCGGCGCTATGCGAAAAAGTGAGCGCAGACGAGGGCCCGACCGCGCCCCTATGCGGACTACAAATCCAGCAGAGTAGCACCATCGAAGGCGATACCAAGCCGTCAGTATTGACGACCCTGATGGTGCCGTTTGCCCCGGCTGCATCAGACTCGGCCCAGGGCAGCCTGGTCAGCAGCGGCGGACCCACGCAAGAAACCAAGCGCAGCACCTACACGCTAGAAGACGAAGTGCTGACCATCGTGACCCAAGATGATCAGGCTCACTCTACGGAGCGCGTATGGTTTATCAATGACAACTTGCGGATGCGCACAGGCACGACAGAGCTGGCCAATGGCTTACGAATTGCTTCGTTTTGTTCAGAGATTCGGATGGGTGTGAAGCCGCCGAAGGCTGATTAGCGTAGGCTAGTTGGACCTACTACAGCGCGGCCAAGGCCTTTTTCTTCGCTGGTCTCAGCGGCTGAGGAGAGAAGGGTAGGGTGGGCTTAAAAGGTTGGATGGCTCTGCCAGAAGAGAAGGGAATGCCGTTTTGCTGTTTGTGCGATCGCAGGACATTGGCTGTCTCGACTGGCCCGGAGGCCGAGTGCTGCTCTTTGTCTGTTGAGGTATTTGTGTTGGCTACTGTTGGCACGGGCTGGGGTGAACTGAAGGCGATCGCAGAAAGTGAGCGATGAATCCGACGACTGGCTCGCTCTTTGGCAGGCGTTTGACGCACTCGCTGCCTGCTCTGTTGCTGAGCTGTAATCGATTCGATTGTAGACTGAGGCAGCGTTGTGACCAGCTTGACTTCTCCGAATTCACGACAAACCGCCGCTTCGAACTCATGAGTAGCATGGCGAATGGGCTGTCCGCGCCGCTCCCACAGCTCTAGAATTTGCTTGACAGAACGCGACTTGTAGCGGCCTTGGTAGAGCGCTTCGACCACCGCATCGCGAATCCAAATAGGGCGATAAAGCTCCAGCCACAGCATCACCCACTGGCGAGCATTGTAATTGCCTAGCTCAAAGCGATAGCCTTCTATTAGGGCCGCTGCCTGCTGCGCCTCTGTCGATGTAGAAAATGTGGCCAAAGTCATAAGAAAGACTAGCTACGAATAGACAAGACACCCTTACTATCTAGTCTGCTTCTTTTTAAGAGGTCAGTATACTCACTTGTTGTCTAGTTGGCGACTGCCTTTAGTCAGCTCTTTCGATCACGCCTGCTTCGACCTGCCTAACGCGAGGCGTATCAAAAGGATCAGTGCCGCCTATCCAGTTGAAATTGCTCAGGCGCAGGCCCACAGAGCCTGTTTCTTGAGTGGCGTTGTAGCGCAGTAGAATTCCGTATGTCCGACGGCTGTACTCCAAAGAAAATAGGGTGCTGACAGCCTCTCTAGATTCGATGCTAAAGGCTGTCTCAAACCCAGCAATAATCGGACCGTATAGCTGCTGCGCAACGCCAAAAGAGACAACGTTGCGATCTACTTCACGATCAAACAAGAAAGGCGAAGCCGCTTCTCCGATAAAAGACTGTGAATAGCCCAGCAGCAGCCGCGTATAGTCACCAAAGTTACGAGACAAGTGACCTAGCTGAGCTTCTAAAGCGACGTCAGCGAGCAGGCTGTTTTGCGAATCGCCGCTGCTGTAGCGAGTGAAGGTCGTCCGAACGCCTGTACTAAGATCTAGATAGGGAACTAGCGGACGCGGCGTGAACCGCAGCCCTTCGCTTTGGGTCGCAGGCTTGGGTGTCCCACGCCAGAGATTAAAGCGGCGGTTGAGCGCAACGCTGCCCTGGTAGCGCCCCAAGGTGACCCGGCCAGTATCAGACCCGCTAGAGAGCAGTAGCTCCTCTCGATCGGTGTCTGCGTTGATTAGCTGAGCGCTAGCCTGATAGAAGAGATTAAACCCAGTATCGCCGAGTGCAAAGGTTGGTGACACTAGCACTGCTCCAGCGCTGGACTGGACGTCTTGAAAGCCTAGCGTGCCGTTGAATAGGCGATCGCGGTAGCTGTACTGAAGCGACAGCCTATGTCTGGCGATCGCCTGGTCGATGCTGAGTCGACCTCGAATATCGTCGGTGACATCTTCAAAGTCAAAGCTGGTGATATCAGCTCTGCCACTGAGCCGGGTGGTCGGCGAAAGCCGATTGCCTAGCTTAATAGTCGCACCAAAATTACGCGGATCGATCGGCGAGTCGGTATCGCCACTGATTGCCTGAGCGGCGAAGTATTGAGGGGTGACAGAAAGTCTGGTTGTGCTATTGGTGACGAGGGGAACCTGGCGACCGATAAATAGGCCACCGCGATCGCGCCCATCCACACCTATAACCGCAGGTACCGGATTGAGATCGTCTGGGTTGACACCGCTGCCTCGGCTAATTAGGATGCGCGATCGCACCAGCGGCAGCGCAAATCCTTGATCGAATACCAGTCTAGGCCGCTTCAGCAGTAGCTCGTCCTGAGTAGCCGATAGATTACGCAGCAGCAGTCCGTCCGCCCGCAGCTCGATCTCTGGTGGCGAAAACGGATCGTTCGTGATCCGCAGTGACTCGGCTCGCCACCCTTCCACCCCAAAAGACAGCTCCTCCGTCTCAAATCGAAGCTGATTGAGCTGGCCATTGCCATCTATATTGTTACTGCTGTTCGATAGTCGACCATCAGAGCTACTGCCAATCTGAACATTGCCATCGTTGACAACATCTAGCTCCGCGTCGCGATTGATCGGGTCAAAGGCGCGCCCAGAACGACTCCCTCTGGCCAAAGGAGAAGCAAAATCTTCTTCAATATCAGGTAGAGATAGCGTACCTACCGCGCCGTTGATCACACCTGCTTGCTGAATGAAGTTGTATTCAGCGCGATTTCCCTGCACTATCTGCTCGCCTGTAGTCAGCAGGACATTGCCCTCTGCCAAGGCAAAGCGATTGGTCAGATTGACCCAGATCTGATCTGCTTCGAGCAGCGAATCACTAACTTGTAGCCGCACATCACCGCGAGCTGTGATTACCTGCGTCTGCGGATTGTATTCCTGAAAGTCTGCCGTGAGTGAAAGCTGCGAAATGAATTCTTCATCAGAGAGGCGATCGCCTTGCTCAGTCTCGTTAATTTCTACAGGAATGATTTCTACAGGAGTGACCGATTCGGGCTGTGTGACTGCCTCTGGAGGGTCAGCGGCACTAGGCTCTACAATAGGTAGTGCTTCTGCGGAGGTCTGGGCTGTTAGCGTCGAAGCGCTCTCAACGCCTATCTCTGGCGATCCAAATCCTTTTGACTCAAGTCCCTCTATGAGTAACGACAATCGCCCTAACGATGAGTCAGGCGAGGAACTCGCGGACTTTTTCAGGTCTGGCTCTGTCGCTAGTGCTGGCTGCGGCGCTTGCTTTGTCTGAGCGATCGCTTCGATAGCGACAACTGGCACAGGCTGCGGCGGCAAGCTGATATGGACCATACGCAACCTCCTTAGTAATGACCAATCCACCCTCTCATACACGCAGAGGATTGACCATAAACAATGGCCACTTAGATGGCCACTTAGAAATCTCCACTAAAAAGCTCAGGAGCCTACAGCGATACATCACAACGCAGTATGTCCTGAGCTTTTTCAAATAAGCTCTAGATTTTTGTCGGTTTTGGAGTTTTGTGGTCTCTAGACTGTCTGACTAGTCAAAGTCCCTACCGCTTGGGTTACGGGCTGGGTCTCCGCTCAAAAAGCCAAAGATGAACAGGCCAACAAAGAATGAAACCGTGAGATATACGACGATTTTGAGCGTTACCATTGTGTTTTTCCAAACGCAGTAGGGATAGTAATCTTAATCATATCGTAATCTCCTCGCCAAACTGAATCTCTTTTCTTGGCTCAGTCTTCGTTTAGTGCCTCTTGGATCACTCTGCTGGCAAGAACACTCGTTTGGGAGCCAGGATTTTGCTGCGCGTATCGGCTGCTGATTCTTCTCCATCTTCTGTAGGCAGGCTGCGAATTTCGCTGATGCCCAGAAATTCCTGTGTATTGGCTGCCAGGATGCGAACGGGCGGATAGTGTTGGCTATTGCCGATAGGTTTAGGGATGGGCATCTCTGGCGCGATCGCTAGCTTTTGGCCTAGCTGCCAGCGTCTGGCCAGATCTGGTGGGAGGGCGATCGCATCCAAATGCGCCATTGCTTTGCCTGCTGAAACTGGAGCAAAACTGCCCTGTGCGATCGCCTGCTCCAACGCCCCCAAAGAAATACTCTCAGCGATATCGAACCCACTGCTTTGGGTGCGCGTCAGCCCAGCCAAAGTCGCCCCGGTCCCGACTACCTCACCGAGATCCCTGGCGAGCGAACGGATATAAGTGCCAGCGCCACAGGTTACCGCTACCGTCAGCTCTGGCTGCACGCCTGCTTTCCAGCTCTGAGCGGTCAACCGCTCGATAGTCACTTTTCGTCTAGGCACGTCTACTGTCTTTCCGGCTCTAGCAAGGTCATACAGCCGTCGTCCTTCCACCTGGATTGCGCTGTACATCGGCGGAATCTGTTCAATCTCTCCTACAAACTGTGAGAGTGCTGCTGCTACTGTTGCGCGCTCTAGTTCCGCTGCTCCCCGCTCTTCAGCAACATCGCCTTCTAGATCGTCAGTTGTTGTCGTCAGCCCAAATCGAATAACCGCTTGATATGCCTTTTTCTCAGGCAGATACTGCAACAGCCGAGTAGCCCGTCCCACCGCCAGCGGTAAGACACCAGTTGCCAGCGGATCGAGCGTGCCCCCATGTCCAATTTTCTTGGTGTTTAGCAGCCTGCGCGTGCGGGCTACACAGTCGTGTGAGGTCCAATCGACTGGTTTATTGAGATTGATGAAACCGTGAATCATTAAATTCGCTACTCTAGCTGTTCTGCTAGCTGCTCTGGCGTTAGCTCCGAGATCAAGCTTAGAGGAAGTTCAGGTTGACTAAAGCGAGTAGTAAAGCCACTAGTGAGTACAGAAGCGTATTCTTCCTCATCTTTAAGGTAGGTTTTGAGAAAAGCTAGACTGATTGCCTGGGTATAGTCCTGGGCAATCTCGGCGTAGGGGCCGACTACCGCAGGCGGAATTGTGAAAGTCTCTGTACCAGTGATATCAATGGTTGAAAAGTGAGTCGCGCCCTGCATGACTAGCAGATAGTGGCTAGCTGCCTTTAGCCAGGTAAAAGGCCGGATCTGCTCCGGTAGCGCGGGTGCAATGGTGTCGTTGCTAGCCGCTACCATCAGGATCGGGATGTCTATTTCAGAGAGACCTTCTGGGCCAAGTAGCCCACTCGTGATCGGGTTGATGGCGATCGCAGCGCGAATGCGCGGGTCGCGAAAGTTCAGATTGCCAGATGGGCTAGTCGTTTCGGCTAAATTGACCGCCTGACACTGTAACAGCAGCGAAACGTTGAAGCTCAGTCCTGTGAGCGGGCAGTCTGAGCGCAGCCGAGTTAGGTTCAAAGAGGCACCTGCTACCGCAAGCGCAGTGTAGCCGCCAAAGGACTGGCCAATCACACCCACATTACTAAAGTCGATGCGGCCGCTGCCTTTGGCGTTAAAATCGTCTCTTTGTTCGAGTTCGTCTAGTACCTGTGAGACCAGTAGGGGGCGACTGACGAATTCATCAGCAGAGACCACTTCGTCGCTAATCCCAGAGACTAGCGCGGAGACCTGATCGCCACTGCTACCGCCGTGCTCTATGTTGATGACCGCAAAGCCATGCTCGGCTAGAAACCGAGCTAGATAGCTGTAGGTACTCCGATCGTTGCCCAACCCATGCGAGATCACGACCGCTGGCCAGATGTAGTCATCTCTTTGAGACGGATTATTAAAGAAATCCGCTGATAGCGTAGGCGTATAGATGTCAACAGGCTGTCGGCTAGCTTTGACTCGAATAGACTGACGCCTAACCTGAAACGGTCCGGTTTCGGTAATCATCTGAGTCAGTCTAGCAGCAGAATTATTGCCAGGCAGATCGTTAGTCGCAGCGGCCAAAGAAATTTGCTCTACTAGTTCTAGAGCGGTGTTTGACTGTTGAAAGGCTGCGTCGAACTGGCTGATAATGGCAGCGCCTTTGCGGATATCTACTCTGAGTACAGGCGCTGGAAACTGCCGAATGACATTCAGTAGTGTCAGTCCTTCTTCTGGGTCGGCTGCGGCCAATATTGCCGCGCCCCGCAGCCCTTTCATGCCTGATAGCCTAGACCCTGTGCGAAAGATATCCCCGATCTGAGTCAGTAGATATTCTCCCTGATCGGTATAGCCAAACTGTGAGACGGCTGTGACATCAGTATCAACCCGCTCTACCAATATCTCGCGAGCCCGGTTGACTACGTCTGCATCGAACGAGCGTAGATAGGGTAGGTAGGCAGAAAGCTCTTCGGTGACAACGCCTTCTTTGGCGTATAGCTCTAAAGAATCCACTGAAAGCGATCGCTCGATGCCCCCTCCGAGCGAAAAGGTGATCGTCTCGGCGGCCTGAGTGGACCTAGCGACTGTAGGAGAGAGGGCGATCGCAATCTGTAACAGCCCGATGCCTAGCCCCTGCCGTCTTTTCCTTCGCCATCTTTTCTTCTGCCATCTTTGTCTAAATAGGGGCGCGAAAGGCAAGCGTCCAGATTGTGGGGTCCACATAGGCAGTCATCAGCGATGAAAGAGAGGAAGATAGGCGTCAGCCAACCTTCAAACAAAAGCGAATCTTCAGACAGTTCAAATAGTGGCAGACTAAATCAGGACTGACAGACTTTTATCACACTGTTGAACGGGTTAGTTTAAAGGTTGGTTTATAAAGGCTAGCTCAGTAGCTCAATCAGCTCTGCTTCTGTGATCTGAGTGAGTCCTAGCTCGTCTGCTTTGGCCTGTTTAGAGCCCGCATTCTCACCGACTACAACATAGTCTGTCTTAGCGCTCACCGAGCCGCTCACTCTACCGCCAGCGGCTTGAATTTGAGCTTTCGCTTCAGAGCGCTTCAAGGTTGGCAGCGTGCCGGTTAGAACAAAACTTTTGCCTGCTAGGGGCTGGGACTGCTGGTTACCTGGTTGAGCAGTTGCTTCTAACTGAAGTCCGGCTTCCTTTAACCGCTCAATCAGTTGCTGATTAGCGGGTAGCTGGAACCACTGCTGAACCGATTGGGCAATCTCTGGACCGATGCCGTAGATCTGGGCGATCGCACTCTCATCCGCTGCTGCTAGCGCCCCTGCCGACGGAAAGCTATCTGCCAAAATCTGAGCGTTGGTCGCGCCGACTAACCTAATGCCTAGTCCGTAGAGCACCTTAGACCAGGGCCGCTGTTTTGAGTCGGCGATCGCCTGTATCAGCTTGTTCGCGAGCTGCTTTCCCATTCGCTCTAGCGGCAGCAGATCTTCAAGCGTTAGATCGTACAGGTCCGCAATCGAGGTCACTACGCTTTGATCGATCCAGCTTTGCACTAGCCGCTCTCCGAGTCCGCTGATATCTAGCGCGTCTCGACTAGCCCAGTGGCGCAAGCTGCCGCTCAGAATTGCCCGACAAGATCGATTGACGCAGCGAGTAACCGCTTCTCCTTCCGGCTTGACGACGGGCTGATCGCAAACGGGGCAGTTCGCTGGTAGCTGGTAGGCTTTCGCATCTACGGGCCGCAGCTCAGGCAAGACGCGAACGACTTCAGGAATAATCTCTCCGGCCTTGCGAACGATGACGGTATCACCGAGGTGCAGATCTAGCTCGGCTAGGCGATCGGCGTTGTGTAGGGTGGCGCGAGCAACCGTGGTGCCTGCTAGCTGAACCGGAGCTAGTTCGGCGACGGGAGTGATGGCTCCGGTGCGGCCGACCTGGACGGTAATGCTGTTGAGGATGGTGGGCACTTCTTCGGCGGGGTATTTGAGCGCGATCGCCCAGCGTGGAAACTTATTAGTAAAGCCCAGCCGATCCTGCAATTCAAAGCTATTGAGTTTGACGACTACGCCATCGGTCAGGTACGACAGCTCGTGACGCTTTTCTTCCCAGGTATCGTAGTAGCTAGCGACCGCTGCTGCTGACTGGCAAAGCTGACGATTCGGGTTGACCCGAAAGCCCAAAGTCTGCAAAAACTCCAGTGCGGCCCACTGGTTAGTCGGTGCGCTCAAGCCGCCCGTCCCTTCTGGCATCAGTATCGTGTAGGCAAAGAAGTCTAGCCTGCGCTCAGCCACAATTTTGGCATCTAGCTGGCGCAACGTGCCCGCCGCCGCATTACGGGGATTGGCAAATAGCGCCATACCTTCGCGCTCCCTTTTCTGGTTAATATCGTCAAACACGTCTAGCGGCAAAAAAGCTTCGCCGCGCACTTCAACCACAGGCGGAGGCGTTTGTCCTGGCTCCAAATGCAGCCGCAGTGGAATCGTTCGGATGGTGCGAACGTTTTGAGTGATATCTTCGCCCGTAATACCATCACCACGCGTGACGCCGCGTGTGAGCAGACCGTTTTCGTAGGTGAGCGCCAGGGCGTTGCCGTCAATTTTTAGTTCAGTGACAGCAGTCGGTCTCGCCAACGTCAGGCTCTAACCGTTGCCAGCGGGCCTGCCAGTCTAAATATTCGTCAGTATCAAAGGCATTCTCCAGGCTGTAGAGCGGAATGTTGTGCCGAATAGAGGTGAACTGATCGGCAGGTTGGGCTCCGACTCTTTGGGTAGGGCTGTCGGGCGTTTGTAGCTCGGGGTAGCGCGCTTCTAGGTCTTGCAGCTCTCGGTATAGCCGGTCATAGACAGAATCGGGCAGATCGGGCGCGTCAAGGACGTAGTAGGCATAGCTAGCTGTTTGAAGCTGCGATCGCAATTCAGCCGCTCTTGCTTCTGGATTTTGCGCCGGGGTTTGCTCAGCATGTGATTGCGTCACTTTCGACCTCTACATAACCTGTTCTGTATAGTCCTTTTGTACTGTTCACTTGGTGAGTTGTCTACCGCCTCGACTGTAGCTTGCGGTAGACGGCGCTGAGATCAACATCGTGGTGCGCGATCGCCACTAGCGTGTGATACAGCAGGTCGGCTACTTCTCCAGCAATTTCGTCAGGTTCGTTATCTTTACAGGCCATGACGACTTCGACGGCTTCTTCGCCAATCTTCTGCAATATTCTATTGTCGCCCCCTTCAAAGAGCTGGTTGGTATATGAGCCAGGCTGGGGGTTTTTTTTGCGATCGCGAATCACGCCAAACACCTGCGAAAGCGTATCCGCAGGCGGTGCCAAAACCTGTGTGCCTTGCGTGCCTGCTACCTGGTGAAAGCAGCTGCGCTCTCCGGTATGGCAAGCAATATCGCCCATCTGTTCAATGGTGACAAGTAGCGCATCGCTATCGCAGTCGTAGCGCAGTCCCTTCACCTTTTGAATATGGCCCGAGGTTGCGCCTTTGTGCCACAGCTCCTGACGCGATCGGCTCCAGTACCAGACTTCGCCAGTGTCCATCGTTTTTTTGAGCGCGTCGGCGTTCATCCAGGCCATCATTAGCACGGTGCCATCTAGATAGTCCTGGGCGATCGCAGGCACCAGGCCCTGCTGATTAAAGCGAATTTGGTCAACTGGAATAGCGCCTGCAAACGGAGTCATAGCCTGTCAAGAATAAGATAGTTTCCATGCTACAGGCTGAGCGGATGCTGACTGTATGCGATTCTCAATCAGCAATGTCGTAACATTACGACACCATTCAAAAACAAAATCGAACCCAACCCGTTACGATAAAAAACACTGCTTTTCACTCACTCAGGAGCGCGCTTTGGTTAGTACCCCGACTCTAAATACAAAGACTCTAAACACAGCCAAGTCTGACGAGATCTTCTCAGCAGCCCAGTCCTTGATGCCCGGCGGCGTCAGCTCCCCTGTCCGCGCTTTTCGCTCCGTCGGTGGCCAGCCTATCGTCTTCAAAAGGGTCAAAGGCGCACATGTCTGGGACGTAGACGAAAACGAATATATCGACTACGTCGGTACCTGGGGACCTGCCATCTGTGGCCACGCCCATCCAGAAGTCATAGAAGCGCTGCATGCCGCACTCGAAAACGGCACCAGCTTCGGCGCACCCTGTCAGCTAGAGAATGTTCTAGCCGAGATGGTAATTGACGCCGTACCTAGCGTCGAAATGGTCCGCTTCGTTAATTCTGGTACCGAAGCCTGCATGGCTGTACTACGCCTGATGCGAGCCTTCACCGGCCGCAACAAGATTATCAAGTTTGAAGGCTGCTACCACGGTCACGCCGATATGTTCCTGGTCAAAGCCGGATCTGGTGTGGCTACGCTCGGTTTGCCCGACTCCCCCGGCGTTCCCAAAGCGGCCACTGCTGATACTCTAAACGCGCCCTACAACAATCTAGAAGCCGTCAAAAAGCTCTTCGCTGAGAACCCTGACGAGATTGCAGGCGTTATTCTAGAGCCCGTCGTTGGCAACTCCGGTTTTGTCACTCCAGATGTTGGCTTTCTAGAGGGCCTCAGAGAAATCACCAAAGACAACGGTGCTCTGCTGGTTTTTGACGAAGTTATGACTGGCTTTCGGATCTCCTACGGCGGCGCGCAGCAAAAGTTCAACGTCACTCCCGATCTCACCACAATGGGCAAAGTCATCGGTGGTGGTCTGCCCGTGGGTGCCTACGGCGGTCGCCGCGAAATCATGGAAATGATCGCGCCTGCTGGTCCGGTCTACCAGGCTGGTACGCTCTCTGGTAACCCGCTAGCGATGACCGCAGGGATTAAAACGCTAGAAATTTTGCGCCGTCCTGATACTTACGAGCAGCTAGAAAGAACGACCAAAAAGCTTAGCGAAGGCTTGTTAGAAGCCGCCCGTGATGCTGGTCACGAGGTCACAGGTGGCAGCATCAGCGCCATGTTTGGCATGTTCTTTACTGGTTCACCTGTTCACAACTACGACGATGCCAAGACTTCTGATCTAGAAAAGTTCAGCCGCTTTCACCGGGGCATGCTCGAACAAGGTATCTATCTAGCGCCTTCCCAGTTTGAGGCGGGCTTTACCTCTCTAGCGCATACTGATGAGGACATAGAGCAAACAATCGCGGCAGCACGTCGGGTGTTTGCAAAGCTCTAGGCGATGCGGTGAACATATACGAAGACGAGCTATCCGTACTAGAAGCCGAGATTGGCGGCGCTAGCCCACATGACCCGCTTGATCTCATTGCCCTCGCAGGCGAAGACGATGAGCCAAAGCCAGACGCGGATGTGATGCTAGCGCTGCTTTATCATCCAGACAGTCAGCAGCGAATGCTGGGCGCTAGAGCATTTTGCGAGATTGACGATACTCGGGCCATTCCTTTTTTGATTGGGTTACTAGGTGACCCGTGCCCGTTAGTAAGAGTGAGCGCGGCCAATGCGCTAGCGCGTAATACTAGCTCAAACGCAGTCGAGCCGTTGATGGCACAGTTCCATCGAGATTGGAACGGATATGTGCGCAAAGGCTTGATCTGGGCGCTAGGTAATAGCCACGACGGACGCGCGATCAATACGCTGATTGATGCGCTCAAAAATGATATTGCGGCGGTGCGGCTATGGGCGGCGAGTGCGCTAGGCCAAACTCCAAAGACTGGCTATGACTATATGATCAAGGCAGTACCTGCTTTGATCGGCGGACTGCGTCGGGATGCCATACCTGCGGTGCGCAGTAACTGCGCTTGGGCAATTGGCCAAATCTGCGCGGAGCTACCGTCCAATGTGGTATACGCAACGGCAATAGATGCGCTGATTGAAGCGTTCGCCGAAGATGGCGAGCTTGGCGTCAAAGAAGACGCTCGCTCTGCAATCTTGAGTGTCGGCGATTCTCGCGGATTACAGGTAATCGAAGAGATTGAGCAGGATGGGTACTGAGAAGAAATCTACAGGTACTCTTCTAGCGGAATGATCTTGCTTTCACGTAGTAGTCTCTTGTGCAGCAGTATTTCACGCAGCAGTGAGTGGCTTAATACGAGTCAGATCGTTTTGAATTGCCTGTGCTGCATCTCACAAATCTACTGCCCTTTGTGCGCTCACCCAAAACTCTGGTGAATTACCAAATAGCCGTGCTAGTCGAAGTGCCGTTTCTGGTGTGACAGATTGACGCTCGCGTAGCAAGTCATCGATCAACTGGTTTGAAACACCTATCGCCTCAGCCAAGCTAGTAACAGTGAGCTTGTAGTCTGGTAAGAAGTCCTCACGCAGCATCTCGCCAGGATGGGTCGGTCGCCGATTGGTTCTTGTCGTACTTTGAATACTCATTTTCTGCTCCATTCTTCAATGATAATCACAAACTTGGACATCGTAAGCATCACCGTCGACGAACCGAAAACGGCTCTCTTTGACACATCGGGAGGAAACCTTTTTGCTTTTCCTTCTGCATACAGTTCTTGAGTACGCTGATCGGCGAAGGACTGAATCATACGATTGAGTGTATCTGTCTTAATTCTGATCTTAGGCGCGTATATTTCTCTTCGAGTGCCAAACCTAGAGTGGCTAGTGCGACGGGGCCAACCACTCTCATGATGGCTTTTGGGTACTAGCATAGCGGCGAGACCACGCTCTTCCTGATACGTCACTGTGCGTCGCTAGCATAGCGGCCAATCGTGGCATCGTTGTTAATTAGGCGGGGTGGTGCTTCTAAATCTAGTCTGTTTGCTCTCGCCACCAGTCGGCGGCCACAGCAAAATTAATCGTTTCGCTCAGGCAGGTAACGCCTGCACGCGTACCGTCTAGAAACTCGTAGTTGGCGACCGTAGCCTCAGCTAGTTCTGAAAATTCGCAAGTAGGCACACGGACAACTTTGTCGTCTTGGAAAGTAACTACAATCTCATTGGTGTCCGCGTCGTAGCGGGCACTGGTTAGATCACTTGGCAGTGCTTCAGGTGCTGAGATTACGGTGTCGTAGGTTAGAGGACTGAGCGCCATGCATCTTCTCCGTAAATGCGTTTGATAATTCTTCTGCTGAATACTTGTCAACAACTCGTATCAGTTCCTTATGAACAGCATTCGCGGTGGATGGCAATATCCGCAGATAGATCACACCAGCCCCCAACGATTGCACAAAGACGAGGTTGCCATAGTCTCTATCTCTTGTGATCAATATTCGACCTTGTAATTGCGCAGTACTTAGAGCCTCTGTGTCTGGTGCTATGGCATATCTTCTATTCAAAGACTAGTGACCGCTGGTTCAACGCCCTATGTTTTAGTAAGTGAGATGGACGATCTGTAGTATTCGTTCACTCGGCAGTATACTTCTTCACTAGTCCGACCGGATGGCTATGTGAGATCTGCTAACACTATTCAGGGACTGCGGATTCTGAGTTTATGCAACCTATTGATTGGCTGATTGTTTTCTTCTATCTAATCTTGACGCTGATTCTGGGTGCGTATGTCTCTCGCCGAGTGCTGAATCCAGAGCGGCTAGATTTCTTTGGGGCGAGGCGATCGCTCTCTTGGTGGCTATCGGGCACTAGCATGGCTGCCACGACGTTCTCTGCTGATACGCCGCTGTACATTGCGGGCATCGTCGCCAATCGCGGCATCGCAGGTAACTGGGAGTGGTGGTGCTTTGGCTTTGCTCACGTGATGATGATCTATTTGTTTGCGCGGCTGTGGCGACGTTCGGAGATTGTGACGGATGCGGAGCTGACTGAGCTGCGCTATGGCGGTGAGCGAGCGGCGATGCTGCGCGGGGTGAAAGCTTTTTTGTTCGCGGTGCCGATCAATTGCCTGGGAATTGGCTATGCGATGCTGGCGATGATGAAGGTGATGAGCGTATTGCAGGTGTGGGAGGGAACAGATACCTCGATTGGGGGGGCGCGGGTTTGGAGTGCGATCGCCCTCACGGTCATGGTCATCCTCTACGCAGCTTTCTCTAGTCTTTGGAATGTCGTTGCTACAGATTTCTTTCAGTTTTTTGTGGCGCTACTAGGATCTATCGTTGTTGCTGTTGTTTCTGTCAACGCGGTCGGCGGTATTCGCCCTCTAGTCGAACAGCTAAGCGCCAGCAATCCCGATCTGCTAAGTTTTACACCTTTTAGTTTAGAGCAGGGCTTTGAGTGGAGCACTTTGGCTGCGATTCCTTCGAGCACCTTTTTAGCCTATGGCTTTTTACAGTGGTGGTCTTTTCGGCGCAGCGATGGCGGTGGTGAATTTGTGCAGCGACTGGCCGCATCGAAGACGACTGTCGAAGCAGAGAAGGCAGCCTGGTTGTTCGGTATCTTGCACTACGTTGTGCGAACCTGGCCCTGGATTGTCTCAGCGCTAGCGGCGGTAGTGCTCTATCCAGATTTAGTCGATAAGGAGTTGGGCTACCCTCTGCTAATGGTTGATTATCTGCCGCCTATGATTCTAGGGGTGGTGGTAACGTCTTTAATCGCGGCTTTCTTGAGTACGGTGTCTACGCTGATCAATTGGGGCGCGTCCTATCTGACGAATGATTGGTACGTGCGATTTTTGAGCCCGACTGCGACGGTTGGCGAGCAGCTGCTCGCTGGTCGGGTGGCCTCGATTGTGATTGCAATTGTGGGGGCAATGGCGGCTTTTGTCGCGGAGGATATTGCGACAATTTTTCGGCTGGTAATCGCGGTCGGGACTGGGTCGGGGCTGGTGCTGATTTTGCGCTGGTTTTGGTGGCGAATTAATGCGGCGGCTGAACTAGCGGCAGTGGTGGTTGGTTTTATCCTTGGTTTGCTGACGAGCGCGGGGCCAAGCTGGATGGTGATAGAAGACTTTGGGTTGCGGCTGTTGGTGATTACAGTTGTGACGACGCTAGCATGGGTGGTGGCAATGCTGGTAACTCCAGCAGAAAGCGACGAGGTGCTAGATCGCTTTTATGCTAAGACTCGTCCGGGTGGTCCAGGCTGGCAGCGACAGCGACAGCGTACGGGGCT
Source organism: uncultured cyanobacterium (assembly GCA_963838725.1). GTDB lineage: Bacteria > Cyanobacteriota > Cyanobacteriia > Phormidesmidales > Phormidesmidaceae > Phormidesmis. Next base: position 77,373 of record CAWISM010000022.1, on the reverse strand, counting down.
AAAGCCGCTACAGAACTTGGCCCTAGATGGACAGAAGGCACTGGCGGCGCTGCTGGTGTTGTTTGGTTCTATGTTTGCGGTGGGTGGTTTTTTGCTGCTGCGATCGCTCACCGGATGGATCGCTCTAACAACTGCCGTAGGTAGCGGCGTTTGGCTACGGCAGCTTACAAAGCAGCCTGCTTTCTCTATCCCTAGACCGGGCACTGAGGATGGATAAGAATCGCTTGCATCACGGTGTGGTGCCGTTGAGCCGCTAAGATTAAAAGAGGAAATTTACATAAATTCAATCAGAACGACTATGGGTTTTGTTCGTCAGTATGTCGCGCCGTTTTTAATTTTTTTGATCTTTGCGATCGCCCTTCTAGCCGTTAGCGTCAGAATCTTTCTCCCCAGCGATATGATGGCACCTGCTCCCATAGAAGAGCCCATCTCCGCACTGCCAGCTCATAATTACAACCATGCAAGTGCGAACATCACAGTGCCCTCATTGTTCTAGTGCCAATTCCCTTTGCAGTGCCTGGCTACCGACTAGAACCCGGCTCGGCATTAGATAGAGCCCGCCTAGTCAAATTCATGCAGCGTGCCTACCGTGACCTGGGCGCGACCGAAACCGGCAATCACCTTGCTGATACTGTCAATCGACACTTTACTGCTAGCTCTAAGCTGTGGTGGCTAATCGGTCCTCAGTCGCCGCTGCTAGGGGGTCTGCCTGGATTGCAGCGTCACGAACCGGTGGGCTGTTTGTGGCTAGGCGAATCGATTGACCAGCGCAACGGGCATAAGCAGGCCTACGTTTTTTTAGTGTATGTAGAAGCCTCGCACCGCCGCAAAGGGTTAGGCAGCGCGCTAATGCAGCATGCTCACCAGTGGGCTAGAGAACAAGACTATCAGCAGATTAATTTGCAGGTGTTTGAAGATAATGCTGCGGCGCTCAGTCTCTATCAGAAGCTAGGCTATAAACCGCAGGCCCGATGGATGGCCTTAGATATCTAGACTGGACAGAGACTTAGCGATAGTTGTTGAACTGCAAAGCCATCGGCCAATCCTCTGATTTGATTAGCTGCATAGCTTCTTGCAGATCGTCTTTGCTCTTACCAGATACCCGGACTGAATCTCCTTGAATCGACGCTTGTACTTTTTTCAGATTATCTTTAATCAGTTTAGAAATCTTTTTTGCATCTTCTTTCTCGATTCCCTTCTTCAGCTTGATCTCTTGTCGAACGCGGCTGCCGCTAGCCGCGTCAATCTCTCCAAACTCGAATATCTTCATCGACAGATTGCGCTTTGCCGCCTTGGTCTGAATTAGAACGTGGACCGCTCTAAGCGTCATGTCGCTATCAGTCTCTACATCGATAGAATCTTCTTTGAGATCGATTGTTGTTTTAGTATCTTTCAAGTCGTAGCGGCTTTTGATCTCACGGCGTGCCTGGTCAAGCGTATTGACTAGTTCCTGTCGATCAAAATCGCTAACAACATCAAACGAAGAGCTAGAAGCCATAGGAAAAGAAAAGGCGAACGACAAACAAAAGTGCATGCCTATGTCAAAAGCCAGCTCAGCACAGGCAAATTCAGCATAGACCTAATTCAACGCAGACCTGATTGAATACAGACCGTATCGATCATAGCGAGGGTTGGACCCTACCTGCTCAATCGAAGTAAAATAGCGTTACAATCTTGCGCTGGTCCTCGGCGTCTTGACAAGTCTTTAACAGCGTCTTGCTATCGTGAAACGCAAAGCAGATCAGCTGCTGACATCGACTGATAATCTCTCGGTTGCAGAGCGCGCTGGCATCTGCAAGCGGTAGCATGTCGCTACTAGAGTTCTCGACTAAATTGGTGACTAGCTCTAGCTGGTCGCGAGATTCTCTTGGCTGTTTCTTTAGGCTCTGTGGCAGGATGACGGTCAGCAAATTTGGGTCTGCCTTCATCGCGCCTCGAATTGCCGCAGAGTTAGTCCCCGCCGCGCCAGAGGTGATCAGTCGATTGCCTCCTAGCACAAGCGCGTAGCTCATCAGCTCGATTAGTCGCTGATGGGTGATGGGTACGTGACGAGAACCCAAGATGGCGATCCGCTTCGAGCCTGACTGCTGGATGGTTGCCAGCTCTTGCAAAAAGTCGTCTACTTTAACAGAATCAAGCGGATTTTCGACGGACTGACTCAAGGGCTACCTCTGGGGACTAAGATACACGGAAAATTCAACTATGCAATAGTACCAAACCCTTTAGACTCTGCCAAAATCTATCTCCGACCAAGTCCTTTGCTTTGACTAAACCGTCACAGCCGGGGATAGTTCTAGCGACTCCATCATCCGGTTGATGTCAAAGTGCTGTTCCATCAGGTGCTGAATACAGGCAACTTTGATCGGTTCGTGTAGGCGCACCTGGTCGAAAGCTTGTTCGATCATATCTACGGTCGTCAATGTATCGAGATCGACAGATAAAATCGGGACTTCTACATCGTTTGCCCGGTCGAGAATGTCTTTTCTAGGTGAGAGTCTCCCGGTCAGTACCAGGCACTGAGTGGAGCTCTCTAGTGCGGCCATCTGGATATCAAATCTATCGCCACCGGTTACCACCACCATGTTGTGCGCCTGGTTGAAGTAGCGCAGGGCGGAGTTGGCATTCATCGCGCCAATAGAAATTTCTTCTACCATCATCTGGTCGATGCGCTCAGGCTTGTTCAAGACTTCTGCCTTGAGGTGATCGACTAGCGCCCCGACGCTGACGCTGCGCATGATCGCCGTTCTAGGCAAGATGCCAAATACTTTGATGCTATGTCTTTCTAGGCAGTCTCGAACTGAGGTTTCGGCAACCTGCATCAGATCCTCTGGCACGTCGTTGATCACAACGCCGATGAGTTTGTCCCCTAGCTTTTTCTTGGCAGCTAGGAGCTTGTCGACTACTAGCATAGAGTGATAGCGAGCCACGAGCATGACCGAAGCCTGAGTGGTTTGCGCGATATCTGGCAGTGAGAGCCCGAATAGAGATCCTTCTTCTAGATTTCCGGGTCCTTCTATTAGCAGAACATCTTCGCCTTGGGATGCTAGCGCGGTGGTAATTTCAGCTGCGTCGAACGATTTCTCTTGGGATAGCTGCTGCTGAATAGTTGACTCGTCTAGTGCGAAAATAGTGGGCCGAATGCGATCACTGCTTAGCTCTAGGGTCTGTGAAATAAATCGAACGTCTTCATCAATCGTGCTACGGCTGCTATCTTCACTAGGGCAAGTGCCGATGGGCTTGGCGTAGGCGACGTCTAATCCTTGCGATCGCAGCTGCATAGCGAGTCCTAACACCGTGGCAGACTTCCCGCTATACGCCTCAACTGATCCGATCAACAACTTTGACGTTCGTCTTGATGACTGGGGCACGCCCTTTACTCCTTTCAACTTGTGAGCGATTGGTTCAAATGATACAGGCGCAAACCTGCAATTATTCTGACACGTTCGCTTGCTAAGTCACGAAAGAAAATCAAAAAAGCCAGGCGATCCATGCAAAGACCGGACCGCCTGACTTCGATTCATTTTGACTCGATGCTTGACCGCTTCAGCTTCTCTGGGCAGCTTCTATTCATTTGGCTGCTATTCATCAATGCGCAACAGCTTTCGGTAGAAAACTTTGTCAAAGTCCGGTGATTTGTTTTGATTCATTGCCACGACGATACTGATTAAAGAATCTACAAACTCGAAGGTCGGCATGGTGATCTCGTAGGTGAGTTCGGCGTCGCCATCGAACTGCATTCGGCAGCGAGTCAGATCGGCTGGCAGCATAGAGACGTTCCAGGTTGCTAGAAAGGCAATATTATCAGTTCCCTCAATTCTGCGCTCACCTTCTATGTTGCCTTGTTTGTATAGACCGATGGCGTAGGGTAGGGCGTTGCGCTTCTTTCCTTGATAGTAGGGGAGGTAGACGCTGGCTTCTGGCTTAGTAGCAGGTTTGATGGATTGAAGAGACATGGTTTAAATGTGGGTGCTGCAAGTAGTGGGTGCTTGCAAATGTAGTGCTCTGTAGCGCAAGAGATAGTTTCTAGTCGCTAGAATTCCCGCTTGTGGGGGCCCGCTCACTGGCTAGATACTCAACTCCTGGGCGCTTAGCGCGCATGAGGCGGTATGGTTAAAATGAAAGGATTTGTTAAGAGATCGAAACAATAGCGCATGACGGATTTTGTTGAACCTGTGGATTCTGAGCTGGACTTGGAGTCTGATTTTGGCCTGAATAGTGAGCTGTTTAGGGGCTATTCGGGGCGGCGGCTAAAGGCTGCGATCGCCCTTTCTACACTTTGGCTGCTGACCGCTTTTCTCCACAAAGTCAGCTGGGGACACACGTTTGTCCTGCTGGTCACGGCTGTAATGGCAATTCAGGCGCTGCGGGTCATCTTCTCAAAACCTCAGACCCCACCAGTGCCTTTACTGTCTGTTCAAGTATCCGATCATGCCGACCAGACGACTAAAGCCCAAGCGGTGATGGCTGTCACACAAGCCAGTAGCTGGCCTTACGTTTCTCTACTAGTTGCCGCTAAAAACGAAGAGCAGGTGATTGGCTCACTAGTCGAATCTCTTTTGCATCTCGACTATCCGACTGAGCGCTACGATCTTTGGATCATTGATGACTACAGCACAGATGCTACCCCAGACATATTAGATAGGTTGGCCAGCAAACACAGCCGACTCAATGTCATTCATCGTGGGCCAGATGCTGTCGGTGGCAAGTCTGGGGCGCTGAACTTGGTGTGGCCTCAGACAAAGGGCGACTTGCTCGCTGTGTTTGATGCGGATGCTCAGGTGCCAAGTGATTTGCTGCGCTATGTCGTACCGATGTTCGATCCAGAAAAGGGCGGTGACAGGACAGGTGCGGTGCAGGTGCGAAAGGCGATCGCGAACGCAGCCAAAAACTTTTGGACACGCGGTCAAAAAGCTGAGATGGCTCTAGACTGCTACATGCAGCAGCGACGAATTGCAATTGGCGGCATCGGTGAGCTGCGAGGCAACGGTCAATTTGTGCGGCGAGAGGCGATTGCCCAGTGCGGTGGCTGGAACGAAAAAACCATCACTGACGATCTAGATCTCACTATTCAACTGCACTTACAGCAGTGGAACATTGGTTTATTGTTTGAACCCGCTGTCGGTGAGGAAGGGGTAACTAGCGCCTTAGCGCTCTGGCATCAGCGCAACCGCTGGGCCGAAGGCGGCTTTCAGCGCTACCTAGACTACTGGCGTCAGCTAGTGAAAAACCGTCTGGGCTGGAGCAAGTCGCTCGATATGCTGGGCTTTTGGATCATTCAGTACATGCTGCCGCTAGTAGCGCTGCCCGATTTGGCGATCGCCCTGATTCGCCGTCAGGCTCCCGTCTATGGCCCGATGACGATCATGGCCGTTTGCCTGTCGGGTATCGGCATGTTCACCACGCTGCGCCAGGCCGAACGCATATCCATTTGGAGTGCAGCTATTCAGACCCTACGCGGCTCTTTTTATATGCTGCACTGGGTAGTTGTGATTGGCTCAATGGCAATCCGTATCTCTATCAGACAAAAGCGACTGAAGTGGGTGAAGACTGCGCATGGTAGCTAGCGAGGCGTGTTGGCTAGTGGAGCGCGGTTCGTCTTGATTTTGACGATCAGTACGCAGAGGGCAACGGCTAAGATGACGCCTGCGATCGCGAGTGGTAGGCGCGTGCTATTACGAATGGCGATCGCACTCAAAGCCCAAACGACCACTGCTGGGTACGAAGCGTCCTGATATTTCAAAGCCACCACTGCGGCTAGTCCTGCGCTGATTGCCAGCATGACAACTGTAGCCAGCAGCCCCGCCGTTGACGCTTCCACCACACTCGAGAAAGTAGCCAAGTTCTCGGCTGGCACATCCATCACGTACAGCGCCCCGGCCACGTTCACAACTGTCGCCACTGTAATCCAACCGAAATAGACGCTAATCGGTGCTTGGAACAGCCAGCGGTTCTTCCAATTGGCTTTCACCGAGCGTGAGTTGAGATAGGCGTAGGCCAAGCAGGCCAAAATACCGACAATCAGTAAAACGGATGGCCAAAAGTTAAAAGTTAAAAAGACGTATATCCAGACGATTTGCAATACGCAAGCGCCAATGACTCCCCAAGATGCTTTTTGAAAAGCAGGGTCATGACGCTGAGCAGGCAGCGCCTGATAGATGCCATAGGCGATCAGCCCAATGTAGATCAGGCCCCAAATTGCAAAGGCGTAGCCTGCGGGCGTAATTAAAACGCCACCTAGAATCGTGTTGGAAACTTCTCCTGTATTTTTGCCAGCGGGTGGGTAGACATTAGAGATGCCGTTTATGGCGATCGCCCCTAGAACCGCCGCTACCGTCAGCCACTGTCGTCCAATCTGACCCATAGTCATTTCTGCCAGCAAGTCTGGCCCATCGTTTGTATTGCTAGCTCTAGTAAACAACACCCATAGATGCGTATGGGTACAGATTTTGGGATGAGAATTAATACAAAAGCGTTGATGTTAAGGAATTGATCGGTGTTTTAAGCAGTGTGTTGCTTTCTCTGAGAATCTAGACAGGTTGGCTAAGGTGAAGATATCGCTTAGAGCCCCTATTAGAATTTAACGAATTCAACCTATGGCTAACCTTTCTAATCTGTCTTCAAAGCTGTCTCGGCGTCAGTTTAGCTGGGATGCGTTTGTACTGCTAATCGTGACTTTCTGGCTCAGTAGCAGCGTTTTACTGGACTTCTTGATGATGCCGACGATGTATGAGTCTGGCATGATGAGCACGCCTGATTTTGCGACGGCTGGCTACAGCCTGTTCTGGGTGTTTAATCGGGTAGAAATTCTGTGTGGGGCGGCAATTTTGACCGGGTTGCTGGTGCTGCGTCAGGATCGCAGCGAGTATGACGTGATTGCTAGCGGTTCTCGCAGCCGCTGGGCGCTGTGGCTGAGCGGGGCTTTGCTTGCGATCGCACTCACCTACACCTACCTGCTCACACCTCAAATGAGTGCGCTTGGTCTCAACCTCAGCGGTGAATTCTCCGACTTTGTTGCTCCCCAAATGACTCTAATGCACGTAGCGTATTGGGGGCTAGAAGCTCTGAAGCTGGTAGGCGCTGGTCTACTGATTAAGCTTTGCTATCGCGATATGGCGGATAGTCTCGCATAGCTTTCAAAAGCACAGTTTTCAAAAGCACAGTTCTCAAAAAACACATCTTCAGAAATTAAGCCCGATGCTGCTAGTCTGCATCGGGTATTTCATTAGGAACACCATCATCTGGCCACAACAGCCGCACTGCCAATAGTCCAAACCCAATCGCCGCAATACCTTTGACGACTTTCTCTGGAAGGAACAATGCTGTGCTCTCACCCAGTACGACGCTGATAAAAGAGGCGAATAGCAGAGCGCTAGCAGATCCTAGAAAGACTGCTTTGGGAGAGGGCGATGACCCGCCGAGGGCGACTGCTGCTAGCTGGCTCTTATCCCCTAACTCTGAGATGAAGACCGCTGTAAAAGTGACCAAAAATAGCTGAAAGTCCATACCGTTTTTCTACACTCCAACGATGTCGCCGACGAGTCCAATCGTGATTAGCAGCAGTAAGATACCAGCCCAGGTGTCCAGCGTATCTTCTGAAACGCGCTTGGATAGCCATTGACCTAGCAAGACGCCAATCAAGCTTGTTGCTACTAAAGCTAGTCCCGCTCCGGCAAAGACAACTAGCGGCGCTTGCGATTCGGCGCTCATCAGCATCGTCGTTACCTGCGTTTTATCACCTAGCTCTGCTAGGAATATGGTGATGAATGTAGAGAGGAAGACGCTCCAAAATCCGTTGCTTTGCCCACCCTTATCACTGGCCTCAACAGGTGTCGATTCTGTCTGAGCAGAGGGTTTTGGATTGATAGCCTTGGAAGGCGCAGACTCTGATGTCCAGTCTGATTTGGTCACAGCTTGATTTCATATTTTTTTCATTATCTGTGATGATCGCTCACAAGCGCAATTATTCTTCGGTTTCTGAGTGCCCGCTAATTTCTATTACTTCGCTCTCTACGCCAATTGCTTCATAGAATCGGTTCATTTCTGAGCTGATGTTGCCGTATATACCGCCAATCTGCTGCTCACAGCATTCGATTGCAAATTCATTGAGTTCGTCTGGCTCGATGTCGTACAGGTGCTTGAACGTATCTGTCTGGACTCTGCAAAAGTTCGGCCGCTCTTCGTAGATTGTGCAGTTACGCTCCGCCTTGTTGTAGTGAATGCACCAGCCGTCTTTGCCGACCATGCTCATGTACAAACTCAGCTCCGTTGGTGAAAGATAGTCACCTAGATCCGGTCTATCAGCTGGGCTAAGCTCGCAGCAGGCACCACAGTTTTTTACACATTGCCAAGTTGCCATCCTACGTTTACTACCTACTGCTTCGCTGAATTGATACTGGCTTTAATCTAGTCAAATTCGCGACCGACAAGCAAACAATCAACCTTAGAATTTTGTAAACAAAGCTTAATATGCTCCCCCGCCAACAGGTACAATGCTTTGAAGTGAAATTGCTTGACGCGGTTCGGTTTAAACAGATTTGGAGGATAGATAGCTTTGTTAGATAGCGCACTCTCTTTGGTCAACAGCATCGATTTTGTTTTGATTGCCCAGCTAACCATGCTGGCACTAGTGGTAATTTCTGGTCCTGCTATTGTATTTTTGCTAGCGGTTCGAGGCGGCGATCTCTAAGGAGATCCTTCGGTCAGTTCATTCCCTTGCTTAGCTTGAACCGAATTTGTGAGAAAGCCCTGTGACTTGTTTGAATCAAGCCACAGGGTTTTATTCTGGGAAAGTGCTTGCCTATGAGGATGTATCGCCGCGCTGCTGAAGGATGAACTGGGCGATCGCAAGATCCACAGGCGTTGTCACTTTTAGATTTGTCTCCTCTCCTTCGACGATACTCACTGGCACGCCGCATTTCTCTAGCAGAGCCGCGTCGTCCGTTACTTGCCAGCCCTGGCTCGCCCCTTTAGCGTGACATTGCTTCAGCAGCTTTACTTCAAACCCTTGTGGTGTCTGCGCCGCCCATAGCTGCGATCGCTCAGGAGTATGAGTAATCACGCCTGCCTCGACTTGCTTGATAGTGTCTTTGACCGGAACGGCAGCAATAAATCCTTTTGTCTCTAGCGCCGCGCTAGCGCATTTATCGAATAAGTCTGAGGTCGCTAGACAGCGAGCCCCATCGTGAATCAGAACGTGAGCCGCGTCATCGGGTAGCGCCTGTAAGCCATTAAAGACTGACGCCTGACGGGTATCGCCGCCTTGAACAAACTGAACGGGCGTTTGCAGATCGCACTGTTTTACCATTGCTTCGATCTCTGGGCGATCGCACGTCTGACAGATAATGCCGATCCAGCTCAAGCTGTCGGCAGCGGCGGCGGCAGTGAGGGTCCAGGCAAGGATAGGACGCTCGATTAGGGGCAAGAGAAGCTTGTTGCGATCGCTCCCCATCCGACGCCCCACCCCAGCCGCTGGAATCAGTAAATGCATAGAATTTCGATATTAGATGAGTAAATAGCTACTGGTTACATAGAACACCTTTTCGGGTCAATTCTAGTTTTATTTCCGCAGAATCACTCTAAGCCTGCCAGCGTCCCTTAGAATGATGAGCGGATAAAAACACGAATTTTAACCGCATGCGCATACTGGCCATAGTCCCTGGTGGCATCAGTGACCAGCTTTTGTTTTTCCCTGCTTTAGAAGCTATCAAGCGGGTATATTCAAATGCTGAGATTGGTGTTGTCGCTGAGCCGAAGGCGATCGCTGCCTACCGAGTCTCAAAGATTGTTGATACCGTTGTTCCGTTTTCGTTCTCGGCTGCTAACAGTCCTTCTGACTGGGCCAACCTGCTAGGAATTGTGCGCGACAGAGAATACGAGGTGGTGATCACCACCGACTTTAGCTGGTCAATGGGCCTGATGCTCTGGCTCAGCGGTGTGCCAACAAGAGTGACTTTTAAAGGCACCAGCGCTCCCTACTTCTACACCGCCACGCTCGATGATAGCGCTGAGTCGATTCCTCAGTATCAGGCGGATCGCTATCACAAATTGCTATCGGCAATTGGAATTGATGGGCCTACTCCGGCGCTGACGGTCAATGTGCCCGAGAAGGACTTGACTTGGGCCAAGGGAATGCGCGATCGCCTTGACCTAAAAAGCGGCTACGTCCTGATGTATCCCGGCCCTGATACTGGCAGCGCCGATCCAGGCGCTCGCTTTCCAGTCCCTAGCTGGCAGACTGTGATTGCAGACTTTCGCGACAAGCAGCCCAAAATGCCGATTGTGCTGCTACAGACAGAAGGCAGCATTCCGCAGATTAACGCCCTTAGAGTCGGCGACGATAAGCTGATTGTGGCCAATGCCGAAAATCTTGGTCAGGCTGCCGCCATCATTGCAGGTGCAGATTTGCTGCTGACGCCCGATAGCTACGTAATGCAGCTAGCAGCGGCGCTTAAGGTTTTCACGCTGGCGCTATTTGGCAAGAACAAACCAGAAGAAATGCTGCCGCCAATCAAAGGCGAAGAAACTCGCTTTTTGGGTATTGCTTCAGAGACGAAGAAAATCGCTGATATCCCGCCAGACAAGGTGCTAGAAAAAGTCTGGGGCGGCTAAGGCTTATCTGGAGAGGTTACTTTGTGGTTGCTGCGGTATCTGACAGAATCCTCAAAACAATCTAATCGTCCAAAACCTACGGCGATCGCAGGTGCTGGTTTATCTCTATCTATTGCGGTAAGTCAGCTAGACAAGTAGCCAGTAGCGTAAGTATAAATTCAACTGTTAAAACTCAATCCTATTCACAGCTATGGACCGTATCCAAGAACAGGCGTCAGATCTATGGGAGCTTCTCTTTGACGAAGAGACTGCCAAGACCTATCAATCAGCATTGAACCTCACTGGGAAGATTCTGACTGATACCGCGCGACTACTCTGGCTAGTTATCTGCTCTGTCTTTGTTTTTGGAGCGTGGCTCAGCGACGCTTCTGTCAAGACAGGTAACCGCATCAGAACCTGGGTAGATCAGCAGGCTAGCGGCAGTGCGCCAGCCGGAGAATCTAAACCGCTCAGCGAAACTGGGAAGGACATGCTAGACACTAGCCGTACTGCTATTGTTAAGCTGCTAAACCGGGCTAGAGAAGAACTAGGTCTAGAGGCAGAGCCGATTTCAGAATCGCCTACCAAAAAGGCAATCATGCCAACTCCTTCAGCGGATGCGACAGCGAAAGTAGCCGCGTCTGAACCCGCCTCCTCAGCGTCCGCGCCTTCTGCCTCTGCCTCAAAATCTGTAGCGCCATCGTCGTCGCCATCTTCATCGGCGACTGCCTCATCAACAGCGCCTATGACCACACCTAAATCGACAATGGTCAGCGCTAGTTCAACTGAGGATTTGAGCGATGATGTCGATGACGAGGACGATATGGACGACGACACGGAAGTTGAAGCTTGGCCGCCCCAGACCGCTGACGATTAGACCGCTGATGACTAGGCGCTGCGTCTGCTTAGCTAGCCGCTGCCTAGCAGGAATAGCCCAATCATCGTGATGCTGTTCCAGGTACTGTGCAGCAGAATTGAGGACATCAGATTGCGCGATCTAGCGTATGTAAATCCTAATATTGCGCCCAGTACCGTCAGCGGTAGCACTTCTGAAAAGCTTAGGTGCGCGATCGCAAAAATCAGGCTACTCAGTCCGATAGCTGGCCAGATCGACAGATAGCGAGTAAGCGACGGTAGCAAAAAGCCTCTGAACAGGATTTCCTCGAATACGGGAGCGGCGATCGCAGCCGTAAACAAAAACATCCCTAGCGCGATCGGGTCACGTTCTTCTAGCACTAGCTGCAAAATCGGATTATTGCCCCCTTGCCCCTGCCAGATCTGCTGATTTAGCACAGAAATGCCCAGCATCAGCGGTAGCGCCACCAGATAGCCGCCCCACCCCCACAGCGGCCAGCGCCCTGTCAGGTCAAAGCGAAACCATTCCTTTGAAAGCGGTAGATACTGCCTGATTGCCCAGTACAGCACGCCCAAAGTGCTCGCTGCCATCAGCAGATAAAACACCAGTGAATACAGCGCCCTACCTCGGCTAGTCAAACCGAAGAGAATACTACCTGTCGCCGCAAATCCTGTGTCTACTAAACTAGAGTCGATTAGCCCAGCAGTCTGTAAGCCGCCCGGCTGGGTAAGCAGCATGGCAACTTGCAAGACCAAAGGTAAGGCTAGCTGACCAATGAACAGAAAGCCGCCGACAATGACCAGCCAAACCACTTCCCAGTTCCACGGCACTTCCCAACTGGTGTCTGCGATCGCCAAAATCGACGCTTTCCCTCTCAGCACGCGCTGACCGACTAGCGCAATCAATAGCCCTGCACCTAGTAGCCCACCCAATGATGGCAGCAGCCCCACTACGCTGAGCTGAATCAGCGTACCTTCTGCGGTTTCGACCTGCGATCTTTCTATCTCGGCCAGCGATTCAGTTCGATTCTCTAGCGTGTACAGACGGGCAAGTGCTGATTCTTTGTACCAGCCTCGCAAGTTGGCATCGATCACCTCTGCTGCGGCTGGTCGAACAACAGGCGGATCTTTCCACAGGTCAGCGAGCGTTGCGGCGGCTACTGCCGCATCTGATAGAACTTTGCCGCTGCCTCTCTCGGCTAGATTCTGCCAGGTTGATACTGCCTTTTTGACCTCTCCCTGCTGCGCTTCCACCATGCCTAGTCGCAGGTCGATTTGGTCAACCAGTGCCTGTTGCGACCGAGCAGTGGTCACCAGCTTTTGACGGCGCTCGGCGTCGAGTTCGGATGGATTCTCCAACTGTTGCTGCAAGCGAGACAGCCCAGTCGTCGCATCTTTGCGGATTTCCTGATACTGTTCGGTGGCTGATTCTAGCGCGTCTTTGCCAAAGACTGCCCGGCGAAACTGTTCGACTTCGGCCTCTGGCAGACCGCTGCCGTTCCATTCACTCGCCTGTACCAGCAGATCTGTTTGATATAGCTGAAGCTGATTGCCGACCTGTGGTTCACCCAGACTGCTAATGAGTGAACTGCCCATTACCCATGCCACGAGCAGTGTCAAAACAGAAAGAATGATTCGCTTAAGGGTCATGCCAATGAAAGGAGTAAGTGAAGTGATTGATAAAGATCTATTATTGCATTTCGATTGATATAGCATCTGCCGGGGTGCAGTTTTAGTCAGTCATTGTCTAGTCAGCTCTATCGGAGATCGCTTCACCCGCAAACCCCATTCCATAGCAAAATGGAATGACACCTGCCTTTCTCCCTTTTATGACTAGTCCAAACGCTTCCGACCAAACCCAGCTCGATGAAACCGCTATTAAGCTAGACGAAGAGGCTACCCAGACCGGACTCAGCGAAGAACAGTACAAGCGCAAAATGAAGCGACGCAAGGAAGTTCAGGCAGAGCGTCTAGCCAGCCGCAGCGTAGAAAAAGGGCTGGTGATTGTCAATACGGGTAACGGTAAGGGGAAGACGACGGCAGCATTAGGCATTGTGCTGCGATCGCTTGGTCACGGCTTTAAAGTCGCCATCGTGCAGTTCATCAAAGGGGGCTGGGAACCAGCGGAGAAAGCAGCGCTGAGCTACTGGCCAGATCAGCTTGAATTTCATGCGATGGGCGAAGGCTTTACCTGGGAGACTCAAGACCGGGATCGCGACATTCAAACCGCCCAAGCCGCCTGGGAAAAAGCCCTCACCTATATCCGAGACGAAAACTATCGCACCGTCCTACTCGACGAGGTCAACATCGCCCTCAAGCTAGGCTATCTATCGATCGATCAGGTATTGGCTGGACTAGACGAAAAGCCAGAGATGAGCCACGTTATCTTGACCGGTAGAGGCGCGCCCGCAGAGCTGATTGAACGCGCCGATCTAGTCACAGAGATGACCCTAATCAAACATCCCTTCAAAGAACAAGGGGTTAAGGCGCAAGCAGGGGTTGAATTTTAGTAGAAGACGATAGCTACCATCAGCCAACTAGCCAATCTCGAGTGAATTGGCCTAGCAACAGTAAAAGTTGCTCCATCGTGGGGCATTATGTTGAGGATAAAATCGTCAATAATTAATGCTAAAAATTACTCGTCTTTCAAAGCGGTTTGGTGAGCGCGCCGTACTCACCGATCTCTCTTTGAGCTTGCAGCCCGGAGAAGTGTATGGATTGCTAGGGCCGAACGGGGCGGGCAAAACGACAGCGCTAAATTTACTGTGTGGTCTGTTGCAGCCAGACAGTGGCGAAATTTTGGTTCAGGGCCAACCAGTCTGTCAGGCGACCAAGCTGCTAGTGGGCGTGATGCCTCAGCAGAATCTGCTGTATCAAAGTCTGACCTGCACGGAGAATCTATCTTTTATTGCCCGTATTTATGGCCTAGACAAGCAGGAGACGACGCAGCGAGTGCAGGTCTGTCTAAGGTCCGTGAACTTGTTAGAGCGCGCTAACGATGTAGTGGGCGATTTGAGCGGTGGTATGCAGCGACGATTGAGCCTAGCGGCGGCAATTATTCATCAGCCGAAGTTGGTAGTGCTTGATGAGCCATCTACCGGGCTAGATATTGAGGCTAGGTATGAAGTGTGGGAGCTGATTCGCTCGCTAAAGCAGCAGGGCGTGACTGTGCTACTAACGACGCATCTGCTCGATGAGGTAGAGCGGCTGTGCGATCGCATTGGCATCATTAAACAAGGAAGACTTCTAGCCGAAGGCACGCTCGACCATCTGCGCAAACGAATTCCCGCTCAAGAAGTTGTGATGATCGACACAGAAGACGAAGCAGGTGCGATCGCCCGCGCCAAATCTTACGGCTTTACTCCTCGTCGATACGGCCGCGATCTAGCCTTCTGGGTGCCCAACGCCCTCGACTTGCCAGAACTGCTCCAGCGCTTTTCTGGTCTACCGATCAACTCCATCTCTCGCCATGCAGTCGGGCTAGACCACATCTATCTAGAAGTCACTCAAAACCAGGCCAACTACGCACCAAGCCTTGTAGAAGTGCCGCCGCTGACGACTGCACCTGCTGCCGCGGCCTAGACCTGCGCTGTACTATTCTAGGACTAACGTTGGTTTGTTCTTTAGGAGGGTTTGCACCGTGGTGAAGCTTTTAGTTGTGATGATTCCGGCGGTTTTGGTAGTTGCGATCGCCATCCTTTCAGTTCAAAACGCCACTCGAGTCCCGCTTAGCTTTTTGAACGCGCAGACAATCCCGCTGTCTGTCGGTATCTGGGTAGCACTAGCACTGAGCATTGGCATGATCGGAACCGCTCTATTAATCAGCCTTTTCAGTGGCAAGAAATCGCGACTATAGTTGTAGCACTAGCTCTGTGATAGTTAACTATGTCTACGCCTGAGCTAAATAAAAGCCAACTGAAGATCTACACAAGGCTGTGGAAGGAACCTAGAACTAAAAACCTAAAGTTTTCAGAAGTTGAGAAACTGATGAAAGCGCTAGGAGCTAAGCAGTCACAGACCAGCGCCAACGTTCTTTTTGAGATAGGCAATGAGCGCTGGGGAATGCATCGTCCACATCCTGATAAAGGACTGAAAGCTCCCTATATTAAACAAATACGAAAATTCCTAGAAGACTGTAATTTGGAGCCAGAGGAGGAGTCATAACGATGGCAACAGTTAAACAAATCCAGCATGAGGATTATGTAGCTGAGGTCAGCTATAGTGCTGAAGATAGTTGCTATTACGCTCAGCTGGTCAATGCTCCAGGACTGAGCCTATTAGCGGAGGGCGAGACATTAGAAGACCTCCTAGAAGCCTTTTCCTCACTCGTAGATGACTATCTGAAAGCTGTGTCTGACGATGATTTTGGTCTAGTTCAGCCCCGTACGCTAACGACGGTATAGAGATCCGAAGAGGAATACGTCTTAGAAGTTTCTAGAGCTGCCGGAGTAATAGCGCAGTCTAAATCACTTCACTAGTATCTGACTAGCGGATAGAGATAGACCTGGAAACAGGGTAGATTCGATAAGCTGACCGTTGCGAAATGTCTGACCTTCGTACAATCCCTCTACCCACATCAATACAGTAATTTGCTCAGCTATTGGGTCTACAATCCAATACTCGGGAATATGTCTTCCAGCATATTCTGTCCGTTTATAGCGATAGTCTCGGTCTGCCTGTTTAGGACTGACGACTTCTACTACTAGCAGCGGCGGTGGCATCTCGTGAGTGAGTAATCTTTGCTTTGCGCCTTCTAAAGCGGCGGCAGATTCTTCAGAGAGCACCATCAAATCTGGCTGCCGCGCGTTAGCAAGCCTGCCACTGACGGCAACTTGAGCTTTCATGCTCAGCCGATAATAAGGGATGCCAATTGTTAGAAAGTAGGCATACAGGAATGAAGCAATGCGGTCATTGAGGTCACTTTCCGTAGACACCGCTACTGGCACTCCATCTACAAGCTCATACTGAGTATCTGTCCCATCATCGAAGTCCAAGAACTCCTCAAGGCTCATAGAAGCTGCGGTGATAGTCATTATTTCGCCTCTGGTCCTATCTCTAATATTATAGGGAGCCTGATAGAGAATATAGATAGTGCAGTTAGCCGTTCTGAAAACAGAGATCGTTAGTTCTCTAGCTGGGCGATCACAGTGCTCTGATAGTAATGCTGCAAAATTCGCTCGTAGTCCCAGCCCTGTTCGGCTAGGCTGCGTGCGCCCCACTGGCTCATGCCGACGCCATGACCAAATCCGGAGCCAGTGACGATAACTGAGCTATTATTCAAGTCGATATTGAACCGCGTGCTGCGCAAGCCCAGCGCAGAACGCACGTCGCGACCGCGTAGTGTTTTGGTGCCGTTTTCTCCGGCAAAGGTAATGGACGCGACTCGTCCGCCTGGTGTGAGCTGAGCGGTGCCGATAGTGTTGATTCGGCCAATGCCACCAATCTTGTCGCTAAATTCCGACAGGGTGAAGGTCTCTTTCCAACTGTAGACCGGAGAGCCCTGATCGTAGTCTTGGACGCTGCGCAAATAAGGCACATCGCTGCTCCAGACATCAACGGCGTTCTCGGTGCCGCCGCCGGAGGAGGAGTGGAAGATGGCTTCGATCACAGCGCCGTTGTAGGTGACAACCTGATTGGCGGTGCTGTCTACAGCGGTGATGGTGCTAGGCGCTTCTTGGGCGATGCCTTTGTATACCTGATAGGTGGTGGTAGCATCGACATCGTAGAGCGGACTTTTGCCGCGCGATCGCTTGTACAACACATAGGATCTCGCCGCCACTGCCTGAGACTGTAGCGCCGCCTGCGGCCAGCTTGTCGGCATCTCGCTACCCACAACACTATACAAATAGTCTTCTAGATCTACGTAGTTCACTGCGACCAGCGCACCGTCTTCTTTGGTCACCATCACCCGACCGCGATACCACTTGCCCCCAATCCAGACAAAGCCGTCGTCGGCAGGCTCTAGCCAAAACGCATTAGATTCAGAGATCGTGCTGCCGTTGTTGACTAAATCGACATCGGAAGTGTCAGCTTGGACGCTGACGCCCTGTAGCTGGGGTAGCTGATAGAGCGCCTCGCCCTCGCCGTTGCGGATGATCGCTGTGGTAGAGCTACCGATAGTGATAGCGTCTTGGTTCTGGGCGATCGCCACTCTCAATTCCACCGCCGCCTGCGCAGGCAATACCAGTACCAGCCACAGCAGCAGGCCACCCCACCACCGCAGACTCCATCGCAGGCTCCATTGCAGGGCTGAGCGCTGAGTTTGATCAGGCTTAGCTTGGTTAACGGTTAGGCCAAAGAGCCAGTTTCTAGCAAAAGCAGAGTTCACAGACATGGTTGAAGGGGTGTAGAAGCGTTGGTGTTTATCAGGCGGGTGAATGAATGCGAATGAAGGCGGCAAACGAATTCAACGTATCAAATTTGGCTGAACTATGTTTCAGCGTTCCCCAAGCATCCTAGAGATTTTGCTTTTTCCAAATCAGGTTGGTGGCAGTTTTTGGGTTGGCTAAATAGGCAGAAAAAACGAGTCAGCGTTCTAAATAAATCCGGCTAGCTTATACAGTTCGTTGAGGCGGGCAATGATTTTGTCGCCGTAGGTAGCGTCGGCTTCCCAGAGATTGCTGAGCTGGCCTACTAAAGGCGCGCTGCCGCGTCGGACAAAGTCAAATCTAGGATCGACCTGAGGTCGGGCGAGGGGCTCGGTGCTGGCGTAGGCTTTGAGATGCTGGATGTGGGCGCGAACGCCGATACGAGCGCTAGGAAAGCTGGCAAAGTTGCCGGAGCCGTCGGCTAAACCCGCAAAGTTATTCTGGGCGGGGCGGACCAAACCGGGAAAGCGCAAAAAGTCAGTTTCTAAGCACATTTGGCAGAAGGCGATATCGTAGTCAACACCTTCGATGGTGGCTTCTTCGCGGTACAGCTGGGCTAGGTCTGGAAACTGGTCAGCGCCACTCTTGTTCTGATTGCGCAAGAAAGTGGTCAGGGTGAGCTCGGTAGTGCTGCCGTGGCTCATGATCACATCGATGGTGCCAGGACAGATATTGAGCGCTGAGGTGGTTTTGAGCCTTAGCGTGCGAGTGTTGGCATCCCAGCCAACGCCGACGCTAAATGGCTTGAGGTCAACCGCTTTGATATAGACGACGCCGCGATACCGGACTCGGCGGATCTCGTCGGTTGAAAGGTCAACGCTGAGCAGTTCAGCGAGATCGATCGGGATATAGGCGTTACCGCTGACGATGATGCCCTTTTCGGCGTATTCTCCGCCGTTGATCTCTATATTGATTGTCGGAAAGTCTGGGACAGTCTGCGTAGGCGGCGTAGGACTGTTGCCCGTAACAGCGCGACTCCAAGCCGCTAGGCCATTTGCCAGACCCAGGGCAAAATCGCGCCGCCGCTGCATCAGCAGGGCAAAGTCCTGCGGGTTGCTGAGGTAGACAAGTTCAGTCACTAGCGCTGGCGGTAGGGTCTGACGGCAAAAGGCAAGGCGACCCGTCGGCGAGGAGGTATCAGGTAGGACGCCTCGGCTGGGTAGTTCGGGGACTTCTTTTAACAGAGAAAGCAGGATGAGTTCGGCCTGATCGCGGCGATCGCGATTTCCCACAATGTGATAGACCGTTGCCCCTCTGAGCGCTGAATTAGGCACGGCTGCGGCCTCAATTTCAAGCGCGATCGCACCCGGCTCTAGTCCTGGCATTAATCCAAGCAATGCTCTGTGTCAAGTTGAGATCGTCAGGGACCGAGAGCACATCATAGCGACGCGATCGCAGCTCTGGCACTACCAAATCTCGCAGCGCGATCATCTCTTGCGCTTCCGTTGTCCCCGCTACCCGCGCCCCCGTATCCTGCACACCGTTGACAATGCCACCGCGCCCAGCCGAAATAAAGATCTGTGCCATGAAAATTACTCGCTACTGCTGCCTAAGGGGTCGTTTTTCTGTGGGTTTATGCTCGCCAGAATACCTTACCGCGTCAGTGAACGCCGCAATTGAGTTCGCACGGATGATTTATTCTGCGTCCGCAGTAGATGAGTCTGTAGTAGATGAGTCTGCAGTAGATGACGGCTGCTCTGGCTTAAAGATCAGCTGAATGCCCAGGGCGACTAGTCCCAGCGCCGCTACCCCAAAAACGCCTGCACCCAGCGCCACCATGCCATTTACCAGCGTTCGCACCGCCGCCGAAATATTCACTACCGCTGGATTGTCTGAGACAACTGGCTTACTTGCAAAGGTCGCTGCAATCGAAACCGCTAGTCGATAGGCCAGCAAAGAAAGCGTCGCCGACATCAGCGCGCCTGTGAAGCAGCGCAGCGGCGTCGCTGGCTTTCTCCCGTCTTGTAGACCAGAACTGCTAGAAGATGGCTTGGAGCTGGTAGATTTTTCCATAGGTTGATGTTTATAGGCTTTAGAGACGGCTACCTGTTCATCTGGTGCCTGTCTCATTTACAAAGTATCGCGTGTCTATGTATAACCTTCTTCTTCTATCGATTAAGTAGCACCAGAAAACGAATCTCAACTAACGCTCAATTACATTCCACTGCTTCATAGCCGTTTTTGGGTGCTCCTAAGTTATTTTCTAGCGCTCCAAAACAACTTTTTGGTTCATCATATTTATTTTCTAGTGCTTCAAAACTATTTTTCCAACAATCAAAACAACTTTTTTGGGCCGTAGCATTATCTTTCTATGCTGTTTATATGTTCAGGCAGCTTGCAGCTATTGCTTGATTGCAAGCAAACGATTTTCTTTGTATGAGGAGCACTCACGGTACGATAAGGTGCCGCCCCATTACTCTTTCAACCAGGACCGATTTAGCCCGTGCCGCCAAGAACTGGACAAAAGACCCCTCAAAGAGCGCGGAAGCGATTCGGTCAGCACTGGCTGCGGAGTGATGAGATCCTCAACCAAATCGTTAGAGCTGGTGAGCTAGTTGAAGGCGATCATGTCCTTGAAATTGGCCCTGGCCAAGGCGTGTTGACCCAAAGATTGCTGGATACTTCTGCTAAAGTGCTAGCCGTCGAAATTGACCGGGACTTGTGCTTTCAGCTCAGTGACCAGTTCATTGCGGACATGGCGTCCGGGCAGTTTCGGCTAATTGAGTCTGATTTTCTAAAGCTAGACTTTGACCAGGCGCTGACAGATTTTGAACTGGATCGGCCTAATAAAGTCGTGGCGAATATTCCCTATTACATCACCGCGCCGATTTTAGAGAAGCTGTTGGGAACGATGCGATCGCCCAATCCCTATCCCTTTACCAACATCGTTCTACTCGTTCAAAAAGAAATTAGCGATCGCCTCTGCGCCGAGCCCGGCACCAAAGCCAACGGCGCGCTCACCATCCGCGCCCAGTACCTCGCTGAGTGCGAAGAAATTTGCCCCGTTCCTCCTAGCGCCTTCAAGCCCCCACCAAAAGTAGACTCCGCCGTCATTCGCCTGCGCCCTCGGCCCTTTTCCACCCCGGCCAAAGACCCCGTTCGCCTCGGCCAACTAGTCAAACTTGGCTTCTCTCAAAAACGCAAAATGCTACGCAACAACCTGCAAAGCGTCATAAATCGCGATGAGTTGACCTCTATATTAGAAGGCTTATCTCTCAACCCACAGATCAGGGCCGAAGGACTAGGCGTAAGGGAATGGGTGGCGCTGAGTGATGCAGTTGGCGATGCAGTTGGCGATGCCGTTGGAGAAATTAAGTAATGCTCACCCTCCTCGCTAACGCCAAGATCAACCTCTACCTAGAAATCATCGGCAGCCGCCCCGACGGTTTTCACGAGCTAGTGATGGTGATGCAGAGCGTAGCCCTCGCCGATCGCATTACGCTCAGACCCGTCAAAGCGCCCAACATCTCGATTGAGTGTGACCATCCGCTAGTGCCTACCGACTCAACGAATCTGGCATACAAGGCGGTCTCGCTACTGCAAAAGCGATTTCCTAATCGGACGAATCAGCAGGGCGGCGTGGAAATTTTGATCGAAAAGAAAATTCCGGTAGGTGCTGGGCTGGCTGGCGGGTCTTCAAACGCGGCGGCGACGCTGTTTGGACTAGATATTCTGTGGGAGTTGGGCCTAACGCGAGTAGAGCTGCAAGAGCTAGGGGCAGAGCTGGGATCGGATGTGCCGTTTTGTCTGGTGGGGGGCTGTGCGATCGCCACCGGACGCGGCGAAGCAATTAATCCCATTCCCAATCCGCCCAAGCTACATGCTGTGCTAGCTAAGTACACCAGCCTGTCAGTTTCTACGCCCTGGGCCTACAAAGCGTATCGGCAGCAGTTCGAGCATACCTACGTGCCATTGGATAAATTAGCGAGTCTAGAAGAGCGGCGATTGCGCGTTCACTCCGGTCCGATGATAAAGGCGATCGGTAGCCATGATACAGGGGCGATCGCTAATCACCTCTCTAATGACCTAGAAAAAGTGGTACTGCCTGCGCACCCCAAAGTCGCGCAGCTCAAAGAAGCTATGCAGACGATCACCGCGCAGCACAGCGGCATTGGTACTATGATGTCTGGCTCCGGTCCGACTGTGTTTGCCCTCGCCAAAACCGCTGAGCAGGCACAAGCTATCTCGAACGCGGTAAGTCAGACTATTAATGACCCTGACTTACAGCTACATACCGCTGAATTTACCTCTCGCGGCATCAGCCAACAGCAATAATTTTCAGGCTAATTTCTACTAGCGATCGCACCCTGACGGCTTAGCCGATGCAACAACTGGACAGACGCTTCGATCCAAGTGCGGCAGATTCGCAACAATCGAGATAGTCGTATCGGTTAAAACTATGCGCTCTGCTCTCGTCGTCGGTCTAAGCCTATCGTTTCTGCTTGGATCAACAGTCTTGATCCAGCAGAAGTTCTTTCACGCGGAATCGCAGAGCCTTCCTACTGACTCATCGCTAGCCAGGTACGAGATCCCCGACCCTTTTCAGCAAGCAACCCCCGAACTAAACAGCTTTGGCTTGTCCGAAACAGTACTAGTCGAGGCTGAAGCATTTTGGCGACGGAAGATACTACTGGATTCAAGTGATGGCGTTGCTCACTACCAGCTAGCGAACGTGCTGCTAAGCCAAGGCGACTATCAAGCGGCTGAGGCAGCTTACCGTAAGGCGATTGAGCATGATTCAGACAATGCGATCGCCTACAAAAATTTAGGAATGCTGCTGACATTTCTCGGCGAAGCTAGCGACGAGCGCCTAGAGCTACTACGAGAAGCAGCGCGTTTAGCGCCTGATGATGCAGAGACTGTTACAATCTTGGCCCGTGAACTGCAATACCAGGGCGAATATGACGAATCTGCCGACGCTGCGGCCAGAGCCATCCAGCTCGATCCGAATAACGATCAGCTCTATCTATTGAGGGGAGAGTCGCTCTCTGCCCAAAAGAAGTACAACGCGGCAGCAACTGCCTACCGCGAGGCGATTCGGCTAGTGCCCGAGAACGAAGAGGCTCGGCGCAACTTGGCAGAGGTGCTGTACCGAGATGGGCAGGTGGAAGCTGCGATCGCCGCAGATCGCAAAGTGAACTACTACATCGGCGATACGTATCGCATCTACGAACAGTACTCAGCCGCAGAAGTGAATTACCGCGAAGCGATTCGGCTCAATCCCGATTTTGCTGAAGCCTATATCAAGCTAGCCGTGACGCTACACGATCTAGGTAAGACAGACGAAGCAGAGACCGTCTACGACCAAGCTATCCAAATGGTAGAGCGCGATCCTCAACCTGGCCGCCCGTTTGTTCAGTACCTGTACGATTCCTACAGCCTGCTGCTAAAAGAGCAAGATCGAGATACCGAAGCAGAGGCAGTTCAGGCGCGATCGCCAAACGCCCAACCCTAGTTGATACTGGGCATCATCATTTTGCTATACTGATCACTTATACTCACCTACGAACTTTATGAAGCGACTTCCCTTCGACAGCCAACAAGTCATGCGCCGCACTGAAGATTTAATCAGCGCCGCCTCAAATCGCTATCGCATCACTGTACAAGTCGCCAACCGCGCACAGCGCCGTCGTTTTGAAGAATTTGACAGTCTCGACGAATCTAAAATGAAGCCAGTTCTACGTGCCATTGTCGAAATGTCCGACGAACTGACCCAGCCAGAAATCATTGGCGAATAGAGCTGTCGACTGACCCAATCCAGCATCACCACAGTAGGCGTAGCTATGCAAAGACACCTGAAGCGATATCGTTTATTAGGCGTCTTGGTAGCTACGCTGATTGCGTTTAATGGCCTCACGATTGGCACTGCCCAGGCACAATCTTCATCGCGGCGGGTCAGTCCGAGTGCGATCGCAACCCAGGCATACGAGCAAATACCCGAACTACCTCTAGAAAACCAGTACATCAGCAGCGAAACTGGAGACACTGATGCAGAAAATACGCTGGTTTCTAGAATCATTCGCTATCACCTCTACATCAAGGACCGTCCGACCCATCTGCGATTTGAGTGGAAGCTGACGATGGCTGACTATCTAGGTGCATTTGAGCTAATAACTCCTCAGGACTATCCTGACTACGGTCTAGAAGACAATCCGATGACTGGCGATATTGCGGCGATAGAGAGTTTGGACTGGGATGTGCGCGATCGCCTCACCAACTTCCTCTACGAGTCTTTCGCGTTACCGCCTGCACCCCCTACTGTAGGCAGCTAGCAATCATGGACATCCACTCAAACAATCAATGGCTCGCAAAGTTCTAGAAGGCGAAGGCTGGCGACTAGGATGGGATCCGACCGCCGACAGCTTTTGCGCTTTGCTAGCTGGAGAGAACTGGGCGCTAGAGCTGACCGCTGAAGAATTCAAAGATTTCTGTCGGCTATCTAGACAGCTAGCAGCCGCGATGGCAGCAATGGCCGAGCAGCTAGTCGACGAAGAGCGCCTGAGCTGTGAGCAGGAAAGTGAAACTATCTGGCTAGAAGCTGAGGGCTTTCCGACTCGGTATGGGCTGCGATTTATTCTGTTGACTGGGCGCAACTGTGAGGGTGAATGGCCTGCTGGTATCGCCTCGCAACTGATAGCGGCTCTAAGTCAGTCACCTTTCAGTGAGATTGCGTGACATGCTCCCGACGCTGACTCTACGAGTACAGCGCGGGCTTCTCAGCTCATGTACCAGAATCTAATCGGCACCGCTTATGAGAAGTTCCTGCTTCATTCGGTCTTGTCTAGGTAGCACCGTTGCCACCCCCGATCAGATCCCGTCTACAGGCTGTTTGTTTATAGTCGACGACATAGTCCTGCCGCTGACTTCAGAGATAGATTGTCTGAGCTTCCTTTCTTCCAAAAACTGTGTCGCGTCACCGTTACATTTTCGAGGGTGATATTTTTCTCGACGAACACTTTGAAGGGGTGGAAAACCTTGCTAATCAATTGATATACCTACATTCTATCATGAAGAAACAAGACTGTTCGCTCTCGCTCACCTAGCTTTCATCCCGGTGCTCACCTGTCGGTAGAGCGCGGGACTTCCCGCCGATCAGGTTAAATCCTTTGCCATCTGCTGACTACCGCAAATAAAACGGCTCAACCAAACCAAGATTTGCTATTTTATCTGGGTGTCCATCTTTAAGAACTAGAGCTTTCGAGTCTGCCGTAAGCTGGGTGCAAACTTGCCATACCATCCATAGCGACACCGCATTAACTAGGGAGCTGAGTCTACCGTGAAAGTCAAAGTCATTAGCGATACGCTTTTTAAGCTCAGTCCCAAACTATCGGCTCAGCTGTCTGCTTCTGAGAAAGTCTTCGTTAAGAACGGCACCGAATTTGAGCTAGTCTCCTACACAGAAGCGGAAGGCGATCACACCCGCCTAGTGCTAGCCAACAAAACGCTAGGCAACAATCAGCGGATCTGGTATGCCTACAACCCAGACATCAGGCTCGATACTTCTCCGGTCAAGCTGACTGTCATCAGCGACACCCTCTTTAAACAGCAGCCCATACTCTCCACACAGCTCGCTGCCTCAGACAAAGTCTTTGTCAAAAACGGCACTCAGTTTGATCTCCAGTCCTATCTTCCCGCTGCGGGCAATCACCTCAAGATTGCGATCGCCAACAAATTCCTAGGCGAGTTCAACCGTAACACCTGGTACGCTTACGAACCAGATGTGCGCATCAGCGGATCGACCATCACACTCAAAGTCATCAGCGATACGCTATTCAAGCTAGAGCCTGTGCTATCCGCTCAACTCTCTGCTGATGAGAAAATCTTTGTCAAAAACAGGACAGAATTCGAGCTAGATTCCTACAGTTCAGCGCCGGGAAATCATGTGCAGGTGTCGCTGGCCACAACTGGACTGGGCGATCGCAACATCAAAGACTGGTACGCCTTCGCCCCCGATATCCTGATCGAAGGCAACCCGCCAAAGAACACTCCCCACAAAGACTCCGACGCCAAGCCCCAACCCGTCCCTGAGCCAACCCCAACCCCAAAACCTACAGCGCCACCCGCTCGCCCAACCCCAAAGCCTACCCCCACACCGACTAGACCGGCTCCCACTGGACCCTTCCGACTTCCCGGCTTCAACAGTACCTTTTTCCTCTCGGAACCCATTATCCCAGATGGCAATTTCACCTGGGCAGAAGCCACCAAGAACGGCAGTCGCATTCCTGTTAGCCGCAACGTGGTCTACGGCATTATCCGGATTGCCAGGGTGATGGAAGAAGTCAGAGCCCGGTTAGGCGATCGCCCCATTCGCGTTAATTCCTGGTATCGAGATCCTGCCAGCAACCGCGCTGTCGGCGGCGCTCGGTTCTCTCGCCATATGTCCGGTGACGCCATTGACTTTGTCGTCATCGGCATTCATTCCTACACCGTCTACGACCGTCTCAACCGCTGGTGGGGTTCACGAGGCGGCCTTGCTAGCTCCTCAATTTTCACCCACATCGACGCTAGAGGCTACTACGCCCGCTGGAGTTACGGATACTAAGTCCGAGTTAGCCCGTTCAAGACTCACTCAGAAAGACGGCTCATAAGTTCAAAGGACAGTCCTCAGGAACACGTGTATAGTGTAAATGTACTGTATTTCTGAGGACTATCCTAAATCGTTCATACGCTCCCTCTGATCGAGCATAGGAAAGTATGTATGATATATCTAACTTAGAGTTCCTGCGGATTGTCCAGAGGATAGGTCATGAGTGACGGAAATATTGACAGAATTCCGGTCAATCAGCTGAGCGATCGCTATCAACTGGCTAGGAGCGCTGTTTACAAGCGCATGTCAGATCTGGGCATTGAACGGGAAAAGATTGGCAACCGCGCCTATGTTAGTAGTGAGCAGGTCAAGCTCTTAGATGAACTGCACAGCTTCATTGGTGTGGGTGGAAATGTCGCCGAATTTATAGAGCGTAAAGGACTCAATAAGGCTGGTAGCTCGTCCGCAAATGAGTCTACAGGTCAGTCCTCAGGGCAGTCTTCTGATCTGGCGCTCAATCAGTCCGATATGGTGAAGTTAGTCAGTGCGATCGCTGCTGAAATGTCTGCAAAACTCCAGCTCGCTTCAGCGACAAGAGACCCCCTGGCCTACTACGAATCGTTAGAGAAAGCTGCCATCGGCAGATGGAAACTTAGAACCTCTGAACTTGCCGAGCTACTAAAACTCACTCCAAAGGAAATCGAAAGCTACGGACAGGTCTTCTACGAAGCAGGTTTTGTGTTCAACCGTTCAGGCTATCGCTCTGGTGGCGAAGGCGCTTGGCTAGTCTCGAAGCGATCGCTCTAGTTTATGCAAAGAAAACAGAGTAAGCTATAAAAAGAGCCAGCATTTCTGCTAGCTCTGGTTTCCTTTTTGTGTTTCGTATCTGTTTGACGATTCAACTGATCTCGTTTGAGACCGGTATCAGTTGATTTATGTTAGCGGTAGCGGTGTCGGTGATGACGTTGGTAGTGATGCTGACGTTAGCACTGGCACTGCTTCTGCGTTTAGAGCAGTTTGTCTAGGGGGACAATTGCTTTACGCATCAACAGTGGACTGTCAGTCGCTCTGGCATTTGTTCGCCAGAAGGGGCTTTACCCACCAGTGGAAGCCGTTCCCCCGAAACCCTTCAGTCTTGTTCACTGAATTAACTATAGCATGTCCTCAGGACTGTCCGCAGGATGAATGTGCGGAAACTCCTCAGGATAGTCCTCTGTTATCTCTTTTGATCATCCTGTGACTTGGTAACACACTACTTTGCAGTAGTAGGGGTCGTGGGTTGTGCTATTCTTTATAGGCAAATTAGCGGCTTCGGGGCGTAGCGCAGCTTGGTAGCGCACTACTTTGGGGTAGTAGGGGTCGTGGGTTCAAATCCCGCCGCTCCGATTGACTAAACGTTTGCATATTCAAGAGCTCTAAGCGCTGACAATCGTTGGCGCTTGTCTTGTATCTATTGGTGATTCGGTTAATAGAGAGCGATGCTCTAGCCTAGACTAGGTTCGGCCGAACAGAGAGATAGATAAATTCGGAGCTGTAACCAGTCATGAGCCGAAAAGAACTAGGAGTGGTCCGCTGTGGCACAATGGAGTAGCCCCAATATATAGATAGATTTCACCTGTGAGTACCGCAAAATCGCCAGCCCGCCGAGCCGTTTTCCCCTTTACTGCGGTTATTGGCCAAGAGGATATGAAGTTAGCGCTGATCCTAAATGTGATCGATCCTAAGATCGGTGGCGTGATGATTATGGGCGATCGCGGTACAGGCAAATCCACCACAATTCGCGCTTTAGCGGACCTACTTCCAGAAATCGAAGTGGTTGCTAACGATCCCTTCAACCGTGCGCCTGACAACCCCGATGTAATCAACGAGCACGAAGGCGCAGCTATTACCACTGCTAATAAGAAAGTGCCGATGGTCGACCTACCGCTAGGTGCGACCGAAGACCGGGTCTGCGGCACCATTGATATCGAAAAAGCGCTGGGTGAAGGCAAGAAAGATTTTGAACCCGGGCTATTAGCAAAAGCAAACCGTGGGCTTCTTTACGTAGACGAAGTTAATCTACTGGACGATCATCTCGTCGATGTCCTGCTAGATTCCGCTGCCTCTGGCTGGAATACCGTAGAGCGCGAAGGTATCTCTATTCGTCACCCTGCTCAGTTTGTACTGATTGGCTCCGGTAATCCAGAAGAAGGTGAACTACGACCGCAGCTACTCGATCGTTTTGGGATGCATGCCGAGATTCGTACCGTTCGTGAGCCGGAGCAGCGCGTTCGTATCGTCGAACAGCGCACCGAGTTTGACCAAGATCCGGACGGATTTTCTGCACAGTGTCAGGCTGAGCAAGATGCGCTACAGGAGAAAATCATCGCGGCTCAGAACCGACTGAAAGAAGTCACTATCGAGCGGGAGTACAAGCTAAAGATCTCCGAAGTTTGCTCAGAGCTAAACGTAGACGGACTTAGAGGGGACATTGTCACTAACCGGGCCGCTCAAGCGCTAGCCGCTTATGAGGGCAGAACCGAAGTGACGCTCGAAGACATTCAGCGGGTGATTGCCCTATGCCTGCGTCATCGTCTGCGCAAAGATCCGCTAGAGACGATTGATTCTGGGTTCAAAGTAGAGAAGACATTTAGTACGGCATTCGGCGTAGCTGTTCCAGAAATGAACGGTCGTCAGCCTTCGGCGGTTCGATAAGCTGGCAGCATGACTAAACGCATTCTGGGCTTAGACCCAGGGTTAGCAATTTTGGGGTTTGGTGTCATTGAGTATGACCCAGCCCAGATGCGAGACTTGAAGCCAGATATCCAAGTGGTGGACTATGGCATCGTACAGACGCCTGCGCGCACCGATACTGGTAAGCGTCTCTGCACCATCTACGACGATCTGCACAGCGTTATCGATGAGTTCAAACCCGATCTCGTTTCGATTGAGAAGCTGTTTTTCTATCGGATGGGTAACACCATTCTGGTGGCGCAGGCCAGAGGGGTGGTGATGCTAGTACTCGCTCAGCGTAGCCTGCCGTTTGTCGAATTTACGCCCGCTCAGATTAAGCAGTCGATTACGGGGCATGGCAATGCGGATAAAGTAGAAGTACAAGATGCCGTGGCCAGAGAACTAAAGCTAAAGGCTATTCCTAAGCCGGATGATGCCGCCGATGGATTGGCTGTTGCGCTGACGGCTTGGTTTCGGATGGAATAGTGCGGACGGAATCGTTGGTATGGTGCGGATGGAGTGAATAGGAATGCCCAAGTTTGCCAGCACTCTAGATAGAGCCAAGGTAGAGCAGCTAATGCAGCCTGCTTTGATTCGGGTGATCGACAATATTCGTAAGCAGCTAGACGACACTGAATGGCAGGGCAGCTACGAAGAAGAGCTGATCTGGCCAGAAGGCACAACAGATCAGCAAAAAGAAGACTATGCGCGGCTGCAAAAGGGGCTGCATGGGGTGCCAACCGAAGAGCACGATAGAGTAGCTGCGCTGATGGCCGCGTTGCCTCAGCCCTCTCCTTTATACACGCTCAGGCTAAAGCGCGACGGACAGCCAGACCAGACGGTAGATATCTGGGCGCTGTGCTATCGGGTTTGTGCGGCCTATCCAGCCGAATCCGAATCGGCGATCGCAGCAGACGATCGCCTGTTTGATGAGTCGGGAGAAGTTGACTGGCGGATATTGGATGACAAGACACTAGATTTGGTGAAAGAGATTTTTGAATCTTTGCCAGCTTGATTGCCTGCTTTGGTGCCGATTCAAAGTAGCTTCGCTCTGCAATTGCCTGAAGCACTATCGGTTTGATGAACTCACTCTATCGAAACAATAGATAGGACGAGCTTTTGCCTTGTGCTTATCTGTACTTGAGAGACAATCTCTCACCGTATCCCTGCTAGAAAACGAGGCATAGGACTGTGCAACTGATTGGAATGCTGGATTCACCCTATGTCAGAAGAGTCGCGATCGCCCTTCACGCACTCAACATCCCATTCGATCATTCACCACTGTCAGTCTTCCGCAGCATTCCAGAATTTAGCCAGATTAACCCGCTACTAAAAGCGCCAACGCTGGTATGTGACGATGGCGAAGTCCTGATGGACTCCAGCCTAATTTTGGCTTACGTCGAGCGGCTGACTGATATGAATAATTCGCTCATGCCAGTCGATATCAAAAGCTATCAGCGAGCCATTCGCCTGATTAGCCTGGGTATTAATGCTTGTGATAAGACTGTACAGGTCGAATATGAACGTCAAAGACCCGAGGACAAGCAATATCAGCCCTGGCGCGATCGCATTCAAACCCAGCTTATCGCCGCCTATGACCAGATTGAACCGTACGCCGCCGAGACTTCAGCCTGGTTAGTCACTCAGGAAATGACTCAAGCTGATATCACCGTCTGCGTAGCTTGGCAGTTTACTCGCCTGATTGCAGACGATGTCATAGAGCCCAGTCGCTATCCAGGTATAGCTGCACTTTCAAAGCGTGCCGAAGCTACTGCCACTTTCAAGGCTGTGCCCATCGCACCTGACTGGCAGCCGAAATTCTAGTGCTAATCTTCCGCCAGTTCCTAACCCTTTCCATCGCGAGTGAGCTATGAAAATAGACTTATCCACCGTCCCAGTCGAGACCGGGACCAACTACCCAACTCCTTTTCAATCAGCTGTAAGCGGGCGATCGCGTCAAAGAGTCGGCAATGCAGTTGGGCTCCAAAACTTTGGAGTGAATCTTACAACGCTTGCACCTGCTAGCCGCTCAGCGCTCAGGCACTGGCACTCTGCCCAAGACGAATTTGTCTACGTTGTGCAAGGCGAACTTTGGCTAGTGACGGATGATGGAGAGCAAATCCTGACCGCCGGAGAGATGGCTGGTTTTGCTGCGGGCATCGCCAATGGGCACCATTTGGTGAATCGGTCTGATCATCTGGCGATCTACTTGGAGGTGGGCGATCGCACCGCATCCGACCAGGTCAATTACCCAGACCAAGATTTGAAATATATGCTCGTTGATACAGGTGGCAGAGTATTTACACGTAAAAACGACCATCCTTATTAGTATCGTAGGCAGCACCGCTAGTGCTAACCAAGTGCGCTGGACCCCAGACCCTGAAAGACGCAGTGCTTCGAGCACGATGTCTGGAGGTCGCCGGGGCAGTGCCGCTGCTACTGTGGACAAGCCGCAGATATGGAGTTCGTTCTACATCATCCTGAACAGGCTGATCCTATCTATACCGAAGCGCTAAAATCAGCGACTGGTTTGATGCAAGTCACCCTCCCTAACTCAGTGGCTCTCGAAGTAGGCGTTCCCTATCGCTGGACGGTCTTTGTCAGCTGTAGAAGCAGCAATTTTTCTATTCACACTCGCAGTTTTGTTGAACGAACTGAAGCGCCTAACGAGTCAGAGCTACCCACTGCATCTTCTCTCGATCAGGCGTCATTCTATGCCTCTCAGCCGCAGAGGTGAGGTTGGATTGATTCCTAGCCACGGCGTAGAGATCCATGCCAGCCTGACTAGCCAGATTGTCAGCGCTGCTTTTGGGCAAAGACATCCTATTAAAGTGCTAGCTAGCCACACAGAATCCTGGCTGATTGTGCTTTACACCTTTTTTGGCATAGGGCTATACCACTGGTGCCAGACAGACTTCCAGCGCTTACAGCTCTATGGAGCTTTGCTGTGTACTAGCTTGGGACTTAGCCAGCTAGCACTCATGATAGGCGGCTGGTGGCTACCGATTGTGCCAGCTAGCATTGCCCTAATGAAAGCGCCACTGGTCATTAGGCTGCATAATATTCACCGTCTCAAGACGCTATCTGAAGTAGATGATCTGACACGGCTTGCCAACCGACGGAGCTTTCAAAAGCATCTGGCTAGCAAGTGGCAGTGGGCAGTGCGATCGCGCACCCCCATTTCACTGGTCCTCTGCGACGTTGACTACTTCAAGCTTTATAACGATACCTACGTACAAGGCCAAACAGCAGGGCAGAAATCGCCTGGTCATGCGCAGACCCTGGGTAATTGACTAGTGATTTGTCTGACTTTTCCCCTGACTTTGTCTCTGGCGATGATCATTGAAGTAATTCACTCTAGCTCCGGCCCACTGTAGCTTGTTCCTCAGTGTCCGGTAGTAGGAGTGGTCATCACCTAGCAAAATAAACTTTGCTAAATGACTGGCCATGCGAATGTCCACTCTCTGCCCTGGCCAAACCGTAGTCGCGAGTACGCCATCTGCCCATAGCTTGGTATTCCCTTCTGGGTCAACTAGGGGCCAGACACTAACGGTACTGCCAGGTGGCAGCACAATCGGTCGGCTAGAAAGGCTCATCGGACAGATTGGCGTCACAATTAGCGCATGCATTCCTGGATGCACAATTGGACCGTTAGCAGAGACGGTGTAGCCAGTCGAGCCAGTAGGCGTACTAATTAGCAGCCCATCGCCCTGGTATTGGTCGACGACCTCTCCATCGATTTCGACCTCTAGCGTAGAGGTGATCATTCGATTGGGTGAGGCTGGTTTCACGCACATTTCGTTGAGTGCAAAGTAGCGATCGCTCACCGGCTCTATATTGTGCGATTCCCCTTTGTGCGTTCTCGCCTGTAGCATCATCCGCCGTTGAACCGCGAACTGATCGCTCAGCAAACGCTCCCATGCCCGCTCAAAATCTCCAATCACCTCTGACGAGTCCGCCAGAAACCCGAGATGTCCGCCGATATTTACGGCCAAAATAGGAATGTCATCCATCGCCAGGTGACGTGCGGCAGCTAGCGCGGTGCCATCACCTCCAAGTGCTACGGCCAAATCAATCGGCTGGGGCGAGGATTGTAGAAAGACGGGATAGGGATTGTCCTGTGCACCGCTCGGACCCATCATCACGTTGGCTCCATGAGCCTCCAGCTGACGCGCGCACTTGTCGGCGCAGCTTTTGCTGAGCTGACTCCCAGCCTTGTATACAATGATGACCTGCTTGAGCTGCACAGCGCTCCCTAATTTCTATCGGCTAGGCAACTACTACCACTTGAGTAGATTGAACTGCTCCATATCCACAGTGTCGCGGTTTCGGTAGATAGAAAGCACGATAGCGAGCCCTACAGCAGCTTCTGCGGCAGCGATTGTGATTACGAATACGGTAAACACCTGTCCTTTGATTCCATCAGGGTCTAGGTAGTTCGAAAACGCCATCAGATTGAGATTGACTGCGTTAAGCATCAGTTCAATAGACATCAGCACCCGAATCACATTACGGCTAACAACTAGGCCGTAGATACCGATACAAAACAAGGCTGCTGCCAAGATTAGAAAGTACTCAAGTTGCATGTGAATAGATGGGTTGAAGAAATCTTGTAGGGAATGCAGAGTTTGCGTCTTATTTAAGCGCCTAGTCGTTTCGGCTACCAGCAGCCACTAGCTCACGCGGCCTTTCAGGTAGAGTAAGCGCTGGTGCCTCAGCTGTCTCATCTGGGATGTACTCTCGTCTAGCTAGAATAATTGCGCCAACTAGGGCAATTAGCAGCAGTACAGAGGCTAACTCGAAAGGCAGCAGGTAGTCGCTGAAAAAGTGCTGTCCAATCACCTCAATGGCCTTATCTCCAGCGGCAGGCGCATTTGAGATTGCCCACGGGTGAGAAATTACCATCGTACTGAGTAGGCCAAACAACCCTGCACAAACTGCGCCCGTTGCAACTCTACCAATCCAAGCATTCTTGATTGCGATAAAGTCTTCCTGCTTATTCACCAGCATGATTCCAAACAGAATCAATACATTAACAGCGCCGACATAAACCAGCACTTGCGCAGCCGCTACAAAGCCAGCATTCAGCAGAATATACAGACCGGCGATGCTAATAAAAACAAAGCCTAGTAGAAACGCTGAATACACAATATTAGAAAGTAAAACGACGCCTAGCGCCCCAGCTACCATCATCAATCCTAATAGGCCAAAGGAAACGAGCTGCACGCCTTCTGCCAGGTTGAAAGCTGCTAGATCTAAAGCCAAAATCAAAACGATATTCTCCTCACGATGTAAACGCCGACCCAGATACGCTGATACATTAACAGCGACTAACTACTCTCCCGCTACAGTTTCAGCAGTTTCTTTTTCCTTAGCAGCTTGCTCTGCTTCCATTTCCGCCAAAATATCTTTTGGCAGACGGCCTGCTCTTTGGCTACCGGCTGGCAGATCGTGAGGGTCCATCACACCTTTTGGCAAATAGGCAAACTCACGCATCGGCGTCACCATTGGGTCGTTTGTCACCTTATAGGGCAAACGGCCTAGTGCCACGCTGTCGTAGTTAAGATTGTGGCGATCGTAGGCTGAGAGCTCGTACTCCTCTGTCATTGATAGGCAGTTGGTCGGACAGTACTCAACACAGTTACCACAAAAGATGCAGACACCAAAGTCGATGCTGTAGTGGTTAAGGACTTTTTTCTTGGTCTCTCGGTTGAACTCCCAATCGACAACGGGCAGATTGATAGGGCAAACCCGCACGCACACTTCACAAGCGATGCACTTATCGAATTCGAAGTGAATCCGACCCCGGTAGCGCTCAGACGGAATCACCTTTTCGTATGGGTACTGCACGGTGACAGGACGACGCTTCATGTGGTCAAAAGTGACCGATAGACCTTGTCCGATAAATTTCGCGGCTTGGGCTGTTTCTTTCGCGTAGTCGCCGACTTGTTTTAAGAAGTTCAACATGGCAGGAGCTCTGAAGTAGGTAGTCAAAGAGAGAGTAATAGGCTGATAGCGCTAGCCACCGAATGCGCCTGGGAAAGTCAGCTTTAGCGCGGCTGTTGCTAATAGATTCACTAGCGCGATTGGCAAGAGGAACTTCCAACCTAAGTCCAGCAGCTGGTCAATTCTGACGCGGGGTACTGTCCACCTAAGCAAGATAGTCAAAAAGACAAGCAGATATGCTTTTAGCATTGTCATTACAATCCCTAGAGAAGCTGTAATGATTTGTACCCAAGCAACGTTTGCGTCGATGCCTAGCAGCGCGGTGATGGTCTCAACAGGAATAGGAAAGCTCCACCCGCCGAGGTACAGCACAGACACGATCAGCGCAGACAGCATCAAGTTGACATAGGAGCCAACGTAGAAGAGACCAAACTTCATACCTGTGTACTCAGTTTGATAGCCTGCAACCAATTCTTCCTCTGCCTCGGGAAGGTCAAAGGGTAGTCGCTCACATTCTGCTAGGGCTGAGATCCAGAATATGACGAACCCCACAGGCTGTCGCCAGATGTTCCAGCCTAAAATGCCATAGCCAGACTGCTGGTTGACGATATCGATTGTGCTAAGCCCGTTAGACATCATCACAACGGCTAGAACCGCTAACGCTAGCGGAATCTCGTAGCTGATCGACTGAGCCGCCGCCCGCAGACCGCCTAGCAATGAATACTTGTTGTTAGAAGAGTAGCCAGCCATCAGCAGGCCGATGGGCGTGATGCTAGAAAGAGAGATCCACAGGAAGATACCGATACCTAGATCGGTGATAACTAGATTCTGACCGAACGGAACGATCAAAAAAGACAGGAAGACAGGAATCACGACCACGGCAGGGCCGATAACGAAGAGCCAGGGATCCGCTTTAGCAGGGGTAATGTCCGCTTTAAATATCAGTTTGATACCATCTGCTACGGCCTGTAGTGCGCCGAGCGGACCAATGTATTCGGGGCCAATGCGCTGCTGAGCGCCTGCGGAAATTTTTCGCTCTAGCCAGACGCAGATAAAGATGCTGACTGTTGCCACTACCAGCATCAGTAGCATTGGCAGTGGAATCCAGACTGTTTTTGCCGCGCCCGCAGGCAAGCCCAGAT
Organism: uncultured cyanobacterium; assembly: GCA_963838725.1. Classification (GTDB taxonomy): domain Bacteria; phylum Cyanobacteriota; class Cyanobacteriia; order Phormidesmidales; family Phormidesmidaceae; genus Phormidesmis. The sequence goes on along the minus strand of CAWISM010000022.1, from coordinate 41,236 downwards.
CAGTAAGCGCTTGGACGAATGTCCCTTGAAGGTCAATCCCTGAAGTCATGCTAATAAAAGACGTTTTGCGGTGTCTAGATACATTTCTTTAACCGATTCTAGCGCTTAATCAACTTCTATACTCTCTATCTAAACGGCAAACCCATAGCAGAGCCATAGATAAAGCCTATGACTGGGATACGATGCTCAAAATAAAACCCCCCCGGTTTTCACCGGAGGGGCTGGAGTTCCTGAAAATCGTCACTGCATATATAATCCCCGCAGTTCTATAGATTGCAAAGAGGGGTAGCGCCCATCACCTCAGTACTAACACCAGAGAAATCCTTTATTTATCCCAGATGTCCGGCCTTTTTTCTATGGGGATATAGGGTTGACTGTGAAGTCCTTCGTAGATCTGAGTGGGACGAAAGATTCGATTGGTGCTGATCTGTTCTTTCCAGTGAGCCAACCAACCGGCAACGCGGGCGATCGCAAATATCGGCGTAAACAGATCAGATGGAATCCCCAGCTTTCGATACACCAGCCCAGAGTAGAAATCCACATTGGGATAGACCCCTTTGTGACCCAGCTTCTCCTCAACTACCAGCTCTAGCTCTAGCGCGATATCGTAATAGTCATCGCGACCAACCTTGTCGAATAGCTGCTCGGCTAGCCCCTGCAAGATTCCAGCCCGAGGGTCTTTCACCTTGTACACCCGGTGCCCAAAACCCATGATCTTTTCGCGGTTGGCAATTCGCGCGTCAATGTAGGGTCGCACGTTCTCGACAGAACCAATTTCTTCTAGCATCGCAATCACTTCTTCATTAGCTCCGCCATGCAAAGGTCCTGCTAGGGTACCGACCGCAGAAGCGACAACCGCGTAGGGGTCTGTCAACGTAGAAGCGGTTACCATCGCTGAGAACGTAGAGGCATTGATAGTGTGCTCCGCATGCAAAATCAAGCACACGTCAAAAATTCTAGCGGCTAGAGCGTCCGGTACTTTTTCGTTGAGCATGTATAGAAAGTTTGATGCGTAGTCTAGATCGTCTCTAGGCTGTACCGGGTCATTCCCTTTGCGCATCAGCTCAAAAGCAGCCACCATCGTAGGGATCTTCGCCAGCAGTCTGACCACTGCGTTTTGGACGTAGGCTGGGTCATTTAGCTCTCGCTTTGAGTGAAATAGTCCTAGCGCTGCAGCGCACGCTTGGAGCGCATCCATTGGATGTCCGCTTTCGGGAAAGCATTTCATCATGTCCCTGATGCGGTACTTCAGGCGGCGATGGTACTGGATTTCGTGCTTGAAGACATCTAGCTGAGCTTGGGTTGGCAGCCCACCCCAGATCAGCAGATAAGAGCTTTCTAAGAAGCTGCTGCTACGAGCGAGATCTTCTATCCGAATACCGCGATACTCTAGAACACCACTTTGACCGTTCACATGGCTAATACTCGACTGCGTAGCCGGAATTCCCTCTAAGCCTGGTCGGTATTCACAAAGCGTCGTCGTCATTGGGCGGTTCCTGATCGAGTGAGTGCAGCATTAATGCATTCACAGTATCTCACCACTCGGATCGCTAATCGGTATTTAGAACACCGTTTTCTGGATTTACTAGCCGCTGAAGTTTTTGTTTGATTTGCTTGTCAAACACTTCCCATTTCTGACGGTTGTAGTCGCTGTTCTCGTAGTAGCCAGAGAGGAAGCCAATCGGAATTTCAAAGCCACCGGCCATAGAGCGCCCACCCCCAAAGAAACGGCCGTGGTTGTCTTGACCTAGAGCTTCTTTGATGAACTCGTCAGGATCGAGAGTAATTTTGTTTGTTCTCAAAGAGCCCACTACGAGCTCCTTTTCTTCGTCCTCATCGTGGACGATGCCGTAGACGACAGCGGTGTGAACGTTTTCTTCGGTCACAAGAAAATCTGCCGCCTGAGGGATAGCGTCTCTGTCTTCATAGCGAAGATAGCCAACGCCTGCAATCGAGACGCTGTTTTGAATGAGACGGTTGCGCAGCGATCGCTCGATCACATCCATCACCCGGCGCGATCTAGACGCCTGTAGCACTGCGCTCAAGAGCTGCGCATCGTAGTACTTACTCAAGAAGGCTGCTGCTAGAAAGTCAGGTTCTGATGCCTGCATCAGGCGACCGGTATCGGAGCGCAGCCCGTGCATCAGCGCAGTTGCGCACTTCACATGCTGATCGTTGCTGCGATCAAGTTGAACGATGCCAGAGCTGAGGTATTCGGTCATGATTGTTGCTGTTGCATGGATATGCGGCCGAATATCTAGCAGCTCGCCTGATAGTTTTCCCTGTGTTGCATGGTGGTCAACAACAAGTAGTAGGGGGAGTTCGGCTGCTTTAACCTTCTCGGTCAGGTGACTGGTCGTTCCTTGCGTGTCGATTAGAACGTAGCCCTGATATTGAGAGAGATCGGGGGCTTCTTTCGCATTGCTAGGCCATCGCTTGGCAGGCAAATTGGTTAACTTGACCAGTGCAATGTTTTCTTGATGGCTGAGCGTACCCGAATAGTAGATATCACACTGGATGTTGTATGCCTGTGCCATCAGACGATAGGCCCACGCTGAAGATAGCGCATCAGGATCAGGAAAGTCCTGTAGCAGAACAACCTGATGAGTACCGCTGTGTTTCTTAAGCAGTTTCTCTAGTGCCTCTGCGCGGTTGCTGTCAAATCCCGCAGCGCGGCGCAGCTTGTCTGTTTGGTCTGCGGTCACTACATCGGATGATGCCGCATCAGAAGCGGTCCTAGTCTTTGACGGCTTGTCGCTGTGAGGAGGGCTGTCGTTCAGCTGTCTATCGTTTAGCAGTCTATCGTTTAGCAATGTGCTCTTTGGGAGTAATGTGATGAAATATGCACCTGTGGAGTGTGCACCTGATTCTGGCGGATTTGGCTAGTTCAATCCAATGACGTATCTACGCCATTCCTGATGAACGCCGCCGCGCACGTGTCTAGAGATCTCGAAGTATAGGCTGCTGTGCGGCTTACGAGGCTGATTTGCTAGTGGCATCTCGGCTTCTCTTGGAGTGCGGCTACCTTTTTTGACGTTGCAGCGTACGCAGGCGCTGACAATGTTTTCCCATGAGTCACCACCGCCGCGCGATCTGGGGATGACGTGGTCTAGGGTCAACGTGTCGCCTGTGTAACCGCAGTACTGGCAGGTATGGTTGTCGCGATGAAGTAAGTTGCGACGGGTAAGGGGAATATCTTTGTATGGAATTCGGACGTAGTGGCGTAGGCGAATGACTGTGGGCAAAGGAAAGTCTGGATAGACCTGCTCTTCGCGCTGCTCGATTTGTTCGGCTTTGCCTTTAATGATGAGCACGACCGCACGTCGCCAACTGGTGATGTTTAGCGGTTCATAGGAGGCATTTAAAACGAGAACCTTACTCATGTACTAGTACGCCATATCCTGAATAGATAGTAGCATAGCCAAGCAATTCCGAGGGTTTGAGCGCTGCTACACTATTCTTCCAAAGGAGAACACGTCGTTTGGAAGAATAGATTTACTCTCTGCGGCTGATGTTTTCTTGCGGTCAATATTTCTTGAGGTTACAGATGCTGAGCTGGGAAACAACGTCTGCGCTGTCGACTATGCGCCAGGCGAGGGCCTGGGTCGAAATTAATTTAGATGCGCTAGCTCACAACATCAAGTCGCTTAAAGCGCTACTGTCAGAGGGCACCGATTTAATGTCAGTAGTGAAGGCAGATGCCTATGGGCATGGCGCGGTGACGGTGGCTAAGACTGCGATCGCCTCTGGGACAACCTGGCTAGGAGTGGCTACCGTGCCAGAAGGGATAGAGCTGCGCCAGGCCGGTATTGAGGTGCCAATATTGGTGATGGGAGCGGTGAATGACCCGGAAGAGATTAGGGCGATCGCCCGCTGGCACCTACAGCCCACTATCGTCAATCCTAAACAGGCGCTTGTCTTTTCGGAAACGCTCAAAAGCCAGTTCGCGAATCAAGCGACTAGGCTACCGGTTCATATCAAGCTAGATACCGGTATGTCACGACTAGGGTTTAGCTGGCAGCGAGCCGTAGAATTTGCTCGCCTGGTTCGGCAGCTGCCCCATCTAGAAGCGGTAGGGCTCTGTTCTCATCTGGCGACTGCCGATAGCCTAGATCAAACGGTAATGAGGTTACAGCATGATCGATTCGAGCAGGCGATCGCATCCCTAAAGCAAGCCAACCTGCTCCCCCCTAAACTTCATCTAGCCAATTCTGCTGCCGCTTTACTAGACCCTGCACTTCACTACGACATGGTGCGCGTGGGGCTCTCTACCTACGGCCTCTATCCTGCCCCACATCTCAAATCGTGCAAATCACTTAGCGTAAAGCTGCAACCCGTTCTAGAAGTCAAAGCTCGAATCACCCACATAAAGGAGATAGATGCCAATACCGGCGTCAGCTACAGCTATAAGTTTATTGCCCCTAAACCGATGAAAATTGCGATCGTTGGGATTGGCTATGCCGATGGTGTACCGCGCGCGCTCTCAAATAGGATGCAGGTGGTCTTGAACGGACAGAGGGTCAATCAGATTGGCGCTATCACGATGGACCAGCTCATGCTCGACGTATCAGCCCTCAAGACCGTTCAAGAAGGCGACATCGTCACTCTGTTGGGCCAAACGCAGCATCACTGTCTGCATGCTGACGAGTGGGCAGAGACCGTAGGCACCATCTCCTGGGAGATCCTCTGCGGTTTTAAGCACCGCCTGCCTAGAATCACACTTGCGACTAGCCCTAGCTCAGAAATTGCCTCAAAATTCTGCTAGAGCTTTCGCAGAGTTCTTGGTATCATGGTTGCTCACTCATGGAGAAGTGGCTGAGTGGTTGAAAGCGGCTCCCTGCTAAGGAGTTATGGGGTGTAAACTTCATCGAGGGTTCGAATCCCTCCTTCTCCGTTGGTTTCAGCAATTTTCAGCAAGCTACAGACTTCTAACTGCCCACAGCAATCGCTCAGGCGTTGCATTAGTGTGCGCAAAAGAAAACAGGTGCTGAAAGCACAGCCGACCTTGCGCATCTAAAACAAATTGGGCAGGCAAAGGTGCACCTAGCGCTTGCCCGGTACCGTACTGACGAAAGACTATGCAGCTAGAGTCAACTAGCAGCGGCATCTTTAGAGACAGGTCTTGCTTAATTACTGCGCTTTGACTCACGTCTGTACTCGCTATCATCAGTACCTTTGCCCCTAGGCCAGTGAATTGGCCGTACGCCTCATTCAGCGCCAGAAGGTGTGGATAGCAAAAGGGGCAGTACTGCTTTTCAGTAAAGATTCGAGTGAACGCTAGAACGACTGGCTTTCCTCTGTAGCTAGAAAGCTGATGAGTCTGAGCGTCTGTATCTACCAGCGTAAAATCGGGTAGAACTTCTCCTAGCTGAAACCGGCAGTATGCGGGTAGCGGCAGCAGATTGTCGAAAAAGCGCCGATTCAGAAGTCCTCGAAAGTCCCTAGAAGCGAGCTGCATCTACACCGCTGCGAAGAATTCCTTAGACTTAATCGGGTCGGGGTTCATCGTAGCGTCTCCGGGCTCCCAGCCAGCCGGGCAAACCTCGTCGGGATGCGATTGAACATGCTGAATAGCTTGAAGCACTCGCATCGTTTCGTCTACACTGCGGCCAAAGGAAAGATTGTTGACGGTGGCATGCTGTACGACGCCGTCCTTATCAATGATGAATAATCCTCTTAATGCTACGCCCACTTCTGGGTCGAGCACGTTGTAAGCCGCGCTGATCTCTTTTTTGATATCTGAAACCAAAGGATAGTTGAGATCGCCGACGCCGCCCATCTTCCTATCTGTCTGGATCCAAGCGAGGTGAGAGAATTCGCTATCTATAGAAACGCCTAGCACTTCTGTTTTGATGTCTTGGAAGCTGCTGTAGTTGTCACTAAAGGCTGTAATCTCTGTCGGACAAACAAACGTGAAATCCAGCGGATAAAAGAAAAGAACGACATACTTGCCGCGATAGTCAGACAGTTTGAGCGTCTTGAATTCTTGATCGACGACAGCAGTGGCTGTAAAGTCTGGAGCGATTTGACCCACTCTGAGGCATCCTTGCTCACTCATAAACTTTCTCCGCTTTTCAATCCTTAGTAGAACACTTTCTTGTGTAGCGCTTTTTGATGGGGTACTTTCACATGCAGCACTTGATAACTAGAGTGTGCCGAGGACGCTTGTGGCACTTTTATGGCTCTGGCGGGATTTGAACCTGCGACCTTGGGCTTATGAGTCCCCTGCTCTAACCACTGAGCTACAGAGCCTTATGCGATTGGATTGTCGCCGCAATCGGCATCAACCTTAGCTCAACAAATGTAACACGAAACGGAAAACCCTTCGAAAAAGTATCCTAGCTATCAAAAGACAAGCTGCGATTAGTCAAAAGGCTGATCGCAGCTTAGAAGATAGACAATCTGACCGTCTAGAGCTGATTGTCTAGAGGTTTAACGGCTAGGGAGATGAGCAATTGGATTTACAGCCCCTTTCCCGTTCAGGTGCACTTCAAAGTGAAGGTGTGGTCCGGTGCTGTAGCCAGTACTGCCCATCTCGGCAACTTGCTGACCTTGCTTAACTGCCTGCCCTGTGCTGACGTTCAGACGATTGTTGTGAGCGTAGAGGGTCAAACTACCGTCGGGATGACGAATCTCTACTAGGTTTCCATAGCCGCCGGAGTTCCAGCCTGCTCTTTCGACGACGCCGCTAGCGGCGGCTACTATTGGCGTTCCTACAGGACCAGCGACATCTACGCCTCGGTGCATTCTGCCCCACCGCCAGCCGTAGCCGGATGTGAGCGTGCCGCGAGTAGGCCAGATATAGCCGTTGAAGTAATCGGGCGCTTCGGGTAAGAACTCATCGGCTTCTGGCAGCAGCGGCATGTCTGGCGAGACCAGCTGACCTGTAGGCGATCGCTGGGCGGGTATGTATGCGTCTGGGCTCAACGGTGCTACGGCTAGTAGCGATGGATCGACGGCGTTTGCTGTCTCGTTGGTTTGTGTGGGTGCGATCGCAACCCGTTCTGCAACTCGCTCTGCAACCCGAGGTGAAGGCGAAACCTCTTCAACCTGGGTGATTTCCGCTTCGGCAATCCGAACAGGTCCGCTTTGAATCTCTTGGACTTCTTCTAGAAGATTCGCCACGTGTGGATCGACCCCACCTTGTGCCGCAACGCTCTGAGCACTCTCTACAGAGGCAGGCTGCTGGTTGGCATCACCTAATTGTTCAACCGCGCTATATTCATTCTGCCGGATAGCAGTTCTTTGCAAGTAGGCCAAACGACTGTTCTGTGACGATCGACCAACTGTGCTGCCTGTCGTCGGCTGGTCGAGTTGTCTAGTGGCCTTACCGCTATCAATGGTAGGCACTATCAAAGTAGCACCAGTCATAATCACGTTTGGATCTGCCAGGTCGTTCACCGAGATCAACTCCGCAGCAGTTGTCCCCAGTGAAGTCGCAATATCTGCGATAGTGTCGCCTGCTTGGACCTGATAGCTATCAAACCTTTGAGTAGGCGCAGCAAGCGCGGTAACAACCGGTGTAGAGTCAGCGGTCGTTCGTTCTGCAAGAGGCGCATCTGCGATATCGAACTCTATAACTGCAGGGAGAATCGCTTGATCCTCATCAGAATTGATGTCTGCTTGAGCTGAAGTCTGTTCGGACGGGCTAACACCAGCGTTGGCTATCTCAGTTGAGACTTGCACCTCGTCCAGTGTGGGAACTTCCTGCTGGTTAACTTCTTCAGAGACTTCTAGCTCTTCAGCAGCTTGATTTGGTTGAGACTGACTCTGCTCTGAAATTTTAGCTTTAGCGACTGTCTCGACGCTTTGCAGAGCAAGATTGTTAGTGGCAACCAGTGTCGTTGGCTCGGCGCTTCGCGTAGCCAGGTTCTGGATGGCCTGTTGAGCAGGCGACTGAGTAGCAGCGTCGCTACTGGGTACTTTTAAGACCTGTCCAACTCGGATGGATGTTTCGACCGGGAGCTGGTTAGCAGCCTTTAGATCCTGTAGTCCAACCCGGTGTAGCTGAGCAATCTGCCAAAGGCTCTGGCCTGATGCAACGGTGTGGTAAGCAACCACTTGCGCTGGAGACGTAGCAGGGACTGGGACGGAAACTTCAGAATCGCTTGAAAAAGCCTGGTCTGTAGCAGAAGCCTCCGGAATGGATATGGCAGCGGATGCTTCGGATTGAGTGGTAAATACCCCAGATGCTCCTACCGACAGCGCTAGCCCTAACATGGCAGCTGACTTGATTGAGCTGCTGCCAGCTGTTACTTCCCGGATACATGAATGACTTGAGTCAGACACAGACTCCTGTGAAATTGCTTGTTTCAAGGATTGACCTCCTAATAATTCGGCGGTTGAACGCCTAGTAACCAGCTGTTTACCAAACATGTTTGTAAAGCGTTTAGCTGGGAGTGAACGATCTTCGACAACAGCAATGCTGCTCATAAAGTAGCTTTGAAGCTTTTGGGCAGTTGATTCATAGCTCGCCAGCTACTCGCTTCGAAAAGCCTAACAAGTTGTTTTTCTTGTTCGACTTAGGCAAGTTTACACGACTTAAAGATCATTTCAATCGCCGCTCCTTCAACCTACTCTAGATATCCAAAACCAAAATCTTCTTAAACTTTGTGTCTTTTCTTATGAACATCTATCGCTATCTTTCTGGATTTAGCGAAAAAGCTGACCGATTGAAAAACCTTTGCCTGCTAGGATTTGAGCGCTGACGCGATAGGCCAATCATTTTTTTGGCACACTCTAAAAGCTTGCAAATTTTGTAGATACTGCTTGGCTGTACGGTGGCGAGGAGCCGCCGAAATATGAAACGGCTAGAGGCCATACAGAAAGAGACCTTGACAGCATTTCTGTAGAATTCGTCGAAAAAAGTCGTTGTATTAGTTACAAATAACATCTCTGCAACTAACCATAGGAAATGCTGATAAAAATAAGGATTTTTTGATGGGACATCTGCTGTCAGTGTGATATTGAAACTAGGCGTTGTCTGCTTATAGAGTGAGTCGGTGTGAAGTGTCAGCTAGTTCCCACTGAAGAAGACTGGCTAGCTCGGGTGACAAAAGCTGTCGATCAAGAGCTGTCGATAGAGCTACAGACTAAGTATTAGATTCAGAGTATTAGATTCAGATAGCCGGATTTGAACGACTGGTCTGTCTGATAGCTTCAAAGAGTCCAACTGCTGCACAAACAGACAGGTTGAGGCTGCGGACGGGGGCCTGGTTGCTCATCGGAATTGTAGTAACCTGATCGCAGCGTTCTAGCGTTTCGGCTGAGAGTCCTTTACTTTCGCAGCCAAACAGCAGCCAATCATCGCTGCTATGTGCGAGTTCGGTGTAGGTGTCTGTTGCCCTAGCGCTGTAGCCGATTAGCCGACCGCCTTTTGCTTGCGCATGCTGCCAAAAATCTTCGATGGACTCGTGCAGGTGAAGATCGACATAGGGCCAGTAGTCTAGGCCCGCTCGCTTGAGGTAGCGATCGCTCAACTCAAATCCCAAAGGCATCACTAGGTGTAGTGGGGTTTCGGTGGCCGCACAGGTACGGGCTATGTTGCCTGTGTTGGGTGGAATTTCAGGGTTGACAAGAACAATCCTAGGCATGGTGATCGGTTGTTTAGGCGTAGGCGACAGTAGGTGTACAGATGTCTTGGGCAAGCTGGCTTTCTTGGCGCTGCATTTGGGCGATCGCACCTTGGATGACGTCTGTCGGACTGCTCGTTTCAGCTTGCTGTAGCCACTGCTGCGCCTGGTTGCCATTTCTGATGATCTGCTTGATCGGATTCAAGAAGCAAGCGATGCCAGACCGTTTGGCATATGGATAAACCTCTTCATAGAGCTGTGATATCCACTCCTTAGCTGTGATTGTTTGACCTGTCTGCCAGTGGTAGAGCTGCGCATCGAGGCTGCACTTTGCGACAGCTTTCTCATTGTCTAGCGTGATTTCTACTAGCTTTTCAGCTCGGTTATGGGCAGAGAAACCGCTGGTCTGTAGCGGATCTAGCCCTGGCGTTTCTAGCATTTGATGCAGACGCGCCTCTAGTAATGCGGTAATTGCTAGAAGATGCAGCGGATCGGTGACCAGATCGCAAATGCGTAGCTCTAGGCGATTGAGATTGTAAGGTCTGCGATCGCCGTTTGGCCGCACCGAGCTCCACAGATGGCGAACGCTTTGCATCGTGCCCTTTGACATCTGCTCTTCTACCCAGCGGATGTGGTGAAGATGACTCTCAAATAGAGGCACATCAGCAGGCGTCTGCGGAAATAGCTGCCAGCGAGTAGAGTGAAAGCCTGTGATATCGCCGTCAAAGAAAGGAGAAGAGGCGCTCAGTGCCAAGTAAAGCGGTGCCTCTAGACGAATTAGCCGACAGGCGCGCATCAGTTCTTCTAGATCGCTGATGCCGATGTTGATGTGGATGCTAGCGGTAACAACGTCCGTGCCGTAGGTGTTCTCTATGTAAGTGTGATAAGGATTTTTGGGATCGGAGCGGTGAAAGGTCTGCGCTCCACCTAGCGGCAGCGTACTGCCAGGAATAATTGTGTAGTCGCCTAACGTAGATAGGTAGTTGCGCAGTCTGACTCTAGGCTTGACCAGTTCACATAGCAGATGCTCGTAGCGGCAAAAAGGCGCTGTGGTGTACTCGACATTGCGCGCGTCCGGTTCGCGCACAAAACCGTCTAAAGCCGCGACAATCTTATCTGAGAAGCCGACCACCTCTCCGGCAGGCGTCCCGGTATACATCTCGACTTCAAAACCTTTGGATAGCAGCACGGATGGTGTCCTAAATAGAATCAGTAATTTTGAAACGACTTTGAGATGACTATAAAGGTCATTTCAAAAGGTCATTTCAGTAAAAGCCATTTCAGCAGTCAAAACGGAAGCGCCAGTAATAGCCAAACTGGCACTAGCAGAAGACCACAAATTTAAGAAATTCCCTCCTTATATAAGGGGGTAATTTTAAACTGTGTAGAAAATGACATTTTGAGCGCTGAAAAGTCAGAACTGTCATGACCTAATCACCAATCATGCATATCTTTTTCAAAGTGGTATTTCCCTGTCTCTCCCACAGCAGTATAGAGCGCTGGTCATCTACTCTGCTCTGCCTACAGTTCAAACTACAGCTACTCGTTTTATAGGTTTTAGAGGTAGGTTCCATCAGGTGCGGCTGTGTTAACTGTAATAGCCTACTAGCACCTACTTAAAAAGCACCTAGAACAGTCCCTACCGTTCTAGATGCTTTTTGAGGGTTGCCTTTTGGGCCTTAGTCTAGAGTGCGGATGAAAGGACTTGAACCTTCACGTCACGAGGACACTAGAACCTAAATCTAGCGCGTCTACCAATTCCGCCACATCCGCGCGGGCCATAATGATAGCAAGAAACGAGACCCCTCTACAACGAGAATTGCCTCAGAGCGCTTATGATGAGAGAAATAAAGCCAAACGTAAAATCGCACAAGGTCCAGTAGGAACGGAAGATCGGTATAGTCGAACGATACAGTGGGCATCAGGATTTTGGTATTTGGATGAGGAGAAACGCTTCGGATGGGTAAGGTAGTTGGCATCGACCTCGGCACGACAAATTCTGTAGTGGCGGTGATGGAAGGCGGTAAGCCCGTTGTAATCGCCAATGCAGAAGGAATGAGGACAACGCCTTCTGTCGTGGCCTTTAGTAAAGAAGGCGAGAAGCTAGTGGGTCAGATGGCGCGTCGGCAGGCGGTGCTGAATCCTCAAAATACGTTTTACGCGGTGAAGCGATTTGTAGGTCGCAGATACGACGAGCTTTCTTCGGATGCCAAGCGGGTGCCCTATACCGTCAGGCGCAGTGAATCGGGCGGGGTGAAGTTGCGCTGCGATCGCCTAGACAAAGATTTCGCCCCCGAAGAAGTTTCGGCGATGATTTTGCGAAAGCTAGCCGAAGAAGCTGCTCAGTATCTAGGTCAGCCCGTGACTGGTGCGGTGATCACCGTTCCGGCCTATTTTAATGACGCGCAAAGGCAGGCGACCCGCGATGCTGGCCGCGTTGCCGGATTAGAAGTTAAAAGGATCATCAACGAGCCAACAGCAGCGTCTTTGGCCTACGGACTAGATCAGCAGTACAACCAGACAATTTTGGTGTTTGACCTAGGTGGCGGTACGTTTGATGTATCGGTACTAGATGTGGGCGACGGCGTGTTTGAGGTGCGCTCTACGAGTGGTGATACGCAGCTCGGGGGCTTGAACTTTGATAAAGCAATCGTCGATTGGCTAGCGGAAGATTTTCTACAGCAGGAAGGTGTGGATCTGCGGCGCGATCGCCAATCGCTACAGCGCCTAAACGAAGCCGCCGAGAAGGCGAAAATCGAACTCTCCGGCGTGCCGGTAACCGCAATCAATTTGCCGTTTATCACCGCGACTAAAGACGGCCCGAAGCATATCGAGACAAAGCTAGAGCGATCGCACTTTGAGTCTCTCTGTAGCGATCTCGTTAGCCGCATGCGAGGCCCGTTAAAGCAGGCGCTAGCTGATGCAAACGTGACGCCGTCTCAAGTCGATGAAGTGGTTCTAGTCGGCGGCGCTAGTCGCATGCCGATGGTGCAAGAGCTGGTCCGTTCGGTGATGAACCGCGAGCCGAATCGTAACGTTAATCCGGACGAAGTCGTTGCCATTGGCGCGGCAATCCAGGCCGGTATCTTGACTCAAGAAGTCAAAGATATCCTGCTGCTAGACGTCACTCCCTTATCTCTGGGACTAGAGACTATCGGCGGCGTGATGAAGAAGCTAATTCCACGCAATACCACTATTCCAGTTCGCCGCTCGGATACGTTCTCGACCTCAGAAAACAATCAAACCGTTGTAGAAGTGCATATCCTGCAAGGCGAGCGGGAGATGGTAGACGATAACAAATCGCTGGGCCGCTTTAAGCTAATGGGCATTCCACCCGCGCCTAGAGGCATTCCCCAGGTGCAGGTATCTTTTGATATTGACGCGAATGGTATTTTGCAGGTCTCAGCGCTAGATAAGACAACGGGTAGGCAGCAGAGCATTACCGTACAGGAAGCGTCGAATCTGTCTGAAGCTGAGATTCAAGGCATGATTCGAGCCGCTGAGGAGAACGCATCGACAGATAGATTGCAGCGCGATCGCATCGAAAAACGCAATCGCGCCGAAGCGCTGACATTCAAAGCAGAACGAGTGCTGCGAGAAGTGGCGATTGATTTTGGCATGCAGTTTGGACGCGATCGCCGTCGCCGTATCGAGAACTTGGTTCAGCAGCTGCGCGCCGCTCTAGAACAGTCGGATGATCGCGGCATCGACATGTTCCAGGCCGATCTGCAAAACGAAGTCTACGAACTCAACCGAGAAGCTTATCTCTACGATCTAGACGAAGAAGGCGAAGGCATTCTAGGTGCGATTGGAAACACGCTGAAGCAGGCGTTTTCGGGTGAAGACGACGACTACTATCGCACAGGCGATTACGGCTACGGTGCCAGTAGCGGCTACAACACGGGTTATTCCGCAGGTGGATATGCAGCTAGCAACCCCTACGGACAGCAGGCTCAGTGGGATGCGCCTAGCTGGAACCAGAGCAGTAGCAAGGGCAATAGTTGGGATGACTGGGGCGATGACGACTGGGAAAGCCCTCGCCGTCCTCAAAATCCTCCGCCTGCTGTCGGCTACAACAGACCCGATAGCTACGGATCGGACAACTACAGATCGGACAACTACAGATCGGACAACTACAGACCAGAACCGCCACGTCAAGACTTTTACGCTCCAGACGATCAACGTGCAGCAACAGGCGATCGTGGGAACGGCTACAGTCAAAGCAATTACGACCAAGGGCGCTACGAAACAGGCAACGGCTACAGCCCACAGAACTCTAGCCAGAATGAATCGCCCCAAAGGGGCTATCCGCAGCAGGACTACCCGCAACAGGATTATCCACCGACGGAGTATCCCCAGGAAGGCTATCCTCAGGACAGCTATAGCCAAGACAGCTACAGCCCCCAGGATACTGGCCAAGATGCCTATGATCCGTATGGTCAGAATCCATCTAACTCATATGGCCAAAACAGCTACTCACAAGAGCGCTACAATCAGTTGGCTACCAACCCGGAGCTGTATCAGCAAGACCCTAGACGCGAAGAATATAGGCAAGAAAGCTACGACTCAAGCCATCGCGGTTTAGATAGCTATAACCCAAACAGCTACAGCCAAGACTACAGCCAAGACAGCTACAGCCAGAATGGCCAGAACTACGACCAAGGCTACAGCCAGAATGGCCAGAACTACGACCAAGGCAACTACACCCCACGTCGTCCGCAGTCTGAGTATGGTAGAGATGACTACGCTTCGGAACAGCGCCCTGCAAAGGAGAGTCGTAGACGAGAGCGACGGACCGAAGATGACTGGTTCTAGTTCACGGTTAGTTTATGCCAGTTAAGTTACGCACTCGTTCATGCAAAATTTTCGGGATTATTACCAAATTCTGGGGATCGCTCCAGACTCTAGCGCCGAGGCGATAAAGCGCGCGTACAGAGGGCTAGCTCGTCAATATCATCCCGACGTAAATCCTGGTGACAAAGCAGCCGAAGAAAAATTTAAGCTGCTAGGTGAAGCCTACGGCGTCCTCTCTGATGCGGACAAGCGTCAGCAGTACGAGCAGTACAGCCGATATTGGAATCAGAAAGGGAAAGCCTGGGGTAAGAAGGCCCGACGCTCTACTAAGGATGCTGACTATAGCGCCTTTGAAGACTTTGACAACTTTGTTGAACAACTGTTGAAGCAGCATCAGGCACCTGACCAGTCTGTTTCGCGTTGGGTTGCCAACCAATCCGCTACCGACAGCGAAAGACCTACTTCAAAAGCCGCTAGTCGCGCTGAGGCAGACCGCGCTGGTGCTGACAGAGTGCCAGATAGGAAGTCTTCTAGACAGGCAAGTTCAGAACCAGAGCGGCAGCAGCGCCTCGCGTATCGTAAGCAGACAGCTTCTCCATCCAGGCGGGATGCCGAAGCAGATCTGACGGTTCCGTTGGAAAAGGCGTATGCGGGTGGGCGAGAGCGAGTGCGTTTGGAAGATGGGCGATCGCTCGAGGTCAGCATGCCAGCGGGTATGGTGACTGGCCAGCGCATTCGCCTGAAGGGACAAGGAATCGACGGTGGCAACCTGTATCTGCGAATCGAGGTAGAACCGCACGACTATTTCACTCTGCAAGATGGTGATGTATACTGTCGGCTACCGCTGACGCCTAGCGAGGCGGTTCTGGGAGGAACGATCGCAATGCCAACATTAGGCGGCTCGGTAAATATGATGATTCCACCGGCTGTACAGCCCCGACAGCGGCTGCGGCTAACCGGAAAAGGCTACCCAATTGGTCAGGGTGTCTACGGCGATCAGATTGTAGAGATCGACGTCGTGATGCCAACCACGTTAGATGATGAAGAGAAAGCGCTTTACCAGGAGCTGCGCAATATCGAGCGCTTTAACCCCAGAGCTGGACTACCCTTTTGACTCGTCTTTTATTCTGTAGTGCTTGTCACTTGACCTGTCCCGCTTCTACCCCTCTTCCTTAGGTGTTCATCATGCAAACCCTGACGCTTAATCTGCCTCAATCGCTTCGCGCTCAGATTCAGACCTTTCAGCGCGACCAGGAGATTGATCAACCTGAAGTAGCTATCATCAAAGCCTTGGAAAGCTACTTTCAAACCTGGACCCCAACTAAAAGAACAGACCCACTTCCGGCGATGTACGACGCAGAAGATGGGCCTTGTGAAGTGATTGATTCGTTTCGAGAATAGAACTGGGCCTGATTCGCACCTAACGGTTCGCCTGGGCTATGTGCCGAAATAGGCTGGTTCTTTACCAGGTATCCACTTGATATTGCAGCCAATACTGGGCTTTTGCGTTTCGGGGATGGACTCACCCGCAACGATCTTGTCTAGCGCAGCTCGTAGATCCTTCCCATCGACCGGGAGATCGTTACCCGGACGACTGTCATCTAGCTGGCCGCGATAGGCTAGCTTGAAGTCGCTGTCGAATAGGAAAAAGTCGGGTGTACAGGCAGCGGTGTAGCTTTTGGCAACCGCCTGCGTAGCGTCGTAGGCATAAGGAAAGTTGAAGTTGGCCCGCTTGACCTGCTCACGCATGTTCTCAGGACTGTCCTGAGGATGGCTTTCTATGCTATTGGCGCTGATGGCGAGGATGCCGACACCTTTAGGTACATAGTCTTGACCAATCTTGCCGAGCTGATCTTCTACATGCTTGACAAAAGGGCAGTGCTGGCAGATAAACATCAGCAAAAGACCTTTTTTGCCCTTGAAGGTATCTAAGGAAACTGTGTTGCCAGAAACAACGTCTTCTAGCGTGAAGCTAGGCGCGAGCGTGCCTAGCGGCAGCATTGTGGATTCAGTTCTGACCATGAGATTAACCTCCTGCGCTCATGCCTGCCATTACTAGCACAGAGAGTAGTAAGCCAGGGCTGAGCAGAAGGATGAGTAGAAAAAAGTCGTTGAGTTCCATAAGCTGTGTAAGCGGGATGTGTGGTTAGAAAAACTGAGCTGGAATGTTTCTATAGCTTTTGTCACTTGACTGAGGTACGGCCTTCAGGCTGAGAGCACTATGCTACAACGGGTCAATTAACAAGCTTGTACCGAATGCATCCGGTACAAGCTATATGATGACGAATTTGAGCTTAGATTACGGCTGTTTTGTGCTGGCAAAGCTAACAACTTCCTGAAAATTAATGTTTTGGGTTCTCCAGGTTTTGGGGTTATGACCTATCCTGTTTGGTGAATTTGTATAAGTGAACGCAAATTGGACGCAAATCTTGTGGGCAAAACATCGAGACACGGTGGGCGGTTGAGCCTGATTTGGAATGGAGTAGGCGCGATCGCATTCCTCGCGCTAGGAAGTTTCCCCGGACAAGCTGCCGAGCGTCCACACTCACCCCTGTCGTTGTCGAAGCAGCCATCATCAAGTGGACCATTATTGAGCTGGGTCGGCGCTGAGTATGGCCAAGAGCAGACTGTAATCGCGCCAAATGCCAAACAGTCAACTTCCGAAGCCAATACTGCCGAAGACCTCAGACTGGTGCCTGCACAAGCTGACGATCCTCCTGAGCTACCCGTTCTAGAGCCATACATTTTTCTAGACCAGCCGGTAAGCGTTCCTCCCATTGCGCCGTCTGAGGCACCTGTCGTCTTGACACCTGCAACGCCGTCTATTAGTGTCCCACCGCTGCTGCCAGTAGTCGCTGAACCTACAGAGATTGCTGAACCTGTTGAGACGGCTGAAACGGTTGAGCCTCCCGAACCAGTCGAATTGGCCGAACCGGTTGTAGCACCTGAACCGGTTGAAACGGTTGTGGTACCCGAAACAGCTGAAACTGAACCAGTCGAGACGACTGCAACAGCGGCTGTTTCACTACCAGCCGGGCCCATAGTTTCGCCCATAGTTCCGCTAGAGCCCCCCTTTCTAGGTGATCTAGTAGAGCAGCAGGTTGAGCCATCAACGACTCCGCTAACCACTACAGCGCCGGAGTCTGGTTCTACTCAGGCCAGTTCCCCAATCGAAATTCGCCCTGCCAACGTTAGCCGCTGGCCCGATCCGATTCCGTTTGGTCAGCCCCTACCGAGTAACTGACTAGTAATCCACGCACACATCACGGCACAATAGAAGACAGCAAATCATCTTTTAACCTTTGGCTTTGACAGGCCAAACTCTCTTCTGTGAAAACTGCCTTTAACTTGCCTGCGGCGCTGTCTAAAGCGACAACTAAACCCGCCTGGAAGACATTGCTTGCCGATTCGTTGACTGTGTTCTGGGGCGACTGGCTAGATCTAAGAGTAAGAATTCCACAGGTCGCAGCTTCTGGACTAGTCTCACCCCTAATCTATATTCTGGCGTTTGGGTTAGGGTTGGGCAGCTCTTTGGACAGGGTGAGTACGCCGAGCGCGGGTGATAGCTATCTAGAGTTTATTTTGCCGGGAATGGTAGCGCTCTCGTCAATGGTGATTAGCTTTGGCGGCACAACGTTCTCGATCTGCGGAGAGCGGCTGTTTTCTAAAACGTTTGAAGAGATGCTGCTGTATCCAATTCATCCGCTGTCACTTCATCTTGGCAAGATGATGGCAGGCATTGTCCGGGGACTGATGACGGCGTCGGCTGTGATTTTGGTCGCAGTGCTATTTACAGGCCGGGTATGGAGCTTTCTCAATCCGCTGTTTTTCCTGCTAGTGATTTTGAACTGTGCGGTGTTTGCTGGCTTAGGAGTCATTGTGGGACTTAACGTCAAGTCTTTAGAAAGCGTCGGCTTATTCAATAACTTTCTGATTGTGCCCATGTCGTTTCTAGGCGGCACGTTTTTTGATCCTACTACGCTGCCAGCGGCGCTAAAGCCAGTTGTTTATGCGCTGCCGCTGACGTATACAACGATTGGACTACGGGCGATCGCATACAAGCCCCTAGTCGAATTTCCCTGGTATAGCTTACCGATTCTGCTAGGGTTTGCAATCGTACTTTCTTTTTTTGGTGCTAGGCAATTTGCTAGCCAGCAAGACTAGTCAGCAAAGCCGCAAGACTTCAACTCCGCCTCTCGTAAGCCAGATCTGTTTTTGCAGCCATAATAAAATCGTTTTGATGTAGCCCGCGAATGACATGGGTCCACCAAGAGACGGTTACTTTTCCCCATTCGGTAGTTAGGGCGGGGTGATGACCTACCTGCTCAGCTATCTCACCAATCCGCTGAGTAAAGGCTAGCGCTTCTTTGAAATTGCTGAACTCGTAGCATCGAACGAGCTGCGGCGTATGACTGGTATGGACAATATGCCAACTGGGGAGCAGGGCAATCATCTTCTGCATTTCCTCCGGCGTTAAAGGTGAATCGCTACCTTTGCAAGGAATGCAGATTTGGTCACTTAGCGCTGTCATCGCAATCAGTCCCACGCTCGTCTTACTTATTGTAGGTAAGTCCTTCTAGAGCCGTTGACTTCTAGCTACCTACTTCTCAACTTTGTAGCCGAACTCAGAGAGGCGATCGCGCGACTGCCGCCAACGCTCCTGTACCCGAACGAATATCTCCAAATACACTTTGCCTGCGACGAGCTTTTGCATTTGCTCACGAGCAGCCGTACTGATGGCTTTCATCATCAGGCCGCCTTTGCCGATCAAAATGCCTTTTTGTGACTTGCGCTCAACGTTGACGGTGGCAAGGATGCGAGTAATAGCCTCATCTTCTTCTACTTTCTCGATGGCGATCGCCACACTATGCGGCACTTCTTCACGGGTATGCAGCAGTATCTGCTCTCGAATCAGCTCGCCCATAATGAACCGCTCTGGCTGGTCTGTCACTAGATCGGGCGGATAGTAATACGGTCCGGGCTCTAGCTTGTCTACTAACTCGGACTGGAGCTGTTCTACGCCCTCACCAGTCAGGGCCGAAAATTTGACTACAGTCCAACCGTGCTCAGCGGCTAGCGCTTCGTAGCTGTTCTTGATTTCAGCCGCTTTTCGTCCGCTCTCAGGTAGCTGGTCGACCTTGTTGATGCCCAGTATCACCGGGCTTTTGGTCTGCGCGACCAAATTGGAGACAAATAGATCGCCTTTTCCGGCTGCGGAAGTGGCGTCGACTACAAACAGCACGACATCGACAGAGCCGATTGCTACCCGCGCATTTTGAACTAATACTTTGCCGAGTTCGTGGTGAGGTTTGTGGATGCCCGGTGTATCTACGAAGATGATTTGCGCTTGAGGCGTGGTCAAGATGCCCTGAAGTCGATTGCGGGTCGTTTGGGCAACGGGTGAAGTGATGGCGATTTTTTGGCCAACCAGGTAGTTCATCAGCGTGGATTTGCCGACGTTGGGGCGACCGACGATGCTGACGAAGCCGGAGCGAAAATCCGGCGCTGCGGTGGGAATAAGACCGCCGCTGATGTTGGGCTTGCTTTTGATCGGAATGTTTTCATCGGCAGGATTGGTCAGCGGTGCGATCTCATAGGTGGCGGTGGCGGCGGCTGAGTCGATGATCTTTCCGTCTTTTAGAACGAGTCCTTTTTTGGCGGTTGGTTTGGTGGTATCCGCAGCCTGCTGAGTGCTTGGCTGCTGAGAACTGTTTTTTAGCTTGGGTGCAGGCGTTGCTTTTTTGGGTTTGTCGAATTTGCGATCGCCCGACTTCTGACCACCTTTATAGCTGCTTTTCTTCGACTTCTTCTGATCTGTGGACTTTTGATCCGTGGACTTTTTCGATGTCTCTTTTGATATCTGGTCCCAGGGGTTGTTTTGCTCGTTCATGCGTCAATTCCCGGTGATGTGAATGACGATTTCCCTGGTGTGCGAATAGTCGCGATGTTCCCAAACATAGATGCCCTGCCAGGTACCTAGAGCCAGTCGCCCATTCATAATCGGAATTTGCTCAGAAGTATGCGTTAGCGCCGTGCGAATGTGAGCAGGCATATCATCTGGCCCTTCATCGTCGTGGCGGTAATAGTTGCCTTCAGGCACTAGCTTCGATAGAAAAGTTTCCATATCGAGCAAAACGTCTGGATCGGCGTTCTCTTGAATCACCAAACTAGCGGAGGTGTGACGTAAAAAAATAGAGCACAATCCTGTCCTGACGCCAGAAGCGGCAACCACTTCTTGAACTTTGTGGGTGAAGCGGCCAAGCGACTTCGGTTGGGTTTTAAGCTGAATGACTTGCTGATAATGAACTGTCTGGGAGGTGGTCACCATAAAAAATTGGAAGCTAAATGATGTTTTGTCAGTCTATCGCACCTGTTCGGTCGTGTGTTTTGATTGTGTGGCTTCGGCTGAGTCGGCTTCGTTATATAGGCGCGTTAGTCAGTCATATCAGCTAATGTGTTGAAGTATTCGATAACGGCGGCTGCGATCGCCGCTTTTCCATTTTTGTCTAGCTTGGTTCCTTTTCTCGGTGGCAGTAGATTTTGTGTAATGAAAGACCAGTCTCCCTCGAAAAAAGTCTGAGCGCTGACTACACGGTGATGGGCGTGATCCTGTATGCCTTCTAGTAAGTAGTGAGCTTCGGCGAAGTCATCGCGGGTGATGGTGATGACGCCTTTATCTAGCAGGCAGGCTTCGGAGAATGTGCTGTAGCCCGGTTTGGAAAAAACGCGATCGCACACCACCATCCAATCCACAGGTCGCATCTGGCGATCGTTCACTCGATATAGATTTGGCAAGCTCGCCCCTGACTGGTCGAATGTAATGAACTGCCAGTCTGGAAATTCAGCCAGCGCTTCGTAAGGCGTCTTAGCAACCCCCATGCCGCCAAAGGTAAGCAGTACGGTGCGCTCGGGCGGAGTGTCACTCTGCATCAGGTCGCGTAGCTGCGCTTCGCTGTATGCGGGCGACCCACCGGTTAAGCCTACGTCGGTTTTGTTTGGGAGTGCCGACATCGGCTCATGGAACGGCAGGCGGAAAGTGCGAGTGGCCATAGAGAAGCAGTCGGAGATGTAGGCTGCGATCGCGCCAAACCCCCCATACTCATCTGCCCAATCTCGATAGATAAAATCCCAGCCAAAGTTACTAATCATCCAGCAGGGTACGTTCGCAACCGCCGAAATTTTCGCTATCAGTGGTGGAATATCCGCCAGTACCAAATCCACCTGCTGCGCTTTTAAGAAGGCCGACTCTTCGGCAATCAGCCGATCCTCATCCGCTCGAATTGCCTGCACTGCCTTCAAGGTCGCCGCCTTGTCCATATTCAAGCTATCGCTTTGCAGCACCCCCACATCAAATGCCACCATTCGATGCTCGTATGGTTCTTTTAGATAAGTATCTAGCAGCCACTTTGGAGCCTTCGTTGCCATAATCAGCCGCAGCGGAATATTCGCAGCCTGACAGCGTCGACTAATTTCAGCCGCTAGCGCCGCCGAGCGGGTGGCATGACCAAACCCGTGATTTGTCACCGCAAAGTAGAGGGTAGGCATGGAGACACAGGCAGCAAGAGCGCCAGATAAAGTCGATTAAAAAAGGGCTTACCACTACAAGCGGCAAGCCCTCTCCTATCTATTTAACGCTAACAGACCGATGCTAACAAGCGGACCTGATAGATTAACCGAGTTTGAAGTTCTACAGCTGTGGAACAAATCGCTCTTTGTCAGGAACGGTTGTGTACTCACTTACGATCTGACGGAACTCGTCGCCATCGATAGACTCCTTCTCAATCAGCAAGTCAACTACCCGGTCAATCACGTCACGATTCTCGCGAACGATCTTCACCGTATCTTCGTAGCACTTCTGAACAATCTCGCGTACCGCAGCGTCAATTCTGGCCGCAATCTCTTCGGAGTATTCAGAGCGACCGCCCCAGCTACCGCCGAGGAAGACTTCGCCCTGCTCACTCTCTAACGCTAACTGACCGAGATCTTCTGACATGCCGAACTTAGTCACCATCTGACGGGCCATGTTCGTCACTTGCTGCAAGTCATTGCCTGCACCCGTGGTGATTTCAGAGTCGCCAAAGATGACTTCTTCAGCCGCACGTCCACCTAAAGCCCCGCAGATACGAGCCTTGAGCTGACCGCGAGAAATCAACATCTGGTCTTCGCTAGGCGTGAACCAAGTCAGACCTTGCGCCTGACCACGCGGAATCAACGTCACTTTCTGAACAGGATCGTGGTCCTTGACCAGCGTACCGATGATGGCGTGGCCAACTTCGTGGTATGCAATCAGTCGCTTACTCTTACCGTCGGTCAAAGGTGTGCCTTCCATACCGGCGATGACGCGGTCGATTGCGTCGTCGATCTCTAGCATGGTGACCGCTTCTTTACGGCGGCGAGCGGTGAGAATGGCTGCTTCGTTGAGCAGGTTGGCTAGATCCGCACCAGTAAATCCTGGGGTGCGGCGGGCGATCGCATCCAAAGAAAGATCATCAGACACCTTCTTGTCACGCGCATGCACTTCTAGCACTTCACGACGGCCCTTGATGTCTGGCGGATCGACCGATACCTGACGATCGAAGCGACCGGGACGCAATAGCGCCGAGTCAAGCACATCAGCACGGTTAGTCGCCGCAATCACGATGACGCCAGTATTGCCTTCAAAGCCGTCCATCTCGGTCAGCAACTGGTTGAGCGTTTGCTCACGCTCGTCATTACCACCGCCGATACCTGCACCGCGAGAGCGACCTACCGCGTCAATCTCATCAATAAAGATGATGCAAGGCGCGTTTTCTTTTGCCTTTTTGAACAGGTCACGGACGCGGGAAGCACCCACACCGACGAACATCTCGACGAATTCAGAACCGGAGATAGAGAAAAACGGCGTGCCTGCTTCACCTGCGATCGCCTTCGCCAGCAAAGTCTTACCCGTACCAGGAGGACCCACTAGCAGCACACCTTTAGGAATTCGCGCCCCAATTGCGGTAAAGCGCTCAGGCTTCTTCAAGAAAGTAACGACTTCCTGTAGCTCTTCCTTGGCTTCTTCGATACCCAGCAACATCATCAAACATGACGCCAGTATTCGCTTCCATCATGAAGCGTGCCTTGGACTTCCCAAAGTTCATTGCCTGACCAGGACCGCCTGCGCCGCCATTAGAGCGACGGAATAGGAAGAACAGTCCGCCAATTAGCAGAATCGGGAAAAGCAGGTTGCCTAGAATTCCAATCAAAGCACCATCATTGCGGGGCTGATGAGAATCCAAGCTGATGTCAGATGCGCGTAGGCGCTCGACTAGCTCGGGTGCGTTACCGGGGAGATCTACCCGCCAGCGCTGAACTCGGTTGTCGATTTGAGGATCAACGGCCTCAATAATAGCGGTCTGGCCGCCTTCATAGAAATCAACGGAGGTCACACGACCTGCGTCTAAGTAATCCAAAAATCGTCCATAGGTCATGCTAGTGCTAGCAGTATTTCGACCTGAATCGACGGGATCTGCGCTACTAAAGGAGCCCTGCCACAGGAAAAATCCAACGACTAAAAGGGGCATTGTCCACAGTAGGGCAGTTCTCCAAGAAAATTTCATAACTCGGTGGCCTCTGTTAAATAGATAGCTCGCAAATGATAGCTGACAGAAACTGATCTGCTTACCTATCAGATTGCTAAGCGATTACAAGTTTTATGAGACTTGTCTTTACTAAATTTAACGTAAATCCTCAGCTTCAAGCAATGAATATTCCGGCCCCTCCTAGAACTCTCTCTTTAGAAAGCCACTTTCAGCCAGCTTATGTAGCTAATCCTTACAGCTGGCTCAACCTTTCGCAACGGCTATAGCCGCCTTCAGTCGCTCCACGTCATATCCCTGCTGATGCAAAATCGTCCAAGACTCTACAAGGTCAGGGCCTTGCATATCACCCATCAGCGCCGCTCGAAACGATTTCATCACCAGCCCCTTCTTCACACCTAGTGCCTTTGTGACTTGGTTAATCACTGCTTTGGCATCCGCAGGCTCAGCGATCGGCGTTTCTTTTAGCGTCTCTACAACTGAGTGCATCACGTCAGCAACGCCTTCTGTCTGTAGCTGCGCGATCGCCTTCTCGCTAAAGTCCATTGTCGGTGTCGCAAAGAATCGACCGAGCTCCACACAGTCTTTTAGCCGTGTCAGGCTCGGCCCGATCATCGCTGTCAGGGGCTTCAGCCATTGCGCATCCGCGTCGAACCCATAGCCAGCTTCCTCCCAGTAGGGCATTAGCATCGGCAGCAGATCCTCTGGAGGCAGGTCGTGTAGATACTGACTATTGATCCAATCGAGCTTATCCCAGTCAAACTTGGCTCCGGCCTTATTCACCCGCTCAAAGCTAAACAGCTTAGCGGCCTCTTCTAGCGTGAATAGCTCCTGAGCGTCAGGGGCAGACCATCCTAACAAAGTCATGTAGTTTGCTAACGCGTCGGCGGTAAACCCCATATTCTTGAAGTCATCTACAGAGGTCACGCCATCGCGTTTGGATAACTTGGCTCCCTTCTCATTCAAAATCAGCGGCGTGTGAGCAAACTTGGGAACTTCAAAGCCTAATGCCTCGTATAGCAAGATTTGCTTAGGCGTATTGCCTACGTGATCTTCGCCGCGAATCACGTGTGTAATAGCCATATCAGCATCGTCGACAACTACGACAAAGTTATACAGCGGCTGGCCTACATCCGAACCCGAAGACGCTCTAGCAATCACCATATCGCCGCCTAGATCGCGGCCCTTCCAGCTAACGACGCCACGAACTAGATCGTTCCACTTTACTTCTCGTCCGTCGTCAATCTTGAAGCGCACCACTGCGGGACGACCTTCCGCTTCAAACTCTGCAATCTGCTCGGGCGTTAGATCTCTGTGCTGATTGTTGTATCGCGGCGCTTCTTTTCTAGCTTGCTGTGCCTCTCGCATCGCGTTCAGCTCTTCTGGCGTTTCGTAGGCGCGGTAGGCCAGTCCTTTATCCAGTAGCTCCTGCACCTTTTCCCGATACATCTCTAGACGCTGTGACTGGTAGAACGGACCTTCGTCCCAGTCCATCCCTAGCCATTTCAACCCCTCAACAATGTTGTCCGTATATTCAGGCTTGGAGCGCTCTAGGTCGGTATCTTCGATTCTGAGGAGGAACTGACCGTCCTGATTGCGAGCGAATAGCCAGTTAAAGACAGCGGTGCGAGCGGTGCCGATGTGAAGATTACCAGTGGGGCTAGGAGCGATACGAACGCGAACTGACATATAGGTTAGTTGAGGTGGCTCAATCGAGAATTATTGTTAAGTCAGTATCCATTGTAGCGAGCTGTTGTAGCTAACTGGACTGCAGCTAACTGGGTGGCAGCAAGCTAGGTCGATACACGGCGTACCAATTTTTTGTGGATGTGTTAGCAATAAAGCAGATACCGTTGCATTTTGTAATAGTCCTAATAGATAAAGTACATCTGGCTATTTCAGTACTTTTGCCAGTCGACCACCTCCACTAGATGAGTTCTTTATTTGCATCTCTTTTTCAATTTCTAAAACGTCTGTTTCGAGTAAAGCCTCACCGACTAGAACCCGAAGGTCAGCCAGTCCACGATCAGACTAATAATCGCTCAAACAGCACAAGCCAGTCGCCTGTTTATAAGCTTTCGACTGGTTCAACAGAGCGACCTGTTGTGCGATTGGCCTCTAATGGCACAGCTACATTGCTAGAGCCGTCTGTCGCCTTATCAGATGTCTCGCCTGAGCTCAGGCGGCTAATCTACGGGGCCACTTGCAGAATGTCAAAGTCTCGACTGCATGCTGGCCAGTTTGGCTCTTTGCTGAGGAGACAAGATAGTTCGTTTTCGTACAAGAAATACAATTTCACTAAGCTGATCTATTTATTAGAGGCAGTTCCCGATCTGGTTGCGCTAGAGCGAGTAGAAAAGCATAACGCTGCGCCTGCTTATTATGTGCGTCCAGTGACTGATGTGAAGGCGGTGCTGTTGGATGCGATCGCTCCTTACGCAAATTCAGACTGGGTCCACATAGATAGTCTTAAACAGTCCCTTTCTGAGAAAATTCCTAACTTCTCTTTGCAAACCTACGGCTTTGTTGACTTTAAGGACTTTCTAAAAAGCCATTTAGATATCTCTCGAATTCAAGTCGGACACAGACTATCTACGGTTTAGGAGCCACCGCACAGGCCACTGACTCAGGGACTAACAACTCGCTGAAGCTAGTTTCACCGCCCAAACGTAAATACATTCGCTCAGATACTAAACTAGAAACTAAACCAGAGACCAAACCTAGAAATACTTGGCCTCAGCGGCAGAAAATTATTCACCTGTCGCCCTTCGCTGGATTTTCGCCAGACGTGCTGAATCAGAAGGTGAGCGAGCTGGCTGCGATCGCCCTTCCCTGAACGCTGGTACTTCGGTCCCCAGCCACCCGACGATTTTGCTTACCCCATTCTCAAAAGCTACCTGCGCTACACCTTTATTCGTCTTCAGCACGAGCGCAAGGTCATCGACAGCCCCAACAGCCAATTCAAAGCCTTCAACACGGGCCTGCTCGATCGCCTACTGCGGCCTATCTACGCACTACTCAGCCCCTACCCTACCAGTGCTCAGATCTGGGATCTGGTATTCTGCATCCCCGGCGAAGGTGCGGCTGGGAAGAGGCTCGTCGCCTATTTCGATCAGCTCCCCGCGCCCGCCAACTACCTTAGAGACCCGTCCAAAGCGTTCTACCATCTCTCCGCCGGACCTCCAAAAGTGGACTGGTCCCACATCATCAAAGACAACATGGAGCGGCTCCCCTACGCATTCATCGCCGAGTACGCGCCTGCTAACTTCACCCCACTAAACACCCAAACGTTAGACAGCAGTCAGTTTCACGCCTACAAAAAAGCTTTTGCCGACGCGCTAGACGCCGATCCGATTGCCTACCGCAACCTGGTCAATCGGCTGTCCGAAGCGCTCAGCCGCACTCTGATCAAAACTCAAATCAACTATAAAACTGCCGTCCCCACCTACTACCCGAACATCAATAGCATTGACCTGCTATTGCCCATCTGTCTGATTGAAGAAGGCGTTGCCGACTGTGCCATCGTTGCTCGCCAGTCCGACTCTGGTACATACATTGGCCATACCATCCTCACCATGCGTCAGGCGTACAATAATGCTCGCTTGATTTGCAAGCTCGATGAGCACTGGCTTAGCCGAGCTATGAGCCTCAGTCAAGAGAGCTTCGAGGAAGAGGATGACGATTCAGAGGAGTTTGAAGAAGACATAGAGGAGCTCAAGGAAGAGGAACCTCCTTCAATGAACGGCTATGATTCTAATCAGGACTCTGAAAGAGTCTAACTTTGTGCTTTTGGGAAATACTTCTTTGCGGACTGTTCGCAGCCGAAAGCACACAGAATGCCAGGTAGTTCAGTCCGAGAAATGATTCTATCGCGGACTAATTCTTGCAATAGTTCAAGCGTTTTGTAATCTAGATCGCTACGAAATGGACTAGGTTGAACGGACTTTAGCTTTTGGGTGAAAGTTTTCTGCTGGTCGGGGGACGCCTGTGAGAATAATCGGCTCCAGCCATCTCGAAGATAAAAATAGCCCGTTTGATAGTTCTGGCGATGAGTTGCGATCGCGCTACTTCTCAAGTTTCTACCGACATCGGCCCAGAACTCACTAGTGGCCTTTTTTTGATTGCTGATAATGGATTGGCGAATTGGGTTAACGATGAACGCATCTAGGCGGATGAAGTCGAGAACGCCGATGGAGACAAGGCTAAGCGGTGCGTTGAGGAAAAAGGTGTAGAGGATGCCGAATGCGATTGCCAGTCCAATCAAAAAGGAATCTTGCCAATTACGGCTAAGACTAGGCGAGTTTATCTGAAACACGGTTGGTATCACAAACCAAAACAGCAGTGTCGGCGCAGCAAAAAAGAAGACCCTCAAGAGCCAGTAGCGAGGACTTCGATAAGGATTGAAGACGGGTAATGTTTCTAAGCTGTTTTCTAGAGCGCGAGCGGCTTGCCACTGATGCAAAGCCCCCGGAATGGCATTGATGGCTAGCTGCGGCAGCCAAGCCAATAACGTTTTGACCGATATCATCTGCTCGAATCAGCTGTTGCCCTAAAGTAAGGATGTAGATAGAAGTATCCCTTGGCACTTAGTGCTAGATAGCTATCTAAATCAAGCCTTCCTTTTCGCTTTGAAAATACATTAAGCGACTTCCAAAAGTTGCTGAGTGCTGATCCACTCACAGCGTAGATATAGTTTTCTTGCCATAGCGACTCTAACAATTCCGCTAGACGCGCTTTGGGCTGTTCGGTTCGATAGGCTAGCTCATCTAGGGTATAGATTTCTTTGTCTAGCCATTTCATCATCTGAATGGATAGGGCGTCGAGCCGGGTAACGCTCTCTTTTAGCGTTTTGAAAAAGGTTTGAACATCGGCTGAGGCGGTTTGGATTTGTGATCGCCAGCTAGGCTGTGCGACTAGCTGCTGTGCGGTCAATGAAAAATTGTCAGCAGTGAGGATAGGGATAGCCAACGCTAGGATCAGATTCCCATTGTTGAGCGTTCCATTTGGAAAAGTATCGGCTCTCCCTTTTGAGCGTTCGCGAGCGTTGTATCGCTGATATAGCTCTTGCCTAGAGGCTTCATAGGCACTGCTAAGATCGCTGTGTTGCTTTAGCAGATTCCTAATGTCATTGATAGCGGATTCGTCTTGCGAAAGCTGACGGCCAGCGGCCTGAATCTGACTGCGTAGCTCAGCGGGCAGCTGACCTTTCCAACGGGAGAGCGTTAGCACACAGGCTTCTAGATTTCGTTCGTCTGTTGTGTTCATTACGAATAGCTAGGGAGATAGCCAGTGACGGTAAAAGCAGCCCAGTAGTAAGGGTCAGCGTAAGGTGGATGGTCTGAGTTTATTTTACTGGGGTTTGATTGAATATCCCCAATTCTGTCGGTAAGGGCGTCATATGCGCCGGGATTGTCTGGTTCAGAGAGCTGGCTGCGTAGTTCGATCAGCCATTGCAAGAGGTCTGCGTAGGTGAGCGCGCGTAGCCAGGTCTGGGCTTTTTTGAGCGCAATGGCCGGATCGTCTCCATTCACATAATGCTGATAGAAGCACACCATTAACCAGGCGTTGGATTCTGATTCGACCGTCCAGAGGGTGCTAACGATGTTCTGGGCTCCAGCGGTGAGAAAAGCGCTGACAAGGCCGACATAATCGGATTCGATGGTTTGCAAGCCCGTGACGGCAGTTTCACAGGCGGAAAGGGTGATCAGTTCGTAGTTTTCTAGGCTTAGTTTACAGATGGCTTCGGCGGTGAGGCGGTCTTCATCTTTGAGATGGAGGGCGGAGTGCTGGGGCTGGCGTTCGGCCCAGGCATGGCCCGAGAAGTTGAAGATGTGATTGGGTGCTTGTAGCTTCGTTGTGAGGGCTTGGGTGGTGGCTTGATGAGCGGGAATGGTGTCCGCGTGGTCAAAAAGCTGGCTGATGAGCGTAGCTTCGATTTCGGCAGATTCTAGGCGGTCGGGGACTTCACCACGGGGATCAGCGAGATTTAGCAGAGCAAGATCAGTGCGAAGGTGGGCAGTACGCACCTGTCGCTTTAGGGTTAGACCGATTTGTAGGCTGGGAAGATAGGCAGTGAAGTGATCAGGGAAAAAGGTGTGAAGCGGCAGTCGATGTAGATCGCGATGGGGAATTAGCAGCAGTTGAGAGACGTTTTGGATATCGTCTGCGATGGCCGGAATGCCGAGAATGGTTTTGAGTTCTGTGAGTGAGGTTTGTAGGTTGATGCGCCAAGCATCAAGTTCTTTGTTGGTTTCGGCAACTTTGCCTTTGCTGCGATACGCCTGATACTGCTGATTCCACTTTTTGATCCAAGTTTCTAGCTCGGTGGCGGACTGGACAGACAAGACTTTGGGTTCGGTAGCGTCTGCGCTGAGGAGAAAGGTAGTCAGGCTGTCGGGGCTGAGGTGCCAGTAGAGGGCAGTGGTCTTGGGCGAAAGTAGGGTTTGGATGTCTTGCCAGTCGGGGCTGATAGTTTGTTCTTTCCAGATGTCTAGAATCCAGCCGAGCGTAAGGTTTTTGTAGTATTCGGCGGTTTGGAGGGCGGTGGTTGGGTTGGTGTCTCGCACGAGGCTATCGACCCGTATTTGGCTGAAGCCGGAGAATTTTTGCTCTAGCTGGCGCTTTTGGGTAGAGGATGAAGCGTCTTTGAGTAGCTGCTGAAAGATGGCTAGCCCTTGTTCGCGGCAGTCTTTGACCATTGCCAGGTTGCCGAGACCTAGGTAGGCGCGGATGGCGTCTTGCAGAACGGCGAGGTGCAGCGGCGGAAAGGCTTTGAGGGTGATTAGGGCGGTTTGGTAGGCGGAGGTGGCCTGAGCGACGTAGAGATCCGCTTTGGGGAGAAAGCGACCGTAGAAATAGTGGGCGCGGCCAAGCTCGTAATGGAGAAGACCCCAGCCTTCTGGATTTTGGTCTTTTGAGACGTGCTTCAGACCGACGGTGTAGCTGGCAATTTGGCCATCGTAACCACGTTGATCGAGGGACAGATCTTGTAATGCGGTAGGTAAAGAAGAGATGACCGATGTTCTGCATTTATGAGAGCTGTTAGCTACGCTGCCTCGCTTGATCCATGCTTCGTGGTCGTCAGTTTTGATGTTAAGCGCAGCGTCGAGGGCAGCGATTGCGTCCTCAAATCGGTTTAAGTTGGCTAGAGAAACGCCCTTGTTATAAAACGCTTCGTGGTCGTCAGGTTTAATATTGAGTGCAGTATCAAAGGCCGTAATTGCATCCTCGAATCGGCCCAAGTCATTTAGAGCAACGCCTTTGTTATTAAATGCTTCGCGGTAGTTAGTTTTGATGTTGAGTGCAGCGTCAAAGGCCGTAATTGCGTCCTCGAATCGGCCTAAGTTGGCTAGAGCAATGCCCTTGTTATCAAATGCTTCGTGGTCGTCAGGTTTGATGTTGAGTGCAGCGTCAAAGGCCATGAGTGCGTCCTCGAATTGGCCTAAGCTGGCTAGTACAGCGCCCTTGTTAGAAACCACTTTGTACAAGTCAGGTTTGATGCTGAGCGCAGCGTCATAGGCAGCGATCGCGCCCCTAAAATCTCCTCGATAAAAGGCGTCGTTTCCTTGTTGAAGATAAAACTCAGCTTGTTGCTCAGCAGAGGGCTCAGACGCATTCGCTTCAACGTCGTCAGTTTGCCGAGGGTGCGCTGCTACCGACTGTGGCGGCTGCGGCATTGTATTACCTTGCGTCAACAGTTGCTCGCCGAACGTCCCAGATAACGCGCTCAGCTCGCCTAGTTCACTGCCGGCCAAAGCCACCATCTGCTGAGCCAGCACAGTATTGTCCGCCGAGCTGCTGATCAGTTCCTGTCCAAACCGCCGCAGCCACGCTACAAAACTACGGTCATGCTGCCTTTCGCCCAGCCGCTCTCGTAGCTGCGCCGCTGCATTTTCGCCAGCCGTTTCCTGCAACGCTAGCAGCGAGAAATATAGCTGCTTGTACTTGCGATCGCTCAAAGGCAACATCTCCGACGGTGAAGACAGCGGCTCCCGTCTCGTGCCTCTACGCAACAGCCGTCCCGCCCATCGCTCAATTTTTCGCCACCACCGCTGAAAATATCGAATCATTCCCCGAAGCCGCTCAAGCCAAGTATCGTCAATTTATCATTCTCAACAATTGGCGATTACTAAGATGCTGTAGATCCCTAAAAATTCTTACAATGGCTATGAGGAAACGGTGTCGATATGACAAAGGTCTGAGCCGAATGTCTGCCAGGGATTTATTTCATGAGTCAGTCAAAGCAGCTCTAACTGAGGAGGGCTGGCAAATCACTCACGATCCTTATCGGATTGAACTGGAGTTTACGTCTTTATATATTGACTTGGGAGCAGAACGTATCATTGCTGCCGAACGAGGGCAAGAAAAAATCGCCATTGAAATCAAAAGCTTCATTGGGCCGTCGGTCATCTCAGCTTTTCATGTTGCTATCGGACAATTCATTAATTATCGGCTTGCTTTAGAAGATGAAGAGAGTGACCGAAAATTATATCTGGCCGTTCCTGAAGGTACCTACGATCAGTTCTTTCAATACGCATTCATTCAAAAATCTATTAGCCGAAATCAAATTCCCATAGTGGTTTACAGCACTTCGTCACCGAGGATTATCAGATGGATAAGCTAGCTACCTATCGTCAGCACATTCAGTCACTGCTGG
The DNA here is from genome assembly GCA_963838725.1 of uncultured cyanobacterium. Classification (GTDB taxonomy): domain Bacteria; phylum Cyanobacteriota; class Cyanobacteriia; order Phormidesmidales; family Phormidesmidaceae; genus Phormidesmis. Next base: position 8,654 of record CAWISM010000022.1, on the reverse strand, counting down.
AAAAAAGAGCTGAAGTGAAATCGGCCAACCCAGCTATGGAAACTCAATTGATTTTCGATACCGAGCGAGATCACTATCAGGTTGTTCATACAGGTTGGAAAAGTGAGAGCAAACGAACGTATGGCTGTGTTCTGCATGTCGATATCAAAGATGGCAAAATCTGGGTGCAGTATGACGGGTCTGAGGTTGCGATCGCAGACCAGCTAGCCGAACTCGGTGTCCCTAAGCAAGACATCGTCCTCGCCTATCACGCGCCCCACGTTCGCCAGTACACAGACTTCGCGGTCGGATAGCCAACTTATAAATCCAATGTCTTACTTGTGATAGCTGCCGTTGTTCAAAATTGTCTTGGCACGGTATAGCTGCTCTACTAGCATCAGTCTGGCGAGCTCGTGCGGGAAAGTCATGGCGGAGAGGCTGATCATGGGGTGCTTTTTGAGGCGATCGCCCACCCCATCCGGTCCCCCAATAAATAGCACCAAAGTTCCAAAAGCCTCCTGCGCCAGCCAGTTCGCAAACGCTACAGAATCATAGCTCTGCCCGTATTCTGTCATCACCACTAAGCGATCTTGGGCGCTGAGTAGGCTCTCTAGCTTATCCGCTTCTTTTTCTTTGCCACTGTCTTTGATTTCAATAATCTCAACTTCAGGTAGTCGCTTCGCATACAGTGCTACACCTGTCTTCAGCCAAGGCTTTTTAAGCTTGCCCACTGCAATGACTTTGACCTTTGGGAAGCTCTGATTCATAGAAGGGTTTGGTAGCTCAAAGCCAGCTTTCGATCGGCAGCTACTTGGCGATGGGATTCATTCTGCGCTCCAAAAGTGAAAATGCCTGCGAAGCAATCACGTTCAAAACTAGATAGATCAAGGCAACGGTAAACCAGATCTCGAAGGCGCGAAAGTTTCTGGCTACGATTAGCTGTCCCTGTCGAAATAACTCTTGATAGCCAATGATGGCGACCAAACTCGTGTCTTTGAGTAGCGTGATAAATTCGTTGCCCAAAGGCGGAATCATTCTACGGAGCGCTTGGGGAAAGACGACATAGCGCATCGTCTGAGCTGGTCCTAGACCCAAAGATTCTGAGGCTTCTTTCTGCCCTGTCTCAATTGATTGGATGCCCGCGCGGACGATCTCTGCTAGGTAGGCTGCCGAATTTAGGCTGAGGCCGACGATGGCAGCCGTCCACTGGTTGAACGTAAAATCGATGCCAATCGATCGAACCAAAGGCGGTATGCCAAAGTAAATCATAAATAGCTGCACCAGCAGCGGCGTACCCCGAAAGAAATCGATGTATATTCTCGCCGCTATTCGGACTAGCGCAACTTTTGATAGGCGAGCGATGCCCAAAAGAACGCCGCCGATAGAGCCTAAAGCCACAGAAGCGGCTGTCAGCTGTAGGGTGATCAACGCGCCCTTCAAAAGGGCAGGCAGGGCGGCGATGATAAAGCCTAGTGACTTTTCCAAAACTAAGGCTCCAGTAAGAGATTGAGTGACGTATTAATCGGACTGACTGGCTGTCTTTTACCTGGCATTCCCTATTCGACCATGTCAGCAGGTGGCTCTGCGTCAAACCACTTGCGATAAATTTCTGCGTAGGTTCCGTCACTCTTCACTTCTGCTAGCCCGGCGTTAATCGCTTCGAGGTTCTCAGAGCCTTGGGGCATGGCGATGCCATAGAACTCTTCGGTAAGCAGCTGTCCAACGACCTCAACATTAGGAATGTTGCCAGTGGCGATCGCATCCAAAGTAGCCGGTGCATCGTTGACCACCGCATCCACATTGCCATTGGCTAGCTCTTGCAACGCTAGCGGCGCAGAGTCAAATGTGGTGACCGTAGCCCCCTCAACGCTGTTGGCCGCATCAGCGCCCGTCGTGCCAATCTGCGCAGCAATTCGCTTTCCTTCTAAATCATCTAGGGTTTGGATATCTGTGGTGCCTGACTGAACTGCGATCGCGAGACCTGCCTTGAAGTAAGGATCAGAAAAGTCAACTGTTTGCTGTCGTTCCTCGGTGATTGTCATACCGCTAACGGCTGCATCGATGGTGCCGCTTTGTAACGCCGGAATTAGACCATCGAAGGGCAAGCTCTGAAATTCGACGGTTTTGCCTGCTTTCTCTGCGATCGCGTTCACCAGATCAATATCAAAGCCGACAATCTCACCACTGTCGTCGACTAGCTCAAACGGTGGGAAGCCTGGCTCTGTCCCCACAGTCAATACGCTATCTCCGCCGCCTGTAGCTTCTCCATCAGCCGCTGTATCGGCGCTATCGCTACCACCGCACGACACTATCAGGCCAGCCATAGCCACGCCTAGAACAGCAGACTTTAGAAAAGCAGCACGTGTCATTCTCATCATCAAATGCCTCACAGTTCGTAGCCCACGGCTACCAATAACAACTGAAAACTTTACCCTCTCTTAACCTACTAAAACAAAGTCAATAGAGCCAGTGAGTTTACTGAAGTTTTCTTTCTTAATGGCCTATTATTGCGCTCTACTGTCTTGAAGAAGTGACCAATGTTACCTAATGAGTGTTTAAAAGGCTAGATGATACTCTTTAACTAAATTCTGTTTGGCTGACAGCCGCTGTTCCTATGCCAGAGTCCACCCCTGCAATTATCAGTGCCAATCTTCAGAAAAGCTTCGGTGCCCTGTCTGTTCTAAAGGGCATCGACTGTCAAATTTATAAGGGCGAAGTGGTTTCTATCATTGGCTCTTCTGGCTGCGGCAAAAGTACGCTGCTACGCTGTTTCAATCGGCTAGAAACCATCAGCGGCGGTCAGCTAATCGTGAACAACATCGACCTTTCTCCGCCTAATCTGAGCCGTCGCCGATTGCTAGAGCTTAGGGCCAAGGTCGGCATGGTTTTCCAACAGTTCAACCTGTTTCCTCACCTTTCTGTACTCGAAAATCTGTGTCTTGCTCCCCAAAAAGTGCAGGAGCTATCAAAGAGTGAAAGTAGAGAAACGGCTCGATTTTACCTAGACAAAGTCGGCCTCAGCGAAAAAGTGGATGCCTACCCCGATCAGCTTTCGGGTGGGCAAAAGCAGCGAGTTGCGATCGCCCGTGCCCTTTGCATGAAGCCAGAAATTCTCCTATTTGATGAGCCGACTAGTGCGCTAGATCCTGAGCTAGTCGGCGAAGTGCTGCTAGTCATGCAGCAGCTCGCTAAAGAAGGTATGACTATGATCGTTGTTACTCACGAGATGCAATTTGCCAGAGAAGTTGCGAATCGAGTCATTTTTCTAAACAAGGGTAAAGTCGAAGAAGAAGGTGATCCTCGCCAGGTACTGACAAATCCAGACAGCGAACGGCTACAGGCATTTCTGAGTCGGATGAATATGGCTTTAGCATCGTAGATAGGGCTACTTTGTATACACAGAAGACATATGTCTGCCGTTTGGTAAATGCTAACGTAGCTACCTGGGTACAGAGTGGGCAGGTTGGATAGACCGCTTCTTCTGGAAGTCCATCCTAGAATCGCATCAGAGATGAGCTTGAAAAAAACAGTTTTGCCTGCCGGAATTACCGCGATCGCCCAGCGTTTTCGGCAAGAGAGTCGCAAGCTGCCGTCAGGGGCTTGGTCTAGGTGGTGGAGGACATTAGCGATTGGGCTGGGCATCAGTGCGCTAATCGTATTTGGTATGACGTTAATCGCCATGCGCTACGTCGATGCTGGCTTGCAAGCTTGGGACGAAGCTTGGTTGCTGAAGATGCAAGACTACTCTCCGCTGTCTTTTTCCAAGGGCGTTACTTGGGAATCTCCTGGCAATCTGGTAGGCATGTTGCCAGTGTTTTTCACCTTTACTGCGCTAACTGCCTGGTTTCGCAAGCCGATTGTCGCTGCAACAGTAGTCGCGACCTACATCGGGCAGTTTGCTTTGGTATGGATTAGCTGGGGAATGTGGAGCCGCGATCGCCCCAATCTAATTGCCGATGGAATTGCCGCACCTAGCCTACATTCTTTTCCCTCTGGGCATGTCGTGGTGGTGGTCACAATGTACGGTCTTCTATTTTATCTATGGTTTTGCGCTTCACGCAGCCTTGTAGAAAAAGCCATCTACCTTCCTGTTTGCTTTGGTCTGGATAGGATTAATTTCTCTTTCTAGGCTCGCACTAGGGGCTCACTGGCCCAGTGATGTTTTGGCTGGCTGGTTAGTTGGACTGCTGTGGCTCACGACAGTCACAGTCGCTATGCGCCGTGCCCTTATGGCCCCCCAGGCCCAATCTGTCCGTTCTGCTACTGCTGATAGTTGACCAGCTAACGGTCAGTCAATTGGATCGATACTGCGATAAGCTGCCTGAAATCCCATATGAACTGCATAGGCAATAAACCCAATGCCTAGAATGGCCAATATCCATTCATCGGTCGGGTTGCCATCGAATAACGCTAGCGCTCCCTGAGTAGTTTTGATGAGTTCAGGCTTGAGCTGCCAAGCTGCGCCAATAGCATAAACGCCAATCACGACATAGACTACACCCCGTGCGGCGATACCGACTCTTCCTACGATAGAGGCCCAGGTTTTTGCCGCCTCGCTCATCTGATGTCGTTTGAAGCGCTTGCGAAACTCAGCCTTGATTGACCGATAAAAGTAATAACAGCCGATCCCAAAAAACAGCAGGCCAACCGCTCCTACTACCAGTCGGCCTAGCGGTCTGATCATAATCTCGTACGCCCAGTACTCTACCCCGCGATCGCCTCGGTCGGGCACTTCAGTCAAAATATCTACGACGCTATAGGCGATACTGGCGTATACCAGACCACTACAGGCATATCCAATCCGTCGCACTATATCTGAGAAGCCAGTGCCGCTATGCTCTGGGTCAAAAAACGCCTGAATGAATCGCCAAACGACATATCCCATGAGACTAAGCGCAATAATCGTAGCTAATATTCTGCCTAACGGTTGAACGGCAATTGCCCTCAAAACGCCCGTAGAGTTCATGGCGTTTCCATCTACTACGTCAAAAGCTTCTAGCAGCGCTAATATACCTGTTCCTCCGTAGATCACCCCTTTTGCGCCGTATCCGAATCGAGCATAGCCAGCAATCCATTGCTCAACAGGATTCTCGTGTTTTTCTGGCTTTGTCATTTAGGGATCTAGAAGTAAACGTTTAGGTACAAAGCACAAGGCACAGTGCTCTCAACCCTACGACGAAGCGTCGACAAAAGTCACCGTTCGCAAGCGAAAACTTCTAACGATTGAAGTCAATTAGCAAAGAGCAGTCAGAAATCATGTTCTAAAATAGCCAGTCCTCGGCGGTAGATCTCTTTGGCGTAGTCTGTCCAACCACCCTGCCCCCAATAGCGAAAACAGCTCGTCTGTAGCAGCAGATTGTGTAACTAGTGCGTTGCGATAGCGTGGCTGTCTGTCTTAGCGCCTCAACGGGTTCTCCTGTCGCAGCTAGTTTCTGGTGAAACTGCTTGCTCAGATTTTCCATTGGTGTCAGGACATCGCTATAGCCCTCCACCCAGCTTCGATCGTTTGTCCACGATCCTCCTGACATATCAACGCCATCGGGAGAGTCTTTGAGCTGGGCGATCGCACTTCTCACTTTCTCCGGCGTTACTTCACCTTCTACCCGCTCCCACAGCTTGGCCTGCCCAACTGCCTGACAGCTTGGAAAATCGTCTATTTCTACGCCTGCATCGGCCAGCAGCTCTAGATACTCCGTTCCATTAAAAGCAACTGTTCCCTGCCGACTGCCCCCCATTTCGTGCCAAGCCCGCTTGAACGCACTGGGAAACTCATTCATCATCACACCGCCATTCTCACCATCTGCGATCTGCGTCACCAGCGGCGGAATCGTTTTGTCGCCTAGCTGCTTTGGCCCTAACGTCTTAGCCTCGTAATACGGCTGCATCTGACCGACCAGCTTCGTATCCGACCCTTGAGTCTTGATCAGTACGGTGATCTCAGCCGTCTCGCCTGATAACCCTTTTGCTACTCAGCTTGTGCGGTAGATGCGTTTCTCGAATCCCTTCACCCGTCAGAGTTTCGATTGTGTGCTCTTGCACCATCATCCACTGATAGCCGCAGTCCTTCAGCGCTTTTACCAGCACATACAGCGTTTCAGGATGGTTCGGAAGCTGCATTTCTGGCAGCGAAAATCCTCTAACCCTTCTTAAAGCATCCTTTCCAAAGATCGCAGCGAAGTGATGCTGCCAAGCTTGAATATGCAGCTTGATATCTGGTAAGGGGGTCGAACCCGCTACGCCGTGACCCCAAAACGTACCTAGCCACTCTACATAGGGCTGATACTGCTGCTCGCAGGTCACCCGCTTGAGCTTATCCAAGATATCAGCGCGACCCATCTGCTGTATGCCCCACAGCAAAGTGCCTGAATAGTCCAGCATTACTCTAGGATTGCATCCTTGCTCAATCAGTTCGGGAATAAAATCGCCAATCCGGCTGTAGCAATAGGCAAACGGCCCCGCGTTGTGGTTGTCCCCATCGTAGGGATGCTCGAACATGTGCTGCAAATTGCAGATGAGTTCGCCGCTTTGACCCGCAGGGATGGTTGGCTGGTGCATGTGTAGCGCGATCGCAAATCCAGCCGAAATATCTGACAGACGCAGATTGGTGCGTGGCAAGAAAACGGGGCCTGACGGTTGGCTAGTAACTGCTTCTAGCTCATCTTCTAAGCCACAGATATCAGGTAGTCCTTCTATTAACCCAGGCAGTTCGTGCGAAATAGCTGATGCTGAAGCCATTGTTTAATGCCGTAGTTATATGAACTTTAGTAGTGATGTCAGTCTCGGCTAAGGACTCGAATTCTAGCAGTTCCAAAAGTTCATGAACGATCAAATTACCTAATTTCGATCAGCTACCTAGAGAACTCTGGGTCGTTAGATCAACAGCGAGTTCGTCTTTTAGCCAGTTGAGAATCTGTAGGCGTTCGCTCTCTGTTAGATAGAAATATCCAGACTCCCTCATTCGCTGATGGATATCCTCCATATCTGATTGAGTCAGCAGTTCTGCTGTCATACCCACATCGCAGAGGATGTCATCTTTAGTCGGCTGATCTAGATTGCCGTAGCGATATCGGCTGATCTGCTTTCCTAGTCGGTTTAGCGTATACGTATCAACCCCTTCAAGCCGATCTCTTCGTTCTATAGCAATAGCTTCTCCCGCAATCATTTTGGCGTAGTCACTATCCAGCATGTCTATTTTGACGATGCTGGGCTGATTGTCTTCTGGCTGGACAATGGACTGGCCGTGGGATTGATTGCTCATAGACATCTCTAAAGGGCATTTATTGAGGAACACTGGCCCTAGACTAGTTCAATCGCTCTGCTGTTTTAGAGGCTCTGTTTCGTAAATTAACCTTGCTTCATACGCATACTTAAATCCAGCCAGGGCGATCGCGTAATTGGCGCACTGCTAGAAATGTAGTCCACGCCCGTTTCTGCAATCCCTCGAATGGTCTCTAGCGTGATGTTGCCAGACGCTTCAATCTTGATTCGATTGCTCGCAGCTCGAATCGCTTTCACAGCCTCGTGCATCGTTTCTAAAGTCATATTGTCGAGCATGATGATATCTGCTTGATGTGCGATCGCCTCATTCACCTGCTCTAGATTCTCCGTCTCCACCTCGATCGTGATGGGATACGGAATTCGCCCTCTAATGCGTCCCCTTATATATGAATCGCTTTTCCGATTCCGCCTGCGACCGCAATATGATTGTCCTTAATCATCACGCCATCATCTAATCCCATCCGATGATTCTGTGCCCCGCCTACAAAAGCTGCGTACTTCTCCAGTCAGCCTCATTCCCGGCGTCGTCTTCCTTGTATCGACTAGCTGCGTCGGCAAATCTGCGATCACATCTGCATACTGTCTAGTCATAGTGGCGATTCCACTCAGGCTCATAGCCAGATTAAGAGCGACCCGTTCCCCCGTTAGCAAGGTCGAAAGCTGGCAGCTGATGTCGGCTATCCTTGTGCCTTTTTGAATGCGATCGCCCTCAGCAACCTCAGCCTCAAACATCACATCACCACCCAGCAAAGAAAAAACGCGCTCTGCTATCGGTAGTCCTGCGATCACCCCATCTTCTTTAGCAACCCAATAAGCCTTTCCCTGAGTCCGAGTGAGTTCAGCCAAGCCATCAGTTGTCTTGTCCCCTCTGCCGATGTCCTCACGCAGCCAATCTGTCAGCAACTCATCTAAAACTATCCAGTTCGGCAGCATGTATCCCCTAGCGTTAGTAGTCGCGAATCTACTTCAGCATAGAGCCCAAAATAAAAGCAAAAAAAGATAGATTCGGCTACATCCTTTATGTATCAAGGGATACCGACACGCGCAGAGCAAGAATTACCCGTGAAAATTCGGCAAAATAGAAGCTTAAACCATCTCGATTGGCATCAAAAATGGCTGAAACCCTTTGAATTCTAAGGGTTTTAGCCGTTAGATTTTTTCTTCAAAGAAACTGTTGACAGTTGCTTTGATAGAGCGTTATATTCATTAGGCGCTGAAGGGAGCGGAGCGTGAGTGCTGCGCCACTGAAGCGAAGAGTAGCACCTAGAAAAGAGAATAATTTAGAGAAATTTAGTTAACGAGACCCTCGTTAATGAATGAAATTGTTTACGAGGATAGCATAGCTATTCCGAGTAAGCAAAAGGATAGCTAGTAAATAGCTTGAGCGAGATACAAAC
>CAWISM010000021.1:0-617830 GCA_963838725.1 uncultured cyanobacterium | reverse complement strand
AAAAAGGCGATCGCATCCGTTAAAAAACTGATCGAGTCTCTAGATCTCACCCCGCGTGAAAAAGTAGGCTTAGCAGAAGAGATCGGCCATCTACACGGCGTGCTTCGTAAGCTAGAAGAGCAGGTGCTCCATATTGCAGCGTTTGGCATGGTCGGACGGGGAAAATCATCTCTGTTGAATGCTTTAGTGGGGCAACCCGTTTTTCAGACCGGGCCGCTGCATGGCGTCACGCAGCAGGCAGAAGGAGTCACCTGGCAGGTAGACAAAGAACAGCAGGTCTATTCGGCTACCGTCTCAGGGCAAACGGCTGCTGGCCGAATGGCGGCGCGCATAGAGCTGATTGATACGCCCGGAATCGATGAGGTAGAAGGGGCTGATCGGCAGGCGATCGCAGCCAAGATCGCTCGTCAAGCCGACTTAATTCTCTTCGTGATTGCCAGTGACCTAACGCAGCTAGAACACGACGCGCTGATGGAGCTCTATCAGGCGGGCAAACCCGTTCTGCTGGTATTCAATAAGAGTGACCAGTATGCGAAGAGCGATCGCACCCAAATCCTAGAAAAAATCCAAACCGTCCATCTAGGCGATCGCATCCCGGCCGAGAATATCGTCATCGCCGCCGCTGCACCGCTGAGCAAAAAAGCGACTAGACAGCCAGATGGTCAGATAGTCACCTCGATAGAACGCGGCCAGGCAGACGTTAGCGCCCTAAAGCTGAGAATTCTAGAGATTTTGCAGCGAGAGGGCAAAGCGCTAATGGCGCTTAATACGCTGCTGTATGCCGACGATATCAATAAGCAGGTGGTCGAACAGAAACTGGCGCTACGCGATCGCGCTGCCGATGACACGATTTGGAAAACCGTCTTGACTAAATCTGTTGCCGTAGCCCTCAACCCGCTCACGGTTGTCGATTTACTCAGCGGCGCGGCCATTGACGTAGCGCTCATCGTCACGCTTGCAAAGCTCTACGGCATCGAAATGACCCAAAAGGGAGCCGCCGCACTCCTAAAAAAGATCGCGCTCTCGCTAGGCGGATTAACCGTTAGCGAGCTAGCGATTACCTTTGGGCTTAGTGGCCTCAAAAGCGTCCTAGCCGCCGCCGCAATTCCCACTGGCGGACTGACGGCGACTCCGTATGTGTCGGTCGCGTTGGCACAGGCGACGGTATCGGGGGTGTCTACCTATGCGATCGCCCAAGTCACCAAAACCTATCTCGCCAACGGCGCGACCTGGGGAAAAGGTGGTCCAAAAGCAGTCGTCACCGAGATCTTGAGCGAGCTAGATGAAGACTCGATTATGCAGCAGATCCGGCAAGCGTTAGTGGCCAAGCTGGACTTACCTAGCCGCCTGAAGAATTAGCCCTGAAGAATTAACCTTGAGAATTGATGAAGTCAGTCGGCCCGTCATATCCAGACGCTTCGGCCAACGTTTGCAAGCTTTGAGCGCCAGAGAGAAATTGACCGTTCACTTCCCAAGTGGGAAAGCCAGTAATTTCTGGAACGGACTGGCAAAGAGCGGTTTGAGAATTTTTACCGTCTGGTGCACATTCTACATACGGAATTTCTTTGTAAGCAGTTTTGCCAAAGAGCTGCTTTTGGTCGTGACAGTGAGGGCACCAGTAAGCGCTGTACATTTTTGCGCCGATGTCAGTTAGATGAGCGGCTAGCAAGGCTTCAGATTCTCCCGATGGCGTTGTCACTGGCGGACCCACACCCGGCTCAGACACCACTGCCGCCTGTGTCCCTGGGCTTAGCGGACCACCGGGCACAGCATAGACGCCCAAAGTGCCGACTAGCGCAACCATCGCTACAATCGCACCGCTAAACAAAAGCTGACCGCGATCGTCCCAGCGGCGACCGAATAGGGTCAGCAAAAACATACCAACACTTAGAGCCGCTGACCCGATACAGTAAGGACACACTGCCCTGATGTCAGTTGCCAGCACGTACATCAAGAATCCGCTAAAGATCGTCATGCCCGTAGCACCGACGAATAAAAGCGGCCAAGTCAGTCCCTCTAGCTTCACCCGTAGCTCTTTGTTGTTCTCTGGATTCACTAGTAGCGGCGCGATCGCCAGCACCAGCATAGATAGATAGGACAAAGCGCCAAACAAGGTGAGTGGCTGGCCCAATACTTCTGCCCAAGCGCTCGAAAGCACCTTGCCACAGCCACTGCCACAGGCAGCCGACTGATTCGAGAACTTGAGGACAGTCAGATAGCCAGTACCGATCGCGCCGATGGTGGCAAGCACACCAATCAGCGGACGAGACCACCTATGAATCCACAGTGTTTCCTGGCGACGACGTCTCATAATAAAGAATGCCTAAAGAAGGACGCAATTTAAATCAATCGAGAAGCTTTCGGTTATCAATAATACTTGAATTTTCTTGAAACGACAGGCGTCAAATCGCGGAAAACTGGTTCAATACCGCTAGTTCAACACCATAGAATGCTTTTCGGCTGATCGCTCCATAGCACGAGCAGTCAACCCCTGGGCCATTGCTGTCATAAACTGCCGAGTCCGAATCGGATCAACTGGCTGCTCGATTTGGCCCTTTCGCTTCAGCGAGCTAGACACAATCACGCCGTCCGCAGCCGGAACTAGATGCTCAATATTATCTACGGTTGCGCCGCTGCCGACAAAGATGGGGGTACCGCCAGCCGCATCTCTGGCGCGGACGAGATCTTCTACGGTCGGCGCATGGCCTGTCGCCGTTCCAGACACAATCACGCCGTCTGCCAAGCCGCGATGAATCGTATCTTGCACGGCGGTGGTCACGCTAGGACGACCCAGAGGCTGCGCATGTTTAACTAGAACATCTGCCAGAATTTTGACATCGGTGCCTAGCTCGCGGCGATAGCGCATCAGCCGATGGGCATCCCCTTCTATCAGGCCCTGGTCGGTGGCCATCACGCCAGAGAGCACGTTGACTCGGATAAATTTGGCATCTGTACAGGATGCGATCGCCAGCGCACTACAGGCATCGTTACGCAGCACATTTAGGCCAATCGGTAAGGGCACTAGCGCAGAGAGCCGCTGCACCACCAGCGTCATCGCACTGACCACCGCCGGGTCCACCTGCGACTTAGCAAACGGCGCATCAAAAAAGTTTTCAACGATCAGCCCATGCACCCCTCCAGAGGCCAGCGCCGTGGCCTCTTGTTCAGCTCTAGCGATCACGCTGCGCAGATCGCCCTGCCAGCGAGGCGACGTAGGCAGAGGCAGCAAATGTACAACGCCAATAGCAGGATTGGCTGTCTTAAAGATTTGAGTTAAGTCCACGGTTCCTTCATCTCGGACTCGGCACGTTGGCGTGTCTCATCACCTTAACAGCCAATGCTGAGAGTTTGAGACTCGAATTCGCTCACTGAACTTCTGTTCGAAGGCTTAACCCTCGCAATTATGAAGTTATGTTATGATTCGTCAGAAAGCGATTTGATCTCTGCGTGTGGTCTTGGAGTTCGAATCATATTTGATTAGTGAAGCTTCATGGGACACAAACCCACCATTGCCCTTTCGCATCTAGGCTGCGAGAAAAACAGAGTCGATAGCGAGCATATGCTCGGACTCTTAGCAGAAGCAGGTTACGGCATCGGTGCTAACGAAGAAAGTGCTGACTATGTAATTGTCAACACCTGTAGCTTTATTCAAGCAGCGCGCGAAGAGTCAGTGCGTACGTTGGTAGAGCTAGCCGAAGCGGATAAGAAAATAGTGATTACGGGCTGTCTGGCTCAGCACTTCAAAGACGAGCTATTAGAAGAGCTGCCAGAGGCCGTGGCACTAGTTGGCACTGGCGATTATCACAAGATTGTCAACGTGATAGAGCGAGCTGAGGCGGGTGAACGGTTCAAAGTCGTCTCAGAAGAACCTACCTACATTGCGGATGAAACGCTGCCGCGCTATCGGACGACATCTGAAGGGGTCGCGTACGTACGGATTGCGGAGGGCTGCGACTACAAATGTGCCTTTTGCATCATTCCTCATTTGCGGGGGAAGCAGCGATCGCGCCCAATCGAATCCATCGTCGCCGAAGCACGTCAGCTAGCAGAGCAGGGCGTCAAAGAACTGATCTTGATCTCGCAAATTACCACCAACTACGGCGTCGACCTCTACGGCAAACCAAAGCTAGCTGAGCTAATTAGAGCCCTAGGCGAAGTCGAGGTTCCCTGGGTGCGAATGCACTACGCTTATCCAACTGGGCTGACCCCTGCTGTGATTAGCGCTATCCAAGACACGCCCAACTTCCTCCCCTATCTCGACCTGCCGCTTCAGCACTCCCATCCGCAGATGCTGCGGTCGATGAACCGTCCGTGGCAGGGCCAGGTGAACGACGAAATCATCGAAAATCTCAAAGCAGCACTGCCTGGAGCTGTCTTGCGCACCACTTTCATTGTCGGCTTTCCAGGTGAAACCGAAGCGCAGTTCAACCACCTAAAAGACTTCGTTGAGCGTCATAAGTTTGACCATGTTGGCGTTTTCACCTTCTCAGCAGAAGAAGGCACCGCTGCCTATGACCTGCCCAACAAAATTGCCCAGTCCGTAATGGACGCTCGGCGAGAAGAAATTATGCTGACCCAGCAAGAGATTTCTTTCCGGCGCAACCAGGCTCAGATCGGAACGACTGTGCAGGTGCTCATTGAGCAAGAAAATCCATCTACCGGTGAACTGATCGGCCGTAGCGCCAGATTTGCCCCAGACGTAGACGGCCTTGTCTATGTCAAAGGCAGCGCACCAGGTCAGGCGGCAATGGGGCAGATGGCCACCGTTCTGATTGAAGCTGCTGACAGCTATGACCTGTTCGGCTCAATTGCGACTAGTGATTCTAATGCCAGCGAGTCTGATGTCAGTGAGTCTGCTACCAAGATCTTCTAGCCTCTACCCACAAATTCATAGCCTCTACCCACAAATTCATAGCTTCTACCCAACAACTGCTTTCCGCTATTCATTTTTCCAATATCTAACACTGTAATGACTTCATTTGCTGATTTAGGACTGTCCTCTACCTGCGTTGAGCACCTCACCCAGATAGGTTTTACGGAACCTACAGCAATCCAGACCCAGGCCATTCCTCAACTGCTATCCGGACATGATGTCGTGGGCCTAGCACAGACAGGAACAGGCAAGACAGCCGCCTTTTCGCTGCCGATACTAGAGCAGGTCAATCCCACTAATCGCTACGTGCAGGCGCTAGTCCTAACCCCGACTCGTGAGCTAGCGATGCAGGTGAGTCAGGCGATGGAAGGGTTTAACACTGATAAGCGGCTATACGTTACTTCTGTCTACGGCGGGCAGTCGATTGATCGGCAGATGCAGCGACTGGAAAGAGGATCGCAGATTGTAGTGGGCACGCCGGGCCGGGTGATCGATCTCATTGAGCGAGGCGGCCTTGTGCTCGATCAGGTCAGCATTATGGTGCTAGACGAAGCCGATGAAATGCTGAATATGGGCTTCATTCAAGACGTAGAGACTATTCTGTCGCATACGCCGGACGAGCGTCAGACAGCCTTTTTCTCGGCCACGATGGAACCCGCGATTCAAAAGCTATCTACCCGCTTTTTAAAATCGCCCGTGACGGTTAGCGTTGAGGCCAAAACCGCCTCTACAGCGCGTATTAAGCAGATTGCCTACACTGTCCCGGCTGGCTGGAGCAAGCCAAGAGCCCTGATGCCCATTCTAGAGATGGAAGATCCAGAGTCGGCGATTATCTTCGTTCGGACGCGTCGTACGGCAGCTGAACTCACCCGGCAGTTGCAGGCGGCTGGACACAGCGCCGATGAGTACCACGGCGATCTCACTCAGTCACAGCGGGAAAGGCTACTACAGCGATTCAAGCAGCGTCAGGTTCGCTGGGTAGTCGCGACCGATATTGCAGCACGCGGTATTCACGTTGACGATCTGAGTCATGTAATCAACTACGAACTTCCAGATAACCTCGACAGCTACGTTCACCGTATCGGCAGAACTGGCAGAGCAGGGAAAGAAGGTCGGGCAGTGTCTATCGTGACGCCTTTAGAAAAGTACAAGCTCACCCGAGTCGAGAAGCGTTTCAAAAAGTCAATTGAGTACTGCAAGATTCCGACTCAGGCGCAAATTGCCGCTCGCCATCTAGAGAAATTACAGACTCGGGTACGAGAAGCAATCACTAGCGAGCGAGTCGCTTCTTTTCTACCGATCGTTTCGCAGCTGAGCGAGGACTATGATATCCGCACGATTGCAGCAGCGGCACTACAGATGGCCTATGACCAGGCTCGTCCTACCCATTTTAGAAAGGAAGAGCACGCTAGCGCAAAGTCCAAGCCCACACCGAAGCCGAAGCTACTGCCTTCTAGAGTAGACCCTGAGCAAGCCGCTTTTGAGCAAACTGCCGTTGAAGAAGGCGTTAGATAGTAAGGGCTTCGCATCGATCGCTTCGGGTGTTTTGACTCGCTAGGTTTAACTGGGCAGTTTTGCTTGACAATTCGCAAACTCATGTGTAGTAACTCATACAGATTCTGGTAGCGGGTAGCCTAAGATAAAGAACAGTCGCATGTTCTAAGTTTTGCGGTGGAGCGATAGAAGATGTTAGTGATTTTGATAGAGGATCGGATGATCCAGCCACAGACTGTCTGCCATAGCTGTCCGATGGCTAGCCAGAGCGGACTGCCTAGATGGAACCGGGGACGGCTGCGGTGTGGCAATCTAATTGAGCAGTCCTCAGCGGAAGGGTCGCCTCAATACGAATGCACGATGGGATTTCGAGTAGCAAAGCTCTCTGATGCGAATACGCTACTATAAGCGAAAGTACAGAGCCTGACGTACGGATGCTCTGTCACCTCATTCTTAATAGGAGTTTGTTTATGAATGGTTCTGCGCCCGCAAAGGATAGGGCATTCTCTGCACTGGCTTACGTTATGCCATTGGCGTCAGTGCTACAGGCAGGGAACTACTATTTCTTGCCTTTTTTGAGACAGCAAGCGCCAGCGGTATCGAACCTACTGAATTTGATATTATTGCCGATCAGTCCGCTACTGGCGATTGAGAACAGTATTTTAGGTCTGGGCGTTTTTATCCTACTGTTCGCCTTTGTCGTGCGTAACCCAGAGATTAGCCGATTCATCCGTTTCAACGTGCTCCAGGCGATCATGGTGAGCTTTGTCATCTCGATTTTGATCTTCTGTATTGCTACGCTAGGGATTGCTAATCTGTTCATTGGTGAGACCCTGCTGAACGTGCTGTGCTTGGGTGGGTTTGCCATCGTAGGATATTCGGTCGCTCAGTCCGTTCTAGGTCGGTACGCTGAGATTCCGACGATCTCAGAAGCAATCAACATGCAGCTACCATAGCTTCGGCAACGATAGCTTCGGCTACGCTCAGCTATCTAACTCTACTAACCCGCTGGTTAAGCGAAGTCGAAACCACGCTACTGAAGCGCCATCTCTTTTGAGGCTGGCGCTTCGCTTTTGACTTTTGCCTGGACGGTATTTTCTAGAGAGCCGATGCCTTCGATTTCGATGCGAACGCGATCGCCCACTCCAACCGGCCCCACCCCTGCTGGTGTCCCAGTCAAAACAACATCCCCTGGCAGTAGCGTAATCGCCTGACTGATGTAGGCAACTAAATACTCTGGCGAGAACACCATATCGGCAATAGAGGCCGACTGGCTAGGCGTTTTGGCATCGTTGACGAAGGTTTGGATCAGCGCACCAGCTGGCACTTCCCTAACAATCCAAGGCCCGAGCGGACAAAAGGAGTCAAATCCTTTGGCCCTCGTCCACTGGCCATCTCGCTTTTGCAAATCGCGAGCGGTCACATCGTTAGCAATGGTGTAGCCCCATATCTTGTTGCGCGCTTCTGTCGGTTCGCAGTCTTTGGCGCGATCGCCAATCACTACCGCTAGCTCGCCTTCATAGTCCACCCGCTTTGACTGAGCCGGGTAGTAGATTGCTGCGTCTGCTGCCGTCACAGCCGTCGGTGGCTTCATAAATAGCAGCGGCTCTTTGGGAACATCATTCTCTAGTTCAGCCGCGTGCCGAGCGTAGTTGCGTCCAACTGCAATCACCTTTGAGGGTGCGCAGGGTGCTAGCAGCGTGTAGTCCTCGATAGAAAGTTCACGCTCAGTTATCTGGCCGTTTCGCCAGGGAGGCGCGTCGAGTATCTTGACGCCGCGATCAGCCTGGAGCAATCCATAGTGCAGCTGACCTAATGACGATTGAACTCGAACGTAGCGATGAGCCATATGTTTTTATCGGGTCAGTTGTTGGTATGATTGTAAATCCTTGCTTTTGTCTGCGCTATACGCCTGCTTTTTTGGGCGATGTACGCACAAAGGCCACAATGACCACAAGGATATCCATTTTAGAGTTATGAGTACACTTTACGAAACCATGTACATTCTGCGGCCCGACCTGGGAGATGAAGCCGTAGACGACGCCATCAGCCGCTACCAGGACATGCTTAAAGAAGGTGGCGCTGAAGATATTGAAACCCAGCACCGGGGCAAGCGCCGCCTGGCTTACGAGATCAATCGGCACCGTGAGGGCATCTACATTCAGATGAACTACGAAGCGCCTGGAACCGTGATCGCGCCAATGGAGCGAGCCATGCGCCTAAGCGAGGACGTGATTAGATATCTGACAATTGTCTTCGAAGAGCCGAAAGAAGGTAGTGATGATGAAAGCGACCTGCCAGAATCAACAGAATCTGCTGCGCCACTAGGGTCATAATCTAGAGCGTTCAGGATTCTAGATTGTCTAGAATTTCAGAGCATCTAGTGCTTAAAATTGTCCGACATAGCCCCTGCGATCGATGGTCGCGGGGCTGTTTTTTTAAGCAGCTTTGATGATATCCTGCTGGGCTGGGTTATCTATGTCGATTTTTTGGGTGTTATATATCAAGAAGAATCGATAGGAGATACGTGGCCTGTGACCCAGATAGCTAGCCCAAACGGTTTGAGTGTTCAGTCAGAGGTGATTCGACTCAAAGAAGAGCTGGAGATGCGAGATCAGCTAGTGCAGCAGCTTTCGCAGGAGCTCTTTCGACTGGTGAAAGGCAACCAGGATTTTTTGCCGACGCCAGAGGTGTCCGAACAGCAGCAGCAGGAGATGCGATCGCTCCGTGAACAGATGCATAAACTAGAAGAGCAGGTGATTTTCTACCAAACGCAGATCGAAGAACGTGACTCTCAAACTCAGCATCTGCACCAGACCAATCAAGAGCTCAGCGATCGCACCCGCATGCTAGAGCAGGTTGTCCAAGAGTTGCCTAGAATCTACAAAGAAAAATTCGCTGAGCGGATGAGTGCTGTCAAAGACCGAGTTGCCAGAATTCAGCAGGAAAACCGCGAGCTTCAGGCCGAACTGCAAAGCACCAGCTATCGGCTGGCGATGCGTAGTCGCCGAGGCTCTAGCAATCTTGATTTGCCGACGTTCCCAAGTGAAATGTTGGGTAAGAATTCGATGCCAAGTTTCGCTAAAGCCACAGACGCTGACTAAAGAGGTTAAGCTTTTGGGGTTGCAGCGCATAGAAGCTTTTAATGATCGAACTAATCTCAGTAGACCTAGTACAAGATATTGCGCGTGAGTATGGCTACTGGGCAGTGTTCTGCGGCATTCTACTAGAAAATATGGGGATTCCGCTGCCAGGAGAGACTATCACATTAGTAGGCGGATTCCTAGCAGGCAGCCACGAGCTCAATGTCTGGTATGTCTTGGCAGCTGCGATCGCCGGGGCGACCATTGGCGATAGCGGTGGGTATCTGCTGGGCTATTACGGTGGGTGGCCGCTGCTGCTTAAGGTCAGCAGCTGGCTGAGGATACCGGAGTCTACTTTGATAGGGGTGCGCGATCGCTTTAAGGCAGACGCAGGGAAAGCGGTAATGTTTGGCCGCTTTGTGGCTCTGCTGAGAGTATTTGCCGGTCCGCTAGCAGGCATCACCCGCATGCCCTATCCAAAGTTTTTGCTTTGCAACGCCATTGGAGCCACCGCTTGGGCCTCGGTGATGGTTAGCCTTTCCTATTTTGTCGGTCAGCTCGTGCCGCTGAGCGTGTTGGTTAAATGGGTAGGACAGTTTACCGGCGTCACGCTGTGCATCTTGATCGGCTGGATTGCTACTCTGTGGTGGATAGAGTCTCATCGAACCACTTCTGACAACGTCTAATCTTTGGGACAACAGGTAAGTACTATCTATCAGCGTATGCGCTGAACAGCTACATGCACTACCCTTACATTGATTTAGAGACTACAGATTCCGGGGTGGTACTTCTCCCCCTCGGTAAAACTTTTGCTCCAGATTTGCTAACCATAGCCACACAGCGCCGGATGTTAGCGGGACCGCTGCCATCAACAGGCTGATTGATAAAGACAGCGGCCTTGAAACGGCCACTGTCACCGGGATAAGAGACCAGAATATCGCACTGAGAATCAGCGCCGCTTTACGAATCTGCTGAACCCGCCGAAGCGCAGTACTACAGCTACTACAATGTTTGGTATGAGAATGGTAGCGGTCCATTAAAGCCTCTGTAGACCATTCAGAAGGCAGTGGTTGGTTGGGGAATGGATCAGCCGCAAACTCGCTGACCCATTTGCGAAAAGCAACAACATAGCGATCTGCCTGTGTGGGTAGATAGCAGGTCTGCGCGTAGGGGCGTTGATCGGAGCTTTCTGCGAGGGATCTGCCTTTTTCCAACAACCTCTCTTGAACGTGCAAAAAGATTTGATCGTCTTCTAGCACTCGGTTGTTGTTAATGTGGCTATACCAGCGCGGCGTTAGCTTGATAAAAAAACCTGGCAGCTTTGATGAAAACTTGAAAGGGAATCGAGCAAAGACGCGGCATTCTCCTTTGCGAATTGGCGTCGCGTACACGACTGTCAACGTTCTACCAAACTGCTTGGAGGTCAGATCGTGGTACATCAGCGCGGGTGCTACAAAGGTGGTGTGCTGAGTGCCTAGCTGTCCTTTGCGCGGACCTTCCGGCCAGATGCCCTGGAATCCCTGCTTGTCGAAAGTCGTGACCTCCATCTGCATCGGCGCGGCGTTCTCTCTTTTGCTGACTGTCTTGTGGTGGGTGTAGGGGATATGGCTAGCATCCAAAACGTTTTCTAGCAGTGTCAGCGCATCGTAGGGCAAATCGCGAAACGTGTTGAGCATGACCCAGCCTTCTGGCTCTGTCTCTAGCAAGTCGATTACGGGAATGTCTACCTGCGCCGCATTTTCTGGCTTTCCTGGATAGACAAAGAGTAGCCCCTGACAAACTTTTGCCGGTAGAGACTCAACGCAGGCTCGGTTGGATAGATGTGCTTCCCCGTCTATTGACTGCTGAGGAATGTGATCGCACGCACCGTCCCCCGCAAAAGCCCACCCATGATAAGGACATTCCAGCAGCCCATCTTCGTTAATACGACCTTCAGACAGCGGCGCAAGCCGATGAGGACACTGATCCGCAAAGACGCGCCAGCTCTGCGATTTGGGCTCCCACCAGATCACCAGCTTCTGCTCAAGCAAAGTGAAGCGGTTTGGCTTGGCTTTGTCTAAATCTTCCACATAGTAGATGGGGTACCAGGCTTCAGCGCACTCAAAGCGATCAGGCGCTGTCCCACCTGCCGCTAGCTGGCTCGAACTCTCAGGGCGTTGGGCAGGGCTTTGAGCAGGGCGCTGGGTCGAAATCGTGTCTTGGGTAACCGTCATGTGTCTCAAGCATCAGTCGTACCCTTCTATTGTGTTACAAATCTTGACTAATTGCAGTCATTCTCTAACTTGTGTCATACCAATTCCAAGCTTTCCAACCCCGATTCACACGACAAACCGTAGGGGCATAGCAGGTGTGACGTGACGTAAGCTCATGCCCCTACGAAATGTTTGTAACGGGCAAAATGTTTCAAACGGGCCTGACGGGATTCGAACCCGCAACTTCCGCCGTGACAGGGCGGTGCTCTAACCAATTGAACTACAGGCCCCTAACAGGGAGAAGGTGCTAGCCTCTTCCTCAGGCGATCTCCATTGTGCGGAGTTTGGGTCGCTTTGTCAAACGAATTGTCGAACGAGTTTTTTACTCGAAAGCCCAAAGCGATCGCCTTGGGCCTACCTGTCTACGGACTCTAAAAAGTGAGACCAGACACTACAAAGCAGAGGCTGCTAGCTCATTAGTTGTTAACAAGCTCTACTTTTGGCTTTGGCTCACTGTTTTCGCGGCTGTCACTGCGATTGTCACTGACCTCTTTCATTGGGTCGGCGATGTATCGGAAGTTCTCGTCAGAGTTCCAGGGGCCTCGATGATCCTTACCATCTTTGCCATCAGTGGACAAGTTGTAATAGATGTCTACTGTTTCGTCAGGCTGCACATTTCCGAAGAACGGATCGTTCAGCTTGCCCAACGAATCTAGTGCATTCATGAACATCTGCGTGTGTGAGATCTCCCGAGTCAACAAATGCACCAAAGTTTCCTTGGTGCCAGCATCAGGTGCAATCTTGATCAGCGACTCATAGGTTTGGCGAGCGCCCGCTTCAGCCCCAATGTTCGCGCGTAAGTCACGAACAACGTCGCCACCTTCGTTCAAATAGGCCGCCGTCCACGCCGAACCTTGCGAGTCTAAGAAATGAGGACCGATACCTCGCACGGCGAACAGGCTGCTATTGAAAGCAGCTTCTTGGCCAGCCTGCTTCGCACCTTTTGTATGGACTTCAATCAGCTTGCCGACCATTTCTAAGTGGCTGAACTCTTCAATTGCAATGTCCTGTAGCATGTCTTTAATGCCTTGATTCTCGACATGAAAAGACTGAACCCAGTATTGTAAGGCGGCTGTTAATTCGCCTGTAGCACCACCGAATTGCTCCAGTAAAAGCTGAGCGAATTGGGGATTGGGTTCGTCAACTTTGACCTCTTTTGCAATTAGCTCTTTTTTATGGAAAAACATATCCAAAATCTCCAGTAATCCGTGAACGGATATTTAATCGTATCGAAGCTTAAAATGAACTTAGTCAACAGCGACTAAAGGACTCACTAGCGGCTGCGTCACGTGTTGAGATCATAATTAAGCTGGCTTGCTGCTCCCTCCGTCTACAGGGGCACATTCAGAGTTGTTGCACTTCTAGAACAGCTTCTTTGGAGGTACAGCACAGCAAGAGCATATCTTCACTTTGCTGTACCGTTGATAGTGACACTGTACTGCCCTACCTATTGCTCTGGTAGATCTAATTTTTACTGCGTTTGTCCTGTCGTCGGTGCTTCGCATGACGGTCATACATCACGATCGACGCGCAAACGCCAAGGTTGAGTGAGTCGGGCACGTCAACAAAAACCTCGACTAGGTGAGCCGTCTTTCTGCACCCTTGTCGGTAAGGCTTAGGAATTTCTGATTGAAGCGTCTCGAAATGAGCGCGAATGAGTTCGAGATTAGCATTCGTTATTCCTTTTGTCTCGCGTCCGAAAAGGTAGGTAGCGTTTGGTGGATGCTCAAATTGCTTCAGCGGATAGGCTCCTTGAACCATCTCTACGAGCACCAGAGTGGTTTGAGCGGGGAGGTGCTGAAGAAATTCGCCGAGAGACTCGAAGTACAGAAGCGCGACTTCGCAAAGCGCGCTTTGGGTATTCATTTGGTGACTAAACTTATGAACATTTCCCTTGTATTGTTCTTGGATGAACCCGCCGATCACAAAAACTGCTTTGACACCGAAGTTCTGACCGCTCCTAAGAATAGTGGCGAGATTATCACGGTTCTTCGGTTCTAGAACGGCTATGTTCATGTGAAAGGTATCGCTATCGCTATCTCTATAAGGCTATCTAGCCTGTGCTGGTACCTGATTGGCCAATCGAACCTGGTCGTCCTTGACAATGACTGTAACGAGTTCTAGATCGCGACCTGCTGGACCTTGGGTAACCTGGCCATTTTCATCAAAGCGAGAGCCGTGGCATGGGCAGGCGAACATCTGGGCGGCAGCGTCCCAGTCGACGGCACAGCCCAAGTGCGGACAGATAGCGCTGATAGCGTAGGTGGCGATCGCAGGTCCATCTTCAATCACCAGATAAGCCAGCTCATCTAATCCTTGGGCAGGAATGCGATCGCCCGCTGCTACCCCAGCCAAAACTGCCGATTCTACGTAGGGCTGACCCTGCTCATCCAACGCTGCTACACCCGGTAGATAATCTTCACAGCGAGAGTTGTAGGGATACTTTAGGCAAAAGCTTTCTAGATCGCTGACACCGCTAGAGGCATTAGCGGGCGAAATCCAGTCGAGTGCGATCGCCGCCGCGCTACCGCCGATGAAGTAACGCAGAAATTGTCGTCGATTAGAACGTGAATCAGTACTCATAGAGAATATCTCGGTTTATTTCATGATAGACATGGCTGGATCAATCCAGCGGCAAATCATCTGAATCGCTTTTATCTTGCAATACGCTGTAGATATCTATTCCTAGAGAGATTTGATAGATCTCTCTTTTAGACAGATCGCTGATTTTTGAAAGGTTGCGGCTAGCTTCTGTGCGAGATTGCCCCTGAGCGAGAAGGCTCTTTAGTTCTGTTTCAACTTCTGCTTTCGACAGTGAGAAGGTAACCGCAGCAGGGGCAAGCAGCAGCGTAAATTCTCCTTTCGGCGGCGTTGTCTTGTAGTGATTAAGCGCCTCTTCTAGCGTGCCTCGCCAAAACTCTTCGTAGCGTTTGGTGAGTTCGCGAGCAAGTACAACAGAGCGATCTGATCCTAATCTGTTCACTAGATCGGCAAGCGTTTTGACCAGGCGATGAGGACTTTCGTAAAAGACGCTGGTACGAGGCTCAGTTTTAAGGGCTTCGAGACGGGCCTGGCGGTTCTTGCCTTTTACAGGTAGGAAGCCTTCAAAGACGAAGCGATCGCACGGTAGTCCAGCGGCTGCGATCGCCGTCACCACCGCTGAAGGTCCTGGAATGGGCACTACCGTAATACCAGCCTCTACGCAGGCACAGACTAGCTCATAGCCAGGGTCGGAGATACCTGGCATGCCTGCATCGGTGACTAGGGCGATCGCCTCCCCACTCTGCAACCTTTGTACAAGCTGCGGAATCCGCTGCTGACTATTGTGATCGTGATAGCTAATCTGCGGCGTCGCTACCTGAAAATGATGCAGTAGCTTACCCGTATGCCGTGTATCTTCAGCCGCGATCAGATCGGCCTGCTTTAGCACTCGCAAAGCCCGAAAGGTAATATCTTCTAGATTGCCAATCGGTGTACCGACCAGATACAGCGTACCTGGTTCGAGCGATCGCACATCTACGTCAGAATCTGTCACTCACTCCATCGCCGATCCATTAGATACGACGACCCTAAAGCTTTTATAGTAAAGAGCCTAGCAGCAACCGCAGCCAACAATCGCAAATTAGCCATGAGTCAGACCGCTGGTCAGCACGGACTTTTTGTCGGCGTTACAACGCTAGACTGCATCTATCAGGCCGATCATCCGCCTAGCGCTAACGAAAAAGTCGCCGCTAGCAAAAGTCTGACCGTCGCAGGCGGTCCAGCGACTAATGCAGCGGTTACCTTCGCGCAGATCCACAGCCGCAACCGAGCGACACTGGCCTCTGTCATCGGTTCGCATCCGCTAACCGGAATCATCACAGAAGACCTGCTAGGACAGGGCATCACCCTAGCCGACCTAGACCCGCAAAGGCTAGCACCGCCACCTATTTCCTCTATCGTAGTCTCGGCAGCGACGGGTGAGCGGGCCGTGGTTTCGCGCAGCGCGGAAGATATGCAAATGTCAGCGGATGCATTCTTGGTAGAGAGCTTAGATGCAGTCGATGTCGTGTTGATAGACGGGCATCAGATGGCGGTGAGTGCGCGAGTTGCGCAGTGGGCAAAGACAAAGCAGATTCCGGTAGTGGTCGATGCCGGTAGTTGGAAAGCGGGCTTCGAGGGCGTTTTGTCGCTGGCGGACGTAGTGGTGGCCTCTGCAAACTTTTTCCCGCCTGGATGTGAGACGGCGGCTGAGGTGATGAATTGGATGCGATCGCACACCACTGCCCAAGTCGCCATCACCCAAGGCGCAAACCCGATTCTTTATCAGACAGGCGACACCATAAACGAGCTAGAAGTCCCTCAGATCCGCGCAGTCGATACGCTAGGCGCAGGCGACATCTTCCACGGAGCATTCTGCCACTTCTATCTAACGCATCCTTTTGAAGAAACTCTGCTAAAAGCTAGCCGCACCGCGTCCATGGCTTGTCAGTACTGGGGCACCCGCGACTGGACGAAAACTTACCGAATGACTGAGTCTTAGGGTATACCCTAAACAGGGTCTCTGTAGTGCTATTGGCTGAGTGAGGGTAGCCAGCTAACCAGCGGTGGAAAGGTAATGATGGCGACTAGTACTAATAGCTGTAGCAAGATGAAGGGAATAACGCCGCGATAGATATTGCCAGTTGTGATCTCTTTTGGCGCTGCGCCGCGCAGATAGAACAGAGCGAAGCCAAACGGCGGCGTCAGAAAAGAGGTTTGCATATTCGCGCCGATGATGACGCCGTACCAAACGAGATCAATGCCGATCTGCTGGGCGATAGGGGCGAATAGCGGCACGACGATAAACGCAATTTCAAAAAAGTCAATAAAGAAACCGAGAATAAAGATAGTGACCATGCTGACAATCAAGAAGCCGATATTGCCACCCGGTAAATTAGTCAGCACCTCGGCGATAAAGCGGTCTCCTCTTAGCCCTCTAAACACCAGGCTAAAAGCAGTCGAGCCGATCAGAATGAAGATCACCATGCTGGTGGTGCGAAGCGTTTGATCGCAGACTTCTCTGATGCCTTTTGGCGTGAGCTGGCCTTTGATAGCGGCCAGGATAATCGCGCCAAAACATCCCAGTGCTCCAGCTTCTGTAGGGGTAGCGACGCCGAAGAAGATACTGCCGAGAACCAGCAAGATTAGTGCTAACGGCGGCACCATGACCTTGATGATTTTGGTGAAGAGGGCAGCGCCGCGAGTGTCGATCAGATCGGCAGGTAGGGCAGGGGCGAGATCTGGGCGGATGAATGCGATCGCCAACACATGCACAACAAACGCGCCCGCCATCATCAGCCCAGGAATCACCGAACCTAAAAACAAATCTCCTACAGAAATTCCGAGCTGATCGGCTAAAACAACCAGCACAATGCTCGGCGGAATGATCTGCCCTAGCGTTCCCGAGGCCGCAATCACACCGCTAGCTAGATCTTTGTTGTACCCGTAACGCAGCATCGTCGGTAAAGAGATCAGGCTCATCGTGACTACGGTAGCGGCCACTACACCTGTAGTGGCCGCTAGCAGCGCTCCGACTAGCACAACTGCTACGGCTAGACCGCCTCTGATGCGGCCAAATAGCGCCCCCATCGTTTCTAGCAGTTCTTCTGCGATGCCAGATTTGTCTAGCATCGCCCCCATAAAAATAAAGTAGGGAATCGCCAGCAGCGTGAAGTTGTTCATGATGCCGAAGATTCTCTGTGGCATCGCCGTTAGAAAAATTGGATCGAACACGCCGAGCGCAATGCCGATAGTGCCAAAGAGAATGGCTACGCCGCCTAGAGAAAACGCGACCGGATAGCCCAAAGAGAGCATCGCGAGTGCGCCCGCGAACATAGCCGGACCGAGCCAATCAGCAATCATCGGTTTTCTCCTTCGGCTGTTTGTTCTATGTCTGTTGGTTCTAGAGTGTATCCTTTGATAACTGCCCAGTTCTTGATTGCTTCAGAGATGCCTTGCAATATTAGTAGAACAAAGCTGACGAGAATCATTGTTTTGATCGGGTAGCGAAGCAGTCCGCCAGGGTCAGGAGAGGTTTCGCGGACGGCCCAGGATTTGGAGACGGCTCCCCAGGAGAAGTAAAGTACGAGAAAGCAGAAAGGAATTAGGAACAGAACGGTGCCGATGAAGTCTGCGATCGCCTTCCCCCGTCTACTCATCTGCGCATAGAAGACATCCACCCGCACATGATCGCCGTGCTGCAAGGTGTAGGCCGCACCCAGCAAAAAGACCAGATCGAACAGATACCACTGCGTTTCGATCAGGCCGTTGGAGCTGAGGTTCTGGCCAATGGCGTTACCGACGTAGCGGCCCAGCACGTTCCACACGCCCACGCCAATCATGACGAGCACTAGCCAGTAGGCGAGTTTGCCAATCGCGTTAGTGAAGCGATCGATTCTGCGAGCGATCTGAAGCAGAGAATGCACGGCTGTTGACCTCGCTGGTTCGCAGCGCGGCGGTATCAAGGACTACAAGCAGTATCTTACCGCGAGCCTGTCAACTGTCAGATAGCTGTAATACTGTTGGTTTATAGTATGCCTAGCGGTTTGAGGGAGTGTGGCTGAGTGTTTCAAGTGAGCACACTGGTGCTGTTGGCGATGGTGGGTTTGCTGGTTGCTTGGCTGGGCAATCAACTGCCGTCGATAGGTGAGTTTCCTGGGCGGAACTGGCTGATTGTGCGATCGCTCTTCTGGCTGACGCTAATCCTAGTGGCGCTACAAGGGTTCGAGCAAGATTTGCCGCAGTCAGCAGATACCGTTCTACGCTACGTGGTGGTTGGCTCGGTCGTGGCGTTGCTGTATGAAGGATGGCTGCTGTGGCGGGGGGCGCGGCAGTCGGCGGCTAGGCAGCAGGCGAATCGGCAGACTGGTCAGAGGTTGATAAATTCGCGAAGCAAGGTATCCATCTGCCGTAAACTCACTTGATACACTAGGATAGCTCCCCGTACAGTGAAATGAAATTCATTGGAGTAATGAGTAAAGTGATTCCATTGCAGCAGAATATTCATGCCATTATCTGCTTGGGCGAAGAGAGCGGCTATTGCGCAGAATGTCTAGAGATTACTGTTGTTACGCAGGGGGCAACGCTAGACGAAACCTCAAAGAATCTAGAGGAAGCTGTTAGCCTGTATCTTGAAGATGAGAATCCATCTGAGTTTGGTCTAGTTGCTCAGCCTTCACTGACTGTTTCCTTTGAGCTGTAGTCAGAATATACCTAGATTCAAACCGCTGAAATCCTCACTGGTCAATCACTCTAGCTACAAAGCCTGAAGCAAATCCCCTCTGGAGGGGCACAGGGGTGGGTTCCGATATACCAAAGCGGCCCTACGCCATGTGGTTAATGGCATAGAACCGCTATCAAACAATCAAAAATACCTGCGTAGTCTAGAAAGGCTTTTCTTTGAGAAACTACAGCAGCGCGTCTTCCTGATGCGTCTGAATAGTGCAGTCAGAAGTCGCATAGGCGACGCAAGTCAGCACAAACCCTGCCTCTATTTGATCGTCATCTAGAAAGACCTGGTCTTCTTGGTTGACGGTGCCAGATACTAGCTTGCCTGTACAGCTAGAGCAAGACCCAGCGCGACAAGAAGCTGGCAAATCAATCCCCGCCTCCTCTGCCGCTTCGATGATGTACTGATCATCCGCGACTTCAATCGTTTCGTTAATACCCTCATCTTCATTGACGAGTGTGACCTGATAAGTTGCCATGGAAAACCCTTTAGTGAAATTACGAGACGTTTAACCGTTCCGAGCAGAAATTGTTAAACTCCCCTTAAAAATATATACCGATAGCTGCGCTGACAGAAATCCATCCGCCGCGTTTTGACTCCGCTCAACGCCCGGTTAACCCACTACCGCAGCCAGAGTCGAGCCGAAGGCTTAGCGGAGTCGAAGCCTGAGCGGTAGAATTAGTAGCTGAATCCATACAGCTAACCTCTTCACCCCAGCTAGATCCTATGGCAACGCCTGCGACGAGCTCATCTTCCGCCCAGTCTTTTGCAGCCTGCTCACCGGAGGACATTGCCTCAGAAGGGCTAAAGCCGGATGAATACGATGAGATCGTCAATCGGCTAGGTCGCCATCCTAACCGGGCTGAGCTGGGTATGTTTGGGGTAATGTGGTCAGAGCACTGCTGCTACAAGAATTCGCGGCCTTTGCTGAGCCAGTTTCCAACCGAGGGCGATCGCATCCTAGTCGGCCCCGGCGAAAATGCAGGCGTCATCGATGTCGGCAACGGTATGCAGGTCGCCTTCAAAATCGAATCGCACAATCACCCGTCTGCGATTGAACCTTTTCAGGGCGCAGCCACAGGCGTCGGCGGCATCCTCCGCGATATTTTCACCATGGGCGCTCGGCCAATTGCCGCGCTCAACTCGCTGCGATTTGGCAGTCTAGACAACGCCCGCACTCGGCAAATTTTCACAGGGGTGGTGTCAGGCATTGCCCACTATGGCAACTGCTTTGGCGTGCCCACTGTCGGCGGTGAGGTCGCTTTCGATGAGGCGTACAGCGGCAACCCGCTGGTAAATGCGATGGCGATTGGCCTGATGGAAACCGACGAAATTGTCAAATCGGGCGCGGTGGGAATCGGTAATCCGGTGCTGTACGTGGGCTCGACGACTGGGCGCGACGGCATGGGCGGAGCGAGCTTTGCCAGCGCGGAGCTAAGTGACGAATCGGAGGCAAATCGGCCAGCGGTGCAGGTGGGCGATCCGTTCCTGGAAAAGTCTCTAGTCGAAGCCTGCCTAGAAGCGTTCAAGACGGGCGGCGTGGCGGCGGCGCAGGACATGGGCGCGGCGGGAATTACCTGCTCTACGGCGGAGATGGCGGCGAATGGTGGCGTGGGCATTGAGCTGGATTTGGACCTGATTCCAGAGCGTGAGCCGGGGATGGTGCCCTACGAGTATCTGCTGTCAGAGTCGCAGGAGAGAATGCTGTTTGTCGCTCATGCGGGGCGTGAGCAGGAGCTGATCGATATTTTCCATCGCTGGGGCTTGCAGGCCGTGGTGGCTGGCTCGGTGATCGAAGAGCCGATTGTCAGAATTTTGTTTGAAGGGGGCGTGGCCGCAGAGATTCCGGCCACGGCGCTGTCGGATAATACGCCGATCTACCATCGGGAGCTGATGGCGGAGCCGCCTGAGTATGCGCAGCAGGCTTGGGCTTGGCAGGAGAGTGATCTGCCCGAAGCAACGACTGATGGGATTGATGGCAAAAGCTGGAATCAGGTTTTGCTAGACCTGTTGGCGACGCCAACGATCGCATCGAAGCAGTGGGTGTACCAGCAGTATGACCATCAGGTGCAAAACAATACGGTGATGATGCCGGGTGGAGCAGATGCAGCGGTGATCCGGCTACGGTCGCAAATCAATCCCGACCCAAAGGCCAACACCGGACTGGCCGCCACCGTCGACTGCAACGCCCGCTATGTCTATCTAGATCCGTATGAAGGCGCACTAGCCGCAGTCGCAGAAGCTGCCCGAAACCTCAGCTGCGTCGGCGCAGAACCCGTGGCCGTGACCGACAACCTCAACTTTGGTAGCCCGAAAAGCCGATCGGCTACTGGCAGCTCGCCGAAGCCTGTCGAGGACTGGCCGAAGGCTGCCGAAAGTTCTCTACGCCCGTGACTGGCGGCAACGTTTCGCTCTACAACGAGACCCTAGATAGTGACGGCAAGCCGCAGCCGATCTATCCGACGCCCGTGGTGGGAATGGTAGGTCTAATTCCAGATTTGACGAAGAGTCTGCGCTCAAGGATGGCGCTCAGCAGGTGATCTGGTCTATTTGCTAGGGGTTGAACCCGGTCAGACAAAGGACGGCGTAGTGACTTTGGGCGGTTCTGACTATCTCAGACAGATTCATCAGACCACCGCCGGAAAGCCCCCTAGAATCGATATTGAGCTGGAGCTTTCTGTTCAATCGGCCTGTCGTCACGGTATTCGACAGGGCTGGATTCGCTCCGCCCACGACTGCGCAGAAGGGGGGCTGGCGATCGCCCTTTCAGAATCCTGCATCAGCGCTGGCAAAGGCGCGAAAATCGAACTTTCAGCAAATGACCTCAGGCTAGACACTCTGCTCTTTGGCGAAGGCGGAGCCAGAATTCTAGTCTCAGTCGCTGAAGTAAATCGCGCCGAGTGGGAAGCATACTGTCAAGAAAATTCCGTCAGCTACAGTCTAATTGGCGCGGTGGGTGATGCTCAGCAACCGCTACAAATTAGCGCTGCGGGCGTACCAAGACAGAGCTGATATCGGTGGCAGTCGAGCAGATGAAAGACCGCTGGGGGAATGCGATCGCCCGTGCCCTTGATACTCTCTAGAGATATGGCAGCTATCTGTAAACAAGCGCGTAGAAAATGCAGAGTTCGTGATTATTCCTATCGGACTTCATAACGGAGGATGATAGGATCCAAGCAGATATTAAAAAACTATTAACAAAGGTTAAAAGCCTGTTTAACAGTCTGCTGCTGTAGGTTCTACTCAGCGCCCGAGTTATTCACTGGCTGTCTCTGCTAGAAAAGAAATACATCAATCGTAGGGTTCCTCTTTAGGAAAGAGTCGCCCTGCTGTTTTATTGGAGTTTGAACCAAGCATGTCCCAGATCACCGATTCTGCTATTCATGATAATTCGTCTATGTCTCTTTCTATTGGTGATACTGGAATGCCAGCAGACGTAGTCGGCAGACCGGATAAACCAGAAGAAGCTTGCGGTGTCTTTGGCGTGTATGCACCCGAAAATGACGTAGCAACGCTGACCTATTTTGGTCTGTATGCTTTGCAGCACAGAGGTCAAGAGTCAGCGGGAATTGC
This sequence comes from uncultured cyanobacterium, assembly GCA_963838725.1. Taxonomy (GTDB): domain Bacteria; phylum Cyanobacteriota; class Cyanobacteriia; order Phormidesmidales; family Phormidesmidaceae; genus Phormidesmis. The sequence goes on along the minus strand of CAWISM010000021.1, from coordinate 595,306 downwards.
CTCTTTTGAAAGCTCTTGTAGATCGCTGTGAAGTTCACATCCTAAAGGGGATGGGATTGGTTTCCCAGGTCTTTAAAGACCAGGATTTACACGATATGCCAGGGCAGTGGGCTGTCGGACATACCCGCTATTCCACTACCGGGTCTAGCCATGCGGCGAATGCGCAGCCAGCCATCGTGAACACGAGACTGGGTGATTTGGCCCTGGCGCACAACGGCAATATTGTGAATGTCAATAGCCTGCGAGCGGCGCTGCTAGAGCGTAACCACGATTTGATTACCACGTCTGATTCTGAGCTGATTGCGATCGCACTAGCAGAAGCGGTTAATGACGGCAATGGATTGGGAAGAAAGTGCGATCACTGCCTTCAAACGCTGCGAAGGTGCCTTTAGCCTGGTCATCGGCACGCCCGAAGGCATCATCGCCACCAGAGATCCACACGGCATTCGGCCTACTCGTGCTCGGCTACATCGGTGCTACCGCCCCCGTCGAAGTAGGCGCAGGCTACGGTCCCGGTAAGCTAGTCGTCGCCTCAGAAACCTGCGGTCTAGACATTGTCGGAGCCACCTACCTCAGAGACATCGACCCAGGCGAGATGCTAATCATCGACGGTAGCGGTGCTAAATCGGTGCAATGGGCACCCGCCGACCGCAAGCTGTGCGTCTTTGAGATGATCTACTTTGCTCGCCCAGATAGCGTCTTTCACGGTGAGAGCCTGTACAGCTATCGCAAACGCATCGGTCAGCGCCTCGCCAAAGAGTCCCCCGCCGATGTCGATCTCGTCATGGCCGTTCCCGACTCTGGCGTGCCTGCGGCCATCGGGTATTCCGAAGCGTCTGGCATTCCCTATGCCGAAGGTCTGATCAAAAATCGCTACGTCGGCCGCACCTTCATTCAGCCTACCCAGGCCATGCGCGAGACTGGCATCCGCATGAAGCTCAACCCGATGCGAGACGTGCTAGAAGGCAAACGCATCCTGATCGTAGACGACTCAATCGTACGCGGCACCACCAGCCGCAAGCTCGTCAAAATGCTCTACGACGCGGGCGCAACCGAAGTCCACATGCGGATTTCCTCGCCCCCGGTTACCCATCCCTGCTTCTACGGCATTGATACCGACAACCAGGACCAGCTCATCGCAGCCACCAAATCTATCAAAGAGATCGAGCGGCAGCTAGGAGCCGATTCCCTCGCGTATCTCAGCTGGGAAGGTATGCTCGAAGAGACTCAGGTCGCCACTGGCAGCTTCTGTTCCGCCTGCTTTACTGGCCAGTATCCGGTCGATATTCCTGAGCAGGTGAAAAGATCGAAGCTGATGTTAGAGAAAGTCCCAGCCGAAGTTGGATAGTTTCCCTTTAGCCAACTCCTTCTATCACCGGATGAAAATAGAAAGATAGAGCGATCACAGTATAGGTCGCTAGTAGTAAAGTCCCTTCTAGCCAGTTTGATTTGCCATCGGCGCTAATGGAATTAGCGACTAGGACCGCCACCACCACAGACAGCAGCTCGAAGTTGTTGAAGTCTAGGTCCATTGGCTGGCCCATCAGCGCACCGATAATCACTAGCAGCGGTCCCACGAACAGGGCGATTTGTAGGCTAGAACCGACTGCGACATTCAGTGATAGATCCATTTTATTTTTGAGCGCAACGGTGACAGCAGTTGCGTGTTCGGCGGCGTTGCCAATCACAGGCAGAATGATCACGCCAGTAAATAGCTCCGATAGGCCCAGCTGTTTGCTAGCCACTTCTAGCGTATCGACCAAAAGTTCTGATTCAACGGCAACGGCGACCGTAGCGGCTAGCAGCACGCCTACCCAAAGCTTGAGATTGGGAGCTTCGGCGTGCGCTTCGCCTTTTTCGACGTTGCTCGCTTTTGCGTTGAGTGCTTCTGTATTGGTTTCGGCGTGGGCGTTGGTTTTCGCTTGAGCGTTGTTCTCAGTGTGTTCGGCTGCACTCTCTTCGGCAATGCCAACATCATAGAGATAAGAGTGAGTCTTCATCGAAAACAGCAGCGTCAGGCCGTAGACCAGCATCAAGACAACAGCGACAGCGATTGAAAGCTTTTGCAAGATAGGTTCTTCGATACCAGCAGAGGTAAAATCAACCGCCGTTGGCAGCAGGATGGCAATTACGGCTAAGTTCATGGCTGAGGCGTTCAACCTAGCGATCGTGGGCTGAAAGGTTTGTTCTTTGAACTTGAGACCGCCTAGCAGCATCGCTAACCCCATCACCAGTAAGAGGTTGCCAATGATAGAACCTGTGATGCTGGATTTGACGACATTTACCAGACCTGCGCGCAAGGCAAAGATGGCAATAATCAGCTCGGTAGCGTTGCCGAAAGTCGCGTTCATCAGTCCTCCAAGCGAGGGGCCAAGCACGACAGCAATTTCTTCGGTGGCCGTTCCCATCCATCCGGCGAGTGGAATGATTGCCAGCGCAGCGGTGGCGAATATAATCAGGTCGCTCCAGCCAAGGAACTGAGCGGCGATGGAGATGGGGATGAATGCGAGTAGACCGTAGAAGAGCGTGTTGCGTATGGACATGTATTAGGGGTTTAGAGAGTAAGGAGTAGCACTTAGAATTCGCGAGAATGTTTACAGTAGGTTACCCAGGGGGTGTATTCCTATCAAGATATGTTGAAGTGAACGGGAATATTGTCACAAGGTGTTGATTCGATAGCGTTGAATTGGATAGACGGATGAAGATTTTTTTGAAGCTGTTGGGACTGACAGTAGGACTGCCGACGGCGGCGATCGCATTTTTCTATTTCTGGGGCTCGTCTGGTAGCCACAGCCAGCAAAAGTATGCAGATATCATCAGCTACACAGAGAGCGTCAACTATGGCGCTGCCTTTGTTCCTGGCGAGACTATTCATAGCATTGTCAGCTACAACCTGGGCTATCTCTCCGGGCTGGCAAACAATACGACGACTCAGTTAGACCGAGCAGCGTTTGATGCGAACCAGCAGCAGGTGATCGCAGCGCTCAAAGAGATCGGTCCAGATATTCTGGCTTTGCAGGAAGTCGATTTTGGCTCAAAGCGCTCCTACGAGGTTGATCAGTCGAAAGAGATTGCACAGGGATTAGGGCTGGACTTTGGCGCGATCGCCATTAGCTGGGACAAGAACTACGTCCCGTTTCCGTACTGGCCGATCAGCGCCAACTTTGGCAAAATGCTGTCGGGTCAGTCGATCATTAGCCGCTATCCGATTCAGGAAAACAGCCGTCTGGTGCTAGAAAAAGTGGCGGATAATCCGTTTTACTACAACGCTTTTTATCTTGATCGGCTGGCGCAAGTCACCCAGATTCAGCTAGGCGAGCAGCCGCTGATCGTGATCAATGTCCATTTAGAAGCCTTTGACGAGCCCACTCGGGTGAGCCAGACTCGATTTGTGCGATCGCTCGCTGAAGACTATGCCAAAACCTATCCAGTGATCCTAGTTGGAGACTTCAATAGCGCCCTGAATCGAGGCACTTTTATCGATGCTAGCGGCAATGATCATGGGGAAAAGCAATTCTCTATCAAAGAGCTACTGGCCTCTGATCAGCTAGTATCCGCCGTGCCCGAAGCGGAATGGAATAAGCGTCCCACGTTTCCTAGCGACCAGCCCGAATACAAGCTTGACTACATCTTCTACACGCCTGAGACGATTGAGATGGTAGAGACAAAGGTCGTGAAGGCAGCGGGCGAAGCCTCTGATCATCTGCCAATTATGATGAGCTTTCGCCTGAAACCCTAGCGGCGGGTACGGACCTTCTTGTGAGGGTCTTGTTTGGCGATCCAGGTGAGGAACTTGATCATGGCTGGGTGCGATCGCAACAGATCAGCCGAGTACAGATCGACAGCTAGCTCTTTGTTCGTAAATAAGGTATGGACTTGCTTGTGACAGGGCGGACAGATATCAATGGTCGGGCCAAGGTCTGATCGGTTTTTCTTCTTCTTTCGTCTGGTTTCCTGGCGAGGGAAAAGATGGTGTTCGGTTAGCTTGGGACAGATGCGATCACACAGTTCACAGACAGTTCCATCATCAGCGTCACGATTAGACATTCGCAAGTAGGTTCACTCGTCAAGCTAGGGTTCGCGGTTTGCGGTAGGGTTGAATACTGCTGCTCGCACAGTGCCTGATTCGCTCAACCGCTCTGACTGCCTACATTTTAGTTGTTTTAATTTTTCTATGCTTGGCCTAGCCCTACACACCACTAGCCCTCAACTTGGGCTGATGCTACAGAGCATTGATAGCGCAGGCTATGTAGTGAAGCGGCATCAGGTTTGGGATCTAGGTCGCGATGTGTCTAGCTATCTGCACGTCAAGCTGATGGAGTTCATCTCTCCCTATACCTGGCAGGATTTGAGCTATGTAGCCGTGGCAAAAGGTCCAGGCGGTTTCACAGGAACCAGAGTCGGCGTTGTCGCCGCCAGAACGTTAGCGCAGCAGCTAGAGATTCCTTTATTTGGCGTTTCTACTCTAGCCGCGTTAGCAGCGGTTCAAGTGCCAGAATCACTATCTAAAGAGATTGCGGTGATGATGCCTGCAAAGCGGGGGGAAGTTTTCGGCGCGATCTATCGGCCTGACGGCAATGAGCTAGTGCCAGTCCTTGAGGATAAGGTTCTACTAGAGGCGGAATGGACACAGCAGCTAGAAGGCTGGCAAAGGCCACTAGTTCACATTCAAACAGCGATGGGTGAGGAAATTGCAGATTCTGTTGTTGGGGTAAGTGCGATCGCCCTTGCGCAATACCAAAAAGGACTCCGCCCTACCTGGCATAACGTCACCCCCTTCTACGGTCAGCACCCAGTTATCAACCGCTAGCGCTGGGACCAAAAGATGAGTCAACAAGAGACGAATTCAGTCATAGACCTGTCTGCTCTGGAGCAAGGACTCCCTGCTATCACGCCTTCATTTGGAGCTGCCTTGGCTAAAGCTGTTGCTGTCTGTCTAGATGAGCAGGGCCATCCGCCCAGTGTGACTCTTGATCTATCAGGTGATTTTTCTGGCACTTATTTACTTATGTATGCTGAAGTGACAGAGCAAATGCGCCGCTGTTGGAACGACCGTGAGTATGCTACTGAGCAAGCAGCATATGGTATTGCCCTGTTGATAATGCAAGGGCTGACTAACCTCACAGTTGTTGAACGATCTCGGAGAGGCACTGGCTTTGATTATTGGCTAGGGGAAGCAACAGCTCTCGGTGAACAGCCTTTTCGGAAAGCGGCTCGGCTAGAAGTTTCGGGTATCCGCAGTGGGTCCGAGCAGCAAATTCGTGCCAGAGCTACACTGAAAATGAAACAAGTATGCTCTGTCAACGCTCCCGTACCAGCGTACGTTGCGATAATTGAGTTTAGTCGACCTTTGGCTTGGATCGTGAATCAATGAATACAGTTCAAGAACTGCATCAAAGAGCTATGGACTTGGCTGAGCAAGCCGACCTCGCAAAGCTTCATGCTCAGACAGACCAGGTTCAGCCACTATTGAAACAAGCACTAAAGCTAGAAGCCGAAGCCGCCGAGCTAGTAGCAGATGATATATCTGCTGAACCATCAAGATCTGTACTCCATCGAAGCGCAGCAAGTCTGGCGGTAGAATGCGGTGAACTACAGCAGGCCGAGAAACTGATCGCCAGGGCGCTAGCCGGTACGCCGCCCGCAGATATTGAAGAAGAGCTGAAAGATCTGTTTATGCAAATCAATCTGCGCAACTATCTGAACCGACAGGGCATAGAACTCACAGAAGCTCAGCTACAGTCTTTAGCCTGTTAGAGCAGCGTCTTTACTAGTATTAGCCTCACTAGCGTTTCGTTTCCTCAACGAGCGTGAGGCTGATCCAAGCGCCTGCTGCGTCATAGGTCCGAATCAGGCGCTGACGAGTATGGGCATCTAGCAACCAGCCCACTTCTAGAAAAATTGGCTGACGCGGAGTGATTTTGCTGGGGCAGGTCGAGGACGCGCCGTCTGGAAGGAGCAGAACCTGAACGGGCTGAGCGCCGTCTGAAAAGCTGATGGTTTGCCTTTTGATAGTGCCTACAGAGGTAATCGGTGCGGCGGCTGAGCTAACTGTGATGGTTTGGCGGATGGCATTGTCTCTAGCGGATTCTACGACTAGCTGAGTTTTGCTGTGCTGCTCTGGTCGCAGATCGGCATATTCTGTGATCGCTTCACCTTGCCAGGTGCCGATTAGGTCTTGAACCTGTAAGGGTGGGCGTTCTGGCGCTGCTGAACCTTGGCGCTGTTCGCGGATTAAGGTGATGCTTTTCAGCTCGTTGGCTTCACTGAAAAGCTGAACCAGGCGGAGGCGGCGATCGCCTGCAATCAGTCCTAGCTCTGCGCCAAAGGTAGAATAGGGGCCCCACTGGATTGACCCTTGTGAGAAACGCGCCCGTTTCAAAAAAGCGGGTGGCTCGGTTGAGAGTGCGATAGTCGAGCTTTTGAACCTGGGCAGGGGCGTTGACCGGATAGCGGCGTACTTCCTGTCGCATGGCCTGATTGTTGTCATACGGGGCTAGCTCTACTTCTGTAGGCGTGTCGGATAGCACTTCACCCTGTGGCGATAGCTGAGTAAAGGAACCCTGCCAGGTGCCTGCGTTCTTGAGCAGGCGCTGCCACTGAGTAGAAGAGTTAGGTGAGCTAGGAGAGATAGAAGCGGGCATAAAGATAAAAAACGATCAGAATAGAGGCAGCGATATCGATTAGGCCAAAGCCTTCTAAACTGTAGAACGGTGCCACAGTACATCCTTTCTTAAACGCTGATGACTTCACAATCACCTCAACCTTCTACGCTACCGACCAAAGATGAGGCTACTGGTTTAGGGACATTTGGCGGCGTGTTTACGCCTTCGATTTTGACTATTCTAGGCGTGATCATGTACCTGCGCTTTGGCTGGGTCGTGGGTCAAGTGGGCCTGTATTCGACAATGGCGATTGTTACGATCGCCACGTCGATTACGTTTTTGACGGCGCTTTCGATTAGTGCGATCGCTACTGATACCGTCGTTCAGAGCAGGCGGCGCGTACTACATGATCAGCCGCTCATTGGGCATTGAAACCGGAGGTGCGGTTGGCATTCCGCTCTACTTCGCTCAGGCGCTGTCGGTGGCGCTCTACACCATCGGCTTTGCTGAAAGTATCCGACTGGTGTATCCGAGTGCGCCTATCGTGACGGTGGCGCTGATTACCACAGTGCTGGTGACTGCCCTTGCTCTTGCCTCAGCAGATTTTGCGATCAAAGCGCAGTACGTCATCATGGCGGCGATCGTACTGTCCTTGGTTGCCCTGTTCTTTGGTCACGACGTTGTTCCTGATCCTTCCGATGCGATCAACATTACCCAAGTCGAGAAAGTCGGGTTTTGGGCCGTTTTTGCAGTCTTTTTCCCAGCGGTCACTGGCATCATGTCGGGCGTCAATATGTCGGGCGATCTAAAAGATCCGATTCGCTCAATTCCGCGCGGAACGATTGCGGCGGTGGTGGTCGGATACGTCATCTATATGGCAATTCCCTACATTCTAGTTACTCGCACGCCTACGGCATCTCAGGCGCTGCTGAATCCAGATCTGATGGTAATGAAGCGGATTGCGCTGTTTGGGCATCTGAAGATCGACTCGATTATCTTGGGCGTATGGGGAGCAACGCTTTCTAGTGCGATCGGCAGTATCTTGGGCGCGCCGCGAATCTTGCAGGCGCTGGCTCGTGATAATATTTTGCCGCGCAGTCTGAGATGGCTGGGTAAGGGAAATGGCCCTACAGATGATCCGAGGCTGGGGACGCTGTTTACGCTGGGGATTGTGCTGGCGGTGGTGATGCTGGGGAGTTTGGATGCGATCGCCCCGGTCCTTTCCATGTTCTTTCTCACCACCTACATGGTGCTAAATATCGCCGCTGGGCTCGAAGGCTTCTTACAAAGTCCCTCTTTTCGGCCCACCTTCAAGGTTCACTGGTCACTTTCTCTGCTCGGCGCGCTCGGCTGTATTGCCGTGATGTTTTTAATTAACCCGGTGGCTACGATTGCGGCGCTAGTGATTGTCGGCCTGATCTACTTCTGGCTAGAGCGCAGGCAGATCGAGAGCACTTGGGGAGACGTGCGCCAGGGAATCTGGATGACTATTGTGCGCGCTGCCCTACTCAATATTGACGATGCTGCCGATCCCAAAAACTGGCGTCCTCATCTCCTAGTCCTTTCTGGCTCTCCTTCTAAGCGCTGGTATCTAATTGAGATGGCTAGAGCCCTAACGCATAACAGAGGCTTGATCACGGTTGCTAGCATTATTCCTAGCGGCTCACGCAGCATTGCCCAGCAGGAGAAGGCTGAGGTTGTGCTAAGAGAGTTCTTAGACAAGCGTGGGGTTCAAGCGTTTGCCAAAATTGTGACCGCAGACAATCCCTTCATTGGCACCAAGCAGCTATTAGAAACCTATGGAATGGGGCCGCTAATTCCTAATACGGTGCTCTTAGGCGACTCTGACGATCCCGATCCAGAAAGCATCGATCGCTATTGCAATACGATCAGAGTCTGTCACGAAGCTAAGCGCAATGTGGTCATCTACCGCGACCACGGCGGCACAGAGGCAGTCGAATCGCTCCTTCCTCCCATGTATGAGAATCAGAAGAAGCAGCAGCAAATTGATGTGTGGTGGGGCGGTCTACAGTCCAACGGCGGTTTGATGCTGATACTGGCCTACCTGCTGCGAACTAGCTGGCAGTGGCGCTCAGCGGAGATTACTTTGAAGCTCGTTGTCACCGATGAGGAAGGTCAAGAAGCCGCCCAGACAAACCTAGAAAACCTGACTAATAGCCTAAGAATTGGTGCTAAATCCAAGGTCATCCTGTCAGAAGGACGACCTTTCGAGGAGATTTTGCAGACCTCTTCAGCCAGTGCGGATCTAGTCTTCTTGGGACTGGCTGTTCCAGTTGTAGATAAGTACAAGACGTATTATCAAACCTTACAAGATCGAATCATTGGTCTACCTGCAACGGTGATGGTGCTAGCGTCTGAAGATTTGGACTTTTCTGAGCTATTGCAGAAGGATTTGGCCTAAGTCGTTCGAGGAGAGACTCGTTCAGATATGATCTGAAAGCGTGAAGCAGTAGACACTCTGGTAGGGCAGGCGATGAGCAAGCGACGAATGAAGATAGACCTAAGCAAGGGTATGAAGAAGGTAGCTTCGTTTGTCCGGTCCTTTGTCCGGCTCAGCGTGACGATGATTTTCGTTAGCCTAGTGCTGGTGTTTGGTTTTTGGGCGATGCCTGCGGTGGCTCAAGATAATACAGTGGACTACACGCTGACGAATCAGGCGGGCGCAGACTTTTCTGGCAAAAATCTTTCGGGTACCTCTTTTGCGGCGGCGGATGCGCGAGACGCCAATTTTGAAGGGGCGGATATGAGCGGCACGATTTTGACGAAGGCGACGTTCGTCCGCACGAATCTAAAGGGGGCTGATCTTACCAAAACGTTTGCTGATCGGGTGCTGTTCGATGGCTCAGATTTGACCAACGCGATCTTTGTCGATGCGATCGCCACTAGCAGCTCATTTGGCGACACCATCATCACGGGCGCAGACTTCTCCGACGCCATCATTGATCGCTTCCAGGTCAAAAAGATGTGTAAACGCGCCGATGGCGTTAACCCAGTCACGGGCGTCTCTACTCGTGAAAGCCTAGGCTGCCGAGACTAGCGGGTTGCCATAGCTACCCTTCGATAGGAATTACTTGGCAAGTTCACCGCTAATCTATAATCGCTAATCACCGCTAATCTAATTGCGTTATCAGCGTCCGCTCATTTGAGCCGCATAGGTCCGCCCTATCGTGTTTGCATACCGCTTAGAGCAAACACTCAAACAAGAGGCAAGATGAAAATCTTCAACAGAATTATCTCTCTCCGACTAGCTAGCCGCCGGGCTAGAAAGTCGTTTAAAAGTAGCGCGCTTGTCGTCAGTGCTTTGGGATTGGCGATCGCAATCAACGCCTGTGCCACTACCCCAACCGTAGAACAAAGCAGCACTGATAGCACCCCTGTTGTCCAAACGCAGCCCGCCTCAGACTCTGCTTCCCAGACAGCTACACGGCACCGACAAAGACCTATGCAGAAGACGGCAGTGCCATCAGCGGCGCAGACGCAGTTGCCTACTTTACTGAAGAAGCCTACGTTCCTGGCAGTGCCGACTACACGTATGACTGGCAGGGAACAACCTGGCAGTTCTCTAGCGCAGAAAACCGTGATCTATTCGCCGCGAATCCTGAACAGTACGCTCCCGAATATGGTGGCTACTGCGCCTGGGCAGTCGCTGCAAAGAACACACTAGTTCCCACCGATCCAAATGCGTGGAGCGTGGTCGATAACAAGCTGTATCTAAACGCAAATCAGAGAGTCCAATCCAACTGGGAGAAAGATATTCAAGGATTCATTTCGCAGGCAAACAACAACTGGCCTACGCTAGCGCAATAGCCTCTACGCTTGGGCTTTAGAATATAAGCTGTTGTTGTATCGAGCTAAGTTCTCATGCGTCCTCAACCCATTCCTCCCGGTCCCGATCAAGAATCCGTATGGGACTATCCTCGGCCTCCCAGGGTTGAGGACGTGAATAAACGTATTAGAATCATCTTCAACAATCAGCTAATTGCTGATACTCGCCGTTCTAAAAGGCTTCTAGAGACCAGTCATCCTCCCAACTACTACATTCCACCGGAAGATATTAGAACAGAATATCTAACTAAAACTGCTCGTTCTAGCTTCTGTGAGTGGAAAGGACGTGCCAATTATTACACGTTGCAGGTGGGCGATCGCACTCGCCGAAAACGTCGCCTGGTACTACCCAGAAATCTCTCCTACCTACAAAGAACTTGAAGGATACGTGAGCTTCTATCCAGGACCGATGGACGCCTGCTACGTAGATGATGAAAAGGTACAGCCTCAGCCTGGTAACTTCTACGCAGGATGGATTACCCAAGACATCGTCGGTCCCTTCAAAGGCGGTCCAGGCACTTTGGGCTGGTAGGTGTAGAACCCGTTCAATTCGCGCTATGCCATAATTAGAATTGTCGGAACTCCCTACTGGTTATGGTTCAACAACTGATTAATACCGAACCAACAGATTCTACCTACACGGTTGATGAGTTAGACATCAGCCACCTCACTATTGAAGACGATACGCCTGTGGACAACTTTCAGTCTGCTCAGCAGCAGCGCCTGCTGGTAGATGCGCTGTGCAGCAACGACATCTTGCCGTTGCCTTTCATTGCAGAAGCCAACGTTGGGCTATTCTACAAACTCAAGGGTGAGCCGGTAGTCCCCGATATGCTGCTGAGCCTAGATGTACAGCGCGCTGAGGACTTGAGTGAAAGACGAGACCGGGCTTACTTTGTCTGGGAATTCGGCAAAGTTCCAGAAGTCTGTGTCGAGATAGTTTCTAACCGAGAAGGCGATGAAGTCTCTCTCAGTTCTAGGTCTAGGCGCAAGGGTAAAGTAAAAAGTAAAAAAGACATCTACGCCCAGATCGGTGTTACCTACTATGTGGTGTATGATCCGCTACGGCAGATCCAGGACGAAGCCAATATGAACGGCGCACTACTGCGGGTTTGGAGTTTGGTATCAGGCCAATATATAGAACTCACCCCTTCCGCAGGCATTGCTGCTGTAGGACAAACCATCCAGATCGATACGGTCGGTCTAGGCCTCACGCTTTGGGAAGGGCCATTTGAAGAGAAGGTTACGCGGCAGTGGTTACGCTGGTGCGACTCGCAAGCTCAAGTGCTGCTAACAGGCGCAGAAGGGAAGGCCGTTGAACGGCAAAGAGCCGATGCCGAGCAGCAAAGAGCTGACGCTGAGCAGCAAAGAGCTGACGCTGAGCAGCAAAGAGCTGACGCTGAGCAGCAAAGAGCCGACGCTCGAGCAGCAAAGAGCTGAACGTATGGCCGAACAGCTCCGACAGATGGGTGTCGATCCAGAAGCAATTTAGTTTGATTCAACAGGGGTAGGACGGCTACCGACAGCATGACGATCAATTACCTGATCGACTAGGCCATATTCCATTGCTTCTTGAGGAGACATAAAGAAGTCGCGCTCGGTGTCTTCCTTGATCTTTTCTAACGACTGGCCAGTATGCTTTGCCATTGCCTCATTCAGCATCGTTTTTAGATACAGAATCTCTTTGGCCTGAATTTCAATATCAGTCGCCTGACCTTGCGCGCCACCGGAGGGCTGGTGAATCATTACCCGGCCATTGGGCAAGATCATCCGCTTGCCTTTAGCGCCAGCGCTCAGCAGGAAAGCGCCCATACTCGCAGCCAAGCCCATGCAGATAGTCGCTACGTCTGGGCGGATGTGGTTCATGGTGTCGTACAGGCCCAAACCTGCGGAGACGGAGCCGCCTGGAGAGTTTATGTATAGATAGATATCCTTTTCAGGATCTTCCGCTTCTAGGAAGAGCATTTGGGCAACGATGAGGTTCATCGAATCGGCGGTGACCTGACCGTGCAAAAAGATGATGCGCTCTCTGAGCAAGCGTGAATAGATGTCGAAAGCGCGCTCGCCGCGACCCGACTGCTCAATAACGGTTGGAATCATTAGAAGCTCTAGAGATTTTAGATGTTCGTTTCTTCGATTGTACAGACTTCGACTGCCTCCTGGTCGGATATAACGAAGTGTGGATAACCCGAATTTTCTCTAAGGCGTCTGTCTAGAGAGCTGGATATGGGACGGCGATTCAAGGTAATAGTTGAGATGTTGTTCTGACTGAAATTTTATGTCACTTGTTTTTCTAGCTGGAGCTAGTCGAGGAGTTGGTCGAGAGGCGGCCAAACAGCTAATCGCTGGCGGGCATCAGGTTGTAGCACTACTGAGAAGTGAAGATGCCAAAGAATCGCTGTTGAACATGGGCATCACTGTAGAATCCGGTGATGCTTTAGACGCGGATGCTATGAGCGCAGCTATTAGTGCTCATTCAGTAGATGTGGTGATCAGTACGATCGGGGGTGTTCCGGGGATGGATGCTGGTAATCGCCCTGACTATCTTGGCAATAAGAATCTGATTGACGCGGCTATTGCGGCCCAAGTCAAACGGTTTATCCTAATTAGCTCGATTGGTAGCGGTGATAGCGCGATCGCCCTACCCCCAAACGTACTAGACACCCTCGGCCCCGTGCTGAAAGAAAAGGCTCAAGCAGAAGAGTATCTGGCTAACAGCGGCCTAGACTACACCGTGATTAGACCGGGTGGGCTAGTTTCTCAACCAGCAACCGACCAAGAGATCTTGACTGCGGATGTGTCTGTGGCTGGCTCGATTCCTCGGGCGGGCGTTGCTCGACTAGCAGTGGCCTGTATGGAAAGCGATCGCGCCAAAAACCAAATCCTCTCTGCTATTGACCTATCTATGCAGCGCACTGAGGGCGATATAAAAACTTTTAAGCTATAAGCCTTAGATCTAGCTCAGTCCACAGGTTCGATCCATTGCCGACTGATAGCAAAATCTAGCGCGTAGCGAGCGGCTACGAACCACAGAAAGCTCTCGCCCGTGAGCAATAGCCAGGAGACCAGCGCAAAGGTATCGTCCCAAGTGGCTTCGATCTGAGCGAGCGATCGCACCAAAGCAAACGCCCCTACTGCTCCACCACCCAAATGTAGATTGTCGTCTTGCCTGACAATGTAACGATACGTAACGCCAAAGAAAAATCCTGATGCGATCGCCACCGCCAGATTGACCCGCAGGCCCAGAACACTCGCTGGAAGCGGCAAAGGCAGGCCGACTGAAACCGCGCCAAGCGCTACTACTATTGAAACTAAGCCAGTTACGCCTGCGCCAATCAAGCCAGATTTGATCGACTCTAGCCGTGCCTTGGCAATCGTAAGTTCTGATGAAGTCACGTTCAAGATCCCACTTTTCCCCTAATCAAACTACGGTGCTCAGCGCCTTAGCAGTCCTAACTTTACCGTATGATAGAAGGTGAAGAATTTACTCCTCTAACAGAACTATGGACATTTTGACACTCGGTTGGGTTTCTCTGCTGGCCTGCTTTACCTTTTCTATCTCTATGGTGGTCTGGGGCCGCAACGGCTTCTAATCGGACTTTAGGATCGTAGTAGTACGTTTTAGAAGCAGACAAGGATAGACAGCTAGATGAATGCTTTTGCAAGCGACTTTCTCAGCATGGCATCGCAAAACCAGGTGCTGACGCTACTGGCCGTGGCGTCTTTTGTCCTGCTAATAGTCGTGACGGGCGGTGTAGTATATCTCACTGCGATCGAGTGGCGAGACAAACGACGCAGAGGGGATGCGGCAAGGGCAATGCCTGCGCGCGGTGTCCGTGGCAAGCAAAAATAATTTGACTCAGCCTGAAACTGCCAAAACGACTGGCCAGAAGACAGCTAGCCAGAAGACAGCTAGACAGCTTGCTTTTGAAGCGCTCCGAGCAATTGATCGGGGCGCTTTTGCTGATGTTGTTATCGATCGTCAGCTCAAGGAATCTCAGCTTAGCGGTCAAGACAAAGGGCTCGTCACCGAGCTGGTATACGGCAGCGTTCGCAGGCAAAGGACGCTAGATGCGCTAATTGATCAGTTTGGTAAGCGCCCTGCTGCCAAACAACAGGGCGATCTGCTACAAATCCTCCGGCTAGGTTTCTATCAACTCCGATATTTGAACCATGTGCCGGATCATGCGGTTGTTGATACAACTGTGCAGCTAGCCAAGTCTCAGCGGCTCGGTAAGCTGAGCGGTGTGGTCAACGGTATGCTGCGCCAATATATCCGGGAGACCAAGACTGAAACGGATGCGATCGCCGACCCATTAAAGCTGCCAGACAATAGCACTCAGCGACTAGGCATTTTGCACAGCTATCCCGATTGGATAATCGATGTGTGGCGATCGATGCTGCCAGATGATCAGGTAGCGGCCCTGTGCGAGTATTTCAACCAGCCGCCTCGGCTAGATTTGCGAATTAACCTTCAGCGTCAGTCATTATCAGCAGCGGCCGCCATTTTTGCAGCGGCAGATATCGAAGTAGTAGCTGTCGAAGGCGTTCCATCGGCGCTCAGGCTGAGCTCGCATGTGGGCGCAGTGACTCAGCTACCAGGGTATGACCAAGGATGGTGGGCCGTTCAAGATAGCAGCGCTCAGCTCGTTAGCTATTTATTGGACCCGCAGCCGGGGGAAGTGATTATTGATGCCTGCGCTGCGCCCGGCGGAAAGAGTTTGCACATTGCCGAGCTGATGCAGGATGAAGGAACGGTTTGGAGCTGCGATCGCACGCCCTCGCGCACCAAAAAGATCCAGCAAAATATCGACCGCCTCGGCTCGACGATTGTCCGTCCGATTATGACTGACAGTCGCAACCAGCCAACTTTTGTGGGTCAGGGCGATCGCGTTTTACTAGATGTCCCTTGCTCTGGTCTTGGCACCCTCAATCGTCATGCCGACGCCCGCTGGCGACAAACTCCTGAGTCTGTCGAGTCCCTCGTCGCCCTACAGTCAGAGATTCTGTCTCACGCCTCAACTTGGGTAAAACCAGGCGGCGTGCTGGTCTATGCTACTTGCACCCTGCATCCCGCCGAGAACGAAGCGCAGATCGAAACCTTTTTGGCTCAGAACCCAGAGTGGACCATCGAATCGCCGCCGCCCTCGTTTCAGATTGCGCCTACTGAAGCTGGTTGGATCAAAGTGTGGCCGCACCTTCAGCACATGGACGGCTTCTTCATGGTTAAGTTGCGCCGCGCCACCCCATGAACGAACCAGAATCGTTTTGCATAGCCTGCATTTCTGCCTTATTTTGTTCGGCTAGATTGTAGTACCACTCGCAATAGTCGGCGAATGCCTGCCGATGCGCGGCCTCTCTTTGAAAGTCGATGGCGGCTTGATGGAGCTGTAGGGCTTCGCTGACCTGTCTGACTTCCGCCGACTGTGGCACTAGATATTCAAAGACAGCTCGCTGATGCATCCCCGAATGAATGCCCAAAGCGTTAATATCCGGCTTGATGCGATCGCTCATGCCCAGCCCCGTAGTCGATAAACAGCAAATCCTACGTATTCTTTCATCGCCCGTGTGAAGCGCCCGGTCGCCTCTGCACGGGGGAGCAAATCTAAAATCCGTCCTTCAATCCTAGTGCGCTTTCCTTTGGCTGTAGGTGTCGTTAGATAGTCGGTAGGGGCTGGGATGATGTTAATGTCTAGCTTTTTGAAGATGGCAACAGAGCGAGGCATATGCACGGCAGAGGTTACCAACAGCACCGACTCGATTGATTGTGCCTCTAGAATCTTTTTGACGTTGACCGCATTTTGCCGAGTGTTCAACGAATCGCCCTCCAAAATGATGTCCGCTGCGGGGACGTTCATCGCCATTGCAAACGCCTTCATGTCGTCTGCTTCCGACTGATCGCTTCCTCCTCTCCACTGCACCCGACCCCCACTGAGAATCAGTTTCGGCGCTCGGCCCTGATTGTAGAGTCTGGCGGCGTAGAGAATGCGATCACCTGCCTCACCGACCTCTACCCACGGCCTGGGCGCGATCGCTGGCACTGTCGCTCCGCCTAGCACAACAATTGCATCGGCGCTTGGCATTGGATTAGGTGGAAGATACTGCCATTCTAGAGAGCTGAGCAGCTTGCTGCTGACAATCGGATTGCTACTGAAAAAGAGGACAAATAGGGACAAGGTAATTGCCCCTGCTGCCCAGCGAGGATGCCGCCACAGCCAGACTAGACCTAGCACCATTAGTAAGCTGCTAAGCCCTACGGGGTAGATGAAAAGGGGAAGTAGCTTGGAGAGAAAGAACATACAGTCGGCATGAGGAGTAGGGGCCGTAGAGATCTTGAGACTATTTTCTAACTCGTCGATCTTTGGCTCGCTTGCGACGTTCCATGTAGCGGCGATTGGCCTTGTTAGTTTTGAGAAAAGGCAGCGAAAAGCGGGGATCTTCATCAGAGCCATCAGGCGCAGGACGTCTGAGCTTGTCTGTTGGTGGAAGTCCCTTCGGGTCATCGGGCGCGCCGCCTTTGATTTGCCACCAGCCAGTCATGATGCCACCTGCTAGGCCACCAATGGCCCCAAAGACGATGCTAAAAGGGACTGGATAGCCAAGGAGGAAAAAGGCGATTAGGAAAATCAGCCAAATTCTAATGACTGCTGGGATGATTAAGTCAGCCACGGCGTTTGGAAGAATGGAGCATGAACGGCGAATGGAGAGTAAGACTCTAGATGCACCGCTCTGAATGCCTCAAATATACCAGCTTTGCCATCTGAGCCTTACCTAGTTTGAAGGGGGTTGGTTTGAAGGGGTTGGTTTGAAGGGGTTGGCTTGAAGGGGTTGCTCAAGGACTAGCGGTGAATATGTTCGTCAGATGCTGATGGATTGTATCGGATGGCTGAGTGGTGTCTATTGTAACAACTGAATTGGTTGGCTCGAAGGGCTCCATGACCTGTTTTGCCAAGATTGTGGCGGTGGCATCGGCGATGTCACCAGTGCGCTGTTCTACACGCGCGCGCAAGACTTCTGGGGGAGCGGTGCAGTACAAGAAGACCAGCGGCAGACTTTGAGCCGTGGCTTTGGCGATCGCTTCTGCCCTTTTTGTCTGACGGTCAAATTTTGCGTCTAGTATCACCCGATAGCCCTGAGTCGATAGCTGCACGCCTAGCTCAATCAATCGGCTGTAGGTTTTGTCTGTCATCTCAGGGGTGTAGATGCGATCGCTCCCCTTTTCATACGGGCTGATTCCTGCCAAATGCTTGCGCACCGCATCAGAGCGCAGGCGAATAGCACCCGATAGCTTGACTAGCTCACCTGCCGTTGTGCTTTTTCCCGAACCCGACAGGCCGCACATCACGACTATGGGGTCTTTTTTTTTTGCTCGTCTTGCACGTAGGACCAGGCTAGCTTGTAGTACTTAGCCGCTTTCTCACTGGCTGCTTTCTGGTCTGCTGCCGGTACGGAAGGATCGCCCAGCATAAAGGAAGTGACTTTCGCGCGTACATATGACTGACGGCTGACGTACAGCGGTAGAATCTCTAGCCCTTCGTAGTCGCCTGTAGCTTCTGCATACTCATTAAGAAAGAGCTGGCTGAGGTCTTTACGTCCGGCAACTTCTAGATCCATCACGATATAGGCGATATCGAACATCGTATCGACAAAGCGAAAGGGCTCATTGAATTCAATGCAATCAAACAGCAGGATTTTGCCCTCCCACTCGCAGATGTTGCCAAGGTGCAGATCGCCGTGGCAGGCGCGGATTTTATCGGCGTCTAGGCGCTTTTGGAACAGGGCTTGTTCGGTAGCAAAGAAGTTATCTGTGTAGGCTTTGGTCTCATCGAACTGCTTTTGGGTTTGTGGTTTAGTAATTTCATTGCCGCCGACGTAGGCCAAGGTCTGCTCGTAGTTCTCGTCAAATGCCTGACGAATAGCGGCTGGTGTGCCGTAGGTGCGGACGTGTTCGTCGGTTGCGGTTTTGCTGTGGAAGTCGGCGACGGTTCTAGCGAGCGATCGCACTTTCTCCTCATCTAGCAGTCCCTTGTCAAACTGCTCACTCAGCAGCGCCGACTGCGGAAACTGTCGCATCTTCACCGCATATTCAATCGGCTCACCACTACCGTTGATCTCAGCGCTATCCGCTGTCCCAGTAATCGCCACCACTTCTAAGTACAGGCCCCCGGCCCCTCGCTGGTTTAGCCGCAGCTCTTCCTCGCAGAAATGCTTACGCTTCTCGAGCGTGGAATAGTCCAGAAACCCGAAGTTCACAGGCTTTTTCAGCTTGTAGACATACTCACCTGTTAGCAGCACATATGAAACGTGAGTCTGCATCAGGCGAACAGGCTCAGCCACCGAATGCGGATAGAAATCAGGCTTGAGCATCTGCTGAATGAGCGGTGGCAAGGCGGAATCAGACATGTTCTTTTAGAGGGATGAGGAACGGGAAATAGGAACTAGCAAACAGGTACAAAGAGGAAACGAATCTCGAAGTCTAGACCGCGCTCTTGTGCAAAAAACTAAAGGGGCTAGGAAGTTTATTTCCTAACCCCTTTTTTCAGTTTCTAGTCTCAGAAATAAATTCTTTAGCTAGCTTACAGGCATGCTCTACTTGCATACATGCACAAAGATGGTGACTATGAATCAGCCGTATTGATATTTTCTTCAACCTTGATTGTCTCTGTCGGCGATGCTCCTGGCACTTCTCCAGAAGCTTCTTCAACCGCTGCTACCGTACGAGGCGAAAGGACTGAGACGACTAGCAAATTAGGATCTAGAGCAATAGAAGCTCCCTTTGGCAGCTTGATCTCGCCGACATGCAGCGCATCACCAATTTTCATCTCAGAGACGTCTACATCCAAAGTCTGAGGAATAGCGTCGGGAGGACACTTTAGCTGAACTTCGGTCATGACCATGTCGAGAGTGCCGCCTTCATCGGTTACGCCAAGTGCATTCCCAACAAAGTTAATCGGCATGCTGACTTCAATTTCAGACTGCGACGCGATCGAGAAAAAGCTCAGATGATGAAGCTTGTTTTTCCAGGGGTGCTTTTGCACCTCACGCAAGATCACTTTGCCGCTCCAGGGCAAATCAGGTACGTTGACCGTGATCACCGACTTGTTCACCGATGCCTTTCGCAGGAGCGCTTCAGCGTCGTAGTTGCTCAGCTTGAGCGCAACAGAGTTATTGCCGTCATGTCCGTATAGAACAGCAGGCAGAGTGCCTTCTCTGCGCAGTTTTTTGGGCTTGTCTTCTGGCGCACGCTGGGCGCATTCAATTGATAAATCCATGAGAGTTCTGTAGGTTCGGTCTGTGGTGGAAGTATAAAGTTAAGGCAGGTGTCAATCGCCGGACAAGCCCGAAGATCTATAGTACCTGATCAGTGGGCGATCGCATGAAAACTTTGTCGGATAGCCGGACATCTGGATACTTGTGAGAGGGCACAAAATGCTTAGCCTCACTTGGTGGCACCGAGAAAGAATTACGTGCTATTCCAAGACGCTAGCTCAGTGCCACAGCAACAGCAGAATCAAGCGGTCATCAATGTCTTGGGAGCCTCAGCTTGCTCACCGTCAGCCGCGCAGTCAGCGCGATAGATTGTGATCGTTTCAGCCAAGCTCTCCTCCAGCTCTCTCACCGTACGGCCACAAGCACTAAGGACAGCGCTGTCGATATTGATCACCTCAGCCCTTAGCAAATTCGCCTCACGATCAATTTCAACTGCTGCAATATAGCCTTGATATTCAATCTGATTTGCTGTCATCGTTAGTGATTCCTTCGCAATCTGCTAGGCGACTTTTCCAAAAGCGCTAGTGTGCTCTTCGAGCAATGCCCGCTTTGGTCCATGAATCGGGTCTTCGACGATGATGGTCTGGTCACGGCTCGCACCCAAAGAGACGATCGCAATCGGCGCTTCAACCAGCTTGGCTAGGAATTCGAGGTAGTCTAACGCGGCTTTTGGCAGGTCTTCTAGGCTGCGGCAGTGTTCGGTTGACTGCTTCCAGCCGGGAAGCGTCTCGTAGATTGGTTTACACCTCGCGAACTGCTGCGCGTTGCTAGGTAAGTCGGTGCAGCGCTCTCCATCTAATTCGTAGGCAACGCATACCTTGATTTCTTCTAGCCCATCGAGAACGTCGAGCTTGGTGACAGCTAGGCAATCTAGTCCGTTAATCCGCACGGCGTAGCGTCCAACGACGCCGTCAAACCAACCGCAGCGGCGGCGGCGACCTGTGGTAGTGCCAAACTCTGCGCCAACTTCGCAAATCATGTTGCCGACTTCGTCATCTAGCTCGGTGGGGAAGGGGCCTTCGCCGACGCGAGTGGTGTAGGCTTTGGCAACGCCGATGACGCGGTCAATCGCGGTCGGGCCAACGCCTGAACCGATACAGGCTCCACCTGCTACCGGATTAGAAGAGGTGACGTAGGGATAGGTGCCGTGGTCTAGGTCTAAGAGGGTGCCCTGTGCGCCTTCAAAAAGGATGTTTTTCTTTTGCTGAGCGGCGTTGTAGATCTTGAGGGAGCTATCGGTGATGTGCGATCGCAATCGATCCGCATACCCTAGATACTCCTCTAGCACCTCCTCTACATCCAATGGCTCCAAGCCATAGAGCTTCTCTAGCACAACATTCTTGGCATCAATCGTCCACTTGAGCTGTTCGGCAAAGCCCTTTGAATCCATCAGATCGACCATGCGAATGCCTGTGCGCTCAGACTTATCGGCATAGGTTGGACCAATACCTCGCTTCGTCGTGCCGATTTTCTTGCTGCCGCGCTGCTCTTCTGCGGCCTGATCGATCAAACGGTGGTAGGGCATGGTCACATGAGCACTCTGAGAAATAAATAAATTCTCAGAAGAAACGTTCAGCGCTTCCACCTTGTCTAACTCTGCAATTAGCTCTTTGGGATCGATGACTGTGCCATTGCCAATGATGCACTCGGTCTCGGGATACAAAATACCCGATGGAATCAGGTGCAGCTTGAAGGTCTGATCACCGACGACGACAGTATGACCAGCATTGACACCGCCCTGATAGCGCACCACAACATCTGCAGACTTGCTCAGCAGATCGGTGATCTTGCCTTTACCTTCATCGCCCCACTGAGCGCCAATAACAATAACGTTAGCCAAGAGAAATACGTTGCTAGAGTTAACCAAACAGTAATTATCACCAAGTTTTGAGTGAAGTGTCAATAACAAAGACTGGCGAGATGCGCCAAGAAGATGAGAATCCACGTCAAAATCACCGCACCCCCTACACTAAACGCCTAATAATGCGTTACAAGAAACTAATAAGTTTTTGAGCCTACAACTAGATTTATTGATTTGAGCTTCATAGAAAGCTAGCCAATTGCAGAAGCTAGCCGAGTGCAGGCTCTGTCTCGTTCGGTCAGCTAGACTTTCTTGCTAAGTCCTTCTCACTAGGTGCTATGGACATTAGCGCCAGTAGATATTAGCTCCAAGACGCTCATACCTAGACGATTAAGCCCTTCTACAAGACCGAGACCTCAAGCTAAACCAGCGCCAAAATCACCATCAAAGAATCAATACACATCACAAATCACACCTAAAAGGCTATATCTCATGAGTTTATATGCAGAGCTTCACCGACATTTAGGCGGATCTGTAGTGCCTAGAGTGCTATGGCGCTACTTTGAGCGCAACCGTCCGGACATCTCTGATCAGTTCGACAGCTACGGCGACTTTGAGCTGTTCTATACACAGCCCAAAGACACTCTCGAAGACTATCTGAAGCTGCACACACTAGTTGAAAGCGTTCAGACCAAAGAAGCACTGCCCTATTTCATCTACAGGCTGATTCGTGGGGCCTATATCTTCGAGAACTTGGCCTATCTAGAGCTGCGCTACACGCCGTTCTACCGCACGTCTAGTCGGCTCAGTCAGAGCAAAAGAATCGACGAAATGGCTGAAGTCATTGAGGTGGTCGGTAGAGCTAGTCAGCAAAGTGAGTATCCGGTTGTCACCAAGCAAATTCTTTGCATGCACTCCAGGCTGCCCTATGAAATCAACCGGGCGACCGTAGAGCTAGCTGCGCAGTATCCAGAATATGTCTGCGGCGTGGATATCGCAGGCGGGGACGCCGCCTACAGCCTAGAGGAGATCAAGCGTCTATATACCCACGCTCAAAACCTGGGACTCAATACGACTGGCCATCTGTACGAGACCAAAGACGGCTGCTATCCAGAGCTGCTGCCTTACCTCAAACGGATTGGCCACGGTATTCAAATTCCTTTGCACTATCCCGAGCTACTCAAAGGTGTAGCCGCTAGGGGGCAGTGCTTAGAAGTCTGTCCTACCACCTATCTACAAACTGGCACGCTAGATGAGATCAGCCAGCTCAAGACGGTTTTTAATCGCTGCTTTGATGCGGGTGTAGATATCGCTATTTGTACGGATAATGCTGGGTTGCACAACGTTCGCCTACCGTTCGAGTATGAGAACTTACTGACTCATGACGTGATTGGCTTTGATGAGCTCAGGGCTTGTCAAGCAGCGGCTTTTCGCCATGCGTTTGCCTGGAGCTACCCGGACCAGCCTGCTTCTGTGATCTCTAGTTTGCTAGCTGAGCAGAGCGCTCGTCAGGTTAATAGAGAACCTGTTGTGCAATAAGCTTTACACATCACTTTTTGCGCTAAGCCTACTACAGCCGCTTGATTAACAGGCGATCTATCTATCCATAGGCAACCTATCGAAGATCTGGCGTTGAAAGGTCTCGTCCTGATTTGCCATCTCTAGTATCTGCATGTATTCGGGCAGTGTCAGACCGCTGCCTTGAATGATGCGGATAGTGTCGTCTTCGATAGACCGTTGAATGTCTAGCGTGGTGGGCGTCGTTTCATCGTCGGGCAGCTCGGACTGGCGATCGCCAAGTAGCTTTAGTACCTGTAGATATGCCTGGGCGAACTGGTCTAGCTTAGCGGGCGCAATACTGTTGCTAGTCGCTAACTGTGCGTCTAGGCCTGTAGCACCCATCTCTACAGTCGCTAGCGGACTCGAAATGCTGCTGCTAGAAAAAGATAGCAGCGCTGAGATGCTTAGCAGTAGAACTAAGCAAAGCTTCGGCAGAAAGACTACGAGGCTGGCACGAGCACGCTGAACAAGGCAAGGCAAATTATTCAATTGAGAAAAGAATATTCTGTTAAGACTGAGAAAACCGAACATTTCGACAAACTAGATTTACTACAATTGTTACTAAGCATAATTACAGACTAAGGACCTTATGACAGGTAGCCAGACTTCCGAGATCGACAGTCAAAGTTTTACAGAAGAGATCATAGAAAACGTACAGCATGACTTGTCTAAGCGGGAGCTGCAAATTGTAGAACTAGTGACCGCAGGGCTGACCAACCAAGAAATTTCTCAGCAGCTAGACATTAGCAAGCGCACTGTCGATAATCATGTCAGCAACATACTAAGCAAAACGGCTACTGGCAACCGAGTGGCGCTGGTTCGTTGGGCCTTGCAGTCTGGCAAGGTGTGTATTGATGAGTTGAACTGCTGCCATCTGCCGAATACTTCAGTGTAGGAGCCTGCGTTTTCCACTGCTTGCCTTCTCACACGCTGAATTCCTTACGGCTGAACTTCTTCAGCATGCCAGCTTCTTTCAGACCCTTAGAAGCGTTAAACTGGGGCGTTGAGCTTTTTGAGCGTGCAGAACTAAAGGACTATGAGCAGCATCCAAGCCATTCGCGGCACCCGTGATATTTTGCCCTCTGAGTCGCCGCTGTGGGTGGTAATAGAAATGATGGCTCGGCAGGTGCTGTCTCAGTCGGCATACAGAGAGATCCGGACGCCGATTTTTGAGATGACTGAGCTGTTTGCTCGTGGCATTGGTGAGGCGACCGATGCAGTGGGTAAGGAGATGTATAGCTTTGAAGATCGTGGCGGTCGTTCGATTGCGCTGCGGCCTGAGATTACGGCTGGGCTAGTGCGAGCCTTCATTCAAAACAAGCTGTTTGCTCAAGGCGGGGTGCAGCGGCTGTGGCATCTGGGTCCGGCGTTTCGCTACGAGAGGCCACAGGCAGGACGGCAGCGGCAGTTTCACCAGCTAGATGTGGAGATTTTGGGCAGTCGGGACGCGCGGGCGGACGTGGAGATTATTGCGATCGCCACCCAAATTCTCAATGCCCTCGGCCTGACTGCCCTCAGCCTGGACCTGAACTCTGTCGGCAGCGGCGAGGACCGGCAGACCTATAGAGATGCGCTAGTTGCCTACTTCACCCCCTATAAGTCCGACCTAGACAGCGATTCTCAAGACCGCCTAGACCGCAACCCGCTTCGCATTCTAGACAGCAAAGACAAGCGCACCCAGGAGATTGTTACCGATGCGCCTAGCCTGCTTGACTTTCTTTCTGACGACTCGCAGCGGCATTTTGACTCTGTCCAGCAGCATCTTACTAATATCGATATCGACTTCACGATCAATCCTCGCCTAGTGCGCGGCTTGGACTATTACACTCACACTGCCTTCGAGATTCAGTCGTCTGATTTGGGCGCGCAGGCTACTGTCTGTGGAGGCGGTCGCTACGATGGCCTAGTTGCTCAGCTTGGCGGACCAGACACACCCGCTATCGGCTTTGGCATGGGGCTTGAGCGACTGATTATCCTGCTAGAGCAGATGGGGGAATACAGCACAGACCCACTGCTGGATATCTATCTAATCTCGCGGGGTGAAAAAGCAGAGTTTCAGTCGATTACTTTGGCAAATCAGCTTCGGCAGAACGGCTATTCTGTCGAGGTCGATCTTAGCAGCAGCGCCTTTGGTAAGCAGTTCAAGCGAGCTGATCGCAGCGGTGCGGTGTTGGGCCTAATTCTAGGTGATGCCGAAGCCGAAGCCCAAAAGGTGCAGCTAAAGTGGCTGAGTTCGGGTGAACAGTCGGAGATGACCCAAGCAGAGCTGATTGAGAAAACGGACGAAATTCGATCGCAAATGACCGCAATTCGCACCCCGTAGGGGCATGACCTTACGTCACGTCACACGTGCTATCTCGAAGAGTACGCATCCAGTACAGGCTATAAATAGAAAAGAGATGCTGCAACCTCATCAACGGCTCGCAGCATCTCTTTCTATACTGTTACATCAAAGATAGTTGCATCAAGGATGGCTACCCGCTAACTAGCTAGCGGTATACCAAGAGACATCACGACTCTTAGTTTCCCAGAAGATGTTGTGGATCTTTTGAACCGCGTCCATTAGTTCTTGACAGTGCTGAGTGCTCACTTCTACTTTGGTAGCAGAGCAAAGCTTTGCTGCTTTCCAGAAGGTATCGTGCAAGTCAGGATACTTTTCTAAGTGGACAGGCTTGAAGTAATCAGTCCATAGAATCAGCAGCTCGTCTTTAGTGATTTGAGCTTGCTCTTCTTTGATGGCGATAAAGCGCGACATGGTGTTCTGGTATGACGCCATCGCCTGAGTGTCGCCGTCTTCAGGGTGCTGCAAGTCCAAGATTTTCTTGGTCATGGAGACGACGGCTTCTGCGGCAATTCGGGCAGAAGACGGATCGTATACACCACAAGGACCATCGCAGTGAGCTTGAACCTCAGGGGCTGGGAACAAGGCCTTCAGCGTGGAAATAACTGTGCTAAGCATAGGTGAAATTTAATGAGCTGTACGGACCTAGTATACCGCTCCTGCATTTGTGCGGATGAACTATTCAGCGCGCTATTAGACCACCGTTCGTTAGAGCACTAGTCAATCGGGCACTGTTTGATGTAGCACTGTTCAATAAAAAGCGCTCTCGAGTAGATAGAACAAGTGTATTGGTTATTCTACGAGTAGAAGTGCTGACTTGGGAGAAAAATCAGATGAAAGGATGGGTAAAAGGTGCGATCGCAACCCTCACAATCAGCATATCTGGCGGTCTATCTAGCTGTAGCATCTTGGCCGAACCAGACCTCTACGCTAGTCTGCCGCCTTGCGTAGACAGCTACTGTGACTGCGGCGACTTCAAAAACCAGCAGCTCGCCCAAACAGTCCTCGACTCTTTTGCAGATGATTACTATGGTCTAGATAGAGATAGAAATGGGCTAGCTTGCGAACGGCTACCCCAGAGCGATCTTGGCCTGGACTGGGCGACTTATACCTCCAACAGCGAACACCTGCTTTTAGGCAATCCCAGCAACGCCGGACAGGACAATCCTGACAATCTTCTAATTGAGCGCGATCAGTATGTGCTCTCTTACAGCCGCGATCGCAATTCTCTCAATTGGGCTAGCTGGTGGGTCGATCCTCGCTGGCTAGGTCGCACCAGCAGGCAAGACGATTTTCGCGTAGATGGCGGCCTGCCGAAAGGGTTTTACCAGGCAACGCCTAGCGAGTATAGGCGCAGCGGCTATGACAGAGGGCATATGGTACCCTCAGGCGATCGCACCGTCAGCCGCCAAGACAACTCAATCACATTCTTGATGACCAACATCTTTCCACAGGCGCAGGAAAACAATCGCGGACCGTGGCGAGCCCTAGAAGAACACGGACGCGATTTAGTGCGTCAGCAGGGCAAATCGCTCTACGTAATTGGTGGCACCTACGGCGACAAAGGATCGGTTGGTAAAGTCACCGTCCCCGGTCGTATCTGGAAAGTGATGGTAGTGATGGACTCAATCGATGATGAAGTGACCAGGCGATCGCAGGTGATTGCCGTTGATATGCCCAATAGCGATCGCATCGAAGACGACTGGCAAACCTATCGCACAACCGTTGATCGCATCGAAATTGCCACTGGCTATGATCTGCTCTCAGCCGTACCAAAACCGATCCAAGCCGCCATCGAAGCTAGCTACTAGCACGTGGGAAATAGGCGCTTGTAAGTCTTCAGAAAAAACATACTTTTGGTAGCAAGCACATCTTGTAGTCTGTATAGATTGCTATTTTCATTCCTATACTTTATGACCGTTATTGCTGCACAGAAAACTGCTGACGCTATCATTTTTGCTGCCGACACCCTGATATCAGATGGGTTCACCCGTTCAACTAGCGACGATATTGTTCATAGCAAGCTTTTTGAACAAAACGGTATGGTAATCGGCACCACAGGACTGTGCTACGAGGGAACGCTGATGGAGCTATTCACTCGCAATCACAAGCCGGTAGAAGCAACTCGGTTGAGTGTGATTGATTTCTTGATTGAGTTTAGAGAATGGGTAAAGAAGAAAGACGCAGGCCATACGCCTGTCAACGGCTTTCTTATCGCCTACGACAAGAAGCTGTTTTGCGTATTTGGTGGCATAGAGGTATACGAGGTATCACGCTTTGAGAGTATCGGGGCCGGAAAAGACTTTGCTAAAGCAGCACTTTTCTTAGGTCATAGCCCTAGAGAAGCGGTCGAAGTGGCCTGTAAGCTCTCTCTCTATTGCAGCGAGCCTATCACCGAAATCACAGTCGAAATCTAAAAGGTAGAAATATAGGCATTAAAGCTGAAAGTATAGAAAATGTCGACGCGCTATCTATGCTGCTATCTGTCTAAGTAGAGAGGGTTTGACCTGACACCTTGTTTTATCGTGGTAAGGCTCTGGTTCAGTCAATTTCTTTCTCATATGCGCATTCTCCTCTGGTTTCGTAACGATCTTCGTCTACATGATCACGAACCGCTTCACCGCGCAATTCAACAAAACACCCAGCAGGGAGCGGAGATCATCCCGCTTTACTGCTTCGATCCTAGGCAGTTTGGAAAGACTCCATTCGGCTTCCCAAAAACTGGAGCTTACCGGGCACAGTTTTTGATTGAAACGGTTGCGGATCTAAGAGAAGGACTGCGATCGCGCGGCAGTGATCTAGTCATCCGTCAGGGTAAGCCCGAAGACGAAATTGCGTCCCTAGTCAAAGACCTAGACATCGACGCTGTCTACTGGCACGAAGAGGTCACCTCAGAAGAAACAGAAGTAGAGCAGCGCGTAGAAGCCGCGCTTAATCACCTCAAAGTCACTTCAGAAGTTTACTGGGGCGCAACGCTTTACCACCCAGACGATCTGCCTTTTGAGATCAAAAAGCTGCCAGAAGTATTCACACAGTTTCGCAAAGCTGTGGAAAAAGACAGCCAGGTTTTTCCAACGTTTGCCGCGCCAGAAAAATTACCTTCTTTACCTACAGAAATAGATCTAGGAGGACTTCCCAATCTATCCGATCTGGGACTAGAACCTACGCCTATCGACAATAGAGGCGTGCTTCAATTCAAAGGCGGTGAGAGTGAAGCACTCAAAAGGCTACAGCACTACTTCTGGGACGCCGACCGACTGCAAATATATAAAGAAACGCGTAACGGCATGCTAGGAGCCGACTATTCTTCTAAATTTTCAGCCTGGCTGGCAAACGGCAGCCTGTCACCGCGCAAAGTTTACGAAGAAGTACAGCGCTACGAAAGCGAGAGAAAGAAAAACAACTCCACATACTGGATGATATTTGAGCTGATTTGGCGAGACTACTTTCGATTTGTTTGCGCAAAATACGGCAAAAAGATATTCCGCAAAGGAGGCATTCGCGGACTTCCGATTGAATGGCAGCAAGACTGGCCGCGATTTGACTTGTGGCGCGAAGGCAACACAGGCTATCCGCTAGTTGATGCCAATATGAGAGAAATTTCGGCCACCGGGTTTATGTCAAATCGCGGACGTCAAAATGTAGCTAGCTTCTTAACCAAAAACTTAGGTATAGACTGGCAGATGGGTGCAGAGTGGTTTGAGTCTTTACTAATCGATTACGACGTATGCAGCAACTGGGGAAACTGGAATTACACAGCAGGCGTTGGCAACGATGCTCGTGGCTTTCGGTACTTCAACATCCCCAAACAATCAAAAGATTACGACCCAGAAGGCAAATACGTAAAGCACTGGCTACCAGAATTAGCAGATCTACCTGCACAGAAAGTGCACAGCCCCTGGAAACTGCAGCCTGTTGAGCAAAAGCGCTTCAACGTCCGACTCGGCGTAGACTATCCCAATCCAGTCGTCAATCTTCAAAAATCTGTTGAAGTCAACGAAAAGCGCTATCAAAAAGCCTGGGACCAGAAGAAATCTCGACGATAACAAACTTTCCTCGGCAATTTACCCATTCAGTATTCACTTTAGTGAACCTAACTCTTTCACCTCCAAAAAACAGAAATATAGGAGATAACTTTTGCAGTCTCTTTAAAGCGCTGTTTTCAACCTGATCTTTATTTCACACCTTCCATCACTTAACTACCGTCGACATAAGAATCTTCAGGAAAGGAGACTTTGGCAACAGGGCATCAGCAGAGTGTGCCAGATCTTTAAGTGGTTAGACGCTGTCCCTTTGTCTGAATGCAAATACGTAAATTCATAGGCGGACTCAAGCCTAGAAATTGAGTGGCCGTTCTCCATCCTGAAACTATCTTCAGCTGCTGACCTTAATCGTCACAACCGTCTGTCAGACAGCCTTATCAAAATCACACAAATGCCCAATCAGGATATGCAGGAGTCTATAAAATCTATTCTTGCCATCGATCAATGCTGAATTAATCGGCAACCGGTTGACAGATATCTTCATTCAAGGTTTGATTGGTACGTATTAATACGTGGCTCAGTAAGCGTGCATCAGATCAACTCAGTGCCAACCAGTGTTGACGCTGAGCTAGTTTGGAATACTACCCGCCAGCGTTTCATCCGCTGGTGTTCAGAAAATTTTGGATGCTCAGAAAACTTCTAATATCAACGATTTAAGATAGCGGTTTAGCAGGAACTTTCTGTATCTGCTAAAGAATATATTCCTGTTCAAAGTAGTTTCTGTTAGCAAAGTGCTACCAAGGGATTGACATGACTCGAAGGTTGCTAAGCGGGCAACAGCTTACTCATGCAGGCCATCTGCTGATCGCGTCAATAGCGTAGGCGTATGTCATGAATACAGTTTTACACAGGAGTTTCGCACAGCTTCTACCTGGTAGGCGATTGCTTTTTGGCTTACGTTCTTTATTCCGTGACTAAGCTCGTCGGTGGATGCAGGCATTTGCCTGAGTGCGTCTTAGCCTCGTCTACTGCCCGATCTTGCGCGATACCGCTGCTCTTCTCCGCAAAGCTACCGAAACATCAGCAAAAAAGATTCGGATAGCTCTGTATCTTTCGGAATAGTTAATTATCCACAGCTTCTTCGGATAAGTGCAATCACGGTCGATGAAGTTTTCAAGATGAAATAAGTTTGACCAGTGTTGATGTCTTCATGATTCCTTCACGATAATCAGTTTCTACGGTTTTCACTTCTTTTCTAGGCTGCATCTCCGATGTCGAAGCAAACATTGGTAAAAACAAGGAGATATCTATGGATATGAACACTCACAGCGGAGCAAATGCTGGGCACTCACAGCCTATGGGCGAACATGCCTCACTCATGAGTTTAGTGCCCGAATCTGCGGTCACTCATAAAGCGATTAGAAATGGCTCTTGGTTCAATCCCAGCACATGGGCAGGCGGAAAGGTACCTGGTGACAAGGCCAACGTGATGATTGCTAGTGGTGTCAAGGTCACATACGACCAGGAGAGCGATGTTCGGCTCAGGACCGTTCGCGTAGACGGCACGCTAGCGTTTGCCACTAATCAAGACACCAAGATGGTGGTTGATACCCTCGTTAATATGCCCAGCGGCACCCTCAGCGTTGGGACAAAGGACAATCCTGTTAGAGCTGATAAAACAGCCTCCATTCTGATTGCTGGAGAGGGACAGATCGACAGAAAGTGGGATCCCACTCAGCTTAGCCGAGGTGTCATTAGCCACGGCCAGGTGGATGTATTCGGCGCGGACAAAACTGACTTTATTGCGCTAAGTCGAGATGCTGAAGCGGGCGATCGCGAACTCATCCTAGACGGCGTTCCCAAAGGCTGGCAAGTTGGCGATAAGCTTGTACTCGGCGGCACACAGTACAACCGGTTCGGCTCCGACCAGAACAACAGCCGATTCCAGGACGAAGAGCTCACCATCACCAAAATTGCCGGTAACCGTGTCAGCTTTACCAACGACGACATCAAATCCGGCAATAGCAAAGACGTTCTCAGATTTGACCACGTCCGCCCAGATATTCCCGAAAAAGATCAAATCAAGCTCTACGTCGCTAATACAACTCGCAACGTTAGCTTCGAGACCGAGGACAGCCAGAACCTACCGATAGAC
Organism: uncultured cyanobacterium; assembly: GCA_963838725.1. Classification (GTDB taxonomy): domain Bacteria; phylum Cyanobacteriota; class Cyanobacteriia; order Phormidesmidales; family Phormidesmidaceae; genus Phormidesmis. The sequence goes on along the minus strand of CAWISM010000021.1, from coordinate 563,745 downwards.
CAGCGGGGGCATGTCATGTTCATGCACAACCCCGACGTCCGCGTTAGCAACGCCGGATTCTACAACCTAGGCCGTTCGGATAAATCCAAACTTGTCGACGACCCGAATAGGAACATCGACGGTTCATCTGGCAAAGGCAACAATCCTAGAGGCCGTTACTCCCTGCACTTCCACCGAACGGGCGCAGACGACATCAACGGACAAGCAGCCACTGCCAGCGGTAATGCAGTCGTCGGCAGCCCTGGCTGGGGTATCGTTCATCACGACAGCTATGCGAACATTTCAGACAACGTTGTGTTCGATGTAGCAGGTGCTGGTATTGCCGCTGAAACGGGCAACGAGCTAGGCAGTTGGAAGAACAACTTAACTATCAAGACCACCGGACCAGGCAGAAACGTTAGAAGCAAAGAGACCCGAGCACGTCAAGAGAAATTCGACCTTGGCTTTGACGGGGAAGGCTACTGGGTACAAGGCGCGGCGCAAGTGGTGATGGAAGACAACATCGCTATTAGCGCCAATGATGCGGGCATTACTCTCTTTGGCGATGGGCTAGGCAAAGAAGCTAGAGACAAAGGCAGCATTCTTGTAAAAAACCTACCGAGCAGAATTCAAGCACTTTTTCCACCTGGGCAAAAAGAGGTCGATATCACCGACGTGCCTCTTAACAAGCTAAGTGGCTTCCAAAGCTACAACACTGGTATTGGCATCCGCGTCTGGGCTCAGCTCACTAATTTTGATGGTCAGCTAAGTCTAGATAGCAGAGCGCCGAATGCTAGTCATAACGGCCGTGCGACTATTGACAACTTTACGGTTTGGCAGGCGCGTACTCAAGGTATCACTACCGACTACAGCTCCAACATCGACTTTGTCGACGGGCTGATTGTCGGCGATGTCGAAGAGCCAAGGGGAGATGGCATTGTCCATAACCATGCCACTAACGGACTGCGCTATATTGACCTGACCGTTCGCGGCTTTGGTGAAGGCTATAATCCACAGTTTCCAGATGTAGAAAAGAACGATCTTGTCACTACTGTTGTTAGAGATAGTGTCTTCTCGGACAATACATATAATCTGGCGGAAATTGGCGAGTACAAACAGAGTAAGTATGCTCTAGACGACTACCCAACGATTCTAGAGATTAGCAATACTGACTTTCAATCCACAAAGAACAACAATCTACCTGTACCCAAGTTCACTAGTAGCGCCGCTGGTGGTCTATCTGCGACCTTCGATGCGAGCGAATCTTATGACTCCGACAAGCTAAAGTACTCTGTTCCAAGCAACGGTATCGCTAGCTACGGCTGGGACTTCAACAACGATGGCAAGCTTGACGATTTTGGCCGTACCGTCACTTACCACTTCGACAAAGCCGGAAAGAAGCAGGTGTCTTTGCAGGTACTAGACAGTCACGGGGCGGCGCAGACCCTTACTCAAGCCGTCGAGATCAGTCCAACAGCCTACACCAACCCTTTTGTTGATGGTGAAATTGAGAACACAACAAATTTCATCAAAGGTAAATTCATCAGTAGCCTATTAGCAGACAAGGGCTGGGTAGCTACTGGCAATGCTCGCAGAGCCGGGGGCTCGATAGAGCTAGCGACTACTCAGAACCGTCGTTCTGGGCTAGGGCAAGTCATTCAGAATGACGGTCTTCACAAGGGCGAGCAAACAGTCAGTTTCGGGCTAAAGAACGTTGAAGGCAGTAGGCTAACTCGGAAGAAGAACAAGATCACTGTGCAGCTATGGGGAATTGATGGACAGTTCAGTGGGAAATTGGGAGAAGGCACTGGCCTAGACCAAGTCGGAACCTTACCTATAGACAAAGCGCTGTTGTTCGAGAAAACCTACGGTGGTGAAAAAGGCGAGTTCTTTAACTCCAAATCAGTTGAAGCGACAGTTGACCTAGGAAAGGGTTATCAGCACTTGGTTGCTTTGATAGAGACCGACTTGACCGACGACCGTGGCGATTCTGTCGCGCTAGACTACTTTGAACTGAGTACTGAAGGCGTTCCACCCGGAGCGCTGCCAATCACAGATTCATCGCCTATCACCAGTCCAGACCCGGTTGAGCCAGCTCCGGTCGTTCCAGAGCCTGTCGAGCCGGACCCTATTGAGCAAGATCCGGTTGAGAAAGATCCTATTGAGCAAAAGCCACCAGCGCAGCCAGCTCCAGGAAGCCAAGGCTCAAACTCATCTGATCCTTATAAGCTGCCAGGCTGGATAGCTCAATTTAGTTTTGATGAGGGAACAGGTCCAGTCACAGCGGATACTAGTAGCTCTGGCGACCAGCATCAAGGCGCCTTGAGAGGCAAAGCTAGATGGGCGCAAGGTATCAAAGGTAATGCAATTGACATTTTGAAAAGAGGCGGTAACGTTGAGGTTACAAACTCAGCCAGTATCAATTTGGATACCCATGAGCAGCGGACGGTTTCCGTTTGGTTCAACGCGGATCGAGTCTCAAAATCAAGCGGGAAGCAGGTCATCTATGAAGAAGGAGGCAGTACACGCGGACTAAATATCTATCTAGACGATGACAAGCTGTTTGTCGGTGGATGGAACAGAGCTGGGAATGAAAGTGGATGGTCTGGAACATGGCTAGAAACTGATGATGTCTCAGCAGATAAATGGCATCATGTCTCGCTTGTACTTGATGGAGATGGCAAACTTGCGCCCAATGCGCTTCGAGGCTACCTCGATGGTGAACAGTTTGGGGTAGGTGCAGGCTCTCAGCTTTGGGGACGTGGAGATGGTACCGGTATCGGCGGCGTGACAGGTGCAACCCGATTCAAAGACGGTAAGACTAAAGGCGGTAGCCTAGCAGGCTTAGTTGATGAGGTCTCTATCTTCAACGATGCTCTTAGTGTGGACCAGATCGAGACGCTTGCGAATCCGAATCTTCTGTAAAGTGTAGAGCTTGATAGCTCTCTAGCTTGATAGTCGTACGGCTGATAGGATCCGTACGACTATCAAGCTTATTCTTTGCTTGTCTGTGCCATGTGGCAAGGGTTGTAGCCTTTCGTGGTATAGCAAGCAAAGTGCGGCAGGCTATAAGTGCCCTGATGCTACACAAAGATTTTAGTCAATGTGACAGTCACAAGCAACTCGATAGCTCCTATACAGAAACGAGAAAAAGGGCACACCGCGAAATCCTGTGGTGCGCCCTTTTAGTGCGTGTGTAGTCCGATGTGTGCGTAAGCAGAAGATATAGCTTTCCGCGCTTTGCTTAATCGTACATGCCAAGCATGTACGACTAAGCAAAGACAGACTCAGTCTAGGAAGTTAAAGATGTTAAAAACAGTACTTAGCAATCGACCAATCGGATTAACCGCGAGGCCAACGGTATCTGAAAATGTAGCTAGACCAGATCTATCTACAACAATCACATCGTCTTCTCTGAGCAGAGGATTGGTCTCTTCGTTCGCACCATCGCTAAGATCTATAGCGACTGAACGCTCCTCTACTGAACCGTCTGCATTGAGTCGAATCAATCCTACTGCATCATTGGCGGCTCTTTGTGTATCAAAGCCGCCGGCCGCAAGCAGCACCTGATTAAGAGGCGTATTGGGAGTGACCTGAACCGGACCTGGCCGGTCTACCTCACCAACAACGTAAACTGTCACAGCTTCTGGTGAGAAGTTGGCATCGCCAATTTGAGCAGCTTCGGCAGGAGTTAAAGCTGTAGCTACCGGAATAGCGATCGTATCGCCCGAACGAAGCACAACATCACCACTCATATTGCCGTCTTGCAGCAGACTAAAGAGGTTCACTCTAAGCACCTGCGCCTGGCCAAATCGGTCAGGGCGGTAAACCTCGATCTGCCGAATATCTGCCTGTGAAGAGACCCCGCCTGCTAACCTCAAGGCGTCAGTCAATCTAGGGAAAGTAACGCCGCCGTTATTCTGAACCGGTACGGTATAGGTACCTGGGCGTTCAACTGCACCGACAACGCCGACTTGGAGCGGTCGAAGGGTGTTTGTTGATAGAGAGACACTAGGCGATCGCAAATAGGGAGCATAGCGCTGGGCGATCGCATCTGAAGCCTCAGACAAAGTCAGTCCGCTTAACGCGATCTGACCAGTTACCGGCAAGCTAATAGTGCCATCTGAAAGCAGGACAAAATCGCCACCGTACTCAGGAGCCCCAAATACATCCACGCGGATCGCATCACCCGGTCCTAGAACATAGCTACTCTCCCACCCGGTAGCAGTACCCGGTGCAGCTGCTGAGATTGGCATTGGGACTGTCGTACTAGCGCCTGCATCTACTGGATTTGCCGCTGGCAGCGCTGCTGGCACCACCAGCGAAGAGTCTGGTGAAGAAGCGCCGCTGCTAGGTAGCGTCGGCAAGGCGTCATCCCTCTGCGAAATGACGGAGGCATCAGCTATCTGCTCAACCGTATGCTCAGATACTGCCAAAGCGCTTTGCGAGAAAACCGCAGTCCCGATGCCACAAACAGCCAACACAGCAGATAGACATTTAACAGCAGCAATGCATTCGATAGAAAACGACGGGGCAATAGATTTCATGATCAAGCAATCGACTCAATATTAGTTTCACACTTCCTCTACTATCCGATCGGCCGTTCGACTTCGGTACAGCTTACAAGAGAAATTCTTCTAAAGTTAACTAACCATAAGTATCCTAGTCCCTCACCATCAAGCCAAAATTGAGCCAAAGTTAAGGTGCGCTCACAGTATTAGTAAACTTTATTCTAAAGTCTTTCTAGGAGCGTCAGTCATTATCCGGACATCATCGAACTCCGCTAGCGACCTCGGAACATCTACCGACCTTTTCTGAAGTTTGGATAAAGAAGGAACATGTTAACGACACTTCATTTTCCTGATGTACTATAGTTTTACGCAGATGGGGATACGTACGCCTCATTTTTCGCTTTGCACCGTGGCTCGTATTTGATGAGTTGAGTGCATATGCTAGTGAGCAGGTTTCAGTTGGTTGATAGATTGGGTGCTTTAGATTACTTGAGTCTGCCGCTGACTGTTGAATGTTATTCACATGCTCTCTATGCATGTATGCATCACACCTATTAGCGTCGACTCGAGTATCTACTAATTGTTATTTACTGACTGTCCTCAGGACGTATTTCCCAGACGCTTAAGAGTGCATCCGCTCACAACTGATCCCAGCTTTGGCTGAGGCCAGTGTGAGCTAGATTCAGTACAACTTCTTAAAGTAACTCTAAATGCAGCAAACAATCACACCATCAAGCAATGCGCTGCAGCCTTTTAAGGCCGCAAGCCCATTGGCGAACACTTTGTCTAAAGCTGTCTTCCTTGGTGCTGCTCTGCTAAGTGCGGCCTTGGTCGTGGCTAGCCCAGCGCAGGCTCAAAGCCTCAAGGGCGGCGTTGAGCTCAGCGGTTCAACCAGAGTAGGTAGACCCGACGGTGTTGCTCCTTCAGGTACGCCGGTTAAGTTCAGCGGTGCGATCGCTCAGGACGGAACAGGTCAGTTCTCTGGGATTCTGTCTGGGCAGACTCCCAAGCTTGGCAAAATCAAGCTAACTAGAGATGCCTCTGGCACCTATTCCACACCTGCAATCACCGACTTCATTGACTTCGGTGATGTTGATTTTGGTGGAGATACCGGTAAGCTCACGTTTGATCTCGATTCATCGACATTCGAGCGTGTTCTTCCCACAGACTCCCTCAAGCTAGTCTCTAATGGCTTTACTGGCGTGTTCAAGTTCAACGGTAATGCGGTTGGCAGTGGCACTGGTTCATTCAGCGCGACTCGCGTAGCTGGTACAAGCTTTGACTACGACTTGAACGTAGGCGCACCTGTACCCGAGCCCTTGACTATCCTAGGGACAATGGCCGCAGCTGGTCTGCTAGGCGTTGGCAAGCGAGAGCTTGACAAGTCAGGCGCTGAAAAGTCTGATGACGTTGTCTAACCGAATCCTGGAGTAGTTCGGTTCTAGGATAATCTGATGGAGCGTTCCGTTCTTATGCCAGTCTGGCCAACCAAGTTCTTTCATATGTATTTGATTGGAACTGTAACTGGGCTGGCAATTGTCTATCTAACGCTTGTCGATCGTATCGGCAACGAGAGCTTGTTTGGCAACGGCTGTCTCTTCTGGGGCGGCTGTCTTTACTTGCTCTGGCAAAAGCGGCGCAGCTTCTTATTTGGGAGCGATCCCGTCTCGAGCATCATCGGGTTGCTGATAGTGACACTGGTGCTGGTCAAGACGGTTTCGCTACCCACTGAAGCAACACTGCTAGCCTTTCCTTTCCTTTCCGTATTGGGCGTTACACTACTCGCCTCTGGGTGGCGTCGATTAGGCCAGTTTAAGCACACCCTGCTAATTCTATTTCTGCTAGGACTACCACAGCTTTTGATAGGAGCATTTCTAGATATTTCACCAGTTACAGCAAAGGTCTCGGCCTTTATGCTTTGGTATACAGGATTCGATGTTGTTCTTAGAGGCGTCTTTGTCTACTTGCCAGGTGGAAGTATTGAAGTCTACAAAGGATGCTCTGGGCTGGGGAACATGCTTTACATGCTAGGTATTTCCGTCATGTTCAGCGTTTTTCTGCCGATTGATCGCCATAAGCGATTGCTTGCGATCTGCGTAGCTGTAGGTTTAGGATTTTTTATCAACGCTATTCGAGTGGCTTTATTGGCTGTACTCGTTGCAAACAGTACAGAAGCTGCTTTCGATTACTGGCATCTAGGCGAAGGGTCGCTGATCTTCTCGATGCTAACGGTACTGATGTTTGGAGGCTTATACATATTGCTCATCAAGTGGCAAACGCAGGAAAAGCGTGTGGACAAAGAGCGTGTAGAGGAAGGGTCTATAGATAGAGATCTTGGGTCTATAGATAGAGATCTTACAGAGCCTCAGCGAATAGAACTATGAAGCTTGAGACATTGTGGACATCTATCTGGCGGCTGCTGCTGCTAACCAGTTTTAGCAGCGTTTGCTTTGCGCTAGCAACAGTCGTCTTGAGACCAGCCGCCACTAGGGCAGCAGCGGAGCCTTTTATTTTTCCAGATCAGCTGCCCTTATCAGAGTGGCAGTTGTCTGAAGTAGAAACCCTGGAAGGGCCCGGACCCAGACAGCAGGGCGTTCTGTATCGATATGTTCAGAGCGAAAAGCGCCTAGAAGTTGAGTTATGGTACGGCGGTAACGGCAATGTCTGTAGAAGGCTGCTCCAGCAAGAATTAGCTGCGGCTAGTGAGCAGGCGCAAACCGCCTCTGTGTACGAAACTGCCAGCGGTCCATACAAATACAGCACTCGCTCAGGGGAAAGCTACCTACAGTCGGTGATTGATTCTAGGGGCGGTAGCTTAGTCAGCTATGACCAATTTGTTCGAAATCGATATCAGTATTTTCTGCGTCCGCAGTCGATGATTCGGTGGCTCACCGGGGAAGAAAGCTTTGTCGGCGACCATGACTGTCTGAGTACTGAACTATTGCTGACGGCCAGCCCTGACGTGGCGGTCGATAGTCAAGCTTCACTCGAATCAGCCTGGCAGGATTTATCCCGATGGGGATACTCGCAGCTGAATTCAAAGTCATAAGGTTCCTTCTTTTTACTCATTCGACTAAAAGCAGTGCTGCCAAAAACGGTAGATGGATTCTTAGCTTTTTTAATCAACACCTTAGTGACATGACTTCAATTCAAAATAATCCAGCGCCAGCTGGAGAAAGCAGTATCACTAGCGGCAGAGTCGACTCTCTTTGGGAGTTTAGCTCAAAGGTACTACAGTCTGTTCGAGTTTTACGTTACGTTGGCTACGGACTGCTGCTAATGGCCCTCTTGGACCTAGGGGAAATGGTAATTCCGCCCCAGTTTCTGAATCCAAACTGGGAGTTTCAAACTATGGGAAACCTAGTTGAGCGTGTGCCCGTACCCCTAATTGGACTGGCACTTGTTTTTTTTGGAGAGAATAGCGGTCGTTCCAAACGGGCAAAGCTCATCCTTAGAGTACTTTCCTGGCTGTCGCTGCTCGTGGCCGTTTTATTTTTCCTTTTGGTACCCATGGGTGTGCTGAATACTGTACGTATAGATACGCAGACACAGCAAAGATTAGACATCCAGCTCAGTCAAGGCATAGATGAACTACAAGCAGTAGATAATCAGCTCGAAGAGGCTCAGACCGTCGATGAGGTCAGCGCTCTGTTGGCATCAATTTCTGGAGGCGAGGTACCAGTTATTGAGAGCAGTCAGGACTTACAGGCAGCTAGGGCCGGATTAGAAACAGCTTTAGTAGAGGGAGAAGCCAGTTTGCAAAGAGATGCTAGTAATGCGCTAGCAGCACAAAGGAGAAGCCTACTGAAACGATCTGTTAAGTGGAACCTTGGCGCGATTATCTCTGGGGCTCTATTTTTCGCAATCTGGAAGGGAACTAGATGGGCTCGCCGCTAGGAGATTGCCTATCGGCTAGTCGTCATTAGCGGATAACGATATGGGCGTCTGAAGCAATCGCTATGCGCAGTTACCACACTTTACTGCACTGTAGCGGCGATCGCTTCAGACGCTTTCTACTGAGTGACACTGTCTAGATGCTGAGCAATCAGCGCGTTAATAGTAGAAACGTCGAAGCGATCGCACGCCTCCACCTTCGCCTTTTGAGCAATCTTCCGCCGTCGCTGCGGTTCACTGCGACAGGCTAGGATCATCTCTGCTAGCAGCTCAGGATTTGCAGGCGGACAGAGCCAGCCGTTCCTGCCAGAATCTACTAGCTCAGTCGCACCCCCTGCCGCTGCTGCTATCACTGGCGTGCCACAGAGCATTGCTTCTACAATCACTCTACCGAACGGCTCGGGCGCTGTAGAAGTGTGCGTGACCAAATCACAGGCGCTCATCAGCTGAGGAATCTCTGAACGAAATCCGAGAAATCTAACGCGCTCCTGTAGACCTAGCTGCTCTACTTGCCGATGAATTTGGGCGACATAATCATCTTCACCAAAAAGGGCATCACCCACCAGTATGGCTTTGGTATCCGGTGGACACAAAGTCAGCGCCTCTATCAATACATGCTGACCCTTCCAGGGAGAAAGGCGACTAAAATGACCGATCCAAAAGCCATCAGTCAGCCCAAGGGTCTCTTTTATGCGGTCAATTTCTGAAGGGGCGATCGCGTACCGCTGACTATCAAAGCCGTTATAAACCACCTGGCAGAGCTGCGATCGCCCCCCAGCAGCAACAAAGGCCGCCTGACTTGCCTGAGAATTAGCAATCACTAAAGAAGCTCGGTTTGCCAGCGTCACCAGCACCATACGGTTAACGCGGCTAAAGTGATCGGGCGAGATAATGTCATGCAGGTGATACACCAGGGGCCGCCTGCTAAGTAGACTAGCCAAAGCTCCAACCACAAGCGCCTTAGGCGTATTGGCATAAATCAGATCGTAAGTGCGAGCAGCGTCAGCAACGGCTTTGACCAGTGGTAATAGCTGGCTCGCGCCGCGAAGGCTTTTGAGCAGACTGCTTTCTTTGCGAACGTCAATCGCTGCTGTGGTGAATACAGCTGCCGGAATTTGATGCTGTGCCAGCAGCTGTCGAAAGGGACCATCAGCGAGTAGCCCTACCATTGAACTTTCACGGTACGGTTTAGCAATATCTAATAGACAGAGTTCAGCCCCGCCCGGTGTGCCGCTTTGGTCTAGAAATAAGATTTTCATCGAAGGTATTTACAGCAAGAGTATCTAGCAGCAGCTAGAAGGCAGACATCGTTAGGAGACAGGCATCAAGAGGACAGTCCGCACTTTCTGAGCAATTGTGAGCCAGCTAAAGTTTTTGGTCGCATAGTCACGGCAGGCAGCTCTATCAGGTAAATCAATTTCCTGACTGATCACCTGTTGCAACGTCTGAGTGATCGACTCAGTATCTGCGTCTGCTGTAATCAGATCAGGTGAAAGGTCTGTAAGGACCTCTGGCATACCGCCAACGGGCGTACAGACAGCAGGCGTGCCGCAGGCTAAAGACTCTAGCAATACCAGACCAAAGCCCTCTAGCGACTGACTAGGCATCACCGTCAGATCGGCGGCCTGATACGCTACTGGCAAATCTGCCTCAGGCAGAAATCCTAGGAAACGAACATTATCAGTTAACCCCGATGTCTCTACCTGTTCTTCCAATTGCGATCGCAGCGGTCCTTTACCGGCAATCGCCAACCACACTTCGGGAGCTGTCTTCTTTAGCTCTACTAATGCTTCTAGCAGATTGTCTATTCCCATGCGGTGAACTAGCCGACGCGGCGTGAATAAAATGAATCGGTCCTGCGGCCAGTTCAACCGATCGCGCGCTTGCGATCGCTCTAGCGTCATCTGAAACTGGTCTGTGTTCACACCCCCAGGAATGACGTGTATCTTATGCCAAGGGATCTGATACTGTTCGTGCAAGATCTGGCCAAAAGCCTGACTTAGCACAATGAAGCGATCGCATCGACGATACACCTGCTGCTCTATCCAGCGCTTAATTGCGATCGCAATTCTATTCGAGCCTTCCTTGTCACTCTCGAGTGCCCAAGGTCCATGAAAATGACAGGTCACAGGGACCCCGGCGGGAAACTGGCCTAAAAGCGGTAGTCCATACAGTGCGAAGTGCAGATTGATTGCATCGCTATCTCTACCACGCCCGTAGCGGTTCCGATAGCGACTGCGCGCCTGCCAGAGACGCTGCCACAGCGATGTTTCTGGGTTTGCTAGATTTGTCAGCTCGACAGGAAAGTCTGTAGTCGTATCAGGAAAACCAACTCCACACAGCTCGATCTGATCGTTTAAAGTCGATAGGCTACGGGCAAGTTCATAAACGTAGCGATCTAACCCACCTGGCACATCAGGGAACCAAGCATTACCAATACAAACAATAGAAGCAGGCGCAACGGGCTGACGGGTTGTCTTTGCTAAATGCTCCGGAAGGACCACTACTCACCTCAACAATTTAGATAACACGCATAGCGCAACTTGCGGCGCGTCAGGGCAGCTCGTCGACAAATCGCCCAATACCCAGTAGCTTGTCTACACTCAAGCTCACCTTCAGATCATCTTCTGGTTTACGTACAAATACGGCTGTAATCAGGCACCTTTATAAAATGTTGAAGATGTTTTCTGTAATCAGCAAGTTTTTACTGAGTAGAGCTGATCAGCCAGCCTAATATGTTACTAATACGATGACTCTATCACCAAAAACTGGTCTCGCTACTAACCAGTGGTGAAAAAGCAGCGTCAGTCAGTAGCTCGTTCAACCGCACGACTCACCTCGTCAAGTCCCAACTTCTAGGTTAAGCAATGCTTTTGTTCTTAGTACCCCTAAAAAGTTCGAAGATATCTAACTCGTGGGACAAGACCTGCCGGCTATTAGAGCGAGCGCTCAAGTCCATGTGCGCTCAAACCAGCGCTGACTTTAGAGTTTTAGTCGTCTGTCACGAGCAGCCAGATCTTGAGTTTCAGCACCCTCAAATTGAGTTTTTGAGCGTAGATTTTCCCGCGCCAAACCCAATCAATTACGAAGATAAATACCCCATGCGCGAAGCTAGAAGAGACAAGCACCGCAAGGTCTTGACAGGGCTTTTGCATTCTCACCAGCACCCGCCATCTCACGTCATGCTAGTGGACGCAGACGATCTGGTCTCCAACAGCCTAGCAGCGTTTGTCAGTCAGAATAAGACAGAGCCAGGTTGGTACATCGAGAAAGGGTTCGAGTACTTTGAGGGAAGCGGACAGATGTTTCCGATCACAGAGCGGTTCTACGGCAAGTGTGGTTCATCTCATATTGTCAGATTCGATATTCTAGAGAAGATAGCCCAAACCACCTCTATCGAAGAAATTCACCACAGATTTCTACATCATCAAGATGTTCGAAAATTCGTCGATCAGCAGGGCTTCTCTCTATCGCCACTGCCGTTCCCAGGTGCTGTATACATCACCAACCACGGCGACAATATGTGGGCTTCACAAGGCACGCTATTAAAGAGATACGGCCAAACACCACAGGCATTCATCTCATTCCACATCAGAAAGCTGATCAAGGGTATTCTCTCCAAGAAAAAAGACGCCGACCTCATCAAAGAGTACGGCCTCTATGACCTAGCGTCCTAACAACTTCCCTAGCAGTCCCTTTTACGCACAAAAGCCTTTATAACCACAATGGCAATAGCAACCGAACGCGCCCTTCACTTTTTACTAGTTTCGCCAACCTACGCCTGTAAGCCAGTAACCGGAGCAGGCCAGCGAACATCGCTTATCTTCAACACGCTCAAGACGCTAGGATGCGTTGATGTTCTGCTAGTAGGCAACGTGAAGCGTGAAAAGTTCGAGGGATTTTTCCCCGGTGCAAATGCGTTTCATATTGCTAAACCTGGCGAGCGTTCGGAGCTGGGCTTTTGGCGTTTTTTGAGGCCGTTGAGCCCAGAAAAGGTTGATGCGATCGCCATCAGACTCGGCGCGAAGAAATTCATGTATGAGCCTGACCAAAACGCTCAGCAAGTCCTTGGCAAGCTCCAGAGTGAAACCGATTACGACCTGGTTATCGGACGCTACCTCCGGCCAACCGTTCGCTCAGGGGCGCTGCATAGCAAAAAAGCACCTGTTGTCCTAGACATAGACGATCGCGACGACGTAGTCTACAAATCTCGACTAAATCTACCTGGGCTCAATCCAGTTCAGCGGCTATTTTTTCAATCGTATTTCAGGCAGACCCAGGCAGTTACCGCAGAGCTACTGCCGTATTGCGACCACGTATGGCTTACCAGCGAAGCCGACGCCAAAGAAATCAGCCATCCATCCAAATCTATTTTGCCAAACATTCCTTACACAATAGATATTGACAGCCAAAAAGCCTTTGAGGAGAACAAAGCCTCTAAAACTGTTTTGTTTGTCGGCAGCTATGCTCACCGAGTAAACGCAGAAGGCGTAGAGCGCTTCATCCTCAACTGCTGGCCAAAGATTAATGAAGCGGTTAAAGACTCTACGCTGCGGATTGTCGGCTCAGGCAACTGGAAAGCCGTAAAAGATAAATTCACTCATATTCCCAACGTCGAAATTGTAGGATTTGTCGATGATCTAGCCGAGGAATATGAAAAAGCCGCCTTCACAGTAGCGCCCTTATTCGAAGGCGGCGGCACCAAGATAAAGGTTCTAGAGACCCTGTTCTATCAGCGCACGGCTGTTATCACAGACCACGCCCAGTACGGTTACGACAATCTCAAGCACAAAGACTCTCTATGGGTAGCAGCGACTGAAGCCGAGCTGATCGAAGGCTGCACTGAGCTACTAAATAACCCCGATCTACGCGCCGAGATGGCCGCAAAAGGACATGAAACAGTCGTCCAAGGATACTCATTCGATAGATTTAGTAGCTTGATTCAGTCGTCTATCGAGAAATTGATGACCACAGTCTGAACGGGTACCGATTACAGGCAGCTTATGGTTATCGGCAGCTTATAGATAGTGCAGTTTATAGATAGTGCAGTTCGCGTAGAAGATCGCCTGATTCCGCATATATTTCCTTAAGCTGCGACTCAGTCAGCTGGCGCTTCCACTGCTCGATCAAGCTAGGGTTGAAAGTTGATACAGCCGCCTCGAACAGCGACCTAGATTCCGAATTTGTAACTCCTAAGAAATCCAAGATCTTGTCAGCCTCTCCAACCGGATCTACCGCGAAAGACTCATATCGAACCTCTAGCAGTTTGTCTGAAGAGAAGTCTCGGGTGGCAGCGATCGCATCTTCCGTAAACCGCTGCCAGGCCCAGATACAGCGATGGATATCACTAGTTGTCTCAAATTCACCCCGCCGTGCTGGCTCGACCCAAAACTGGGCATACGGCCCGTAGGGATAACCACCCGGTTCGTATTTCCCAGAATCAGCAGCGTTTTTAGCTAACCAAGGCTTTTTGCTCAGCGAAAGCGCTGAATCGCGCCCATCGCGAATAATATGAATGAACTGCGCATCCGGGAACGCTTCCTCTAGAAACGGAATGATACAGCAGTTACGAGGCGTTTTTTCGACAAAGCGTAAGTCACCATCACTATGAAGTCTCATCAGCCAGGCATACACCATTCGATAAAACCGCTTGGCCTTCGCATGGCTCCAGAGACCTTCATAGACGCACCTCGCAGCCGCCTTAGTGGCCACTGGCTCAAAGTGATAAGAGAACTCCGGCACCTCAGATAGACAGTCCCCGAGGAACGTGGTCCCAGAGCGAGCCGCTCCGATTAAAAAAACGGGTCGACTCAGATTGGGAAATAGCGTAGACCATACTCGCTGTATGGTCAGCGGACGGTGTTTGGCTCTATATCTATCCCTGTCCATGCCTGCTGTTCGCCTAGCTAGATACGGTAAAGTTTTCCAGCTAACTGGCTTAGCCAAAGAATCCAGCGGTGCATGAGAGGATTTTTCTAGTAGAGACATTGACTTTCGTATCCAAGAATTCAAGCATTCAGCTCAGGGACAAGTTGCTCGATCGTAATCTGCTGGTTAGCTTCTACATCACGTAGAAGCTGCGACTCACCGTTCGGCCAGGTCACAGTCACAGCATCTGCCTGCTCATAAGGACCCAATCCAAAATATATTCGATAGTGTCCCTGAGAAAAGTAAGCACCCTCCGCGCTGCCCAGTAGCTGGGTCTGAACACCGGCCGGTGTTTCTAGCGCAACCGACGCACCGATTGCTTCTTGGTTACCTTCTATGCCTTTTAGTGCTATCGATAGCCAGTGAGACTCTGCGGGCTTGCTACCCTTGTTCCGAAAAAGCTGCACCTGCCACTGTTCGCTCGGATCTCTCCCTCTAATCCGGTTTATCAGCCGATCGAGGGGCGAATCTTGGCGCTGCGCCAGTAGAAAATCTCGAAATCCATCGTTATTGTAGTCAAACCAGGAGCAGCGAGCCTTTTGTTGCTTCATTCGCTGCCAGTTGGCCAGACGAGAAAGACGCTCTCTAAAAACAGCCGCCTCATTAGAAAGCAGCTGAACTCGCCGGAAGCTATGGTCAGACTGCTGACGATATAGCCCCCCCGGAATCACGTGCAAATCGCTATAGCCGTCGTTATCATAATCCACCCAGTTAGCGCAGAGACTATAGGCGGGGAGTCCTCTCTGCTGGGGGTCTTTAAGCTGATAGCGCTCGTCCTTTTGCTTTTGCAGCAGATAGCTTTTTACCTTACCTGCTATGTATATATCTGAGCTGCCATCTTGGTCAAAATCAGCAATAGTAAACTGTTTGTTTCTGTGATCTGCCATCTTTCCCAGTGGCTCGGCAGCGAAGGTATCGCCCTGGTTGTGATAGAGAACTAGGTTCCTATCTTGGGTAGCGACTACGTCAGGGCGATTATCACTATCAGCATCGAACCAGATAAATTCGCCTGCCCTGGGCAAGTCTAGATCAACAGATTTTGCAACATCTTCGAACGTACCGTCAGAACTTTGGTGAAAGAGCTGATGCGGACGTTCTATCTTATCAACAGCATTTCGACCACAGGAATTAAAAATATCAAGCTGCCCGTCGCTATCAAAGTCCACCCAGGCAGACTGGCGAGCCGAACAGTCATCTTTTAGCAGTCCAAATCGGCGGATCTGATCTTCAAACTGCGCTTCCTGACCAGAGGTCTGATTAATAAAGAGTTCATCGAAGTACTGCTCTGGAAATAGGCGCATCTTTCCATGAATGCCGCCTCTGCCCACAAAGACATCTCTCTGGCCATCGTTATCGACATCAGACCAAGACATACTGTGGCGATCGCGCCACATCAGCTCAAAATCATAAGCGCTTGGTGATACCGCATCTAAACCGACAAAAATAGCCGTCAGCGGCAGATTGTCATCTACTTGCACCTGATGAGGAACTTCAACAACTAGCTTATTAGAATTGCTCTCTCTAGACTTGAGTTCTAAAAAGCCGCCCGGACTAAGTTCGAATTTTATCTGGCTAGCTGTTATACCCGATGACAGCTTCGTTTTCTTGACTTCGACCGTAGCCTGGGATTGCTGAGTCACCTCTACGTTTGCCGAAACCTCAATTGAACCGCTCGCATTCCCAAATGCCTCAGTCCCTTCAGCCGCCAGATGAAGCAGAGTACGCTGTCGATAGATATAGAGCCCTGGCGCACTTATCTCAGGCGATCGCGCTGAGTTTTCCAGTCGGGGAAACTGTCTATCCTGGCTCAAGCCGCTATCAACCAATACATCAACAAACCCCCCGTCGCCATCACCAATCAGAAGGCTCTGCTGCGCGCTGTGATTGGTCGTAAAGATATCTAAGTTGCCGTCTTGATCAACATCGGTCACACCAATATCGTTGATGTCATAGTTAGCTAGCTCGATCGGAATAGATTCAAACTGAGACCCTAGTTTGATAGAAATCGGTTCAAGAAAAAACGAGAACAGCACTGTCGCAGACAGAGCGAAAAAAGCTAGCAGTAACAAACCCACTATTGCTGTGCGACGTTTTAGGTACTTCATCAGCTTACTGACCCCAATTAATCCTTGTTCGGTAGGTTCTACCTTTCAATTAGTCTTAAGTTTAAACAATCTGACCTATAGTCCTACGAACTCGCTGTAAATATTAAGCCAAAGCAAACATCCACTGTTCCCTAGCCACTGTTCTTTAGCTAGAGAAGGCTCAAACTTAAAGATTTAGTAAAAACAATCATAATTGTTGGGTAACTGAGATTACGAGTCGAAACATGTTTTTATCTAGATGTTTTGTCTGTGAGTGTGAGGGGACTATTTTGTTATGAGCTCTTGGCCAAGCACCTATACTTTCCAGCACGTATACTCTACCCTCTAAAAAGTTCTACGAGCGCATCATCTACAAACGTATCAACAGAGTGCAAACCCAACCAAGGAATTGACAGTGGCTAATAAACCTATCTTCATAGTCGGTAGCGAACGATCAGGAACAACACTCATGCGATCGCTCATTAACGCCCATCCGAACATATCCTGTGGAGAAGAAACTCACTTTCTCTCTTGTCTAGAAGGCATCGTCGGCTCCAAATGGCGGCTGATGAAAGACTATCCTTTTGAGAAAGAATACTGGTATGAGCAGATCAGAGAGCTGTTTGACGGCTTCAAGACAGAAACTGCCAAACAGCAGGGCAAGTCTCGCTGGGGCGACAAAACTCCCATCTACGTTCTCAGACTAGACTTTATTGACAAGCTCTTTCCAGACTGTCAGGTCATCCATATGATCCGCGACGGTAGAGATGTCGTAGCATCTAGTATGGATAGGTGGGGATATAAAAGAGGCTTGAGCGCGACTAAAAGATGGGGCAAGAGCGTCAGAGCTGGCCAAGCTTTTGGTCGCAGCGTATCACCAGAGCGCTACATCGAAATCAGATACGAAGATCTCGTCTTAGACCCAGAATCCACCATGCAACAAGTATGCCAATTTTTGCACGAACCCTGGGAGCCATCTCTATTAGAGCAAGGTACCTACAAAAGCACGATCACTGAAAAAAGGAGACAGGCCGCTGGGAACAGCGACACTTTGTTCTATGCGTCTCGAATTGGCGTTGGGAAGAAAAAGCTTGATCCCTTGGTTAAAAGTCTATTTCGCTACTACTCCGGCGCTTTGCTCAAAGAGCTTGGCTACTCATAAACAATATTCCTGCTAGGTCTGAACACTAGGTCTGAACAATATATCAGCGGGTTCTGATAGAAAACCTCTTCCGCTGTGTCAAGAACCCGCTTTCACAAAACTATCTCTAACACATAAAGTTCTCGTAAAAGTGCCATATACAAACTACGTGTTGCGGTTGAAGCACTTGTAACTTGTAATGCATGTGCATATCTATCCAGCTTTTCGTGCATTTATCAGCAGACCTGCCTTACTCTGTATCCGCGCTACCTGTGTCCGCTTGTTCAGGCGTACTGGCAAGATAGTCGCTCTATACATTTGATATCTCAGGCACTTTCAACAGGCATCCTTACGCAGTCCATCGTGACGTTTACCTGCGTAGGATGTTTTTTGTCCGTATAAAGAACCTGCTGCACACATGTGACAGCTCAAATACTGTCATAAATCCGAACACCAGCCTTATTAAAGGTTCAACCGTCTGTAGTTGTTTCGCAGCTCACTCAATTAAAGATTGTTCTCAGTTTCTTATACCAGTTCTCAAGAGGCCAGAGAAGTATTGAAACGAACAATATTGGGTATCGACAAAGTTGCAACAATCACGCGGTGGAAACAATCATCAACGGCTGTCTTTGTCAATAGAAGTAACTATCAACGCCAGCAGTCGCCACTGCAAGGCAATTTCCCCAACCAGAGTTCCCATCCCCCAGTAGCAATAGCAACATGTCGTCATCCGCAAATATCTCAAACCCATCCAATCAGCACTTATCTCATGAACATTCATATCTTCTAGAGGCTGAGAAAAATATTCTAGGACAGCGTCAGACAGGGCTAGACTCAATCTTCTTTGTCGATACAGCTATAGAAGATTTCGAGCACTTAATATCTGGACTCTCTGTTACTGGTAGTCAAATTGTGCTGCTCGATCATAGCCGGGACGGCATTGCTCAGATCAGCGAAGTCATCGCAGAGCATATCGGTATCTCTAGTATCCACATCTTCTCTCATGGCAGTGAAGGAAAGCTACAGTTAGGCTCAGCAGAACTCAGCCTCGATACTCTACAGACCTACCGAGACGAGCTAACCGGATGGAACGAGGCACTAGCCGATGGGACTGACCTGCTGCTATACGGCTGCAATCTAGCTGCCGAAGCAGACGGCAACGCACTAATGGCTTCTCTTGCGGAGCTCACTGGTACCGACGTGGCAGCCTCTGATGATTTGACTGGCAGTAGCGCTCTAGGCGGAGATTGGGAACTCGAAGCGAGTACTGGCAGCATAGAAACAGAAATCGCTTTGTCGTCGTCGGTGATGGCTAGCTTCAACTCAGTACTGGCGCTGCCTCAAAACGGGATTGTTCTACATCTAGAAGCAGATAATGGCGTAACGACTGACGCTAACGGAATCGTCACGATTTGGAACGATCAGTCTGCCTCTGGTAATGATTTAGCAGCGTCTGGAGACCCGCTGCTCGTTAATAACGAACTGAACGGGCACGACGTCATTCGCTTCGATGGCTCAGGAGACAAGCTAGAGCGAATCTTGAATTTGAATGATCTGCCTGATGGCAACACCGATAGAAGCGTCTTCATGGTGGCCAAATACAATGGCACCGGCTACGGCGGGTTTGCCTACGGCGACGATAACTTCAATGAGACTTTTGGTCTAATCGTTGATCCGTTAGGCGAGCTGGTGGTTCAAGGATGGGGAAAAGGCAACGACCAGTTTACAGGGAGTGCGGGTACTGGGCAGGGCTGGATCTCTCAAGCAGCTATTTTAGAGGCAGGTACGCTAAACCACTTCAAGAATGGTGCTGTTATTGACGTTGTCACTCATAACTTCGATACCGACTTACAGCAGCTAGTAGTAGGCGCTGAGATCGACAGCGCGCCCTACGTCAATATGGACGTAGCTGAGATTATCGTTTACGACCGAGCACTTTCAGAAAATGAGCAGGAAGACGTTCAAAATTTCCTAGCTCAAAAGTACGATCTCACAACCATTCGTAATGACTACATCGTTCAAACGAATCCTGAGTTTGTTAATGAGCAAGTGGTTGCAGGGCTGACGCTGCCAATTGATTCTGTCGCTCTGCCAGACGGTCAGATGCTCGTGCTAGAAAAAGGCGGCGCAATCAAAATCCTAGATCCGCAAGCTACCAATCCGGTCGCACTGCCGTACCTTACCCTCAACGACATCAACAAAGAGGGAGAGCGGGGACTTATCTCTATTGCGCTAGATCCCAACTTTGAGACAAACGGATATTTCTATCTTTACTACGCTTATAAAAACGATCCCAATAACGCTGGGCGTTTTCGGATTTCTCGATTTGTGCATGATGTAGACCATGCGCATCTTCAAGAGGAGAAAGTGGTCTGGGAGGCGAATGAAGATATCGTTGATCGCAACCACTATGGTGGCAGCTTTGGGTTTGGGCCAGACAACTATCTCTATCTGGCAACCGGAGATATATTCGACGATCCGGCTTCTGCGCAAGATCTAACTCGCTGGGCAGGAAAGATTATTCGGGTTGATCCAGCCGGCGTGAATGGACCAGGCGGTGAGTGGGTACGCGGCGGAAACAACGATCATCTAATTCCTGACGATAACTTTGGGGTGCTAAACGATCCCAATGACGAAATTCTTGATGAAATTTGGGCATACGGACTGCGCAATCCTTTCCGAGGTGGCTGGGACCTGGGCGGTCCGGTAGGTACTGAGCGCTTCTACATCGGTGAAGTGGGCGGTAATGACCAGGCGCTGGCGATGGAAGATCTTCACGTGGCAACGGTTGCTGATGTTGGCGCAAACTTTGGCTGGGACGGTTCGGTTGAAGGGATTACAGGTAACCCAGCATTTAGCGACCCAATCTATTCATACAATCACGCGGGAGCAAGTCCTAACGGTGGCGCAATTGTAGGCGGAACCATCTATCGAGGGGATCTGTACCCCAGTATCTTCGAAGGCGCGTACTTCTTTGCCGACTACGTTCAGGGCTGGATTCGCTATCTCCAGTTTGATGATCAGGGCAATATCGTCGACGCAGTCCCGGGCACGCCAGAAATAGACGCTTTCAACTTTGACAATTCAATTGGCGGGCTAGTCTCGCTAAGAGAAGGGCCAGAAGGAGCGCTTTACTATACCGATCTGTTCACAGGAGAGCTGCGCCGGGTTGCCTACAACGGTAGCGGCAATCTCGCACCAGTCGTCGAAAACGCCAGTGCTAACGTTACTAGCGGTCCAGCGAATTTAGCGGTGACGTTTAACAGCAGCGCCAGCGATGCAGAAGGCGATCTGCTGAGCTATCTCTGGGACTTTGGATTTGATGGAGATGGGGATGGAGTAAACGATACGAGCACAGAGGCCAATCCCACCTATACCTACACAGAGAATGGCCCGTATACCGCTGTACTGACCGTCTCTGATGGTATCAATACCACGGACTCTAGACCGATAAAGATTGCAGTCGGTTCAGCGCCGGTAGTCAATATCACCACCAATCAGAGCAGCGGATTTTTTAGGGCAGGGGATACGCTCACTGCGATCGCAACCGCTACAGACGACGACCCCCTAGACGAGAACAGCTATGAATGGGACGTACGCTTCATTCACAACGCTCACTTCCACACAGAGATCAACAACCATGTAGGCACCAGCGTCAGTCACTTCGTTGAAACCACCAATCACGATTTCTCTGACACCACAGGATTCGAGTTTTCTGTTACGGTCACCGACGCAGATGGACTGCAAACCACAGAAGTTATCTCTCTTTTCCCAGAGAAAGTAGATCTGACATTTAATTCAAACCTGCCGGGCGGTAGCGTTGATTTCACACTAGACGGCTTTGCCAGAACAGGCCCGTTCGTCTACGATACGGCCATCAACTTCAACCACACAATCATCGCACCCGAAGTCGTTGCTGTCGGCGGCGACATCTATACATTCGACAGATGGTCCTATGGCAGCGACACTGGCTCACTAGAGCAAACCATCACCGTTCCTGATACTGATCAAACCATCACCGCCAACTACATCAACAACGGCGCTGCGCCGCTGCCAGACGATGGCTTGGTCTTGCATCTAGATGCAAACATAGGTGTCAGCACCGCTGCTGACGGTAGCGTCACAGAATGGATCGATCTATCAGGCTCTGGCAACGATCTAGTTGGCTCTGGCGATCCAGTGCTGGCGACAGGCGCGCTGAATGGCAATAACGTGATTGAGCTAGACGGATCTGGCGACCAGCTTTCTAGGACGCTAGCGCTCAACGGCCTGCCTGAAGGTAATGCGGATAGAAGCATGTTTGTTGTCGCCAAGTATGACAGCAACGGCACAGGCGGTGTTACCTACGGCGACAGTCGCAACAATAGAGCTTTCGGGACCGTGGTAGATACTGATGGAACGCTGCTAGTTCAGGGCTGGAGCGGCGGCAATGACTTTGATAGTGATGTTGCGGGTACTGGAGAAGGATGGCTACTTCAGGAAGTCGTTCACGAAGATGGCATCCTCAAACATTTCAAAGATGGCGTGTTGATTGACACACAGGCCCACGAGTACAGAACTAAGGTTGTTGATGGTAAGGGTCTAGTTATCGGTTCAGAGATTGACGGTGCCCCCTTTGTCAATATGGACATCGCTGAGGTCATCATCTATGACCGGGCGCTCTCTGAAACGGAAAGAAAGCAGGTTGAGAGCTATCTGCAAGATAAGTACTTTAATTCTGTAGACAATCAGCCTTTGGCAGTTCTCGATACAGCCAGCACTGCTACAAACGTATCGGTTGTATTAACAGAAACTGAGCTCTTACTCAATGACAATTTGGGCGATACGCCAACAGTTATTACCGCTGTAGACTCCGCTAGCATCAACGGCGGTAGCGTTGTCGATAACGCTGACGGCACCTATACCTATACACCTGCGCTCGGGTTTGTAGGTCAAGACAGCTTCAACTACACCATCACCGACACCGACGGCGATACGAGTACAGCGGTAGTAACAATACGAGTGAGCGCTACTGACAGCCTGCCAACAGCTGTTGCTGACAATGCGCTGACTGGCGAAGACACCGCTATCATCTTGAGAGAAACCGCCCTGCTTAGTAATGACAGCTTAGGCGATACGCCGACGACTATCACCGCTGTAGAAACTGCCAGCGCGAACGGCGGCACCATCACAGACAACGCTGATGGCACATACACATACACGCCGATTGCTGGCTTTGTGGGCACCGATAGCTTCAGCTACGATATCACCGATGCGGATGGCGACACCAGCACCGCTACGGTCACCGTAGAAGTCGTTGACTACCTCCTCGATTTGACTGGCTACATGATTGAGATGGTCGATGGCAAACCCCGCAAAGTAACCGAAAATGGCTTCGTCTTCGATGCGACTGATACGGGCGGTTCAGCAGCGCACTTCCACCAGCCTGGGATGTCGCAGTTTCTGACTCAGCACAACGTCGGCGGCAACGGCCCTCAGATCAACTTCACCCTTGCTCGTATTGACGGCTCTGCCTTCAGCTTTGAAGGCTTTGACTATACCAGCGGTCTGCACTTCAACGGTGAGCTGAACGGTGGCTTTACCGTCATCGGCACGCTCGCTAACGGGACTGAAGTCTCTCAGAATTTCGGCCCGGCGCTGGCAGCCGACACGTTTCAAACTGCCACCCTCACTGGCATCGGCTGGCAGAACGTTACCTCCGTTCGGTTTGTGGGCGATCGCATCGCCACCGCAACTGACATCACCCAAGAGCTCAACCTAGATAACTTTGTCATCAGAGGACTACAGCCTGTCGGTATGGCCGATACAGCAGTAACCAACCAAGACACCGCTCTGCTAATCAGTAAAACTGCGCTGCTCAACAACGATAGTCCTGGCAACGGACCGCTCACCTTCACTGAAGTTGATTCAACCACTGCTAACAACGGTCTGATCATCGATAATGGTAACGGTACGCTGACCTACACGCCTGCGGCTGGCTTTATCGGCACCGACACGTTCAACTACATCATCACCGATACCGATGGTGACTCCAGTAGTGCTGCTGTCACGGTTGAAGTGAGCCCAACCATGGATAATCAACCGGTTGCTGCTGATGATAATGCCACGACTAACGAAGATGTGGCTGTGGTGCTAGATGCTGCTGATCTTCTCAGTAACGACGACCTAGGTGATACGCCAACGACGATCACGACTGTCGAGACTGAAAGCACTAACGGCGGCACCATTGTCGACAATACCGACGACACCTATAGCTACACCCCAGCCGCTGGGTTCACAGGTCAAGACACCTTCGATTACACCATCATTGATATCGACGGTGATACCAGCACCGCAACGGTCACTATCAATGTCAACCCAGTCAACGAACAGCCAGTTGCTGTTGTTGATAGCGTCACAACCAGCAAAAATGTTGCTATCACGCTGAATGCAGCCGATCTGCTCAGCAACGATGACTTGGGTGATACGCCAACGACGATCACGACCGTCGAGACCGCCAGTGCAAACGGTGGCACTATCGTCGACAACGCTGATGGCACATATACCTACACCCCTATTGCTGGCTTCATTGGTATCGATGGCTTCAGCTACAGCATCACCGATGCCGATGGCGACACTAGCACCGCTACGGTTACGGTAGAAGTCGTCGACTACCTTCTCGATCTAACTGGCTATACGCTCGAGCTTGTCGATAGCAAACCTCGTAAAGCATTCGAGAACGGCTTTGTCTTCGATGCTACCGATACGGGCGGACTAGCGGCCCACTTCCACCAGCCTGGGATGCCGTCGTTCCTAACTCAGCACAACGTCGGTGGCAACGGCCCGCAGATCAACTTCACCCTCGCTCGCAGCGATGGCTCTGCTTTTAGCTTTGAAAGTTTTGACTACACCAGCGGTCTGCACTTTAATGGCGATTTGAACGGTGGCTTTACCGTTATCGGCACGCTCGCCGATGGAACCGAGGTCTCTCAGAGCTTTGGCCCAGCACCAGTACCCAAGGTGTTCCAGACTACTGTGCTATCTGGCATGGGCTGGCAGAACGTGGTCTCTGTTCGGTTTGTGGGCGATCGCATCGCCACTGCAACCGACATCACCCAAGAGCTCAACCTAGACAACTTTGTCATTAAGGGACTACAGCCTGTCGCCACAGCCGATACAGTAGCAGCCGATCAGGACACCGCTCTGCTAATCAGCAAAACTGCGCTACTCGACAACGACAGTCCTGGCAACGGACCGCTTACCTTTACTGGAGTAGATCTGACGACTGTTAACAACGGTCTCGTTGCTGATAACAGTGACGGTACCCTTACCTACACACCTGCGGCTGGCTTTGTCGGCACCGACACGTTCAACTACTTTATTGCCGACGCGAATGGTGATGCGAGTAGCGCGACTGTGTCGGTTGAGGTCGCCCAGAGCATTAGTCTGCCGGTGAGTGGGTTAGTCGTTCGACTGGACGCAGGTAGCGGTGTAACTACTGATAGCAACAACGTCGTCACGGGCTGGAGCGATCAGTCTGGCTTTGGCAACGATGTGGTTGGACTAGGTGATCCCACACTACTCACAGACGCGCTTAATGGTCGCAATGTCATCTCATTTGACGGGGCGGGTGATCAGCTCACTCGCGCATTGGGTCTTACTGGACTACCTACAGCTAACGCGGATCGTAGCCTGTTTGTTGTTACTAAGTACGATGGCTTTGGTCGCGGTGGCGTGACCTACGGCGACAACCGCAGAAATCGTGCTTTTGGAGCGATTGTCGATGGCGATGGCACGTTAGGGGTTCAAGGCTGGGGTAGCGGAAATGATTTCGATAGTGGAGTTACTGGCACAGGCAGTGGCTGGCTAATACAAGAAGTACTACATCAAGGCGGGACTCTAAACCACTATAAAGATGGCGTACTGATTGACTCGCAGGTACACACCTATAGAACAGACGTTGCCAATGGAGAAGGACTAGTTATCGGCGCTGAACTAGACGGTGCGCCATACGTCGATATGGATATCGCAGAAGTCTTGATCTATGACCGGGCGCTCTCTGAGGCGGAACGACAGCAGGTAGAGACTTATCTGCAAACTAAGTACTTTGGGCCTGTGAATGGTCAACCGGTCGCAGATGCAGATGCAGCCGTTACTGAGGTCAATAGCGCCGTGAATATAGATGTGCTAGAAGACGACAGTTTTGGAATTGATGGTCCAGGAAGCGGGGCGATCGCACTAGCAGCCCCAGCCGCCAACGGCACAGCCACCGTTAACGATGGTGGGACGCCGAACGATCCGACCGACGACACTGTCGACTACGCACCCAACACAGACTTCGTCGGTCAAGACAGCTTCACCTACACGATCACAGACGCAGATGGTGATACTAGTACGGCGACTGTCACAGTCAATGTGGCAGGCAATAGTGGTCTGCCAGTCGGCGGGCTAGTCGTTCATCTAGAGAGTGATGTAGGCGTTAACACCGATGTCAACGGCGTCGTAGTGGACTGGGTAGATCAATCAGGTCTTGGTAACGACCTCACTAGCTTTGGCGATCCTACGCTCGAGCTAGGAGCGCTAAATGGCCACAGTGTCATCAAGCTTGACGGCACACAAGACAAACTCGCTAGAGTCCTATCGCTCAATGGTTTGCCTGAAGGTAACGCGGAGCGCAGCCTCTTCTTAGTAGCGAAGTATAACGGTAACGGGAATGGCGGCGCTACTTACGGCGATAACCAGAAGAATCAGGCGTTTGGTGCGGTTACAGATCTTGATGGCACGCTGATGGTACAGGGCTGGGGAGGTGCAAACGACTTTGACAGCGGCATTGCCGGAACTGGCGAAGGCTGGCTGCTACAAGAAGTTGTGTACGACGGTAGTACGCTAGAGCACTACAAAGATGGCAGTCTGATCGATACGCGCACACACAACTATGCAACTGATGTTGCCAATGGCAACGGGCTAGTGATTGGCGCAGAAATAGACAGCGATCCTTTTGTAGATATGGAGGTTGCTGCATTACTGATCTATGACAGAGCTCTGTCTGAGACTGAACGGCAGCAGGTAGAAACCTATCTACAGGGTAAATATTTTGGTCTTAGCAGCAATCAACCCGCCGCCGCTATCGATACGTTTACAACTAATGCCGATGGCGACACTAGCTCCGCTACGGTCAGCGTAGAAGTCGACGACTACCTCCTCGACCTGACTAGCTATACGCTCGAGCTTGTTGATAGCAAACCGCGCAGAGTACTCAAGAACGGCTTCGTCTTCGATGCAACCGATACGGGCGGACTAGCGGCCCACTTCCATCAGCCCGGTATGCCCTCGTTCCTAACTCAGCACAACGTCGGTGGCAACGGCCCGCAGATCAACTTCACCCTCGCTCGCAGTGACGGCTCTGCTTTTAGCTTTGAAAGCTTTGACTACACTAGCGGTCTGCACTTCAACGGCGACTTGAACGGTGGCTTTACAGTCATCGGCACGCTCGCTGATGGAACTGAGGTTTCTCAGAGCTTTGGCCCAGCACCAGTACCCAAGGTGTTCCAGACTACTGTGCTATCTGGCATGGGCTGGCAGAATGTGCTCTCTGTTCGGTTTGTGGGCGATCGCATCGCCACTACCGCCGACATCACCCAAGAGCTCAATATAGACAACCTGATTCTCAAGCTACAGTCATAGCAAGCGCGGCAAGCACAACACAAAAGCGGCTCCCAGAAATATCTGGGAGCCGCTATTTATGGCCTTACAGGAATTGGCTAAACTCTGAACTGGCTGAACTCTAGAATCCCCCTGTAGTGCCAGGGATAGCATCAAAGCTGATACCCATAACGTTGAAGTCAGAATTATTTTCGCCGTAGCTCTTGCCAATCGGAGAGCCATTGCCGTGACCAAAGCCTGTTGCCTCTAGGACTAGCTCTGCAAATGGCGTTGATGCATCGATTTCGATTGGGTATGCACCGTAGCTCTTCTTGACTTTGACATCTTCGCCCAAGGTGCTGAGTTCAGGGCCTAGCAGTCCATCAGCAATTTTCTTGCCTTTGGCATCGTAGGCTGTCCATTTGCCAGTTTCATCGTTGCCGTTTTTACCTTCGTTGAAGCCCAACATGCCAACTGTGAGTGTGACATTGTCAACTAGCGTGTCGAATTCTAGCTTTAGCTTTTCGCTGACGTTTCTAAGATCGCCGTTTTTCGCGTAGAAATCAATCTGACTCCATCGGTCATTAGCACTAGAGATGCCAAAGCCGTTGTCAGCAAACTGCGTATCGTAGACAACATTCGCCTTAGAACCGTCTAGGCCAACCGCAGAGAGCCGTACGTTATCACCCCAAGCATGAGTTGACTGATTCTTCTGGATAAAGCTTGCTGCCGCAGACAGATCAATGCGTTGACTACCTGGGTTGAGGGGCGGCGTTGAGGGCGCAGGTAATGCCACTTTCACTTCTACGGTAGCGCTGCTTTTATCGCCGTTAGCATCTGTAATCGTGTAGTTGAATGAGTCTGTGCCGCCGAAATCCTTATCTGCGACATAGCTCACTACATCGTCGCTAGGATCAGACGTGTTTTTGTTATTGACGCTTACGCTGCCATGACTAGCCTTCCCTACTGCGATAGAGCCACCGGGACCGTCACCGCCAAAGCTATCGTTGCGCAACACATCGATGTTGATACGGCTGCCCGCATCCACAGCGGTGGTGTCCTTCACTGCTTTAGGAAGATCGTTAACAGCGCTAACGTTGACTTTTACGCTGGCGTTGCTCTGATCGCCATTGGCGTCTTTAATGCTGTAGCTGAAGCGATCTTCACCATAGAAGTTTGCTTTGGGCGTGTAGGTATAGGTGCCGTTAGCGTTAGAGACAATTCTGCCGCCTTCAACACTGTTGTTTTCGATAGAAAAGATTGTTGTCGGGGTATCGCCTAGATTATCGTTACCCAACAGATCGGCCTGGGTGATTACGAGTGATTTGTCTTCGTCAGTACTGACAATATCGTTCACTGCGGTGGGCTTTTTGTTGGCAGGCGGCTGCGGGATGACGACGGCCTGCTTATCAACCGTGATGCCTACCGTAGCCGTGCTCTCGTCGCTGTCGGCATCTTTAATACTGTAAGTAAAGCTATCTTCGCCAAAGAAGTTTGCTTTGGGCGTGTAGGTATAAGTGCCGTTAGCATTCGAAACAATCTTGCCGCCTTGATCGCTGTTGCTTTGAATAGAGAAGATTGTTGTCGGAGTATCGCCTAGATCATCATTACTCAATAGGGTAGATTGTTTGATCGTCAAGGACTTACCTTCATCGGTACTAAAAGAGTCATCGACGGCCTTTGTTTGCTTGTCAATGACTGGTGTGGGTCTAGTGACTGCCGGTTTGGTGACGGTGACATCCACAGTGGCGGTGCTAGTCTCGCCGTCTGCATCAGCAATAGTGTATGTGAAGCTATCTTTTCCACTAAAGCCATCATTTGGGACGTAGCGGATTAGATCGTCAAGCGGGTTGTCAGGCGTATCCAGCTTTCTGACGCTGACCCGACCGGATTTTGCATCTCCTACAACAACTTGACCAACGCCAGCACCATCAGCACCAAAGCGATCGTTTGCTAGAACGTCGATGCTAATCTTTTTCCCCATCTCTGTCGAAGCGATATCATCATTTGCCTTTGGCTGACCTTGGCTGGGCGACAGGACTGGAGTGGATGGCGTGGTGGGTGGCTTGCCTGCATCAGCAGCAGTGATACGAGAATAGGTAATACTCTGTAGGTTAAAGTCAGAGTTGTTGTTTGTTCTATTGGCCCCAGCACCGTTGCCGTAGGCTGTGGCGGATATTGTGAGACGAGCGATATCTTTTCCAGCGGCGATCGCAAACCCGTAGGCACTTCTCTCGATGCTTTCGCCTGAGAGCGGATCGATTTTGCCACTAGCCACCTGCTTGCCCTTAGCATCGTAGGCTTGCCAGGAGCCGGTCTCTGCTAGACCTTTCCACTCCTCTGCTTCTAGGCGACCTAAGACGATACTGACATCGCGCACCGTACCCTCGAAGTCAATCGCTAGCTGTTCACTTTTCCCAGATTCCGCATCGTAATCTATCTGGTTGTCGTAGCGGCCACCGGACACAGCTAGGCCATCCCAGCCGAAACTGGCTATCCCTTTGGACCCATCAGCATTGTAGCCAGCAACTTTGACACCATCTGCCCAGGATTGATAGCCTTTGCTACCGTCTACAGAGGCTTCACTAGCCTCTAGAGTGATCGGATCAGAAACAGTAAACGCCTTATCTTGAGGGGCAGTTACTGGGTTAGTCGTGACTACGTCTGTACGGATATAAGAGATATCTTCCAGGCTAAAGCTAGCGCCGCTGCCGGAAGGCTGACTGCTGCCAGGGATTGCCGCTTCTATGGTCAAACGCTTGAAGCGAGTGTTGGGTGCGATCGCAAACTCATAGCCCCGGTTGTCGACTGACGTTGCCATTGAATAGTCGAGGTCCCCACTGGCAGCCAAGCTACCATCGGCAGCGTACGCCTTCCAGAGACCGATAGATCCTGGCCCACTTGCTGAAGAGGTTCGGCCCAGGGTGAAGCTAGCCTGCTGCACGTTGCCGCCAAAGTCAATCTCTAGTCGCTCTCCAGCACCGCTGCGAGGGTCGTAGTCTATCTGATTGTCATAAAGGCCATTAATAATACCGAAGCCCCCCTTCTTTCGGAAGCTGAGGCGTGCATCGGAGCCATCAGCAGAGTAGGCGGCTATCTTGACACCATCCTCCCAAGTCTGAACGCCAGCAGCGCCATCTAAAAACTTAGCAGAAGCCTTTAGTGTCGTAGGAAGTTGAGTACTCATAGAATTTCCAAAAAAGGTTGTTAGTTGATGAAATGAATGTTTAGTGACTGATTAGCGCGATTGTAGGAGTGGAAAATTGCACCAGGCTAACACTGACGAGCGAACATTCGGCTAGCAACTGCCTAGAGCTTTCTCGAAATCTGCACTATCACCTTCTGCGTAGAAGCGAGATCGGAACATAGTCAAATCGGGATTTCTGTTCAAAGCATTGAAAGCAACATCGTTAGCGCCTTTAGCATTTAAGCAACTACACAGCAAACGCTAATCTCTTGATCGCATTCATCAAAAGAGCATTAGCCGTCATGGTTGGCGGAATAGATGTGTAAATGTGTTGGCCGATAAATGCGTTGATAAATGAACGTATTGGCAAATGATTTTCTGTGGTCACCTAGTACTTTCTACGTATATCCATCGGGGGGCTGCAAAGGATATATCGATGGCAGAAGCAGAAAGTTTTTTTGATACAGCTCTGTATGTTCAAATCTGTATGTTTAAATCTGCATGTTCAAATGGATCAGTGACGGTCGATCGCTACGTATATAGTGAGTCATCCTTGACAGGCTGTACTAAAGCAAACATCTATTGCTACAGATTTAGCTTACAAGAATCAGATTTTCAGCGCTAGATACAGCCCAGTGTTAGATTTCTACAGCTGCTAGCACAGCGAGAAAATCTGAAAGCTCTATCTACAAGCTCGAACATGATGATACTAACCCTATTTGTCGAAAATAAAGGGAGTATGAATATCGGATTTTCTAAGTGTGTGAGACTCAAATATCAGGATAAATTATCAGGAGCAATATCTATCTATTGTCATGAATAATTATCCTGTTTTCCAGGAAAAGCCAAGAATAGAGGATAATAGATTTCAAAGTTTGATTAGATGCGATCGCTTCAATGCATCAGTGCTCTAATACGATAGAGAATCAGACAGGCTGCTCTGTGCAAGCGTTTCTAGCCTTTTAATATAGGTTTGTCACTCTACACTTCACGATGAGATGGCAATACTGCGGCAGTTAATCCATTATTAGAGTTATTCTTCTGTCTAGAGAATTATTAACAGAGTTAGGCGTGATCGTACGGAAGATTCACAACCTAGTTTACGCTCTTTCGAAAGTACTCTTAAAAATATAAATACTTACGGACATCCAACTTCACGTTGGCATCACATACTCAGCGCCTGCCGCATTAAGAAAATGACTCCAAACTATAAGTAAAGCGCCACAAGCATGCTACTGCTCATGGCGCTTTGTCTTTGACACTACTTGTACGCTTTAGCGCTGTCTATAGTGATTCGGTCTAAAAGCCACCTTGGGTTCCCGGTATCACGTCGAAGCTAATACCGGTTACATCAAAGTCGGAGTTGTTCTCTCCATAGCTTTGCTTTGTTGGACTGCCTTGGCCGTGGCCAAAGCCCGTTGCCTCAACTATTAGTTCAGCAAAAGGCGATTGAGCATCAATCTCGATGGGATACTGACCGTAGGTATTAGGGACTCGCACACCGTCACCCAGCATACTTTGGTCTGGGCCAATCAAGCCTGTCCCAACGACGCGACCATTCGTGTCTAGCGCAGTCCACTTGCCAGTCTCATCAAATCCAGTATTGTCCTCGTTCACGCCGACCATACCAACGGTCAAGACTGCGTCGTCGACTAGTTTGTCGAAAGATAGGGTTAGCTTCTCGCTTCCTTTGTCTTGGAAGAAATCGATTTGTTTGCCGCGATCGCGGCTACTAACAATCCCAAAGCCCTTATCGCTCTTCTGCTCATAGTAGACTATCCGGGCATCGCGACCGTCAAAGCCCGCAGCCGACATGCGCACCTCACTGCCCCAGCGCTGAGGCAGCTTTGTCCCATCTAGATAATTGGGCGAGGCCACTAGGTTAACTCGGTTTCTAGGTTCCATTAGGGACCCGGAGGACTTTACCGGGTCAACTTCGACATCAACAGTTGCTGCGCTGATGTCTCCGTCTGTATCAGTGATAGTGTAGCGAAAACTATCGGTGCCGCTAAACCCCGACTTTGGCCTGTAGGTATAGGTGCCATTGCTGTTAGATTTGACTGTACCGCCCTTAGCGCTTGAGCCATCTACTTTAGTAATCACCGTTGGCGCATCGCCGAGGTTGTCGTTGTTCAGCAGTTTTTCTGCGCTTATAACGATTGAAGTATCTTCTTTTGTAGTCATGCGATCGCCTACCGCCTTTGGCAGTTTGTTGGCGACCTTCCCTTCAACTACATCGACGACAACTGTTGCTGTGCTAGTGTCTCCATCAGCGTCAGTAATGGTGTAGCGGAAACGATCAACGCCGCTGAATTTAGGGTCTGGTACGTAGGTAATTGAGTCATCCGTTGGATTGTTGGCTGTGCCCTTGTTGTTGACGCTGAGCGTACCGTACTTCGCAGAGCCAACCGTAATAGACCCTCGGTTGGGACCATCTCCCCCAAAATCATTTTCTACTGAAATCTCAACGCCTACCCCGGCCTCAGTAGTCGCAAATCCACCGATCGCTAATGGGACGTCATTGACGGACTTAACGCTGATGTTAACAGCGGCAGTACTCGTATCACCATCAGCGTCGGCAATAGTGTAGCGAAAACTATCTGAGCCAAAGAA
Organism: uncultured cyanobacterium; assembly: GCA_963838725.1. Taxonomy (GTDB): domain Bacteria; phylum Cyanobacteriota; class Cyanobacteriia; order Phormidesmidales; family Phormidesmidaceae; genus Phormidesmis. Next base: position 530,787 of record CAWISM010000021.1, on the reverse strand, counting down.
GTTCTCGGCTGGAGTATAGCGGTATGAGCCGCCTTTTAAGCCGACGATGGTGCCACCTTTACTGCTCTTTGTAGCAATTTCGGTCAGAGTTAGGGGCCCATCGCCAGCGCGGTCATTACCTAGAAGCGATGCAGGGTCAATTACGACTGATGCATCCTCATTGACGCTGATGCTGTCATTTAACGCGACGGGCTGTTTGTTTTGAGGGATTACATCTTGGCTATCGTTACCTGACGAGTCGTTACCTGACGAGTCGTTACCTGACGAGTCGTTACCTGATGAATAGGTCAAGCTCTGAAGAGTAAAGTCAGAATTGTTGTCCTTGTACTGGGTACCAGCACCGTTGCCATAGGCGGTGGCTTCTATCGTTAATTTGGCAATGTCTTTTTGAGTGGCGATCGCAAATCGATAGTTGCTATCGCCCAGAGATTCGGCAGAATTGGGGTCTAGCGTACCCGTGGCAATCTGGCGACCATCAGCGCCATAAGCTCGCCACAGCCCAGTTTCTGGCAGCCCTTCTCCATCGTTACTCTCCATCCGGCCCAGCACGACGCTCAGCTGACGAACAGCTTTACCAAAATCAATATTGAGACCTTCACCCTTACCTAAATCTGCGTCAAAATCAATCTGCTTACCAGAACGTCCGCCTCTGACAGCTAGCCCACTCGCTCCCTTTCTCAGGGCAGCATCTGTGCCATTAGCGCTATACCCGGTTATCTCAACGCCACTGTTCCAAACCAAGCGGCTGCCTGAACCTTGAAGTGCAGCGTCTTTAGTCTCTAGCGTCAGCGGCGTAGCCGAACCATCTGTAAGAGGCGATTGAAGAGGAGCTATGCTGCTTAGATTCTCCTCTCGAGTGTAGGTCAGCGTTTCTAGACTGAAATTAGAATTGCTAACGAGCTGAGGGTTCGTTCCATCAGCCGCAATCACCAGCCGCTCGAAAGGTCTATTGGCAGAGATGGCAAACTGATAGCGACCAGTCCCGGCTAAGGTTGCAGCCGAAGAATCTAACTTTCCACTCGCAACCAGATTTCCTTTTGCAGAAAAAGCCTTCCAGGTACCGATGGGCTGGTTGGAAAGCTGCTCGATTCGACTCAACTTCAGATTGACTTGCTCGACGTTACCGTTGAAATCAATCTCGAACTGTTCGCTAGCGCCTTCCTGGGTGTCGTAGTCTAGCTGGTTGTCATAGTTAGCACCAACTACTCCAAACCCACCAGCTCGGCGGTAGCTAATTCTTGCGTCAGAACCATCCGCCGAGGAGGCAGCTATGGTAACATCATCACCCCACCTTTGAACGCCAGTAGATCCGTCTAGAAAACTATTAGAAGCTTCTAATGTTGTGGGAAGAGTTTGAGTGTTCATAAATTTCCAAAAAAGGTTGTCAGCTAGTAAGGTGCGCTTGGCAACTAATCAGCGTTCGAAGCGGTCATTGTTAGCCATCGAAAAAGCCGAGTAGCTTGTGGATAGCGAGCGCTAGATAGATGTCTGTTAAGCGGTCAGGTTACTCAAACCGCCCTGTTGCAATATCTCATCTGATATATGTGTGAGTAGGCGATGTGCGAAAGGATGCGAGCCATAGCTTATGAACTATGGAAAGGCATTGCAACAGCTTAGACGTATGATTTAAACTCACAAATAAGGTAGCTTTCTTCATTCCTTTACAAAGACAATTCGTGTCTTCAATAAAAAAAGAGAAATACTTTAGAATAACGGCTGAGCGAATAGTCTAAACAGGCTATTTGCAACAGCTTAATGCGGTATTGTCTGAACGTCTTATGTACAGACTTCTGCTGTGATCTATTTGAGGGCTTCAATAGATTTGCGGATGACAAAATTGAGAGAGTCCTTCTGATACAGGCTATTTCTCTAAACATTTTTTGCATGAAACAACAGCTATTAACCGCAGTGGAACCTCTTCAACAAGCTGCCGTAGGTAAGTGACTAACACTAAAAAATCAGCTTGCAAGGTACGAATTTCAGTGCCTGATTACAGCTCTGTAGTAGAACTCTTCATCTACATAGTGCAGGTAGAAGTTCTAAAGCTCTATTCATAAGCGCGAACACGATGATGTTAACTCTATTTGTTGAAAAGTAAAGAGCGTGTAAACATCGAGATCTCTGAACTAGCAGAGTATGGATATTGGAATAAGCTATCAGGAAAAAACAACAGGAATTTCTCTATGAGAACTGTCCTGTTTTCACAAAAACCTTATGTATTAGTATTAATACCTATTTGAAAAAATAGATAGAAAAGTACTATTTTCCTACTACCTAATACTATACAAATAAGATGGAAAGCCTTGTGTCGCTTATGTTAGAAGTCTTTCTCAGCAAATCAGACTAGCAGAATAAGGCGTCGAGGCAAGGCAAACTATTCGCAAATAGAGTAGACAAATATTTATTGAGCGCATCGTGGAAAAGACTACGTTTCACTATAATGTTTTCCCACCTGACGCGTATATTTTCGTTTATGTGAAGATGCTTTCGCCGTATTACTTAGCTGATCTCACAGTTTTTACTGAGTGACTCGGTTGATTTCGTCAATGAACTGGCGCGCGATCGCATCCGTATTGTACTGATTTAAAACAGTTTGTCGCCCTTTATTGGCGATCTGATCACGTAGATCTACGTTTTCGATCAATTTGCTCAGCTGCGCAGCCAGTGCGTCAGCGTCCCCTTCTTCAAATACCAGTCCACCCCCGGTTGCCTCGATCAAGTTGGGAATTTCACCAGAGTTAGAGCCCACCACCGGCGTCAGACAAGCCATCGACTCAATAATGACTCGGCCAAACTGCTCTTTCCAGTTCGCACGGGTCTCTGAAGGGATCACCAGCAGGTCAAAAGCACTTAAGTACGCTGGCGCTTCGGGATGCGGAACATAGCCGAGATAGTCGACGCGATCGCCCAGGCCAAAACTATCTATCTGATGAGAAAATTCAGTCTGATAGTCTCCAGAGCCTACGACCACCAGTCGCCAGGGCAGCGCTTTAATATTGTTTAGGGCTTGTGCAAGCGTCTTAAAGCCTTTTTCTTCAACAATTCGCCCCATATAGCCAATCAGTACTTCATCTTCGTTTTTCCTCAGCTTCGCTTTCATAGCAACGGCCTCTGGGCGCGGGAAGTATATTTCTGGATCAATTGCACCTGGCAGCAGCGCACAAGGACCGCTGTAGCCCTTCTCTCGAAGGATTTCCCTAGCACTTTGAGAGCCTGAGAAGGCAAACTGACTGCGCTCAAACACAAAGCGCTGTAGCTGCTGAAAGGGGAAGGGGTATTGCTTGAAAATATTTTGCCAAGTAAAAAAGCCGATTGGCTTCTTGATGCTTAAGGCGTTCGCTAAATAAACCTGAGCAGTCGCAACGCCATAGGGCTCATGGTTGACATAGATAGCGTCTGGATCCAGCTCGCTTAGCAGTTTGGTGAAGCTAGAGCGGTAGAAATGAAGTGGAATATTTCCAGAGAGCCAGGTAGATATGGTGAGTAGCTGACCGGTGAACTCGGGCCAGCGCTCTGGTGCGATCGCCTTTCCACCATATTCGCTCTCCCAGTTAGAAGGAATCACGATTGTAATTTCCCAGCCTGTCTGCTTTTCAACTTCAGCATAGAACTGCTGATTGATAGGTGTAACGCAAGGATGACTGATGACAAGAACTTTCACTGGGAGCCACCCCTCCATAAAGACAACTGGCTAGGCAAAACTAATTCGGGAAGCGGGTATAGCAGCGGATGCATTACTAGACGTTAGACGTTAGTACATTTAGTCTTTGAGCCTGATAGTACTTTCTTCCAGCCAGGCCCATCCCTAACATCACCCAAAGCATCAAACCAGAACTATCAATAATGACGCTGCCAAACGGCAGCTGAATAATCGTACTAAGTACGACCGCACGCGCGACTGCGACAAACTTATCGTTTCGACCATCGTTTCCCTGGAATAGCCGCAGCACTAGCATGAGCATTCCTCCAGCATAGAAGAAGGTTCCAAACCAACCTAGATTAAATAAGAAAATGAAGATGCCCCAGTCGTAGTGTCTATCACCGATACCTTTACCGACAAAGCTGGCGAGCGCGTCATCGATCAGTAAACCAAAGGTTCGCAGCCGGATATTGGCGCTGCCGTCGCTCTCTAGCCTAGTAAGAGACTCTAGGCGATCGCCAATGGCCGAAAAAGAATCAATGCTCGCCAGAGCAAAAATAGCAATCCCAAAGACCGCTATCATCACAAAGATCTGCATCTGGTGCTTGGACTTCATTGACGCGAGTAGCACCAACACACCCACAAACCACCCGCCCCAGGCAGAACGAATTAGCGATAGCAAAAACGCTAGGTAGCCAGAAATCAAGCTAGGAACAAGCACTCCGCTTCGCACGCTAAACAGCACCAGCAGGCTCGACTTCATGATGTTGCCAAAAGGGCCTGGCGAATTTAACGTACTCCAAATCCTAAACCCCATCGGCTCAGGTCTACCTGCACTTGTAAATCCGGACTTGGCCAGCCAGAGCATATCCCACTCTGGCGCAGTTAAGTACTGAAATATGCCGTAGCAGCCGATGACTAAAACCGCCCAGACTAAAGTTCTTTGAGTCACGTTGCGATAGCTAGGATAGTCTCGCCAGTTGACAAACAGGTAAAATCCCATCAGTGGCGGCGTCGCCCATCCCAATAGAGATTTGACAATAGAAACTATGCTGAATTCTTGGGCTATGCCAATTAGCAACGCATAGAATAGTCCCACAAACGTAAGCAAAAAAGGAAAGCCGCCCTCTCGAAGCGTTTTGAGAATAGATTGAGCAAAGGTGATTGCTGTAATTGCGGTGACCAAAAACGGAGCGAGGAGGAAGGGACTTGGCTCTGTGTAGCCTCCGGTATAGTCAGAAAGCCGCCGCACCACTGATACCATTAGCCACAGCCACCAGACAAAGCTGACGTACATCAGTGGACAGCGAAAGTAAAGCAGCAGCCCAACGCCTACAGAACCTGCGGTGAATGCGATCGCCAAAATCTGCCCAAGGCCCAGGGCGATACCCAATGCCGTCAGCCCGCAAAAGACAGTGATTACAAGCCAGCCCAGCGACGAATCCGAGTCGAGCTTGGGCGCGACATAAGACTCTGCCGCATAAGAATTTGCTGACGGTAGCTGCTGTCCTTGGTTCACGCTTCACCCCTCCGGTTTAATAGGCGACTTACTAACAGGCGACTTGGCTAGTAGCCATAGACTGAACGATTCATCGACGTTAATACTTCTGAAGTCACCCGTAGATAGGCAGGCAGCTTGGTTTTCCATTTTTCATCTAGGACAATGCCTTTGACTTCGTAGCGCATCGGATTACCCGCAATCGTATGCTGGCTACCCTGACGGAAGTTGGTCACAGCGTCTGCTTCAAATTCGCAGCCAATCATGTCACAGATTTGCTCAAATGTTCCCATCGGATCAGAGGCTAGATCTTCATAGTTGACCAGCTTGTAGTCGCCAGGATCTAGGTGGTTGCGAGCAGTTTTTGTGATCAAGGAATTCTCAATGGACCACTTTAGTGACTGTCTAGCGGTCTCGTACAGCCGTCTGTGGACTCGATTGGCATATTCTTTGGGTAGCCGCTTGACCATCGAATAGGCAAACGAAGGGGGCTTTTTGACGACATGTAGCACTTTGATATTGAAGCGCTGCGATCGCACCAACCACAGCAGCCGATAGGGATCTTTGGACGCGTCGATCACCCAGTCCAGCTCAGGACTATCTTCTTCTCGCATGATGTCCAAAAAGGCTTTGAACACATCGTAGTTATTCTGTCCGTACACATCGACCTGCTCAGCAACGCTGGTAGGCAGCGCTCCTTTGCCAAAATCGCCCAGCCGATCTAGTCGTACCGTGTGCCCAGCATCCCACTGCTCTCTAAATAGGTGCATCTGCGGCTCAGGCTGAGTCAGCGGGTCGGCTCTCTTTCGCATCTCACACCAGACCGGACACTCCAGCACTGATTCTCCGCAGATGCATGGCTTGACCCCGCCCTGTAGAATTTCGTGTGGCCACATGTGGATCTCTCCACAGGTCGTCATCTTGGAATGGGCACCTAGCATAGACTCTAGTAACGTAGACCCGCTATGGCCGATGCTACCGATGTATATCAAATTGATTTTGGGCTGCTGTTCCATAGTTTCTGTTTGAGTTCTTTGTATTGGATGCTAGAGGGCTGAGCGTCGGGGAAAAACTGTTAAAAACTGGATTTTCTGAATGGGCGAAGCTATAGAAGAGTAAGGACACGGGCGAAGGTCTCTACTGGTGAAGGTTATGTAGGCCGAGACGAGGCAGACAGAGACGAGGCAGACAAAAACTAGGCAGGCACCAGCTGAGCAGACCGCCCTAACTCCTCGAACAAATCGATATACTGCCTCGCTTTACTCGCCCAGCTATGCCGTTCTACAATCTCCCGGCCTGCTTTGCCCATCTGCTGTCGCCGTTCAGGATCTTCGGCCATCGTTGCTAGCGCGCTAGAGAGCGCACCGACATCTTCCGATTCAGGCAGTACGATCCCTGCTGCGGGCGTGATCACTTCGGATGCGCCAGTCGTCTCGCAGGTCACCACAGGTAGGCCCGTTGCCATTGCCTCAGTGACCACCATGCCAAAGGGCTCGTACCGCGAGGGAAACACAAAGAAGTCAACCGCCTTCATAATCTCAGCGACATCCAATCGATAGCCTAGAAAATGAACGCGATCGCCAATTTCCAAAGTCTTGGCCCGCTCGATATACGGGCTCCCTTCTGTCGAACCGACTACCGTCAGGTGCAGACTAGGCACAGCCACCATTGCGCTAAGAACGGTTTCTAGATTCTTTCTATTGGAGCGAATATCGCCCACGAACAGCGCCATCGGCACGTCCTCTGGCAGCTTCCACCGGGCTCGCTCGGCCTTTCCAGGCACGAATTCTTGCACATCGACACCGTTGAAAATAACGCGAATAGTCTCTTTCGGTATGCCGACACTGAGTAGCTCTTGCTCCACTCTTTCAGAAACGGCAATCACAACCTTGGAGCGGTTCAAGGCTCGCTTCTCCCAGTTGGCATTCAAGGAGGTGTAGAGCCACTGGTAAAGACCTAGGAGATCTTTGCGCTGGCGGGAGGTGTGTACAGGCGATCGCAGCCAGCCGTTGTGCAAAAACTGCACCGTATTGATATCCCCAGGGAAAGCTGTCACGCAGCCGTATACCTGAACGACATCTAGATTCGCCTTGTTCGCCTTGAGCCACTGCGTACTTTGCCAGGAGAACACCAGGTCTCGCAAAAGAATAGACGGCAAATGCTTGACAGAAATATTCACCCAGGTAACCTGGTCACTCTCTAGCAGATCCTCCGCGACTCTACTAGCAACCAGCGTGAAATGATGGCCCCGGCGAATGGCCTCCTTCACAATCTCATAGTTGGCACGGCCTTGACCATCGCCTTTGACAACATTCTGCGAGACAATACAAAATCTCATGGATACAACCTTTCTAAGCGTTTCGCCAACTACCTTGTTACAATCTGAACCCATTTATATCTGTTAAATCTGCTGAAGTAGAGAACACTTTATCTTGTTACAACCCGCTCACCTTGCCCTATCATCTCGCCTGAACTCTGCCGCCAAGTCTGCCACCCCTCCCACTGCCCTTGCAGCGAAGCCTGAGTTTTCTTGATAGAGAGCAGTCCTTCTTGGGGTAGAAACCGCAGGCACTGGACCAACCCGCGATTTCCTCGCGTTCCAATTAGCGCGCCCCAAGCTAGAAAAATAGCCCGCTGCAAGGGTGGAAAATGCTCTAGCAAGTTTAGGGTTCCGTTATGAACCTGATTGATATGAGCAGCTGATGCAAACTGCCGCCTTTGGTCTTCATCGTGGCGCTGCGCTGGATAGTGATCTACCAAAATTTGCGGGTTGTAGATGATCTTCCATCCCTGCCGCTTTAGCGTCAGGCAGCAGGCGTCCTCAAAAAAGACCTGCGCTCCCGTTCCTCGCATCCGCTGATCAAAACGGACCTTTTCGAGCGCTGTTCGCCGGAAGGCCATATTCACGCCCTTTAGCAGATCGACTTCTCTAGCCTCTCCGACCCCAAAACTGTGATTGCCAACAATTCGTCCACACCACTGCACCTGACCGACCACTTCAGCTTCAATGAACTTGATATGGGTAATACCGTGTAGGATATCTTTTCCACCCACCGCTCCAATCTGCTCATCCGCGAGAAAGTGAGATTCTATCTGGGCGACCCAGTCCGGTAGAGGCGCAGCGTCATCATCGGTATAGGCAACAATGTCGCTCTGAGCCATGTCTAACCCGGCATTCATCGCCGCGACAACGCCCGGAATTGTGACTGTTACCGTCTTCAACGGCAGCGCCTGCGCATCAAACGAGTCTAGAAACGCCCACGTTTGGGTATCGGTATCTCTGGCAACCACCACCACTTCGTCCGCAGGACGATCTTGATTTTTCAAAGCGGTAAGACAGCGCTCCAAATCCTTGGGACGGCGATAGGTAGGAACGACAACAGTAACTGTCAACATGGCTCGGTGCTTTGAATCAGGGCTACAAACAATACGAAGAGGAAGAAAGGTTATTTTAGCTAGTTATTTTAGCTAGTTATCCTAGCCAGCTAGAGAGATCGCGATCAAGCAAATCCTGGAGCTTCAAGATATCCTCTCGATAAGTCTCTATCAGCTGATGACGAATTTCTGGAGGAAAGGTTGGCTTATCGCCCGTGTTTTTTCGATTCACGTCGCGGGAGATCCGCTTGCGCATCTGCTCAGGTAGCAGCGGCTTGATAGCAGACTTTAGGGGATTGTCTTTCATAAAGAGGTTCTGTAGCCAGCGTCGCTTGGGGATGCCCGATACATTTGAGCGAGTCAGATCAGGGACAAAGCTATCGTCAACGTCTAAGAATCGATAGATATCTTGAGCGACCGTCTGAGTGCTAGCCACTAGATCATCGTAGAGATAGACTTTGATCTGCTGATTGTCGAAGCGATCAAAGTAGCGCTTCAGCTGCTCATAGTAAAAGCCTCTGTGCTGGTAAAACCAGAGCGGTTGCCAGTTTTCCTGGCGGCGCATCGGCTCAGCGGCAAGTCCTTCAGCAAAGCTTAGCGCTTCAAAGCCATCGCGGACTAAATGAACATAGCTGGAGAAGGCGCGATCCGCTGGGTTGCGCAAAACCGCGATTAGCTTAGCATCAGGAATATGGTGCTTGATGCGCTCTGCTGCTTTTTCACTGTAGAGATAGATAGTCGAGGCTTCACCAACTGCCACCTCGTCGCCGACCCCTGCAAATAGGGCCTGATAATCCTCTAGCGTACTAATCGAGCTGCGATTGATGCCTTGAGTGATGCCTCCGTAGTTGGGCTGCTCGCCTTCTATAGCAAAGAATCGAGGCTCTTTTTGCTCACTCATGTAGATCTGTGGATGCTGAGCTAGATACGAATAGAGCGATGTTGTCCCCGCTTTGGCCGCGCCAATTATCAAAAAGTTAGGCATCTGCATGGTAGGGCGTTGGCCTAGGCGCTGTGACCTAGGGGTAGAAGTCAAAAGGGCTTTTCGGCGAATCTATCTTGACCAGAGAGTCTGCATCATCCGGCTATGGTTTGGCACGCTAGCTAATAAATTACAGAATTAATGTTGCAAAAGATAAGGAATCAATATTTCCGTTTGCCAGTCGGAAGTCAGAACCATCGAAGAACAATGAGTCAAAGCTACCTGAAGTGTTTGCTCCAGTCGAAGACGCGCCAAATTTGAATACATCCTCGTTGCCCCCAGCAATTCCTGCTACGTCAAAGTCGCCCGCTGTCGAGAGCAGCAGCTTGTCATCGGCGTTGATAGCTAGTCCGTCTAGGTATTCGTTTGTATCACTGCCTAAGCCAACATCGCTGCCGTCAAAATAAAGTGACCAGCTGCCGCTAGTATTTTCACCTAGCGATGTTGGGTTGAACAACAATAAGTCCGCATTCTCAGCGCTGACATCCGGAACTTTAACCTTGCCACGTGTGGAGATCACCAAACTGCCATCCGGGAGACCTGTCAATGCATCAATATCTTCACCTCCCTTGGTGAGGCCAACGTCGCTACCATCTAAGTACATCTCAAAGCTTCCGGCTGTCACTTCTCCTAGTGAAGTTGCAGTGAACTTGACAATGTCAGAATCGTCTACAGCGCCTACCCCTGCTAGGCTCAAAGCCTTGTCGAAGGATATCAGAATCTCATTGTCGCTGAGCATGGTAAAAGCATTCACGTTAATCCCAGTAACACCAAGACCTACGTCTGAGCCGTCAAAGAAAAGATCAAAGCGGCTGCCATCGAATTGGACAATATCTTCAGATCCAACCGCAACGTCATTTAAGGTCGTCCCATTTCTGAGGCTAAAAAGGAAAGCGTCGCTGTCAGTTGGATTGTTGGGTGGATTGCTCGGACCACCTGGGTCGTCGGTCCCGAAATACTTTTCTTGTAAGTAGCTTTCTACTTGTTGGCGATCGCTATCAGAAAGCGCTCTGTCATATATCAAGAACGTGGCAACGTCCATATCGATACTGGGATTGCTGTCGATCTCAGCGCCGATAACCAGCCCCTCACCACCCGTAACGTCTGTATTATAAGTGTGTGCCCTAGAACCAATCAGGTTACCGTCTCGGTAGTGGCTGACCGTTGTTCCATCGTGAACAATTCCTTGTAATAGCCATCCAGCACCCGTACCGCGTTCAGTGCTTCTAAAGTCATTAGCGCCGCCCCATCCTTGAACCGTCAAATTGCCGTTTTTGTCGACGACCGCACCAAAGGTCTGATTTTTTTGGTTGTCACCATAGGCAGCACCACCGTAGCCAGTGCCGTCATACTTCGCCAGTAGAAAGATCGTCCGCTCCGCATTACCTGCGGGTAGACCTACTAAATCAAGCGCCCGGCTCAACTTGTCCCCGGTGCCGTCAAACTCGATTACGCTATGACCGTTGAGTGCGCCTGTTCGTAGCTTAGGATCTCCGGTGCTAACCAATAGATCGTTTCCGAGACCCGACTGGTCAGCCCAGCTACCTACAGTTCCGTTTGCGTTAGCAGCTACGCCTGTATCTGCATTCAGGTTTAGCACCAGGCCATCGGTGAGTAGCTCGCTGTCAGCCTGGCTAGCGGTCACGGTCACGGTCACAGTAGCGCTGCTAGTTTGACCATCAGCGTCGCTAATCGCGTAGCTAAAGCTATCGATGCCTACAAAACCTGCGGCTGGGGTGTAGGTGTAAGTATTGCCCGAACCTGTAACCGAAACCGTGATCGTGCCATTGTTGGCACTGGTGGTGTCCACCGCAGTGATGGCGGTTGGAGTATCTCCTAGATCATCGTTATCCAGTAGCATTGAGCTGCTCAGGGCGATCGCACTCCCCTCCACAGTCGTAAAGGCATCACCAACAGCCACTGGAGCGCCCGCATCTGTGCTCTGCTCTGTGATTTTCAAGACCTGGTTGACAGAGACATTCTCTAACCTTTGAAAGATGCCGCTAGGCCATTCAATTTCTATGGACTCAACTTGCGTGTTTTGGGCCAGGCCAAAGTGAAGCCGCTGGTGATTTTGCGATCGCTCATGTACACCGCCCGTCTGATCTCGTCGCTGCGTAATCCCTCCAGCTGTCACATAGACCTTGGCACCAATCCCATCGCGATTGGTCACCACGCCTTCTAGGTCAATTTGCAGCCAGTTGTTGCTATTTCCCTGATTGCGGAACAGCTGCTGAGGCCCTCTGCTGGCGGTCGCCGTTCCATTTGTAATGAACAGATCAACAAATCCGTCAACATCGTAGTCAGCCGTCGTGACATTGTCGCGAATGCCTATATTCGCAGGTAAAATACCGCCCGCGTTAGCCACCACCACGAAGGTACCATCGCCCTGATTGTCGTACAGAATGTTGGGAACGCCCTGTGCGTTTTGATCGCCTCGTAAGACAAAGATGTCCACATCCATGTCGTTATCAAAATCGGCTGCGACAACGCCCGCACCAAAACGAGTGTCTAAGCTGTCGTCATCGGCGGTGATATCTGTCTCTTTTAGTCCTTCCGATGAGTTCAAAAAGAATCGGTCATCACCCACTCTGGGCAGGTAGACGTCTATGAGCAAATCGTTATTAAAATCGGCAAAGACAAAATCCTGTGCACCTTTTAGGCGCTGTCGGTTGACAACTTCCGAGGTGATTTCTGTGAATGGAGTCGCCGATACGTCGATGATGTCCGCTGGGTTTCCTGGAAGCACTAGGTTATAGCCCATTCCAGTTGCTAAGTTACCTAAGCCGCCAAACTTAACCGTTGTGCCCTGTAGGGTATCGGGTAGAACAGTTGAGCCAACGTCTGTAAAGGTGCCGTTGGCATCCTGACGGAAAACGGTCGTTGGATTTAGACCATCAGCTCTTTGCGTAGAACCGTGGAAAAGATCTAGCCTGCCGTCGTTGTTATAGTCTAGCCAGACAGAAGCTTGACCCTTAGCGCTGTTGTAAGCGAGGCCGTACTCTACTGCTTTGTCTCTTAGAACGCCGTTGTCGTTGATGTATAGTCGATTGGGCTCGCTGTCTTCTCCGGTGTTTTCCTCACCCGCCACGCTGGTGTTGCCTTCTCCGCCCACTAGCTGGATCAGGTCTTGGTCGCCATCGTTGTCAAAATCAGCCCAGGCAGAGCCGTGAAAGTCCCCCTGCAATTCGGAGGTGATGAACACGTCGGACCCGTTGTTCACAACATCGGTGAACGTCCCGTCGCCATCGTTGACAAATAGCGTACGGCCAAAGTTGACCACCGGGCCAGCAAAATCACCGCTGCCAAAGTGGTTGTTGACCCAAAGATCGGGTAGGCCATCGCCGTTAAAATCTCCCCATGCGCCCGCACCATAGCTACGGCCAGAGATAAAGTTACCGGCGGTATCGGTGACTTCGACAAAGCTGATTGAGGTTTGGTTGCGTTCGACTTGAGCAGTGCGATCTCCTAGCAAAATCGCCGCCCGATCTTCTTCTTGTTGAAGCGCCTGCAACTGCGAATCCGATAGCGATCTTCCTCCAAGGATTGCGGAGAAAACAGCACCTTCATCGCCTAGGCTATCAGCAGAGCCATTCAGCAAGGTATCAATGTGGTGTCCTAGCTCTTCTGCGATCAGACCAGCAAGCGTCTGAGTGTCGTCTTCATACACTCTGAAGAAGTCAGCAAAGAAATCGGCAGATAAATAGATAGTAGCGGTGTCTGCTTCATAAGCCGCTTGCGCACCCCCTAGTGCATCTGCCGAGAGGAATTCGATTGCAGGTAAAGCGCTGAAGTCTCCGGCTTTCCACGACTGCGCCAACTCTAGAGCCGCCTCAGCGCTGAAGCTGTCTCCAAAGGCTAGCTGCATCTTTTCTAAGTAGTCAACATCGCCAGTAGCGAAGTCAGTTAGCCAGCTTTCTAGCGCCTGTAATACTAACGGCAGTGCCCGCTCAATTACCGCGTCATCAGACTGCACATCTTCTACAGTAGAGGCAATGCTCTGACCACTGGCACTTTGATCTAGCATCATCTCTAGAGACGGCTTTAGGAGTTGAGCAGTCTCGGATTGAGAGATAGCCGCTTGAGAAGGGTTGCCGCTAATTAGCGCCGAGTAGACATCGCAGATATCACACATCTTAAATCGAAGTTTGAAAGGATATAAATTGTCGGAAAGACTCTATGCTTTGCCTTTCTAGTCGCGTGATCCACCATGAAGCCACAGAAGACTACCAAGCAACATAGCACCTATACTTCTACCCTGTGGAAATCACGCTGGTACAATTCACAGAGCCTATAAAGACGGCAACAACTATATGAAAAAGGGATAAACGCTCAGGTGAAAATAACTAGACAGCCCACCGAGTAGATAGATAATCCTAAACCGATGCTTTGCTGATCGTCAGTCGCTGATCGGCGTTCACATTTTTCACTTCCTGAGAGGAACCATCAGGCCAGTATATTCGGATCACATCGGCGGTTGTCTGCTTACCCATACCAAAATACAGGCGATAGTGACCCTGCGAGAATTGAGACCCTTCGAACTGTCCAACGCTCTGAATCTGGGTTCCTGTGGCGCTTGTCAGTTCGACTAACGCACCAATGGCTTGTTCGTTTCTAGCGGACCCCTTCAAATCAATCTGTAGCCAGTGCGCTGCTTGGGGGTCCATTCCGCCTACGTTCGAGTACAGAGATACGGCTGAATTGTCAATGCTAATCTCGCGGCCAAATACTCTTCGATTTATCAGGTGGTACAGCGCCTGTAGCTTCGAAGGTCGATGAGACGCGGTCCATAGCACATCCATCCGGCCATCGCCGTTGGCATCTAGCCAGGTTGCAAAAGCTTTTTGTAGTAGAGAGGTCTTGTCCTCTAGCAGCCTCACTGATGCAAATGCTTTGGTTTCAGTCTGCCGATACAAACCGTTAGGCGCTACGTGTAGATCGCTAAGGCCATCGTTGTCGTAGTCCACCCAGTTAGCTGTGTAGGACTGAGTGGGAAGATTCAAGCTCTCCAAATCAGACAGGGTGTAGTTCCCTTCATTGTTCGAGAGCAGCGCATTTCCGCCTGGAGAGGCAAAAAATACGTCTAAGTCACCGTCTCTGTCGTAATCTGCGATCGCAAACTTACTGCTATCACTAAAGGTCTCGACAACAGTACCAGGATTATCTCCAATCCGCTGCGGTTCAAACTTTCCACCTTTATTGACATACAGCCAAAAAGCTTCTTCATCCACCCACAACAAATCGACCGCCCGGTCTAGATTCGCATCTAGCCAAACAAACGATCCCCCGTCAGTGATGTCTAAGCCAACATCCGATGCAACATCTCGAAAGCTACCGTCTGCCTGCTGCTGATACAGCTGGTTAGCATAGGTACGAGTCGCCGTCGGTGGCGCAAAACACACAGTATAGATATCCAACAGTCCGTCAGCATCGAAATCAACCCAGGCCGTCTGTAGCGCAGGACAATCTTTTTTCTCGATGCCTGTATCGTCAACGATGTTATTGAACAGTGGCGAGCTTGAGCTCACTAGCAGCTCGTCAGTATATCGCTCGGGTAGAGTATCCATCCTGGCTCTCAATCCGCCTCGAACGATAAAAACATCCAAGAAGCCTTCGCCATCGTAGTTCGCCCAGGCCATACCGTGACGATCTCTTAGGTACATCTCGAAGCTGTGAGCGGTAGGATTTATTCTATCGCCCCCTACGTACATCTTGCTTAGATCAAACTCTGGATTTAGCTCAATCGAGATAGGCAGGCTCTGATTGTATGATCCTAAAATCGCTTTGGCATCTTCAGTATTAACGGCAAACATAGTGGTAGAGACAACAGCTCCAGACGCTAGCTCTGCTTCTTCGATCTCAATGTCAAACCCGTCACTTCCAATGACCGTCATCGGTGAGGAAACTGTAATAATTCCAGAGAGAAAAGGCTTATCACTATCGCCGCGAGATGCCACCACAGAGTCGAGATCCTTACCTCTTACGATAATTCGTCTTTGATCCCAATAGATATAAAGACCCGCTGCATCCATTGCGGGTGCACCAGCGGGCTCTAAACCAGGAAAATCCGGGTCCTGGTTTAGTTTCAGCTCGGAGATAGGACGTTCGCTAAATGTGCCGTTCTCCTGCCCAAACAGCAAAAACTGCTTCTCACTATGGTTAGAGGTATACACATCTAAAGCACCGTCTTGATCAATATCAACCGCACCGATATCAAATAGCGCTGGCACAGTAGAGAGTAGCTGCTGCGGTTCAAACCACTGCTGACCTTGAGTCGACAAACTTAGGCTATCGGCTTCGCGCTGACTGTTGATAGCATGGGTCGCTAAGACAACAGCAAATGCCAGAAGCGTTAGAACAATCCCTCTAAATATCCAATTTTTTTTGAGAGACCCAATCATCGTTCTAGAGACCCCTGTCAAGATAGCTGTTGTTTTGATAGTGAGCTAGAGATAGCCATACTGAACGAGCTCTGTGTAGGCAATTTTCTCGGCGAGTTTGAGTTCGTCAGCGTCTAGGCGCTTATGAATATTGACCGAGCTCTGCCTAGCTGATTTGAACTTCTCTCGCAGCTGGTCAGTCATCTCGCATCTGAAGTGTCTGACTGCCTGTTCGCCGTATTCTAGAGGCGATCGCACCAGATCCTCGTACTTCACGCTCAAGATTCGCCCACTCGCGACAACATCCGGACGAGACAAAAAGTCATGGCACTGGCGGACCATCTCTTTCCACATCCAAATCGAGCGGACATAGGGTGTATAGCTCAAGAACTCTTCTTCCCTACCGGATTCAACCCACCAGGGGACATAGCGGTGATCGTGCTTGCGTCCTATCGGCATTTCTGCGGTTTTCAGCGTCATCAGCTTTTCGTCTGTCAAGACTTTGTACTTACGCGCCAGCGAATCAGCACAATCCCTACCATCGCGATAGATATGAATAATTCGACACTCTGGCAAAGCGTTATACACCAGCTCTGGAGAGAACGCTAGAAAAGGCTCTTTGTACACAAAGCGCTTGATATCTCTTTTGCCTTTTAGCGAATGGATTAACTCCTGCGTACTCATCGACTTTAGAAGCCACTTGTGAATAGAGGTAACCCGGTTACCATAAACAGCCTCTAGATAGTCTTGAATAGAAAACTCAAAGCTATTAAGAATGCACTGATAGGCTTCAGGCGATAAGTCTCGATTGACCAGGTGCGCCAGGGCTAGAGGAAACAAATGCCCCGAAGAGCACTCAGAGTTGGGCAGTGCATTGAGCGCTTCAAATAAAAAAGTCGTTCCCGAGCGAGGACAGCCAAAAATGACGTTGTACTCAATTGGCATCGAATACTGGAATGGCGTTAGGCCAGACTGAGCCGAGCTAGCCTGCGAGTGAACGCTATTTTCAGCCTGCATAGGAATGGGGTTAGATGACATGATCTTGAGCTTTTCTACAAGAAATTAGGGAATGCACTCACGCTAGCCAACTAGAAAGGTCTTTCTGAATTAGAGCTTGCAGTTTTAAGATATCTTCTCGGTAGTCTGCAAT
The DNA here is from genome assembly GCA_963838725.1 of uncultured cyanobacterium. GTDB lineage: Bacteria > Cyanobacteriota > Cyanobacteriia > Phormidesmidales > Phormidesmidaceae > Phormidesmis. The sequence continues at coordinate 513,762 of CAWISM010000021.1, read as the reverse complement.
CAGCTTTTGTCGGATGTCTGGCGAAAGCGCAGGCTTCTTCGTCAGATTCTGCTCTCTAATAGATTTACGCAAGCCGACAGGAATCAACGGTCTGATGATTGTCTTCAGCGGATTGTCCTTAATCAACAAGTTTTGCAATGCCATATTTTTGGGGATCGCGGAAACATTGCGACGAGTCAAATCAGGCGTGAAGCTATCCTCTACGCCCAGGAAACGACAGGCATCTTGCACGATAGCACCACTGTCAGATTGCAAGTCTTCATTGAGATATATTTTGATTTGCTCACGCTCGAAAAGATCGAAGTATCGCTTGATCTGATCGTAGTAGAAGCCAACTCGCTTGTAGTGCCAGCCGGGCCAGCGCTTCTTTTCAGTCCGACGACTTTCTTCTTGGGCCAATGCTTCTTCAAAACTAAGGTGCTCGCAGCCGTCTCGAACCTGATAGCAAAAGGCTGAATAAGCTCTCTCCGCCGGGTCTCGCAGCACCGCGATTATTTTTACATCAGGCAGTTGAGCCTTGATGCGTTCAGCCGTTTTCGAGACGTATAGATACTCGGTTGAGGCTTCTCCGATTGCGATTTCGTCTGAAACACCTTCAAATAAAGCCAGATACTCCTCTAAGCTCATAGGATCGCTGCGATGTTCTTTTGCACCACTCCTGTAGGGATCCTTGAGATAGTCTGTATAGAGTTCTGGCGCAAAGAACCTAGGCTCTTTGACAGGGCTCATGTAGACTTGAGGATGCTCATTTAGATAGTGATATAAAGAGCTTGTACCCGCTTTAGCAGCTCCTATAATCAAGAAATTAGGCTTTGCCATAAGTCACCAAACAAAATTCATTCCACATCAGGCCAATCATCTAGAGGCTTTAGCCAAAGAGTAGGGTTTACGCTTGCTAACAAAACCTTTTTCTTTGCGACTAAAAAAGTGCTGATAGGCTGAGACCGTCGCTTTAACCCCTTTTTGAACTGCTTTTGGGTCTTTTTGTTTGATCAGACCCGCCGTCATTTTCAAAGGCGCAACCAACGTATAGGTCAGCGCTTTGGACAGCGACTTTTCGTAGAAAAAGTAAGCTTTTGCGGTTGTGTACAGCTGAGAAGCAAGGACTCTATCCCAATTACTAGCTCTATCTACTAGAGACTGATAGTGATTAACCCACAGATTATCTCTATGGACAATCTTGTAGCCAAGCGCGACCGCATGCCGGGCGATATCTAGCTCTTCGTAACCGTAGCGCAAGCATTCATCAAATAGAGCTTCCTTGAACAAGCTGACCGGGAAGATAGTCGAGTTCATTACCACTGAGCAGCAGTCTGAATCGCCTACAGGAATTTTCATCGTCCCCCAGAAGTCTGCGTTGTGCGGCAGAATCTTCTTGACGGTGCCTTCGCCTTCCCAGCTTCTATGCTTCATCTCGTAGCCAGTAATCACTGACTCTGGAGTCTGCTCGATCAGAGCGTAGGCCGTTTCAAAACAGTCTGTGGGTACGCACACATCATCATCAATGAACATGAGATGAGTGCTTTTAACCCGGCGGATACAGGCGTTGCGGTTTGGTCCTAGTCCCAAGCGCGGTCCTGTCTGATAGGTGACAGCCGGGTAGTTTTTAACGACTGCCTTGGTGGGTTCTGGATCGGGACTATCGTCGCTGACGATCACTTCATCTGGCGTCACATTGCTCTGAAAGACACTTTCTAGACACTTAGTTAGATCTTCTGGTCTATTCATCGTGCAGATGCACAGACTAATTGAGTGAGGACCTAGCGGGTTTTTTTCTGCTGAGGCTTGCATAGTTCGAATTATGTAGACGGCAACTGTAGCAGTGGTTGTAGAATCTAGATTTCAACGTTCTTCCAGGCATTGACGTTGAAATCATAGGCTGAGTTCAGCTGTATTAGGTCGTCTCGCAAAGACTCTAACGCTTGATGGCGCTGCGCTTGCGACAGGCTGGCTTTCTCTCGCTTTCGCCCGATTAGCTTGCGGACCCGTTGTTTATTCTCTTCGGATAGACTGCTTGAAATGTTTTTCTTGATGCCGTTCTTCTCTAGCCATTTGAGCCCAGGAATAGCCAGCTCTCGTCTTTGTTCTTGGGAGTTGTAGACTACGTTGACCCGGTTAAACTGATAGCTAGGATCGATGCCCAAGAAAACGCAAGTTTCTTTGAGAACGCTGAGCGGATCGGCTTTTAGATCTTCAAAGTTTAGTAGAAGAATGTTTTTTTGAGGAAACCGACTGGTGTATTCTGCTAGCTGCTCGGCATATCTCGAGATTTCAATCAGCTCTTCGTCAATGCCTTCATCGAAGGTTTTTATCTTCGTTCTAGAAAACATCTGCTGAGCGTGATTGTAGTGAGATTCTATCCGTTCGATCGGATCGCGCAGGATGTATATAAATTTGAAGGAAAGATCGTCTCTTGATGCCATTAGCTTGGCAATATTTTCAGCCGCATTTCTAGGATTACGGGTCGTGAAGCGCGTATAGCCAGGCGTTGCTTCAAGGGCAATTTTGTGGACAGCAGGGTCCCATTCCCAAAGGGCTTGGTAGTAGTCGAAGCCTTTGGAGAACTGATTGTTGAAGAACTTAGGCTCTTTTTGAGTACAGGCGGCGATTTCTGGATGCTCTGCTAAATATTGAAACAGACTAGTTGTTCCGCATTTAATAGCACCGATGATAACTGCGAAATTGGTGATCGCCACTGAACTTTCCTCCTAAATATTTTCTCTACAGTCTTGAATGGGCTTTGGCTAGACTCTTAGCTGGCTAAGGGTCTCGTTAGAAGATGAGTTGGAGCCAAACTGCATGTTGTGATACTCCCACAGCTGACCTTTTTGATCGAGCAGTGCCTGGTAGGTGCCCTGTTCAACAACTTCGCCTTTTTCTAGCACGACGACTTTATCTGCTTTAACAATGGTAGAGAGACGATGTGCGATCGCAATTACAGTTCGCCCCACCGAAAGCTGCTCCAAAGAGTCCTGAATAAGCTGCTCCGAGACAGAATCTAGCGCGCTAGTCGCTTCATCTAGAATCAGAATCTCTGGATCGCGCAGCAGCGCACGCGCGATCGCAATTCGCTGCCTCTGTCCACCAGATAGTCTCACACCCCTATCGCCTAAAACAGTCTCAAAGCCTTCAGGCATCTTCTGAATAAATTCCAACGAATTTGAGAGCCTAGCCGCTTGTAAAAGGTCCTCTTCATCAACGTTTCTTAGAGCGTAAGCAATATTATTGCGAATCGTGTCATTAAAGATGAACGTATCTTGGCTGACTACAGAGAGGCGCTGACGAAAAGAGTTGATATTGAACTCCCGTAGGTCAGTCCCATCTAGCAGAATTCGACCACGGGTCGGATCGTAGAATCGAGGAATCAAATCGGCTAGAGTTGATTTGCCAGCCCCCGAAGAGCCGACTAGCGCAGTCGTTTTACCCTTTTCAATCGTCAGATTGATATCTTTAAGCACTAGGGTAGAGCTCTCGTAACCGAAATCCATCGAATCGAAAACAATAGAGTGCTTAAGACCAGAAAACTTAAGGTAGCCATTCTTGAGATACGGCTTATCGTCTGTTCTCAATATCTGCGATATCTTTTCGAATGAGCCATGGAAATTTCGAATGCCTGCCATCGAAGAGTTCAAACTCTTAATCAGGGGCAGAATACGAAAGAGAATGAACAAAAAGGTTAGCAGTGAAGCTAGCTGCAATTTGCCCGCAGGCACCAGTAACGTAACTGCCAAAATCACCATGATGATGATAATTGTGCTGGCAATACCTTCTACTAAAGGACCCGCTAGCGCCATCAAAGAAACTGTATTGACTGACGTGTCGAAAAAATCCTGATTGCTACGGTCAAAACGTCCCCGCTCAAACTGCTGCGCAGCAAACGCTTTGACCGTCCGCACGCCGTTGATAAACTCTAGAGAGATAGAAACGTAGCGGCCGCTAGCTGCTGATCTCGCTAAGCTGGCTTTTCTAACGTTCCTCAGTAGATACAAGACGCCATACGATAACAGCCCAAACAAGACAACAGACAGCAGAGATAGCTGCCACGACATCAGAAACATTGAGCTTAGATAGACTAGCAGCAGCGAGCCCTGAATCAATATCGTATTGAATAGCGAGAAAGCCAGCATAATCTGCTGGATCTCGTTGGTCATACTGTTGAGTAGCTCACCAGAGCGAACCTTGGCAAAATAGCTCAGCGGCAACCGCTGAAGCTGCTCAAAGATGCGCAAGCGTAGCTGATAGCCCAGTCTAAACTTACCAATCCCTACGTACTTAAAGGCTAGATACGTAAAGACAGACCGAGTCAGTGTCATCAAGATTAGCAATACCGAGATTCTTGTTAGTCGCGCTTGTGTCGAAGCATTAACAGCTAGAACTCGAACATCGATCCATTGAATGCCAGTTTGAATAGGAGCAGCGTCTGTATCTGTCAGACTCTGAAGGAACGTTAAAATAGCGCCAATTCCAAATCCTTCGAAGACAGCTGCTAGCAGAGTAAAGAGTACCGCTAAAAATATTATCTTGGGAAAGTATTTGAATTCACGCAGAATAAGTGCATTGTCTTTCCAGAAACTGGTTGCTTTGATCGACCGTCGAAGGAGCAAAGGAACCCTTCTTTTCTGCGCTCTATTTTCCATAGGTCTCTTGGGAAACACCTTAATTGAAGTAGTCTTTTAAATGCTTTTAGTGACTTTTTAGTGACTTTAGGCTCAAACTCGCTACCTTCTACGGACGATAGAATCATCTAGAAGTCAGCTTACTTAGTCACGGCGCTCAGTTTAGCGATAGCTCGGTCTGCTGCGAGCTTAGCTCTCCTATATAAGGCGTATCGGTATCGACACTATTTACAACGGGATGAGGTACATCACTCGCAACAATCCCAATCACATTATTTACTCGACTCAGCGCCGACAGCGAAGCTTTCAGGTCTTCTTCGGTAGTTTGGCCTAGCTGGGTCACTACCAGAAGGTCACCGCAGCAGGCTGCAATTTCTAGGACATCTGCAGTTCCTAAAATAGGCGGAGAATCGAGAATTACCAAGTCATAGCGCTGCTCTAATGCTTCAATCAAGACGCGAAAACGCGAAGAAGAGAGAATCTTCATAGCATCTTGAGTTTCGAGTTTCGCTGGGAGAACATCGATCGAGGTCCCTAGCAACTGGGTCGAAACGGGAACTAGCTTCGTAGCAGGCTGATCTAACAGAGTAGAAAGGCCTCTGCCGTTGGGGAATCTGAATCTTTCTTGCAGCGCGGAAGAGCGCAAGTTTGCATCGACAATGATTACCCGCTGACCAATACGGGCTGCGCTTAATGCCAAACCTACTGCCAGCGTTGATGAGCTTTCGGGAGACTGCGTTGAGGTAATAGCCACGGATTTCGCAATATCAGAGCGATGAAGCGTAACGCTTTTGTAGAGCAAGTCGAGAGAATCTCGCAAGGAGAACCAGTAGTCGGCTTCTGCCCCATTGCCATTGCTGCCATTGCTACTATTGCGATACATACTCGCTAGGCTGGGGGCCCTATCGCCGCTCCTACGCCTGATGGTAGAGTCTTCGGTCAAAACTCCCAGCAGAGGGAACGGACTCAATCGCTGTATATCTTCTGGGGTACGAATTACGGTGTCTAACCCTTCACGAATGAAGGCAACTGTTCCACCTAAAACCAGCCCAACAACAGCGCCTAGCAGCATATTTTTCCGAGGGTCTGGCCCTATTCTCACGCCTAGATTAGGGGTTGCTACAACCTGCCAGTTGAATCCACCTCTAGCCAACTGCGAACTTAACAGCTCCCGCTGCCTCAGTAATTGTTCTAGAACAGCTTGCTGAGTCTCTACTTCAGGCTGTAGACGGTTGTAGCTGTCGATCAGTTCAGGGAACTGATCCAACTGCGCTCGGATATCTTGCTCTGTCTGAGCCAGGCTGTTCTGACGGGCAGATATACCTTCTAGCAAACTTTCAGTTTGGGCTAGATCTTGAACTAAGTTTAGATCTAACGTACTGAGCTGACCAAAGTCCTGTAGACTGTCAGCCGAGGCAAGCTGAGGGGCGCTACCACCTAGCACTCGCTCTGCCTCTTGTCTTAGTAAAGCCAGTTGGTTCTGACGCTGCTCGATCAATCCCTGCACGCCTAGATCAGCATCCGAGTAGATAACTCGGCGCTCTGCTAGGGCCAGCTCTACTTGCTGAAGCGCGTTGAGTAATGTTTGGAACCGGGCGGACTGGCTGAGCCGAGCTGCTGCGATCGCGCTGTCTTCTGACAGGGCAACCTGGTCGCGCAGAGTCGTATATTTAGCACGGGCTTCCTGATACTGAGCTTCTAGCGCTCGCTGCTCAGCCGAGATCTGATTTAAGGAATCTGATACTGCCGTTGCCTGCCGCTCTGGGTCAATCACATCTTGATCTTGGCGGAATGATTTGAGCTTGTCCTGTGATTCGGACAAATTCTGCCTAGCATCATTAAACTGATTGTTTATTGCATTTAACCCCTGGTTCAGCCGCTGCTCCTGGCGCTCTAACGCGTAACTTAAGTAGACATCTTGAAGCGCCTCTAAAATACGCTCAGCTCTAACAGGATCGCTATCTGTATAGACAATCCCGACAATACGAGTTTGGTCACTGCCTTCTTGAATAGGCGCTAGGTTTAAAGAGCTCCTTACTGCTTGTGCAGTCAACTCTGGGTATGAATCTATCAGGGAATCAACCGCCCTTTGCAAAAGCTCGTTACTTCGCATTAGGTTGAGCTGAGTGGCATAGTCAGCGTCTCTCTGACGCTGTGAGGAAGAGCCGCCTTCTATCTCTGCTGGATCTAGCTCTTCTTCAAAGTTTGGCTCAATGATCATCTGCATTGAGCTTTGAAAGATCGGGTCTTGACTAAGCGTAAATAGGAGAGCACCTATTAAAGCAAGACTGAGCGTGCCCACTACCCACCAGCCCCTGCGGGCCAACACATTCAGAATCTGAAGATAGCCAAATTCTTGCTCTACAGGCTGAACCATATATCCCCTTTGATGAACCCGATCTATTTCCATTGATAGACTGCCAAATCAGTAGCGCATTGAAACACGAGAGCCTACAGGCGCGTTTATGTACTCAGTTTTCTCTATGAACGCGTCCAAGTTAACGATCATTTGATCTACCTTCTTGAAGAAAGCTTCTCTAGTGAACCTTTCTTTTGCGTGTCGTTGGATAGCTGCATAGTCCCATTCTATGGTCTGAGACTGTACCAGCGCCGAGCAAAGTGACGCCGCGGTCTGGTCTTCAAAAAGAATGCCTGTTTTCCCAGACACTTGAGTGTCCAAAGCCCCCCCAGCACCAAAAGCAATGACAGGAGTACCACTGAAGTTTGCTTCGACAGGGACTAGGCCATAGTCTTCTAGAGCGGCAACGATGACAGACTTTGCTTTGGAGAAAAGCGCCCTGCGCTCGTCATCGCTAACATGCCCTAAGAACTGAATGTTACTAGCGGCTTTAGCCTCCAATCGCTGACGCTCTGGGCCATCGCCAATGATGCGTAGAGGCCAACCCAACTGGTTAAAGGCATCTATAATAACGTCTACGCGTTTGTAGCTCAGCAATCTGGAAGAAACCAGATAAAAGTCTTCTTTGCGATCGCAAAATGAGAAACAGTCATCGTTGATCGGATAGTTAATCGTCAGCACCTTCTTCCTATATATGCTGCGAATGCGCCTAGCCACCGTTGTAGAGTTGGCAACGTAGATATCGGGTTCTCCTGCGTAGGTGATATCTTGCCTCTTCATATAGCCGAAGACTAGCTTCAAAAATGGCTCAAAAGCCTCAAATTCTTGATATCCGCCAAGATAGGTTGCGGTATCCCATAGGAATCTCGAAACGTTATGGCAAAAGCAAATATGACGAGCATCAGGGCGCTTCTTGACCGCCTTAGCAAAGCTAGAAGAGCTGCTGATGATTAAGTCATAGTCGTGAAGGTCGAGAGCGCGAAACGCAGGGAAATAGAGGGGCGCAAACAGGCGAAAATATCGCGTTGCACCAGGCACATTTTGCAGAAAAGTTGTCCTTACCAGGCGATTTCGCAGTTCTATAGTACTTTTTGGATCGTACACAGAAGTATAGATATCTGCATCAGGAAAGTGGTTGCAGAACATCTCAAAAACCCTTTCTGCACCTCCTTTCTGATTGAGATAGTCATGTACTAGAGCAATCTTCATAGCTTTTTTTTCCACTCTCGTTCATGCGCGCTGCATGAACATGTACGCCGCAACCTGATGGAAGATACATCTGTAGCCTCATTCATATAAGAGTACGACATGGACAGAGTGTCGTACTCGGCATCGTTGAAATCTCTGTATGGCTTTACCCGCAAATGTAAAGAGCTAGTGATCTCCCAGTAATCTACCGGATACGCTTAGCAGACAAATTCTGCGTAAGACAACCACGAAGACGTCCACTGCGTAGAAACGACTAAATAAAAGCTTGGTAAACTCCATCTCTGACGAAAATCGCGGAGGAGATCCTGTCCGGCACACTATTTTGTCAATTTAGTCCCGATATGTGTAGCAAAGTGCGGATGCATACTCTTCGAGAAGGCACAGCCTATGCGCTTTGCTCAAAAGGTGTAGCCTTTCTACGTGTAGTAAGCAAAGCTAGGTCGCTAGAATAGTTCCGGTTTTACATGCGCCTGTCAAGTCTGTGCCTACCATAACTGCGCCTTCTAAATATGCACAGAGCAGGTTGGCTCTCGCCATTGACGCACCCGTGAAGTTTGTTTCTTGCAAATTGGCTTCTTCTAGGTTTGCTTCGATGAGAGTAGCACCTTGCAGGTCTGCTCTAGAGAGGTCTGCGCCTTTCATATTGCTATCGCTGATGTTAGCTCCGCGCAGGTCAGCGCCTCGAACGTCCGCACTCTTGAGGTTACAGCCCATTAGCGTCGCGCCGCTCAAGAAAGCACCCGTTAAGCTTGCACCCGTTAGATTCGCGCCCATCAGGTTTGCACCTCGTAGATTCGCGCCGCGTAAGTCCGCACCAGTAAGATTGCACTGCATTAGGTTTGCGCCCCATAGATTAGCACGCAAATCTGCGCCAGAGAGATCTGCACCGACCAGGTTGCTACCTTCGAGGTGGGCTCGGTTGAGATTGGCTTGGCTTAAGTCGCTGCCAGTCAGAACCGCTCCAGCAAGATGCGAGCCCGACAGATCGCAACCAGAGAGCTCGGCATCATCTATCCTAGCACCACTCAACTCCTTCAGTTTGCCTGCTCGAATGGCCTCAATGTCGATGGTCTGACTCATGGATGTTAGTTCCAGGCGGTGATTCTAGGTTGGGTTACTTGGAAATCAAGTGATTGAGAAACTGGCTATTGAGCTGGCTATCAGGGGGCTGGATACTAAGAGACTAGAACCAGGAGACTAGCTACTAAAAGACTGGCTATTGAGAGACTGTAGTGCCTGAAGGCTGATATTCTGGCCAAGCATCGACTACATCTGGATCGATGATGCCTGTACCTAGCGTCATTTTGAGGGGGATGGTGGGGAGACTTAACCCCTGCTGTAGCCCACTGACTAGAAAGCTTAAAATTTCTAGAAGCTTGGGATCCCAGCGATCGCCTGACTGGGCTTTGCAATCTGCAAAAGCATCCGTTACGTGCTGCCACTCGTTCTGGACAGAAGGGGTTGAGCGCTGAGCATTTTCGTGACGGCGGCGAGCAACGGCGTGTTGAAAGGAGGCAACCAGTCCTAGAATCCTGGCCTCTACCGGAATATTGTCACCTGACAATCCAGCGGGCTGTCCACTTCCATCCCACCATTCATGCTGATGTGCGATGATTTGCGCGATCGCCCGCAGTCTAGGCAGTACTCTCAAAGTCTGAGCGCCAGCATTTAGCGGGCAGCTGTCACCCTCTGTCTCCATCGCCTCAGAATCGAGCTGCGCTGGGGCGATTCGGTGCAATAGACTTGCCAATCGCAGCCGCTGCATCTGCCAGACAGGCAGATCTAGAAACTGACCCATCATTTCACATAGAGAAGCCACTTCAGCCGCTGCCAATGGGTTAGTGATATCTGCCAAGTCCGCCAGCTGAGCCATCCGTAGATAAGCTTGGAGTTCGTTAGAAACGAGATTTTGGCTAAGGGCATCTGCAAACTTGAACGTTTCAGTTTCTTCTATCTGGCGATCGCCACCTTTTAGGTAGTCCACTACTCGCATCACCACATTGCCTACTTCGCCCGTCTTAGAAGCTGCCTGGGCATCAATATTAGCTAGCCGATCTTCTAGATCTGCTTTGAGTTGAGCATCATACTGACCAATATGATCGGTAGTAATAGCGATGGTCTCTTTGACTAGCGTCGGATCAAAGGTCCAAAATCCGTAGAATTTGCGTTCTAGATCATTTTCTGGGGGGCCATTGGGACCGTACTCTTCTGCCGTGAGCTCTTGACATAGCACCATTGCGCTATAGGTAGAGCTCATAATCATTAGGTGCCACTCTTCAGATACCGGGTCGTCTGTACTTAAATCGACTAGATCAACGTTGTCGCGATCACCCGTTGGATGGTCTCTAAATCCCGCACCGGGTGCAGCTAGAATCACAATCTTATCGGCAGTATCAGCTAAATCTGCATACCTATCTGCCTCTTGCAAGTACCACTTACCTTTCTGGAAGGCAGTCACTATCAGTGGCGAAGTCTTTGTAGCTAGAACCGCATCTTCTAGCGCATGACACAGGGCAACCAGGGTGTTTTTGTAATACACACCGAAATTGAGCGGCGTGCGACCAGAGGCTTGCACTTTTTTCTGAACGCCTTTATCTGCTGCTCGCGCATCGTGGCTAGAGCCATCGGCACTACGACGCTCTTGCATCAACTTTTGAAGAATAGAACCCGCCAACATGCCTTTATACAGACCTTACTAAAACCTTTATTAGACCCTATTCGATTGAAATGCTCAGGCTTACTGATCTATCATTTAGCCTAATCAAATCATTCAGGCAGGCCCGTCCAACTTAGCCAATTAAGATCGCCCGCCTCCCGACAACCTTAAATTGAACCCTTATTAAGATGATACCTCAGCCAAGACACGGCTTGGTGGTTTCACGGGTGCGCTGAGCGCTTCTGCTAGCGGCGCACGACCTAGCCGCTTCTCCAAAATGTCCATCACGCCTCGACCAAAATCATCAGGAGATTCCTTCATAGCGCTAAGGCATACATCACCGAAGTATGCACCTAGCTTGCCTGGATTCCACAGTAGCTTTAGTGCCACCCAAGGTAGATAGATCGCCAGCGGGTTGTAGCCTGGCTTCAAAATGTTGTTTTTGAAGGCGTACTCTTCGAGGTGAGTGTGGGGCTGTAACCCAATAAAGAAGATAGCAGGCTCTACCTTATCAGCTCCAAAGATATTTTCTAGTTCACGGTGATAGGCAATAGTCTGGCGAATTGTTTCATCCCGCTCATCAATCACGTTGAATGAATAGTTGACTGAGACATAGTCATCGAATCCAGCAGCCTTTAGATCCCGGCAGTTTTGCAAGACATTTTTGAGGTTGTAGCCCATCCGCATCTTCCGAACTAGCTCTTGAGATCCACTCGTAATGCCAATCTCAAAGTAGTTCATTCCGGTTGCGACCATCAGCTCACATAGCCGAGGCGTCAGATTATCCGCTCTGATATAGGCGGCCCAGTTGATGTCCGTCATCCCTGACGACTGAATCTTTTCTAGCAGCTCAACCACGTCGTCAATGTAGCGTTTGGCAGGAATAAACTGCGCATCTGTAAACCAGAACTTACGAATACCCCTGTCGTATAGCTGCCTCATTTCTTTGACGACTTCATCGGCAGGATTGATGCGTACCTGCTTACCTTCAACCACAGTGTAAATACAGTAGCAGCAGTTATGGGGACAGCCTCGCTTGGTCTGCACACCGATGTAGAAGTCTTGCTCTTGCAAGTAGTATTCAAACTCAGGCCACATCGCCTCAATGTAGTCGTAGTCGCACGCGGATTTTTCAATCGGCGTAGGCTGCTCGTGGATTAGCCTTTCTCTAGGCTGCTCGCCGACAATGTAGCAGCGCTCGCCTGAAAAATCCTCACCACGCAAAAGATTTTCTATCAGCATTTCGCCTTCGCCAACCGAGACAATCGTCCCTTCTGGCAGCATCTGCGGCATCTGCTCGTAAAACACGCTCACCGCGCCACCACCGACGACAACTCTGACATCCGGTTGATATCTTCTCGCTCGCTTCAGTCCGCGCTTAATCAGCTTTTCGTTGCGGCGCAGTTCGGCTAAGTAGGTAGCAGTCATACGGGCTCCGCCAATAGCGCCCCGCAGTCTCACTAGTGGATTAGGAGCGTAGGCAAACTCAAAGGCATTTTGTAGAGGATTACCGCCCCTACCACCCACTGGCGCATAAATCTGAATATCGCGCCATGAAAAGACCAGCAGCGAAGGCTGAAAGCCATCGATTCGACGATCTAGCGCGCTGGTGAAATCCAACGGAGGCACCGTGCCCATGTCGAAGATTTGCTGCTCTACTTCCGGAAAGCACTTATGGATATGATCGGCTAGATAGACAACGCCGATGGGGAATATAGGATTACACGGAAGTCGAACGTAGAGAATGCGGGCGTTCATGGCAGGCAATTGCAGCTCTCAGACTTTTCACATATCTTTACGATAGCACCGACTCCAGGCTAAGAGCACGCTGCCAGAAATCTTTCGCACTTTTTCTTCTGTTCTGTGATGTAGATTTTTCTGAGTGCGTTTATCTCATTGGTCATTCCGCTGGACTCGGACAGTCAATACGCTGTCCACAGTAACGATAGAAGCAGGCCGTCTACCTAATATTTTCTGGAGTGCTTTGTAAAGAATATGTAGTTTCTCCGTTTTAGCAGAGAATCATTTAGCAAGGAATCACAGTGAAGATTTGTTTCGTCGCACGAATTTATGTGGCGATTACTTACGAAAAGACTCTTCTGGTCAATACTATTTGCTATCTGGTTACAGCAAGCGCTGTCTATCCAGCGTGGAATTTTCGACAATGAAATTCTGATCTATGCCAAGGGCACTACTACGTAATAGCACTGTCAATTATCATCAAAATCTTTATCAAATACCGTCTTTTAGTAAGTTGGTTTGGTTTAAATTCGAACGATATTTTTTAATTTCTACAGCGCCTTTGTACTGTTTGTTACAACAGTTTAAGAGCTATGAAATCAGCAAATGAGCTCTACAAATTCAGGGAATCTCTGATTGCGACAACCCTTAATATCAGGCGATCCCAACAAATGCTTTTAGCTTGGTATTCGTTATTACAGTCATCTCATTTTTGAGGTGTTAGCCTCGCTAAGTGTGAAGTGTTTCAGACAGTTTCTTCTCTTTCCAAATCATGGCTCAAATCATCGATCCTATTCCGTCTGACGACGCTGCCGTTCTTCTCTGCTGCTACGTCAACGTAACCAGCAAAATTCAAATCGCACGTATTTCGAATGTGCCTAACTGGTACTTTGAGCGTGTTGTATTTCCGGGACAGCGGCTTTTGTTTGAAGCGGTCGCTACCGCCAAGCTAGAGATTCATACGGGGATGATGGCAAGCGCTATCTTGTCCGATACCATTGACTGTCAGGGGCTGGCAATTCAGCCTGATAGCGAGGAGGCTGCGCCTTCCAATCTATTCACCTCAGAGAATAAGTCAGAAAGTAAAGATCTAGAAGCCTCTTTGAGCACGTAGGAATTTGCCTTGATGTAGACAGCAAGAGTCGATGACAAACTACGCTAGTTTGAGAAGGAAAGTTTGTTTGATGAGTCTGGTACTCTAGTAAGCCTCTAGAGTAACTTACTAGCAAGGAATATTGGCGTGGATCTGCCTTCGTTTATCTGGCTATGGAGAATAGCGGCTTGGTCAATGGGATTTTCCATAGCGGCTTACACGCTGCTAGCGGTGAGTGGAGCTGGCTTATTCTATACGCGTTCGGATAAACATTTTTCTCGACCTAGCTGGTTGCGGCTAGCCCATATTACAACAGGCATTGCTATGGTGCTTTTGGTACTGCTGCTATTGTCTATTGGCGTAGTCGGAACGTTAGGTGAGTTCGGCGGTTTAGGGCATTCGCTGCATCTGCCTGCTGGGCTATTTGTGGTACTGTTGACACTGGTGTCGGCCTGGAGCGCGACGCGGATCAGCCCGGAACGACAGTGGGCAAGGACACTGCACATTAGTCTCAACGCTGGCTTATTTTTCGCCTTTATCGCAGTGAGCGCTTCTGGTTGGAGTGTTGTTCAAAAATATCTGTAATGACTTAGAGAATGTATTGGAGCTGACGTGCTTTTCTTATCTGAGGTCTCTACGATAGGTTCTTTATAGAAAGTAATGCATCAATAGCTGCGTCTGTCTTAGCCCTATGATTTCTGAGCCTTTGCCTACCAAAGACAGCTTCAAAATTTCGCCTATTATTCAGCTCACGCTTGTATCTTTGTACATCGCGCTAGTGATTCCGCTGCCTTTTCTAGCTGAGATGACTAGCGCCCCAGTTCCACCTGGGTTGCTTTGGGTTGGGTTTGCGGTGGGGATGGTGGCTCTGTGGAGTGGGTTAAGCGAACGTGTGCTAGTGGATAACGAGGGTATCGCCGTCACCTACCCTGCCTGGGTAAGCGCGTCTGGTCGCAGGGGTTGGCATCTGCGCTGGGATGAGATTACGGCGCTAAGGCCACGTTCTACCGGGCAAGGCGGCATTGTGTATTACTTCCTTAATCAAACGCAGGATAAGGCCTATCTGCTGCCGATGCGAGTGGTTGGGTTTGCGCGTCTGATGCGGTATGTCGAAGCGAAGACTGAGGTGGATACTCGTGATGTGAAGCCACTTTCTCAGCCCTGGATGTACGCTATTTTGCTGGGGCTAACGGCGATGCTGCTGTTGGTTGATATATGGACGATTGGGGCAGCTAGCAGTTTTACGCCAGTTGCCTAGAGGGCAGGCGATAGGGATTGGTATTCGCAATGGTCTTGGCGTTTGAACGGGTAACGATGAGAGCCACGGTTGGCGTCGCGGAGATTCTTAAAGATGTGACTTTTTCTTTGGAGCTGGGCGATTTTGTTGCGTTGGTAGGGCCATCTGGTTCGGGTAAAACCAGTTTGCTACGGCTGATGAACCGGTTGGCTGAAGCGAGCAGCGGTCAAATTCGGTTTATGGGTACCAATATTCAGCAGGTATCGGTGGTGTCTTTGCGGCGTCAGGTTGCGCTGGTCAATCAAGAGAGTCGGCTGCTGGGAATGACGGTGAAAGCGGCGTTGGGCTACCCGCTGTGGTTACAGGGTCAGTCGGCTGGGAAAGTCAATCGAGGTGCAATTGATTCAAGCGCAATCGATCAAAGCGTAAAGACATGGGCGGATCGGCTTAAGATTCCAACAGACTGGATGGAGCGCACAGCGGTGAATCTGTCTTTGGGCCAGCGGCAGCGGGTGGCGATCGCGCGCGCTTTAATCACGCAGCCCAAAGTCCTCTTGCTAGACGAACCGACCTCAGCTCAAGATGTTGGCTACAGCGAGTTCCTCCTATCGCTTCTAACTGAATTCATCCAGCAGAACCAGATGGCTATCGTCATGGCGAACCACCAGATAGAGCTGCTCTCTAGATATGTCAATCGTCTCTGGCAGATAGAGCAAGGCCAACTGATAGCAGATATACCCGCTAGAAAAGTCGATTGGGTGCAGATACGTCAGCAGCTAGTTGACCAGGCGCAGATAGAGCATGCCGATTGGGATTGAATCGCTCAAGCAGGCTTACTGTGTGCGATCGCCATCACTTCCATTGCCGAGGTTTCCATCTGCCCCACACAGATCTGATAGCCTACGTTACGCACCGTTTGAATCAGATCAGGATGACGCGGATCTACCTCAATTTTCTTACGTAAAGACAGCACATGCGTATCCACTGTACGCGGATTGTCTATAGCATCTGGCCAGGCGCGGCGGAGCAAATCGATTCGGCTAAGCGGCTCTCCTTCGGCTTGAGTGAGCACGTAAAGCAAGCTAAACTCCTGCGGCGTTAGATCGATAAAATCGCCCTTGTATCGCACTCGCCTCTGGACCAAGTCGATGTGCAAATCGCCATAGTCTACCGCTAAGGGAGTTGTGGTGTGGCGACTGCGCCGGGTCAGCGATTCCACCCTCGCCAAAAATTCCTTCATGCCAAAAGGCTTTTTGAGATAGTCGTCTGCGCCAGCACCCAATCCATTGACCACATCGGCTTCTGTAATCCGCGCCGAGAGCATCAAAATCAGCGGGTAGCTTTGATTTCTTAACCACTGACAGAGCTGTATTCCTTGTCCACCGCCAAACTCTGCTTCTAACACAACCAGATTTGGCTGATGAGACTGAAAATTGTCTCTAGCCGAAACCATGTCGGTACACTGCTGAACCTGATATCCTGCCTGCTGCAAGTTCCAACTGAGTAGAGAGCGCAAATTGGGATTGCTTTCTATAACCTGAATACTCGTTTTAACGGTGTGGTTGACGATGTCGTTCACAAAATGAAGAGCGAACTCAATGCCGCTAGCTACAGGTCTTATAAAAAGAACAGTATCAGAGCCATTTTCTCAGTTCTGTAATCGAGGTTACGGGAACAAAATCCCTCTACAGAAGCACGATATCTACCATTTTGAATCGGTTCAGGCCGATTCCACCTGATAAAATGTAACGAGTAGTCCCTATCTTGGTTGACTGATAAATCGACCGCTTTAAAGCTTTTGTTGAGTATTCGAGGACGATCAAACTAATGCTGCAAGACGCCAGAACGATTCGTTACTACCAGCGGATTACTGACACACTCGTCGACTACTGGAATAAAGGCTACCGCACGGATGAGCTTAGACTCTATCTAGAAGGATACGTGACATCTTTACGTCACTCCGGTGCGATTGAATCGTATTTGATCAACCAGCTAGAACAAGAAAGTCTGCGCTTTTTGCACGACACCTCTAACTTTGTCGTTGCGCAGCCAGAGGTAGAGACAGACTATTACTAGAGCACAGCTAGTAGATTGCAGCAAAAAGCGCACCCATTGAGATATTCATCACAATCGGCACGCTTCAACCAGAAGAAATAACTTCTGTACCTACTCATTTTAGATTGTTTGATCGCTTAGTCGTTCAGTCCTAGCCTAAGAGGCTAGAGCAACTTCTACTGTTTCTTGAAGATTGCCTTCTTCGTACATCTTGATCAAGATATCTGAACCGCCAATAAATTCACCGTTAATATAGACCTGTGGAATCGTGGGCCAGTTGGAGTATTCCTTAATTCCCTGTCGAATTTCTGGGTCGGCTAGAACGTCTATCGTTTCATAGGGTGCGCCTAGCATATTGAGGATTTGCACGACGTTGTTGGAAAAGCCGCACTGAGGCATGAGCTTGGTGCCTTTCATAAACACCATGATCTTATTTTCTTCGACTAGGGTGTCGATTCTGGATTTAGTTTCTGGAGACATCGCTACCTTTTAGTTGAGTGTGCCGCGCCTATAGGCCAACCCTATAGATATCGCATATAAGCGTCATTGTAGTAGCTAGCTTGGCTGAGTCGCACCATGATGCTACTTCGTATTACCGTTTATACAGCGACTTCATCTGGGGTTTTAGTATCTAGGGAAAGCGCATGAATAGCTTCCGAGGCCATTGCCGTATTGACCGCCTTGTAGACGAGCTGATGCCGCTTGACTAGGCTAAGCCCTTCAAAAGCATCGGAGATAACGGCGACTTGATAGTGGTCACCACCACCCGTTAGATCTTGTACGGCGACATTGGCATCTGGTAGACCGGCCTTAATCATCGCTTCTACTTGGTCAGGGCTGATCATCTGCATTTCCTCTGATTTTCTAGATAGGACGTTGACCTACCTATTATGCCGTAATGTCTTACTTGCAAATGAGCTAGCAGAGCTAGCTAGGCAAGTCGAAGGAGACACCCACAAAGCCGAGTTCGTAGAGCTGCTGGTAAGCTTGCTGGCCAAGATCGCGAGTAGGCTGCTGACTTCTGACAACTTCGACCAGTAGAGGAATTGCTAGATCTGGACGGTCTTGAGCGCGGTAGACGACGGCTAGCTGATAGCTGGCCTGGTCGCGAACCTGCGCAGATTCTAGAGCGAGCGATCGCAAGTCCTCATTCACGCGGCTGTCTAGTCCGACAAACACGCTAGACAAGCTTTGATAGTGAGCAGAAACATCGTTGAGTGCTTGACGAGCTTCCATCAGCTTGGTTGCAGCTAGTGCATAGTCCTGAGCGCTGATAGCCACTTCAGCCTCACTCATCAGCGACTGACCCGCCGCAATTCCGATTGGACTAGTCGCCTGTCCTACGGCGCGAGTTACCGTTGGCATTGCATCGGCATCTGGATTCACAGCATCTGACATCTGAGCTTGGGCGGGCGACGTAATAGCTGTGGAGAGAGCAGCCGCGCTGATTGCCGATAGACTAATTGTCGATAGAGCACTAGTCGCGTTAGAAGCAGCGCTAGAGAAAAAAGCTTTGAGTTCGGAAACCATGTTGTGAGGAAGCGGTGTAAAAGTCCAGCTTACTGATAGGTGATTCAACCTAGATTAGGTCATGATGCTCTTCGTTGTCGCCTCTTAATGTGACTCTTGACTAAGTGGATTGCAAAAGTTTGACGAGAGCACCTCTATCTATCGATCTGTACTAAGCTGTGCAGGCAGATCAGCTTTGTGTAGCTCTTTGCAGTCCCTTGAATACGTCCTTCAAGTACACAGATTCATGAGTCCATCAGAATCTTTTCTAGTCGATCAACCCGTTAGCAGTCCTGTCAAGGAAAGCTCTGTCAGCGGCGGAGCAGGTGTATTGCCTGGACAAGAGGGTGTCATCTTACAGCGCGGTGGTGAGGAGCTACTAGTCCGGAAGCTCAAAGATCGGCTGACGTTCTGCTGGACATTTGAGATGGTCAATGGCGCGGCGGATACCGGGGCGATCAGTGAGCTGTCAGCGCGGTGGCAGCCGCAGCAGGTAAGAAATATTACGCCGAATGCCATGCAGCCTAGCGAATCGGCTCGAACGGCGGCAGCGCAGTCTGGAAATGATCGGAATGGCCAGATGGAATGGCTGTTGGAGTGGCAGGTAGAAGCCGCTCAATTAGAAGCCGCCATGAGCGACTTGCGATCGCTAGACGAGATTGTCTATGTCAGCCATGTGTATGAGCCGGTTGTCAGTCCTGAATCGTACGCATATCTGGGTAACCAGCTGACTGTGCAATTCATCGACGCACTGTCAGCCGATCAAATTGATCAGATTGCGCTGAGCGTTGGCATTATTCGAATGCAGCCGATTGCAGGTAGCGGCAATACGCATAGCTTTAAGATTGGGCCGCTAGCGCGACAGAACCCATTAAAGATTGCAAATCAGCTAAAGCGGCATCCGCAGGTGCTGCTGGCTGAGCCAAATATCATTATGGCGATCGCACCGCTATATCGCCCCACCGACGATCGCTATCCCCAACAGTGGTATCTCAACCACCGGGGCGGACGTGATTTGGCCCCTGGTTCGCATGTTTCGGCCGAGAAAGCCTGGGATATCACCAGAGGCAGCCGTTCGATTACGATTGCGATCGCCGATGACGCCTTCGATCTCTCCCACCCCGATTTACAGGGATCCGGCAAAATTGTCGCCCCTAGAGACTTTAAGAACAGCGATGGGCTACCAACCCCTGCGTCCAATCAGAACGAGAATCACGGGACAGCCGTAGCGGGCGTTGCCCTTGCCGAAGAAACTGGCCAAGGTATTGTGGGAATTGCGCCAGGGTGTAGCCTGATGCCGCTGCAAACGACTGGTTATCTAGATGATGTTTCGATCGAAAAGCTATTTGACTGGGCGATAGAACAAGGCGCGGACGTGATCTCTTGTAGCTGGTCACCGGCCTCGAATTACTTCGCCCTATCCAGGCGAATTAGCCAGGCGATCAAGAAAGCAGCGACCCAAGGCCGCAATGGAAAAGGCTGCGTGGTGCTTTTCTCTGCGGGCAATGCCAACCGCCCTGTGGATGGCCAGATCGAAGAGATGGGCTGGCCAAAGAATGTGCTGCGCGGCCTCACGAAATGGCTAAGCGGGTTCGCGGTGCATCCCGACGTCATTACCGTCTCCGCTTGCACTAGCTTGAACCGTAAGTCTGCCTACAGCAACTGGGGCCGAGATGTGTCAGTGGCTGCGCCTAGTAACAATGCAAGGCCGTCAATGTCTCTATCGACTGGGCGGTTTGATACGGGGCCATTGGTGAAGGTGGCGCTGCCGGGGCGGGTGGTGCTGACAAGCGATCGCACTGGCACTCAAGGCTACACCGACAACGACTACACAGGCTTTGGCGGCACCTCTAGTGCCTGTCCGTTGGTCGCAGGAGTCGTCGGCCTAATGCTATCTGCAAACCCTGATCTGACCGCAAGGGAAGTCAAGCAAATCTTGCAGCAAACCGCTGACAAAATCATCGATAAGCAACCCGATCCGCAGCTTAATCAAAAACACGGCACCTACAACAGTAGAGGCCATTCCCTCTGGTTTGGCTATGGCAAGGTCAACGCGTTCAACGCAGTCAAAGCAGCGCAGGCGCAAGGCATCAGCGGACCCTCGTCTAATCGGACCCTAAAAGCTACGGTCAGCGCTCAGAATGAAATTGCTTTTTCTATCCCAGACGATAATCCTAGAGGCGTGTCTAGCCCAATCACAATTCGAGAGAGTGGCAGACTGCAAGATATCAAGGTCTACATTCAAGCCGAGCACGAGTTCTTGAGCGATCTTTCTTTCACATTAATCACGCCAGATTCTCAAAAAGTTCTAGTCCAAGGTCGGACGCTAGGACGCCAAACGCGACTGCAAAGAACGTACTCTTTGGTCAGTACGCCCGCTCTGCGCCAGCTACTGAACGCGTCAGTGAAAGGGAGCTGGCGACTACAGGTAATTGACCATGTGCTTGGAAGTGTAGGTCAGCTAAAGAAGTGGTCGCTGACATTGGGCATATGACATGGCTTAGGCTGTCTGACGCCTGAGTCGTCTAAACTCATGAAGTGATCAGTGGGACTATTAATCCGGTTCGTTCTATCTGTCAATGACTACTGCCGATAACTACCATGGTGCAGGCCAAAACCCAATCACTAACGTTCGATGACTTTATAGCGCTGTATCCAGAAGATGGCGGTCGCTACGAACTGCGCTACGGAGAGATACTGGAAATGAGACCTATCGGTCCACATGAGCAGGTGATTGCACTGATTAGAAGAAAACTAGATCTGGAGATCGATAGATTAGCTCTCTCCTTATTTATTCCGCAATCCTGTCTAATCAAACCCCAAAGAGAGGCAGAAGGGTATCTGCCGGACATCGTTGTTTTAGAAACAGCAAAGGTTAACGAAGACCCCTACTGGAATAAATCATCCAGCATCTCCACAGGCGCACCTGTCAAGCTGATTGTCGAAGTTGTCAGTACTAACTGGCAAGATGATTACCTGATCAAGCTAGCAGAGTACGAAAAGCTTGGGGTGCCTGAATACTGGATAGTAGATTATCGCGCGCTTGGCGGCGTGCGCTTCATCGGCTCACCCAAAACGCCGACGGTGTGGATATATCGATTGAACGGTAGCGAATATGAAACGGGCCAATCTTTTATCGAGGGCGACTTGCTGCAGTCTGCCGGATTTCCTGAGCTATCACTCTGCGTCAATCAGATTCTCCGTGCCAGCGTAGGGACATAGCATGCTCTACCTCTTGTGTTATGCCTCTACCAGATGGTTCTGCAAAGCTAGTGCCTGTAGACTATCTTGCAAATCGTTAGTTAGTCGTTTTGACTGCTCTTTACCTGCACCTTTGTAGTTCGTAACGGCAAGTGGTTCACCAACATGAATAATGACGCTGCTCCGCCATTTTGGGCACAGATCGCTATATTTCAAGGTAATGGGAACGATTTTGACGTTTAGGTTGGGCCTGCTATTTTCGGCACGTAGGGCGATGCGGGCGAGGCCGGGTTTGAGCGGGTTGATGCGATCGCGAAATATATTTCCCTCTGGATAGATCACCAGCATCTCATTGCCCTGTAACAGATTGACCCCGTGTCGCAAAGACTGGATCGAAGGCTTACGCACATGCACCGGAAATCCACCCAGTCGGCGGATAAACCAGCCTTGAATCCCGGTACATTCATCGGCTGTCACCATGAATCTGAGATAGCGGCCTGCGCGTTGTCCTAGCAATCCAACTAGTAACGAGTCCCAGCGAGCCTGATGAGTCGGAGCTAAGACGACGGGTCCTTCAGTCGGAATGTTTTCTTCTCCCAAAATCTCAATGTCACTGAAGTAGATGGGTAAAACTAGCCATTTACCGATGGCATACATAATCGGCGCGAGCCAAGGGGAGAGACGAGATTTCACTGCCGGACACTGACGGGCAGCAGGAAATACCATATCCATAGGAAAATTAATCAGCATATGTGTGACAAAAAGGCACCTTAGATGCGTATACAGCTCAGGCGCAGATGTATTTGTCAGCGCGATCGCCTGACAAATGTAATGAACCCACAGTAGACGAGCAGTCGTGAGCAATCGAGACTGCCGCTGACACTTTCAAGGTTGGCTTGATAAAAGATCTAGTGCTACTTCGCTGCTTTGCCTGAGGCCGCCTTTGCCTGAAGCCGTCTTTGCTTAAACCAATTTTGTAGCTGCTGCCGACAGGCCGTAGCTAAGACCCCGTCAATCACAGTTAGCTTGTGATTAGATCCAGGCCCATCTGGCAGATTCAAAACAGAACGGATTGCACCTGTTTTTGGATCGCTTGCACCATAGACCAGTAAGCCCAAACGAGCGTGAATGATTGCGCCTGCGCACATCGGACAGGGCTCTAAGGTCACATACAAGGTGCACTGATTCAGGTGCCAGTCGCCTAGCTGTTTGGCCGCTGCTCGAATCGCGAGCACTTCTGCGTGGGCAGTCGGGTCTTGATCGCGCTCCTTGCGATTGGTAGCCGAGGCAATTAGCTGATTATCTGGGCCGACGATGATGGCCGCAACCGGAATCTCTCCGGCTGCACCTGCGGCTTGAGCTAGGGCGTGCGATCGCCACATCCATTCCTCATGCCGCCGTATCGCTATTTCCTCAGATTCCCGACCATTTACGGATTTCAATCCGTCGGTATTTGTATCAAGTGCCATACTTAGTAGAGCGAATTGCCTCTTTTCACGCCTCCTTTCAATAGTATGGTCACCACCGTAGATTTTCTCAATCAGCTCAACCCAGCTCAGCGTCAGTCTGTAGAGCACTTCTGCGGACCTCTATTGGTCGTCGCCGGAGCCGGATCAGGCAAAACTCGCGCCCTTACTTATCGCATTGCCAATCTGATCCTTAATCACCGAGTCGATCCTGAAAATATTCTAGCGGTCACCTTCACCAACAAAGCCGCTCGCGAAATGAAAGAGCGGATCGAAAAGCTTTTCGCCGAACAAGAATCGCTCGCTCGCCACGGCAAACCCTTTCACATGCTGCCAGAGCGCGAGCAGATTCAGCTACGCTCCTACGTCTATAAAACATTCATCAAAGGTCTTTGGGTCGGCACTTTCCACGCCCTCTGCGCCCGCATCCTGCGCTACGACATTGAGAAATATCAGAGCGCTGACGGTCAGCGTTGGACCAGGAGCTTCTCTATTTTTGACGAATCCGACGCCCAGAGCCTAGTCAAAAGCATCGTCATCAGCACAATGAACCTAGACGATCGCAAATTTAACCCCCGCTCTGTCCGTTTTGCTATTAGCAACGCCAAAAACCAAGGCTTCACCCCCGACCAGTACGAGCAAGAAAACCCGCATTTCAAAGGACGCACCATTGCAGAAGTCTATCGCCTCTACCAGAAAGGACTATCAGCTAATAACGCGCTAGACTTTGACGATCTGATCCGTCTGCCCGTTCAGCTCTTCCGCCAGAACGAACAGGTTCTAGACTACTGGCATCGCCGCTTTCGCCACATCCTAGTCGACGAATATCAGGACACTAATCGCACTCAATACGACCTGATTCAGCTACTGTCTACCAACGGTCAAGGCAGCAAATTTGACGACTGGAACAACCGCTCCGTCTTTGTCGTAGGCGACGCCGACCAAAGTATCTATTCCTTCCGCGCCGCTGACTTCACCATCCTGATGGGCTTCCAGGAAGAATTCGGCGATGGCCTCACCGATGACGAAACCCAGACTCTAGTCAAACTAGAGGAAAACTATCGCTCTACTTCCAATATTCTCGACGTTGCCAATCATTTAATCGAAAACAACACCGAGCGGATTGACAAGATCCTCCGCGCGACTAGAGGAGAAGGCGACTCCATTCTCTGTCATCGCGCTGATAACGAAGCGATGGAAGCAGAATACGTCGTCGGCCAGATCCGCAACCTAGAGCTCAAAAATCCAGAGCTACAGTGGAAAGACTTTGCTATTCTCTACCGCACCAACGCTCAGTCTAGAGCGATGGAAGAAGTCCTGACTCGATTTAGCATCCCCTACCGCGTAGTCGGCGGCCTGCGCTTCTACGACCGCCGCGAGATCAAAGACATGCTCGCCTATATGCGCCTAGCGGTGAACCCCGCAGACAGCGTCAGCCTCAAGCGCATTATCAACACCCCTAGACGCGGTATTGGCAAAACGACACTCGACAATCTAGACAAGGCAGCTAGCGAACTAGGCGTACCGCTATGGGAAATCATCCAGGATGAAACCTCGGTCAAAACGCTAGCGGGTAGAGCCGGGAAGAAAGTCACTGGCTTTGCTGAAATGATCAAAAGCTGGCAGGAGCGAGCCGATTCGGTTGGGCCTTCTGAGTTGGTACAAGACGTGCTGGAGCAAACCGGCTATATCGAATCCTTGAAATCGAAAGGCACCGAAGAAGACGAAACTCGAATTGAAAACATTCAAGAGCTTTACAACGCCGTCGTCCAATTTGAAGAAGAAAACGAGGACGCTACGCTTTTGACCTTTCTAGCGAACGCCTCACTCAGCACCGACCGAGACGACAACGACGATGGCAACCAGGTAACGCTAATGACCCTTCATGCTTCCAAAGGGCTGGAATTTCCAGTTGTCTTCCTAGTCGGATTAGAGCAAGGACTCTTCCCCAGTTTTCGCTCACTAGAAGACGCTGCCGCCATCGAAGAAGAGCGCCGCCTCTGCTACGTCGGCATCACCCGCGCCCAGGACCGTCTGTTCATTTCCCACGCCCGCGAACGCCGCACCTACGGCCACATGCGCGAAGTCTCCACCCCTTCCATCTTCCTCAGCGAACTTCCCCGCGACTACATCCTCGCCACCGTCCCCAGCGCTTTGCCCGAACGCTGGACCACCACCACTCGCCAAGCCAAACTCAAGAACCCCCAGCCCAACCTCAACAAACCCGGCACCCACGAAAACGACTGGAACGTCGGCGCACCCGTCATTCACAGAGCCTTTGGAGAAGGTAAAGTCACCCATATCTTCGGCGCAGGCAACAAAATCTGTCTAGCCATCCACTTTCCCGGCATCGGCAAAAAGATAATTGATCCTAGAACCACAACACTAGATCGCCCGGACTAGAAGCTAGGGATATAGTCCTTGAGAGATTAAAGCCTGTCGTAGCTGTAGCCTATTTGCTTCGTTCATCCTCAACAGGAAAGCGGTAGTTCGTCCAGCTGCTGTCACCCCTAGAATTAGTCCTTTACACAGCGAAAAATGGTCTGTCCAAGATTGTATTCGGGGGTTAAATAGGGCCGTAATCCTTTTCGTCTCTAGATCAATACTAGTCAAGTCGGAACCCTTGTATCGGTTGCACGATAGACAGGCTAGGACTAGATTTTCTTCGGTTGTCTGTCCGCCGTGCTTAACCGTAATAACATGGTCAATCTCATGACTGTAGATTGAGAAAGTTTGATGGACTAAACAATACTCGCATTTACCTGTTGCTTGCTCTACGATCCTTTGCAGAAGGGATGCCGATATGTAGGCACTCATACTAGGGTTGACTGGTGTTTGTTTTGGAATGATTTGTACTGTAAGCTCGAACCTTAAGCAATCCAACAAGCGTATCGAGCTGTTCGTGAAGATCGAGTTCCGTTCGTTCCGTAGCAGTAAGAGCGGTTTCCTTACTCTTCTGAAGTAAGGTTTGCAGTTTCTGTTGAGAACTTGTAGAGACCTTAAAGTTGATGATCTGCTCTGATGTAGGACGACTGATAAGAAAGTCTAGAACTTCTTGGTATACGTTGAGAGAAGCGCTATGCTCTCCGTTTTGGGGGTTTTTCGTCGGGTTCTGATCCGTGAGCAAAGGAGCTGCGATGAGCTGAGTAAATAGCTCAGAGAACTGGCTTTGATACGGAGTAAGCTGAGAAGCTAGCTCATCAGGAATATCGATAGTGATCTGTGCCATAGCGAAGTGCGGCGATAGCCATTGATTTAAGAGATATTGACTTAGAGGCTATGTAAACTAGTTTTGAGCCGAAGAAGCAGTCATCTGCTCATCGAATAAGTCATCAGGTTCGTAGAGGTACTCGAACCAGTTGCCAAAGGGGTCGCGGCCATAGAAAGAGGCAGTGCCATCTCGGTGGTCGTGAATTTTGCCGACCTTGACGCCATCTGTTTTGAGTTTGGCGTAGGCGGTGTCGATGTCGGCTCTATCGCTAAAGACAAAGCCAAAGTGAGGACCTGCCTGATCGTAGTCAGGGCTCATAAGCGCAAGGCCGTCGTTTCCGGCTTTGAGGTAGGCCCAGTCGCTGTCTTGCCAGACGACTTTCATACCCAGGTTTTGATAGAACTGGACGGCTTTTGAGACATCTTCGACACAGACGGCGACGTGGCCTAAGCGCTTCATTTGCATGGGGTTTGGTTCCTTGAGGTTTTAAATGGGGTGCTTCTTTTATCTTATGTCAGCGGCAAGTAGCGTGTCGGTGTGAGGACGGTATTTACGAAATCTGACGACGTTTCCCTATCTTGCTGTAGCCGCTAATATTGTAAATATCGAGAGCGGGGGATCTTTGACGAAGATCAGCAACCGTCTTGGACTGTAGAGCAACGCAAGGATTTACGGATATGGAAACTACTTTTGATTCTGATAAGCGGAAGCTTTTTTCGATCGCTTCTCATGGATCTATTTTCTTGAGTCAACTGGTTCTCTCAGCTGGCATTCCTGCGGTGCTGATGTTTATTTCTGATGACCCGGTGGTAAAGGACAACGCTAAGGAAGCACTGAATTTTCACTTCAACATGTGGCTTTATAGCGTGCTGCTAATCATTCCTGCCTGGTTGATTATTGGTCTGCCCTTCGTTGCCCTACTTGGCATCGTGCAGGTGGTTTTGCCTGTCTTTGCTATTCTTAGCTGCGTCACAGACCCAGAAAAAGCCTACCGCTATCCTTTCATCTTCCGTCCTCTCTAGATTGAGAAGGGACCGATAGTATTTGACTGAAAATAGTTACATTAATGGTGGAATCGTCAGTCCCTTTAAAGGTCTGGCGATTTCTTTTTGAGTCAATCCTTTACTCTGGATCAATACGCCAAAGTTACCAAGGCCCATCGGATTGATCAATTGCTGAAGGGTTTCTCGTCGGTGCATGATGGCTTGGATATCTGTAGGCTTCGCGGCTCTAGTGGCATTGATCTGCGAGAGCTTGTTAAGGCGATCGCCCAACCCCAACGCCATCAAAAATAGCCCTTGCTGAGTATATCCCAGATGCTGCAAACCAACTTCAGTGCCCTGTTTTTCTAAAGCGGTGAAGTCCACATGAGCAGTGATGTCCTGTTCACCCACATGAATGAACGGATCGCTGTGATGGCTGTGCTTGTAGTAGCACTGCAAAGTGCCTTCTGCGCGAGCTGGGCTGTAGTAGCGCTGAGCCGTATAGCCGTAGTCGATCGTGAGTAGATAGCCTCGTTCCAACTTGCTGGCAATCTGTTCGATCCAGCCGAGCGCCGCTAGGTTGACTTCTGTTCGATAGCCTTCTGGGTAGTGACTTAGATTAATATCGATTTGGTCGAAGTAGCTCTCTATCTTGGGGGTGGAAAGTTCTCCTAGTTCTGATGAAAAGCCTTCCTCGCCGTGGATAACGTACATCTCCTGTAGCGTTTGATTATGTAGCTCTACCCAGTGAACCGGAAAGGCGTCTACGAGTTCGTTGGAAAAGGCGCAGCCAGTGATGGATTGGGGCGCGATCGCATCCAATTCAACCCAGTTAACCGCAATGCCTTTCTCATTCCAATGACTTAAACGTTTTTGCTGCTCGGCCCTGAGTGCGGCTGATTTCTCGACGATTGTATAGTTGAGCGTGGTGAAGCAGTCGGGGTAGCGGGATTGAATATGGGCGATCGCATCTCCAGCCACCAGCCCTTGCCCCGCCCCCATTTCTACTAGATCAAACTGCTCTGGCCGATCTAGCGCCTCCCACATATCCACAAACTGCTCTGCTACCATTTCACCAAAGTCACGTCCCATATGCGGCGAGGTCACAAAGTCGCCCTGCGCTCCAATAATGCTGCTAGGCGTAGCATAATAGCCAAACTGCGAATGATACAGCGCTAGATCCATGAACTCAGCAAAGGTAACGCGCTGGTTAGGAGACTGTTCAATCTGTGATCTGATCGCCTGCTGCAAACTTTCTGAGCTATTCAATCGACTTAATTCCATGTGCGTCGCATCTCTAGAATAGAGTATTGATTTGAGCGAATATCACATCAGCAATATCGAGAAGATCCTGGGAATTTTGTCTAGTGCGCTGTGATCTCTCTGGAGCTTGCTCTAGCGAGTGTGATATCACCCTTCGCAGCAAAGGCAGGTGGATATGAGTAGAGTGAGATTATTTCTGGGGTATGCGATCGCAGGCTTCAGTTTCACAGCGCTTACACACGTGATACTGAAAGCAGCAATGGAATGCTCTGGGTCTGGCACGGTATGCAAGCTGGCTACTTTCCAGGCGTAGAGCAGTTTTGGAAGAACCTCTGGTGGGGTGTGCGCTGGACTTAGCGTCGGATGGCTGATCTTTGTGATTTCTATTCCGTATAACCTACTTTGCCTATTAGGAGGGTACTGGCTAACCGACTATATCGAGAAAGTAGCCCGCTAAGAAAGGCCATTCTACAAGCTATGTAGAATGGCCTTTTGACTATGACAGCACTCGTCCGAGCGTGACCGTCAAACTAGCGTTATGCATCGTCTAGAGCGGCAATACCAGGAAGCGTCTTACCTTCGAGCAGTTCCAGGCTAGCGCCGCCGCCTGTAGAAATATGGCTCATTTTGTCTGCAAGACCAGCTTGCTCGACGGCTGCTACAGAGTCGCCACCACCGATGATGGTGATGCAGCCTTTATCAGTCAGTCCAGCAAGCGTCGTGGCGATACCTGTTGTGCCCTTAGCAAATGCTTCCATCTCAAACACGCCCATTGGCCCATTCCAAATTACGCTCTTGCAATCAGCCAAAGCCTCTTGGAAAGTCTTCACAGAATCAGGCCCGATGTCCAAGCCCATCCAGCCGTCGGGAATGCTATCTACGCTTACGGTTTGAGTATTCGCATCTGCGGCGAATTTGTCAGCTACGATCACATCTGTAGGCAGCAAGAACTCAACGCCTTTTTCCTTTGCCTTAGCTTCTAGCTTTTTCGCCAGCTCCAGTTTGTCTTCTTCTACTAGGGAGCTACCAACACTCATGCCTCGCGCCTTGTAGAAAGTAAAGATCATGCCGCCGCCAATGAAAATCTTATCGACTTTGTCTAGCAGGGTTTCGATCACGCCAATCTTAGAAGAAACCTTTGAGCCACCGACAATTGCAGCCAAAGGACGCTGAGGATTGTCTACGGTCTCTTGCAAGAACTTCAGCTCTTTTTCGATCAAGGAGCCCGCAACCGCAGGGCTAAGATACTCAGTCACACCCGCTGTAGAAGCGTGAGCCCGGTGAGCTGTACCAAACGCGTCGTTAACGTATAGATCGGCATTAGCCGCTAGCTGCTTAGCAAATTCAGGATCGTTGTCAGTTTCGCCATCGTAGAAGCGGACGTTCTCCAGTAGAGCAACTTGGCCGTTTTCCATGCCTGAGATCTTGCTAGCGACCTCATCGCCAATGCAGTCATCACACTTGATCACGTCTTGGCCTAGCTTCTCGGACAGACGCGCTGCTACCGGTGTTAGGCGCATGCTCTCAACGACCTTGCCCTTTGGACGACCAAAGTGGCTAGCGAGGACAACTTTTGCACCTTTGCTAACCAAATCTTGAATAGTCGGCAGGGCAGCTCGGATGCGAGTGTCGTCGGTAATATTGCCTGCATCGTCGAGCGGAACGTTGAAGTCGGCGCGTACTAGCACTCGCTTTCCAGAAACGTCAGATGCAGATAAATCAGCTAGCGCTTTCTTGGCCACGGAAACTACTCTCCTAAAAAATATGTAACGTTTGTGTGCATCAGCGCTGAAAGCGGGGCAAAGCTTGTCTACTGTTGATAGGGTTCGCTTTTCGGTTATGAGGCTCGCTTTTGGCAGATGCGTAAGGCGTTAATAAATGCGTAAAATTGCCTATGTGTCTATCAGTTTACAGAAGTGTGTGATCTCTTCTGAAACAAACATTTGGAAACTCTCGATCGAATATGTACAAAACGATCCTTCTTTCAATCGACTCTAGTCCCAGTGCTAAGAAAGTTCTACAGACCGCTATCGATATGGCTCAGCTGTGCGGCTCGAAGGTGGTAGTACTTTCTGTCGTAGAAACACAAGAGCACAGCGATCCGGCTCATCCCGAGCAGGCGTCTACTGAAGCAGTGGCAACGCTATTGTCTAAGAGCAAAACCGTTTTTGAGCAGCGTGGATTTGCAGTCGAGACGGTTGAGCGTGAAGGAAATCCAGCTTTTATCATTTGTGATGTTGCAGATGACGTCTCTGCTGACCTGATCGTGATGGGCTGTCGCGGGACTGGACTGATTGAGGACGGCTGCGAAGAGAGCGTTAGCAATCGGGTGATCAATCTAGCGCCCTGCCCTGTGCTGGTCGTGCCCTAAGCTATGGCAACTCCGGCAATTCAGTGGTACCCAGGGCATATTGCAAAGGCAGAAAAGGCTTTGCAAGAGCAGATCAAGCGGGTGGATGTGGTGCTGGAGGTACGCGATGCGCGGATTCCACTGGCGACGCTGCACCCGGATCTAGATAGGTGGATTGAGGATAAGAAGCGGGTGCTGGTGGTGAACCGGGTGGATATGATTTCGCCGGAGATGCGCGATCGCTGGCAAACCTGGTTCAAAGCCAACGGTCAAACTGCCTACTACACCAATGCCAATCAGGGTAAAGGCGTCGGCCAGATCGCTAGAGCCGCTCAGCATGCCGGGGCGGCAATGAATCAGCGGCGAAAGGACAGGGGAATGCGATCGCGTCCAGTGCGAGCCGTCGTCATCGGCTTTCCTAACGTCGGCAAATCCGCCCTGATCAACCGACTGTTAAAGCGAAAGATCGTCGAAAGCGCTCGCAAGGCAGGCGTTACCCGTCAGCTTCGCTGGGTCAGAATCTCTGATGAGATTGAGCTGCTCGACGCTCCTGGAATCATCCCTGCGCAGCTAACCGATCAAGCAGCCGCGCTCAAACTGGCTATCTGCGACGATATTGGCGAAGCTGCCTACGACACGCAAAGGGTCGCCGCTAGTTTTGTTGACTTAGTAAAAGATCTAGATCAAGCCGAGATTGCGGCAGGAACCGCCACATCACCTGTGAGAACACAGGCGCTTCAGTCTCGCTATGAGCTAGACCCAGCTGACTGCACAGGTGAGACCTATCTAGTTCGACTAGCCGAGCATCAGTTTCAAAGCAGCCAAGAGCGAGCCGCTAGAAAGGTACTGACCGAATTTCGCAAGGGCATATTGGGCAACCTCAGCTTGGAACTGCCGCCTAGCTAAAACTTGCCCATGCTGCAAAAAGCACTATTCACGGTCCATCCGCCGACCTATCGGCTTTTTGATCGCGCTAGGCAAAAGCTACGTCCGCAGTTTGAATCCGCAGCGCAAAAACATCTGCGCGAGCGGCAGAGCGCCGACTATCTACTAATCTCGCTGACGAACTGTGGGCGGACCTGGCTGCGGGTGATTTTGGGACGGGCGATCGCACTTCACTACCACCTGTCAAACCACATCAACATCCACGATCTGTATAGGCTCTCAGAAGCTAACCCGCATCTGCCCGCGATCAAGCCGATGCACGAGAAATACGATCAGTTCGGTCACGGCTACGCTGGGCAAAAAGTCATTCTACTGGTGCGAGATCCTAGAGATGCGCTGGTTTCCCGCTACCACCAGCATAAGAAAGTGCTGAGTTTCGATAGCCTAGAAGACTACATCACAGATAGCACAGAGCTAGCTGACTACATTCAGTTCTATAACGACTGGCAGACTCACGAAGAGGCCACCGGGCTGCTAGTGGTTCGCTACGAAGACATGAAGGCCGACACGCTAAAAGAAATTCGTCGGGTCTTTGAGTTTTTGAATCTGCCCGTCACATCGGATGAAATGGAGCAGGCGATCGCCCATGCCTCTTTTCAGAACATGCGAAAAATGGAGCTAAAGGGCGGAAAAGAAGTCGGGATTGGCGTGATGTCAGGTAGAGACGTGAACAACCCAGACTCCTTCAAAGTCCGCAAAGGTGCGGTAGGTGGCTATCGAATGGAGCTGCCGGAGAGCTTGGCTGCTGCGATGGATGCAGCCGTTAGAGCCGAATTGAATCCGACTTATGGCTATCAGTAATGGCTGCATCTAAACCTTTGCGAGCGTTGACGGTTTCGGTAGTCGCTCCGGACCTATCTGGAGGTGGCACAACTCGGGTCTATCTAGTCGCCAATGCGCTACAGGAGCTAGGCTGCGATGTGACGGTAGTGGGCGCTCAGTTTTCAGATGAGCTGTATCCGGTGCCACCTAGAAGTTTGAAAGTAAAGGCCGTGCGATCGCATCGTTCCTTTCGCTATGCAGCCAATCTGCAAATGCTGCTTAGCTACCTCACAGGCGATATTATCTATGCCATCAAGCCAAGACCTACTAGCTTCGGCACCGCCCTAATCCGTAAAATTGCTACTCAAAAGCCGATCATTCTAGACATCGACGATTGGGAGATGAGCTGGCATGGCGGCGACCATCAGCACTACCGCCCCCATCCCAAGCAGCTAGCTCGCGACCTGCTCAAACCCGGCGGTGCCCTCAAAGACCCAGAACATCCCCTCTATCTAGAGTGGATGGAGCATCTAATCTCGCAGGCAGACGCGATCACGGTCAGCACCCGATTTTTACAGCAGCGCTTCGGTGGGCAATATCTGCCGAATAGCAAGGATACTCGGCTATTCGATCCGCAGCATTTTGACCCAGCCCTCAGCCGTCAGAAATATGGCCTCGCCGACTATCGCGTCCTGATGTTTCCAGGCACTGCTCGGCCGCATAAAGGACTAGAAGATGTGCTGATGGCTTTAGATCAGCTAGATCAAGCCGATTTGCGCTTAGTGATTGTCGGTGGGCGTAAACCCGATAGCTATGAAGACGACCTGCTCGCCCGCTGGGGTAAGTGGCTAATCAAGCTGCCCCGATTCCAGATGGACGAGATGGCCGAAGTCGTGTCAGCGGCTCATGCTGTCGTGGTGCCGCAGCGAGACTACGCAACCGCTAAGGCTCAGTTTCCGCTCAAGCTGACAGATGCGATGGCAATGGCGAAGCCAATTCTATCAACGACCGTGGGTGATATTCCAGAGATATTAGAAGGCTGCGCCTACCTAGTCGAGCCTGAATCGCCGGAGCAAATCGCCAAACAACTGTCGCTAATTTTTCAAGATTTAGACGCTGCCCATCAAAAAGGGTTGAAGGCACGGGAAAGATGTGTGCAGAGCTATAGCCTCGCGGCTATGTCCAGACGGCTGCAAACGGTTTTGTCTGAACACGTTTGAGCATCGCTGATAGGGACACTACCGCCGTCGCACCTTTTCCTACTCGCAAAACCAAAGCTTCATGCACTCCAGACAGCTTCTGATCAAGTCTCTACTCCAATACCCTGTGCTAGTAGTGCTGACTATTGTGCTGGGGT
Source organism: uncultured cyanobacterium (assembly GCA_963838725.1). Lineage (GTDB taxonomy): Bacteria > Cyanobacteriota > Cyanobacteriia > Phormidesmidales > Phormidesmidaceae > Phormidesmis. The sequence goes on along the minus strand of CAWISM010000021.1, from coordinate 479,750 downwards.
TCTCGGGTGCCTTGTTTAACGGCATTGGAACGGTACTGATCGTGCCGATTCTACTAGAACTACTAGGCCAGTCGGTCGAGCTTGCCGCCCAGCTTCCAGACATCTTACAGCGCATGATCAGGCTGTTTGACGGAGTTCCTGAACGCTATCGACTCTTAGCGCTGGGCTTGAGCGTTGTCTCTTTGATTGTTCTCAAGAACGCATCGAACTACGCAGGCTCACTGGCCTCTAATAGTCTCAATCGCAAGCTAGCGGCCCAGCTGCGGCTAGATGGATTGCGGCTGCTGCTAGACGTAGATTTGGCCTACTACACAAAAACAAAGGTCGGCGATCTGATCAATCATCTCAATATAGAGGTGAGTCGGACAACCATCGCGATTCGGACGCTCGCTAGGCTGGCGATCGCAATCATCACTATTCTAGTTTTTGTCTGCATACTGATCTGGACCTCCTGGCAGCTCACTATTATTTCGGTCCTCGCACTTGGGCTAGTGGCGCTGATTAGTCAGTCGATTGTTCGCCAGTCAAAAGCCTTTGGAGTGCAGCTTTCACAGCTTTCTCGGCAGTATTCTTCTCGGATTGTCGAGATTCTCTCTGGCATTCGACTGGTAAAGGCTACGGCAAATGAAGACACCGAATATCAGGCAATTGCCGCAGCTAATTTCGGCTAGGGAAGTATCGGAATATCGCGCCCAGCTATTGTTTGCAGGCATTGGCCCAGTTAACGAGATCAGTAGCATTCTGGCACTGATTGCGATCGCCATTATTGGCCGGACATTTATGGGCGATCGCATCGAAGCGTTCTCGTCTATCTTGCTGACCTATCTACTCGTCCTATTTAGGATGCTGCCGTCTATTGGCCAGCTCAACGCCGCCCGCAGCCAGTTTGCCAACGCCAGTCCTAGCGTCGAAGTTGTCAGCGATTTCTTGCGCCGCGACGACAAGCCATTCATGGTCCAGGGCCACCGCCAATACTCTTCTCTACAAACTAGCATTCACTTCAAAGACCTCACCTTCAGCTATCCGGGTAGCGATCAGCCTGTGCTAAAGCAGATCGATCTGCTGCTCGAAAAAGGCACCACGCTAGCGCTAGTTGGCGCATCTGGGGCCGGTAAATCAACGCTTGCCGACTTGCTACCCAGATTTTATGACCCAGACCACGGCCAGATTCTGATCGATAGTGTTGATCTCAAAGAGATAGAAATCTCTAGCTTTCGTAAACGGCTAGGGATTGTCAGTCAAGATACGTTCTTGTTCAATGCCTCGGTGCGAGAGAACCTAGCCTACGGGCGAGCAGATGCGACCGATCAGCTCATAGAAGATGCGCTGCGCCGAGCCAATGCCTATGACTTTGTCATGGAGCTACCGCAGCAGCTAGAGACCCTAATTGGCGATCGCGGCGTTTTGCTTTCTGGGGGTCAGCGGCAAAGGTTGGCAATTGCCCGCGCCCTACTTCAAGATCCCGATATCTTGATTCTAGATGAGGCAACCAGCGCCCTCGATACGCTTTCGGAGCGGCTGGTACAAAAAGCAATTGATGAACTGAGCCGCGATCGCACCACCCTAGTGATCGCGCATCGCCTCTCCACTGTTCAAAACGCCGACCAAATTGCAGTTCTAGACCACGGCAAAGTTGTCGAAACGGGTACCCATACCGAGCTGCTTCAAAAAGGAGGTTATTACGCTCAGCTCTGTGCCATCCAGTTTTCCAAGCAGATCAAAGGCGACAAGACAGGTAAAGACCTATCCATCCTTGATCAAAAGATTGCGGCTGCCTCCTACGATATGCGCTCCGGGCTCAACGGCATTATTGGCGCGCTAAACCTATTGACTGACGACATTGTTCAAGATGTTTCTGAACGAGATGAGCTGACCACGTTTGCCTACGAGAAAACAGTTTCCCTACTCAGGAATATTGAAGATTTAGAAAGAGCAAGAGGGCTGAAAAAGCGGTGACTTTAATCCATTTGATTTAAAGCATTCATGTAATACACAAGATTAAATCAAACGCACAAGACTAAATGCAGAAAACAGTTACTCAACCAGGAATAGCTATGCGCGGCGTATATATAGTTGCCAGCGACAAAGTTGCCGATAATGCGATCGCCTTACTCAGCAGCCTCCGCCTCCACGATCCAGACATTCCCGTCTTTCTGATTCCTTTTAGCCAAGACGCATCGCGAGTCACCCAGCAGCTTGCCGACTTTGTACAACGTACAGCTATTTCCTGACCTAGCACTGATCGAATCGCTGACCCAGCAGATTAGCGAGATCTTCCCACGAGATTTCTTGGCGCTTCCCAACAAAATGCGTAAGCTCGCCGCCTGGTTCGGCCCCCTAGATGAGTTCCTATATATAGATACAGATATTCTTTTCTTCTCGCCAGTTACCGATACGCTGGCCTACCTAGATCAAGCAGACTTCATCTGGTGCGACTATCACTACAAGCGCGGTCTCGAAGATGTCTTTTCAGACGTAGTCCCTGCTCAAAACGTATTCAGTCCCGAAGCGCTAAAAGACATTTTCAACAGCGGCCTGTGGGGATCTAGAAAAAGCGCACTGAGTCTAGAAACGCTGTACGAAGTCCTACGAGAATGCGCGGCGCACAAAGAGTACTTTGACTTCTCTAGTGGGACAACCGATCAGCCCATTATGAATTATCTAGTGCTAAAGGCAATTCCCAGACGGCTGAATATCGCCAAAGCCAATCCTGATGAGCCGGGTAGCTGGGGCGGATCTACTCACTTTGAACAGCGCGGCCATCTTTTGTTTGATGGCGATCGCCCACTGCGCTACCTACACTGGGCAGGCACACCCATGAAGCCAGGTGGCCCCTACCGCGATCTCTGGACTCACTATCGCTATCTAAACGATCCTGATGGGCTCAAACAGCTGAACGCTGCTGCGTCTGACTCATCTGTACTCGGTTCATCCGCCCTTCAGCAGCTAAAACAAGCACTCAAGCGCCAGCTACAAACCCTAATGCCTCACTAGATCGCTTGCTCTATATTGCTGCTCTAATAGCTATACGCCACACGGTCAGAATACTGATGAAGTAGGTTGAATAGACGAGCGGGCTCATAGGAGCGTGGGTCACTGCGCGAACCTGAGCGATCGACCGCTTTGTGAGTTGTGATTCGATAGTCCGGTACGGTTGTCCTCGCTAATAGCCAGGCCAAGGACTGATACTGCGGCTCGGTATAGCCGCTGTGGCCGCTGCGATTGTTGTTCTGTCCGTCCGGTGGAGTTTCTAGCGAAATGTGATAGGCAAAATTATTCACAGAGCTCGGGAAATCAGGATTTGTAGCAACGCTTTCCTCACCAGCCGCCGTGCGAAAAGTAGAATCTCCTGCGCCAAATGCTCGCTGTTCTGGTGGAACAACGTAGTAAACCGTACCGTCTAAGCCGATTAGCGTGTGATAGCTGACTTGATCTTCATCGCGCGGATGATACCTAGCAAACGTATTTAGCGCACTAGACGCAGAGCCAACGGTTTCATGCAGTACGACAATAAAATCATTATTAGCCGGATTCCCGTTCACATCCAGTGCAAAGCGCTCTCCGTAGTTGCTTGGATCAGCTAACCGCAAAACCTCTCTAGGCTGGTAGCCCGTTGTCGATTTGTTGCCAGTGGATTGATTGGCAGCGGATTGACTGGTAGCGGGTTGCGCAGCACTAGACGAGACCTCAGTAGAACTAGACGAAACCTGGTCAGACAGGTTCTCTGCCGCCTGTTTAGGCATATCAACAATCGGCTGACTCGTAACATCGCTAGCCGCAGGCGGATTCTCGATTAGTCTTTCAATCGCAGTATTTTCAGCCCTAGCCGCAAACATAGACTGCTGACGAGATGGATTGCTGAGCGCTGACGGATCGTCAGCCTGTCCAGTCGTCACGATGATTAAAACCGTCAATAGAAAGGCAACAGTACTAGCAGCCCAAACCAACCAAGATCGACGCATAGGGCAACTCGATAGAACCAATAATAAGAAATATTATTCCCCATACTAGCGCTCAGACGGATGACGTGGCGCACCCATAGATTTTGATTGAATTTTTGGTTGAATATAGCGGAGGGCTATACAGGTTTACGCTGACTGGTCTCGCGCTGACGGGCTAGATACTGTCGGTAATATTGCCGATATATCAGCTCTAGTTTGCCGCTGTATGCTTCAATCGCAGCGCGCTGACGCTTGTATAGTCCTAGAAACAGGTTGGCAAAGAGAAGCGTTGCGATCGCCACCACCAATCCAGTCGCCGTAGAAATCAGCGCTGTCCCAATTCCGGCTGTCACCTCAGTGGTTGACTCGCTACCTGCATCCCCAATGCGCAATGACGAAAATGCGCTCATCAGCCCCAAAATAGTTCCGAGTAGCCCCAGCAATGGCGCAACGCCGATAATCGTGTCAAAAACGGTGCTAAACCGCTTCAGCAGCGGCATTTCACTTTGAGCCGCGCTTTCTAGCGCCAGCCGAAAATCCTCTGGGCTACCCTGATCTAGCGTCAGCGCGGCTAGAAATATCCTGGCGATCGGAAACTGCGCTTTTTGCTTGAGGTAGGCGATCGCCTCTTGTGGCTGGGTGCTGTACAGCTTTAGCACCTGCGTAATGAAACGATCCTGCTGCTGGTAGATCTGTAGCCAAAATAGCCCTCGTTCTAGAATCAGCGTCGTCGCCAATATCGAAAATCCCAGTAGGGGCCACATCACCACCCCGCCCGCTCGAAAGACGTTCAACAGCTCCATTGTGCTAACCCTTAGTTGATAGACGCTTAGGTCAGTCTACAAAGCTGAGTGCTCTAGTCAACTGCATACTAGTCAACTGCATATCAGAGCAGTACATATCAGCTCAAACAACATACCAGGCCGAACAATCACATACCAGGGAAGTGCTCAATCTCTGCATAGCCGTTGAACAAGAGCTGTTTGCCTTTCACGTCTAGCTGATTGACCCGCAAAGATACGCCATCTAGATCAAAGCGCTCTAAATCGACCATCTGGTTCAAAACGCCAATAAATCCAGGGATCATCGCCTCTGACAGCCACTGGATATCCTCAGGCACATCATCTGGCTCGAACTCTACGTCAGTGAAAACGACTCGCCTACGCCGCTCTACTGAGACCTTGGCCGACAGACAGATCGGTAAATCGTCACGGTTGGGCAAATCAGTCTTAGCCGCAATTTTGACCCGCTGGTTGGGCAGCAGCACCATCTGTACGTCTCGAAAGGAGACCGGATCACCACCAGACATACTGGTCGCTTCTTCTGAAGTGACATCTTTGAGATGCTTTTCGACAAGATCGGCAGTGAAGGCTTTGTTGATGCCCGATTCGGTCATGGTGACTGTTGCGATCGCATGGGTAGCCTGCTTCAACCGAATCTTGCCACCGATCAGCCCAGACATATCGAGCGAAACTGCATCCGTCTCGAACTCCATCGCCTCTGCTTCGAACATCTTCTTGATGACCAGCCCCCGCCCCTTCATTTGAAAACTGTCGACCACCCCTTGCAAAATCTTGCTCGCTGGAGCGCATCGAATAGAGACATCCACCGACTCACTGCGGGTGAACAGTTGCTGAATAGCTTGACGAGCGACAGAACTTAGCATGTTCTCGCCAAAGTCCTTGGATGCGGATTGAGAGCCTAGCAGACCGCCTAACATGCTTAAGGTGAGTACCTGCACAAAATTTTCACTTCTACTTGTAACAAAATATGAACAAGCCTGCCATATAAATTCAAAGCACCCATCCATATAGAGCTTCGCGGTAAGGCGAAGCAGAGGATGCATTTCCAGCGCCATTCACTAACGCTTGCTTATCAGTCTAGCAGTCGAGCCTGCTTTATTCCTGACGCTTGACAGGCAGTTTCAGCGGCCTTTCACCGCCATCCCGTAGCTAGACCTCAATGATTGACCTAATCTACTGGCCTTGTTGCTTCTATCTACCTGTCGCTTCCGCTTCCTGGCGCTTTTTTGTATGGACAAGGGACAAAAACAATCTCTAGCAACTGATAAAGACTCGATATACCATCTATTTGATATCGGTATGTCGTCCATCCGACAGGCTGTTCATTCCTTGAGAAGAGATTAAAATTCGTTAGTTTTCTCCACACCAAAAAAAACCGCCTGTATCATGTATCTAGTTGTCAGAAAATTCAACCCTTCAAACCCTCACAATTAATGATCGTATCTCGACAACAAAAACTGCGTTTATGGCCGAAGAAAAAAGCACTAGCATGCAAAGAATTGTATCCATAGAGTTGTATTTGTAGAAAGGAATATAGGGCGATTAGGAAAAGCAATATGCCAATCCTTGCAAGTGGCTTGTAAAAGTAGTCCAACTCTTTGATACAACAAGCATAAGCAATCCTTAAGAAAGCAGTCAGAGGACAATCCATTTAGTCTTTAATGTATGAATTGTCTTCGAAGATCTCTCACTGACTGCCTAAAGGGAATCAGGACGCCAAAGCTGTTGGGCATCAGTTATTTTGCTTAGTTTCGACCAGTAGATTGAAGCTTTCAAGATTGAAGCTTTAGCGCAGAAGGGTTTAGGTAGGTATTTGGTGCTGTTTATCTTGCTTTTCGTACTGCCATACCGCTAAGACTCCAAGAAGATAGGAAAGTTTGATCCAAAGACTCATTCTAAGTTCCGAGCCGATCCAGTTCCAAGACCGCAGTTAGAAACTAGTTTAAGACTGTAGTTTAACGATTATTTCGATCCCAAAATACCCGCTTTCATTTTGAATAAAGATATGTTAGATAGCCATCAAATTTTAGGCCACGATTCCGTCTTCACGCCGGAGCAAGTTTTAGAAAACAGAGGTCGCGTTGCCATTTTCATTGACGGCTCAAACCTGTTCTATGCAGCACTTCAGCTGGGTATTGAGATTGACTACACCAAGCTACTTCGAAGGTTGACTGCTGGCTCTCGATTATTTCGCGCCTTCTTCTACACGGGTGTAGACCGCTCTAACGAAAAGCAGCAAGGCTTTTTGCTGTGGATGCGCCGAAATGGCTATCGTGTTATTGCTAAAGATCTCATTCAGCTACCTGATGGGTCAAAAAAGGCGAACCTAGACGTAGAGATCGCAGTCGATATGATGGCGTTAGTCGGCTGCTACGATACAGCCGTTTTAGTCAGTGGTGATGGCGATCTTGCGTACGCCGTAGATGCAGCTAGCTACAAAGGGGTAAGAGTAGAAGTCGTTAGTCTTAGAGCGATGACAAGTGATAGTTTGATCAATGTTTCTGACCGCTACATTGACCTAGACAGTGTCAAGGATGATATCTGCAAGACGGCTCGCGGTAGTGGCAGCAGCAGTAATAACTACACCTATCGCCCGCTTTCTAGTCTGTCTGTCTTAGACGAAGCAGAGTCGTCTCGGTCATGAGAACTGTTCTTTTATGGGTCGATTATGGGTCGATACTAATTCGTTAGCTTGTTACCAGTCGGCCTATCACTACTAGATTCTGCCCAAATTCTGTAAGTCGCTTTGAAAAATCTTTGGTATCGGGGGACGGTGTTCATAGCCATAGGCGTTGTTGCGCTTTTTGGCCTGCGTACCTGCGCGGCTTCTAGAAGCGATCTGACGGAGTTTGGCTCTGATGAAGCCATTGACGCAGAACTGACCTTGCAGGCGGTGACGTTAGAGCAGCCGGACGTAGATGGCAGTTTGCTGTGGCGACTAGAGGCTGATTCGGTGACCTACAACCCAGAAACTCAGCGGGCAGAGCTGCTGGGTCTAAAGGGCGAATTCTACGAAGAAGGCGAAAAGATCTACACCGTTGTTGCTGATGAGGGTGAGGTAGAGCAAAACGGAAATACGCTCTTTCTGCGCGGGAATTTGGTCGCTACTCGCATAGAAGATGAGCTGACGCTAGAAGGAGAGCTGCTTAAATGGCAGCCGAAGCAGGGACTGCTGCGTATGGGTGACTTTGAGAATGAGGTGATAGAAGCAGATAGTGAATTGCGATCGCCTGTCACTATCTCTAGCCCAACAGTCCAAGCAGTAGCCCGGTCCCTAGTTGTCAATAATAAGCAAGATCGAGTCAACATGGACGGTGGTGTAACTGCCAAAAGCAAGGCAGAACCCTGGCTAACCTTCGTCTCGGAGACGCTGGTCTGGCAGACAGATCAATCTTTAATCAGGGCCAACCAGCAGCTAACCGTAGAGCGCTTTGCCACTGATGACTATGAAACGCTTACCGATCGGCTAGTTGGCGGGTCTGGCAATGTCCAGCTAGACGAAAATATTGTCACGGTCGAACAAGCGGTGCAGTTGGATTCGCTATCAGAAGGGCTGAGTGCTAAGAGCGATCGCGCTGTATGGAATGTCAATGCGCAAACCGTAGCAATGAACCAGCCCGTTGATATTGCTCAGCCAGCGCGTCAGCTCACTGCATCAGCGAACCAAGCGAACATCGATCTGGCCGAGCAAATTATCTACCTAATTGGGAATGTGCAGGCCAACGGAGCTAAGAACGATACCCGTCTAGCGGCTGATTCGGTGACTTGGGAAACGGCAACGCAGCAGGTAGAAGCCGAAGGCAACGTTCGCTATCAGCAGGCAGCAAACCCGGCGGCGACTCTCTCTGGGCCAAAGGCTATCGGCAACATAGAAGATGGAACGCTAGTCGTGATTGGCGATGCGTCGGGCGACGTGGTGACGGAGATTGTGCCAGAAGGACTGTAGCAATCGCTGACCAGTGTTGAGCTAGATCCGTCTTGAGCTGATGAGGCCTAGTTGACCGGGCGATTGCGGGACGGATCGCCAAATTGATACGGCGCTTGCCCAATGACTACAGTGCTGCGTAGCTCTAAGGGTAGTGTCTGCGCTTTTCCCCACTGCTGTTCGAGTGCTGAAAGAACCTGATCCTGGCGCGATCGCAATGCATCTAGCCCAGAACCGTAGTTCATAATCGAAAACCAGACAATTCCTTTCGTTTCAGTCGGAAACGCCCCGGCAAGAGAGCTCACCACTGCCAAAGAACCCGTTTTCACCACGGCATTTGCGGGTAGCCCTCTATTTCTGACAGTGCCGCCATCTGCCCCCACTATCGGAAAAATATCGGACAGGGTAAAGCCGCTAGCGAGCAACTGCGATTGAATCGCCTGTAGCATCAGCACAGTCGCTCTAGGCGATATCTGATTTTCTTCGCCGAGCCCAGAGCCGTTGATTAATCTGACCTCACCAGGTGGGATATTTGCGCTTGCATTGGCCTTATTGACCACAGCACTAGCACCTCCGGCGGCGCTAGCGATTTGCTCAGCCATTGGGTTGTTGCTGTAGATATTCATCGCCTTCAGCAGAGCGACCATCGGTAGCGAGTCATGCCGTACAAGCCAGCCATTCACTGACTCTTTTTGAGCGCCCGATTCCACCTGGACATCACCGCTAATTTCGATCGTCGGCTTGGCGCTATCACCGGCGATAGTTTGTCCTAAATTTTGATAGGCTGCCTCGATTTCGTAGTCCCATTCGTTCGCGTTCAGCGCCTGCTTTAGCCATCGGCCCGACGTGGTGCGGTCGGTTTCAAAATTCATATTGAAATTACCGACGACGATCAGATTGCCTTTGACACGGCGAATGCCCTGCTGCTGTAGGGATTGTCCTAGCGCGATCGCCTCTTCCCACACAAACAGCGGGTCGTCACCGCCCACCACAACCAGATCGCCCAGTACTATCCCATCCTCAACCCGGCCCCGCCAGCCTACCCAAGTCTCAAACTGGTGGGTTGGCTCCCATGTTGCTAACGCGGCTAATGTCGTAGCAACTTTGGTCAGCGAAGCCGCAGGCACGGGCACATCGCCCATATTCTCTGCTACGGGGTAGTCACCCGCCGAGACCCAGACGCCTTGCTCTCCAGGCAAATATCCTGCTGCTGAGAGGCCAGACAGGTAGGTCGCTACAATCGATTTTGCCGCCGGATCGTTTGCGATCGCAGCTCTAGCCCAGTCCGACTCCCACCGAGGGCGAATATCGGTAGCGCCCAAACGCAGCGACTGCGCGGGTTCCCAGCCACCCCCCAACAGCCCGTTTAGAAATCCGGCCAACATCCCCGATACTATTCCAGCGCTGATTAGTTGCAAGATCCAGAATTGCAAGATCTAAAAATCCGTTCTACAGCGGACCCATCCAAAAATCGATTCCTGCCAAAGATACACTATACCTACTGCCTTTGTGGGTATCAGGTATGGCTAGACCCGATCAAAATCAAGTTCTTAGACGTTTGCCGATAGTAGTAGGCGCGCTAGGCGGCATGCTCCTATTTCTCAATCGGGTCACAACGCCCGAGCTAAGCGCTGCCCAGTCTAGAGCCGATGCGCTAGGCGTCATCCTAAGTGCGTTGCTGATCCTCACAGGACTCCTGTGGCAGCGCATTCAGCCTAAGCTGCCAGAATTGGTCGAGCTAGCTGGCGAGCAGGGGTTTGAACTAGTAGATAGCTTGCCAGAAACTGTCCGAACAGAGTTAGCTTGGGCCTCTCATTTGCTGTTGACCAATACGGCCACCCGCAGCGTATTGGTTTATTACAACGGCCAAACGCTGCTGCGACGAGGCATTCTAAGTCCAAAATCGACCGTCGTACCGGGGACGATTGTGAAGCGCGCACTAGACAAAGGTAAGCCTGTCTATCTGGTTAATCTAACGCTTTATCCAGGACGGATAGAGTTCGACTATCTGCCAGAAAATACTCAGGGACTAATCTGCCAGCCTTTGGGGAGCGAAGGCGTTTTATTTCTAGCAGCCAATGCGCCGCGCAGCTACACACAGCAAGACGAAGCTTGGATTACTGGCATAGCCGAGAAACTAGCCGACAGCCTATCCAATCAGATACAGCCGCAGACAGGTGCATCCTCTACTCAGCAGGAGCAGGTTCTGTAGCCGCATCACCATCCAGGATTCGGACGGCTACTGTCGAAACTCTAAAGTTGTAGTTCTTTCCGTCTATCTCGATTGGCGTACCTACCTTGACCGGAACCGCTAGGACAGGACCATCCGCAGTAATCTGAGCTTTGCCTCCAAGCGTGATCAATATATCAACCGTATAGTTCAGCTCGGGGCGAGGGTCTGGGTAGGATTTAACGGTGCCATCTGGCTGAGGAACGGCGACGCTACGGGGTAGGGATTCGACTTTCTTGACGTTGATTTCGCCGTAGGGCTGGTTTCGCACAATAATCTTGGTCGAAGTCGTCTGAGCGAGATCGGCAAGAAACTCTTCTGGGTTGAGTACGGTCAGTCCTCTGGCAATCACGTCGACTTCAATTTCTTCGGTAACGCTGCCAACTTGAGCAACCGATCCGCTAGTGCCTGGGTAGAAGAAAATGCCAAAGACGACCATAAGGATCGCTAGGGCCGCGCCCAAATCCAATAGACTCAGCTTGCCGAATAGTCGCCCCTTGGAATCTAGTATCGCCATTGCTATTCCCTTCGCCTACGCTTACATGCTTATGCCACAGTATTTAACCACACTCTTTCGCGGCTGGATCACTGTGTGGGTTGTTGTACAGACAGTGTGTGTAGGTATCAGCTCGCATTAGCAGTTACGAAATATCATCGATTGTTGAAGTGTCACAGAATCAGTCCACACCTAGGGGGGAAGCCATTAAGGTTAATTTGTGAGGATATTTAGTAAAAATTTTATTCGATTTTTTCTGTTCGATTCCCCGAATATCTGATTCCCTGAATATCGATTTGTATTGACGGCGATTTACTCATGTTTGAACGACTGCAACTAAGTAGAAAGACGCTCACCCGTCGGCTGGCGCTCGTCCTAGCTGGAATGGTGATGGCCGTTGGCCTTAATGTGGCCACTGCGCAGCCTTCTCAAGCGAGCTGGTTAGACCTGATTTTTAGCGGCGTGCGAGTGTTACAACTCTCGAATATGTCTGATGCTCAAGAAGTTGATTTGGGTGCAGGGATTAATTCTCAGCTAGTCAACAGTAGACAGATGAGGATGTATCAAAATTCGGCGCTAAATACCTATGTCAACGATATCGGCCAGCGCCTAGCGAATGTGAGCGATCGCCCCGAAATTCCCTACACCTTCCAAATCGTCGAGGACGATGCAATCAACGCATTTGCGACAATGGGCGGCTATGTCTACGTCACGACAGGACTGATGGCAGCGGCTGATACCGAAGCTGAGCTAGCGAGCGTAATCGGTCACGAGATTGGCCACATTGCGGGAAAGCACGCGGTAAAGCAGATGCGTCAAGCTGCGATTACTCAGGGCATCACAGGTGCGCTGGGTGTAAATCGCGATCGCCTAGTCAATATCGGCACACAAATCGCCTTGCAGTTACCTGCTAGCCGCAGCGACGAATATGAAGCCGATCGGCATGGGTTTTTTAGCATGGGCCGAGCTGGCTACGATCAGTCCGAGATGGTCAGCTTCATGCAAAAGCTCATTCGCCGAGGGTCACCCCCAGAGTTTCTAAGTACTCACCCTAATGCGGCAAATAGAGTAGCCGAGCTGCAAGAGCTAGATGAAACTGAAGCAATTCCTAGCGCAACATTTGGCACGAATGAGGCTGACTACAGCTATGTGGTCAGCTCTCTAAGATAACTCTGCGATAGACCTGCATCCCTGCAAACATTAAATCGCTGTCAACTAGAACCCTGGAGGCTATCTCCGGGGTTCTTTGATTTAGGTACTGATAGATCAGCGGACCGTCCCCGCCTGTCAAGACAACTGCGCCACTTGGGAACTGCCCCCACCAGTTGGTGATGTAGTCAATGCAGGTGCTGGTGAGACCGTAGGCGATGCCGCTAGCGATCGCACCTTCACTGTCGCTAGCCCACCGCTCTGGTAGCTTTTGTACTGTCGCTATGTCGGCTGGTCGCAGCGGTCTCAGCCCAGCCGTCTGTTGACTCAACGACTCTAGCTGAAGTCTCAGTCCCGGTAGAATTGCTCCGCCGTAAACTGAATCATCAACTCCGGCAGTTAGGGTCAACGCGGTGCCACTGTCTATTACTAAGGCTGGGAGACCTATTGTTTGCTTTGCGCCTAGTAGGTTGATGGCGCGATCAATGCCGAAGGTGGGGTAGATATTTTTCAGCGGGATGTGCGATCGCCTAACAATCCGTACATCTGAGACTGCCTGTTCCCAAAGCCGAGTCTGATTTGGCACGACAGAAGCCAGCCACAGCTCTACAAAAGATGATATTTCCTGTAGATATGGCAATGCCCCTTGCTGATTTGACAAGTCATTGATGAGCGACCAGGCATTTTGTGAATATGGCTGGTCGCTAGCTTTCTTGGCTGCTGGTGTAGACAGATGGTCTGTGTGCCAAGTTGCCGACAGTACACCTTCGTCGAAATATCCCCAATGCAAACGGGTATTGCCAACTACTAGCGCCAGCCAGGGTGCGGTCATACTCAAAAGAAACTAGGCTGAAGAATTTGCCGAAGGTTTGTTTAAAAAACGAAGGGCCGACCAGCGGGGTCAGCCCTAAATACAACTAATCAGATGTGTTCAACTCGAATTAACAGTCTGCCGTTAATATCGTCTCCAAATTGACAACAAATGCACTTATTTCTCTGTAGCTGATGTCTGTAACTCATGCAGGTGAGACTTGATGGCTTTCTAACCTATCCGAAAAGAAGTCATGTTTGCTTGATCTCAACGGTACAACTTTTCAAGAATTAGAAGCGACCCCAAACTCGGCTTATTGGGTTGTTCTTGTGATGTATGTTAGCACCGACGCAAAGACGCATTGCACCGCGAGTCACAAGTTTACATGGCGATACATAGGTTCGCATGTGATTAATCATTCTTCTTATTGAGCTGCTTTTGCATCTGCTTTACAGACTTTGCCAGCTCCGGTAACCGTCTAATAATTGCAGACGACTTCAGAAATATTTTGTGAGGTATCGCTGGGGAGCCAGAGACGATTTCGCCAGGAGCAACGTTGCTAGTGATGCCCGCTTGGGCAGAAGCAACAGCCCCATCGCCAAGTTTTGCCTTGTTCGCAATGCCTACTTGCCCCGCTAGAATCACCCGATTGCCGATGATGGTGCCGCCTGCCATACCGACCTGGGCCGCCATCGCCACGGCTTCTCCAACCTGGCAGCTATGAGCAATATGCACCATGTTGTCAATTTTAGTGTTTCGTTTAATTCGGGTTTCGCCCACAGCAGAGCGATCAACTGTGGAATTACAGCCGATCTCTACGCCATCTTCTAATACAGCAATGCCAGACTGGTGCATCTTCTCCCAGCCTGTCTTTGTCGGTACAAAGCCAAAGCCTTCTGAGCCAATCACCGCCCCGCTATGAATCACACAGTTGCTGCCGATCTGAGTTCGTTCGTGGATCACACAGTTGGCATGTAGGACGGTGTTCTGACCTATCACCGCGCCAGGATAGACAACTGCGCCTGCGTGAATACAGGTGCGATCGCCCACCCTTGCTCCTGCATGAACTACTGCAAGCGGACCAATCGCCACATCTTCACCAACCTCTGCACCTGGCTCGATGACAGCGCTGGGGTGAATGCCCGCCGCTCTTCGGTAGGGCTGATAGAAATAGCTAATTGCTCTAGCGAACACTAGCCGGGGATCTTTGACGCTGATCCAAAGAATGCCGCGCTGATCGGCTTGTTCCTGCAAGGCTTCGTCATTGGGCAGGATCAGTACGCCTGCCTCAGTCGTACTGATATAAGACGCGAACTTCGCCCCTTCTACATAGCTAAGATCGTGGGGGGTGGCTTCTTGGATAGCGGCTAGTCCGGTGAGTGTGCGATCGCCCACGCTACCATCACGATCTAAGCTCGACGCCACGACCTGATCGCCCAATGCCATCACGATTTGACCAAATTTCATGGAGCTTCCACCTAGTCCCGACAACACCTAGTCCAGAGTAATCTAATCCAGATCAAGGCTAGTCAAAATAAACTAGCAGGCTAGGCTACCAAAAAGACGGCAGATTCTACATGAGCGGTCTGCGGGAAAAAGTCTGCGGGCTGCACTCTAGTCACCCGGTACCCGCCCGTTTCGCACAGCACTCGCAAATCACGCGCCAGTGTCGCCGGGTTGCAGCTAACGTACACAATTCGCTCAGGCTTGATTGCCATAATCGACTCTAATACCTCTGACTCGCACCCTTTACGAGGAGGGTCTAGCATCAGAATATCTGGCGTCACGGCTAGATTAGGCAATAGCGCTGCCACATCTCCAATTCTAAAGCCTACATTTTCAATATCGTTTAGTGCCGCGTTCGCCTGCGCCTGAACTACAGACTCGGTAAACGCTTCTAGCCCAACGCACTGCTTCACCCTTCGCGCTAGCGGCAGGGTAAAAGTGCCCACTCCACAGTACGCATCTACTAGAATCTCGTTGCCGCTCAAGGCTAGCTCTGTTTCAATCTCCTTCAGCAGACGTTCTGCTTGAGTCGTATTCACCTGAAAGAAAGTCGCAGGCTGAATATGAAACGTCAGCCCCGCAAACTTTTCTTCTAGATACGGCGAACCTGCGATTGAAAATGTTTCTGGGCCGAAGATTGCGTTTGTTCTCTTCCAGTTCAAGTTCACGAGTACACCTACAACCTCTGGATATTTCTCCATCCACTGTTGAGCCTGCTCATGAATTCCCTTGAGCTTCACTGAACGGCTAACTAGGGTGATGAGTACTTGACCAGTCCGCTGACCAATTCTTAGCGAAAGGTGTTTGAGATGGCCTTTGTGCGATCGCTCATCATAGATCTTCCACTCACGCGCCTGAATATCCTGCTTGAGATCAGCCAAAAGCGGATCGAGGCGATTGTCTTGCACTGGGCACTGATTTAGATTCACCAGCCGATGAGAGCCCTTGCGATAGTAGCCAGCTTTGACATCTTTAGTCGGTGATAGCCCCAAAGGATAGGTAGCTTTATTTCGATAGCCCAGCGTTTCCTCAGCTGCCAACACCGGATCTACCTGTACATCTTCCAACTTGCCGATCCGTGTGAGCGCGTCTACCACTAGCCGATGCTTCGCCTCAAGCTGCTCACTGTAGCTAACCTGTTGCCACTGACAGCCGCCGCACTTATCTGCCACGATACAAGCCGGACGCACCCGCTCAGGCGAAGGCTTCACAATACCCGCTGGCTTACCAAAACCATGAGTTGCTTTTACCTTCGTTAGCTTCACCAGCATCTCGTCCCCTGGCACCGTATTCGGAACAAATACCACTCGGTCCCCCCAGCGCCCAACCCCATCCCCGCTGTTGCTCAGATCAGTGATCGTGACCTTTACAATCTCGTCCTGCTTCCATTTAGCCTGCTGTGCAGGTTCCTCCCAAGGATTGGACGAAGACGCCTTACCTTCTACATCGGGCTGAGATTCGTTAGGCAAGATCGATGGCATGGCAGTCACTTGAAAAACAGAGAGGGAGAAAACGCAAGAAAGGTGCGGAGGCAGATACTGATAGATGACTCTAGTCAGCTCACTAGTATGGCTTATTTGCGATGCTTCATAGCCAGTCATCCGCGCAGCAGTGACCAGCTAATAATCATTTCAAAGCGATCAAAAGCGCTAGTCAAAAGCAATTCAGGCATTTGCGTAATATTTCTTTAATCTATTCTCAGTTAGCCAATAGCGCTGTTTCGCTTTATCTCTGATGGGAAAATATAGAAAAAAGAACCGTTCTTGCTTTTCTTGTTCGCCTAAGAGTCGCTAAACTGTCAATATAAGTACAGAGTTATCGCACCCTTTTAAAAACTATGTCTGTTGTCAGCCAAGTAATCCTTAATGCAGATGACGAGCTGCGCTATCCCACGAGCGGCGAGCTCAAAGGTATTCAAAACTTCCTGAAGACCGGCGATCAGCGGATGCGAATCGCTCAAATTCTTGCAGATAACGAAAAGAAAGTCGTTGAGCAAGCAAGTGGCGCGCTTTGGAAGCTACGTCCTGACTTTATTGCGAAAGGTGGTAACGCCTACGGTCAGAAGCAAAGAGCGCTCTGCCTGCGTGACTATGGCTGGTACCTACGCCTGATTACTTACAGCGTTCTTGCCGGTGACAAGGAGCCCATTGAAAGCATTGGTCTAATTGGCGTTCGTGAGATGTACAATGCCCTGGATGTGCCCGTTCCCGGAATGGTAGAAGCTATCCGCTGTCTAAAGGATGCATCTCTATCTCTAATGGATGAAGAAGACGCTGCTGAAGCGGCTCCTTACTTTCGACTACATCATTCAGGCAATGTCTGCATAGCAGTCAAAGCTGCATCATCAGAAAAGACAGACTACAAATAGCAGGAACGGAATCACTTCTGTTCCTGCTTTGTTTTGTTCGATAGAATCTTGTTCGATAGGGCTTTGTGCGTTTCCTCTGAAATACTATTCAAATGATTTAATACATTTGTACGCTCAATTGAGATAATCTGAGGCCACTATATATCGCATATTGCCACAAGCTATCTGCTCTGTTATCAGCTATGGTTTCTTCCGCACGTCGGTCCTTCGAGTCTACGGCCAATTGTCAGCTAGGAAAGGTTGTAAAGTCCAACTCCCACTGTGACTACGTCGTCCAGCTAGACACATCCAACGACGTTGATTGTCCGCCAGAGATAGAAGACTACGGATTTGGCCAATTCGTAAAGTTCGAGAGCTCACGTCACTGGGCAGTTGGAATTATCTATGACTCTCAGCTATTCAACTCCTCTTTTCTAAACAGCGGCCCTAGATTAACCAGCGCGCCTGATCCTGTATTCACCCCTGATTTGGTTCAAGACACTTGCATTCTCCTAAACGTTGCGCTGGTAGGCAGCCTTCAAGAAGGCAGTCTACAAGGAGGGAGAAAAACTACCCGCTATGGTCTGCACGGCATTCCACGAGTTGTCATTCCTGCAAATACGCCCGTCTCGCAGATGGACATCGATGAGGTTCACACCTTTCACCGCTCAGCAGATGGGAAGCCGCAATTCTCTTACTACGGTCATCTCCTGCGCTCTGGCGGAGCGTTCGCCTCCCAGCTTACGCAACAGGTGCTGAGTGAACTGATTGCTACAGAGCTATTTTCTGGCGCTGAGCAGCGAGCGCTACAGGTACTACGTAAAGAAATGGCCTGGAAAAGTGCAATGGGAACTATGCGCTGATCTTAAGCAAGCATTAAGTTCGTACGATATTGAGGGGATTTTCATCGAATCCAATATTAACCCTTGTAATATTCCGTTACATAAGTTATGATAGTTACATCGGTTGAAAAGCTTAGTTCTTCGTTCGGAGTTCCTAAGCGGCTTTCTTTTTGAAGCGCTCAGCCAATACGTACCTAACTACTCGGAATAATAATGACTACTACTCTACAACAGCGCCAAAGCGCTAGCTTGTGGGAGCAGTTCTGTCAGTGGGTTACAAGCACCGAGAACCGCCTCTATGTAGGTTGGTTCGGCGTCTTGATGATCCCGACACTGCTCGCCGCGACTGCATGTTTCGTTATCGCGTTCATCGCAGCTCCTCCCGTCGACATCGACGGCATCCGTGAGCCCGTTGCAGGCTCTCTGATGTACGGCAACAACATCATCTCTGGTGCGGTTGTTCCTTCTTCTAACGCAATTGGTCTACACTTCTACCCCATCTGGGAAGCTGCTTCACTTGATGAGTGGCTCTACAATGGCGGTCCTTACCAGCTGGTAATCTTCCACTTCCTCATCGGCGTTTTCTGCTACATGGGTCGTGAGTGGGAGCTATCCTACCGTCTCGGTATGCGTCCTTGGATCTGTGTTGCTTACTCTGCTCCAGTAGCAGCGGCAACCGCAGTCTTCCTCATCTACCCACTCGGTCAGGGTTCGTTCTCTGACGGTATGCCTTTGGGTATCTCTGGTACATTCAACTTCATGTTGGTATTCCAGGCAGAGCACAACATCCTGATGCACCCCTTCCACATGTTGGGTGTAGCGGGTGTATTCGGTGGTTCACTCTTCTCAGCAATGCACGGTTCCTTGGTAACTTCTTCCTTGGTACGTGAGACAACTGAGACTGAGTCACAGAACTACGGTTACAAGTTCGGCCAAGAAGAAGAGACATACAACATCGTTGCAGCGCACGGCTACTTCGGTCGTCTGATCTTCCAATATGCTTCGTTCAACAACAGCCGTTCACTCCACTTCTTGTTGGGTGCATGGCCTGTAGTCGGCATCTGGTTCACTGCATTGGGCATCAGCACAATGGCGTTCAACCTGAACGGGTTCAACTTCAACCAGTCCATCATCGACTCACAGGGTCGTGTGATTGGTTCTTGGGCAGACGTACTAAACCGTGCCAACCTCGGTATGGAAGTAATGCACGAGCGCAACGCTCACAACTTCCCGCTTGATTTGGCTGCTGGCGAAGCTGCTCCTGTAGCTTTGAGTGCTCCAGCTATCAACGCGTAATAGTCATCTGATTATTCGATTGATAGAACAACTCAATAGTTGACGAAAAGCCCCCAGTATTGCCTCGAAAGAAGCATGTGCCGGGGGCTTTTTGGTGTTGACTTCGACTTCGTTTTTTTACGTATTCACAAATCGGTTGAAGATACCCAGAACGGACTGTTTTACTTTTTGGCGTCTTTGCCAGCTTTCAAAATCCTTTTGGTAGCGATAGCCGGATGATTGGTAGGCGCGCAAGCCATGTAGAGCTAGTCCTATTCCCCAGGTCAGGATGAAGAAGGCCGCAAATCCGATACCACCTGATATTGAAATGTTGAGAAGCAGCAAAAAGCTGTTGACGACACCGTAGCGGATCAGGTGGTGCTGAAAGTTTTGACGACGCTGTTGGTTGAAGATTAGCTGCTGAGAGGATTCGCTTTTAAGGGCTAGCCATTCCCTTTCTGCCGACCATAGCGTTTCGGGTGCGATGTTTAGCTCGGTAGCGATTTCGGCGAGCTGTCGACGGGTGAGTTCGCCTGATTCGGTCTCTTTCGCGATCGCAATCTGCAAGATCTGCTGAGCTTCCTCGCTAGCGTAGAGGTCTGCCATGATACGGATGGGGCTGCTAGGTGTTTTCTTAGTTATAGACAACTTTGCGTCAGTTGCGTAGTAGAGAAAACCAGATCTTAACTGGGCAAACTGGGGAAACCATCAAGTTTGCATCATATAAGGGAGTATCCTCATGGGTCAGCTCGTTCCAATCCAGCTAGAAGACGGCAGCGAAATCTATATCGAGGCGGAAGAGGGCACTGCGGTTTCAACAACGTTTGAGACAGAATCGAACTTAGTAGACTCAGACGAAGAGGAAACAGTTCGCAGCGGACAGAAAGGATTTCCAGGATTTGGTGGTCGTGGCTTCGATAATCTACCGGGCGGAAATTCAAACGGCGGACAGACGGCTGCTGTGATTGCCGCCCAAAGTTTCAGAGCAATTGAAGGGACTATTCGCACCTACACTAGTCAGACGCTTAATTCTTTCAAGAACATGGGCAATAGTGACATTCATAAAGTCACCTTGCAATTTGGTATCCAAGTCGGCGGTGAGGCAGGCGTACCCTACGTGACTAAAGGCACTGCTGAAAGCAATTTGAGTATCACTGTAGAGTGCGTCTTTGATAAAGAGTGAGGAGCGCGACTAAAGATCCGCTCAGAGCTTACGTTCTATAGTTTCATTTAGGCGCTGGATAGTAGCGTCTAATTTCTCTGTGGGGGTAGGTTCTGGTGGAGCAGCGACTTCTTCTACGCGCCTGAACCTGGCAAAAGCACGAACCACTAGAAAGAGTACAAAGCCAACAAGTACAAACTTGATCACTGCGGCTAGAAAAACGCCGTATTTGATACCGCCAGCCGATAACAAAGCAATATCTTCGACACCTGCCACTCTCAAAACAGGTTGTAGAAGAATTGGCGTGATGATGTCTTCGACCAAAGAAGTGATGATAGCGTTGAAGGCTGCGCCTAAAACGACAGCAACCGCGAGATCGACCACGTTGCCGCGCAGTAGAAATTCTTTAAAGTCATGAGTGAAGCTGCTAATAGAGCTAGTTGCTCTTCCCCTAGTTTGTCGGTTGATCATCTGTACATCCTGGTAGTTTGGAATACGGTCACTAAAAAGATACGATCCTGGTTGCTCGTTTGATCGTAAATACTAGCTATTGATATTCACCTTATGACTACTGTTGTTGTCGCGACTGGAAATTCAGGAAAGCTAGCCGAACTAAAGGACTACCTAAAAGAATTGGACTGGACACTAGCCCTTAAGCCAGAAGATATTGAGGTCGAAGAGACAGGGGCAACGTTCATCGAGAACGCTAGGCTGAAGGCATCGGAAGTGGCGATCGCAACCAAAAGCTGGGCGATCGCAGATGACTCAGGACTCTCAGTCATGGCCTTGGGTGGCGCACCGGGCGTCTATTCTTCGCGCTACGGAGACAGTGACGCCGGACGGATTAGTCGTGTGCTGCGTGAGCTAGGGGATGAAGCAAATAGGCAGGCTGAGTTTGTGTGTGCGATCGCTCTCTCAAAACCAGATGGCACCATTGCGCTCGAAACAGAAGGCCGCTGCCCTGGGTCGATTCTGACCGAGGGGCAAGGAGCAGGCGGATTTGGCTATGATCCTATCTTCTTTGTCACTGCGCAAGGTAAGACATTCGCACAAATGAGCAACGCCGAAAAAGAGCGGTTTAGCCATCGCGGGATTGCATTCAAGCAGCTAATGCCAAAGCTGAAACAGCTAAAGCTCGAAGAAGGCTGAGCACTCAAGCCTTTGCCGTTTGAATAAGAGCGTTTCGTCAATCTGCTGAGTAAATATGGGGACTGATGCTGCTAACTCAAAGCTGAGACTGAAGAAGGTCAACCTCAGCTTTGAGATTGACCTTCCGGTTAGGCACTCTTAACGAAACGGCTAAAGGTAGTACGTCACCGTTAGATAACTAATCACACATAGCCGAAGCACTATCTACGCGGCGTTGTTCTTGTTTAACAGATCTTGAACCTGCCCTAGAGCAGCTCGAAAGATGTTAAAGCCAGCCCAGCCTGCGGCGATGAGCAAGGGTGACAGTACAAGCACGATGCGGATATCCATTTTGCCCTCTCCAAAAAATTGCTTAAAAGGTTGTAATAATCTTCTCATATAATCTAGCACCTCCTTTAGTCTGATGATGATAAAAACTCAGCAAAAACCCGTTGCGATAGTCACTGGTGCCTCTAGCGGCATTGGGTTGACAATCGCACAGCACCTGTCAAAGGCAGGCTATGACCTGGCGCTGTGCGCCCGCCGTCACGACCGTCTGGTTGATGTAGCAAAAGGGCTAGAGGCCGGTGGCAGCACAGTGCTTACTCAGGCAGTCGACCTGCGAGAAGAAGCCCAGATCCTCAGTTTCTTTGAAGCGGTTGACCAGAAATTTGGACGGATAGACGTGCTGGTGAACAATGCTGGATTGGGCCACAAAGAAAGCCTGATGAACGGAAGCACTGACGCTTGGCGAGAAATGCTAGAGGTGAATGTACTGGCGCTGTGCATCTGCACTCGCGAGGCAGTGCAGCGGATGATGAGCGCAAACTCTGGTCATATCGTACATATCAGCTCTATGTCAGGGCACCGGGTGCCGGCGATTACTGGGCTCTATTCTGCGACTAAGTTTGCAGTGCGTTCTTTAGGCGAAACGCTTAGGCGTGAGCTACGCGGAGCCCAGAGCAATATCCGAATATCGTCGGTGAGTCCGGGCGTTGTAGAAACCGAATTTGCTCAAAAGTATCACCAAAGCGCTGAAAAAGCACAGGAAACCTACGGTCAGTTTCCTGTGCTTCAGTCAGAGGATATTGCGAAGGCAGTAATCTATGCGCTTCAGCAGCCTGCCCATGTTGAAGTGAACGATATTTTGATTCGTCCTACTCAGCAGGCGTCTTGAGTCATCTTTTTTAGCTTATTTGTGTCTACTCGATTGTCTACTCGATTGTCTACTCAATGATTTCTAGCTCATCTTCGTGTAGGTGTGCTTTGAACGGCCGCTTGGCACCTTCTATCTCAAAGGAGGCGACGATCTTGTAGTTGGCACTAATCGGTCGACCTTCCCAATCGGTCAAGATCGCAGAGATGACGCCTTCCATGCCTTCAACGTTGTGAGGCTGGTTGCGAAATTTAGGATGGTTAAACAGCGTAAGGGGGCCTTTGATGCGGACGCGATCGCCAACTTTCATAAATCAAGATGTAAAAAGGTCAGTCCCTTCATTCTCTCATAATGAGGTTCCCCACTTTCTCAGCGGCTTTCCTTCCCTCCGCTCTCTATAGCTATGCACTCCATAGACTCGTCCGCTACAGACTAGCGAGTAAGAAAGCTCGCGTGCTGATAAGCTTCCTTACTCGCTAGGACTCTCATCGGGCACCACCTCTTCAGGCGTATCCTCTAGTGGTGAAGTTGGATCAACGGATGGGTCAAACGTACGCCACAGCAGCCAGCCCACGATGCCAACTACACCCAAAACAATCAGCGCCAGTAAGACGGTGACCCAACTGCGCGTTTTGGGCGCTGACGTTCCGTCTGGCTGTGAAGAGGGGGTAATTGTTATTTCTTCTGAGGTGAGGGTGTCGTCCTCGTCGTCTTCGCCATAGAGTAGCGCCCGCGAGGCTGGAGTCATACCAGCAGGGGGAATAGGTAAGCTAGGAGGCTTCCTGGCAGCGCTTACCGGATCAGGTGAGGCACTCACTCTTGATTCGGAAACCGTTGAGGGGCGATCGCTCAGCAAGTTTTCTCCAGTGGTATTGACCGTAGTGCCATTAGCTCTATCGCTCAGCACTTCAGTATCCTCATCTGCCTCTTCACGAGTCATGGTTGCGTTCATTAGCACCACGGCTACATTGTCATGTCCGTTGCGCTGATTGGCGAGCTCTATCCACGCATCGACCGCTTCATCTAGCGGCACGATCTGTTTCATCGTCAGACCGATGTAGTTTGACCAGGAGCTCTCCACCTGATTGTTATCACTCAAGCCATCAGAACACAGCAGCAGCACCCCGCTTGACTCAAACAAAAATCGCTGGGTATGCGGCTTTAGCTGGTCGTAATCGCGCATGCCGACCGCTTGACTGAGCGCAAGGGCATCGGGCCTTTGCAAAGCGGCTGTATAGAAGCTATTACCTGCGCTGACCTCTCTACCGGCGATGTCGTCATCTACAGTCAGCTGTTGACAATGGTCGGCGGTCATCCAGTAAGCGCGGCTGTCCCCAATATGGGTTAGGTAGAGTTCATTGACTTCAGCGATGCCATCAGCAGTTTCGACTTTTTGCGGCAGTACCAGCGCCATCACCAAGGTAGTGCCCATCCGCTGACGGTCGGCGCGGCCCTGCTGATTGTTTTGTTCCACGATCAGATTGTTGGCGACTCTGATCGCCGCTTCGATTTGATCTATGACCAGTTGAGGAGAAAGCGGCTTTGTCTGGTTCATTGCCTCTGTTAGCAGGCTACGAAGCTGAAGTTGGAGCGATCGCACCACTCGCTGACTAGCAACTTCACCGCCCTCATGCCCACCCACGCCATCACAGACAATAGCTAGCCGTGGCAACAGCGGTAAGTCTGCAGTACTCGTACGTTGCAGCTCGGCGCGACTGGGATAGCAGGCATCCTCATTTTGGCGCATGGTGGGTCCAGTGCTAGTGGCACCCGCTACCTGAAATTCCATCGTGCTGCCAGCTGATTCTTTCAACAGCTGAGCATTCACTTGAGCTTTGATCGCAGCAAAGTCCACATCCGACGAACGCAGGTTCTTACAGACAGACCGCAGCAGTGTAGCGACTGAAGGTTTTGCCTCAAGGAGATAGGTACTTTCCCACGCGGCAGCGAGATCTTCAAAGTCAGGCTTCGCTGGGTTAGTCGATAGACCGATCAGCCGAACGCGCCAGGATTCGACGCGGATGTTAGTTTTTTTCAGCAGGCTAGCTGCCGCGCCAAACTCGCTGAGCGGCTCCCACAGACTGATCATTTGCCAGAGCCAGTAGACCTGGCGGAAGGCAGTGGTCATTGGCCAGGCTTTGGCGATCGCAGGCATCAAATGCCCCTGACGACTCACTGGCACGTTACTCAGCAGCAGCACTGCTTCTCCAGAATTCTGGTGACAGATCCCATAGATACCCGGCAAATTTAGCTGATACGGATAAGCCTTGAGATAGGGCATCACAAAGCCAGGAATGGGATCAGGCACCTTGGGCAGCTGATCGGGTTTGGTATCTAGCCAGATCGAAGGGGCAACTACCTGATAGCGCCCATCTACTAAATCGCCAATCGGAACTTTGTTAGTAGCATGACCTAATGCCCAAACGTACTGTCTGAAAGGCGACTTGTTCACTTTGCTATTCGCAGATGCTGTCTTTTGGAGTCGTGCTGTTTGGATCACGCTTTCAAGGGGGGGGATTGCCGTTAAGTTAGGTATATGGTAAGGGAAAAGGGATTTAGTGCAAATAAATTTGATGGATTACGCTAAAGCCTGCCCAGTTGTGCTCAATTAGTAGAGTGTCCTCCTAACGACCTACCGTCAGTAGGCGTTCAAGCTAGGCTATAGAAAATACCTAAACGCACAGCTTGAATAAGGGTGGTAAGTGCGTAGAATACATGAATCCTGCACTGATATGGATAGTTATTGGCGTTATCTTCTGTCTGATGGAAGTTTTGATTCCATCAGCTTTCCTAGAATCAGCCTTTGGCATTAGCGCCTTTGGCGTAGCGCTGCTGTCGCTAGTCGTCCCTGGGCTAAACTATCAGATCGTGCTGTGGATGTTGCTATCCGCGCTGACCTTTTGGGGACTCAAGCGTTTCGTGCCCAACCCTACAGCGCCAGCACTGCGGCAGGCGACAGAGGCCAGAACTACCACAGCTATTCCGCCGGGAAAGATAGGTCGGGTCATCTATGAAGGTAATTCTTGGCAGGCTCGATGTGAGGATCGCAAAGCGGCTATTGGCCCAGATCAAGAAGTCTTTGTCTTAGAGCGAAAGGGAAACACTTTGATTGTGATTCCGCTTAGCGTATTTCAGTGAGCTGAATCTCTATGCTTAGACCAGTCGATCAAGATATTTGGGTTGCTGAGCAACCGATGCGCTACTTTGGCCTCAGCGTAGGGGCTAGAATGACCGCTATTCGACTACAAAATCAAGAGATAGTAGTCATTTCGCCCGTTCAGCCGACTGAGGAACTAGTCGCCCAGCTCGATCGCATAGGGGCAGTAGCCCATATCATTGCACCCAATCTTTATCACTACTTCTTTGCTGCTGACTTCAAGGCGCATTACCCAACTGCAACCTTCTGGGCTGCGCCAGGATTGAAAGAAAAAAGACCTGAGCTACCCATCGATTACGTCATTGAGCCAGTAACCGTTGATGTCAGCGGGAGTGAACCATGGAATTGTCTTGACTTCTTTCTATTCGAAGGCTTTAGAACGCTCGGATCAGGAGGTATAGAAAATCTTAACGAGTGCGTCTTTTTTCACAGGGCCAGCCGCACTTTGGTAATTACTGATATTGCATTTCATTTCGATGAGAGCTTCCCGCTACTGACTCGCCTGGCAACCCAGGTGGGCGGCGGCTACAAAAAGCTGAGTCCTTCAGTGCTAGAAAAAATTGCCACTAGAGACAAAGCCAAAATAAGACAATCCGTCGATAGAGTGCTGGAGTGGGATTTTGAACGGGTGATTATGGCTCACGGCAGCATCATAGAACTGCACGGCAAAGAGAAATTTCGGCGGGGGTACGAGGCGTTTTTAGGCTAAATGTCATCAAATCCAGACGTCATTTGATGCGGTCAGCTCACTTTCTGCATTACCAGTATTAACCACGCCACAGGGCTCGATCAGCATTGCATGACACTCTTCTTCTGCGCGAGTGCAATGTTCTATACCCTTTGGAATCACGAACAACTCACCAGCTGAAACCGTCACTTTTTGGTCTCGAAACTTAATCTCCATTGAGCCGCAAATAACTAGAAATACCTCATCCGTATCAGGATGGTCGTGCCACACAAAATCACCCTGAAACTTCACCAACTTGAACTGATAGTCGTTCATCTCTGCCACTACCTTCGGTGACCAATAGTCAGAAAATTTCGCGAACTTTTCAGCCAGATTGATTGTGTCAACCATTCTTCAAACCCTCTACTCCATGTTCTCAAAAGAAAATCCCCTGGTACTTAGCTCTTTTCCTATCGCTGCAACTACTAATTTTGCCTGTCGATAAGCTTCTTCAGACTGTCCAATAGAAGGGCGAGTTGTAGTTTGGGTATACCGTCCCTTTACCGCCCATTCAGACAACACAGTTAGCGCTTCTGTGTCGGGTAGCGAATTCCAGTCCGGCGGCAAAAGGTTCTTTAGTTTGACAAGATTTTGAGTGAGTGGGAACTGAAGATCTAGAAAGGTAAGACCCGCTTTGATTGCTTTTTCAGCGGCTAGCTGTGAGTGAAAGCAGATTTGACTGGTTAGATGCTGACCTTTCTCTCTCAATATTTCAACTGTTAGGATCTCATCCTTGGCAGAAGAAATCCACTCTGCGGTCGAGTCTAAACGCTCATTAAGCTCTTTCATAGATTATTTTTCCTTCTTCGGTTGCAAATCGCAAGACGCTAGAAACCGAATGTCTGTACTTTTTGATGTCTTGCTCTGTAGCAACGATGATATCTTCTGAGATCGGAAAGTCAGCAAGCATCTGACGAATTGTGATTGCTTGCTCGTGCTTATCTTCTACCGCTTCAAAAATAACCAGCAAATCAATATCACTGTGAATAGTCGCTATTCCCTTCGCATGAGAGCCAAAAAGAATAATCTTCTTAGGGTCAAACTTTTCTGAGATACGTTCTACTGCCGTTCTAATCCAATATCTGGGGTTTGCGTTCTGCCAGTCCTCCGGCGCGTCGTCTGACAAGAAGGGCTTTGTATCGTCGACCTGTTTAACGATGGTGATCTCAACAGTATCGCCTGGTTGAAAAGGCAGATCCCTTAAGAGCACGGTGCCATCCGAGGCAAGTTCAGCTTCTAATATATGGCGCTCCATCTGACTTCTTCCACAGCAAACTTCTTACAGTTTATCTGCTATGAACAAACTGACGAGGCTGTAGATTAACGGATGTGGTGAAGACGGTGGTTGCGGATTTGGATGACGGGGTAGTTGAGCGATCGCACCATCAGTTCATTGTGGGTGGTCACCACTACCGTAATGCCAATATTGTTCAGCCTGCGCAAAATATTAAACACCTGCCGAGCGTTGTCTTCATCAAGGTTGCCAGTCGGCTCGTCAGCTAGCAGTAGCGGCGGTGTTCCGACTACAGCGCGAGCGATACTAGCTCTTTGCTGCTCGCCGCCAGAAAGCTGGGAAGGAAAGCGACCTTCTTTTCCTTGCAGTCCGACCATCTTGAGCGTGAGCGGTAGGCGTCGATCAATTTCTTGGCGAGAGTAGCCTTGAGCGTACAGAACGAAGGCTACATTTTCGGCAACGGTGCGGCGAGGAATCAGCTTGTAGTCTTGAAAGATGACGCCAATACGACGACGCAGCAAGGCTAGCTGATTGCCTTTAAGCGAGCTGATTTCTTGCCCGTTGACACAAATTTGACCAGTCGTTAGTTTTTCCTGACCGTAGAGTAGTTTCAGCAGAGTAGATTTGCCTGCACCTGACGGTCCCGTGATGAAGAGAAAACTACCTTTGTTCAGCTTCAGATTGATATCGATTAGAGCCGGTGCGCCATTTTCGTAGGTCTTATTGACGTGACGCAGCGCAATGATGTGAGCTGGCGGCGGCGCTGCTTCTGGCGTTCTGACCGACTGGTCTGAGGGAGTCTGACACTTGGCTAAAGGGGTAAGAAGCGAAGTCATGTAGGGTCAAACCAGCAGAGTAGTGGTGATGGAATTGATAGCGGTGGCTAGACTGACTCTGTAGCGCACTAGGCTAAGGTTCCCCCAAATCATTAATTGTTGATGGCAGCATCGAAAGAAAGCCGCCGCCGATTCTGTAAATGGCGAACGTAGCGCTAGCCAAACCATCGATCGATTAGCTGATCCATTTTGCCGCTGGCTTTGATCTCTGAAAGGGCGGTGTTGATATCGCGCAGCAGGGGTGAGTCTTTGGGGAGGGCGATCGCACTTCCACTCGGCCCTTCTGTTGGCATGACGCTAGCTTCTAGATCCGCATAGCGCTGAATATAGCCATCAACCACGTTCGCCTCGACGATCGCACCCGCAACCTCACCAGTATCTATCGCGTCAAAAAGCTGCGATAGGCTGTCATAGGATTCGATAACCAGGCCAGGCAGCTCTTCGTCGTTGAGCTTTTGGGCAAAGCGAGCCTGCACGCTGCGGCTGTGGACACCGATCACCTGATAGCCGAGATCGCGTGATTGTAAATACCCTTCCATAGAGACCAGCGCGTGCTGAGAGCGATAGTAAATATCAGAGAAATCTACTAGCTGCTTGCGGCTACGGCTGGGTTCTAGCGCGGCCATCACCATGTCTACTTCATCTCCGGTGAGCGCTGGTATTAGAGCATCAAAAGGCAGATCGATCACGGCGAGTTCTCTACCCAACCGATTGGCAATTAAGTTCGCTAGGTCAATATCAAATCCAACGATATTCGGCGCTTCTTGATCAGCTGGGTCAGCTTCCGTCTGCCGACTGCTTGTCTCGCTCGTCTCTATCTGTTGGTAAGGTGGATAGTTAGGCGTAGTTGCCATTACCAGCGTTCTGTCATCTCTGACGACGTCGGCATCGCTATCTGTCGCGCGCGCTACTGTGGGCAAGTCTGACTCTAGTTCGCCAGCTTTTCTACAGCCAGCGATGACAAACGGAAAGGTAAGTCCAGCCAAAAACCAACGTCGTTTCATGGTGATAGTTCTACCGCTGTTCCCTCAGTCCATACCAAAAAGACGACCAGGCAAATTGGGGTAGCGCCAGCATTCGCCGCCACCGCCAAGGCTCTTGGTATAGTCGATACAGCCACTCTAGATGAAGATTGCGCATCGGCATCGGCGCGCGGACCTTGCTACCAGACCAAATATCATAGCTACCGCCTACGCCAATCCAGACAGCATTAGGGCATAGCGCTCGATAGTCAGCGATCCAGAATTCTTGTCTAGGAACGCCCAGTCCTACGAAAATCAGGTCAGGCGATGTGGCTTCTAATTGACGTAGAAAATTGTCAAATTCTGGGCCTTTAACGTAGCCGTGCTGGACGAGGGCTAGATTTAGCTGTGGATTTTGCGATCGCCAATAGTCCGCTGCCGCCGATACAATCTCAGGTTTGCCCCCATAGAAAACGACCTTCGTACCACTATCCAAACTCTTTAAAAGGTCTGCGGCTAGCTCTATGCCCGGATAACGGTAGAGCGCCTGACCTCTCAACAGCCGGAAATATAGCTCAATGCCTGAACCATCTGGCACAACCAGATCTGCTGCCTTGATGAGCTGACTAAGCGTAAGGTCTTTTTGCGCCTGCATACACATCTCAGCGTTGAGCGTAATGACATGTGTGCCTTGCGCCATTTGAATACGGTCATTCAGCCAGCCAATATACCGCTGACTCTGATGAACGGGCAGGCCCATCACCGATAAAGTCTTAAGCTCTGATTGCTCGTTTGATTGCTTAGCAGTCACCGGATTCGCCCTTAGTAGTCGGATTCCTCTTCATATTCCATGACTTTCTTCTTAGGAAGATTGAGCGGTTTGGCTTCAATAAGTTCCTCTTCCTTTTCGGGGCCACCTGGCTCATCCCATATGTCACCTGTGATATCAATATCCGCTGGCGGTACATCTACAATCTCTGGCTGGGTAGGGCGCTGTGGCGGTCTTTGCGCTTCTCGCTGTGGTTCTCTAGGCGGAGCGACATTGCCCTGCCAGCGCTGATCTTCGCGGGGCCTCTCCATCTGGCGTTCTGCCGGTCGCTCGCGCTGCATTTCTCGGCGCACCTCATTCCTCATCCCAGAAGGCAGTTGGTTAGACGCCGAAGTCGGCATCACGTAGCCATCACTCAGTCCTCTATCCCAAGCTGGACTGGCTAATCCTAGCCGTTCTAGCAATCCCACGCTTAGCTGAACCAGCTTTTCCTCACTGCCTTCAAAGACAATAATCCGATCAGGGCCAGTGCTGACGATTTCCTCGACCGGTAGCTCGTAGGTACTCACCACCTGGTCGGGAATCTGAGGCAACCCCAAAGACGCGACCACAACGGTTTCTAGCTTTCCGGTAATCACATCAAACTTGAAGCCGCGCACTCGGCCTAGCACTTCACCCGACTCGGTGATCACTTCGCTATTGACCATGCGGCTAAAGGAGGCCACGCTGATATCGCCGTCTAGCACAGTGTCATCATCGACTAGGATCACATCGCCCATCTGCCGAATCTCGCTGAGCAGCATCACCTTCTCATTGTTGGCAATCACTTTTGAGAGTGCGTTTTCCTGCAAGCCAACAGCCAAGACTTCTAGCCTGTCCATGTCCACCCAAAGCTGACTGACTACGCCAAGACGTCGGCCCGTGCTGCGGGTGATTACCTGTGTGCCTACGATGTCAGAGCGGAGTCGGCTTTGTTCAAAAGTCATGACTTATCAAAGATTGCCTTAAAACGGCAGCGCGGAGCTTGAGGGACTATACCTCATTAGGTGTCTATTGTATCTGACTGGTTTCCGTTTGCTGTGGAGGGAATGCCGAAGTCAGATCTTCAAGTCGCTTTAGCGAGGTTGATGCCGAGTACTTGGGTGTAGGCTCCACGCGCCTGGGTGACGCCGATGGTGCGTTCGGCGGATTCGATCATGGGGCGGCGCAGGCTGACGACGATGAACTGGGCGAGTTTGGCCTGCTGCTGGATCATTTTTGAGAGGCGCTCTACGTTGGCACCGTCTAGGAACATATCGACTTCGTCGAAGGCGTAGAAGGGCGAAGGGCGGTAGCGCTGGAGAGCGAAGATGAAGCTGAGGGCAGTGAGAGACTTTTCGCCACCGGACATGGAAGCGAGGCGGCGGACCTGCTTGCCTTTGGGGTGGGCGACGAGGGTGAGGCCACCGTTGAACGGGTTAACAGCATCGTCTAGCTGGAGGTGCCCATCGCCGTCGGAGAGGTCAGCGAAGATGGATTGGAAGTTGAGATTGACAGCGTCGAAGGCTTCTTTGAAGGCTTGTTTGCGCAGGGTGGTGAAGTTTTCGATTCGTAAGAGGAGTTCTGTGCGCTCTTCTTCGAGGGTGGTGAGTTTTTCGGTGAGTTCTTCTAGGCGCTCTAGTGTCCTTTCGTATTCTTCGAGAGCGAGCATGTTGACAGGCTCAAGCGCTTCTAGGCGGCGCTGTAGGGATTTTAAAGACTTGTGCAGATCTTCTAGCGTAAGGTCTGCGGGAATTTCGGGCAGCGGCTCGGGCAGCTCTAGGGCCTGCTGCTCAATGGTCTGCTGCAAGTCATGAAGCTGCTGCTGACGTAGGGTCTGGGTCTCTTGAAGCTTTTGCAGCTGCCAGTGGTTTTGCTGCTGTTCGTTTTGCTCGATTTTGTACTGACGCTCTAGGCAATCGCGGGCGGTTTTTTCTTGCTTGAGCTTGTCGTCTAGGATGGCGATCGCACTCTTCGTCTGAGCAATCGTTTCCTGCAAACCCTGCTGCTGCTGCGCAACCTCTGACTGCTGATTAATCTGAGCCTGCTGCTGCGCGCGCAAAGCCGTAATCTGCTCTCTGCCCGACTGTAGCTTTTCTTGCAGTCGCTGCTGATTTGCGAGCAGATCCTGCTGCTGCTTTTCAGCGGCTCTAAGTCTTTGCTGCTGTTCGTTCAGCTGCGTTTCTAGGATTCGCACTGCGCCCTGAGCCGACTGCCATTCGCTATGGCTCTGAGATTCTTCGAGCGCAGCTAGCTCCTGACGTTTGTCAGCCAGCGACTGTTCTTGTTCGGGCAGCGTTTGCTCTAGTTCATCTAGTCGTACGGTTGCCTGAGCGTGTTCATTTTCAGACTTTTCTAGCTGAGCTTTGGACTGGGCAATCCGTTCTTCGAGAGCGCGGCGCTGGCTAGCAGCCTGGTCCGCTTTTAGTGCATTCTCGCGATACTGCTGACGGGCTTCAATCAGCGCCTGCGATTTTTCTTTTGCCTTGAGCGTAAGCTGATTTACCTTTTGTTCACAGCGAATCAGGATGGTATTGATCTCGGATAGGCGATCGCGCAGCGCCTGGGCTTCTTGAGATTCCCTTGCGGCCACCGTACCAAAGTGTAGCTGTCCGCGCGATCGCAAGCTTCCCCCAGTCATCGCCCCGCTAGATTCTAAAATCTCGCCATCAAGCGTCACGATCCGATATCTGCCCATATTCCGACGAGCTTCGGCCAGCGTCTCAAACACCACCGTAGAGCCAAACACAAAGGCAAACACATCCGCGTACTTCTGATCGCAACTAATCAAATTCACCGCGTAGTCGACAAACCCATCCGGCCTGTTCCACTTGTCCACGGGCTTAAAACTCGGCACCCGAATCTTATTCAAAGGTAGAAAAGTCGCTCTCCCTGCCCGCCGCTGCTTTAGCAGAGTCAATCGCCTGAGCGCCGACCCGGTCATCCTCGACCACCATAAAGCCCATCCGTCCACCCGCCGCAATCTCCAGCGCTAGCTGATAGGCCGCGTCTACCTGCCCTAGCTCGGCCACAATGCCGCACAGCCCTCGGATGCCGCTACGCTTCAAGACTTCAGTTGCCTGCGTCCCTTGTGATTCTTTAATCGCCTGCTCTTGGGCTTCTAGCTTGTCTAGCTCGCGCTGCTTTTCTCTTTGCTCTTGCAGCAGCCGATTCAGGGTCTGCGTCTGCGTCTGTAAATCGGTATCAATGTCTGCTACCGCCTGAGCCAGGTTCTGAATCGCCTGACTGCTTCCTGACCGGCTCTACTGGCTCCCTATGCAGAAGAACCTCCCCCTCTTCGTCAGCGCCGCGCTCACTAGTAATCTCCGCCTCCAGCACTGCTAGCCCCTGACGCTGCTCCCGCCGCTGCGCTTCCAGCTGACTAAGTCGCTCTTGTAGTCGTACTCTTTCCGCTCGCTGTGGCTCTAGCTGGTCTAATAAAGCTTCTAGCTGACGGCGCAGGTCGGTTTGCTGCTGCACCCAGGCTTGGGATTTACTGGCGATCGCATTTGTTTCTTCTCGCTTGGCTTCTAGCTGAGCAACCGCGCTATCCCTATCCGATTGAATCTGGGCTAGCTCCTGATCCGTCAGCGTTCGCAGCCGCTGACCTACCGCAGTCAGCTCACCCTCTTGATCTTGCATTGACGCTTGCGTCGCGCCTAGCTGAGCAGATAGATCTCGAGTGGACTGACCTAACATTTCCTCCTGTCTGACTAGCTGACGAAGCTCAGCCTCCTGAGTGGCTAGCTTGGACTGGAGCGCCAGATATTCTTCTTCACCCAAAGCTTTGACCTGAGCATTGAGAACCGCTAGTTCAGCGGCGGTCGCTTCCATCTTCTCGATCAGAGCGGCGATCTTTTGCTCGATTGCTTCGCCTTCCTGATGGCCTTTGCGGATCTGACTATTGAGATCCTCCGCTTGTTTTTGGTGCGATCGCCACTGCATCACCCCTTCCCAGGTCTGTTTCTCTTGTAGTGTGGCCCTAATCTGCTTATATTTCTCAGCCTTCTTACGATCCTGGTCCAGCCGCTCTAGCTGCGCAATCAGTTCCGTCTCTACAATGCGGAAGCGCTCCTCACGATCTTTGACCACGTCCAGCTTTGACTTGGCCTGGTTGATCTTGCGATCAAAAGACGCGACCCCCGCCATTTCATCAATAATCTCTCGCCGCTCACGGGCATTCATCGAGATAATGCTAGTCACATCCCCTTGAAGCACCACATTGTAGCCCTCTGGATAGATGCGAAAGCGCTGTAGCTGCTCGTGCAGATCGTTGAGCGTACAGGGCTCGTCATTGATGTAATAGTTCGAGGTGTAGGTGCCCTGCGCGGTAACGCGTAGTCGCCGAGTCACTTTCCATTCTTGCAGAGCTGCCTGCGAAGAGTGTAGTATCGGAGACTGACCGTTACCGTTGCCTTTCCGTTACTGTTAACGTTGTGGCTGCTTTTCGCTGCGCCGTTACTACCGTCAAGACTGCTATCGAGCAAGGCATTGAACTCCACACCTTCCTCAAACTCACCTTCCAACTCGTCTAATGGCTGAAAGTCTCCGAACGTGTCGGATTCGATTTCTTCAGTCTCTGTACAGTCATGCGCGACCACAGCGGCGTCTTCGTCGTCTTCATTACTGATTAATCTGTCTGCGACATCGCTAATGTCAAAAGTTGCGGTAACGATTGTTTCCACCGTCGAGCGCCGCTTGGCCTGATTCTGATTAACCAGATCGGGCAGGCGCTCTGCCCTCATCCCCCGAGAGCTAGCAAGTCCCAGACAAAATAAAAGCGAGTCTAGAATATTTGATTTACCCGAGCCGTTGGGCCCAGAGATAACCGTAAACCCCGGTAGCAGCGGAACGTCTGTGGTCCCGCCGAAAGATTTAAAGTTGGAGAGTTCGACTCTTTTTACGTGCACGCAGGCGGCGCACTGAGTAGTGCGTACGTATGTACCATCAAAAATAGCATTGAATAAGTCGTATTCTTAGCAAAGAACGGTGAAAAAATCACCCTTTTTCATACAACGTCGTCAAATATCGGTAATTCCTCTCGGGTCTAAGTCTAAGCAGAGTCTAAGCAGTTCGGTTTGAACTCTTTTCTAGGGTCTCTTCAGCCTAGGCTATCTAGGATATCGATTTACCTACGCATCCTAATTGAATGTGTCTTTCTCCAAATCACCTGTGCCAACGCTGCTAACACCCACACTTTTAGGCTTTGACCCAGGACGTGATAAGTGCGGACTAGCGGTAGTCGGACTAGATAAAGCACTGCACTATCATCAGGTGATTGCTTCACCCAACGTATCGGTAACGATTCAAAATCTCCGAGAAATCTATCCGATCTCCTCAATTGTGATGGGCGACCAGACCCGCTCTAAGCATTGGAAGCAGCAGCTTAGCAATCTGCCGAATGCCCCGCGAATTATGCTGGTAGACGAACGATACAGTTCTTTGGAAGCGCGTGATCGCTACTGGAAAATGTATCCGCCAAAAGGCATCGGCAAACTCCTCCCCCAAACCTTGCGCAGTATCCCCCGCCCCATCGACGATATCGTCGCAATCTTGCTAGTAGAAAGGTATTTGAAGCGGCTATCGGGAGAGGATTAAGGGACTAAAAGTATCAATCAAAGGTCCGCTCGAATCGTAAAAGAGTAATCCCCCCCCGGTTCTAGCTGATAGTCAAACTGTTCTAGGAACCGACCAAGCGGCTCTTGAATCAGCGCCCGACCCAAAGCAGGCTCCACCGTCAATTGCCCCATCCGAAAGCGCCACCGAAAGCGCCATTCAAACTCATTCGCACTTACTTCGCCCTCAATCCTGCCATTTTGCCAAGACTGATGAGTGATTCGGACATAGGCAGTGGTAACGGGTAGTTGACTCGAACTCACGCAGCTTAGCAATCCTTGATATTAAGTGAAAGACACAATCAGAAAATCAGAAAAGAACCCGGCTGCTCTTGAAACCGAGACTTTATCTAAATACTACAGTGCTTCCCTAGTCAGGCATTTGTACTCACCCTAAAGACTATTTGAAGATCATGACTCTCATCTATCCACATCCATAGCGCTGAGCGATCCAAGCATTCTTTCTACTCAATCGATCGCCTTTGACGGTAGCCTATAAGCTAGCCCCTTCGCCTTTTTATGAACCTATCGTGCCTAAGGTTGGCATCATTTACAACGATATTAAGCCGGTCGCTGCCAAAGCGGCCGAGCAGCTTACTCAGCGGCTGGAAAAACAGCGCTATGAAGTCTGCCTAACGACTGGCATCGCCGGTATCTTGGGCTATTCTCAGCCGGGTAAGCCAGTTTGCCACACCACTATCGAGAGCCTAGTCCCACAAGGGTTTGATCAGGAGATGGATTTTGCTGTGGTGTTTGGCGGTGACGGGACGGTGCTGTCGGCATTTCGTCAGATCGCACCCAGAGGCATTCCGCTACTGGCAGTCAACACGGGGCATATGGGCTTTTTAA
Organism: uncultured cyanobacterium; assembly: GCA_963838725.1. Taxonomy (GTDB): domain Bacteria; phylum Cyanobacteriota; class Cyanobacteriia; order Phormidesmidales; family Phormidesmidaceae; genus Phormidesmis. The sequence goes on along the minus strand of CAWISM010000021.1, from coordinate 442,812 downwards.
CTGAGGTCTATCTCAATCAGCTCAACGACGCAGTCGATCAGATCATTGCAGGCAACTGTCACGTGGAAGAGCGGGCTATGGTGCTAGTCAACCTGTACAGCCAGGGAGAGCTGTGCTGGGAAGCGCTGTGCCTAAATGAGACGGTATTGCAGCGCCAGCCGCTGACGAGCATGTGTCATTTTGAGGTGCAGGTAGGCCATCATGCACCGATCGATGTTGCGGCAGATGGAATTATTATCTCTACGCCAACTGGATCTACGGCCTATTCTCTATCTGCCGGGGGCCCTGTAATTGCGCCGGGGGTGTCTGTACTCCAGCTAATTCCGATCTGCCCGCATTCGCTGGCTTCTCGCGGGCTAGTCTTTCCAGACCATGAGCCGGTGACGATTACATCGGCAAACCCAGAGACGCTGGTGATGGTAGTGGACGGTAATGCGGGTTGCTACGTTGGTCCTAGTGACCAGGTGACTTTGGTGCGATCGCCCTATACCGCCAAATTTATCCGACTCAAGCCAACAGAATTCTTTCGCGTACTCAGAGAAAAGCTAGGCTGGGGACTAGCGCATATTGCCAAGCCGACTTCGGTAGAGCTACCCTAAGCGCAAGCCATGTCAGGGCTATTTGTTCCGGCTGTTCCCCTCATTACTGAATCTGCCATGAGTTCGCCCCCTGCGCTTCCCAATCTACCGACAGACTCTCTAGGGCCCGCGCCACACTCGCCGACCGTACTGGTGCTAGAAAGCGATGCAGTCCTAGCGCACAAAATTGGTGTCGATCTACATGAGGCTGGCTACACACCAGTTGAAGTTCACAGTCTGCGAGCGGGACTGATGCAGACACGTGCGGCAATGCCAGCGCTGATTGTGGTCGCCAAACGGCTAAAAGACGAGTCTGGGTTAGATCTTTGCCGCCAGTTGCGTAATGAAAAGAACCGCGTTCCGATTCTGCTGATGATGGCACACGACGAGCTGAGCGATCGCGTAGCTTGTCTCGAATCAGGCGCTGATGATTACTTTCTAGCGCCCTACCGCAGCGAAGACTTCATTACCCTAGTCAACACCTACCTAAAGCCAGAAGCCGCTAACAGCGAACAGCTCCGGTTTGCCGACATGGTGCTAGATATCAGCCAGCGTCAGGCGATGCGGGGCAATCGACTGATAGAGCTGACCATGAAAGAATTTGAGCTGCTGAAGTATCTGATGGAGCATCCGCGCGAGGTACTGACCCGCAAGCAAATTCTAGAAAGCGTTTGGGGATATGACTTTATTGGTGAGTCAAACGTAATCGAGGTCTATATTCGCTATCTGCGCCTAAAAATAGACGGAGAAAATGAGAAACGCCTCATTCAAACGGTGCGTGGTGTAGGCTACGTGCTGCGAGAAAGCTAAATAAAAAACCGCGCAGCGATCATTCGACAGTCACTTTTAGAGATGCGTTCTGAGTATGTGCAAAAACGGACTAGCCACTCGCGTGGCAGTAGCAATCACCTTATTACTTCTATGCCAGGGCACGCTTGCTAGCTGCACTATGTCTGTCGATCCGTCTGTCAATCCAAATTCGGGGGGAATGGCAAGCGAGACAGCGCCTAGCTTGGATGAGCCAGCTATCACGCTCAACGGGCCAGGGCAGCTGCTGCCTGTGAGCGCAGTCGCGCAGATGCGGGGTGAGACCTTCGATATAGAGGTCGCTAGAACCTCTGAAGAGCAGGCTTTGGGATTGATGTTTCGCTCGGCGCTGCCTGATAATCGAGGCATGTTGTTTCCGTTTAGTCCGCCTAGATCGGTGAGCTTTTGGATGAAGGATGTGCCAGTAGCACTAGATATGGTGTTTTTGCGAGCGGGTGAGGTAGTGGCGATCGCACCAGAAGTGCCACCTTGCCCAGCACTGCCCTGTCCTTCCTATGGACCAGGTGCCGAAGTTATTGATCAAGTTCTAGAACTTCGCAGCGGTCGTGCGGCAGAGATTGGATTGCAGGTAGGTGATCGCATTGAGATCGAAGCGCTGCCAGGACATAGTCTCTAGCGACAGTCTTTAGCGACCAAACCGGTAGCGGTCGTTACCTACTCAGCGTTGGTAAACATGTAATTCTAAAGAAAGACTTAAGCTGCTCAGAAGAAAGAGGTGTTTTTTGTTCGTTCTACCGTAGAATCACTGAACTAAATCAAAACTCTTTTTCCTACGTCCTAGTTACAAGGGATCAAGGAAAAGGGCTTAATAAGCCACAAGTAATACAGCCTCTACCATTCCATGATTTCGAGCGACTATACAAAGCTAGTTCAGTTCTTGCAGGAAGAACTTTCTATTCCTTCTACTTCTATCAAGCAGGCATTGCAGCAGTGCAAGCAGGATTCTGCGCCGCTACCGATGGTGCTATGGCAGCAGGGCGTACTGACACTAAAGCAGCTAGAAAGAATATTCGACTGGATGGAAGTGGTCTAGAGGCCGATTGAGCTAGAGGCCAATTGAGCTAGAGGTCCGTTGAGCTATGGACTAGGTAAGCTAAGCGCTAGCTGACTTTACCAAACCGGCGATCGCGCTGCTGAAATGCTTTCATCGCCTGATGAAATTCTGAAGTATCAAAATCAGGCCAGAGCGTATCCGTGATGTAAAACTCTGAATAGGCTAGCTGCCACAGTAAAAAGTTGCTAATCCGCATCTCGCCGCTGGTACGGATCAACAGATCAGGATCGCTGATACCAGCGGTATAGAGATGACGGCTAAAGAGCGATTCATCAATGCTTTCTGGATCGAGATGGCCCTGCTGTACCTGGGTTGCGATCGCCCGACAAGCCTGCAAAATCTCCTGACGCCCCCCATAGTTAGTGGCCACCGAAAAGCGAATTCCCTGGTTCCCTTTAGTCAGCGTCACCGCCCGATCAATTTCTTTTTGTAGCGTTTCTGGCAGCGCTAGCAAATCACCCACGAATTCAATGCGGACATTCTCCTCCATCATCTCTTTGAGCTCTTGGCGCAATACCCGCTCAAACAAAGTCATCAGAAAATCGACCTCCTTCGTAGGCCGTCCCCAATTCTCGGTCGAAAAGGCATAGGCCGTCAGCGCCCCCACTCCCCAGTCTCGGCAGCAGCGCAGCAGCTTCTTTAGCGTGTCTACCCCTTTTCGATGGCCCATAATCCGAGGGAGACCACGCCGCTTTGCCCAGCGGCCATTGCCATCCATAATCACCGCCACATGATTAGGCATCCGACCCTGCTCCAGATCGGCAGGCAATCGTGAAGGATCTATCGCTTTGTCTATGGCTTTAGCCGTCATTTCTTTTCCTGAGGGGTGGGGCTAGGGAGTTTTTGCGTAGGCTTACGTTTGAACTTACGCCTAAAGGCACTTAAAAAGCGAATGCCTTTGAGACTTAGCCGCTTGCCTAGACTGCGAAGCTGAGGCGCAACCGTGTCAGCATCCCCCGAAGGCGAAAACTTTTCTGTCAATAATTCTTTCAGTTTACTGCTGGTCAGTGGCCGGTTCAGCGTACCGCTTTCGGCGACTGAAATGGAGCCGGTTTCTTCTGAAACGACGATACACAGACACTGCTCTACCCGCTCGGTAATTCCCATCGCGGCCCGGTGCCGGGTACCTAGCTGTCTAGAGGCAGTCTGCTCAGAGATCGGCAGAATGACGCCCGCCGCCAGGATTCTAGAGCCGCGAATCAAAACAGCACCGTCATGAAGCAAGGTAGTGGTCTGAAAAATAGTCTGTAGCAGCTCTTTAGAAAGCTCCGCGTTGAGTCTAACGCCAGGCACCGAAAAATCACTTTCTTCAATCGGTTCATCAGTTTCTAGAATCATCAGCGCCCCAGTTCGGTTCTGCGAAAGCCCTTTGACCGCTTCTACTAGCTCGTCAATTACGCTGCTAGCTGTAGAGAGATGACTGTCTTGACCGACGAAGAGCTGGGTAAATTCTCCTTTACCGATGGACTCTAGCAGCCGCCGAAAGTCCGCGACTAACATCACCGCCAATGACACAGAAGCACCCAGCAGGATCTTATCCATCAGGAAGCTAAACACGTCAAGCCCTAGCACCTTGCTAAGTAGCGTGGCTGCCATTAGGAGCATTAGCCCTTGTACCATCCACATCGTGCGGCGATCGCGAATCACCGATAGCACCGTGTAGACCAGCACAAAGACCAAAACAATATCAACGAAGGTGATATACAAAAGTCAGACCGATTTCACCTGGATTAGATATTCAATCCTCGTATACTACTGTGCGTCAAGGCTGATTGAGCGGTTTGCTAGGTAGCCGACTTAAGTGCATCTGGTAGACAGTCATGGCTCATTAGATCCGCATAAGTTTCTCGGCGCAAAATCAAGCTAGCTTTGCCCTGATTGACGAGTACAGCCGCCGGACGAGGAACGCGGTTGTAGTTAGACGACATGCTGTAGTTGTAGGCACCTGTCGCTGGAACCACCAGCACCTCGCCTGATTCGAGCGTTGGCAGGCTGGCTGAATGAATCACAACATCTCCAGACTCACAGTGCTTTCCGGCAAGCGTCACGGTCTGACTCAGCGGTGCAGACATCTTGCTAGCCGCTAGAACACGATACACCGATTGATAGGTAATCGGACGCGGATTGTCAGACATGCCACCATCGACAGAGACGTAGCTGCGGATGCCAGGGACACTCTTTTGACCGCCGACCGTGTAGGCGGTGACGCAGGCCGATCCGATTAGCGATCGCCCTGGTTCACACAGCAGCTTTGGATAGGGCAAATCGCTCGCTTTGCACGCCGCTGCCATACTTTCGCAGACGGTCTTGGCCCAGTCGTCAATGCTCGGCGGATCGTCGGATTCTGTGTAGCGAATCCCCAAACCGCCACCGATGTCGATTTCCTGAATAGAAAGCCCGTATTTGCTAGCAGTCTGAAACCAGCGCATCATCACATCGGCCAGATCGCGGTGTGGCTGTAGCTCGAATATCTGCGAGCCGATATGAGCATGCAGGCCAATGCAGCTAATGTTTCCGGTTTTATTAGCAATGAAATCGAAGACTTCTTCGAGCTGATCGGGATCGAAGCCAAACTTGCTATCAATGTGGCCAGTCTGGATGTATTCGTGGGTATGGCACTCAATTCCCGGCGTCAGACGCAATAGGATAGTGGCCGTTACGCCAGCATCTTTGGCTAGCTGGTCTAACGTCTTCAGCTCGTGCCAGTTGTCTACGACAATGCGAGCGTCGGCGTCTAGCCCTAGCTGTAGCTCTTCGGCAGATTTATTATTGCCGTGGAAGTAGAGCATTTTGCCAGTGGCCCCAGCGGCGATCGCAGTGCTCAGCTCTCCACCAGAAACCACGTCAATAGCAATGCCTTCTTGAGTGGCGATCACACATACGGCCAAACAGTTCCACGCCTTAGAAGCGTAGACAATTAGAGACTCTCCAGGGTAGTGATTTTCAAACGCCTGCTTGTACTGACGACAGGCCGTCCGCAGCGTTTGCTCGTCTAATATATAGAGAGGCGAGCCAAATTCTTCGAGCAGATCCACCACATCGCAGCCACCGACCGTTAGATGGTCTTTATCATTAACACCTGCGCTCAAAGGCAAAAGGGTTTGATTAGGTGATGTATTGGCAGAAACTTCTGATAGATACTGCAAGCTAGAAGCAGGCAGACTAGAACGAGCAGGCGCGGCTGGAATCGTAGAGACCATAGGAGAGCAAGGAAGAGAAGTTTAGAGACTATTTAATCAGTGTACAGTTGGTAGCTAAGTAGATAAACACTGCTTTGAAAAGCGAAATGACGGCTTCGAGTTTTGATTCGAGTTTTGAATAGTGACACGCCTGCGCCGATAACCGAATCTTCTCTGCCTCTGTCAAGGACAATCATCGGCTGCTTACCGATGATTGAAGCAGATATTCCAGCTGTGCTTGCTCTAGATCAAAGGTGTCTTGGTGGCCTATGGACCCGATCCGGCTATGAACGAGAGCTGGATAGCGAGCACAGCGACGTATTAGTCCTAGTGAAAGCGAATAACGCAAGCCTGCTCGAACAACGTCTTGCACAACAACACCTTCTGACTCAGACATCCGAGCAGACAATAGCGGCTAGAGAACCCGACTACTTCGATAGTCCTGATGGCGGTGCGCAAAGCGGAAGAAATAAAGCAGTAGCGCTTTTGGGCGTGGGCTGTCTGTGGGCAATTCTAGAAGAAGCGCACATCACGACAATGGCGATTGACCCTAGCTATCAGCGGCAAAAGCTAGGACTGCTGCTACTGACTCAGCTACTGCTCAAAGCGCGTAATCGCGGTCTCACTAGAGCCACGCTAGAGGTGCGAGTATCAAACCAGCGGGCGCGATCACTCTATCAAAAATTCGACTTTAAAGTAGCGGGTCAGCGCAAACGCTACTACGCCGACGGGGAAAATGCGCTGATTCTATGGCGCAGTGGATTACAAACCGAAGCCTGTCTCGCTCAGATAGAGCAGTATCAAAATCAGTCCATCAAGCAGCTCAGCGCGGCGCAAAACTATCACTTCTATCGCGATCGCCGCTCTCTAGAAACGCAGCATCTAGCCCAGACCTAAACATCAGCGAAAAGAGAAATAACCCAGAGTTAACAATTCTTACTGATTTTCTGCTAGCAGAAACCTCTGACTTTTTCTGTTGCTTTCGCGTCTTTATTTCCATCAAAAGACACATCTATTGCTAAATATTCAAAATCTCTATTATTCTCTCCAAAAAGAGGCTGAATTTATTGGAAAGGTAGTGAACACCGCCCACTCTCTACGAATTTTTGCTGTGCTAGAATCTCCATAACCAGCCCGTAGCAGGTGATGGAAAACCGCCATGTTTGAACGCTTTACAGAAAAGGCCATCAAGGTCATTATGCTCGCTCAAGAAGAGGCCCGTCGCCTCGGCCACAACTTTGTGGGTACTGAGCAAATCCTTTTGGGACTGATCGGAGAAGGTACCGGTGTAGCCGCAAAAGTTCTTAAATCCATGGGGGTTAATCTCAAAGACGCTCGCATCGAAGTCGAAAAAATTATTGGCCGTGGCTCTGGATTTGTCGCCGTTGAAATTCCGTTTACGCCCAGAGCAAAGCGCGTCCTAGAGCTATCGCTCGAAGAAGCTAGACAGCTCGGTCACAACTATATTGGGACGGAGCATTTACTACTAGGATTGATTCGCGAAGGCGAGGGTGTTGCTGCCCGCGTACTAGAGAATCTTGGCGTTGACCTTTCTAAGGTCCGCACTCAGGTCATTCGGATGCTGGGCGAAACCGCCGAAGTCTCCGGTGGCAGCGGCAGTCAGGGCAGAACGAAGACGCCAACGCTAGACGAGTTTGGCGCTAATCTGACGCAGATGGCTGCTGATGGCAAGCTTGACCCAGTTGTGGGTCGCCAGAAAGAAATTGAGCGCGTCATTCAGATTCTGGGACGTAGAACCAAGAACAACCCCGTGCTAATCGGTGAACCGGGCGTGGGTAAAACTGCGATCGCCGAAGGTCTGGCACAGCGCATTGGCAACAACGATATCCCAGACATCCTAGAAGACAAGCGCGTTGTCACCCTCGATATTGGCTTGCTGGTCGCAGGCACCAAGTATCGCGGTGAGTTTGAAGAAAGACTTAAGAAAATCATGGAAGAGATTCGCGCTGCTGCGAATGTGATTCTAGTGATTGACGAAGTTCACACGCTCATCGGCGCAGGTGCGGCTGAAGGCGCAATCGACGCGGCCAACATTCTCAAGCCTGCATTGGCTAGAGGCGAATTGCAGTGTATTGGTGCGACGACGCTAGACGAGTATCGCAAGCACATTGAGCGAGACGCCGCCTTAGAGCGTCGTTTTCAGCCGGTGATGGTGGGAGAACCCAGCGTCGATGAGACGATTGAGATTCTGCATGGACTGCGCGATCGCTACGAGCAGCACCACAAGCTGAAGATTCTAGACGAAGCGCTAGACGCTGCGGCCAAGCTATCCGACCGCTACATCTCTGATCGCTACCTACCAGACAAGGCAATTGACCTGATTGACGAAGCGGGCTCTCGCGTTCGTCTATTGAATTCTCAACTGCCACCCGCAGCGAAGGAATTGGATAAGGAGCTGCGTCAGGTGCTCAAAGATAAGGACAATGCCGTTCGATCTCAGGACTTTGATAAGGCTGGGGAACTGCGCGATCGCGAAATGGAAATCAAAACCGAAATTCGCACCATCGCTCAGACCAAGAAAAACGAAGACGCTGAAGATACCAAGGCTGATTCTCCTAATGTGACCGAAGAGGACATTGCCCATATCGTCGCTTCGTGGACGGGTGTTCCAGTCAACAAGCTGACCGAGAGCGAATCCGAGAAGCTGCTGCACATGGAAGATGTCCTGCACCAGCGTTTGATCGGTCAAGATGAAGCCGTCAGAGCGATCTCGCGAGCCATTCGCAGAGCGCGTGTCGGACTGAAGAGTCCGAACCGTCCGATTGCTAGTTTTGTCTTCTCGGGTCCGACTGGCGTGGGTAAAACCGAGCTGGCCAAGTCCCTGGCGACCTACTTCTTCGGCGCAGAAGAATCGATGATTCGCCTCGACATGTCCGAGTTTATGGAACGCCATACCGTCTCTAAGCTGATCGGTTCGCCACCGGGCTACGTTGGCTACAACGAAGGCGGTCAGCTCACAGAAGCGGTTCGTCGCCGGCCCTACACCGTGGTGCTTTTTGACGAGATTGAAAAGGCGCACCCAGATGTATTCAACATGCTGCTGCAAATTTTGGAAGACGGTCGCCTGACCGACGCCAAAGGGCGCACGGTGGACTTTAAGAATACGCTGCTGATCTTGACTAGCAATATCGGTTCTAAAGTCATCGAAAAAGGCGGCGGCGGTCTTGGCTTCGAGCTAGAAGCAGACCAGGCAGAGTCTCAGTACAACCGGATTCGCTCTCTGGTTAATGAAGAGCTGAAGCAGTACTTCCGCCCTGAATTCTTGAACCGTTTGGATGAGATCATCGTCTTCCGTCAGTTGACTAAAGACGAAGTCAAAGAGATTTCTGTCATCTTGCTTAAAGAGGTATTCAGCCGTCTGGGCGAGCAGGGTATCACCCTAGAGGTGACCGACAAGTTCAAAGATAGGCTGGTCGAAGAGGGCTACAACCCCAGCTACGGGGCTAGACCACTGCGCCGAGCAATTATGAGATTGCTAGAGGATAGTCTGGCAGAAGAAATTCTGTCTGGACGCATCCAAGATGGTGACACGGCTGTGGTCGATGTCGGCGAAGATGGCAAGATTGTGGTCAATTCTTCAAAGACAGAAGAAACCCGCGAGCTAATCTCTGCGGCTGATTAGGTCTCTCTGTAAGCTATTCCATCAATAGCTCACTCTACAAGCAAAGGATGTCTGAGATTTACTTTTCAGATATCCTTTTTCGTGAATAGAGTCGGAAGTAAAGAGAATTCTGAATGCTTTCAAGAAGTTTTGTAAATAGAAGTAACGCTGTCTTGCGCTCATTAGCAATCAAAATCGATAATTGTAAAGAGTCCGACAGCGATTGAGAAGGATCTATAGTTTCGCAGTTGGAGCTCAGGAATTATTAAGACGTAACTGGTGGAGTTGCCATGATTGGTGGAATATTCGAGACGATTGGTAAGACTCTAGGGGTTGGGAAGGAAAAGTATTTTCTAGAACTAGACGATGCGGCTGAAGAAACGGCGAAAGGCATCAAGAAATCCGTGGCTTCTGCTACTAAGACGGCTAAGGCTGTTGTAGAAACTGCAAAGGAAGCGACTGTAGACGTTGCGCAGAAGGCTCAAGAGCTAGTTGGCGATACTGCGGATGAAGCGGAAGACCAAGCAAAGACAACTGCGGATGCAGCGGAAAAGGCGGTAGCGAAAAGCAAAAAAGCCGCTACTAAGACCGTGTCCAAAGGCAAGCAAGCGGCTAACGAGGCGGCGGGCGAGGTCGCTGAAGCACCCGCTCAACCTGCGGCTCCGGCTGGGCCATCAGCTGAAGATTTGATTTTGAATGCGATCGCCTCTACCTCCCCAAAGCAACAAACCGACAACGATGGTAACGGCGTAGGCGAAGTCAAAAACTTCTCTACTGACTATCTAGTGACGCCCAGCCGCGTTAGTCGCCGCCGCCCCGGTCCTAGCCTGTCACCGTTCAAGGATATGGCCAAAGAAACGAATCCCAGACTAAAGGGCTAGACTCAGAAGCTAGATCCGCTCGCGCCGAGTTCGAGAAAAAAACCAAAAAGCAGCGGGAAGAACTCCATCTTCCTGCAGCTTTTTGGTTTTATCAATCAGTTGATCTATCGGGTTGCGTATGCCGAGAGTGGTTCTCTAATAAATCGAATGTACAAATGCTTGAAGGTTGAGCGAAACACTCTGGGCGCACCGAAATCAATCGGCATCATCTTCTCTGGCAGCTTCCAATCGTCAATTCTCAGGTCGCCCGGTTGCTCAATTAAAAAATCTATCTCCGACAGCTTCGGACATAATCCTAGCCGCTTCGATTCTACGATAGTCGGCAGCTTTTTTGGATCAACACCTAGAACCTCGATCATTGCTCTATCGAGAGCGAACACATCGTCAGACGCGCCCAGAACGCCAAGCTTTCTGGGTTCACCACCGCTAGGCCCGTTGCCTTCGTGCCCGATAATCCCATCAATAATCGTTAGCTGCGGAGAAATTGCCTTCGCAGTTTCAACTAGCATCGTGCCAAACCGCTGACGATCTTTGCCCGCTTCCATATGCCACCAAGCCTTCATCTTGCCAGGAACACAGCCGAACAAATTCTTCACGCCCAAGGTAACGGTCAGCTGAACGTGAGATTTCACCTTCGGTAAATTGATCACGACATCGGCTTCCATCGCCTCTTTTGAAAGCAGAAAATTACCGAAGTCCTGATTTTCGACGGCGTAGCGCTTGCCATGCATTTCCACCACGGGCAAATCAATCTTGTTCGTCCATTTCAGCAGGCCATTGGCTTCTGCCACACCCCGCGCGCTGCCAAACGCTGGACTATCGCCGATAAATGGTTTGCCGCCTGCCGCCTGCACCAGCCTGGCAACGCAGTACACTATCTCTGGGCGAGTTGTACATTCTTTGGTTGGGCGCGAGCCAGTGAGCATATTGGGCTTTAGCAAGACGCGATCGCCTGGTTTCACATACGCAGTCATTCCCCCCATCGGCGCTAGCAGGGCCTCTATACGATCAGATAGCGCTTCAGTTTCGTAGCTCTCGGCGCGGAGTAGACTGACGGATGGCATAATGCTTTTTCCTGCTGGGTAATTTTCTTAATGCTAACCTTTTGGGCAAAGACAAGCGGCACCTGGATCAACGTAGCGCTAGTGCTGTTGGGAACCGGCAGCGGGCTGCTAGTGCGCAACCAGCTATCACCAAAGATGCGAGTTGTCATTACTCAGGCTATGGGCCTGACAACTCTATTCATCGGTATTTCTATGGCCCAAGATCTATCCAAGGCTCAGGTGGGTAGTATCGCAGGCGTAATCTTAGCGCTGATATCGTTAGCTGTCGGTGGACTGCTGGGCGAATGGTGGCAGATAGAAGCAAGGCTCACAGGTCTAGGAAACTGGCTGAGAGCACGGTTCAAAGGAGGCAGTCGCTTTACCGAAGGATTCGTTGCCTCTAGTCTGCTATTTTGCATCGGTCCAATGTCGATCCTAGGCAGCTTAAACAATGGACTGTTAGGCGATAGCACCATCCTAGTCGTCAAGAGCACTATGGACGGACTGGTATCTATTGCGCTGACAGGCACCTACGGCATCGGCGTCGGCTTTTCGATTTTACCGATCATCGTTTACCAAGGTGGGCTTTCGCTCCTAGCCAGCAGTCTAGGCCAGTTCATTCCCGATCCGGCGACATCGCCGAGCATTTTGCTCGTTACTGGCGTTGGCGGCATCATGCTTTTGGGCTTAGGACTCAACCTACTAGAAGTCGGCAAAATTCACGTCGCATCCTTCTTACCCGCTTTAGCAATCGGACCGCTCATTAGCTGGCTCATCCGATCTTTCAGCTTCTGACTGAATAGCAGCTCGTTCAATCAGCGACCACTGCTCTCGATAACCTGCCGAACGAGGCTTTCGCTGACGCTTTTCGGCTTCTACCAAATGAATTTCGCTGCCATAGCTGATAAATACAGTGGCTGGGAAGATATAGAACACATCCAACTCGCTGATGTAGGCAATTGCAAAGTCGAAGTCAGAAAGCCTATAAGGCGATCGCACCATCTGACGGCGGTTAGTTTTAGTACGGCGATTATCAACCACATAGTTTTTTGAAGTCGGATGAAACCAAGCTGCTTTCACTTGGATTTTGACTAGCCTTTCACCGATATCAAAAACCAGGTCGTAAGGAAGTCGATCGCCGACAGGTTGCAATACACCCCACCCTCGTTTCAGCGCCTGCACAATAGTGGACTGCTCGGCGATGTCGCCTTTTAACTTTGTGTCCATAAGTTTGCGCTCAGTAGCAGCTCAGCGATTCTTTGCAAAACTAATTCGTTTAAAAACTAAAGAGTCGATACTCATTGAGTATCGACTCTTTACACCTTATTGGTGGCGGGGCATGGATTTGAACCATGGACCTTCGGGTTATGCTTACCACTACAGTTTTCACTGCCGCACCTGATGCCTGTTACAGCTATCAAGTCGTTTGCTGGTCTGGACTGTCCCTTCACCCTCGTCTAGGTATAAAACCTATTTCGTTAGGGTGTCTGCCATCCAGTCTCTACACCTTCCGCTGCTTTTGTATAAAAGCTTTGGCTTGGCTCGGGATTACCGTGCTAGTGGCTTCCCCGAATTTGACAGATTACGCATGGAAGTTTCTCTCCATGCTGCCCTGTTCAACTCACTGTTAAGCACATAGTGATGTTGAACCATTGAGCCCGACGAGCTACCAGACTGCTCTACCCCGCGATGGGAACGCCCTTTTGAAGCGCTTAACAAGTATAGCGGGTTACTTCCAGATTGTGACACTTTCATCGAAAAGTATTTTTGAAAATGGCTGAAACCGCCCAGATTCCAGCACTAATCCCGAAAGTTAGATCATAGACATCTCGCCGACGACTTCAATGCGGGTGTACTTTCCTGGCAGCATGAACTTATCGGAAAGGGTTTCGGAAACGTCAGGGGTGATCCAGCCAAACTGCTTGAGTAGATAGACGGCGGTGGCATATTTGGCCCGTTTGGAGCCGTCCACCGCTTTGATGGCAATGCCCATGCCCTCGCCGACTCTGCCGACGCACTGAACGCCTTCCGCGCCCGCTTTGCTAACCAGATCGCCTTCTGTAAGCTGCATTAGCTGAGTATCAAAACCATCTGGCCCTGAAATCAGTTCCGGGTAGTGGGTCATGGCGCGGACGATGCGTTCCATCTCTAGGCTGTCACCGGAGGTGAGCTTGGCGAAGAGGGTGGCCATCTGGCTGAGCTGCATTAAATAGGTGGGTACGCCGCAGTTGTCGTGGGCGCAGATAAATTCATCGGCGGGCATGCCGAGCAGTTCGGCGATGCGAGAGGCGACGAGCTTTTGGACTGGGTGCGATCGCTGCATATACCCGTCCAAGGACCAACCCTTTTGCTTACACACCGCCAACATGCCAGCGTGCTTGCCCGAGCAGTTGTGGGCTAGGGGCGTATTTTTATCGTGGGGAACAGGACACTGCAAAGCGGCTGGATCGACATCGCAGCGCCATAAAATATTGAACGCCTGACGGGTCTGCTCAATGCTGCCGTGGTGAGAGCTACAGATAATCGCCAGGTCTCTATCGGTCAAGTTGAAATGATCTAGGGTGCCAGTGCCTGTGACAGACATCGCCTGAAAGGGTTTGAGAGAAGAGCGAATGAATGTGCCTAGCTCTGGATCGCCTGCACTAGCCAAGACTCGGCCACGAGCATCGCAGGCGACAGCATGAACCATGTGGGTAGATTCGACAATGCCTTCTCTTAAAAGCTGAACCTTCAGCAAAGAGGAGGCATGGCGGTTTGTCCTATTCATATTCATAGGAGCTAAGCTCCGTACGTATTAGATAAATTGCCAAGTCACTAGACTAAAGGCCAGAATGCCACAAATCACGGCAAAGGTCTTCTGCAAGCGAAGGAGAATCGGCTTGACCTGATAGTCAGCGATCAGGCGGTCTTGGTTGAATACCTCTTCCGGCTTTTCCCACATTTGGCCGTCGTACCAGCCCGATTCTTCGTAGAAAACCGACTGCTGAGAAAGGCGATCGCATACGTGGTTCCAGCCGATGTATAGCTGCACCAGCGTCAGCACTGGCAAAATCAACGCCCCCAAAGAAGCGCTGATCATAAACCGGATCGGCAGCTTATCAGGGCCAAAGCTAACCGCTGCCATCGGCCCAACCACCAGCCAGCTCACTAGCCAAAGAGAAATCACTGGGACTAGATACCCACGCAGCGATCGCGAGCCCCAGCTATAGAACCAGGACTGGCTCATGCTCTCATATTCCTTGATCGGAATCTGGTCTGAAGGAACCGGGCACCGAGCGCTAATGGAACTCTTTTTGATATCGCCGTTCATCGAATTTATTAGGAGATCCTTTTCAGGAAGATACTTTGAAAGAGCTTTATTTTAGGCGTTTTGCGGGTGACAGTAAAACTTGGCCACTGTGAAAAGTCAGCGGCTGAGTGGTTGGCCTAGCGATTGAGCGCTGAGGTCGGCTGAAACTCAATTCGTTCGGCGTGACCCCAGAAAGCTTCTAGATCGTAGTATTCGCGATCGCTTGGCATGAAAATATGGACGATCACATCGCCATAATCCTTTAGCACCCAGCGGCCTTCGCTCATGCCCTCGGTGCGCAGCGGCTGACGGTCAAAGTTATCTTCAATTGCGCCTTCTATCGAGTTTGCGATCGCCCGTACCTGCACATTCGAAAAGCCAGTGACAATCACAAAATAATCAGCGAGATAAGAAATATCCCCTGTTTGCAAGATCGTAATATCGCCCGCCTTGCGATCGTCGGCTGCTTCTGCGATCGCCAACGCCAGCGCCTTGGCTTCTTCATCGACGGGCGATTTGAATTCGCTATCAACAGTGGGCAGCACTTCCGTTTCAGGCGTAGCATCGATTAGCGTAGCTGATTCGGGCGTGTTGCTGATTATCTTTTCGGCCATCACTTTTATGGGATCACTCAAAAGTTCTATCCTTCCTAAGAGAAGTTAATTTGCTACTTCTATCTTACTGAAAAGCTTATCTATCGATATCGAGTGCCTTAGCTTTAGTTACATTTCGGCTACTTTTGTAAAGCAAAATCAAGAGAACTGCTATGAAGCAGGCCATAGAGTCGGTAGGTCATCCGGCAACCCTGTAGCAACCCCTATCAACAGATCTAGCAGCAATAAGGCATAATCCACACTATCCGAGCCTGTGCAAACAAATTGGCGACGGGGTAGTAAGGAGGCATAGCGCTTTGATTTTGGGTCTTTTTATTGGATTGGTTGTGGGTTTTCTAGCAACAGCCATCGTTTTCTGGCTGCTGACACAGCGAATTAATCGACTGCTAGATGCACTGCAAAGCTCTCAAAGACAATTGCAGCAATTAGAAGATGAGCATGAAGTCCGACTACGGACAGCAACCGAGCAGCTTCAGGTAGATTACGAGCGACAGCTAGCCGAAAAAATTGAGTTTTACCAGGACGAGCAAATCCTACAGGGCGAGTTTCAGGCACTAGAATTTGAAACGCGTCTGAGTGTCATCGAGGCAGCCTACGACCGTGAGCTAGAGATGCATCAATAAACCAAATTTGCTCAAAGTCGATCGGATCAGAGTCGATTAGACATGTGGACGGTATTCCGCCCGAAAGTAACCCTCGATACTAAAGGCGATGCACTATAAAATATCTGAGACTACCATCCGCCAAAGGACGACCGTATGACCCGCGCAATCATGGAAACAGACAAAGGCACCATCAACCTTGAGCTGTTCGAGCAAGATGCTCCTAACACCGTTGCTAACTTCACTAAGCTAGCGAAAGACGGCTTCTACGACGATCTCAATTTTCACCGCGTCATCCCTAACTTTATGGTTCAAGGGGGATGCCCTAATGGCACAGGCACAGGCGGTCCTGGCTACAAAATTGACTGTGAAATCAATTCCAATAAGCACGAAGCTGGCAGCCTTTCGATGGCCCACGCTGGCAAGAACACTGGCGGCAGTCAGTTCTTCATTTGCCATGAGCCCCAAAGTCACCTAGATGGAATTCACACCGTCTTTGGCAAGACTGAAGATATGGACGTAGTCAACGCGATCAAGAAAGGCGACAAAATCAAGTCTGTCACTATCGAAGATTAGTTCTTGCAAGGTTACTTCTTAAAAAAAGTTAGCTCTGATGAGTTAACTACGTAGCACCTAGTCCGCTTGAAGATGCGTTCTCGTCACATCTTCAAGCGGATTCAGTTTAAAATAATCAGCTCCAGCTTAATCTCTTAAACTGATTTCTCAATCTGATCGATGGTCCTTACTCCCGCGCAGAGCGCTCAGCCTAAAGCTGGACTAAACAGCTTCTATGGCTCGCCTATTGGAAAAAAGATTTTGACGGGTGTGACTGGGCTAGGTCTGGTCACTTTTGTCGTTGGTCATCTGCTCGGTAATCTGACGCTGTTTTTTAGCCCGTCAGCCTACAACCAGCTAGCCCGTTTCATTGATAGCTTGGGGCCGCTGCTTTATGTCATCGAGTTTGGACTGCTGGCGATAGTAGGCGTTCATGCAGCGGTTGGTATCAGTATCTATCTGGGAAAGCATCAGGCTCGGACAGTGCAATATGCCGAGTATGAAAGCGCGGGAGAGCCTAGCCGCCAGACACTAGCTTCTCGAACGATGGTTTTTTCTGGTCTGCTGCTGGCAGTGTTTTTAGTTTGGCACTTGGCGACGTTTAAGTTTGGGCCAGTGTACAGACTGCCAGGTTCTACGGACCGAGACTTGGCTCGGCTGGTGTTTGAGACGTTCAGACAGCCAGTGTATACGGCGAGCTACGTGGTGATTTTGAGCTTGCTAGGGCTACATTTGCGTCACGGGTTGTGGAGCGCACTACAGTCACTTGGCGTGGCGACAAAGCCGGGGGTGGTTGTGGCGAGTAGCGTTTTGGGGAGTGCGATCGCCCTGGGATTCATCGGACTACCGCTGGCTATCTACTTCGGGGTGCTGTAATGCCACTAGACGCTCGTATTCCAGAAGGTCCACTCTCAGAGAAATGGAACCGTTTCAAAGACCGCTCTGCGCTGGTCAACCCGACAAACAAGGCCAAGCATACAATCCTAGTCATCGGCACCGGACTAGCAGGCGCATCCGCAGCGGCCACCTTAGCTGAACAGGGCTATCAGGTCAAAAGCTTTTGCATCCAGGACTCACCCCGCCGCGCCCACAGCATCGCGGCTCAAGGCGGCATTAACGCAGCAAAAAACTATCCTAACGATGGCGATAGCGTCTGGCGACTGTTCTACGACACAATCAAGGGCGGCGACTATCGTTCGCGTGAGGCCAACGTCTACCGACTAGCGCAAATCAGCAACCAAATCATCGATCAGTGTGTGGCCCAAGGCGTACCGTTCGCCAGGGAGTACAGCGGCCTGCTCGCCAATCGATCCTTTGGCGGTGCGCAGGTGTCCAGGACGTTCTATGCCCGTGGTCAGACCGGACAGCAGCTATTGCTAGGAGCCTACGGCGCGATGATGCGGCAGGTATCGGCAGGACAAATATCGCTATTTCCTCGGCGTGAGCTATTGGATCTTGTTGTCATCGATGGGCAGGCGCGAGGAATCGTAGTGCGAAACCTGCTGACTGGCCAGTTTGAGCGGTATGCCGGAGACGCGGTTGTGCTGGCAACGGGTGGCTACAGCAATGTGTATTACCTGTCTACGAATGGTAAGAACTCGAATGTGACAGCGGCTTGGCGATCGCACAAAAGAGGCGCGCTATTCGCTAATCCCTGCTTCACCCAGATTCACCCGACCTGCATTCCAGTAGCGAGCGAGTTTCAGTCGAAGCTGACGCTGATGAGTGAAAGCCTGCGCAATGATGGCCGTGTCTGGGTGCCGAAGCAGGTAGGCGATCAAAGAGCAGCTAAAGACATTCCAGAGAGCGATCGCGACTACTACCTAGAAACCCGCTATCCCACCTTTGGCAATCTGGTGCCTCGCGATGTGGCTTCCCGTAATGCCAAACAGGTGATCGATGAAGGGCGCGGTGTGGGTTCGACAGGGCTAGCGGTGTATTTGGACTTTCGCGATGCGATCGCAGCCAAAGGAAAAGATGCGATCGCCGCTCGCTACGGAAACCTATTCGACATGTACCAGCGGATCACAGGCGAAGATCCCTACGACGTACCTATGCGAATCTATCCGGCTGTGCATTACACAATGGGCGGGCTATGGGTGGACTATCACCTAATGACGACCATTCCAGGATTGTTCGCGCTAGGCGAAGCCAACTTTTCGGACCACGGCGCAAACCGTCTAGGCGCGAGCGCTTTGATGCAGGGCTTGTCAGACGGCTACTTCATCATTCCGTATACGCTCAGCGACTACATTGCGACTAACGCCATCAAGTCGATTGAGACTTCTCATGATGCGTTTGCAGAAGCAGAAGCATCGGCTAGAGCTAGAACGCTGAAGCTGTTGAGTATAAAGGGTGATAAGACGGTGCTGGCATTCCACCGGGAGCTGGGTCAGCTTTTGTGGAATGGAGTGGGGATGAGCAGAAGTCGGGAGGGGTTGGAAGAGACGATTAGTGGGGTGCGATCGCTCCGCCATGAGTTCTGGCAAAATCTGCGCGTCCCTGGCGAAGCCAACACTTTGAACAAAAACCTCGAATTCGCCGGACGAGTTGCAGACTTTATAGAGCTAGGCGAACTAATGGCCCACGACGCCCTCGCCAGAGAAGAATCCTGCGGTAGTCACTTTCGCACCGAATATCAAACCGCCGAGGGGGAAGCGCAAAGAAGAGATCAGCAATATTCATCTGTATCCGCTTGGCAGTATGAGGGAGATGAACGGATGCATACGCTGATCGAAGAAGAACTCGACTTTGAAAACGTAAAGCTCACGCAGCGTTCTTACAAGTAGATTGTTCTTCCAAACAAAACGTTTAGCTTTTATCTTTCGTTTGCACGTTCTTCTGTGAAGATAATCCTTCTAATATCACCGTAGTTTTTTAGCTTTGTAGTTTTCTAATATTTCCCTGTAGCTTCTGCCTCAGCCAGTACGATTACATTGGCTGAAACCGAGATTCGCGCTGAACAGCGGATGGACGGCATCCGCAATGCTAAAGCAAACAATGTTCTTCTAGGTAGTCGGAAGCACTTGGCGGAAGATGAACGTGTCGAGCTGCAACAGCAGCGGATAGATGGCGCTCTTATCAAAGACCTCATGGAAGAGCACAACCTCTCGAAGGCTAGTGTCTACCGCTACTTGGACGGAATAACAGTCGAGCACTCCTGACGACATAGCCCAGTCTAAAGGCTGTCTAGGCTGCGGTGACGGCTTTGGCATCAGCGTACTGCTTGAGCCACGCAATCGAGGTCTGTTCTACTTTCACTTGACAGTCATCAAAGGTGACTGAGTCTGGGTCTAGCAGGTGTGCGATCGCTAGTTCTATCACTAACTCAGCAGGTATCTGTGTCTTCTCGGCGTACTGGATTGCTTGGCCCTGAAGAATAGGCGGCAGGGTAGCTAATAGGCTGACATCCTCGGCAGTGCTGATGGGTTCGTCACTGAGCGAAGTGTCTAGCTCAAGGAAGTACTTGAGCGCTCCTTCGATCACTGCGTTAGCCGTCAGCTCTGACTCACGCGCATAGGTCAGTATCGCTGCTCGAATGTTGTCCGGTAGCGAGTCTAGAATACGTTCGTCTGTCGGTGAGTCGTTCGGGCTCATAGCCTTGTCCTTCTAATTGACCCGCACGTTGTAAGGGGGAAGTAGCTGTCGGATGATGATCTGCTCTAGTTGCAATGATAGCCGAATCCATCGCAGACTCAGTGTGACCGCTGCTATCCTCACATCGTCTGGGTTCAGCCTGTCCATGAAGGCCCAGCCCAGCGCTTTGTGTCCGCCTTTGAAACGGCCTTTGACACTACCTGACTTACCGACATAGAGGATACCTTGGGTTCTATGCTTGACGGCGTAGATACCTGGACTCGGCGGCAGTTCGGCGAACTCTCTAGTCAGCGGGCATCAGGCATCGAACGGCATTGCTTCGAGCACCTTGAGAATTCTCAAAGCTTCTGCGTTGATAGCATCTACAGAATCGTTCATTCAGGTAAAGCAGGAAACTGAGCCATATGGGAGGGTTACTGGATTGTACTTGAATGGACTCCTCCAAAAACCTGACCTTCATTCGGTTTGCTATGCCAAGCGAGATCTACACAGGCCGCAGCTGTGCCACAACTCATCAGGCACTGCGACCTTCAATACTTTGATTTTGACACGAGTTATAAAACGCAAATGATGCTACTGAACCTACTCATTTGCTGCTTTTTCTGGCTGTCTCACAAGGGTGGGTTGCGGACAGTAGTACGGTGCGCGATCACATCTCTTAAGATTGGCCTACATTACCGTGCGGCAACCTTTCTCCTTATCTTCAGTTAGCGATAATTCAAAACTCCGCTCTGCGGTCATCTAAAACAGCCTATACATCGCAACAATATAGATGAACTTGCAGGCAGTAATTAACACACGTCTACAAACTCTGCTGCGGTAATGATAGATAACCTAATTGCGCTTGCGTTAAGTATCCCCATCATCGGATTAGTGATGGGGATTGTTTACGAAACTGTGAGCAGAGCTGCCGATCAACGCAAGTATCCTCCTTCAGGTCAACTAATCGATATTGGCGGCTTTCGTCTGCACTTCAACTGTGCAGGGCAGGGGACACCAACAGTCATTATGGATGCTGGTGGCGGTGCTCCATCCATCTCTTGGGGCTTAGTACCATCTAAAATTGCTAAGTTCACTCGTGTCTGTACTTACGATAGAGCAGGTTTTGGTTGGAGCGAACCCAATCTCAAAGCACCTCGCAGCAGCCAACAGAGCGTTGACGAATTACATAAGCTTTTGACTAAAGCTAAAATCGAGCCTCCTTACATCTTGGTTGGTCACTCGTTAGGAGGCGCTAATATGCGGCTGTATGCCAGTCAGCATCCAGAAGACGTAGTTGGGTTAGTGCTAGTTGATTCTGTCCATGAAGATCAGGTAACACCTGAACAATGGAAGCATATTGGAAGGGAGTTTTGGTTTTATCAGGCGCTGCGTATCGCTAGTCGAATTGGGTTGGTGCGATTAATTGGAGAGACAAATTTGTTGCCGGCCCTTAAGAACCTCAAGAAAGACCTTCAAAAGTATCCGCTGGTAGTGCAAGCCCTATTCGATACTTTTAAGTCCCACTGCTATCATCCTTACTATTGGGCAACTTTATCAAGTGAGCGAGCTAACATCAGAAAGAGTTTTGAACAATTGAGAGAAGTTACATCACTAGATGACTTGCCCTTAATCGTTTTAAGCCAGGGCTCTAAAGCGCCAGAAGTGAGTGACGAAAGATTCCAGAGGTGGGCAAAACTTCAAGCAGACTTGACTGGACTATCGCTGGATAGCAAACGTATTGTTGCAGAAAAGAGCGGACATCTTATTCCACTCGACCAGCCTGAGCTAGTTGTCCATGTGGTTAGGCAGTTAGCTGAAAAGGTTTAACTGAACGAGCCTCTGTGCATAAATCAAGTTAACAACGAGTGTCTCACCAAGTCTAAGACGTTCTGAGATAGCTATTTTGGGACATCACTTGAGACACGTTTTCCCTACGTCCCGAAACCTATACGTTTTGAGTCTATGGCCCAGCGGGAACATTTAAACCAAAGCCTATGATTATAGTTGAATTCCCTGTAGGAAAAGGCTTTCATCTAAACCGTAGTGCAATGAGATAGCTCAATGCTCGATCCCATTCCGATCATGTGATCGCAGACTCGCATCAAAGAAGAATAGAAAGTTGTTACTTGAAAATAAGCACAAAGAAGAACGAACTCTGACAAGCAACAATCTTTAGATTACTGCTTAGCACTTGGTGATTGCAGGGCAGGCTCTAGACGCACAATGCTGACGCGGTTGTGCAAGAGACAGATGAACAATCAAGGGAAGCGCTAGCCCTTTGTGACTTCGTTCAGTGCTTCTTGGATCACGTCATCACCGACACCATGTCGCTTTAGACTGTCAATGAATGAAGAAACAGTGTCGCCCTCTAATCGCTCTAGGTCAGCCCGTAAACCCTGTCCTATGTAGGTTCGTGCCAGTGGTTGGTAGCCAGAGAAGCCAAGTAGAGGGGCGATACGCTTTAAGTCTTCAATGACATCTTCGGGCATCCGAATCGTCATCGTCGTCATCGGGCGATCGCGCTTGAGTCGTTTTTTAAGTGCTTCAGGCTTCATAGTATTCGCGCTCCTTTCGAGTCGCTTTGCGAGCGGACACAATCCGGATGTAGTCGTCTTCGCGTTCTACAAACACAACGAACAAGAGATTCCATCGCTTGTCTAAAGCAATAACAGCGTCTCTGGCTTCATTGTTACGACTGGCATCGACGACGACTAGAAGGGGATCGAAGAAAGCTTCGGCTGCTTGAGGAAACGTGATGCCGTCATGCTTCAGTGGGTTAGCTGCCGCCTTCTGGTCATTCCAGACGAAGGTGATACCGTTGAGCGCGAAGTACACATCCATAAAGAGCAGTATAGGAAAATGTGTTTACATTGTAAATACATTTAGCAGTTTCATTAAACGGCTGAATCCGCTGTTACTGATGGTTCACATACGAAAATCGCGCTCTAGAATTGTCTTACCAGCGATCGCTTACGGGCAGTAGTAGAGCGTGCGATCGCAGGCTACTCTTGTCTAGCTAAAATATATACAGAAAAGTTGCCACAGATAAATCCACTATGAGAATCAGTCTGAAGGTTTGGAGACAGGCCGATACCCAATCCGAAGGCAGCTTCAGGCACTATACGGTCGATAGCGTTCAGCCGGATCTGTCCTTCTTGGAAGTGCTCGATATGCTGAACGAGCAGCTAACGCTACAGGGAGAAGTACCCATCGAATTTGATCACGACTGCCGAGAGGGCATCTGCGGCTCCTGCGGCATGATGATCAACGGTCAGGCGCATGGCCCTCAGCAGCGGACTTCGGTCTGTCAGCTATACATGCGCAACTTCAAAGACGGCGATACGGTGACGCTAGAGCCCTGGCGAGCGACTGCGTTTCCAGTGGTTAAAGACTTAGTGGTCGACAGGTCTGCCTTTGATCGAATCGTTATGGCTGGTGGCTATGTCTCTATCAAGACTGGGGCCGCGCCCGATGCTAACGCCGTGTTGGTAAACAAACCCAATGCGGATCAGGCGTTTGACTATGCGACCTGTATTGGCTGTGGCGCTTGTGTGGCGGCTTGCCCAAATGCGTCGGCTTCTCTGTTTACAGCGGCGAAGATTTCGCATCTAGCTTTGTTAGCCCAAGGGAAGCCAGAGCGCAAGCAGCGGGTGGTGAAGATGACGCAGCAGATGACGGCGGAAGGCTTTGGCGACTGCTCGAATCACGGGGAGTGTCAGTCGGTGTGTCCGCAGGGAATTTCGATTGATGCGATCGCCCAGATGCGCCGAGAATACATTCGCGCTAAGCTACCGTTTGGTTAATGAAAGGACTTCCCTCCATGCCCAGCGTCAAAGTTAAAGAGATCTACACTGACGGAGCCTGCTCTGGAAATCCTGGACCGGGCGGCTGGGGCACATTGATAGAATTTGCCGATGGCCAAGTGCAAGAGCTGGGCGGCAGAGATACCAAGACCACCAACAATCGGATGGAGATGCAGGCTGCGATCGCTGCGCTAGAATTCCTATCAGAAGCAGACACTGACAGCGACGCGGTCATCCTTCATACCGACAGCGAATATCTCAAAAACGGCATTACCAAATGGATCAAAGGGTGGAAACGCAAGGGGTGGAAAACCTCATCCGGCAAACCCGTCTTGAACAAGGACCTTTGGCAACAGCTCGATCAGCTCGCTCAGCGCTTGACCACCGAACAGATCAGCGTTGACTGGCGCTATGTCCGGGGGCACGCTGGCAATCCTGGCAACGAGCGCTGCGACGAAATAGCTAGAGCGTACTCTCACGCCCAGCCAATCACGCTCAAACAGTATCGAAAAACACTCAGTTCATCAAAATCAGCTTCAGTTTCTACGTCAGACCCAGAAATTGGATCGGCCAATACATCCGCTCAAAATATTGTCACCGACAGTGATCCATCTCACACACCAGCGCTAATATTTGATGACAGGAACGTTCAGGAAGAACTTGGTGCCATGACAGCCTCCGTCGCCTCTAAGAAGCAGCTCGTTAACGGTCTCTCAGAAGTGTCTAGAATCACCAGGATCAAAAACACGCTAGAAACCCTTCAAGTCACAGACGAGCTTGCTAATCAGGGCTATTTGATCACCAGCGCCGAACTTGCAGATCTAATGGATGTCAACGCTAGCGCTGTCACCAGTCGCGGAGACTATTGGGCATGGCGCAACTGGACCGTCTCGCGGATTCGCCGTGAGGGTAACCAGATCCTCTGGCAGCTAGAACGCATTGACGAGTAGGCGCTCGGTGAGTGGCGAATGGAGGACTAACTAGGTTTAACCCGGTGGCCAGCCTAAAGCCCGTCCGCCCAGCAGGTGTAGATGCAAATGAAAAACGGTTTGGCCACCGTCTTCGCCTGTATTAATAACGACGCGGTAGCCGCTGTCTAGCTTTTGTTCTTGGGCGATCGCACTCACCGCAAACAGCAAATGGCCTAGCAGCGCCTTGTCTTCCTCCACCGCTTCTGAGAGCTTGGGAATCGGCTTTTTTGGAATGATTAGAATATGCGTTGGTGCTTGAGGGGTGATATCTCGAAAGGCCAAGCACTGGTCGTCTTCATAGACAATATCGGCCGGAATCTCTCGACGAATGATTTTACTAAACAGGGTGTCTTCTGACATAAGGCTAGCTACCGCTGCACTTGAGCAGTCTTTGACAGAGCAGCCCTATCTTATAACACTGGTTTGCTTCAAAGGTTTGACTTCAGGAATTTGGCTTTAGAAATCAGCGTTCACAACCACGCCGTATGAGCCCATTACATTGCCAACTCCAAAAGACATTGGGATACCGCCGCCCATGCCGATCTTACCTTCGTTCTTGATCAGATTACCAATGAGTGGAATGTCCTCTAAGCTCAGCGTTCCTTCTTTGGCCGCTGCTTCGGCTAGCTGTCGATTGATCTCGACGTTGGTATTGATGTCTTGGGCGATCGCATTCAATCCTACTTCCAAATGCTGAGTCTCAAACTGGCTAGACTCAGCCGTGGATAGAGAAATAATCTCTGTACGCAACGCTTGAGCATACGCGGGTCTGCCATCAGTCAATAGGTAAGCAGCTCCGAGACTACACAAACTTAACAGACAGCTAGCTAACGTTCTAGGAAGCATAAGAAACCAAAGGTAAGCATTAGTAAGTCAAGACTACTTAGAGAGAACACGGGATAAAAGGCGGAATTTACCGATCAATTATCCAAATTCCGTAAAGCATACTAGTTAATACGCAGCGGATCTCTACTGGCAGGACTGTAGCGATCGCCCACCGTAATACAAATCACTTGAATGACTACAGACTCTCTCTCAGCGTCTTGACGATAAACTCGCTAGTTTCAGACGATAGCTCTGGCCACATTGGTAGGCTCAAAACTTCTTTGCCGAGCTGATCGCTGACTGGATTGGCCGGATGCTGTCCGTCGTAGATAGGCAGGCGGTCCTGCGGAAACGGATAGTAAACCATGCTGCCGATGCCTGCCTCGGCTAGAGACTGCTGCACGTGATCGCGCTTCCCGTCCAAAACGCGAATCGTATACTGATGAAAAACATGCCCATCTGCGAGCTTTGGCGTAATCACACCCGCAACATTATCTAGAAGCTGACTGTAGGTCTTAGCCACTTGTCTACGCTGCTGGTTCCACAGACCGATATAGCCTAGCTTTACCTGTAGGATGGCGGCTTGAACGGCATCCAATCGTGAGTTGTAGCCCAGCATTTCGTTGCAATATTTCTGTTTTGAGCCGTGGGCTCTGAGCATCGTGGCTAGCTCTGCAAGGCGATCGTCGTCAGTGGTAATCAGCCCGCCATCGCCGTACGCGCCTAGATTCTTGGTTGGGAAGAACGAAAACGCACCCATATCCCCTAGACTGCCGGTCTGCTTCCCCATCAGCGACTGGCGAGTCTCATCATCGCAGTCGCCTTCGCAGCCGCTGCACTTTCCTTTGTAGGTTGCGCCGAATGACTGAGCGCAGTCTTCGATCACTTTGAGGTTATGTTTGCGCGCGATCGCTCTAATTTGAGTAAGCGCCGCCGGATTGCCGTACAGATGAACAGGCATAATCGCCTTAGTCTTTGGCGTGATTGCCGTCTCAATCAAGCTAGGATCGATATTGAAACTACCCGCTTCGATATCGACGAATACGGGCTGCGCACCTACGTTGCTAATCGACTCTGCGGTAGCAAAAAAGCTAAAGCACGTTGTGATCACTTCATCGCCAGCTCCAATGCCTAGCGCTCTAAGGCTGATGATCAGCGCGTCCGTGCCCGAATTCACACCGATCGCATACTTCACGCCTAGATACTGAGCGACCTCGGCTTCAAAGTTCTTGACCGTAGGACCAAGGACGAACTGACCAGATTCTAAGACCGCATCAACGGCGGTGCGAATCTCTGATTTGATGGCTTGGTATTGAGGCTTGAGATCTAAGATCGGAATCTTGATGGAGCTCACGTCAGCGTTCTCTAGTAGTCAGGCAGGAGTAGTCAGGCACAAAAACTCTATCACGGCTGATTACGCTTGGATGAAGCGGGGTGAGCGTCGAGCCTGGTGTTTAAAGCTTATTTCTGCGGCTCGTAGACTTCTGGCAAGATCACTTCTTTGGATTTGAACCGGACTTGTGATCGCAGCCACTTGGTAATCATATGCGGGCAGTTCTTGCGGGTCCACCGCAGCATTAGCGGGCGAAAGACTGGCTTGGAATAGCGGGCGATTAGCTTGGCGAACCAGTTTAGGGGACGCGATCGCACCCGCTTATTCACCAGATTCATCGAGCCCACATCATACAGACAGTCCACAATCAGCCGCACCGTCACTTCTTCTCGTAGAAAAAGGCTCTCTAGCAGCAGCTCCACATCTCGCATCCGATCGTCTTCTATCTGCTGCTCTCGAACGACAGCAGACGTTTTCGGAGATCTAGAGAGACTTAGCATAGCGAGCTAGATAGAGGAGTTAGTACAAGCAGATTATATCTGCCATCAACTTACCGCCTTCATGCAAGACGCTATGTCTGTCTAAAGAAAAATCTTTGCAGGGTAGGCGCTTCTTTTATGTCTTTTGTCAAATCAAGTATTGAAACATCTGCTTAATAACTATTGACGATACTCTTACCAAAGTCTTGGTGTGACTTTAATGCCGTTTTAATCTGACCAGAGGAAAGTACCTTCGGTTAGAAACTCTCAGCACTTTCTCAGCGTTATCTCAGGCGTTAGTTGTAAATCAGCTTGCTCCTTGACAGTGCTATTAAGTCAGCGCCATCGGGCGACGTCCTGTTGGCTGGTTCGTTAGTTGACAGAGCGTCTAGGGGCATCAGCCCGGTCGACTTCTAATAAGCAGGAAGTGCTAGCTGGAGTGATAACCAGGGTTTGGTTGTTAAACACTTTAAACACAATAAAAAATGGCAAATATCGGAGAAACAATCGCGCTCATTCCTCAGGCGGGCAGTTCTTACAAGCCCGAGCACCTAAAGGATGGTGGCAGTGGCGATACAAACTTTCCCCACGGCAACTTTAAAGCGCTAGCAACAGTGGGCGAAATCGACCCAGATAATGGCCATGTACTCACAGGCTACCCAGACGGTCAGGCAGCTTGGCTACTAGATGAAGACACAGTCCGCGTCGCCTATCAGTCCGAGTCATACGCGACTTTGACCGCTTCTGAAGGTGAAACCTATGCGTGGGTAATGGACAGCGGCGCCACTTTCACTGGCTCCCATGTTCATACAATCGACTACGACCGCGAGTCTTTTGCAGAGTTCCTCAACAGTGAGGCGGCTGCGAGCGAAATGTTCCAGGGTGCGGGTCACCTATTTGACACGGTCTACAACGTGTTCGGTGAGATTGTCACTGGCAAGAATCTCGATCCGACCGACCTCGGTGCTAAGTGGGGTAACCAAACCCTACCGGACGGAACCGTCGTTGAATTCGACTCAGATCAACAGCTCTCTTTTGCTGACTGGTTTTTCCATTCTTTCTGTGGCGCTTATTACGAGCAGGCCAACAAGTACGGTGAGGGCATTGGCTTTGAAGATGACGTATGGCTGATGGCCGAAGAGTGGAACATCGGTCAGCTATTTGAGGAAGCGGCTGCGACAGCAGGCATCACGGAAGAAGAGGCTCGCCTTTCTCCTGGCTCAGATTTCTTCACTACGACGATGGGCCTAGCTTCTATGGTCGTCGACGTTGAAAACGAGACGGCCTACACCGTTCCTGTGCTAGGTCAGTCCGGCTACGAGAAGCTTTTGCCAGTTAACTCCGGTCATGAGGACTACGTTGTCTTGGTAACCGCAGGCTACAACCTTGAGGTTGAGCCGATGCCGATGACAATTTACATCGGTAAAAAAGGTGTAGATGCCAACGGTGAGGCACTCTCTGAAGATGCGAGCGATCGCGACTCTTTCCTCGGTCGCAATGGACTGCTCTACGGTCAGATCTACGGTATGGCCGCGACTGACGAAACCTACGCTGCTCTTGGCATTGAGGAAGTAGACGCCGATGTCAAAATGCTAGATAACTATGCCGTCGATGGTGACGCGCCTGATAACTTCAGCGCTCGCTACATTCCTACGAGCTACCAGTGGGACGGCTTCGACACCCCTGAGTCTGCTGCTGACACTGAAATGTTCCTCTGGGAGAAAGACGGGGATACGCTAGCAGATGGCACTGTCGAAGCAGACGAGCAGCCAGACGGCTACACCTACTTCAACGGCGATAGCAAAACTGAGCACCCAGCGGTAGATCCCGATACTACTAAGCATCGCTTTGTTCAGAACCTGACGGTGCCTAGCGCTCAGTTGGGCATTGAGTTCAGCGACATCGTCAACGAGCTAGTGAACAACGACGCTGATGGCAACGGTCTGCCCGATTTTCTATCTGTAGACGTAACTCGTACGTTAGCTGGCGTCGACGGCTCGCTAACCCTAGAGACTGGCGGTAAGGGCAAAGGAGCCATTGGTCCAAACAACCTCAATGGGACTAAGACAGCCGCGACCCATCTAGATATTGATGAGGCGCGGATGGATCAGCCTGATGGCTTGCAGTGGATCAAAACCTCTGATGGCGACTACCTGATCGTGGATGAGGATTCAGGGAATGCCTACGGCGAGCGTAAGTACGTCTTGCCAATCGATGCTGAAACCATGCGGCTAGTAGAAGAAGGCAAGGGCTACTTCTTGGCAGAAGCGGGCGGCAGCCTCAACCCTCGCGCTAGAGCAGGCGTCGCAGCGATTCCTGAGACATTCACACGGGCGACTAGCTCTGAGTTCTCTGGCTCCTGGAATGTGACCCATCTGGTCGCAAAAAAAGAAGACGGTAGCTTCTACACCCAAGAAGAGATTTCTGGCGGCGGCGCGGAAGCGATCGCCGCTGGCCTGCCTCTCGCTGAGCAGACTTTGCTGGGCGTAGTGCAGCATCGCGGTGAATCCGATGGCGTGATCGAAGAGCGTCAGGCCGACCAGGGCGGACAGATCTTCTTGTTCAACATTGATCTAGACTCTACTGCTGGTGAGCCAGACATGATGGGGACAGACGGCGCTGACACGCTAGCAGGCGGTAAGGGTGACCAGACTATCGACGGTGGCGACGGCGATGATATTCTGCGAGGCGATCGCAACAGTCGCGGCGCTCAATTCACCAAAGGCGGCGACGACCTAATCTTCGGTGGCGCAGGCAACGACATGATCGGCGGCAAAGGCGGCAACGACCAGCTCTTTGGCGAGTCTGGCGATGACATGATCTGGGGTGACGCTGGCGATGACCTGCTGTACGGCGGTCTCGGCAACGACACGCTCACTGGAGACAACCGCTCTGGTGGTCAAGGCATTGATACCTTTGTCCTCGCTGCGGGTGCAGGTACTGACATGATCATGGACTTTGAAGTCGGCACTGACCTGATCGGTCTAGCGGGCGGCCTCAGCTTTGGTGAGCTGACACTATCAACAGAGGGCGTTCTCTTCGGCGAGGAAGTGCTAGCCACTTTGAACGGGGTAGATGCCACTACGCTAACCGAAGTCAACTTCACAACTGTGTAAGCGCAGAACTGCTGAACGAGGTCTTACTCTGAGTTCGGCAACCCAGATGCCGTAGGGACTTAGCATGTTTCGCCCCTACGGCAAAAATCTCTTAAGGGCTGTTATGGTTTCCATGCGAATGATTAACGCGGACTTATTGCGCCCTTAATCTTTCGTTCAAAAATCTTCGTAAAGATTTACTTGAAGAGTTTGAAATCAGGAGCTGGGAAGGTTCACCAGAATATCAAAATCTCGCAAGAGCAACAGCCGTGTAGCAGTTTGACTACGCTGGAGCTTTTTGTATGTCCTGAGATGTTCTGTTTTACTTTCAAAGCTGTTGGTTCTTCTAAAAGTAAACCGATTTAGGAGACTGCCCTCATGCCAAGTAACGTAATTTTTATCCACCCGGACGGCGCTGATCCTTCGCACTACGCGGCGGCCAGGTTTGAATCAGTCGGCCCTGACGGACGGCTGAACTGGGACGAAGCGCCCAAAGCAGGCGTCTATCTCGGTCATCTTGATGACGCTATTGTGGCCACTTCTAATGCGGGCGCGGTTGTCCATGCCTATGGAATCAAGGCGGTGGCCCCTAGCTACGGCTTTGATGAGAATGGCGAAGAGTATAAGTCTCTAGCCGCTTTGCAGGGCAAGAATGTAGAAGGCTCTGCCGAAGATGCGACGATTCTAGAAGAGGCGATCGCAGCCGGACGTCCCACAGCGGTGATCAACTCTGGCTTTATCGCGGAGCCGGGTACGGGTGTGTTTTTGGCTGATGCTGTGAGTCGACGCGATCGCGCTGGTATCACTGCCCAAATCGTCGAATCCGGCGTTAGCGTGATCATGGGCGCGGGCGAAATTGACTACCTGCCCGTTGGCACCACTGGCTTCTTTGGCGAAGCAGGCACAAGGGAAGATGGCCGCAACCTGATCGAAGAAGCGGAAGCGCTGGGCTACACCGTCGTCTACAACCGCGAACAGCTAGAGAGCCTGCCCTCTGACACCGAGAAAGTGCTCGGCATCTTCGCCGCAGACGACACCTACAACGACGTACCCGAAGGCGCACTAGTCGAAGCGGGTCTAGTAGACGCAGACGGCGAACTGATCACCTACGGTCAGCCCTCCACCAATCCCAACCCGCCCACAGTGGCAGAGATGCTAGACGCCACCTTGAAGCTAGATGCCTTCAGCGCCGAAGACGCAGGCTTCATGATCGTCTTAGAAGAAGAAGGCACCGACAACTTCGGTAACAACAACAACGCGCGTGGCACCATCGACGCGACCCTCCGCTCCGACGCAGCCCTCGGCGTTGCCCAAGACTTCATCGAGAACGTCAGCCCCAACACATTCGTCATCACTGCGGCTGACAGCGCAGGCGGCAGCTTGGAAATCGACGACGTTTCTGGCGACACCGTTGGCACCACCTTCGCTCAGGCCAGACTAGACGAAGAAGGTAATCCATTCGGCGACGAAATTCCCTACGACGGTACGACTGGCAGCGACACAGCGCCTTTTGTTGCTCAGCCAGACGCCAACGGCGACGTGTTTGAGTACGGCGTTCTGTGGGCAGGTCTGCCTGATTTTGCGGGCAGCATCGTCTCCAAGGCATACGGTGAAGGCGCAGAGCGGTTGCCTGCAACGCTAGACAACACAGTGATCTATCGCCTGATGTACGAGAGCCTGTTCGATGTCAGCCTAGACGCTCCCGAAGGCGTACCCGATGACCTCAATGCCCGTCAGGCTCCCGAGCCCACCGCCGATACTGGCAACGTCATCTTCATCCACCCCGACGGTGCGAGCCCTTCTCACTATGCGGCCGCTCGATTCGCCTCAGTCGGCACAGACGGTCGCCTCAACTGGGACCAGATGAGCGACGCAGGCGTTTACCTGGGTCACATTGATGACCGTTTGGTTGCCACATCTAACGCAGGCGCAGTGGTTCACGCCTATGGTGTAAAGCCTTTTGCAGGCAGCTATGGCTTCGATGCTCCGGTAGACGAAGGCGGCGAGGAAATCGTGTCGCTCTCTGGTGTGCCCGACACCATCATGCAAGAAGCACAAGCGGCGGGTAAAGCAATTGGCATCATCAATTCTGGCTTCATCGCTGAGCCTGGAACTGGCGTCTTCCTTGCTGATGCGGACAACCGTGGAGCGACTGAAGAAATTACCGCTGAAGTGCTTGATTCCGGCGCTGAAGTCATTCTCGGTGCGGGCGAAACTGACTACCTGCCCGTCGGCACAGTCGGTCGCTTTGGCGAAGAAGGTACGC
Source organism: uncultured cyanobacterium (assembly GCA_963838725.1). Classification (GTDB taxonomy): domain Bacteria; phylum Cyanobacteriota; class Cyanobacteriia; order Phormidesmidales; family Phormidesmidaceae; genus Phormidesmis. The sequence goes on along the minus strand of CAWISM010000021.1, from coordinate 410,216 downwards.
GCGAAGACGGTCGTAACCTGATCGAAGAAGCCACAGCCGCAGGCTACACAATCGTGTACAACCGCGAAGAGCTGATGGCAGTCGACACTGATGCGACTGACCGCCTGCTAGGTATCTTTGGCGCAGAAGACACCTACAACGACACCTTTGAAGACAACCTGCGGGCTCAAGGTCTCGTTGACGAAGACGGTAATCTACTCCTTTACGGTCAGCCGCCGCTCAATCCCAATCCGCCGACTGTGGCCGAGATGATGGCAGTGGCGCTACCGATTCTAGACAGCGATCCAGATGGATTTATGCTGGTGCTAGAAGAGGAAGCCACCGACAACTTCGGTAACAACAACAACGCAGCAGGCGTAATCGAAGCGGCGCTGCGGGCGGATGAGGCGATCGGTCTTGCTCTCGACTTTGTTGATAATGTGGACCCGAATACGCTAGTGCTAACCGCCGCCGACTCTGACGCAGGCGGTCTAGAAGTCGACGATACTCCCATCGGTACTAGCACCTTCGGGCTGCCTGAACCCGAGTCGGACTTCACGATTCGCACACAGGCTGAAACCACAGCCTTTGGCTCCGAAGCAGATGGCACTCCTGTTCAGTTAGACGACGTAGATGGCAGCAACAACGGCAACTTTGAGCCGTTTGTCACGGGCGCACCTGACGCGGACGGCGATGTCTTCGACTTTGGCGTTGCCTGGGCGAGCCTGACTGATGTCAACGGCGCGATTGTCTCCAAGGCGTACGGTCTTAATTCAGAAGATCTGCCCGCCACAGCAGATAACACCGATATGTACCGCCTGATGTACCAAACTCTGTTTGGCGTTGCGCCTGAAGAGGTAGCGGCAACGCGGCTGCGCGGTACTAGCGAGGATGACGAGCTAGTCGGCACCGAGCTAGATGAGACGTTGGATGGATTGGGCGGCAATGACCTGATTGCTGGCGGTCTAGGGAACGACACCATCGACGGCGCGGACGGCGATGACGTGATTCGCGGCGACAACAACAGCCGTAGCGCTGGCGGTATGGTCGGCGGCGACGACATCCTCTTCGGCGGTGCGGGCAATGACCGCATTGGCGGCAAAGGCGGTAACGACCAGCTCTTCGGCGAAGAGGGCGATGACATCCTCTACGGCGACGCGGGCGACGATCTGCTGCGCGGCGGACTTGGCAATGACCAGCTCTTTGGTGATGACAAGGCTAGCAGCGGCATGGACACCTTTGTTCTAGCCATCGGCGAAGGCACTGACATGATTATGGACTTCATGGCAGGTGAAGACATGATCGCTCTAGCGGGTGGTCTGACCTTTGGTCAGCTAACCGTTAGCGCTGATGGTGCTAATGCTGCGATCGCAGCAGGCGATGAGACATTGGCAACCGTCATGAATACCAGCGTTGATGCGCTGACTGAGTCTGCGTTTGTAATGGTATAGACCAAGGTCTAAAATTCAGAGTCTGAACTCAAAGCCCAAGGACTGTTGTTGTCCTTGGGCTTTTTCAGTCTTGCTCTCTTCCACTGGGTTGAAAGTCTCACTGAAGCCAGCGAACTCTTTCTATGGCGACTGATAATCTTCTCATAATTCAATCTTTACCTACGCTGAGCGCTCACCCACTACACTCTTCGAGGATATGGAAATCAGGTGCTTGAGTCAGTAGTCATAGGATTGAATCGCAATGGAAAACGCCGCAACGCCTGCCTTACAAGATCGCCTCTCCGTCAACAATTTGGAATTGCTAGGCGAAGTTCAAATTCCCACAGGAACTCTCTTTTCAGACCCGAACAGTCCTGACAGTCAAACAGAAATTGGGGGGCTCTCTGGCCTCGCTTACGATCCGCTCAGCGGCCTCTACTATGCGCTAGCAGACGATCGCAGCTCAGATGCCCGGTTTTATACTGTTGATATTGACCTAAGCGATGGCGCATTAGACAGCGGCGACGTTGCTTTTCAAGGCGTTACTTTTCTATTGGATCAGGATGGCGATCGCTTTGAAAGCGGCAGCGTAGATCCAGAAGGCATTGCCCTGACAACAGAGGGCACCCTCTACATCTCTTCAGAAGGAGATGCCAATCAAATCATCGATCCGTTTATTCGCGAGATTGCGCTAGATGGCAGCTTTATCTCTGAGCTACCGATTCCAACTCTCTATCTGCCAACCGCAGACCAGTCCAGCGGCATCCGCAACAACTTGGCCTTCGAGAGCCTAACTCTCTCACCTGACCAGAAGTTCTTGTACACAGCGACCGAAAACGCTCTGTTCCAAGATGGACCAAACGTAGATGTTGAGCAGCCAAGCCTCTCCCGCATTCTGAAATACGACTTGACCACAGGCGAGCCCGTTGCCTCCTTTGTATACGAAGTGAGCGAAGTTCCCGAAGCGCCTGTTCCGGAAGACGCTTTCCGCACAAACGGATTGGTGGAGCTTTTGGCGGTAGACAACGACGGCACGTTGATAGCGCTAGAGCGAGCTTTCTCGGCTGGCCAGGGTAATACGGTCAAGCTATTTGAGGTACAGACTCAGGGCGCGCTGGATGTGCTAGGGACTGGCGATCTGTTCCGAGAAGAGCCCTTGGAAGACGAGGGCAAAATCCTACCGCCCGGTCCGTTTGAGATTGACCCAGCGGTAACTAAGCGTGAACTGCTCGATATCGAAGCCGACCTAGGCATCGCCCCAGACAATTTGGAAGCGCTAGCCTTTGGCCCTCAGTTGCCAGACGGTCGCCAGTCTCTGCTGGTGGTTAGTGACAACAACTTCAGCGACACCCAGTTCAGCCAGTTTCTCGCCTTCGCCATCGACTTTGAGACGACACCCGCCGCGCAGCCCGTCGTCGAGACACCGCTTACTCAAGATGATGAGGACGCCACAACGCCGTTAAGAGGTGACTCGGACGACCCGGCTATCTGGGTGAATCCTGAAAACGGGGATGAAAGCATCATCATCGGCACGCTAAAAGACGGCGGTTTGGCTGTATTTGACTTAGAAGGAAACGTCACTCAAACGGTGTTGCCCGCGCCCTTTGGTGAGATTCGATACAACAATGTGGATTTGGTGTACGGGTTTGAGCTAGGTGGCGAGTCGGTGGATTTGGCGGTGGTGAGCGATCGCGCCAACGACACCCTCGCCATCTTCAAAATCAATCCAACCACACAGCAGCTCGAAGATGTCACCGCCGACAGCATTCTCGAAACCATCTTCGGCGTAGACGACGGCGAAGCCACCGCTTACGGGCTCGCCACCTACACCAGCCCCGTTTCTGGCTCCGCCTACGCCTTCGTCACCCAGGCCGACGGCAACCAGGTCGCACAGCTAGAACTGATCGAAGAGAACGGGAAAGTCACCGCTAGCGTGAGTTCGCACACTCGATCTGCCCACACCTACGGGCGAGGCAGCAGATTCTCAGTCTGAAGGCATCGTCATCGACCAGGAGCTTGGCTTCCTCTACGTGGCGCTAGAAACCGAGGTTGGCATTCTCAAATTCTCCGCCGAGCCCAACGGTGGCGACACCTTCGAGATTGTTCAACCCGTCGGCGCAGACTACCTAGTGCCCGATATCGAAGGGCTCAACCTCTACTACGGTGCAGACGGCAGCGGCTACCTAATTGCCAACAGCCAAGGCGATTCTTCCTATGCAGTCTTCAGCCGTGAGGGCACCAATGAATATCTCGGCAGCTTTGTTGTCGGCGACAGTGGCGAGATTGACCAGGTGAACGAAAGCGACGGCCTAGATGTCATCAACCTTCCCGTTGGCTCCGCCTTCCCCAACGGCCTGCTAGTGCTGCAAGATGGCGCAAACGATCCGCAAAACGTCGCAGAAGACGAAGAAGAGCTAGAAAATAACAGCACCAACTTCAAGTTTGTTCCTTGGGAATCGGCTGCTACCTCATTTGAGCGTTCCACAGGCAGATCGTTAGACATCGACTCTAGCAGCTACGACCCTCGCAACCCGTCGCCGCAGTCTCTGGTAAATGGCGTTGCCAGCGGCGATGTCACCCAGGACTCCATCGTCCTTTGGGCGCGTAGCACCTTTCCTGGCGAAGTCACGTTTGAATACGCCACCAACGACACCTTTGCAGCGATTGTTGATACTAAAACAGCAACCGTTACAAACATCAACCAGCCTGTAAAAGTCGGCGTTGATGGGCTAACGAGCGACACGGAATACTTCTATCGCGTCACCGATGCCGCTGGCGCACAGAAAGTCGGGCGATTCGAGACCGCAGCCGCAGCAGGTGAACAAACTGGCCTGAACTTTGGCGTAGTCGGCGACTGGCGCGGTGAACTGGCTCCCTATTCCGCAGTCAGCAACGTTGCTGAAAAGGCGCTCGATTTCTTTTTGCTGCATGGCGACACCATCTACGCTGACGATGATTCCCCAGCAGTGCTCAACCCAGACGGCACGCCTAAAGATCAGGCAGTCACCATCGACGAATTTCGTGCTAAGCACGATGAAGTTTACGGCGATCGCTTTGGTGAAAACTTCTGGGCCGAAGTCCGCGCCTCTACCGCCGTCTACGGCACCATTGACGACCACGAAGTCACCAACGACTTTGCCGGTGGTCAGCTCATCGGCACCGACGAGCGCTTTACCAACGCCTTTCCAGACGATGACCCCAACGCCCTCATCAACGACAGCTCGCTGTACGAAAATGGCCTACAAGCCTTCCAAGAATACAACCCCCTGCGCGACGAATTTTATGGAGAAACGGGCGACGAAGTCACCGCCAACGAACGCAAACTCTACCGCTACAACACCTACGGTAGCGACGCCGCTTCCTTCCAGCTAGATACCCGCTCTTTCCGCGATACCGCCCTACCCGGCCCAGAAGACTTCACCGACCCGGCCCAAATCGGCGCGACACTAGCCGCCACTTTCACCCCCGGTCGCACACTCTTAGGCGACATCCAGCTAGACGACTTCAAGCAAGACTTGCTCGACGCCCAGGCCGCAGGCATCACCTGGAAGTTTGTGATGATTCCTGAACCGATTCAAAATCTGTTCCCTGGCATCGTCACCGACGCTTACGACGGCTACAACGCCGAGCGCACCGAAATTCTCAAGTTTGTTGAAGATAACAACATTGAGAACGTCGTGTTTGTCGCTGCCGATGTTCACATGACCTCGGTGAACAACCTCACCTACAAAGAGGAGCCCTTTGGTGAACAGATTGCCACCAACATGTGGGAAATCACCACAGGCGCAGTCGCCTACGAAGATCCAACTGGAAGATTCTTAGGTCAGCTCTTCACCGCCGATAACCCCGAGCTAAAAGCGTTTTACGACAGCTTGCCGATTGCCCCAGATGCTGACGATATTGCCAATGACAAAGACGACTTTGTCGAAGCGGCTATCAATGACTTCTTCCTAAACCCGCTAGGCTACGATCCCATTGGCCTAGACAACAACTTGCCACAGGCAGAAGGGCTGATTGACGCGACGCTGCTACAGGGCGACTACTACGTCGGTCACAGCTCTAGCTGGGCAGAGTTCGACATCGACCCTGTTACCCAAAAGCTGACGGTCACCACCTGGGGCATTGACGGCTACACCGAAGAAGAGCTGTTGGCCGACCCCGATGCCATCATCGACCAAACGCCAGTTATTCTGAGTCAGTTTGAAGTGAACCCGCAGGGCGATGTTCTAGGCGGAGCAGAGACAAACGACGCGCTGGTGAATGGTGATGAGGGCAGTAAGCTAGCGGGCCTGGACGGTGACGATCTGCTAGCTGGGGGGCTCGGCGATGACGTGATTCTCGGTGGGGAGGGTGATGATGTGCTGCGGGGCGATCGCAACTCTCGCAGTGCGCAAACTGGCCAACCCGGCGGCGACGATCTCATCTACGGTGGTGCAGGCAATGACCGCATCGGCGGCAAATCCGGCAACGACCGTCTATTTGGCGATGCAGGCGACGACCTTATTTGGGGCGATGATGGCGACGACCTGATTCGCGGTGGCCTCGGTAACGACACTCTCACTGGAGACAACTTCTCTGGTGGCCAGGGCGCTGATACCTTTGTCCTCGCCATCGGTGAAGGCACAGACACCATCACCGACTTTGAAATCGGCACAGACTTTATCGGATTGGCAGACGGTCTTACCTTTGGCGCTCTGTCGCTAACCACCCAAGGAAACAACACGTTGATTGCTGCTGGGGATGAGACTTTAGCAACGGTTCTTGGCGCAAGCAGCCTTGCCGAAAGTGCCTTCGTAACAGTTTGACGGTGACAAGTCTTCTAGCTTAAAGAGAAGGTTATCTTCTCTTAATCTCTACGTGGGAACCTCTTTTCGGGAAGATAGTAAGGAGGTTCTCTACCTCTATTGATAGATTCAACAACAGGATACGAGAATGGCCATCACCGCTGGTGAGCCGATATTTCACTGCTGTTACTTGTTGCGTTTCTAGAGATAGACTTTAGAGATTCTGTGAAAAATGACAAATTCTGATACAACTCCATTGGTTCAGCTAGAAGGCTACGCCGAGCTACCGGCTGATACGTTTGCGCAAGGCCCGCAGTCAGGAACAGACAATGGTAGCATCGACGCAGTAGAGCGCATCCAGCCGATTAGTGCAAACGGTCGAACTGGCCCCTTTGACGGCCAGCCTGTGCAGGGCTTTAGCGCTGTTCAGTTCGCACCTGGTGACGATCCAAACGCGTTTTGGTTTCTCTCGGATAATGGCTTTGGCGGGCAGTTTAACAGCGCTGATTATCTGCTACGTCTCTACCAAGTCGATCCTGACTTTGCTGGTACAGAAGACGGCGATGCCTCTGTCGATGTTCAAGGATTCGTGCAGCTTTCTGATCCGAACAATCTGATTCCTTTTGACATCGTTAACGAGGACAGCGCCGAGCGGAATCTAACAGGCGGTGACTTCGATATTGAATCTTTTGTATTAGATAGCAACGGCGATATCTGGGTTGGCGAAGAGTTTGGCCCCTATCTGTTGCATTTCGACAGCACGGGCGCTTTGGTCGAAGCCCCAATCGCAACGCCGAATCCAGTGGATTTGAATACGCTGAACGGTCAAGCCCTGCTGGTGATTGCGCACCGTGGCGCGAGCGGTGATTTCCCTGAGCATACGCTAGAGGCTTACAGGGCTGCGATCGCAGCTGGTGCAGACTTCATCGAACCCGATTTGGTCACCACTAGCGACGGCGTTCTGATCGCTCGCCACGAGCCCATGCTCGATGACACCACCAACGTCGCAGAAGTCTTTGGCCCCGAGCGCCAGTCTACCAAGCTGCTAGACGGTTTTGAAGTCACTGCCTACTTTGCCGAAGACTTTACGCTCGAAGAAATCAAGCAGCTTCGCGCCGTGCAGTCTCGTGACTTTCGCGATCCAAATTTCGACGGTCTGTTCGAGGTTCCTACCTTCCAAGAAGTGATTGAGCTGCTACAAGAAGTCGAAGCTCAAACAGGCGTACAGGTCGGCATTTATCCTGAAACAAAGCATCCTACTTTCTTTGATCAGCAGGGTTTGTCTTTAGAAGAGCCGTTGATTGAAACGCTACAGGCCACTGGCTTTACTGATCCTAGCCGCATCTTCATTCAGTCCTTTGAGTTTCAAAATCTGATTGAGCTACAAGGTCAGCTTGATGCTGAAGGCTTGGGTGATTTGCCGCTAGTACAGCTCTATGGCAATACAACAGACAGCGCCGCACCTACGAGCGGATTTTCTGTTCCTTACGATATCCGCTTCAACGTTCAACAGGGCAACGATCTGGCTGCTATCTACGGTCAAGATTTCTTGGATGCCGCAGAGAACGCGCTGAATGAAGACACGATCTACAGCGACTTGGACAGCGCCGAGCTGCTTCAGGTAATTAGCGAAAAATACGCTGAAGGCGCTGGCCCCTGGAAGAACAACTTTGTGCTGCGAGAGTCCATTGATACGCCGATTGATGGCAACGGTGACGGCGAAGCTGAAATTACCACTCAGCTTACGGGCGAGATTAGCCCCTTTGTAGAAGACGCTCACGCAGCGGGTTTGCAGGTGCATCCTTATACGCTGCGTGATGAGGAGAGATTCCTGACGCTGAACGCGGACGGTACGCCGCAGACGCCGGAGCAAGAGTTTCAGCAGCTGGTGGAGATCGGTGTTGATGGCTTCTTTACGGACTTTGCGCGGACGGGCGATCCGGTGGTGGATAAGCTGACGAGCGATGTGGTGCGATCGCCCAACAACCCCGATTTTGACTTCAACACGCTCAACGGCCAAACGCCTCTTGTCATCGGCCATCGCGGTGCCAGCGGCGACTTCCCCGAACACACCCTAGAAGCCTATCGTCTCGCTATCTACCAGGGCGCAGACTTTGTTGAACCAGATCTCGTCACCACCAGCGACGGCGTACTGATTGCTCGCCATGAGCCTTTCCTCGATGACACCACTAATGTGGCTGAGGTCTTTGGCCCTGAGCGCCAGTCGACTAAGATGATCGACGGTGAAGAAGTCACTGCCTACTTTGCTGAAGACTTCACGCTCGAAGAAATCAAACAGCTTCGCGCCGTTCAGTCTCGCCCCTATCGCAATCAGGAATTCAACGGTGAGTTCGAGATTCCTACGTTCAAAGAAGTTATCGAGCTAGTACAGGAAGTCAGCGCCGAAGTTGGCCGCAACGTCGGCATCTACCCTGAAACCAAGCATCCTACCTTCTTTGATGAGCAGGGCCTATCGCTAGAAGAGCCTCTGGTAGAAACGCTAGTAGAAACAGGCTTTACCGATCCGAATCGAATCTTCATTCAATCTTTCGAGATTGCCAACCTGTTGGACTTGCGCAACAATCTGCTGCCCGAAGCTGGTTTAGAGTCTCTTAAGCTAGTACAGCTTTTTGGTGACACAGAAGGCAGTTTCATCAACGAGGGTGGCGGCGGCTTCTCCGTTCCTTACGATCTAGTCGTCAACGCTGATCTGTCCGACGCTGAGAAGGCCGCGATCTACGGCGATTTGCTACCTTTCTTAGACTTTGAAAATCCTGGGTACAACACTTTAGCAAACGCTGAAGCCATCGTTGAAATCAGCAGCTATGCAGACGGCCTTGGCCCCTGGAAGAACAATATTCTGCTGCGCGAATCCATCGATACGCCCGTAGACGGCAACGGTGACGGCGTAGCCGAAATCACCAGCCAGCTTACCGGCGAAGTCTTTCCGCTGATTGACTTCGCGCATGACGCAGGCTTGCAGGTGCATCCCTACACGCTGCGCGACGAGGAGCGCTTCCTCACGCTGAACCCAGACGGCACGCCTCAGACCACTGGCGAAGAATTCCGTCAGCTCATCGAGCTAGGTGCAGACGGCTTCTTTACAGACTTTCCCGAGACGGGTCGTATCGTCGTTGAGCAGTTTGAAACCGCCGAAGAATTTGCGAACTTGCGTGGCTCTCGCGGTTATGAAGGCATGGCTTTTAGCCCCGATCGCCAAACGCTCTATCCCATGCTAGAAGGCACCGTCTTTGGAGACCCGGCGGGCTCGCTGCGCATCTACGAATTCGACGTTGCCAGCAGCACGTTTGAAGGCATTATCGGACTGTATCAAGCCGATGATCCTAGCCACGCGATCGGAGATTTCACGCCAATCAATGACAGTGAATACCTCGTCATTGAGCGTGACGGCAGACAGGGCGCTGAGGCTGAGTTCAAGAAGATCTTCAAAGTTGATCTTTCCCAGATAGATGCCGATGGCTTTGTAGAAAAAACAGAAGTTGTCGATCTGTTGAACATTGCTGACCCTGACGATCTCAACGGCGATGGTGAAACGACTTTCGACTTCCCCTTTGTCACTATCGAAGACGTGCTGGTCTTGGATGAGGATAGTATTTTGGTGGCCAATGACAACAACTATCCATTCTCCACGGGCCGCAGCGATACCGAAATCGACAACAATGAGATTATCCAACTCAAGCTCAGCGAGCCTTTGGACCTCGATCCACGGTTGGGCGTAGATGGCGTCATCGGTGGCGGTATTGAGACTATCGTTGGAGATGACACTGATGAGGTGATTGCGGGTGGGCCAGGTGCTCAACTCATTCGGGGCGAAGGCGGTGACGATGTGCTGCGGGGCGATCGCAACTCTCGCAATGCCCAAACTGGCGAACCTGGCGGCGATGACATCATCTTCGGCGGTGCTGGCAATGACCGAATCGGCGGCAAATCTGGTAACGATACGCTGTATGGCGACGAGGGCGACGACCTGATCTGGGGTGATGATGGTGATGATCTGCTGTACGGCGGTCTTGGCAACGACACCCTGACAGGGGATAACTTCTCTGGCGGACAGGGGGCTGACACCTTTGTCCTCGCCGCAGGTGAAGGAACTGATACGATTACAGACTTCATGGCAGGTGAAGACCTCATTGGTCTAGCAGGCGGTCTGTCTTTCGGTCAGCTAACGGTGACTGCTAATGGTGCCAACGCTGTGATTGCAGCAGGCGAAGAGACACTGGCAACAGTGATGAACACTAGCGTCGATGCATTGACTGAGTCTGCGTTTACGACCGTGTAGTCCACAGCCTAGAAACTTATAGCAAAGCGCGAACGCATACTCTTCGAGAAGGCAAAGTGCGGAAAGCTATAGGGCCAAAAGCAAAAAGTCCAAGGATTGCTTCGTTTGTCCTTGGGCTTTTTGTATCAGAAGGCTGGGAAGTGCTAATGGCGGTGCTGCTAGCCATCCGGGGGGACGGATCGCACTGCTGTTTAATAGCGATGATGCGGTGGTTTCGATCACAACCATATACTTCTAGCTAGTCCCGTCTAGCTACGGCGCAGCGAGCGGGCATTATCCAAGTCACTAACAGCGCCTTCAAATAGGTAAATCTCAAAAAGCTTTTCTTTTGCTTTTTTATGCTCTAGGACATAACCAAAGCCAGAAAGACCGTAGGGCAATTCTGGTGTGAAAGCTCCAGTATGAAGATCGTCTGAATAGCCAGGGCACGATAGAGCAACAGCGCTTGATAAGGAAACCATCGCACTATGCTGGCAAGAATTTGGAGTGCTTCACTCATTGGGATTGACGCGCTAAAAGTCGGTGTGGAAGTCGATCTCTCAGGTGGACTACCGGGGGTAGTGATTGTAGGACTGCCTGATACCGCTGTTCAAGAGTCTAGAGAACGAGTACGCGCAGCGCTGAAGAATGCAAGCTTTGAGTTTCCCATGCGTAAGGTGGTGATCAATCTGACGCCAGCCGATGTTCGTAAGGAAGGTCCGATTTACGACTTACCAATTGCGATTGGGATTTTGGCAGCTTCTGAAACGGTGAAGCGCACCTGCCTAGACGACTATCTATTTTTAGGTGAGATGTCTTTGGATGGGACATTGCGGCCAGTGGCGGGGGTTGTCGCGATCGCAGCAGCAGCCAAACAGCTCGGGCTAAAAGGTCTGGTTCTCCCATCTGATAATGCCTATGAAGCGGCTGTCGTTCCTGGGTTAGAAGTTTACGGCTTCAAGCAGCTGAATGAAGTAGTGGACTTTCTCAATCACCCGGAGGCGGCTGAGCCTGTGCAGGTGAGTGAACCTGAGGCTTTGTTGCGATCGCCCACCCCCACCCTAGACCTATGCGACATCAAAGGCCAAGCCCAAGCCCGCCGCGCTCTAGAAATCGCCGCAGCAGGCGGTCATAACCTCTGCCTTATCGGTCCGCCTGGAAGCGGTAAAACGATGCTCGCCCAAAGGCTTCCCGGTATCTTGCCACCTTTGACTTTCGCCGAAGCCCTCGAAGTCACCCAGATTCACTCCGTCGCAGGCTTGCTCAAAGAGAAAGGCCACCTCGTCAACCAGCGCCCTTTCCGCACCCCGCACCATTCTGCCTCCGGCCCTTCCCTAGTCGGCGGCGGCAGCTTCCCAAAGCCTGGAGAAATCTCCCTAGCCCATAGAGGTGTTCTTTTCCTCGACGAGCTAACCGAATTCAAGCGCAGCGTTCTAGAATTTCTGCGACAGCCGTTAGAAGATGGCAAAGTCACCATCACCCGAACTCGTCAGTCAGTCGAGTTCCCAGCCCAATTCACCCTAGTCTCTAGCACCAACCCCTGCCCTTGTGGCTACTTTGGCGACACCGTTCAGCCCTGTACCTGCACACCTCGCCACAGGGAACAGTATTGGGCCAAGCTCTCTGGCCCGCTGATGGACCGGATTGACTTGCAAGTCATCGTCGGCCGCCTAAAGCCTGAAGAAGTCACCAGTCAGCCAGAAGGTGAAGACTCGGCTACGGTGAGATCTCGCGTCGAAGCTGCCCGCAAGCAGGCCCAAGTTAGATTCAAAGACTCACCCGCCCTACAGTGCAACGCCGACATGGAAAGTCGCCATATCCGACAGTGGTGCCAGTTCGACGAAGCCACTCGTATGCTGATAGAAAACGCCGTTCGCAAGCTAGGACTATCCGCTAGAGCAACCGACCGCATCCTCAAAGTTGCTAGAACTATTGCAGACTTGGGAACTGCGTCTGGAATAGAAACGCACCATGTAGCAGAAGCCATACAATACAGGACGATTGATAGGATGCAGTAGGTTTCTATTAAGTCATACTTGCTCATAAGTAATCCAGCGGAATCCTATCCTTTGGACAGAAGGGAGCCGTAGCTGTCATGGGTATCTTTGAGCAAGCAGTCCAAAACTGCGTACGTTTAAAGTCTCAAAATTTAGAGTTTCAAGAATCGGAACTTGTAGAGGAGTTTTACCATGTTTGTTAGAAAAGGCATCTTCGGAGCGCTCAGCATGCTGCTAGTCGTAGCGGCGGCTCAGCTACCCGCCAGAGCACAGATAGAAGCGCAGACAGAAGCGCAAACAACTGCTCAAGATCTCGCTGAAGGCACTGACGCCACTGAAAATATTCAACTTGTCGAAGCTACTCAACCCGAGACTGTAGCCGTAGAGTCAGCCGCCGCACCAATGGTTCCTGTAGAGGGAGCCGCTGCACTGACATATCCCAATTCAGAAGAGCCCTTAGAGCTAGCGCAATCTCGTCGTCGTCGTACCCAAGGCGTAGCCAACTCTAGCTTCATTGGAATTGGCGGAGACATTGGCTACGCAGACGATATTTCGTTTGCAGTCATTAGCAAAATCGCATTTGCCAACAGACTCGCCGTTCGTCCGTCTGTCTTGTTCGGTGATGATGTTGCGGTCCTGGTACCCGTGACCTATGACTTTAGACAGTACGCACCTGAAGCAGGCGGATTTCGGATCATTCCTTACGGTGGTGTAGGCGCTGCCTATAGCTCTGGCGATGGCGATGATTCTGATATAAACTTGCTGCTCTCGGCTGGTGTAGATGTGCCTGTGACTCGTCAAATCACAGTAAACGCACAGGCTAACTTGGGTCTGTTCAACGACACTGACTTTGGTGTAACTGTCGGCGCTGCCTACAACATTGGCAATCTCTTCTAAAGGGAATATCAATAGATTCCATCTCATTTCCTCATCTAACTGAAACACCGCAGCACTGTAGAACTAAGCGCTGCGGTGTTTTGCGTTTGAGTGGGGTCATGCTCTACCACAGCTACTCGGGAATGATGGAGTACGTTGTTTTTCTGGCAATTGGATGAGCGCTCTGTCTGGTTCCGATTCGGCAGCATCAGACGAGCTGGCTGAGCTCCGCAAGGTCTTTCAGAACATTTGGGGCTATCCCGATTTTCGAGCGCCGCAAGGAGAGATCGCTCACGCGATTCTCAGCGGCCAGGACATCATTGTGGTGATGCCGACAGGCGGCGGCAAATCTATCTGTTTTCAACTACCTGCGCTGATGCAATCTGGCGTGACGCTAGTAGTGTCTCCTCTAGTGGCGCTGATGGAGAATCAGGTGCAGGAGCTAAGAGAAAAGCAGCTATCGGCGGCGGCGCTGCACAGCGAGTTGGGGAAAAGGGCGCGATCGCACACCCTAACCCTTCTGACCCAAAACCGTCTCCGCCTGCTCTACCTATCGCCCGAGACCCTACTGAGCAAACCCGTCTGGGAAATCCTCTGTCAGCCCCAGGTCAAAATCAACGCACTAATTCTAGACGAAGCCCACTGCTTGACTCAGTGGGGCGATAGCTTCAGGCCGACCTATCGGCGACTCGGTACGGTTCGTTCAGCGCTACTAGCGACTAAACCAAAAGGGTCAAGGATGGCGATCGCAGCCTTCACTGCCACCGCCGATCCCATCACGCAGACAGCCCTACACACCGTCCTACAACTGCAAAAGCCCAAGATCATCCGCCTAAATCCCTACCGCAGCAATCTCCATCTAGCCGTCCAGACGATCTGGACACCAAAGGGCCGTAAGCAAGCCCTGCTAAAGTTCGTTCAGCGTCAGGGCAAGCAGTCCGGCCTGATCTATGCCCGTACTCGTCGCGGTACCGAAGCGCTGGCCAAATGGTTCGCGGCTAAGGGATATTCTGTCAAGGCGTACCACGGTGGGCTTTCTGCGCTGAGGCGTCGGCAGATAGAGGCGGAGTGGATCGAAGGCAGGTGTCAGTTCGTGGTTTGCACGTCGGCGTTTGGTATGGGTATCAACAAGCCAGACTGTCGATTTGTTGCACACTACGAGGTGCCTAGCTTAATTTCTGAATATGTTCAAGAAGTCGGGCGAGGTGGCCGCGACGGACAAGCGGCTGTAGCCCTTTCGCTAGTGAGTGAGCCAACTGGACTGCTCGCACCAGAAGACAGACAGCGCTGGAAATTCTTTGAGCAAAAGGCACAGGCGCTTCAGCGGTCGGCAAGGCAGCTTGTGAAGCAGATCCCAGCATCGGGGAATATCGACGATGTCCGCGCCCAGTTCAAAGCAGGTGACCAGGCGCTTGCTCTACTGCATAGAGATGGGCAATTACAGTGGGACGATCCTTTCAACTATCAAATCCGAGCGGGCCGTTCCGCGAAAGGTGAACGGCCCGTGTCGGCTGTATCTGTGATGAGACGCTATTTATTTACCAAACGCTGCCGCTGGCAAGTTCTGCTGGAAGAGTTTGGGTTTGGGAAGGAAGCTAGATCGATGAAGTGTGGAAAGTGCGATCGCTGCCGTACTGCAAAGTCATCAAATCTCATCGCTGAAAAAAATTGAGAAGATGTTTCTACCGAACGGAGCGCAAGCTGAGCTAGGCGACAAGTTAGAACGCTACTGCTTGAATCCCTTTCATCCAAAGGGCAAAGATAAGGCCACACTATTCAAAAAGCGTCTGGGGATTACACTAGAGAATAAGCAAATTCTAGAGGAAGCACTTCTAGATTCCGCACTTCATGGAGAGGCCGTACTCAGGAAAAGCGATCGGCACGGTACCTGTTACAACACCCGCTTCTTGATTCAGACAGTCGTTGGTGAATCGTGAGTACTTGGTTGCTGGATCGTTCGCCATGGTGAGGACTTTCCAAGGTTGACAAATACTTATCCAGTTAGGAAGTGGTAGGTGGTAAATGAAAGTCAATGAATACGATGTCGTTGCCCTTACAGAAGATCACACGGCAACACACGCACTTACTCAAGAAGCGCTTATATTACGTCGCGGGCAAGTGGGGACGATCTTGATGGTTTTTCGAGATCAGGATGTATTGGTCGACTTTGCAGATAGCTCCGGACAGACTTATGCAATGGAGACCGTTTCGATAGAGAAGATCATGCCTTTGCTGCATGAACCAGTGGTGGCAGTTGCGTGAAGATTGAAAGCAAAGGTGGCGTTGTAAACCCTATTGTTAGATTATTTATATAGTTTCTGCTCGCTTCTCTTCACTAGTCATCACTAGTTCGCTGGCAGAATCCTCTGCATCTGTGACTGCGCTAGAAAGATTAGGAACTGATACTTCCGACTTAGCGATGGTAGGCATGTCTACTTTCTCAGAGAAGCCCCAGGCGAAGAGGCCAAAAATCACGCTGACCATGACCCATTCTGGCGGAACAAGCGCAGGATCGATTACGCGGACGATTAGACGTAAGCCAACGATCGCAACAGTCACGAACCCAGCATCTTCTAGGTGGGTGTAGATAGCTAGCCAGCGGATAAAGAGTCCGGCCATGAAGCGCAGGGCAACGATACCAATGGTGCCGCCAAGTAGGACGATCAGCACGTCTTTGGAAAGGGCGATCGCAGTCGTCACACTGTCCAAAGAAAACGCTAGGTCAGTCAGCGCAATCGTCGGGATCGCTCTCCACAATGAACTGAATCGAGGTCCGGCACCATCATCTGATTCATCATCACCAGTAAAAAAGTGCTGGTAGACCAGCCAGAGCAAGTAGATTGCCCCTGCAATCTCAAACTGCCAATACTTCAGCACCCAGCTAGCCGCCAGAATTAAGGCTACTCGTAGAATGAATGCGACGACCAGGCCAACGTTGAGCGCCTTCTTTTGAAGTTCCTGGGTTTCTAGTCCCTGGGCGATCGCAGCTAGCGCGATCGCATTATCCGCAGACAGCACCAGTTCCAAAAGAATCAGCACAGGCAGCAGCAATAAGGTATCTCCTCCTAACGTAGGAGACATTTCGAGTAGGCGGTCTAGCATGTATTGGCTAAAGAGATTTCAGTCTCTTGAGAAAATTGGGTCAAGAGAATTCGAGCTAACCTCCTTTGTATCAGAATAAGTCACGAACGCTCTCCTCTCCTTAGAATAGATTGAAAGCCGAAGCCGTGCTATTTCGGCTTGCCGCCTATTCCTATCTAGTTCTTATTTGAGAGGATCGAAGAGTATCCCTGTGGCTACATCGTTTCAAAAATTTCGAGCGCAGTACCCAGAAGGCGCACTCGTCGCAGATTTGATTTCTATCCACGACGCTCAGTATGTAGTGCGCGCCAGTGTTGCACTAGCAGGAGAGGTGATTGCAACCGGGCTAGCAGCAGATCAAACTGTAGAAGTTGCCGAGGATAAAGCGCGCGATCGCGCCCTATCAATCTTGGGACTCCACACCGATAGTCAGCCGCCTGCTCCTGAAAAAGCGATCCCCGATGCCGAATCCTCAGCAGTAGAAGTTTCTATCTCAACTGCTCAGACAACCCCTCAGACCACTGCTGAACCAAATAGAGAAGACTCTATTGAAGCGCTACCGTCCCCTGTTCCAACGCACCCATCCTCCGATTATGAGGAAGATCTTGCCATAGAAGAACCAGAGGAAGACCTCGGTCCGCCGATCGACGCAGTCGTGGAGCAGTCGCCACCTGTTTCCGAGCCAAAAACCTCTGCGGCCGCCATCGCCCTAGAAAACTTCAACACCAGCGCCCTACCTGTCGATCTTTCTGATGTAATTGCGCAAACCGATGTAGAGTTAAGGCGGCTGGGCTGGACCAGCGCTCAGGGGCAAGAGTATCTAGAAAAGACATATGGGAAGCGATCGCGCCGTCAGCTCACCGACGATGAACTGATGAGCTTCTTACTATATTTAGAGGATCAATAGATAGCAAAGCGCAATCAGTACCTGTGATTCTGTGGTGGCCAGCACTACTGCAGATCAGATGCTCAGATGAGAGAAAACTAGCCAAGCGCCCTCTTCCCTGAGAAGATATAGCGTTACTTAGACCTACATTCCAAACGCTACTTTCCCTAGATCGGACCAGAAAAACCATGAAGATCCCGCCTTCTACCGACTCTTCCCCACGTGTCAGACTTAGCGCCCTGCTTTCCGCTGCTGAAGCTGACGCTTTGCAAAACCTATTAGATAAGCTCACTACCGAGGATTTTCATCGGCTGGCCAAGGACGACGAAGAAATCACCATCTACGTAGAAGCCACCAACAAGGTCCGCCGCCAGCTCAATGCCGCTGAGGAGATTCCAGTTCTGCCCGCCTACGACGACTAAACCATCGCACCCCGTAGGGGCATAGCATGTGTGACGTGACGTAAGGTCATGCCCCTACGGTTTGTCGCGTGAATCGGGGTTGGAAAGCTCGGAGTTGGTATCAGTCAAGTGACCAAAGCTAGAGAGAGAGTTTTGAAAGCAAGATGTCGCGTGTGATGTACTATTTCCTAGTCATGAATTCTTGAGCATGCAGTCTTAGTTATGAAGCTTAGGCGTGATTGGAAAGAAATTGGACGTTGGACGCTGGGCAAGCGGTGGCGGTTTCGAGTGACGGGTAATTCCATGCTGCCAACGCTTCATTCTGGTGAGGATGTGCTGGTCCATCCTATTCCTAGAACGGCCAAGATTTTCCCTGGAGACATCATCATCTGTCGCCACCCGCAAAGGCCCAATACAAGGTTGGTTAAGCGAGTCACAGAAGCTTTTTATGACGGTAGCTGCTACGTTTTGAGCGATAACAAAAGTGAAGGCAGCGACAGTCGTTCTTTTGGGGTGGTTGCTCGCGAGTTAATTATTGGAAAAGTCACTAGCCGGTTAATCTAGGGCTGATAGCTAGAGCCAAGCAGAGTAAGTCACATAATAAGGAGCATTCTATGGCAGCGTACACAATTAGGCCCGCTACTGCTGCGGATGTCTCGGCTATCTTTGCATTAGTCGTCGCCTTGAGCGAATACGAAAAGCTAACCCACGAGATGGTAGGCACGCCGGAAGACCTCAACCAGGGACTATTCGGTAAGAGACCTTTTGCAGAAGCCATTGTCGCTGAAGTGGATGGGAAGGTCGTAGGATTTGCGCTCTACTTCTACAACTTCTCGACTTTTCTAATGAAGCCAGGAATCTATCTAGAAGATCTCTTTGTTTCCTCTACCTACCGCCGCCAGGGGATTGCAACAGGGCTGCTGAAGTATTTGGCCAACCACGCTGTAGAACAAGGCTGCGGACGTTTGGAGTGGAGCGTTTTGGACTGGAACGAAGACGCAATTACTTTCTATAAGAGAATAGGTGCGATTCTAATGGACGAATGGACCGGCTGCCGAGTCTCTGGGGAATCGCTGGTGGAGTTTGCTAAGGCCAAGATTTGAACCGCTTGCTCCTCGCATATCTGCCTCCTAGCTTCACCTACAGGGTTAGATGCCTTGCGATCGCAAACCCAACTAATTCCCACCCCTGCTGCGATCGCGCAATCACCTCTGCTCGCAGATATCGGCTCAGCAGCAGTCGACCCCAGCCTTTGATACGGGCGTAGGCGCGCACTTTCCACCATTTCCATCGATCGATCCGGCCATTCACATAGGCATACATCGGTGGAAAAGCGAGTTCACCATATAGCACATCAGCCCTGTGGGTTTTGCTGAGTTTGTTCTGTTGATGTTCAAGGTTGGGTTGTCCGCCGTGTTCGCCATAGTTGCGAAAAGGCACATAGTTGTGAAAACCAGCCTCGCGTAGAAAGTACTCAATTCCTGAATCCCATGCAGAGTATGCTTTTGGCCCAGGCACCTGCTCTATCTGCGCCGCTAATTCGAGTAGAGCTGCTGCGCTCTTTGCTGTGACTACGTAGGCCACCATCGCGGTAGAGTACCCCTTAGCCAGTCTGTGGGAAACGCCTTTGGTCGCTCTACGCTCAGCGCCTTTGAAAGGTCTTTGTTGGACTCTTTGACAGGACTGCCGGGTAGAAAGAGACGAGCCTTCGTAAGGCTGGCTAGGCTCTAAGACGTTGTATATCTGAGAAGCGCAGGTATATAGCCAGGCGATACCCATCTCGGTATCTGAAGGATCGAAAGGCGGCGGTAGATCAGCGAAGTTTTTGACGGGTACAAAATCAGCTTCTACGATTAGCGTCGGTTGGTCTGAGCGCAGTGCCTTTTCCCAAGCGCTGCGGTGGTTTAGCAAACATAGAAAGCTAGACGAGTAGGCGGCATATTCTGGCTGATGAACCTGGCGGAGAACACTACAGCTGCATCCGGCCTGGTCTAGCTCTTGAGTAAGCTGCTCAGTGGATTCTTTATAGGCAACGACCAGCGTCTGACCAATACATTCAAAGAGTTTTTGATAAGTTCCAGGTGCGCGTTTAGACATACTGACTCTTTATATTTAGGCAGTGTAATTAAGTGTTCTATTTTTTCCTGCGTGCTTGTACCGAAAGAGGAAGGAGCCGCCTTATGCTGAGGATGCGATCACTGTAGATTTACCGAGTTCCTATGAAGCGTTATGACACCTTCAGTTCAATAGCTGAACCGACAAGCGGACCGAAGGTCGAGCCGACTATTGGGTCGCTGATTGGTTATCTGCTCAGACCGATTGCGGAGCCTAGCGCAGATGTTCATAGGGAAAACGATACCTATGAAGGAACGCTAGGTTATCGCTTGGAGCAACTCCTGAGTCGAGAGGCTGGTAAGAGAACTTTTCTGGCAACAGATATTCACTCGGACGCGCAAGTGCTGGTCAAGCTGCTTCTATACTGCCCAGACCCGGAGGAGAATGAGATAGAAGCGGCGCTGATACGACCGGAAGGCAATGGCCTGCAACCCTACGAGCTCTCAGCAATGCTACCTTACCTGACCTCGTTCGAAGTGGAAACACCTCTAGGCATGGGGTTAGTTCTAGTGAAGCCATACGCGTCTTTACCTAGGATCCGTCAGCCTAAGCCTCGCCAGTCTGGAATGTCTCGGTTTGGCTCGTCTGAGGGTCAGAATATCGTCGCGACACCTGCTGCGCAGCGCTCTAGCGTTGTTCCTCGAACCGTCTATGCCGACTTCAGGATAAAGTCTTCTTCTGACCAGATCTCGATTCAGTTCTTAGAATCTCGCGTTTGTGCTGGTATGGCTGATGAGGAAAGTGATCGCATAGAAGATTGGCTATTAACCGTTCTAGGCACGGTTATCTTCGTCGGTGGAACGGTCGCTACGACTGGTTCTATTGGGCTGGGGCTGATTGTTTCTGGGCTGCTGCCTATCCTGTTTAGACAAGTAGTCACTCAGCGCAGTCCGAAGATATCCCAAAAGCAGGCCATTGTTAGACTCAAACGCGGAACTTTGGGGCGTACCCACCTGAGTCTGATGAGTGTCTTGATGCCCAGACGAAACCGGACTGGCAGTGCTCATGTTTCGCCGCTCGAAAGCAAGCTGCACTATTCTCGTCTGTCGGTTGATGCAGTTACAGTCGCGCCTGCTTTCTTCTTCTTTTCTGATAGGTGGAAGATCTCTGGTGCTAAGCTGACGTTTACTTTTTACAATCACGACGCGCCTAGCTCGCGGCTTTGTATCGTAGGTACTTACCAGGAGATTCGATGGATTCATCGTCACCTGTTGCAGTGGGCAAAGCTAGACAGCTCTGACCGATAGCCTGCGCTACACTATTACCTGAACAAAATTTCTAAAGAGTTTAGAGCTGGTATGGCGGTCGGCATTTGGGTACTGGGCGATCAGCTTTGGCAAGGGCAATCGGCGATCGCAGCCTCTCAGTCAGATCAATCTGACACGCCAATCATCCTAATTGAGTCAGTTAACCATGCCAAAGAAAGGCGCTATCACCAGCAGAAGCTAGTGCTAATCTGGTCGGCAATGCGCCATTTTGCCGCAGAGCTGACGGCTGACGGTTGGCAGGTGACCTATGAAACGGCAGACGATTTTGAAGCGCCGCTGAAAGCGTGGGTCAAGAAGAACAACATAGACGAGCTACGGGTGATGGAACCTGCCGATCGTCCGTTTGCGCAGCTATTAGACACGCTAGAGATAGGCTGCAAGATTGTTCAAACGCCGAACAATCACTACCTGTGGTCTACAGCAGAGTTTGATGAATGGGCCGCTACTCGCAAGAGTCTGCTAATGGAATCGTTTTACCGAGAAGGGCGAAAGCGATTCGATATCTTGATGAATGGTAAGCAGCCAGTGGGCGATCGGTGGAACTTTGATAAAGACAATCGAAAGCCGCCAAAGGGGAAGATTGCGCCGCCGGAGCCGCTGACGTTTGAACCCGATGAGATTACACGCACTGTGATCGAACGGGTGCGAAAGGCTGACTACCCGACGTTTGGTGAGTCGGATGGGTTTGACTGGGCGGTGACTAGAGAGCAGGCTTTACAGGTAGTTGATTATTTTGTGCGCGATCGCCTGACGACCTTTGGTGCTTATCAAGATGCAATGGTAACGGGCGAAGATACGATGTGGCATGCGCTGCTGTCGCCCTATCTAAATATTGGGCTATTGCAGCCGATGGAAGTGATCGATGTGATCGCCTCCGCCTACGAGTCCTCACTAGAGTCAGAGAATCCGATTCCGCTCAACAGCGTAGAAGGATTCATCCGTCAGATCATGGGCTGGCGAGAATACATGCGCGGTATCTACAACTACGTGGATGAAGACTATCCTTCGCGGAACTACTTTGAGCACACTCACTCACTCCCCGACTTTTTCTGGACGGGTGAGACTCAGCTAAACTGCCTGCATCAGACTATCGATACGCTGAAGCGAACTGGCTACGCTCACCACATTCAGCGCCTGATGATTCTGGCGAATTTCTCTCTGATTTCTGGTTTGTCTCCTCAGGCGGTAGAAGATTGGTTTCATGCTGCATTTATCGATGCTTACGACTGGGTAATGCAAACTAACGTCATTGGCATGGGCCTATTTGCCGACGGCGGGACGCTAGCGACCAAGCCCTACGCGTCTAGCGCTAACTACATCAACAAGATGAGTGACTACTGCAAAGGGTGTAGCTACGACAAGAAAGCTCGAACGGGTGAGAATGCCTGCCCCTTCAACTTCTTCTATTGGGACTTTCTAGATCGCCACCGGGAGAAACTGAGCGCTCAGGGCCGAATGAATTTCATCTTGAAGAATCTAGACCGGATGTCGGCTGAAGAGCTTGCTGAGATTCGAGAGTTGGCTGCGTCCTGGCGCAAAGAACATTGATTAACCGTAGGGGCGTAGGGGCGTAGCATGCTACGCCCCTACGGTTGATGGCAACGCGTTTGAAAACTATTCAGGCGCTTCGTTGACCGGAAAGCGATTGAGCAGGTAGGCGGCTTGCCTAGCATTGCTACGAACGGCGTCGGACAGATAGGGAACGTGAGGTACTTGCGAGAGAAAATCTAGAGTGCGGCGCAAGATTCTAACAATATCGCCTTCGTCTAGGCTGGTATTGTCGCAAAGCTCCTGCCAGTCTACTTCTAGCGCCCACTGTTCGACGATTGCAATCAAATCTTCTTCTAGCCAGACCGGGATTTGAATATCCTGCCTTCTCTGCTCTTGAAAGATGCGCCGCCTGAGGTTGCGCAGACCGCCGAGCGTCTCTAATACAGGGCGGCTTGCCTGATAGCGAATCCAGGTGTCGGGCCTGTTATTTTCCATCAGGATGCCAGCGCAGGCGGCGGCAAACTGCTGGGGTTCTAGGGCATCAAATTCTCCAGAGGATAGGGCTAGGCCCAGCCATAGCTCATTGTCGCCCCGAATCGCTGCGCACATCTGGCCCATTTCAGTTGGCGAATTGTCTTCTAGACAGCCAAAGTTTTCGAGTACCTGCATCAGGCTGACGAACTCTAGCCAGTAGTGATGGGTGTAGTTCTCGTATTTTTGAGTGCGATCACGCAGTTCATCTTGCAGCCGTTTTAGCCGCCGCTGCTGCTTTATCACCGTTTTTGGACTATCTAGCTGCGCTACTGGATTTTTCGCCAGCCTTTGAGCGACCGCGTCAGCTTTCTCCTGCTGTTCTTTAACCTCGGGCGCTTGCTCTTCTATTTCAGGGATTCTCGGAATCTCTGCGGCTACCAGGGCCGATCTTTTCCCACCTTTACGAGACTTTCCAGGTACGGGAGCAAGCTCCGAAGGCGGGACTAATCCATCTGCCGCGTCGATCCGACCAAACTCTGTGTGCATTGCCACTACGTCTTTTACGCTCACTACGTACCAGCGATTAGTGGCCCCCAGACATATCAGCAGAGGAAACTGCCCCGGCCCTGGCACTTTGGTAACTAGTACAGCGGGTAGCGGCGTCGATAGCTTGACGTTCTTTCCCTTTAGCGAAAGAATTGCGCCAGCCATCGCAAAAGAAGTGGCTACCGGATCGCTGTTGCCGAGTCTCTCTTCGGCCTGCTGTTGTAGAATCCTCAAAAGTCTTTCTTCTTCTTTTAGCCAGCCGCGCAGTTTCTCGTATTCTGCTAGCGCGGCCTCGTCAATATAGGCTAGCTGGTCTTGGAGAACGGCAATGTCTTTTTCTAGCTGGGCGATCGCACCTTTTTGAGGGGTTAAATGCAGCGTCGCTAGATATTGTCCAAAGCTCCTTTCAATCAGCTCTTGGGCTTCTTCCGCTGTGTGGATCTGCAACAGATTGAGCACCATGCCATAGCTCGGCGTGAACTGACTGACTAGTGGATCGGGCGGTGCTAATGCTAACTGCGCGGCTTCCTTTGCCCCTTCAAAAGGAGACTCTACTGTAACAACGTGCCCTTCAACGTCCATACCCCGACGTCCGGCTCGCCCTGACATCTGTAGAAATTCAGATGCGTGCAGCAGCCGATGCCCGTCATCTGTGCGTTTGGACAGACTCGCAATCACCGTTGTCCGCGCAGGCATATTGATTCCTGCTGCAAGGGTTTCGGTTGCAAATACAACTTTGATTAGACCCGCCTGAAATAGCTCTTCTACCAAACTCTTCCAGGCGGGTAAAATCCCGGCGTGGTGCGCGGCAATGCCACGATAGAGCGGCTCTAGCTGATTGGCCCGAATTGCTTCTGGATTGCGATCGACAAACCTATCAATTCGCCGCTTCAACAGTTCTGCTTCGGCAGCGCTGACTAGATTCATTCGAGCCACGGCCTGCACGGCGTTGTCGCATCCTTTGCGGCTAAAGATAAAGTAGATTGCTGGCAGCATATCTTTGGCCTGAAGCTGACTGACCACGCCCGGTAGGGTTGCGCCTGCTTTCTGTTTCTTTTGGCCGCGCTGCTGGCGAGGCGGTTTGCGGTAGTTCTTTAGCCTAGGGTGAATGCTTGATTTTTGCTCGTTGAGTAGTGGAAAGATGCCTTTTTCTACTGCAAAGTGAAAGTTGAGTGGGACCGGGCGATAGTCTGAATAGATTAGCTGGGTAGGGCCGTGGACCTCGTCAATCCAGTCGGTGAGCTGACCGCCATTGTCTACGGTCGCCGATAGGCCCACTAGCTGAATTTCTGGCGGGCAGTAGATCACAGATTCTTCCCAGACGGTGCCCCGCTGCCGGTCGTTCATGTAGTGGCATTCGTCTAGCACTACTGCCTGCACATCTCGCAGTGAAGTGCCGACTTCGCCGATGCTGGTTCCGTAGAGCATATTGCGGAAAATCTCCGTCGTCATCACGACTACGGGTGCGTCTCGGTTGACAGAGCTATCCCCGGTTAGCAGGCCAACGTTTTCTTCGCCAAATTCTCGCTTGAAGTCTCGTAGTTTTTGGTTAGAGAGTGCCTTTAGCGGCGTAGTGTAGAAAACGCGGCGACCCATCTCTAAGGCGCGGTGGATGGCGTATTCGCCAATGAGGGTTTTGCCAGAGCCTGTGGGCGCGCAAACGATGACGGAGCGGCCCTGGTTTAGAGCGGCGATCGCATCTAGCTGAAAGTCGTCTAGCTGAAATGGAAATAGGGTTTCAGGCGCTAACACAGAGGGCATCTAGAATGGATGAACTCCTCTATTGTGCCAGTCCAAGGAAAAGTCGGCGAAAAGTTAGCTCTCAATATGAGTATCCAAAGCAATATCCGCGTTCATCAGCCTAGAGATAGGACAATTTTCCTTTGCGCTCTTGGCTGCTTTTTCAAAAGCATCTTTACTCTCTGCGGGTATTTTGGCGGTGATATCTAGATGAATCTGAGTCACTTCGGGCGCGTTGCCTTCCGTGCTCAAAGTGACTTTGGCCACCGTTGTTAGCTGTTCGGGCTCTATGCCAGCACTGCCCATCTCATCTGCGGTCGCCATTGTAAAGCAAGCTGCGTGAGCCGCTGCAATCAGCTCTTCGGGGTTTGTGCCTGGGTTGTCTTCAAACCGGGTGCCGTAGGTATAGACAGATTCAGTCAGTACGCCGCTTTCTGTTGTGATTTTACCTGTACCCGCTTTTGCACTGCCCTGCCAGACAACCGTTGATTTGCTATCCATAAAACTTTCCTTGCGACTTCTGTTGACTGCGGCTAGCTTGCGCAGCCTAGTTCCCCATCAGTAAAGCAACTGCCTGACTATTGATAATCCATCATCGGAAGTATTTGCAGTCTTTTCCAGTTGCCAATTTTTTGCCTGTGGGGTGGTGATCGCAGAGTTCACACGATTGCCATACCGCTGTCACCCCGCTGTCAAAACAGCTCGATATCTTGAGAATGTTCTTACTGATAACAAAGCCGTAAATCATGACAGTTGATCGCCCCGAACCCGCTCGTAGTAGACGCTCTTCTTTTAGTAGCAACAAACTGGCAACCTCCCTTGCACTATTGCTATTGGGCGCAGGCACCGCCACAGCAGGTACCTATGCTGCGATGGGTCCATTGAGCCGAACTGCTGAAGAGATCTCTGTGGTTGAATCGTCTGCCTATCCTGAAGCGGTTCCGGTTAGCCTGATGGTTCCTGCCGAAGCAGCCTCTGTGGCTGAAGTCGTGCAGGCAGTAGGACCAGCCGTCGTCCGGATCAACGCCTCGCGAACCGTGACACAGCGTGCGCCGAATGTACCTGAAAGCTTCCGCCAATTCTTTGGCGATCAGATGCCGTCGCAGATGCCGCGCGAAAGAACCCAGAGCGGTGTGGGCTCCGGGTTTATTGTCAGCGAAGATGGCAGAATCTTGACCAACGCGCACGTGGTAGAGGGCGCAGACACGGTTCAGGTGACGCTAAAAGACGGTCGTACGTTTGAAGGTGAAGTGCTAGGCACCGATCCGGTGACAGACGTGGCGGTAATTGATCTCGATGCTAATGACTTGCCGACGCTGGCGGTGAGTGAGGCGGAACTGCTGCCGGGGGAAGTTGCGATCGCAATCGGCAACCCACTTGGCCTAGACAACACCGTCACTGTCGGTATCGTCAGCGCTACCGGACGCACCAGCGGACAGGTCGGCATCCCTGACAAGCGCGTAGACTTCATCCAGACAGACGCGGCAATTAACCCTGGCAACTCTGGTGGTCCGCTGCTAAACGCCCGCGGCGAGGTCATCGGGATGAATACCGCGATTATTCAGGGCGCTAACGGCATCGGTTTTGCAATTCCTATGGATGCGGTGCAGCGGATCTCTGCTCAGCTAGTCGCCGATGGGAAAGTCGACCATCCCTTTATCGGCATCAGGATGATGGACCTGACTGCTGAGATGCGCGATTCTATTAATCAAAATCCTAGCAATGGCTTTCGCGTTGAGGTTGATAACGGCGTATTAGTCGCCGAAGTCGTTCCGGGTTCACCAGCCGCTAGGGCCGGACTGCGCTCTGGGGATGTGGTCAGCCAGGTGAACGGTGAAGCTATCTCGACTGGGCAAGAGATACAGCAAGCTGTCGACGCCAACGGTCTAGATAGAGATTTGCGCCTAGATATCAACCGTAACGGCAATGCTCAGACGCTGTCTCTACGCCCAGAGCCGCTGCCTGCTCAAGGTTAGCTGTCTGCCCAAAATCAGTTTTAGGGGCTAGGCTTTCTAGCTTACAGATTTCGTTCCTCACACCACACACCACAGCCGCGACCTGCTTTTGTCAGCGTCGCGGCTTTTCTTACGGGCGTATGCATCCGCGCTTTGCCATATCTCAAAGGGGTCACCGCTTCCTAAGCGGCGAGATCTGGAAAAACCTTTTGCACGGCTGGATGTACTAGCCGTCGATTTTGTACGTTGAGTGCAGAGCTGAGACCTTTGCCGATCGCAGACTCATGCTTTAGCGCGTCTATTCCCATCGCCGCTAGCTGAATTACGTAGGGCAGCGTGCTGTTATTCAGTGCCTGTGTTGCTGTCCACGGTACCGCACCTGGCATGTTGGGAACGCCGTAGTGAACGACGCCCAGATCCGTATACACTGGCTTGCTATGAGAGGTGACCTTTAGCGTTTCGATGCAGCCTCCCTGGTCTACCGCCACATCGACAATTACTGAGCCCGCTCGCATCTCTTTCACCATTTCCTTAGTCACTAGCGTAGGCGCTTTGCGATTGGGTACCAGCACCGAACCCACAACCAGATCAGCGTCGGTTACTGCTGCGGTGATGTTGGGCGTATTGCTGTACAGCAGGTTCACTCTAGAGCCAAACAGCGTTTCTAGATAGGACAGCCGCTCTACGCTGATGTCGATCATTGTGACCTGAGCGCCGAGTCCGACGGCCATCTTTGCCGCCTCCGTGCCCACTACGCCGCCGCCAAGGATGGCTACTTTACCGGAGCTAACACCGGGTATTCCGCCAAGTAGAACGCCTCTGCCGCCCTGCTGCTTTTCTAGGAAGCGAGCGCCGAACTGCACCGATAGCCTGCCCGCAATCACGCTCATGGGCATTAGCAGTGGGAGCGTGCCGTCTTTTTCAACGCTTTCGTAGGCGATCGCACTCACCCCGCTCTCAATCAGCCGCTCGGTTAGCTTTCTCCCAGCAGCTAGATGTAGATAGGTAAACAGTAGCTGCCCGTCTTGGATCAAGTCATACTCTGCGGGCAACGGCTCTTTGACCTTTACCACCATCTCCTGCTGCCAGACGGTCGCTGCATCGGGTGCGATCGTTCCGCCCGCTTCTATATATTCTTCGTTGCTAAAGCCTGCACCGACACCCGCCTGGGCTTCTACTTTGACTGTATGGCCGCGATCGCACAGCTCTTTAACGCTAGCTGGACTTAGCCCCACCCGAAATTCTTGGTCCTTAATTTCTTTTGGAACGCCAATGTCCATACCGCTTAATCCCTCTGCAACCATTAAACAAAGACCCATTCTAGACAACTCTAGACAAAATACCCCTCGAATCAAACGACTCAAGGGGTATTTCAATAGAGCCGACGCGATTACGTGCAAAGCACACAAAACGCGCCTATAAAACATACCTACTGGGCACCCGCGATTAGCCCAGTCAATAGCGGCAGATTCACACTTAGAAAGTATGCAAAAATAGCGCCACCGATGCCGCCGATTAGGAAGTTACCGGCAAATTCGCTCCAGCCTTCGTTAGTGCTGAGTGCTTCGGGTGGTTTGTAGGGCGATGTATTCCGAGAAATCTCAGAGCTGACATCAGCGCCGCTGTAGATAGATAGACAGACGGTCAAAATTAGGACTAGACCGATTGCGGCAAGCAGCCCTGAAATTCCGAGCACGTCAGTGTCTCTAAGTGGACCTAGTAGTGCAAACGGACCATATATCAAATAGCCGTGAGCCATACCGACTTCCAACCCCCGCCGCTGCGCAGATAGGCCCTCGCGGTAGGCGGGTAGATTCTTCAAAAGTGCTTTAGATAGCCCAGATGAGTTTAAGGGGGTCTCTAAATTACCAATTTGGGGGTCGCCTTGGTAAGGCTTAATAAAATTCGATGATGCTGGCATATGTAATTCCTCAGTTCTCTAAACTAACTCAACACAACTGCGTGATTATCAAAACAAACGACAGATCACAAGTCTGCCAAAGTCTGCCAAAAGCCTGCTAAAGGCTATGGGTGTAGCAGTAGGTCAGGAAAGAACCGGTTGAATTCGATCAAGATGCCCGCTGCTACTACGCTGGCGACGGTTGCCATCACAGGAGCGGTCGAAAGGTATTTCAAAAAGTTGCTGCTCATGGATACTCCTCCTTGGAGCTTATTGGAAAATCAACTAGCGAGGAGAGACTGTGATCTCTTCTTTCTTAGCGAACATTTCGCCTGACACTATCTCCTTAAAGGCTAGAAGCGGCCAAGCGAGTGCGCCCAAAGAGCACTTGATCGCCAAAGGTACGTCGATGATGATTTCCTTCTCTTCAGGAGACTTGTCCTCGCGCACTGCTATCACATAAGTCCGGCCTGCCCAGCCAATCCAGCCAGCAATCAATAGAAATAGTAGACTCGGAATTAAGAACTCGCCGGCGTGAGCCAAATCGCCATCAACCACTAGATGAGGCAGTCCTTCAGGGCCACACAGTAGGCTGGTTTTACCATAGAACTCAAAGCGGGCTTTTGCTGAATCCGTAGGGGCAGCAGCAGCCCGCTTTTGGAAGGCGGGTGACTCGTTGCAAGGGACTAGACCAGCTACATCGTCACCTGCGATTCCGGCGGTTGCTGGTGCAGCAAACCCAAGGGAAAGGCAGAGAACTAAAGCCAGAGCAAACAAACGTCGCATATACAGGTTTCCTCTCTCATTAATAGAAGCTTTGGAGTAAGCTTATCTATCGATGAATTGTCCTAAAGAAGAAAGTCTCTAAAACGTTCCATCAAAAAATCCAAGCCTAACCCAGCTTGTAGGCAATCATACTCCTCGGGCGAGAACCCCGTAAAGAAAGCGCCGCAACGCTTTACATCCCGACACAATTGCTGACACAGTCTGTTAGATAAATATTAGACAGCGGCTTAACGAACCTGCTGACAACGGTTTTACCTTCACCAATCTCAACTTTAAGATGACTGCTAAATTCTCTCTTCTCACAAAAAAACAGCCGAAAGAACAATCAATAGATGCTACGCAGCCGTCGGCGACTGTTCTAGCCATCGAAACTAGCTGCGATGAAACCGCTGTGGCAATCGTTCGAGGAACGCAGGTACTCAGCAGCGTGGTTGCCTCGCAAATCGAGGTGCATCGGCGCTATGGGGGCGTGGTGCCAGAGGTGGCCTCGCGTGAGCATGTCGGTGCGGTAGGTGAGGCGATCGCGCAGGCAATGTCAGAGTCGGGGTTGGGTTGGGACGGGGTGGATGCGATCGCCGCTACCGTAGCACCTGGTCTAGTCGGCGCGCTGATGGTGGGCATTACCGCCGCCAAAACCCTAGCGATGGTCCATAGCAAGCCTTTTTTAGGCGTTCACCATCTAGAAGGGCATATCTACGCCTCTTATCTCACGGACCCAACGCTTCAGCCGCCTTTCTTGTGCTTGCTAGTCTCGGGTGGCCATACCAGTTTGATTCAGGTGCATAGCGTCGGAGACTACACAATTCTAGGCAAAACTCGCGACGATGCGGCGGGCGAAGCCTTTGATAAGGTGGCGCGGCTGCTGGATCTGGGCTATCCAGGCGGGCCGATTGTGGATCGCCTTGCCAAGCAGGGAAATCCAAAAGCGTTTGCGCTGCCAGAAGGGAAAATTTCGCTCTCCGGCGGTGGCTTTCATCCCTATGATGCTAGCTTTAGCGGGTTGAAAACGGCGGTACGGCGGCTGATCGAAAAGCTACAAACCGATGCGCTAGCTGGTAAGGGTGAGGTGCCCGTGGCAGATGTCGCGGCCAGCTTTCAATTCACGGTGGTGAAGGCGCTGGTGAAGCGCGCGATCGCCTGCGCTGTTGACCACCAGCTAGACACGATTGCGGTAGGTGGTGGGGTAGCGGCTAACAGTGAGCTTAGAGAGACCTTACAGCGAGTCGCCGCAGACCGGGGCATTAAGGTGCTGTTTCCACCGATGAAATACTGTACTGATAATGCTGCGATGATCGCCTGTACGGGGGTAGCACAGTTTGAAAAGGGGATGCGATCGCCGTTTACCCTCGGCGCTCAATCAAAGCTATCCCTTACAGATATTGCCGAGCTTTATCCTGCCGAAACTTTAACTCACTAGAGTCGAAACACCTTCAATCCGAGGCTAAGAGGGCGGCTGAAACGACTGACTCCACAATGCGAGCCACGCGATCTGGCTGTTCGATCATGGCCATATGGCCGCACTCAGCTATCTCAGAAACAGTCTCACCTTCAGCGAATTCTGGATGAAAGCTGGCTAGATACTGGACGTAGCGAGGCGGCATAATGCTATCTTCGGTCGCTGTAATGAAGTGAACCGGCTGATCAAGCTGGCTAATCACCTGAGGTAGCAGATACACCTCTGCGGCGGTTGTAGATTCTAGAAGAGAGCCTTTGGCAGCTTGCGCATCCGCTCGAACAAAATCGCGAACGCGCTGCTGTCCCCACCGTAGTGACAGCGGCTGCTGGACCATCACGCGAGAAAACACCCTTGGTAGCAGCGGCATCTGGGCCAGCCAGCTCGGCCTATACTTCAGCATTTGCTGGCCCGCTGTGCGAAACTTCTCAAACTCGTTCTCAATATAGATACCGCCGCCAGCATTGATACAGACCACGCCCTTTATCCGCTCAGGCAGCAGATACGCCGCCCACAGCGCGACGCTACCCCCCAATGAATGGCCCACCAGCCATACCTGGTCAATCCCTAGCTGATCGAGTAGAGATTCTAGGTCTTTGGCGTAGGTCGCCAGACTGTAGGCGGATGCCTGGTAGGTCTCCATCTTTTCACCGCTGTGTGGAGATATGAGAGTGCGGCCTGATGGCAGCTCAATCGGCTCAGGCATCGCTACTGACTGAGCGATATCCTGGTGACCTGCTCGATGGTTCAAGGCCGACTCACCGAAGCCGCGCATGTCGTAGCTCAGGCAGTGAAAGTGAGCGGATAGCTGCTGAGCTAGCGGCTGCCAATAGGCACGGCTGAGCAGCCAGCCATGAATAAAGACTAGGGTTTGGGTGTTGGCTGACTCCTCTAATAGCGACTCAGTTAGCTCTGGAGGAATCTGCCTGGGGATCAACTCGTAGGCGTGGGGAACGCCTCTAATACTCTTTGTCAGCATATCTATATGCTAACCCCCAAGCGGTCCGGGTAAGATTTTATGCTGAGCGAGCTTCTGCTTTAACTGACCTATTTCCCTAGCAGCCGATAGCGAACGCCTTCTGCAATCTTTTGGCCCAAATACTCAGGAATAACGCCTTCGTTTGGCCCTAGTAGATAGAGAATTAGCCGGGTGCGGCCTCGCCAAACCAGCAGGTTGGCGTTTAGCACTAGCAAATCTTCTTGCCAGATGGTGTACATCACTTTGTAGAACAGGCCGGGGCGATTGTCTGCTTCGATCAGTAGCGCTGGCAGATGAAAGACCGGGTCAATATAGAATTCGGTATCGACATCGGCCAGCCCTTCTCCTAGATTGAATTCTACATTCAGCATATCTTCGACCTCAAAGCGGCCAGATAGGGCCTCGCGCATGGCGCGGCTGACGTTTTCGGCAGTTTTGGGCGTGAGTTCTTTGCCACCTCTAGAGACTTCTAGCTTGGCGAAAACCAGCATCGGAGGATAGATTTGCCCGTATAGACTGAGGCTGTGAATGGTGAGACCGTAGGCGGCTAGTACGCCGAAGATATCGCTGAGGAGGAAGGACTGGTTGCGGTAGGCGAACTGGAGAACGGTGCGATCGCCCACCGGATGCAGTTCAATCACCGCCTTCTCGGTTCTAAACAGCTGATAGGCCAGTCGCAGGTTCTGAAGCTGAATCTCACTATCGACAAACTGCTCATAGAACTGGGGAAAAGCTCGGTTGAATCGCTTGAGCAATTCCAAGGTAGACGGTTCTAAACCAGTTGCCATAGCTGAGCTGACGCTTCTTAAAAGTCCGGTGCTGGCTTTAGATTGCCCGGATTTAGACGGATTGATCAGAAATTACGCAGCGCTGCGTCAATCCGTATACTCCCTAGAACGTCAGCAGTTGCAAAGTCGGCTCATGAAGTGAGCTGACAGACGATATACTCTTATCAAGCGCTGCTTATCTCCGAGTCTAAAGTTACTTACATTGCCTGCATGGGTTTCTGGAAAAGCCTGTTCACCACCTCCGATGTTGCTACAGCTTCCACGCAGACTGCGGGTGCCAGTTACATTGCAGAAGCCGAAAAAGATGGTAAAAGCACAGGCGATAGCCGCATCTTTTTCAGCATAGATCGCACCATTGACCTCTACGAGCTAGAGGAGCTGTGTGACGCCGTAGGCTGGTCGCGCCGCCCCATTCGCAAGGTGCGAAAAGCCATTCAAAACAGCTTCCTAGTGATCACAATGTGGGAGCAAAAAGGCAACCGCAAAAGGCTGATAGGATTTTCTAGAGCCACCTCTGATCACGCCTTTAACGCCACTATCTGGGACGTAGTCGTTCATCCTAGCTTCCAGGGCAAGGGGTTAGGTAAGGCGCTGATGAAACAGCTAATCAAAAAGCTTCGCAGTGAAGACATCAGCAATGTGACGCTCTTTGCCGACCCAGATGTCGTCAATTTTTACAAGCAGCTAGGCTTTATGCCGGACCCTGAAGGAATTAAAGGCATGTTCTGGTATCCCGATTGACCGGCATTCTGGGTAGGGGCATTGCATGCAATGCCCCTACCCGGACCGTTTTCCTTGGTGTGAATCGGATATCATCTGCTGAGCCTGCTGAATCCAGCTTGCTACCATACTCGTGTCCGGCGCTAGGTCCGCTCGTCGAAATAGCTGCACCTGTAGCCGCAGTAGCTGTGGATGCAGTCGCTGCACCGTCATTACGGCTAGCTGCTGTGGCGTACTCACTCCAGCGTGCAATAGCAAGCCGCAGTACTGACAGCCTACGCCAGGAATTCTGGCGAGATTCGCTAACGCTGTCCACTTGTTGATGTGCTTGATGTTAGTGCTGAGTTGCGCTGATAGCTGCTGCCTTTGGGCCAGACTGTTTCCTTGGCGCAGCAACTCAAACGTAGTCGAAATGCCCAGTGAATTCAGCTGCTGAAGCTGACTTTTGCTCAGTCCAGGCAGCTGCTCAATAGGGTGGTTGATAGACGTTGTCATAATTGAAAATTTGAGCCTCTGCTGCTTCGCGCAGCCTTTCATCCGCATAACCCATGCTAGTATGAAGATCGGGATGTAGCGCAGCTTGGTAGCGCGCCTGCTTTGGGAGCAGGATGTCGCAGGTTCGAATCCTGTCATCCCGATTTTTCGAGCGCCTTTGATCTAGTGGCCACATTCCGCTAGGTAGAGCTTACTAGGTACAGTTGACTAGCTACAGATTGTCAACTGCTTCGTTCGTGCTTTCCGCGTATTAGGGATTGGTTAGGTTTAGCTGCTCGGTCAATTAATTAATCGTCCACAATAGGTTGAGAAGTGTGAATCACCTCAACCATGATGACTTTGCTAATTGTGCGTTGCCAGTTGCGTATCAAGATCGCACTTCTAGGTCGCCTACATCCAGGAGAAGCTATGACATCTTTCATCCGCCGTGCACTAGTCCCGGCTCTAGCCCGGACGGTGGCGGTCTGTACGCTAAGCGTAGGCTTCGCGTCCGCGCTAGAAGCCGTAATTCCCGGTAGTCCTGCGATCGCTCTCACGCAGGAAGAGGTCGCTAGTCGGCTGTCCATCGTGCCTGCTTTTGTGATTGGGATTGGGGAGAACTTTGTGACTTACCCAGTTGCGTCTGCGGACGGTGAGGTGCCCGAGCGAGAAGTAATGCCCGTTTTTTGGAATCAGCAGGACGCAGAAGACTATATCGCCAGAACGCGCACTCAAGAGAATCTGCCTGACCTGCCACCTGAAGCGACCGTCTTGGGCAGTAGATTAGATTATCTATATACGCTAGAGGTCACTTCGCAGACTGAGGGCGATCGCCCCCTAGAGCTTGCCTTTGTTCCTGAACCTGAGGAAGTTGAGGAGGCCAAAGCGCTCAACGCGGAGTTTACTCAAGGCGTACCGCTGTTTTATCCTCAGCTAGAAAACGGTTCTATAATCGCGGTGTCACAGGGCGGGGGCGAAGATATTTTTCCGCTGTTCTTTTCTAGAGCAGATGTAGAGAGTTTGCTGGTTGAACTTAATGAGCAAAGTTCAGAAGCGCGAGATGTTGTTGAGGTAGGCGTTGTGCCGTTAGAGTTCGTACTGCGACAGATGGTAGCTGGCGAAGACGAAGCGCTTGGGCAGTTTCGACTCTTTCCGGCCTCTGATGTGATCAGTGACCTTCAGCAAAATTCCTCCCAAGAGTAGAAGTTGTCTGAATCTTGGCAATTTAGTGGCTGTTACTTAGATGGGGGTCAGCAGTTTCTATCAAAACGTCGTATAGCTGGTGAGCTAGTGATAGCTTGCTGCCATGCTCGACCTGCTTTTGCTGCCCGTTCGCTAAGAAGATAATCGCCTGGTTGTTCGGGCTCTCGAACCCGCTATCTGGCCGATCGATGGGATTGGCCACAATCGCATCTAGCTGCTTGCGCTTTAGCTTGCTCAAAGCTGGAGGTGTGATGTCGCCCGTCTGTGCAGCAAAGCCAATGATTCGCTGGCGGTCGGCTTTGCGCTGGGCGAGCTGAGCGACAATGTCTGGAACAATGTCCAAAGGCAACTGCGCAGGCAAGTCTTTTTTTGGCAGCTTGTGGCTAGCTGTTTCGGCAGGGCGAACATCGGCGACAGCCGCAGACATGACTACCCAGTCTGCCAAAGAAAGCTCTGATAGCATTGTTTTTTCCATTTCAGCAGCGGTGGTGACTGCAATCGTGCGGATAGAACTCGGTAGGGTGGCGGCTAGTTCGCTGGCAATCGGTCCGTGTACGAACGTGACCTGTGCGCCTCTGTGCTGAGCGGCCTGCGCGAGCGCGATTCCCATACGGCCCGTGGCAGGGTTACCAATAAATCTAACTGGGTCTATGTATTCTTGAGTGCTGCCGCC
Organism: uncultured cyanobacterium; assembly: GCA_963838725.1. Classification (GTDB taxonomy): domain Bacteria; phylum Cyanobacteriota; class Cyanobacteriia; order Phormidesmidales; family Phormidesmidaceae; genus Phormidesmis. Next base: position 373,938 of record CAWISM010000021.1, on the reverse strand, counting down.
GCTGATGAGCAAGCGCTTTCCTACTAGGTCTACCTGCCCTTTTGTATGGCATAGGGAGTCGAGGGCGCTGATAATCTCAAACGGTGCGGCCATGCGTCCGGTGCCGATGCGATCGCATGCCAACCGCCCCGCTTCTGGCCCCACCGAACGGTAGCGCGACGTAGGCTGGCCAACTGCTAGCTGCTGCCAGTTGCGCTGGACGCTTTCTTGTTGCCACATATCCGTATTCATCGCGGGCGCAAGCAGCACCGGGCAGGTCGAAGCCAGCACCGTATTCGTCAATAAATTATCGGCTAATCCGTGGGCTAGCTTTGCCAGCGTGTTGGCCGTCAGTGGCGCGATCAGAAAGATATCTGCCCACTCGCCTAGTACTATGTGCAAAGGTCTTCCCTGCTGTGCGGACCAGAACTCATTATCTGTATAGACCGCATTTCGAGAGAGTGCCGCAAAGGTAAGCGCTGAAACGAAGCTTTGGGCCTGCTGCGTCATTAATACTCGAACTTCGACCCCAGCTTTGGCCAGAGTCGAAGTCACTTCACACAGTTTGTAGGCCGCAATACCGCCCGTAATCCCAATTAAGACTCGCCTACGACTCATCAAAAGCTTCAAGGTCGAGTAGGTGCATGTAGGGCTCTACTAGCTCCGAGCGCTGAAAAGCGACCGCCCGCAGCCGATGCCAGTCTTTTAGCCCATCAAATGGTGTGTTGTACGCATCTTGCTCTAGACGCTGGGCGAGCTGTGCTACATCTTCTGGCGTCATTTTGGCAATGTCTTGCGATGAGATACGGCTTGATTGCGGGTCTGAGTTAACGATTGTTCCAGTGTTTGCTTCAGTGTGAAGCGATTCGGTGGATTGCATGGTGGCCCATTCCCTACAAGTTGGTACGACGATGAGATATCCGCAGTGGACAGATGTGTCTCAAGTGTAGTCGCTCTGACTACGTCTATGGATTGTATTCACACAATTGTGATTTAAACACTTTCAAAAATTAACTTAAGCGTTAAAGAGAGGAACAAAAGTCACAGGGAGAAACAAAAGTCGCTGGCCGTTTTGAGTGCGTCTCTAGAAACCTCGTGTCCCATATCGAACTCGTGGTATGTCAGCGTCAGCCCTTGCGCTTCTAGCCGCGATTTAGTCTCTAGCGCTTTAACTAGCGGCACCACAGGATCTTGTCTACCGTGAATTAGCAGGACTGGGCGTGGGGTAATACATGGCTGAATTGGGGCGTGGCTGTAGCTGCTGAGAATCAGCATGGCCGCTAGTGGTAGCTGCACGCCGACATCTAGAGTCATTGCGCCGCCTTGAGAAAACCCGCCCATGATGGTTTTTTCGAGGGGAATGCCGGTTTGTTTTGGTAGCGATCGCATCCAAGCCAGCAGCCGCTGCCGACTCTCTTGCAAATCAGCCTGCGCCGCAAAATCATGCTCCCTACGAAAGTCATAATTCGCCGGAAAGCTATACCAGGCTCTGCCACCCGGCACCATCGGATGGGCAAACGGCGCATTTGGCAGTAGCGCTCGTATCGGCGAACTCACCATATTAATCGCACTGATTAGCCCTGCCACGTCTTGAGCGTTTGCTCCCCACCCATGTAGCAAAACCAGCAGCCGTTCGCCCGCGCCTGCTGGTGATATTGCGATCGCCTCTAGCCCCAAACTCTCCGTCATATCCTCACCCTTCAAATTCCCTCCCAATCATAAATCTCTATCTCCTCACCGCTCACTCCCTTTCCGCCTTCCGCACACTCCCCAAACCCTGTACGCTTTTAGTCTGTCCTTTTTGCCTTTTCCAAAACTGCCCATGTCTCGCCTTGCCCTGCTGAGTGTTTCAGATAAAACTGGTCTAATCGAGCTGGCTCAGGCGCTCGTTCAAGATCTGGATTTTGAAATTATCAGCAGCGGCGGCACCGCTAAGGCAATCAGTGAGGCGGGCATTCCCGTAATCAAAGTCTCTGACTACACGAGCTCGCCGGAAATCTTGGGCGGTCGGGTAAAAACGCTACATCCCAAGGTTCATGGCGGTATCTTAGCTAGACCGGATCAAGCCGCTGACCAGCAGGATCTAACCGATAACGACATCCGCGCTTTCGATTTAGTTGTCGTCAATCTCTATCCCTTTGAACAAACAGTTGCTCAGCCGAACGTCACTCTGCCAGAGGCGATTGAAAAGATCGATATTGGCGGTCCGACGATGATTCGCGCAGCGGCGAAGAATCATCGGTACGTGACGGTGCTATGCAACCCTAATCAGTACGGTGACTATCTAACGGTCGCTAAAGCTAATCAGGGAAATCCTTCTGAGGAATTTCGAGCTTCCTGCGCGCAGCAGGCTTTTTGGCACACGGCTACCTATGACTGTGCGATCGCCCAGTACCTTACCCATCAGCAGACTCTGGTGAATCAGTCTGACGAGGCGGCTGCTCTTCCCGCTAGCTATGCGGTTAGTGGCCATCTGAAGCAAACTCTGCGCTATGGCGAAAATCCTCACCAGAGTGCAGGCTGGTATCAGGAAGGTGCGATCGCCAGTGGCTGGGCCGCCGCCGAGCAGCTACAGGGCAAAGCGCTCAGCTACAACAACCTCGTCGATCTAGAAGCCGCTCGGCGGATCATCGCCGAATTTCCCAGTGACGAACGCCCTGCTGCTGCTGTGCTAAAGCACACCAACCCCTGCGGCGTTTCCATCGCCGATTCGCTGTCGGTGGCCTACCAGCAGGCTTTCGATGCAGATAGCGTTTCGGCCTTCGGTGGCATTGTGGCGCTCAATCAAGCCATTGATGAAGCCACCGCTGAAGCGCTGACTGGTACGTTTCTAGAATGCGTAGTCGCACCAGGCTGTAGCGAGGCGGCTCAGGCGATCCTGGCTAAAAAGAAGAATCTACGGATATTAGTGCTGCCAGACTTAGTCTCAGGCCCAGCGCAAACGGTACGGATGATTTCGGGCGGATTTCTAACGCAGGCTTCAGACGATTTTCTGGCCGATTCCGCTCAGTGGAACATCGTCACCGATCAGCAGCCTAGCGAAGCTGAGCTGGCTGAACTGCTCTTTTCTTGGCGAGTCGTTAAGCATGTAAAGTCCAATGCCATCCTGATCACGCGTGGCAATACGACCCTTGGTGTCGGCGCGGGACAGATGAACCGGGTTGGGGCGGTCAAAATCGCGCTAGAGCAAGCAGGCGAGCAGTCGCAGGGGGCGATCCTCGCTAGCGATGGCTTTTTTCCTTTTGATGATTCTGTCAGGACAGCCGCAGCCGCGGGCATCAAGGCAATTGTGCAGCCCGGTGGCAGCATTCGGGATAATGAGTCAATCGCTGCGGCTAATGAACTTGGATTGATTATGGCCTTTACAGGTATGCGCCACTTCCTTCACTAAACTCACTCTATTCTGTAAAAGCGCTGTAAAGACGGCCTCTGCCATAGTTCCAAGATCCGGACACCCAAGTAGAACCTCTGCACATCTAACTGCATGCTTAGAATCCCTTGAGCTTCAAAAGGGAATTCACGGTTACTGCTGTCAATAATATGCACATCTATCTCGATAGCTAGCGCCGGGTGCCTGCTAGCTAGCCATATTGCTTTATCAAGGCAGGACTCACGTAGGACTGTTTTGATAGGAGTAGTGCGGTCAACGCTGTAGCGGTCATCTAGGTATCTCGATGGACAATGCGTTAGGCTTTTTCGCGACTTTGACCTACGTGGCAACTCTCTTGCCCAGCAACTTCAAGGTTGTCTTTCCAGCATTCAAGTACACCTCCTTCTACAGAGCGCTGCTGAAGAATCGGCGCGCTGTCGGTCTTTGGACCTTTGTTTTCTCAGTCGCGCACGTTTGTGTGATCTTCTATCAGCAGCACCTTGACCTATCGGCGATGGAGTTCTATCGCAAGAGTCTCAGCGGCCTTTTACTGCTATCTATTTTCACGCTGCTGGCTATCACCTCAAATAACTGGAGCATCCGCAAGCTTCAGAAGAACTGGAAGCGTCTGCACTCGTTGACCTATGCCGTAGCCTTTCTACTTCCCTGGCATATCACCGCTAAGATGGGCGATGAATGGTCTATAGTGACTGCCCTCTGTATAGTCTTGGCAGCGAACGTAATCTGCATATGGACCTTTAGACAATATAGAGCGCTGTCGCATCAGGCCAGCTTTGAAGGCCTAACGCGATATTTCTATCTTAGATTCTTGATGATGAGTAGCGCTAGCCAGACGATTGACTACAAAGACAACCATCAGTCGCACCTTGATTCTATGGACTAGGCTCTAAGGCTGCGATCGCGCTCAGTCAGATGCTCAGTTCCTGGTCAGCCACTTCTGCCCGTTTAGCCGCTGTAGGGTGTAGAGCACCATTAGATCCAGTGTGATTCTGCGCTCGTCGCCCATGAACTGCTCGACGGTGCTAGGTACCTTGCCATTAGAGGCTAGAGTGAAAACCTTTTGCCCAGAGATGTCCTCGTCGATAAAGGCGATATTGAACTTGCGATCGCCTTCCCCTTCCTCTGTCCACTGTCCCTGAACCTGCCAGTAAGGATCGTCACCGCTTTGACCAATCACCTCTAGCTTGCGCTTAGCAAACTCTAGGCTGAGATCTTCAATGCCTTCTTTTGCCATCGCTTCTTTCAGGCTAGGCAGATAGTGCTGCTCCATGAACTCATTGAACGGCTTGTCTTCTAGCTTCGGCGGCTTCTCTTTTTTCTTCGCGCAGGCTTCTTGTCGCAGGCTTCTTGTCAGCAGGCTCCTTCTCACCAGATTTTGCGGCTGGCTTCTTGGCAGCATCACCTACGCCCGCAGTCTTTCCGGCTGGCTGATTGCCCGTCTTGGCAGTTTCCTTCTCAGGATTTTCTTCTATCTTGGCAACTGGCTCGTCCGCTTTCTTGTCTTCCGACTGCTCTAGACCTTTTGCATCGGCATCAGGCTTTGCAGTTTCGGCAACCGTATCTTTGGGCTTTGCGCCCTCCACGATGTTCTCAGCGTTCTGGTCCGACGGGTTTTGCTGTTCTGCCATGCTATGTTCGCTTCTAGTTTGCCAAGAGCGCAGTGCCGTGGTTACACCTTTGCGTGATTACACTGCGCCATAATTATAGAAGTTTTCTCGGATTTGTCCCTATCTTTATTGGCTCACTTTTGTCAGCTCACTTTTGCTGACCTGCTTTCATTAGCCTGCTCTGACCAGGCTAGGCAGGCTGAAGGGTCTTGGCATGCTGGCGGTACCAGTCAACTGTCTTTTTGAGCCCATCGCGAAAGTCGGTCTGCGCCTCAAAGCCAAAGGCCTGCTTTGCCCTTTGGGTATCTAGGCAGCGACGGGGCTGACCGTTCGGCTTGTCAGTTTGCCAGACTAACTCACCCTCAAACTCCATCACATTGCAGATTAGCTCTGCTAGGTCTTTGATAGAAATCTCAGAGTTGGTGCCTAGATTGACAGGATCTGCTTTTGAGTAGCTTTGAGTCGCCATGACGATACCGCGAGCCGCATCTGTAGAGTAGAGGAATTCGCGGGTAGGACTGCCGTCGCCCCAGACGGGTAGCGTCTTGTCACCATTGACTTGAGCTTCGTGAATTTTGTGAATTAGCGCCGGGATAACATGCGAGCTGCGCGGGTTGAAGTTGTCTTCCGGGCCGTAGAGATTGACGGGCAGCAGATAGATGCCGTCAAATCCATACTGCTGACGATAGGCTTCGAGCTGAACCAGGAGCGCTTTTTTGGCAATGCCGTAGGGGGCGTTGGTCTCTTCGGGGTAGCCGCTCCACAAGTCTTCTTCTTTGAAGGGGACGGGGGTGAATTTGGGATAGGCGCAGATGGTGCCAACGCAGACGAATTTTTCTGCGCCTGCTTGGTAGGCGGCGTGAATTAGCTGAGTGCCCATCATCAGGTTGTCGTAGAACAGCTCGGCGGGCTTTTCGCGGTTGAGACCGATGCCGCCAACGTGAGCAGCTAGGTGGACGATGATATCTTGGCCAGCGACTGCGCGTTTGCAGGCTTCCATTTCGGTCAAGTCGTAGTCGCGCGATCGCGTCACCAAAATATTGTCAGGGTTAGCACCAGCCTGCTGTAGCTGGTCTACCACCTGCTTTCCTAAGAAACCCGCCCCGCCTGTGACTAGTATCTGCTTGTTTGCTAGTTCCATATGACTCTTACTACCGTCCTCAAAAGACGCTGCTTATTTACTTTTTTTGAATACCATGCTGAAGGCAGACACACCCAAAAAAACTGCGCCCTATGGCAACGCTTTACTAGCGATCTGCCCCTGCATCCGGTAGATTGCGGCGCTCTAAGACATGGAGCTGATCATCTGACGGCGGACGGTGGCAACGTTTAGACTGCCATTAGTGCTGCTAACTGGCTTTTCCCCTATCGCTTCTAAATCGGCGTCTACCATCAGCTTCACTAGCTGCTCAAAGCTGACTTCAGGCTGCCATCCCAAAACCGTTCTGGCCTTAGTCGGATCGCCGATCAGCAGATCGACTTCAGCGGGTCTTAGATAGCGCTCGTCAAAGGCAACAAAATCATTCCAGTCAAGGTTGACGTACTGGAAGGCGACATCTAGAAACTGACGAATGGAGTAGGTCTCGCCAGTGGCAATCACAAAGTCGTCGGGCTTTTCATGCTGGAGCATTAGCCACATCGCTCTGACGTAGTCTTTGGCATAGCCCCAGTCGCGCTTAGAGTCTAGATTGCCAAGGTATAGGGTCTTTTGCTGACCAGCAACGATGCGGGCGATCGCGCGGGTAATCTTGCGCGTGACAAAGGTCTCTCCGCGACGCGGCGACTCGTGGTTGAACAAGATGCCGTTGGTGGCAAACATGTCATACGACTCACGGTAGTTGATCGTTTGCCAATGGGCGTAGACCTTGGCACAAGAGTAGGGACTGCGCGGATAGAAAGGCGTTTCTTCTGATTGAGGCACGTGCTGGACCTTGCCATACATCTCAGAAGAGCCTGCCTGGTAGAAGCGGACTTCGCTGCTAGTGCGCTGCTGGTAGTCGCGAATGGCTTCTAACAGTCGCAGTGCGCCCATCGCAACGGTATCTACTGTGTATTCCGGCGAATCAAAGCTGACGCGAACGTGGGACTGTGCACCCAGGTTATAGACTTCGTCTGGCTGGACCTGCTCTAGAATGCGACGCAGCATGGTGCCGTCATTAAGATCGCCATAGTGTAAGAAGAGTTTGGCGTCTTCCTGGTGGGGATCAACGTAGATGTGGTCGATTCGATCCGTATTGAATGTAGAGGTGCGGCGGATAATGCCGTGGACTTCGTAGCCTTTGTCTAGTAAGAGTTCGGCTAGGTATGAGCCATCTTGTCCGGTAATGCCTGTGATCAGCGCCCGCTTTGCTTGCGTCATGCTTAAAATATTCCTTTGTTTGAATAAGCAGTAGAGATAAATTCAGGTTTGGACTCTACGCAAAAGATCTCACAATCTTTGTTGAGTATGCCCAAAGCTGAAAATGATAAAGAAAGTTTGATGTCGTTTACTTTGCATTCAACGCTACACGATCTCGATTGACAAAAGTCACACGCTTTATCAAGAAAACGTGTTTTATCCGCAGGCATAATTACGAACAATGAAGTTGAAACTAGGCTCTGCGATCGCGTTCGATGTCATAAATCGCCTTTTCCCAGCACCACTGTTCTGGTCTATTGGGGTTGCGATCGCTAACATCTTGCACCAGCCTTTGGGCTACCGATGTATTCCCGCCAACGAGTCTTAGTAGCTGTTTGCGCGTGCCTCTAGAGACCCCTCGCTCGCGAGGGATACTCGTATGATGGGTGCCTGTACCGCGTCTATTGATCGGTAGCCGGTAGCCAGTTAGCCAGCTAAAGACGGCTAGAAGTAGCGCGATCGCAATGACGATAGAAAGAATAGACATGGGCGCGAGCTAAAGATGTACGATCAGAACGTGGTCAAAGTGTACAGCCGAAACATTATGGATTAGCGTAAGCCATAAGCTAGACGACTGACATCTTTATTCAATCCGGACGTGATTTATAGTTCTCAACCCCGTAGTTCCCAATCTCGCGCCAGAGCTATCCTCGACTTTTGGTTTGGGAAGCCTACCGATCCGGACTATGGCCAATATCGCAAAGCTTGGTTTATCAAAGATGCCGCCTTTGACGAGCAGATTCGTCTGCAATTTCTAACCGATGTTCAATCGGCAGCAGAGGGTGCTTACGATGATTGGAAGTTGCAGCTACCCTCGGCGGTGGCGCTGGTTTTACTACTAGATCAATTTCCCCGCAATCTATATAGAGGTCAGCCGCGTAGTTTTGCGACTGACTCGCAGGCGCAGGTGCTAGCTCAGGACTTGGTTGAAGAGGGGTGCGATCGCCATCTGATACCCTGCGCACCGATTCTTTTTGTACCTCCCTTTCGAGCACAGCGAAGATATGCAGCATCAAGACCGTTGTGTCTCTCTGATAGAAGCGCTGATCAGTGACTTCCCAGACTTAGACAAAGGATTTAAGAGCGGCTTAGACTACGCGATTCGTCACCGGGAAGTAATTGAGCGATTTGGTCGATTTCCTCATCGCAACCAAATATTAGGCCGTCAGAGTACGCCCGCAGAGCTAGCCTTCCTACAGCAGCCAGGGTCGAGCTTTTAGAGTCGCAGTCGCAGTCTGTAGAATGCTACTGACGGTAGAGCGCTACTGACGATTGGTAACGTACTCTAGCCAGATAGAAGCGCACAGCCCAACATAGTGAGCAAAGATAGCGTTGATCACAGAAAAGACAACCGCAATATCAGCGGCGTTGATGAACGCTGAGGTGTCTTGCGTGTTCACACCAATCGCCACCTGTCTAAGCGAGCGGGTCCAAAGATCGGCGATCACAATCTCAGCTCCAAAAATAGTAATTAGCATGCCAATCAGACTGATAGAGATACCAATACGAATGGCTCTAATCGCGTCTTTGGGCTTGGGCCGCAGGTCAGGATTGGTCGTGCTGAGCTTGCGACCTAGCAGAACATAGCGAAATCCCCAGAACGCACTGATAAAGATAGCTACGAGGCCAATTGTGGTGAGCAGGTCGGCAGAGGCGCTGGTGAATCCAGCATTCGGCTCTAGCGCGTTGAATATAAATAGAATGCTGGCAATCACGCCCACTACAGACTGTATCCACACACTGGCCCAACCCACCCGTTTGAAGTTCGCAGCGATACGGCGAATAGCGGGCGGTAGGGAGTAACCAAGTTCACCAGTCATAGGTGTGTCGCTCTGTAGGAAGGGGGATAAGCTTTATGGTAGTACGAATGACGGGCAGCAATTAGAGTTTAGGTTTTAGAGTTTGGGGTATGGAAAAGGACAAGGATCAGGTGAGCGATCTGATTGCTCGGTATCGGCATCGGGTGGACTATCTAGCGGTGCGCTTGGAGCGATCGCAGGGCTGTGAGATTCGACTAAGAGGAGATGTTCCAGAGGCGCTAAGTGAAGGCGTGGCCGTCGGCGGACAGGTGCGGGCCTGCTATCGCGGCGGCTGGGGATTTGCGAGCTTCAATCGGCTGGCGGATTTGGCAGAGCGGATGGAAGATGCGATCGCTGCTGCTCGCCTAGTTGGAGACGACACTACCCGGCTGGCCCCCATCGACATTGTTCAAGCCACCTGCACACTGCCTTTGACAGGCACAGATCCCAGGCAGATTTCGCTAGCGGATAAAAAAGCGCTGTGTCATCACTATATTGATGTTTTGAAAGGGCAGCATCCTGAGATGGCCTCGACATCTGTACGCTACGAGGACAGCTATCAGCAGGTGCTACTGGCGACCTCTGAAGGGACCTTGATCGAGCAGAACTGGACCGATATAGAGATGCGGTTCTCCGCGACGGCTCGGCAGGGTGAGAGAGTGCAAACTGGTCGAGAAACGGTGGGATCTCGGCGAGCTTATGAAGATGTATTGGGATTGGAAGCGCAGGTGAAAGCGGCGGGCGATCGCGCTGTCAACGCCCTCACCCTACCTTCGGCCAAAGGCGGTCTCTACACTGTCGTGATTGACCCCATTCTCAGCGGTCTATTTGTTCATGAAGCCTTTGGTCATCTGTCTGAGGCCGACATGATATACGAGAATCCAGAGCTACTAGAAACCATGTCTCTGGGTCGGCAGTTTGGACCCAAGACGCTACAAATTTTCGATGGCGCAGCGCCAGCAGGCCATCGCGGTAGCTATCTATATGACGATGAAGGCACCCCCGCTACCACGACTCAACTCATCAAAGACGGCGTGTTGACTGGTCGATTGCACTCTCGCGAAACTGCTGGAGAACTAGGCGAAGCGCCGACTGGCAACGCCCGCTGTTTGAACTATCACTACTCCCCCATCGTCCGCATGACCAACACCTGGATAGAGCGTGGCGAAACGCCTGTAGCCGATTTGTTTACTGGCATAGACGAAGGCATCTATGCGCGCAACTGGCTCGGTGGGCAAACCAACGGCGAGCTATTCACCTTTACCGCTGGCGAAGCCTGGATGATTCGACAGGGCGAAATCGCTGAGCCTGTTCAGGATGTCACGCTCTCAGGCAACGTCTTTAGCACGCTAGCCAATATTGAGGCGATCGGTGACGACTTTTTCTGGGATGAGTCGGGCGGCTGTGGCAAGGGCGGACAGAGTGGTTTGGCTGTAGGCTGCGGTGGCCCGAGCCTGCGAATCAAGGATGTGGTGATTGGAGGAGAGAGTGAATGAGTCCGGTTGAAGAAAGCCATCTGCCTAACTTGCGTCTTTATCTAGACACTGCCGATACTGCCGCCTGGGAAAAATGGCTGCCGACAGGCATGTTCTACGGCGTGACGTGTAATCCGCTACTGCTAGAAAGAGCGGGCGTCGACTGTGAACCCGCTGTCCTGAAAACGATGGCAGAGCAAGCGTTTGATCTAGGAATGCAAGAAGTTCATCTACAAGCCTGGGGCAGTTCGGTGCCAGATTTGCTCAATATTGGCAACTTGCTCAGTAGCTTTGATCGACGGATTGTCGTCAAGGTGCCTGCCACGCAATCAGGTGCTGTGGCCGCTAAAATGCTGATCGGTTCGGGCATTCCGGTGACGCTGACGGCTGTTTACTCAATTCATCAGGTGCTGATCGCTGCTGCTATTGGAGCGAGCTACGTAGCGCCGTATCTGGGCCGAATTGACGATAGCGGTCGAGATGGTTTTGCTGAAGTGGCGACAATGCATGCGGCGTTGCGAGGGGTGAAATCATCGACTCGGGTGCTGACCGCGAGCATTCGCAATTTGAATGATATCGCAGCGCTAGCAGAACGCGGGTTGGATACGTTTACCTTTTCGGATGCGATCGCCCAAGCCTTTTTCGACGTACCCGAAACTCTCCAGGCGACCGCTGACTTTGAAAGAGCTGCAAACAAGATTGTGTAATCTTCTGCCTCTTTTTCTACATCCTTTGGGGGCTATACCTGTGGCTGTTTACGAACAATCCGTCTTTATTCGGGCAAATTCCACAACTGTGGAACGTTGCTTTACGCAGCAGCAGCTAATGCACCAGTGGCTTAATCCGGCTTTGGTTTGCGAGCCGGTAGGTGAATGGCGAATGGCGGTAGGCAGCGAGTTCGATTTCAAGCTGAAGATCCCTGTTCTGACTCCTTCGCTGCACAGCACCGTGATTGAACGGCAGCCTGGTTTGGTGGTTTGGGGCTTTGATGGATTTTTCGAGGGGTGCGATCGCTGGGAATGCCAGCCCGAAGCGAATGGAACAACGCTGCTAAACCGATTTGAGTTCACTATCCCCAATCCGCTAGTCAGCTTTGGCTTCAACCAGTTCGCCGCAGGCTGGACTAAAAAAGATATGGAAGCACAGTTAGAGCGCCTAAAACAGGTTGCCGAACGTCTGTAAAAGGAATTAACGAACACCAATTTCGAAGATTGAAGCAGGTAGTTCTGATGTAGAACAACCAGGACGAATCACGGACTCAGTAGAGACGCAGGTTGAGTTAGGCAGAGGCCAATGCTGAACTATCGGAGGGCTGGCTTTCTGCTTCTACAAGCATGTCAGGTGAAGGCGAAGGTGGAATCTTCTGGTCTTCGAAAATGCTTTTGATTGAGCTGGCAATGGGTACCGCGACGATGAGTCCTAGAACGCCTGCGATTTTGGTGCCTAGTAAGAGCGAGACGAGTATCCAGACGGGATTGAGGCCGACGAAGCCACCGATTAGCTGGGGCGCGATCGCATTTTCTACCACCTGATCAATCACCGCCGCGACTGTGACTACCCGCACCCCTAACCAGATACTCTTGAGCGCGGTCAAAAAGCTGATGATCGTAATGCTGAGCGCCGGACCAAATGGAAAGATTGCCATCACGCCGACCGCAATACCAAACAGCAGACCAAACGGCACCTGAATCACGACAAAGGCAATCGTCATCGCACTGCCCATCAGCAGCGCAACGGTGAATTGTCCCAGGAAATAATTCTGAAAATTGCGTTTGATTAAAGGTCTAGCCCTCGAATTCCAAGAGTCGGGTAGCCACTGGTAGATACCGTCCCACAGCCTTTCTCCGTGCAGTAGCAAGTAGAAGGTCAGCACTACGGTCAAACCCAAATCCACAATGCTACTAATCGCATCGGGCAATAGCGAAAGCAGGCCCGCACTAATAGTCTGAATCTGACTAGTCACTCTAGCTTGGAGCTGAGCTGATAGTCGGGAAAGGTCGATTGGTAGATTCAGACTGACCGCCCAGTTTTGGAAAGCTGCCATCTGAGACGTACTAGAGTCTATCCAAGAAGGCAGGCGTCCAGACAGCTCGTTGATTTGCTCGGCTAATGGCGGCAGTAGAAGGACGCCCAGTACGCCAAGGACAGAAATTGTGAGCAGCAGCACTAGCAGAACGGCTAGCGATCGCCGCAGACGAAAGCGAGAGAGCCACTGAACCGGATAGTTCAGCACAAAAGAGAGTAGCGTTGCTGTAAAAAAGATAGTGAATTGAGAACGGAAAAAAGTGAAAATCTGTAGCGCGACCCACCCATTCAGTGCCAAGAGCGGCAGTGCCAAGCCCCAGGCCATCCAGCGTGGCAGTCGGTTGAACCAATCCATTATCCACCCACCGACAGGTACCAGTAATAAGTTGCCATTGGAATCACCGTCGCTGCAATTAGCAAAACAATCACAATAGTCGTTGAAGAGCCTCTAGTGGCTTCGGTTTCTTCTGCGGTGGCATAGGTTCGATCGACATCAACCGTATCGTCATATGCTTCTGGCGGACCCGGATCTGCCTCACCCGAAAGGACCGCTACTAGCCGCTCGGTCGCACCTAAGAAGGACTGGTTGTACTGATTTCCATCTAGCAAGGGCACCGTCATCGTTTCCCCAGTGATGCTCTGGGCTAGGCCCGCGTCCAAAGTCTCGGCAGCGTTTGCGCCGACGCTGATGCCAATATTGTTTGTGACATCGTCCAATACGATTAGGGTTTGATTGCTGCGGGCTTCGGGAGTGGGAAACCAGCGCTCAGCCAACGCGTCTGTAAAGCTCTGAATCGTTTCGCCGTAGTCTAGCCGATGGATAGTGACAAAGCGAACCTCGTTGCCAGTTTCTTCTGCTAGCTGCTTGAGCGAGCTTTCGATTTTGCCTTCGTTGAGCCGTGAGACCTGCGAGGCTTCGTCGATGAACCACTTGCCATCTGGGCTTTGTGGCATGCTGTACAGGCTAGTGGCTAGGACTGGTGCGCCAAATAGCGAGAGGGTGAGAAGGGCGATCGCGCTCAGGCAGACAAGCTGACGGAACCAGCCGAAGAGTCTTCTGGACATGAGATGTATAGAGGTAGGCTTCGTTTTCCTAAATAATAGATGAAATTGGAGTATAGGGTTCAGGTTTGTGTCTGCTGACTATTTGCTAACTGCTGTGGACGCTAGAGTCGGGCAGAAATTGCTGCTCTTGTAGTATCCGCGAGAGGTCTGTTTTGCTTTCGATTAGGCAGGCATGGCCGCTCTTTGGCAAAAGCACCTGCTTCGCGTTAGGAAATCGGGCTACTAGGCTAACGGCTTCACGCTTAGACGGCAGCAGCCGATCGTTGCCACCCACGATGATTAGTACTGGATGCGTCATCCGCTCTAGCGGAATTCGTTCTGTCTCGAATTTTCCGAGCAAACCCATGCGCCATGCGGCAGTTTTAGCTGGGACCGAACCCATTGCGTCTGCTAGGGCCGCGCGATCGCGCCAATCGACTCGAAAAGGCTCGATCAAAAAAGGAATCAGGCCCTGCGCCCCATAGCGGTAGACCAGATTGGGCATCTGATGCGTGATCAGCGATCCTAGCTGCATCCACGGCACTCGCCTAAAGGAAGAGGCCGGATTGATCAAGATGACTTTCTCAAATAGGTGCGGTGAATAGGCCAGCACCTGCATCGCTAGACAGCCCCCAAAAGATTCTCCACATAGATAGACGGCTCGCCTTCTGCGCGGCTTTCCAATGGATGTTTCTTGTGAAGAAGCGCTGGCTTTCTCTAACTCATCGCTGATGAGCGTACTAACCTGATGCGTCAGCGTCTTCCAGTCAGCTCTTTCCTGCGGCGGCAGGGCTAAACAGCGCAGATCGAACCAGCGCGACAGCTTATCAGCCTGGGCGTCAAAGAGTTTGCCCGTCCCATCCATCCCCGGCAAATAGATAAAGAGCGGTCGTAAAGGTGCTGCTACGCCTACGTTAGAGTTCGTATCAGGTTTGGTTTGAGTTTTTGTATAGGGTTTTATGAATTTGACGGTATCCAATCTTCCTCGCCTGGTCGGCTCTTATCCAACCATATGTACCTACTTTTGAGTGATGAGACTATTCAATAAGACTTCAGCAGGGTTTGAACCTCATTTTGGCAGGTGTCGGTCAGATGATCGGCTACCTGTCCAGCCTGTTTGCCGTGATAGTGCTGCTGTAGGTCTGATGTCGAGATAGGCTTCCCAATTACTACGGCGACCTCGCGATAGATTACGGCGGGATGGCGTCCGGACTGCTGGAACAATGGCTCGCTCGGATCGAACCAGCCCAGCAGCCGAAACGGTACGGTGTCCTGCTGCTGTTCTTTGAGGGCAATAATAGCGGTTGGCACAATTTTTAGATTGTCAACCGGCGCACGCAGTGCCAGGTGAGCAAAGCCTCTATGAAAGTCGTTGACTTGGCTAGGTGGGGTGACTTGGACCATCGGGTTGGTGCCTTCTGGAAAGACGCCGATGGACTGGTGCGATCGCAAGAAGCCAGTCGCCTGCTTGAAAAAGGTTCGCCCTCTCTCGTTGGGAGCATCAAGCGGAAAGCAGCCTAGCGCGTGAACTATCTCGTTCATCACCGGAACTTGAGACATATAGTGATGGCAGGCAAAGTGAACTGGCTGGGCAGCAGCGGTAATCAGTAAGGGCGCGTCTAGAAAGCTGCGATGGTTGGCAATCATCACAAAGGGCGATCGCGGTAGCGGAGCAAGCTGATGAACACGGATGCGGATACCCATAGAAAAGAGCATCCATCTGGAGAGTTCGAGGGGACTAGTCAAGGACATGTACGTAAAAAGGCTAGTGGGACGATTCAACCCACTAGCCTTTTATCTCATATAAATCGACGATAAGACATCACCGCAAGGGCTTAAATTAGTTCACTCTACAGATAGCTTTGCGGAGTGAAGCTGTCATGATCGGTAGCTCGATAGTCGTGACGTGGCCGCTGGCGATCGCATCGTCTAGAACGGCCAGCATCCGACGCTCTTTGCAGGTCAGCTTGCCGTTTCGATACTGATTAATCTGCGCCGCTACGCCCGGTGATAGCTCTTTGTGAGCGATTGCCGTACGAACCAATGAGTCAAGATTGTTCGCTTTTGAGCTGAAGCTTGATGATTTGAAACCAGATGCTCTAAACATATTAATTTGATCCTTAATCGTCTGTATTTCTATCTTCTTTTGACAGAATTTCGATCCGGATTAAAACGCTTTGAAAGAGACTGAGGCGATAGAAAATAAGCAATTCTACGCACTTTCAAAAAGATGGAAATTCTTTGATTAATTCAACTTGTTTAATAAGCTAGATTGCTCTAAATTTTGACGATTTGATAACTGTAACGTGTCAGTGAAACTATTGAAATATGTAGATTTAGTTTAATTCTATCGTTGTCCGTAATATTGGCTAGAGAGTAATTGTTGCTTTGATGTAATCCAATTTTTCTGGGAGATTCAGAGGCTTGTCGGTCGTAGGATAGTCCTTTTTTGCGGATCTTGATCTGCTGTGTTTGACTGGCTTTCTTCTACAAGAGTCTGTTAGCCAAATCAGATTATTTCTATCAATAACTGCCGCTGGTTATTTCGCTAGTTTGTTTAGTGGCTAGGGCGATCGCCTGTGGAAAGATCAGATGCTCTTGTACCTGAATTCTGGCCTGCAAGGTTTCGACGCTGTCATCTGCTATTACGGGCACAGCTGCTTGCATGATGATTGGCCCGCTGTCGACGACGAGCTCGACGTGGTGAACGCTACAGCCCGTAATTTTGACTTTGGCTGCGATCGCCTGTTCAACCGCACGAGTCCCTGGAAAGCTAGGTAGCAGGCTAGGGTGGATGTTCAAAATCTGATTTGGAAAGGCGGAGATCAAGCGCTGCGTGACTCGGCGCATCCAGCCTGCCATCACGACCCAGTTCACATCGAACTCTTTGAACGCGCTGACGATCGCCTCGTCTAGCTGCTCTCGACTATCAAAGGTGCGGTGATCTAGCAGCTTGGTTGGAATGCCCAAACGGTCTGCTCTATCGACGACCTTAGCCTTAGGGTTGTTGTAGATGACTAGTTCGATAGTGGCGCTGAGCGTACCGGCAGCAATAGCAGATGCGATCGCCTCAAAGTTGCTGCCGCTACCAGAGGCCATAATGCCGAGCCTGGCAGGGGCCGCAGTGACGGTTGGACTGCTATCTGTCTGGCTGACAGTTAAAGGAGAGACTAGTGCGCGGCCAGAGGAGTGAGCGCCGGAGAATTGATCGCTAGAGGAGTGAGAGCCTGAGATGATGGGCGGCATAGCTAAAGGGAGTAAGTCCTATGTGATAACACTGAAATATGGGCAGTAATGCCTCTATCAAATCAAGGATGATTTATATTTTGAGGGTCAAACCGGGAATTTTACCGATACACGATCTTCATCAGCTGCGTAATGAGCTTATCAACCAGTCCCTCTAAATTGATTGCTATGTGGGAAATGCTCGATGCGATCGCTCAGCCAGTATACGTAAAGTCGGCTGAGCACAAATGGCTTTATGTCAACGAAGCAGGTGCAGCGCTAGTCGGCTTGAGCGTGCAGTCAATTATCGGTCGCAGCGAAGCCGACTTTCTGCCTGAGCCGCTGGCTTCGCTCCTGACTCAGCAAGATCAGTTATTCTTTGAGACCGCTCGGCAAAGCGATCTACCGCTAATGTTCAAGTCAGCTAGCGGCGATCAGCAGCTAGTGGGGCATCGCCGACTGTTCACCCTATCAGATGTACCCAACAGCGCAGGTGCAGTCAACAGCGCAGGTGCAGCCAACACGGGTACGGTACTGGTCAATGCGCTACAGGATGTCACCGCCGTAGCGCAGGCTCATCAGGAGAATTCCTTGCTGTATCAGCAGCTTACAGAAAACCGGGCCGAGCTAGACAAAGCCCGAGAGCTAGAGTCCACGCTAAAGCGGATTACCGACCGAGTCAGAGATAGCCTAGACGAGCAGCAGATCCTTCAGACGGCTGTCGATGAGCTAGTAGAGGTACTAAATGCAAAAGCTGCAAATACAGCGCTCTATGATCTAGAGCAGGGGACTTCGACGGTGCTGCATGAATGCGCAGCTGGCCTTGCGCCGATGCGGGGCCGAGTGTCTTCTCTAGAGGCGTATCCCGAGGTCTATCAGCTGCTGCTAGCGGGCCAGTATCTACAGTTTTGCTCTATCTTCCCCAATCCAGAGCGGGGGCGAGTGTCCATGTTTGCCGCCCCGGTCAAAGACGACCGGATTGTGCTGGGCGACCTGTGGCTAATCAACGACAAAGATAGGTGCTTGACCGACTCAGAAATCCGCCTGGTAGAGCAGGTGACTAACCAGTGCGGCATTGCTATTCGACAGGCCCGGCTCTATCAAGAATCGCAGTCTCAAGTCCGGGAGCTAGAGCGGGTCAACACGCTAAAAGACGATTTTCTCAGCACAGTTTCTCACGAGCTGCGAACGCCCGTCACCAGCATGCGTGTTGCCTTGCAAATGATGGGCATCACCTTACAGCAGGAGTACGGCATTGACGAAGCAGAGCTAGAAAAGCCGCAGGTTGAGAAAGGTCGGCTCGCCCGCTACTACAGCATTTTGCATGAAGAATGCGAGCGCGAAATTAGTTTGATCAATGACCTGCTCGATTTGCAGCGCCTGGACGTGGGCAATCATCCGATGATGATGCAGCCGATTAACATTTCTACCTGGTTGCCTAGCCTGGTCAATGGCTTTAGGCCAAGGGCTATCAGTCGTCAGCAGGAGCTAATGCTGACGATCAACGACAACTTGCCTAATCTGACTACCGATTTGGCCAGCATCGAGCGGATCATGACAGAGCTGATTAACAATGCCTGCAAGTACACACCGCCTGAGCATGCCATCTTAATTGAGGTCAATGGCAGTCCACGCTTGATGACGATTTCTGTGACCAACACAGGCGTAGAGATTGCTGAAGAAGAGCGCGATCGCATCTTCGACAAATTCTACCGGGTCCCTAGCGCCGACCCGTGGAAGCAGGGCGGTACTGGTCTAGGACTAGCCCTGATTCGAAAGCTAATCTCGCACTTAGAGGGCAGCGTTGCTGTCAATAGCGGTATGAACAAGACGATTTTCACGGTCGAATTACCGCTGCTGCACTCAGAGGCTCGAACACTCTAGCAGCGGCTGCATGAACGGACCCAAGTGAATAAGCCAATCTGCAACAGATCTATAGATTTGTGTAGCTCTGTTGTGAAAACAGTGGCTGCGGTTGAATCTCGACGCTATAAATAATTGGCTGCTGATAGTCTGGTCTGCTGTGCCCTCAGCGGAAGTGTTTCAAATTGGAAAAGACCGCCTCGCGCTTATCTCCTGGTTTTTTGTGTCGTCGCTTATTGAGTGGAGCTGTGGTGCTGTGCGGTCTTTGCTATGGGCTTCCTGGCATTGCTCAGCAGGAACCTAGCCAAAGTTCCTCTGGCCAAAGTTCTAGTCCGACTGCTCAAACGGCTAGCGAGTTAGAAACGCGTATCCGACAGCTAGAGGGAGAGGGCAAAGCCTATCTACTAGGTGGAGAGTTTCAACGGGCGATCGCAGCTTTTCGAGAAGTCATTGCCATTCATCAGCAGCAGGGCGATCTCTCCGCAACCATTCTTCCGCTAGCAAACTTGGGCGATGCTTACGTTGGCCTAAGCGATTATCCTCAGGCGATCGCTACTTACGAAGAAGTGCTGTCGATCGTTCGCGAACTAAACATCCCAGGTGGCGAAACCATTGCTCTAGTTGAGCTGGGCAAAGTTGCTCTCGCTTCAGGTAGTGCTACCGAAGCGTTGCGCTATTCGCAGCAGGGACTGGCGATCGCTCAGCGAACCGAAGATGCTTTGTCTCAAGGCAAAGCACTATTTCTGATAGCCAGTGCTCAGGTAGAGCTAGGTGACCATGCTGAGGCAATCTCCGCCTACGAACAAAGCCTATCGATTGGAAAAGAACTCGAAGAACTAGAGTTACAGGCTGGTGTACTCCTTGGCTTGAGTAACCTGTATGAATCGCGCGGTAATTACCGCAAAGCCTTAGTCTATGCAGAACAGCTTCTACCGCTAGCTCGTCAAGATAACCAGCCACTAAGCATAGTTGGGCCGCTGGTGATAATTGCGAACCTATATGGATATGTCGGCGATTATCCTCAGTCTGCTAGTTATTACGAGCAGGGCTTAGCAATCGTACAGACCTCTACAGATCCGGCTGCGCGGGCTTTTCAAGCAGTTACTTGGGCCGGTCTCGGTGGCGCGTATGCGTCACAGGGCTTACTCGCTGAAAGCATCCACTCGTTAGAACAGGCCATCCCTATTGCCGCTGAACTCGACAATCTAGAGCTAGAAGCCAAACTCGAGATTGCGATCAATGCTGTAAGAAGTCTGCTAGGAAACTATTCAGAGGCGTTAGTCGGACATAATCAATTATTGATAATAGCTAAAGAGTCTGGGGATGCTTCGCTGCAAGCCGTTGCCTTAGAAAGTATTGGCGCTATCTACTTTTTGCAAGGAAAGTTTCCAGAGTCGCTCAGTTACTACAACCAGTCGGTAGCTATAGAGCGTGATCTTGGTGATCGCACTGGTGAGGCGGATACACTCATAGCGATTGGAGAGATCTACCGTTATCTAGGAGACTACAATCAAGCGCAACGTTACCAGGAGCAAAGCCTAGAGATAGCCCAAGCGCTAGATAGCGAGCAATTGAAAGCAAGGGCGCTTGGTGGTTTGGGTGTGACATTGGCAAAGCAGGGCAACTACGCAACAGCGATAAATTCTCTTCAAGAAAGTCTGGCCATTTTTGAATTGGTGGGCAGTCCGTTTTACAAATCAGAGGTCTTGCTTTCTCTTAGCGATGTCTATCTCACTGCTGGTGATTACCCTGAGGCTTTAGGCTACCGCGAGCAGGTGGTGAAATTCGCATACGATACTGGCATAGATCTTGCCAAGGCGCTCGCGCTAGGCGAGATGGGCCGATTCTATAGTCACTTGGGCAGCTACGATCAGGCGCTTGACTATTTCGAACAAAGTTTAAGCATTATGCGCAGCACAGGGACCCAGTTTGCCGAAAGCAGACTACTGGCTGAAGCTGCGAGTATCTATGAGAAAACAGACCGCTACGAGGCGGCGGCTAGTCGCTATCAACAAAGTCTTGAGATTGCTCGTGAGATTGGTAGCACAGAACTAGAAGCGATCGCCCTGTACGGTCTTGGCAGTGTTGAACATAGGCTAGGACAATACGACCAGGCACTGGCCTACCAAACGCAGAGCCTAGAGCTGATGCGTTCTATTGGCAACCGTACGGGTGAAGGAAGAGGGCTGATTGCGCTAGGTCGGCTAGCGCGCGATCGCCAGCAAACCGCAGCCGCCCTAGAATTCGCCCAGCAGGGACTGGCCATTGCCAAAGAGACGGGCGATCGCCCCAACAGCGCCCTTGCCCTCAGCACCATCGGCGACATTTTCGTTCAGCAAAACCAGATAGAGCTAGCCATTGTCTTCCTAAAGCAGGCCATCAATCAATATGAGCTAGTTCGCACCGACAACCGTCTGTTGGATGACAAACTGCAAAGCACCTACACCGACACCGTCGCCGATACCTATCGCAACCTAGCCGATCTGCTGCTCCAGCAAGATCGCGTGCTCGAAGCCCAACGCGTGCTTGATTTACTCAAAGTGCAAGAAATTCAAGACTACCTCAGCACCGTACGCGGCAACGCTACCACCGCTAGCGGCATAGACTTCTATCAGCCAGAACAGCAAATACTAGAGCAATACAACAATCTCCAATCTTCAGCAATTGACATCAGCAGACAGCTCGCTCAGCTCAACGAGAAAGAAATCAGCAGCGGCCTTACTGCCGAAGAAGAAGCGCAGCGAGCCGAGCTGTACAGCCTTGAAAAGTCGATTCGACAGCAGTTCGTAGAGTTTGCACAAAGTCCTGAAATCGAAGCCTTTCTCTCGCAAATTGCCAACACAGAAGATTCTCTCTCGCTTGAGAGCTTAGCTAGCCTACGCAACAATCTCGAAACTGTCGATGCAGCACTAATCTATCCGTTGGTTTTAGAAGACCGGATCGAGCTAGTCATCACCACGCCCGACTCTCCTCCCTTGCGTCGTACGGTAGAAAATGTCAGCCGCAGCGAGCTCAATGATGCCATCTTAGCCTTCCGCACCGCCTTACAAGACCCTAGCTCAGACGCCAAAACGCCTGCTTATCAGCTCTATCGCTGGCTAATCGAACCGCTCGAAGCGGACCTAGCAGAAGCAGACATCGACACTATTCTCTACGCCCCCGACGGTCCGCTGCGCTATGTGCCCCTGGCCGCTCTCTACGATTCGCCATCAACCACATCCCAAGATGCCGATTCGGGTCAGTGGCTAGCCGAACGATTCCAAATCAACAACATTACCGCGACTTCCATTCAGGAGCTAAACACGCAGCCCGCTACTGCGCCGCGCGTTCTAGCCGGTGCCTTTACCGATACCGAGCTGTCCTACAGCGTGCCAGTGGGTGAACAAACCGCGACTTTCTCAGGGCTTCCCTTTGCGGGCGTAGAAGTAGCTACGCTAGCCAACACGCTACCCGATACGTCTACATACATAGACGAAAATTTCAGCCTGCAATCGATAGAGCCCAGACTCAATAACTTCAATATTGTTCACTTCGCGACCCATGCGGCGCTAGTGCCTGAAGATGCGGGCGATAGCTTTATCCTGTTTGGCAATGGCGATCGCCCCACCCTCAGAGATATCAGAAGCTGGTCTCTAAGAGATGTGGACCTAGTCGTGCTGAGCGCCTGTGAAACCGGGCTCGGCGGCTTTGACAACAACGGTGAACAAATCTTGGGACTAGGCTACCAGTTTCAAGAGGCGGGGGCGCGAGCTGTGATCTCGTCACTGTGGCAAGTCGATGACGGTGGTACACAGATTCTGATGAATGCGTTTTATCTAGCACTGCGAAACGGATATTCCAAAACAGAAGCCTTACAGCGGGCTCAGCAGGCGGTGATTGAAGGCGACCTTTCTGTCACGGGATCACGCGGCGCTAGCCTACACGTCATTGATACTAATACTGGTGAGCCTATCGATGTGAAGGGCGCTATTGCTCATCCTTACTACTGGGCACCGTTCATCTTAATTGGCAATGGTTTGTAGCTGTCCTGGCCATCTTCAGTTCACAGCAAGGCTTTAGCGATTGAGAGTTTTTCACTTTTTACCATCCGCTGCTTGCTATCCACAAATTCCTTGCCGACAAAAGGAGACGTCATCGCTGAGAGCAGCCCACTATAGTCGAGACCAAAGGTCACCTCATCACCAATCTGTAATGGGTAGTTCTCGCTGTCGAGAATCATATGATCGCTGCTAGACCCTAAGATTTCTAGCTGGCGTTTGGACTTCAGCCCAGCGGTTAGAACGTCTTGCCTGCCCAGTGCGATGATTGATCGCGATCGGATGCCTCTATCTTTGAATTTTGGAATGTCTCCGAAAGCGTTTTGGCAAATTTCGCCGAATGGAAGCGAGGCTTTTCGTTTAGACTCAATGACTTCAGCAACTAGCTGAAAGGTGTGGGTGTGCAGCCCTAAAACGAGCTGTCTGCCGACTGTTTCACAACCCAAAAGAATAGATTCTCCGACTCGGATATTGTTGATTTCTCCGAGTGTCTGACTAGAACTTGCCCATTCATAGTTGGCTGAATTGCCACCAGAGACGACCTTTAGCCGAATATTTAGATCATTTTGAACAATATTGGCTAGCTCAGACAGCATTTTCATGTTTTTGTGAGTCGGCTTGACACCGCCGTAGCATGCAAGATTACAACCAATGCCTATCACTTGTATGTGCGATAGAGAAAGCGTTTTTCTAACGAACTTTACCAAGTCACAAGGAAGGACACCCTCGCGCAAATCGCCCAGCTCTACCATGACGATGACTTGGTGAATTTTGTTCTGAGCCTTTGCGTGGTAAGAGAGTTCTTCTATAGTTTGCAGCTCTGTGTTCAGGCTGATATCTGCGCTTTCGATGGTGGCCTCAGCCTGACTAGGTGCAGTGCGCAGGAGTACAAGCTGGGCTGATATTCCTGCGCGCCTCATCCTTTGAATGTTTTCGATGCGCGAGTCGGCAATGAACTGGACACCGCCTGCAATCATTGCTTGAGCGATCGCGGGTTCTCCTAACACCGCTTTAGAAACGCCCATCAGGGAAATTCCCTTCTTGCCATAAAAGTCGCATAGTATGCGGGCATTTTCTTGAATCTTAGAAAGAGAAATTTCTATTCTTGGCAAACACAGCTTCATTTTTTTAGACGACAAAGTCTGACGAGTTGCCGATATGGAATAGCAGTTTTGTTCGAGGAAAGCGGATTTGCTCAGTTATTCAGTTTCTTTTTGAGTACTGGGAAACGAGCGGCTAGTGCCTGAATCAGCTTTTGGCAACCATCACTTAATACGTCTGTTGTTGGTAGCTGAAACTGCTTTTCGTAGCGCTCTATAATCGCCGGTATTTCGCTTTGTGAAAGCCCTTCGTGACTGAGTGCGATCGCCAATACCTGGGTTGAAGAAATGGCCTCAATGAGCTGAATTTCTCGCTCTACAGTTGGCATCAGCAAGTTGGGAAAATCACAGCGTGTCTTTCTCGCTGGCGGATGCTGAAGAATGACACCCTCTGGCATGCTTCCTTTCAAGATCCCTATAGAACTCATAAAGGCAGGGTGGCTGACGGCGCTCTGTCCTTCTACCAAAATAATATCGGGACTTTCCTGCTCGAATGCACCCACGACGGAGTTTTCAACTTCACCGATGACAAACTGGGAGATTAGCGAGTCCATTGATACACCGTACTTGGCACCCTGCATCAAGTTAGTCTGTCCTGTCGCGACTAACACAGAGCGAATGCCTGCTGCGTTCAGCGCTTTGTTGAGTTCTATGGCGGTGGTCATTTTACCGCAGGCGCAGTCTGTCCCTAGCATGGCGATAACAGGGATAGTGACCTTTGCAATCTGACCTGTAAACGTATGCAGATCGGCTAAAGCAGGCGGTTTGCGGATGTCTCTAATTTGAACGTTGCATCTTGTAGCTGCTACCGCAAATTCAGCATCTTCCGAGAAAAACTGATGAAGCCCGTTGATGATATCCATGCCTTTTTCTATGGCCGCTAGGATTAGCCTCCTCTCTCTCGGTAGGATGCTGGCTTCTAAGGGGGCTTTCCCGTAGATGTAGCAGTCTGGTGTATCGGGTAGATGTCTCAGCGCATCGTCTAGATCGGCAAAAATAGGAATACCTTTCCTTTCCCCGCCCAGCACTTCTCCGGCATCTTGACCGGAAAGTGAGCTGTCTAAAATACCTACAATTTTATAACATTCAGAGTGGCGAACCAGTCCGTTAGCGGTTTTGCCGTCTACTTGGCCAAACTGTTTCTCGCAGTAGACTATTGCCGTTTTGATAAGTTTTGCCTGTCAAATGCCCTGAGCATATCTACCAGCCCGTTCTCTGGCATGCTTCTATAATCAGTGCGTGATGAATTCTTCTTATGAATCTGAATGGTAGCATATACTACTTTTTTTAGTCCCGTAACTATCAATAGTCATGGACTTTCATTTAGTTGGTAGCCCATGCGGACAGGCGATCACACCTCCCACTAACCGCTAGCTGCCAGCGGGTTCTGGCGGGCTCAGCAGACGAGTGGCATCTTCGATCATGGGTAAGCGATCGCCGAGTGCTTCCTCTAGTTCGGAACGTATAGACCGTAGCGTGTCCGCTGCACTAGTCGGTTCGCTATCTGCTGCCGGTTCTGCGTTTGCTGGTTCTGCATCGATTTCTTCGGCGTCAGCTTTGGCAGTATCCGCTTCAAAGCCAGTGCAGAGCGCGCTCAAGTCGTGTTCTCGTCCGTCTGGTCCGTGGAAATAGCAGACGTAATCGCCTGTGTCGATTTGAGCTAGGGCGGCAGGAGCAGCGCCAAGCCAGCTAGCGCCAACTGACAACCCCAAAACGCCAATTGTGAAGCGGGTTTGGGTGCTGATGTGAAAAATCATAGTTTTTGAAGTGAAAATGCTGATTTTTGATCCTTTGTGGGCTTACTGTGCCCGCTTTTGGCTAGCTGAGTGCATTGAGTTTTGCGATCGCAGCCGCCGCGCGCTAAGGGCCAAAAACGCAGAAAGCTGATATTTGCAAGGGCATTTACAGGGGATAGCGATATACTTTTTTGAGCAAACGTGTTAACTAGAGAGCACACTTGTAGAGTCTTCGCTCATGTTTTCGTCAATTCTGGCTATCCTTTCTTTTTTGATTGTTGGATACACCGTTGGCTCGGTGCGAGTTATCAAGGAAGGTAATGCTGCTCTAGTCGAGCGATTGGGCAAGTACAATCGTCGGCTAGATCCTGGTGTGAATATGATTGTGCCGCTAGTAGAGGCGGTAGTGCTAGAAGATTCTTTGCGAGAGCAGACGCTGGATATTGAGCCGCAAAGGGCAATCACCAAAGACAGCGTTAACCTAGAAGTAGACGCTATTATCTACTGGCGAATTTATGATCTAGAGCGAACTTACTATGCTATTGAGAACGTGGAGTTCGCGATGCAAGAACTCGTGATTACAACGCTACGTTCTGAAGTTGGCAAGATGGATTTTCAAAGTCTGTTCTCTTCGCGTGATGAGATCAACCGCGCTTTGCTAAGAGAGCTAGACCAGGCGACTGAACCTTGGGGCCTGAAGGTTAACCGAGTGGAGATCCAAAAGCTAGACCCGCCGCAGAATGTGCTCGATGCGATGCAGCGGGAGCGGGCGGCTATCTACGAGAAAAACGCTAAAATTTCTGAGGCGCAGGCGGACGTAGAGTCGATGCGTTTGCTCTCTGAGGCGATCGCAAACACAGGCAACGGCAAAGAAGTCTTGCAATACCTATTAGCCCAGCGCTATGTAGCCGCAAACCAAAAGATCGGCGAAAGCGATAATTCCAAAGTTCTATTTATGGATCCTAAGGCGCTGACTGAAGGCTTGGTAGACCTGATGAATGACGGTGACGTTAGAATCAAGGAATAAGATCACGACAGAGAACCCAATGACAGCAGCGCCTACCGAAACGCTCACAGCGCCTCAAGCAAATGAGCAAACTATTGACCAGCTCGAAGCGGACCAGGTCGGAGTGCTACCTTTGTTGGGCCGTTCGGTGGAGTCTTTGACCGAGTGGGTGGTGCAGCGCGGACAGCCTGCCTACCGAGGCAAGCAGCTGCACCAGTGGATCTATCAAAAAGGCATCCGGTCATTGGACGAGGTGACCGTCTTCTCGAAGAGGTGGCGAGCTGAGGTCCAGGATTTTCCGGTGGGGCGATCGCAGCTCCACTATCGCTCCGAATCTCCAGATGGCACCATCAAATACTTGCTACGGCTCAAGGACGGATTGATTCTAGAAGCGGTCGGCATTCCTTCTGATAAGCGGCTGACCGTCTGCGTCTCTTCCCAGATCGGCTGTCCAATGGGATGTGATTTTTGCGCGACGGGTAAAGGTGGCTTTACGCGCAACCTAGAAACTTATGAAATCGTCGATCAGGTGCTGACAGTCCAAGAAGACTTTCAGCGGCGGGTGAGCAATATTGTCTTTATGGGAATGGGTGAGCCGCTATTAAATACGGAGGCAGTGGTGGGGGCGGTGCGATCGCTCAATCAAGATATCGGCATCGGCCAGCGCCTGATTACTGTCTCAACCGTCGGTATTCCAGGCCATATCCGCAGACTCGCCGAGCAGCAGCTGCAAATCACCTTAGCCGTCAGCCTTCACGCTAGCAACCAGACCCTGCGCACCCAGCTAATTCCCAGCGCTGAGAAATACCCACTATCAGCTTTGCTAGACGAATGTCGCGACTATGTGAAAATGACGGGTCGCCGAGTCACCTTTGAATACATTTTGCTCGCTGATTTGAATGACAGACCAGAACACGCGGTAGAACTCGCTAGTGAACTACGCGGCTTCCAGAGCCACGTGAATCTGATTCCTTACAATCCCATCAGCGAAGTCGACTATCAGCGCCCCAATAGAGCCAGAGTCGAAGGCTTTACCCAGCAGCTCAAAGATAAAGGCATTGCTGTTAGCGTGCGCTATTCACGCGGCCTAGAAAAAGACGCTGCCTGTGGTCAACTGCGCGCCTCCAAAGCCGCAGAATCCATTCAGCCCAAAGGCTGATCAGTCCTCCTGTATACCCGCTTGTGTGTACACGGTAGCTGTATACCGCAGGCCAAGCGCAGCCGAAGCCTAAGGCGTCACCCAAACAAAGTCAGTAAATCCAGGCGTCACTGGCTGATCAGCCGGACTCAGCCGTACACTCGCTTGCTCAATGTTGGGTAGTCGGCGTGCTACGCGGCTAGGAATGCCATAGTCAAAGGCGATGTGCCCTTCACCTGCTAATACGACTATCTGCCGTTCAGCGTCAGCGCTCAGCTGATTCACGATACTCTCGGCCATCGTTTCGTCCCACAGCACTTGAGCGGCAAAGAAATTATCAAGGTTCATGCTGTGGCCATGACCATGAGTGCCAAAGACTTGAGCTATCAAGGCTCGGTAGGCTTCATCGGTCGTATCGACTTCGGCTATCGGTGGCAGGTACTTGAGCATGTCCCCTTTCAGGCTAGCAAGCCCCTCTCTAGCAACTTGCCGGGTTGCCTCTGTCGGTGTATTCATCGCCAGTACCGGAATTTGATTCTCCTTGGCGTAGCGCAAAATCGGCGCGTACAGTTCCCAGTCAAAGCCCCAGCGGGTTCTGTACTCGCTCTGCACTACCAGTTCAGCTTCGGTGATAGTGCCCGCTAGATAGTCATCTAGAGCTGATTGAAAAGGCCGCTGGAACATTTCTAGGCCGATAGCAAGTTCGTTGGTTTCGTCTAGCGCTTTGATGATATCGAGCTGAGCGATATGGTCGGCTGTGCTGTTGTGGTTTTCGGCTAGATAGACGACTTGGGTAGAGGCGATCGCACGCAGCACATCTGCATTCGCAGCGTCGGGTTCAGGGTTCGGTTCATTCTGGGCGATCGCCCCCTGCTTAGAAAGTAACGAGGCACTATCCTCAATCTCACTTTCAAATGCAGCAGCACTTGGGCTATTGGCACAGGCTATAGACAAAGACGTCAGGCTCAGACCTGCCAACATCAGTCCTAATCTCTCTAGCCAGAATCTAAAAGACATGCGGCGTAGAAGGGAAACTAGAGAAAGAGACGAGACCTTTGATATAGGTTGCATAGAAGGGGGTAAACGGGCGCTTTCCAAAGCGATTTTGTGGACTGTTTTATCGTATATCAGCGAGTCAATCGCAATATGTGAAGTCTTTGATAGGAAATCTGTCTGCTCAAAAAATAGTCATCTCGAAAAAATAGTCACTCTTTGGAGAGCCTTTCATCGGCCGCGAATTTAGATAGTCAAACCGGTCAAGCTATCTTTCATCAGAGCTTCGGCCAAGGCTGTTGGGGATTCTCCTTTGGCAGAGAGCATGCCATCAAGTAGCAGCATCGCCATTCCATGCACCAGTGACCATTTTCCTAGCGCTAAAAATTCAGCGTCTCGATCACTTCTCATCACCTGCGCTGCCTGACCCGACAGGATAATATCTACCAAAATTTGAAACGTGCCGGCTGATACGCGATATAGCGAGCTGTCAGCCGATTCGTCGAGCGGGAAATGGCTAAACATAATGCGGAAATGAGTGGGGTGATCGAGGGCGTAGCGAATGTAGGCCACTCCTGCTGCCTGCAAGCTTTCGACGGGCTGATCGGGGGTCTGGTCGCGTCAACATGGCGCGCTACTTTTGAGTGAATTAGCAAGTTGACATCGTTAACATGCTAATGAGTCATCAATACTGCTGTTTCAGAACTGAGCCGTAAAAGCTATGAACACAATCTTTCCCGGTCGCTACACTGCTAATGTTTCAGAGCCCTGCGTCGTCTTTTTGATTGGAATGCGCGTTAATCGCTTCTGGGCTATCAAAAAATGGCTTTCTGTTGCAACTGCGATGGGGCCGATGATGGCAACCCTCTCTAAACATCCAGAAAAAGGGCTGCTAGGGTCACGCACGTTTTTTCGACTGTGGCCTCTAGAAACCTGTATGATTTCCTACTGGCGCTCGTTCGAAGATTTGACGCGCTTTGCTAGGAATGATGACGACCCGCACTGGCAGTCATGGCAGCAGTTCAGAAAAGAAGTAAGCGATGACGGCAGCGTTGGCATCTGGCACGAGACCTACAAGATAGATCCTGCTAACTGTGAGTGCATCTACGGCAACATGCCAGCCTACGGGCTCGCCGCAGCAACAGAACATATTCCAATCTCCGAAAAGACTCGCAGTGCGGCTATAAGAATGGCTGCTTCCACATAGAAAGAATGGCCTACAGTAGTCTTACTTTTTCTTCCCTTTCAAAATGCGAGATTTTCAACTTCCTAGTCGTTCTCCTGCCTATGCTCAAAAGGGGATGGCGGCAACCTCTCATTCACTGGCAACGCTGACGGCAGTTGACATACTGCGCTCTGGTGGGAATGCGGTGGATGCAGCGATCGCAGCTTCAGCCGTCTTGTGCGTCGTCGAACCCCAGGCCACTGGCATCGGCGGCGACTGCTTTGTCCTCTACGCACCCGCTGATACCGATGAGGTGATTGCGCTCAATGGTTCAGGCAAAGCACCTGGAGCCGCTGATCTGAGCTGGTTTCTAGATCAGGGCATGAAGCAAATCTCTTTGCAAAGCCCGCATTCTGTCACCATTCCTGGTGCGGTAGATGCGTGGTGTAAGCTGCATAGCGACTATGGCTGCATGGACTTTGCTGAACTGCTTGCACCTGCGATTCGGCTGGCAACCGAAGGCTACACGGTGCATCCGAGGGTGGCCTATGACTGGTCGTCGCTAAAGAAAAAATTGCAGGCAACCGAGAACGCTAGGCGAATGCTGCTGGTAGAAGGAGAATCTCCAAAGGCGGGCGATCGCCATCAGCAGCCAGAATTAGGCCGCACGTTGCAACTAATTGCTGAGCACGGGCGTGATGCTTTTTATACCGGGGAAGTAGCCGAAGACATTGTTGCTTATTTGAAATCTTTGGGTGGGCTGCACACGTTAGAAGATTTTGCCGCGCCTCAGGCTGAGTACGTCACGCCAATTTCCACGCAGTATCGGGGATATGACGTGTTTGAATGTCCGCCGAATGGTCAGGGTTTGACGGCGCTGATTATGTTGAATATTCTCTCGGAATGCAGTTTGACAGACTATGCGCCGATGAGCGCTGAGCGCCTGCATTTGGAGTGTGAGGCGGCAAGGCTGGCGTATGGAGTGCGCGATCGCTACGTAGCCGATCCTGCCCAGTCCGACATTCCCCTAGACTGGCTGCTGTCCAAAGCGTATGCCGCTGAGCTGCGCGCCAAGATCAGCGTAGATAGCGTCATGCCGCCGCTAGAAGACTCAGATTTTCCGACTCATCCCGATACGGTTTATCTGTGTGTTGTCGATGAAGCCGGGAATGCGGTGAGCTTTATTAACTCTGTTTTTCACGGGTTTGGTAGTGGTCTGGTGAGTCCAAAGACGGGAGTGGTGTTGCAGAATCGGGGGGCTGGGTTTGTGTTGGAAGAAGGACATCGGAATGCGATCGCGCCTCACAAACGCCCGCTCCACACCATCATCCCCGGCCTGCTGAAAAAAGCAGGCCGCACCGTCATGCCCTTCGGCGTCATGGGCGGGCAGTATCAGCCGACTGGTCACGCTCATTTTCTGACTAACCTGCTCGACTATCGCATGGACGTGCAGTCAGCGCTAGATTTTCCTAGAGTCTTTCACGATGGAGAGACCTGCGCCGTAGAGCGAGGCGTTCCCCTCTCAGTTACGGATAAGCTCAAACAGTTGGGTCACAAAGTCGTGCCCGCTGTTCTTCCTCATGGCGGCGGACAGGCAATCTGGGTTAACGAAACGGGCAGTTTAGTCGGCGGTTCGGACCCACGCAAAGATGGCTGTGCGCTGGGCTACGAATAAGCTAATCGAGATGATTTTAAGCGTGAGTACAACCAGCGTCGTGTTCGGCCATCGCCTCTGCTGCTAGATCCGCTAATAGATTCTGAGAGTTAGCAAATGCAGCGTCCCATTCTGTTTCGTCCCTAAGTTCTTCTATGATTATGGTTGCGATCACCTCTTGCTTGTCAGCAGCCAAACTTTTTACCTGTTCGATAGCCTGCTCTAGAAGTTCGGTCATAAGTATCGACGTCATCGCCTTCTAGCTAGATTATAGCGAAGCCATAGTAATCAGAATTGCCAGTAGGCAAAGTCATTACAGCGCGGCAATTTATATCTCTCCACTCATCTTTCAAAGTGTCAATTATGATCGACAAAGCCCTTACATAACTGCGCGTCATGGAGTTTCTACTCGCTTCTGTATTATTTAGTACCCTACCTAACGATGTTGCTCAAGCAGCGCCACAACAAACGCCTGCTCCTATCGAGGTGCCAGTAGAAGACTCTCGAACAGAATCTGACAACGACCCGGCTTCTATCACCTGCGGACCCGGCCAGTTTCCTTCTGCTTTCTCTGACGTCTTTCCTACAGACTGGGCATATCAGTCTGTCATTCGCCTATCTAGCCAGCCGATCGAATGCTTTGACTTTCCCGCTGAGCGTCCTGATGCATAGAAAGACATTAGAGATCTAGCGCATCAATACCTTGCTTACTGTAGTGGATACGCAGCTTGATACCCAAGGTGATCTGCTTCATAATCCAGTACAACACTGTCAAAATGACAAAGGTGACAAACACAACAGCCGCTGGTCGCTTACTTGTCAGAGTGTTGAGCGTAATCATCAATACACTCGTGGGATCTGTTGCAATATCCCAACTGTTAAGCCGGACGAATCTGCCTAGGTAGATGCCAATGGCGCTCAGCGCGTGGATCAACAGTTCCGTCGGTAGGATGAACCGCTCATTTCCCTTTTGCTTTAAGTAGTAGGCTTGATTGAGAATAGAGAGAACGTAGGCTTCGAAGCCTAAGAGAATAGCCGCCGTGTGAAGCGGAATAAAGACCAAAGCGATCAGCCATACCTGAATACCGCTGCCCCTAGTGCCTTTGATCAGGTGAATGATGTCGGTCAAAACATAGGGCGCATTGGGTAAGAATGCAATGAAGCTAACTAGTCCTAGCCACCACAAGAAAGTGCGAGCGCTTTTAGGTCGGTTAAACAAAAAGAAGCTCATCCCGATAGAGATCAAGACTAGCGCGATCCACCAGACTACTTTTAGCTGGGCTGAGGATTCTCCCGCCATCAGTGCGTCCATCAGTCGCATCTGTGCGTTCATGATCCTGGGTAGTCGAGGCTGAATGCCGACAATACCGATCAGGCTAATAAAGATAGCTGAACCCCAGAGTTTGACCTTTGAGAGTGCTTTTCGTCGGAACAGCACGTAGCTAAGGAATAGGGGAACAAAGGCTAGAAACAGATTCCATAGGATCCAGCCGCTGTAGACGCTGGAAAGGGCGGCTGAGATGTCTGTGAAGAGCGATCGCAA
This sequence comes from uncultured cyanobacterium, assembly GCA_963838725.1. Lineage (GTDB taxonomy): Bacteria > Cyanobacteriota > Cyanobacteriia > Phormidesmidales > Phormidesmidaceae > Phormidesmis. The sequence goes on along the minus strand of CAWISM010000021.1, from coordinate 340,760 downwards.
AAACATAGGCTATGGCAAAACTAGCTGTGACTCTAACCTGACGTAGCTGCTACTAGCGGCTGGCAGTTTTATCTACCGACTTTCTTTTGACTTTTCCGGCTCGTCCGGTGTTCTGTTCGCTTCGGTAAAAGGTACCTCATCTTACAGGTCAAGCTTCCATAGCCCGCTATATTACTAATGCTAAGTATCTATAAGTATCTAGAAAGTCCCGAACTATAGCACTTCAAGAAAATCGCTATTATGTCTAGCCTTCAGAGTGAACCCACCAGTATCGTCGCTAGTCAATCGCCTGGTGGCCTAATCGGTCGTCCCGGTGCTCTAGATAGTCGCTCTACTGGTCAACTTCAAAAAGCAAGCCGCTCTCTTTCTAGACCGCTTTTGCATATCCTAGACTATGGCGAAGCGCCTGGTGATATGGTTCGCAAGCCAAAGCAAGCTGCCTTCCACGGTCGAAAAGATGTTTACATTGCTAGAGCCGAAATAGAGCTAAGACAGGCTATGCAGGCGTTATCGTTCATGACCGACGCAGAAATAAACTCAATCTCTACGCTGACAGCGCTTGCGCTTCCTCAGACTGTAGCGCCGCTGCTTTGGACGACCAATGCCTTTCTGCAAGAAAAGTACGTCAAGCCCAACAATCCTCGTTGGATCCGCGATCGCAACCACGATGCCCGCCTGCTATTCCGGCAGCTTGCTAGACTAAACCTGATGCCCTGGTCTGAAAGGATGGTTGATTACATCAGACCAGACGAACTCCCTGCCGATATACTCTTTCCAATCGGCCATCCTGTTTTGGGTCGCACCTATCGCCGTCACCCTTTCAAAACTCGGCTGAATCAGTATTATCCAGTTACCGACTACTTCTCTATCTTGTTCAGAGAAAGAGAGCAGGCGCTACTATCGCTGCTATGTCAGCTTGGCGCGACCAAGATCATCATGACGCCGATTCCGGCAACTGCTGCGCTTGACTGTCAAGAAAATTTAGCGGCGCAGCTTCATCAAAAGGTCTTCAAATATCCAAAGAGAAGCGACACGCTACCGGGTGCTGTCAATGTCAAAGAACATCCCTGGGTAGCTGGCGAACCCGCTTGGCAATCTGTGATCAAAGAAAGAGTTAAGCGAGGCACAATCTGTGCCCAGTTCGAGTTTGACTGCGACGTAATGGGGATGCTCAAGGCCCAGATCAAGAAGATTGGTCAACTAGTCCCCGGACTCAGTTCGATGAGATTACCTGATACTCACGAGAATAACGTGACGACGCAGGTGCTACAGACTCGGCAAGTTCAGGTCGAATTTGCTGACGTTGAGGCCGATGATTAGCCAAAAGCCTCGCTCGTACTATGCCGAGCGAGGCTTTTGACTTTGGTGCTGTCTATTTAGCTGAGTGCATCTCTAGCTAGCGGTAGTGCTCATTTTCTCTTTTTGTACCCCTGCCTCCACGCTGTCGGCCTCGGACGGGGGTACAACCTGCCAGAAGTGAGCTAGATAGGTCTTCCAATCAGCCAGGATCCGCTTCGCTTTCTCACTGCCAGTCCGGTCTGCATGCGCTTCGATTAGCGACTTGAGCTGCTGCTCACCTGCTTCAGTCAGTACGCGCTGTACCTGCACAATCTCGGGGTTTACTCGCGTTTGGAAGTCGCCGGATTCGTCTAGGAAGTAGCCGAGTCCGCCTGTCATCCCCGCGCCAACGTTGCGGCCAACGCTGCCAAGTACTACAACCACACCGCCAGTCATGTATTCGCAGCAGTGATCGCCTGCGCCTTCTAGCACGGCGATGCCTTTGGAGTTGCGCACGGCAAATCGCTCGCCTGCAATGCCGTTAATGTATAGCGTACCGCCGCTAGCGCCGTAGATGCAGGTATTGCCGACGATGACGTTGTCTTCTGCCTTATAAGTGGCTTTTTCAAACGGTTTGATCACAATCTCGCCGCCGTTCATACCTTTGCCGACGTAGTCGTTCGCTTCGCCAACTAGGGTCATCGTCATCCCAGCGATGTTGAATGCGCCAAAGCTTTGACCGACGCTGCCGTTGAAGTTGAGGTTGAGACTGCCCTTGAATCCAGTATTGCCGTATTGCTTGGCGATCGCACCCGATACCCGCGCACCCACAGCCCGATCAGTATTGACGACATTCCAGGTTTTGGTGACTGAGGTATGGTTAGCGATCGCCTCTGCCACATCCGCATCCGCCAAGATATCGTCATCGATCACAAGGCCATTGCTGTTGACATCACCGTGCTCTAGCCAAGTGCGATCGCTCTTTACATCCGGTAGCTGCACCAGCGCTGAAAGATCCAGCTCTTTTGTTTTAGCCAGGGATACATCGTCACGAGGAACCAGTAAATCAGCTCGGCCCACAATCTCATTGAGCGAGCGGTAGCCCAGCTTAGCCAGCAGCGATCGCACTTCTTCCGCAATAAAGTAGAAGAAATTCACAACCTTTCCAGGCGTACCAGAAAACCGCTTGCGTAGCACTTCTTGCTGAGTGGCAACGCCCACAGGACACTGGTTGGTATGACAGACGCGGGCCATAATGCAGCCTTCTGCAATCATGGCAATCGAGCCAAAGCCGTATTCTTCTGCGCCCATCAGCGCACCCATAATCACATCCCAGCCAGTTTTCAGGCCACCATCTACGCGCAGGAGGACGCGATCGCGCAGTCCATTCTCTATCAAAGACCGATGCACCTCAGTCAGTCCCAGTTCCCAAGGTAGACCCGCATGCTTGATCGAGCTCAGCGGCGATGCGCCTGTGCCGCCATCGTGACCAGAAATTTGAATCACGTCGGCATTGGCCTTCGCCACACCAGCAGCGATTGTACCGATCCCTACTTCTGCGACTAGCTTGACTGAAACGCCTGCTTTGGGATTAATCTGATGCAAGTCAAAGATTAGCTGGGCTAGATCTTCGATGGAATAGATGTCGTGATGCGGCGGCGGCGAAATCAGCGTCACACCCGGTTTTGACTTGCGCAAAGAGGCAATGTATTCGCTCACTTTCTTACCAGGTAGCTGACCGCCTTCACCGGGTTTCGCGCCCTGCGCCATCTTGATCTCAATCTGCTTGGCGCTCATCAGATACTCAGGCGTTACGCCAAAGCGACCAGAGGCGACCTGCTTGATGGCAGAAGACGCCGTATCGCCATTTTCTAACCCCTTTAGATGAGGCAGCGTCTCGGAGAATCCTTCGCCGTCCACGTCGTCCAGAATCTTAAAGCGGACGGCATCTTCGCCGCCTTCACCAGAGTTGGATTTGCCGCCAATTCTGTTCATGGCGATGCCCAAAGTCTCGTGAGCCTCGCGAGATAAAGAGCCCAGTGACATGCCACCAGTACAGAACCGCTGCATGATCGATTCGACGGGTTCTACTTCGTCTAGCGCAATCGAATCGCGATCGCCTGCAAAGTCCAACAGATCGCGCAGCGCTGCAACGGGTCTGCCCTTGAGCTGCTCGCGATAGACCTCGTAGTGGTCATACTGCTTGGTCTCTACCGCCTTGTGCAGCAGCTTGGTCATGGCCGGGTTGTTCATGTGATATTCACCCGATGGCCGCGACTGAATAAAGCCCATATTTTCTAGGCGTTTGCGCGTCAGCTCAGGAAATGCCTTCTCATGGAAAGACATGGTTTCCTGGGCTAGCTCCTCGATACTCAGTCCGCCCAAGCGAGACACGCTGCCTCTAAAGGCCAGCTCCTTTAGATCCGCGCCGATGCCGACTGCTTCAAAGATCTGCGCACCGCGATAGCTGCTCAGCAGCGAAATTCCCATCTTTGAAAGAATCTTTAGCAGCCCGTTGTCTATGGCTTTACGATAGTTCGCCTGCGCACCATTAAGCGTAGAAACAGGCAGCTTGCCGCTCTCCATCTGCTTTTGCGTCTTGCTATCTGCCCACCAGTGGCGAACGCTTTCTAGCGCTAGATAGGGACAGATGGCCGTCGCGCCGTAGCCTAACAGGCAGGCAAAGTGATGCGTACTCCAGCACTGCGCGGTATCGACAATGAGAGAAGTTTTCATTCGCAGACCGCTGGCGATCAGTGAATGATGCACCGCGCCTACCGCGACTAGCGGGGGAATGTAGGTTTGTTCTGGGGTGAGGGTGGTTGTGCTTTGGCTATCTTCTTGATGAGCTTGGGTGCTGATGCGATCGCTCAGGATCAAAATCTGACTGCCCGCCTTCACCGCTTCAGCCGCCTGTTCACACAGCGCCGCTACCGCCGATTTCAGGCTAGCTGGTCCGCCTTCGGTGTTGTACAGCGTCGAAAGCGAACTCACCTTGAAGCCCGACTCTTGTAGCATCGTCATCTCTGTATCGTTGATGACGGGTGACTCCAGCTTCAGAATATTTGCTAGCTCGGGATGCTCTTCTAGCAGATTGCCTTGAGCCCCTAGCTGAGTAGTCAAAGACATCACCAACCGCTCTCGCAAAGGATCGATTGGGGGGTTGGTCACCTGAGCGAAGCGCTGCTTGAAGTAATCGTACAGCAGGTGTGGCTTGTCAGAAAGGACTGCTAGCGGCGTGTCGTTACCCATGCAGAACGTCGGCTCTTTTGCCTGCGCTGCCATATCTTGAATAATCATCTCCACGTCTTCAGCCGTGTAGCCAAAGGCGGTTTGCTGGGTCAGCAGCGTTTGCTTATCTAAGCGAGTCTCTTCGCTAAATAGCTGAGGAGAAATCTCCTTGCGCCGCTCTGCTAGCCACTGACCGTAGGGTTGTGCCTTAGCAATCCGCTGCTTGATCTCCCAATTATACAGAATCTCGTGGCCTTCTTCGAAGTTCACGGCCAGCATCTGACCGGGGCCTAGTCTGCCTTTTTCGACGATGTCTTCTACTGGTAAATCAACTACGCCTGCTTCGGATGAAACAACGACGTAGCCGTTTTTAGTCACAACATATCTAGCGGGCCTAAGTCCGTTTCGATCTAGGGTTGCGCCGATCTGCTTACCGTCACAGAATACAATTAGCGCCGGGCCATCCCACGGCTCTTGAATACTGCTGTAGTACTCGTAATAGTCCACAATTTCTGGATAGTCAGCTAGCTCTGGCTGATTTTGATAGGCTTCTGGCACCAGGATGGTCAGCGCTTGGGCAGGTTCTCGCCCAGATTGAACCAGCAGCTCCATCGCATTGTCTAGGTTCGCCGAGTCGCTGTTGTCGGCGTTTACAACTGGCTTCAGTAGCTCCAGGTTGTCTCCCCAAATCGGATGAGAAAGCTCCGCCTGTCTAGCGGTCATCCAGTTGATGTTTCCAATCAGGGTATTAATCTCGCCGTTGTGGCCCAGCAGCCTCATGGGGTGTGCTAGTGGCCACTTGGGCAGCGTGTTGGTACTAAATCTTCTGTGGTAGACGGCAAAGGCGCTTTCGTAGGCCGGATTCTGTAGGTCTTTGTAAAACTGGCCTAAGACTTCAGAGCGCACCATGCCTTTGTAGACAATTGTGCGTGTAGAAATAGAACAGACATAGGCTTCTAAAAGTGACTGCGCTTTGGTCTCGTCGGCATCTTTTGAAAGCTGAACCATTGCTTTTTCGAAGCGCCGCCGGACTAGAAAGAGCGATCGCTCTAGATCGTCCCATTCTTGATCTTCAGAAGTCACTACCGCCTGGACAATGCTAGGCTGAAACTCTTTTGCTAGTGGCCCCAGCGTCTCAGGCTCGACTGGAACCTTTCGCCAGCCAACAAAGGTAAGGCCCTGAGCTTCGACGGCTGCTTTGAACTGCGATCGCGCTATTTCCTCTGCATCTGCCATCTGTGGCAAAAACACCATCGCCACCCCTGTCTTTCCGGGTTCTAGAGCCTCTACTCCAGTCTGCTTGGCCCAGTCATGCAGCAGCTTCCAGGGAATTGCCGTCATCACCCCCGCGCCGTCGCCAGAATACTTGTCCGCGCAGCAGCCACCTCGATGCTCCATGCAGCTCAGCGCACCCAAAGTATCTTCGATCAGCTGATGACTAGCCTTTCCCTGCTGATCAGCGATGAAGCCAACTCCGCAGGCATCTCGCTCTTCTACGAGCCAGCTAGGGCCTAAGGGTTCTAATACATCGGTCTGAAAAGTGGTTGGATTAAGGATCACGCGCGTATTACCTATTGATTTGATGAGAGTGACGAGAAAGTACTGGCGACGAAGCTTTCCTGCAAATTATATAGAAACATTAAGTGTTAGTGAAGTTCGCAGGGAACTGTTTTGCTACAAAAGCATCCATGACATACCTGATCAAACCTCTCGGATACATAAGGATTTGCTCTGAATTCTGTGCTCACAGTTTCTGAACGGTACAGATAAACGGTCTAGAGATTGCCAGACTGAGCACTGGGTGTCTGAGCACTGGCAACCTGAGCACTGGCCTACTGGACGCTCTATTTACACAATCGTCTCGTTAGGCTGGCCTATAGAATTGAGTGCTATCAGTTGTGCTGCCGTCGTGTTGCCTTTGGAGGGAATCCTCGCGATAGAGAAACCTCAATTAAGGTTCAAGTAACTTTCTGAAACGATTCTTCTATGCTGACTCTATTTTAGGTAACTCTGAAGGGCAGTCTCGATGCTGATATCTACGCTGCATCTACCTAGATACCCTTGGGTCGTATAACCCGACTGTTTGAATAACTCTGCGGATACATACCCTTACAGAGATCGCCTACTGAACTAATGAACCCAAAGTTACCTAACTCTAAGACTACCGGTCGCTCCTCGTTTGGTTTTTCATCCAATCGAGTTCTGTCCAGCCGGATTCTACCGCGCGCTACGAAGCGGGCCGTTGCGTTTGGTTTTTTGACCGCGATGGGCTGGGCAGTGGTGACTTCATTCGGCAGCGATTTTGGTCTTTCTAAGCGTTCTCTGTCTGGATTGTTTAGATCACAGTCTGCGGGGCCAGCGGTTATCGGGGCTGATCCGCAGTCGTCTCACCTCACTCCTTTTCAAGCTTTGCGACTGCCATCACTTCGCGCGGATGCCAAAGCCAAAGCGTCTGAGGCGCTAGTCGGTAATCGAATCAGCCTGAACGGTCAAACCTTGACTGGCTTTTGGCAGCAGCGGAATGGCCGGGTTGGAATCTCTAGTGCAACGGTAGCGGGCCTGCTAGGGGTCGAGCTGATGAGTACGACAGTGGAATCGCAGCAGCCAGTGCGCTGGTTCCCGACTGCGCAAGATAGCGTGATTAATCTGCCTGCCTGGTGGGATGCGACCGATCGCTATCTAGATATTACCGATCTAGCCGTTGCGGAAGGATGGACCAGTCAGATAGCAGGCAATACGCTACAGCTATCAATGCCGACAAGCCAGACGACAGGCATTCGTCAAGGCAAGCAGGAATGGGGCGATCGCATCGTCGTCGATCTCTCAGCCCCGGCCTCTTGGCGCATAGACGCCTCGAACGGCTATACCATCACCGTTGCTGGCAATGTCTCTCAGAGCTTAGTCAATTCCTTTAAGGCTAAATCTGGCAATCTCCTGACTCAGCTAGACGTAGCGCCTCTCGGCGGCCAAACCATCATCAAGCTCAAAACAAAAGGCGACGCGGCACCTCAGATTTGGACGACTGGTAGCCCTTCAAGGGTTGTAATCGATATTCGCCGCGACCCGATGGTAGAGCGTGATGTTGCCTGGTCTCCTGGACTACGCTGGCGGCAGCAGTATGTCGGTGTGAATCAGCATCGCTTTCCGGTCTACATGTTCATCGCTCGGCCCAATCGCGGCGCGCTCAACCTCAGACCTATTCAGGCGAATCCAGGCACAGCCGTCGGGATTGAACCCATCATCACAACCGCGCAGCGCAGCGCAGCGATCGGCGCTGTGAATGCAGGCTTTTTCAACCGAAATAATCAGCTGCCACTCGGCGCAGTTCGCAGCGCTGGCCAGTGGATATCGGGCCCTATTCTAGGCAGAGGTGCAATGGCCTGGAATGACGACGGCGATTTAGTGATGGATCGGTTGGTCCTGTCTGAGTCTGTCACTACAGGCGTTGGCGAAGCGTTTCCTATCCTGGCCGTCAATAGCGGCTATGTCAAAGCGGGCATTGGTCGCTACACAGAAGGCTGGGGCGCTGCCTACACGCCCATTGTTGATAACGAAATTATTGTCACCGTGCAGGACAATGAGGTGATTGCCCAAAAGACAATGGGTAAGGCAGGCACGGGTAGCGTACCGATTCCTAGGAACGGCGGCTACTTGCTAGCACTCAGAAGCTACCGAACGGCTGGCCAGAGCCTTCAGCCAGGTACGCCGATTTTACTGAGTAGTCAAAGTCAACCTGCCCTTTTTGAGCAGTATCCCAATGTGGTCGGCGGTGGACCTTTGCTGATGCGCGATCGCACTATCGTTCTCAATCCCCAGCTCGAAGGCTTTAGCACCAACTTTATTCAGGGCCATGCTCCGCGCACCGCTATCGGCAGAACCGCAGATGGCACATGGATTATTGCCACTATGCACGACAGAGTAGGCGGCAGAGGCCCAACGCTGACAGAAACTGCATACATCATGCAGAAGCTAGGCGCGGTCGATGCGCTGAATTTGGACGGCGGCAGTTCTTCTAGTCTGTATCTAGGTGGCCAGTTGCTCAATCGTCAGCCCCGGACTGCCGCAAGAGTCAACAACGGTATCGGTTTATTCGTCTTAGGCAGTCCCTGATTTGAGCAGGATTATTCAGACAACGTCGTCAAATTTACAGCTAGCAGCATTAGCAACAACTAACCTTGATTGAAGAGTGAACTTTAACACTAGTTGATGAGAATAAAGCCTTGATAGGGAAGACATAATTGTGTTCCTTGACGCTTTACGACCAGGGGGAAGGCATTGCTAGAATCAGCCCGCATGCTAAAAATACAGACATCAGGAGACTAATAACTATGGTGCAGGTTCAAGAAATTCCACAGCTAGATAACTCTACAGAAAACGGTTTCGAAGGTGTTGCAGCTACTGAACTGAGACCCTGGGGCTCTTTCACCGTATTAGAAGAAGCCGCTGGCTACAAGATCAAGCGAATCGAAGTTAAGCCCGGTCACCGCCTCAGCTTGCAGATGCACCACCACCGCAGTGAGCATTGGATAGTCGTCTCTGGCACAGCCAAGGTTACCTGCGGCGAGAAAGAGACCATGCTCTCTACCAATCAATCCACCTACGTTCCCGCCTGCACTACTCATAGACTTGAGAATTCGGGCGTCATTCCTCTAATCTTGATCGAGGTTCAAAACGGTGAGTATCTAGGTGAGGATGACATCACCCGTTATGAAGACGATTACGCTCGCCAGCACGGCTCTTCCAAAAAATAGAAAGACAGGCTGTTTAAGAAACAGGCTGCTTGAAATCGGGGCTGCTTGAAAGTGCGTTAGAGGTAGTAATTGACTAAAAACAGTATTTGATGTGACCTATTAGAAAATTCTGAAGTTAGTATCTTAGGGGTAGGTAGCCAATTGGCTGCCTGCCTCTTTTGTATTTGCCTGTATGTCTTTGTCTTATGATTTATCTCACTGCTGCTGCCTGTCAGGAAATTGATCGATTGCGCCGTCGGCAAAACCAGCCAAACGCGATCTGTCGGTTGGATTTGCAGCCTAGTAGCTGTGCCCAGTGGGCCTATACACTAAGCTTGGAGTCGGCAGCTGGCACGGAAGACGATGTTTATGATTTTGGCACGGTGCGGTTGGCGGTGGGGCGCGATCGCCTCACCCATATTCAAGGACTCAAAATTGACTTTGCTGAAGATTTAATGGGTGGGGCCTTCCGCTTTGACAATCCCCACGCTACCGAAAGCTGTCGCTGTGGCGCTGCATTCGCAATCCGATAGCGTTTGCATGCGATCCTGTTTTTGCTGTGCAAAGTTGAACTACACAAAATCAGATAGAATAGTAGACCCGATTGACAAGGTGAAAAAAACCTTGATACTATCGGTCTCTATGAAAACTTTTTTGCGGAGTTACAATCCCCCGCCTTATGCCTACGATTCAGCAGCTCATTCGCACCGAGCGTTCAAATGCAACCAAAAAGACCAAATCTCCCGCGCTAAAGAGTTGCCCTCAGCGTCGTGGGGTTTGTACTCGCGTGTACACGACTACACCAAAAAAGCCTAACTCAGCTTTGAGAAAAGTTGCTAGGGTTCGCCTCACCTCTGGATTCGAGGTGACTGCCTATATCCCAGGCATTGGCCACAACCTACAGGAGCACTCTGTGGTGATGATTCGCGGCGGTCGTGTTAAAGACCTTCCTGGCGTGCGCTATCACATTATTCGTGGCACTTTGGACACAGCAGGCGTCAAAGACCGCAAGCAAGGCCGCTCCAAATACGGTGCTAAAAAGCCAAAAGCATCATCATAGAGCTTCAGTGCTTTAACCCTGACGGAAGACCTGCCATCTGGCGCTTTCCTTTCAGGCGTGAACCGAGTCGGGTAATGCTGAAATCCGCTTATATATCGCCAGTTAGGTTCGTTGCGTTCTGCGCCTATTGGCCTGGGCTTCTTTCACTCGCAGCTAGTAGCTGTGCTCAAACAACTACAGCCACAGCCAAAGATTAGTCAAAACTAAAATCATTCATTCTCTTATTCGCTAGGGTCAAAACCTCATGTCTCGTCGTTCAGCCGCTCAAAAACGCACCGTTCCCGCAGATTCTGTTTACAACAGCCGTCTTGTCAGCATGATGTCCCGTCGGATTATGCTTAGCGGTAAGAAGTCCGTTGCCAACAAGATCTTGTACGGAGCCTTCAAGATTATCGAAGAGCGAACTGGTAACGATCCGTTAGAGACTTTTGAGCAGGCAGTCCGTAACACCACGCCGCTAGTAGAAGTCAAGGCTCGCCGAGTTGGTGGTGCAACCTACCAGGTGCCTATGGAAGTCCGCTCTGAGCGGGGAACAGCACTTTCTTTGCGTTGGATCACTCAGTTCTCTCGCTCTCGTGGTGGCCGGACGATGGCAATGAAGCTAGCCAACGAACTGATTGATGCAGCCAATGAGACTGGCGGCGCAGTCCGCAAGCGCGAAGAAACTCACCGTATGGCAGAAGCGAACAAGGCGTTCGCTCACTACCGCTATTAACACTGGCGTTACTAATGACTAGTCAGTTAGGAGGTCCGGTGTGGCACGCACTATTCCGTTAGAAGACGTTAGAAATATTGGTATTGCAGCGCATATTGATGCGGGTAAAACCACGACGACTGAGCGGATTCTGTTCTATTCAGGGGTCGTCCATAAGATTGGCGAAGTCCACGATGGTAATGCCGTTACTGACTGGATGGAGCAGGAAAAAGAGCGCGGCATCACCATTACTGCGGCGGCAATCTCTACAACTTGGCGCGACCATCAAATCAATATTATCGATACGCCTGGTCACGTTGACTTCACGATTGAAGTGGAGCGCTCTATGCGAGTGCTTGATGGTGTAGTAGCGGTATTTTGCTCGGTCGGTGGCGTACAGCCGCAGTCTGAGACTGTCTGGCGGCAGGCCGATCGCTACAAGGTGCCTCGGATTGCCTTCGTTAACAAGATGGACCGCACCGGGGCGGATTTCTTTAGTGTGTATGAGCAGGTAAAGGACCGACTAAAGGCTAAAGCAGTACCAATTCAGATTCCAATTGGCGCTGAAGACCAGCTCAAAGGTGTGGTCGATCTGGTGCAGATGAAGGCCCATATCTATGAGAATGATTTGGGAACAGATATCCAGGTAGTCGATATTCCTGATGAGGTGCGATCGCAAGCTGAAGAATACCGCACCCTGCTAGTCGAAACGATTGCCGAGACCAACGACGACTTGATGGAGCGCTACCTAGAAGGCGAAGATCTCTCCGCTGAGATGCTGATGGATGGCATTCGCCAGGCCACTATCAAAGCCAATCTCGTGCCGATGCTCTGTGGCTCTGCCTTCAAGAACAAAGGCGTTCAGCTACTGCTTGATGCCGTTGTAGACTACTTACCCTCGCCGTCAGAAGTCCCGCCGATTGAGGGCATTCTGCCCAGTGGCGAAATGGGAACTAGACCTGCGGATGATGAGACGCCAGCCGCCGCGCTAGCGTTCAAAATCATGGCCGACCCTTACGGTCGACTCACCTTCATTCGCGTATATTCAGGCGTTTTGAAGAAGGGTAGCTACGTTTACAACGCGACAAAGGATAAGAAAGAGCGAATTTCTCGCCTGATTATTCTCAAAGCGGATGAGCGTATCGAAGTTGATGAGATGAGAGCAGGGGATTTAGGCGCAGCGTTGGGACTAAAGGACACATTCACAGGGGATACTATCTGCGATCCTGACGATCCAATCGTACTGGAGTCGCTCTATATACCCGAGCCAGTGATCTCAGTTGCTGTAGAGCCCAAGACGAAGCAGGATATGGAGAAGCTCTCAAGGGCGCTCCAGTCTTTATCAGAAGAAGATCCCACTTTCAAGGTAAGCATCAACCCTGAGACCAATCAGACCGTGATTGCTGGCATGGGTGAGCTTCATCTAGACATCCTCGTCAACCGGATGCTCAGGGAGTTCAAGGTAGAGGCAAATATCGGTGCGCCACAAGTGGCTTACCGAGAGACCGTGCTTAAGCCTGCAAAGGCTGAGTCGAAATTCATTCGACAAAGTGGTGGTAAGGGTCAGTATGGTCACGTAGTGATTGAACTTGAACCTGCCGAAGAAGGCTCTGGATTTGAGTTTGTCAGTAAAATTGTGGGAGGAACCATTCCGCGAGAATTTATCGGACCTGCTGAGCAAGGGATGAAAGAGGCTTGCGAATCTGGTATTCTAGCCGGATATCCATTAATTGATGTAAAGGTCACCTTGGTGGATGGTTCTTATCACGACGTTGACTCGTCGGAGATGGCATTCAAAATTGCCGGCTCTATGGCAGTCAAAGAAGCAGTGATGAAGGCTTCTCCGGTTCTTTTGGAACCCATGATGAAGGTCGAAGTGGAAGCTCCAGAAGACTTCCTCGGCGACGTGATGGGAGATCTCAACTCTCGTCGCGGTCAGATTGAGGGAATGGGCTCGCAAAGCGGTGTGACAAAGGTAACCTCTCGGGTGCCTTTGGCTGAGATGTTTGGTTATGCAACCGACATCCGCTCCAAGACCCAAGGAAGAGGCTCCTTTTCTATGGAGTTCAGCCAGTACGAGGAAGTTCCGCGTAATGTGGCTGAAGCGATCATCGCTAGAAACAAAGGGAACGCATAGTTAGTTTTAGGAACACAAAGAGAAATTCATGGCACGCGCAAAATTTGAAAGAAGTAAACCCCACGTTAACATCGGCACCATTGGCCACGTTGATCACGGCAAGACCACGTTGACTGCGGCGATCACGATGACCCTGGCAGCGGCTGGCGGTGGCAAAGCTCAGAGCTATGCTGATATCGATTCGGCCCCTGAGGAAAAAGCGCGGGGTATCACGATCAATACGGCTCACGTAGAGTACGAGACTGAGAATCGTCACTATGCCCACGTTGACTGTCCTGGCCACGCTGACTATGTGAAGAACATGATCACAGGCGCGGCACAGATGGACGGCGCGATCTTGGTAGTATCTGCGGCTGATGGTCCGATGCCTCAAACCAGGGAGCACATCTTGCTAGCGGGCCAGGTTGGCGTGCCTAATATTGTTGTGTTTATGAACAAGCAAGATCAGGTAGACGACGAAGAGTTGCTTGAGCTAGTTGAATTAGAGATTCGTGAATTGCTGAGCTCCTACGAGTTTCCTGGTGATGATATTCCAGTGACTGCTGGCTCTGCGCTAAAGGCCGTTGAAAAGCTGCTGGCTGATCCTAGCACTGCTCGTGGTTCTGACGAGTGGGTGGATAAGATTCACGCGCTGATGGATGAGGTCGATGCCTACATCCCTACACCTGAGCGTGAGGTTGATAAGCCTTTCTTGATGGCGGTAGAGGACGTTTTCTCTATCACAGGTCGCGGTACAGTTGCGACGGGTCGAATTGAGCGTGGCGTCGTTAAAGTCGGTGAGACTGTTCAGCTAGTGGGTATTCGTGATACTCGCGACACGACTGTAACTGGCGTTGAGATGTTCCAGAAGACATTGGATTCTGGTATGGCTGGCGATAACGTGGGTGTACTGCTACGGGGTGTCCAAAAAGAAGACATCGAGCGCGGTATGGTGCTTGCAAAGCCCAAGAGCATCACTCCTCATACCGAGTTTGAGTCTGAAGTTTACGTTTTGAACAAAGAAGAAGGCGGTCGTCATACGCCATTCTTCCCTGGCTACAAGCCTCAGTTCTATGTGCGTACAACTGATGTAACAGGTTCTATCGAGAGCTTTACTGCTGATGATGGCAGCGCAGCTGAGATGGTGATGCCGGGTGATCGCATCAAGATGAACGTCAAGCTAATCAACCCAATCGCGATTGAGCAGGGCATGCGCTTTGCAATTCGTGAAGGTGGCCGCACCGTTGGTGCAGGCGTCGTTTCCAAGATCACCAAATAAGCGCGACTAGCAAATAGACAATCCCGTAGGGGCATAGCATGCTATGCCCCTACGGGATTCCTGACCGAGACAACCACTTGCCTTCGGGCAAAAATTGAACCTAGAAAACTAAACATTGGCGCAGATAAGGCGCGTAATTCTCTATGGCCGCTACTATTCAACAGCAGAAGATCCGCATCCGCCTCAAGGCTTTTGACCGCCGCTTGCTAGATACTTCCTGCGAGAAAATTGTCGAAACTGCTAACCGCACCAATGCAACCGCCGTTGGCCCAATTCCATTACCGACTAGGCGAAAAATTTATTGTGTGCTGCGATCGCCCCACGTAGATAAAGACTCTCGTGAGCACTTTGAGACGCGTACGCACCGCCGTATTATTGACATTTATCAGCCGTCATCAAAGACAATCGACGCACTGATGAAGTTGGATTTACCTGCTGGTGTAGACATCGAAGTGAAGCTGTAAAGAGCCACTTCGTCAACTCAACGACTTCAAAGGGTATCTGTACAAGGTGCCCTTTGTTTTAATGCCACTTGTACAAACTCTGCGCTAGCAGCCCTCTTCTAGCTACGTTAAAATAACTACTGATGCCGTACCCAACTTAAATATGCCTACGGCGCTGTTCTACATTAGACATAATGGAATTTTCCTCCTCAGTTGCTGTCCGAGAACTACCGCTCTTCCCGTTACCTGAGATGGTTCTGTTTCCCGGTAGGCGACTGCCGCTTCATATTTTTGAGTTCCGCTATCGCATGCTGATGAATACAATTCTTCAGGGCGATCGCCGCTTTGGGGTGCTGATGGTTGATCCTGCTACAGGCGATATTGCCAAGGTTGGCTGCTGCGCGGAGGTGATTCACTATCAGCGTATGCCCGATGATCGCATGAAGATTATGACGCTCGGTCAGCAGCGCTTTAGGGTTTTGGACTACGTGCGTGAGACGCCTTACCGAGTGGGTTTAGTCGAGTGGATAGAAGATGAGCCAGTAGAGGATAACCTGGTTCCTTTGGCTGAACAGGTCGATAGCTTGCTACGAGACGTGGTGCGTCTATCAGCTAAGCTGACGAGTCAAGATATTGAGTTTCCAGAAGATGTTCCAGACCTGCCGCTCGAGCTCTCTTACTGGGTGGCCAGTACGCTCTATGGTGTTTCCTTAGAGCAGCAGTCCTTGTTAGAGATGCAAAATACGCTCTCTCGCTTGGAACGAGAAGCTGAAATTCTTACGTCAACCCGTAATAATTTGGCAGCGCGCACAGCTCTAAAGGACGTATTGGAATAGCAGCTAGACAGGCTGTTCCAGCTTTTTGAGATCGTAGCTGCCAAAGACTTTGAGCTGAGCGGTGTGTAGCTTTAGCACTTCTAGGGCGGTTTGCATGGTTGGGTCATTCGCGTTGGCTTCTACATCTACAAAGAATATATAGTCGCCTAGCGATCGCTTCGTCGGACGCGATTCTATTCGACTCATATTGATGTTAAGCGCTGAAAAAAGCTGCAAGGGCTTGAGCAGTGCGCCTGGCTCGTTGCTGACTAGGCTAAAGGCTAGCGAGGTGTACTGGCCACCTGTAGAAGGCTGTCTACCGAGTATCCAGAAGCAGGTGTAATTGTCGGCGTAGTCGTTGATGGGGTGAGCTAGGACAGGAAGGTCGTAGATCTTTGCTCCCCACGCAGAGGCGATCGCACCCGCACTGTTGTCTTGCTTCAGCTTTGGCAAGGGCTCTGCCGTCGAACTAGCCCTGACGAGATTTACTTTAGGGAGATGTTTGGCTAGCCACTCGCGACACTGCGCTAGCGCCTGAGGATGAGAGTAGACCGTTTGAATATCACCAACGCTGTTTGCTTCGGATATCAGTGCATGCTGCACAGGCAATGTGAATGACTGCTGTACGTGAATATCTTCTACTTCCCATAGCGTATCGAGCGTGATTGTAACGCCGCCCCCAATAGAGTTTTCGATTGGTACTACGCAGAACTGGGTCTCCCCTTCAACAGTGGCGTAGATAGCTTGCGCAATCGTGGAATAAGCCTTTAGCGCGGTAGTGTCCGGATCAAAATTGTTGGCAAAAGCAGCGGCAGCTAGCTCTGAAAAGGTTCCAGTGGGTCCGAGGTGCGCGATAGAAATCATCTATAGGAAGGTGTTATGCGGGGGTGTGTAAATGTTAGTGTTGTTTTGCAGGGCTATTTATGATTTGTTTCTGTAATCTGACCTTATTCCTTGTTCTCACCCGCTTGTAATCAATGGTTCGCTTTAGCGCCTCCCAGGCAGTCACTATTTCAGTGCCGCAGCAGCCCCTTCCTATAGAGACATATCTAAGCGAGCCGAGGCGACTGGTTGAGGCTCTCGTTGACGAAAAGCAGGTAGAAACGCTAGGCCCGAATCTATTTCGGTTAAAGGTTCGTCCGCTCAAGTTTATTGGTCTAACCATACAGCCTATTTGTGATATCGAAATTTGGCTAGATGACCAGACCGTGCGATTACGCTCCGATCGGTGTCAGCTAGAAGGCTATAAATCATTTAACCAAAAGTTCTCAATGAACATGCAAGGCTATCTAGTCAGCCAGCAAACAGCTAAAGGGAAGAAGCTACGCGGGCAGGCTAATTTGATGGTAAGTGTTGACTTGCCGTCTGCTGCCACTCTAATGCCTAGACCAATCTTAGTTAGAACGGGCAACGGCCTACTCAACGGCATTTTGATCACGCTAAAGCAGCGGCTGATGCGTCAGCTGATAGCCGACTATTGTGACTGGGCGAAGTCCAATGAGTCTAAGAATCTGTCGAACTTTTCTAAGCCCAGCTTTTCATAAGACAATTTCTTTGCCTTTATATTTTTTTGACTTTTAGCTGCGGTTTGTCTTGGCAACTGCGAAAGGACTTGCGGTGCTGTCTGGATATGCCCTGTATTTCAATGCCGGACCGGTGCTTTGCACTGCCGTAGCCTTTGTTAGAAGCTAGATCATAACCAGGGTAGCGGCTATCCAATCGAACGATCAGTTCGTCTCTCCAGACTTTGGCAACGATACTCGCTGCTGCGATCACCAGCACGGTGCGATCGCCTCTTACAATCGTTTTTTGCTCTATCGGTAGGTCAAGAATCTGCTGATTACCATCAACTAGGCACTGATCAGGCAAAGGCGACAGCTGAAAGATCGCCCGCCGCATTGCTAAAAGCGATGCCTGTAGAATGTTGATTCGATCAATCTCGTAGGCAGTGGCTAGACCAACGCCAACGCTAGTTAGCCGTCTGATTTCCACAGCGAGGGACGTTCTTTTCGTCGCAGAAAGCGTTTTACTGTCGGCTACACCTGCTGCGGTTAGAGACGCGATCGCAGCTTCCGGCACAATCACAGCCGCTGCAACCACTGGACCAAACAGAGCGCCCCTGCCAACTTCATCGACTCCGGCCGTCCTATCGCTCAATTTCATCAGCAGAGAGCCCAAAGGTATCAATGAAATAAGGCAATTATTCACTCGCAGAGGAGCGACGGCGACGGCGGCGAACTACCTTTACCGACTCCTCTTTTTCTGCTCCGTCGTCTGTAGGAGTTTCTTCGACTTGAGCCTTGGATGGACTCTCCTCTGTAGAATCGTCAGCAGATTTTAGAATAGGTGAGGTTTTAACCGTCTCTTCTATATCAGTTGATTTAGATGAGCGACGACGTCTTCTAACCGGAGCGCTTTTGTCAGCCGACTGTTCATTCCCGTTATTCTCTTCAAACACTTCACTGCTGCTAGAGCCTTCGCTATCGGCTGTCGTGTTCTCGGTCGACTCGGCTTCATCAGAGTCTGCTGCTTCGTCTTGTTCTGGTCCGCCGTTAGTATGAGTTGGTGTTTCAATCACTCGTTTGTTTGCCTTAGCTATTTCTGCTGCCGCCTTAGCCTCTGCTAAGAATGCTTCAGCCTCCCCAGGCAGGACAACAGAAAGCAGCATATTCTGCGGATTTTCTACCGTTTGCTCACTAAAGACAAGCGGCGAAACGCCCATAGCGGCGTACACCCTTTGCTCTTCTATAGGCATCTCGACGACGACTAGCTCTGGCGGCTCTTCCGACCTTCGACGGCTGTTACGGACCCGCTTGCTTCTACCCACTGACTCCGTACTGTCCGGCTTGCTACCATTCCGCTCTTCTCGCAGTTCATCTTGCTGATTCTCTCTCGATCTATCTTGAGCTTCGCGCTCGGCTTTCTCGCGCTCAATCCTTTCGTCGACTCGGCTGCTGCGCCGTCGCCGTCTATCTTCTCCATTTCTGTCAGCGCTTTTATCGACCGTCACTGGTAGTGGTGAGCCCGAGCGGCTAGGCCGAGACGATGTTCTCTCGCTTCCTCGTCGCCGCCGTCCGCCGCTGCGTCCATTCTTATCGCTGTAGCTAGGATGATTCAGCAGCTCTAACTCTTGAAATTCAGATTGAGGTGACGTGGATGATCCTGTCGCTCTATCGTCGCGAGCGGTTGGTCGGTTGGAATAACTCTGGGCAGGCGAGCTATATCCAGTCGCTCTAGAGGCGGATACGCTCTCTAGCTGAACATTTGCTCCGGGCGCTTCTCCAGGTAGACGTGCTAGGTGACCTAGTCCGCCACAGGTGCTACAGGTCTCACCAAACAGCTCGTAGATGTTTTGGCCCTGTCGCTTGCGAGTAAGTTCGACTAAGCCCAATTCAGATAGCTGAGAAATCTGAGGACGAGATTTGTCTGCTCGAATGGCTTTGCCAAACTGCTCTAGCACCTGCATTTTGTCTTTGAGCGAATCCATGTCGATGAAGTCGACAACAATTACGCCTGCTATATTGCGTAACCTCAGCTGTCTGGCAATCTCAACAGCAGCTTCACAGTTTGTCCAAAGAACAGTTTCTCTAGACGTTGCAGAACGGGTAAACGAACCAGAGTTAACGTCAATAACGGTGAGTGCTTCGGTAGGCTCAATGATGATATAGCCCCCTGAAGGTAGGTCTACTCTAGGTTTTAGAGCCTCTCGAATGGCCGCGTTGACTCTAAAGTATTCGAGAATGTGGGTAGGTTCGTTGTGATAGTCAACTAGGACACCATTAGGGATTCGCCCATCGTTCCAGCTAGTGAGATGCTTCTTGGTCCTTTGCAAGCCGCTTTCTGTATCAGTAACGATGCGATTAACATCGTCGTTGTAGCCGTCACGCAGTACCTTCTGAATGAAGTCGTCGTCGCGGTTGAGCAAAGAAGGCGGGCGCGTTGCCATTGCTTCTTGCTGAATCGCTTCCCAGCTGCGCTGCAAGGACTCTAGATCCTCGATGATGGCATCTTCCGATACGCCCTCTGCCTCTGTTCTAATCAGCAGACCCATACCAGCGGGCTTGACTAAGATACCAAGTGCCCGCAGCCGATTACGCTCTGTCTCATTGCGAATACGGCGAGAAAGGTTAACTCCTTTGCTGTAGGGCATTACCACCAGATAGCGTCCCGGCAGGGTCACTTTGCCGGTGAGCCTCGGCCCTTTGTTTCCTGTGGGCTCTTTCATGATTTGAACGAGCACTTTCTGCTGGGGGACTATCAGCTCAGTGATCGGCCCCGCCATTCGCTTTAGCTTTAGCGGTCCTAGATCGGAAACATGCATAAAGCCGTTCTTATCGCTATCTCCGATATTGATGAAGGCTGCATCAATGCTAGGAAGAATATTCTCTACCGTGCCAAGATAAATATCTCCGACCTGATGGCTCCCAGTCGCTACGATAATTTCTTGAATTTGATCTTCTGAAAAAACAGCAGCAATCCGATGCTGTTCGGCAATCACTATTTGCTTGGACATTCAATATTCCTTTAAAGCCTATCAGTGTGTTCTTAGAGTTCGCAGAACCTGCACCTGATGGCTACTTTAGTTGTAAAAAACTGGATGCCTAGAAAGTTGGTTTTCTAGCGTTAGACTTGGTTGAAAGGTATGAATAGCAACCTGTGATACTTGCTCTACTGCGTTCTACGCTCAGGCAACACAGGCGGTATTCAAAGAGCTACAGAAAATGAGAGACTTTTCGTAGAAGCGAGCAAGTTGGCTGATGGACGCTTCCCTAGAATTCATATAGAAAGGCTATCTATGATCACTAAGGCGAACTGTTCCTTTTTTGCCTAGTTTCACTACCTAACTATCGAAATCTTGCTTTTACAAGATACTGCTGCTAAATAGTGACCAATGACTAGAGCGTAATCTAAGCAGTTTGTTGACTACAAGTTGCTGACTACAAGCCTATCGAAAAAAGAAACTTTCTCTCATCTGACATCTGAGGCGCTTGTGGCTGTATTATAGCGCCAGCTGTGCTTTTATGATCTTTTGCTACACAAAAAATTAATGTATGGCAAAATTCGTCCTTGCTTTGCTACAGCTATCTCTATTAAAAAGCTTCTGGCGATCGGCCGTGGCACTGGCTGTGATACCGCTAGAAGCTTTGTTGTGTAGCCTATACCGTACTGCCTGAAAAGGCATCAGAAGTTGAGGTCGATAACTGATCGCTACGATGCGGAGGCAGTGGATAAAGACCGTCGACGCCTGCCTGTTTGGACAGGTTTACTGTCGCTGCTACCGTTTGCGCTAACGGCAGCGGGCTTAGCGGCGCTGTCGAAGTGCTGAAGCATGAGTACGGTGACCGGATATTGTTTGGGCAGTTCGCGACGGACGAATCGACGGGTATCTTCTTCTAGGCGCGATCGCAATCCATCCCAATTCACAGTTGGATGCTCGCTATCGGCGTTGTCTATTACTTCTTTCCAACGAGCCTGCACCGATTTAGTCACTACTGGAACGATGCCGCTTTCCCACTGCGCCTGTGATTTAGTCGTCACCACACCGCGCAGGTTAATAGTCGGTTCACCTAGCAGCTTGCCAGTGCCATCTACCGCTGCCGAAATGGTGATGATGCCATCTTCGGCTAGCTGCTGACGCTCTTTCAGAACGTTACGTTCGACGATGCCAGTTCGAGAAGCATCTACAAGCTCAATTCCAGCAGTCACCTTGCCATCTACCTTAATGCTCTCAGGCGTGATTTTAATCACGTCGCCGTTGTTGACGATAGCGATGTTCTGAGTCTCGACACCAAGCTGCTGCGCCATTTCAGCGTGCTTAACCAGCATTCTATGCTCGCCATGTACAGGAATAAAGAACTTAGGCCGGGTCAGCGCCAGCATTAGCTTATGATCTTCTTGATAGCCATGCCCGGAAACGTGCAGTCCTTTGTCTTTGCCATAGATAACAGTTGCGCCCTGCTGCATTAGCTTATCAATCGTGTTGACTACGCTAATGGTATTTCCCGGAATGGGGTTGGACGAGAAGATAACAGTGTCGCCTGCTTCGATGCGGATTTGACGGTGGGAGCGGTTGGCGATCCGAGTGAGTGCTGCCATCGGTTCGCCTTGCGATCCTGTTGTCAAGATCATGGCTTGATCGTCAGGGCACTGCTTGAGCTGATTCAACGGTTTGAACAAACTATCAGGGCATTTGATATAGCCCAGATTACGCGCATGAGAAATGACGTTCAGCATGGAGCGGCCCACAATGAAGACTGAACGCTTGTGCTTTTGAGCGAGTTCTAGCAGCATACTGACCCGATGCACCGAAGAGGCAAAGGTGGTGACAAACAGGCGACCTTTGGCGTTATTGAATTCTCTATCCAGGTTAGGAAAGACTGCTCGTTCTGACGGGGTGTTGCCAGGAATCTCTGCATTGGTCGAGTCGCTGATTAGGCAGAGTACGCCTTCCTCGCCGTATTCAGCAATCTTTTGAAAGTCAAAAAACTCACCATCTACGGGCGTGTGATCAACTTTGAAGTCACCGCTGTGGATGATGGTGCCGACCGGCGTTTTGATTGCCATCGTGAAGCTATCAGCCATCGAGTGCGTATTGCGGATGTACTGAGCGCTGAAGTGTTTCCCAAATTGAACGGTGTCTCTGGGGCCGACGGTGTGCAGCTCGGTGCGATTCAAGACGCCTGCTTCTTCGAGCTTGCCCTGCAAAAGGGCCATCGCCAGACGCGGACCATGAATGACAGGAATATTAAACTGCTTGAGGTGGAAGGCAATGCCGCCGATGTGATCTTCGTGACCGTGGGTGACGATCATTCCCTTGATTTTGTGCTGATTCTCTTTGAGATAGGTGATGTCTGGCAGCACGATGTTTACGCCGTGCATTCCTTCTGTCGGAAAGGACAGACCCGCATCCAACAAGACGATCTCGTCGCCGTATTCAAATACGCAGGTATTCTTGCCAATCTCGTGCAGTCCGCCTAGAGGAATGATCTTTAGGGTGTTGCTGCTTGGCTTTTTGCCGTTTGTCTTGGAGCCGTTAGGCGATTGACCGTTAGCTTTTTGGCTACTGATGGTTGTTCTACTCATGTAGTTACCTTGGTTGTGATGATTTGATTACTCGAAAGGAAGAAAGCGACTGGCCTTGGTTAGACGGCTCGCGCTTGTTTTGGTGTGGTTTGGGCTGTAGAGCTGGTTGAAGCGATCTAGTGACTGATTACTCATTGTCTAGCTACTGCCTCTATCTATGGCTCTGTTGGCAGTTACGGAGGTTAGATCCTTCTTTAGATCTTTCTAGCTTTACCTTTAACTCTCGCTCTGGCTTCTATCAATCTGGCTTCTATTAATTTGTCCCTTATTTGTCGGTTCCTTGAGAGACTTACCTGCTCTACATCAATACTCAAATTGAAAGCTGCACTCAAGCTTGGTACCGACTAACATTCGGTGTGCGAAAGTCATACAGCTGATAGTGCCTAGTCTAATGCACCCGGTTTATTAGGCTCGGTCTAGTACGTCCACTTTGACGCGCCTGATTCAATGCGCCTGATTCAATGCGCCTGATTCTGCGCTATGTCCCACATATTTCTCATCGGCTATTGAACCTAACTTATTTATTGGCTAGTTAGCCTCTTTATTTCGACTTATGCAGTGTCCTCTTTCAATAGATTCATGTCCGAAAGGGTAGTTCTGAGATCTGTTCGTAGTGCTGCTGAGCCTTTGCAGAGCGGTAGACGGCAGTCTCCAATTGCCCATCCCTGCAAATCTAGCGCTACCTTCAAAGGGATGGGACTTGTCGTTGCAAACAGTGCTTTGAACAATGGAAAGAGTTTTAGATGTATGGCGGTTGCCTGGCTAACTTTGCCTAATTCAAACGCCTTGATCATTTCTTGTAGAAGGTCTCCGACCAAATGGCTAGCTACGCTGACAACGCCGATGGCACCTACAGAAAGCATCGGTAGCGTCAGTGAATCGTCTCCAGAGTAGATGTCAAATTCGGCAGAGCCCAAGCGAGAGAGCTGGCTGATTTGATCAAGGTTCCCACTAGCTTCCTTGATCGCGATGATGTTTGAGAGCTTTGATAGCTTGATGGCTGTTTCAGGAAGTAGGTTGCAGCTTGTGCGCCCAGGCACATTGTAAAGCATGATCGGCAGGTCAGGGGTGGATTGTGCGATCGCCTCAAAATGGCCATACAGTCCCTCTTGGGGGGGCTTATTGTAGTAGGGCACCACCTGCAAAGATCCGTCTAAGCCTAGCTTTTCAGCTTTACGGGTGGCTTCTATTGCCTCTTGGGTACTGTTTGACCCGGTGCCTGCTAGCACTTTGGCTCTACTGCCTACGGCCTGCTTCACCGTTTGAAAGAGCGCGTACTCCTCATCCCAAGTTAGCGAGGGCGATTCGCCTGTAGTACCACAGACTAGAACCGTATCGGTACCATGCTCTACTAGGTGGCTAGCTAGCTTTTCTGTCAGTGAATAGTTGACCTTGCCGTCAGCGTGAAAGGGGGTCACCATCGCGGTGACAACTCTGCCAAAAAAAGGGTCTCCCTTTTGTGATCTCTCAGGTGAAGAGGTCAGTGGATCAACTGAAATATCAGCCATACTCACATCCATTCAATACTTTCATCCATTTAATTCGTCCGAGTACTCAGTTCTCAGAATGCTTGGTTTTCTGTAGCTGCTGCATCTTGCTGGAATTATCAGGCGGCTACTGGCGATCGCACCCACTGTTTCGCTACCACTAGCTCCGCTATCTGAACAGCATTCAGCGCCGCTCCCTTACGAATCTGATCGCCGCTCAGCCAAAGCTCTAGGCCCGTTGGATTAGAAATATCCTGCCGAATGCGACCGACTAGAACGTCATCTTGTCCGCTAGCGTCAATCGGCATCGGAAAATAGTTAGCCTGCCAGTCTTCTACCAGCTTTACGCCAGCAGCAGCGCTAATCGCCTCTCTAGCGCGTATCACTTCAAACGGCTGCTCAAACTCAAGATTAACAGCTTCTGAATGCGCCCGCAGGACGGGTACCCGAATACAGGTAGCCGAAACCTTTAGCTCAGGCGTGCTGAAAATCTTGCGCGTTTCGTTAACCATCTTCATCTCTTCTTCGCAATATCCCTGCTCGTTAATCGGCGTATTGTGCGGGAAAAGATTGAATGCTAGCGGATAGGGAAAGCTCTCAGTCGGCGGCGTTTCGCCAGCTAAAATTGCTTTGGTTTGCTGCTTGACTTCTTCCATCGCCCGAGCGCCTGCACCGCTAGCCGACTGGTAGGTGGCTACGACAATCCGTCGGATAGCCTGAATTTGATGCAGTGGCCAGATTGCTACGCTCATCAAGATCGTAGTGCAGTTGGGGTTGGCGATAATGCCCTGATGCTTTTCTGCGGCCTCTGGATTGACTTCTGGCACGACTAACGGAACAGAATCGTCCATGCGAAAAGCGCTGGAATTATCAATCATCAGTGCGCCTGCATTGACAATATCTTTAGCCCACTGCTTAGAGATAGAGCCACCTGCTGAAGCTAGGACAATATCAATCCCGTCAAAAGCTGATTTGCTGACCGCTTCGACTGCGATGTCTTTACCTCTAAAGCTGAGTCGCTTACCTGCCGAACGAGGTGAAGACAGAAGCTTTAGTGACTCGACCGGAAAACTACGCTCTTCTAACAGTTGAAGTAGCTCGGTGCCGACCGCGCCAGTCGCGCCCAGGATGGCAACGTTATAAGAATTATTCAAATATATGTCCTCCGAATATCTTGGGTCTGAATGTTTAGATCTAAAAGTTGTACAGGCGATGGTTGAGTCTATTGGTAGCGCGTAGTTTCTTTGGTTGCAGGTGATGACGACTTGTGAAGTGGTCTCGTCGAAAAGGCTGAGCAGAAGGGAAAATTGGTGCAATCTCTACGTTGCGATCGCTACCTACACTCTAGCGTGATGTGTGTAGTTGAATATACCGCTAGCTGTGAAGTCTATTTCAGAATAAATAGATCAGGTGTATGATGACTTACTGCGACGAGTGACATGCATCTTAGCTTTGTTTATGTGCTCCAATTATTACATCGCAATCGACCATCACAACCCACATATTTGTAAATGAAAGTCACCCAGGAAAATCTGCCCGACAGCCAAGTCGGACTAGAAATAGAGGTTCCCGCTGAACTATCCAAGCAGGGCTACGAGAAAGTCCTGCGCGACTACATGAAGTCAGCCAACATTCCTGGGTTTCGTAAAGGCAAAGTGCCCCGTCAGATTTTGATTCAGCGCATAGGTGCTATGCAGCTAAAAGCCGCTGCGCTAGAAGACATGCTGCAAACGGTAATCGACAGCGCCATCAAGCAAGAGGATATAGAAGCGCTAGGCAACTACCAGCTACAGTCAGATTTTGAATCTTTGATTGGTAGCTACAAACCAGGTGAACCCTTCGTCATCAAAGCCTCTGTCGATGTGCCGCCAAGAGTCACTCTAAGTAAGTACAAAGGTCTCTCTGTTCAAGCTGAAGAAATTAAGCCTGATGAAAGCAAGGTAGACGAGACGATAGAAGGCTATCGAGAAAACATGGCGACCTTGGTCCCTGTCGAAGACCGAGCAGCAAAAGAAGGCGATGTGACCGTTGTTGATTTTGTTGGTAAGGCCAAGAATGAGGCAGGTGAGCTAAAAGAATTTGAGGGCGGCAGTGCTCAAGACTTTCAGGTTGAAATTAAAGAAGGCCGCTTCATCCCTGGCTTTGTAGAAGGCATCGTCGGAATGGAGCTAGAAGCGTCTAAAGAAGTCGAAGTGACCTTTCCAGAAGACTATCCCCAAGCCGAGCTAGCCGGGAAGCCAGCGACCTTTGAAATCACGCTCAAAGAGCTAAAGGAAAAGGAGCTACCTGATCTAGACGATGATTTTGCTGAAGAAGTCAGCGAGTTTGAAACGCTTGAAGAGCTGCGTAATTCTCTAGAAGAGCGCTATCAGAAAGAAGCGGAAGCAGCGACTGATAGAAACATCGACCAGGCACTGCTCAATGAACTCGTGAAGCATATTGAAGCCGAAATTCCTAAAACTTTAGTGATGCGAGAGGTCGATTTCATCGTTACTCAAACAGTCACGCAGCTCAGCCGCCAAGGGATTGATATCAATCAGTTTTTGACGAAGGATCTAGTTGAAAACATGCGCGAGAGTGCGAAGCCCGAAGCTGTTGAGCGCTTACGTCGTACCCTAGCGCTAGGTGAGATTGCCAAGCAGGAATCTATCGCTGTAACAGACGAAGAGGCAGCGGCGCGGACCGAAGAACTGATGGCTGATGTAGAAGATCCTAGCCAAGTCGATCCTGATCGGCTAGAGCAGGTCGTCAATGAGGATCTGCTAAAAGAGAAGATTTTGGCGTGGCTGAAGGAAAACTCGGAGATTGAGCTGCTGCCAGAAGGATCTTTAACCCCTGAAGGAGAGGCTCCAGAACTGGAAGAAGCACCGGAGGAAACGGCCTCAGAAGCGGCCGATGAAACGGATGCAGACGAGCAGACTATCGAAACTAAAGCAGTCGATGTTGAGGTCGTAGACGACTAGTCCGAAATTTCGATGCGCCCAACCACTATGTCGCGGTTGATGTCGAATGGTCGAATGTAAGACGACTTCGCTACAGTGTTATCGCGTCTTAACTTTAGTTCTGGTTGAGATGCGGTACATTAGGCACGTATGTAGGCAGCTACTTTTATATGGATAGATTGATTCAACCGCGTGGGTTCTCAACACCTCAAGATCTCTACTGGGGGAGTCCGCTAGATAGCACTAGAAACCACACCAGAAATCACGCCAGTCAGACGGCTAACCTCCAGGCAGGGTTCCCCGCTTTTCACGCAGCAACTCGCAGTATGCTGCCTATGGTGGTCGAGCAGTCTGGTCGCGGCGAGCGCGCTTTTGATATTTATTCGAGACTACTCAGAGAGCGGATTGTCTTTCTTGGTACGCCGGTGATGGACGATGTGGCTGACTCGATTGTGGCTCAGCTACTCTTTCTAGACGCTGAAGATCCAGAGAAGGACGTGCAGCTTTACATTAATTCTCCCGGTGGGTCTGTGACAGCGGGCATGGCTATCTACGACACCATGCAGCAGATTCGTCCCGATGTAGTAACGATTTGCTTTGGCTTGGCGGCAAGTATGGGAGCATTTTTGCTCTCTGGCGGTGCTAAGGGCAAGCGGATGTCTCTCCCTAGCGCTCGGATCATGATTCACCAGCCTTCAGGCGGTGCGCAAGGACAGTCTGCTGATATTGAGATTCAGGCAAGAGAGATTTTGTATCTCAAAAAGCGTTTGAATGAGATGCTAGCTGATCATACTGGTCAGGAGCTAGAGCGGATCGAAGCAGATACAGAACGAGATTTCTTCATGTCTGCCGAAGAAGCGAAGGAGTACGGCTTGATTGATGAGGTCGTGACTAGACAAATGCTCTCAGATACTAAGCTGACGGCGGTAGGATAACGGTTATGTCGAAGTATGACTCTCATTTGAAGTGCTCTTTTTGCGGTAAGTCGCAAGAGCAGGTGCGCAAGCTGATTGCAGGCCCAGGGGTTTATGTTTGCGATGAGTGCGTAGATCTTTGCAATGAGATTTTAGATGAAGAGCTATTCGACTCTAATTCCTCTGCGGCCTCTCCTGCACCACGTCGCGACCAGTCTCCCGAGCGGCGTCGAAAGTCATCTTCGGCGCTGTCTTTAAATCAGATTCCTAAGCCGCGCGAAATCAAGTCTTATCTTGACGAGCATGTGATCGGCCAAGATGAGGCGAAGAAAGTTTTGTCGGTAGCGGTCTACAACCACTACAAGCGGTTGAGTGTGCAGGCAGAAGGCGACGAGGCGGAAGACGATATTGAACTGCAAAAGTCCAATATTTTGCTAATTGGCCCGACTGGCTGCGGCAAGACGCTTTTAGCTCAGACGCTAGCCGCTATTTTGGAAGTGCCGTTTGCGGTTGCAGATGCGACGACGCTGACTGAAGCTGGCTACGTAGGAGAAGACGTTGAGAATATTCTGCTGAGACTGCTACAAGTAGCAGATCTTGACGTAGAAGAAGCTCAGCGTGGCATCATCTATATCGATGAGATCGATAAGATTGCTCGTAAGAGCGAGAACCCTTCAATTACTCGTGATGTATCAGGCGAAGGGGTTCAGCAGGCACTACTAAAGATGTTGGAGGGTACGGTCGCAAACGTGCCGCCTCAGGGAGGACGCAAGCATCCTTATCAGGACTGCATTCAGATCGACACGCGCAATATTTTGTTCGTATGTGGTGGGGCTTTTGTTGGCCTAGATAAGATTGTCGAACAGCGGATTGGCAAGAAGTCGATGGGCTTCGTTCAGCCTGGTAAAGAGATTAGTAGCGATGAGAAGTCTTCACTGACGCTACAAGATTTAGCGCCGGATGATATTGTCAAATTCGGAATGATTCCTGAATTTATTGGACGAATTCCAGCGATTTCGATTGTGGAGCCGCTGGATGAGAAGACTTTGGTCTCTATTCTGACGGAGCCAAAGAATGCTTTGGTAAAGCAGTTTAAGAAGCTGATGCGGATGGACAATGTGGACTTGGAGTTTGAGCCGGATGCGATTAAGGCGATCGCAAAAGAAGCCTTTAACCGTAAAACGGGTGCTAGAGCGCTACGCAGCATTATCGAAGAAATTATGCTAGACGTGATGTACGAGCTACCCTCACGCGATGATGTTAAAACCTGCTTGATCACGCGCAAAATGGTAGAAAATCGCTCGACAGCGGATCTGCTAGTGCATCCGTCCTCTCTACCAAAACCAGAGTCTGCCTAGACAAGCTTCTAGAACATAGCGCTTTTTGATTTGAATGAAGGTGAACAGCAAGAATGCCATACGTTAGCGTCAACGGCGTTGATCATTACTACGAGTGGATATCTACTCAAGACCATCCGGGCAACTATGCAAAGCCAGTGATGGTTTTTTTGCATGGGTGGGCGGGCTCTGCGCGCTACTGGCGCTCTACCGCAGAGGCAATCAAAGATAGATTTGATTGTCTGCTGTATGACCAAAGGGGGTTTGGGCGATCGCACGCCCCCACCCCAGAACAATTTGCCGCTAACCCAGATCTTGGCACGTTAGAAAGCTTCGCTGAAGACCTGAACGTTCTATTAGAGGAGCTAAACCTAGCGCAGCCTGTCTACATGAACGCTCATTCGATGGGCGGCTCCATCGGCCTTTACTTTCTCGATCGCTACCCAGAGCGCGTAAAGAAGGCAATATTGACCTGCAACGGCAGCTTCCCTTACCAGAAATGGGCTTTTGAAGCGTTCTACCTGTTTGGCGGCTATGTTGTCGCCTTCCGTCCCAAGTGGCTTGGCAAAGTTCCTTTTGCTCCTCAGATGTTCATGCAGCGCTTCCTTAAAGGAGACATTCCGCTAGAAGAGAAAAAGGCATTCCTAGAAGATTTCGTCGTGGCTAATGGAGATACTTCATTCGGTACGCTAAAAGCTGCCGTTAGTAAGCATGCCACCGAAGCTATGCCTGCCGCTTTTGCCGCCTTGAAAGTGCCTACGCTGATGGTTTCAGGAGAATACGATAAGATTACGCCTGCGAAACTAGGCAAAGAAGCAGCAGAGCTGAGCGATAGTATTGAATACGTGATGATGCCAAACACAGCCCACTTCCCGATGATGGAAGATGCGCAGCGGTATCTAGAAATCACTAACTCATTCCTGGCAAGATCTGAAGTGTCCGCAGGCGCTAGCGTATAGCTGTAGCTTTATGCATTCGACACAGGCTCTATACCTTTAGCCAAGCAAACAGAGACTGGACAGTAAGACTTAGCTCACTAGCGAATGGTGGAACAAGCAAAGACTGGTCGCCTTTCTCTAGAGATTTTGGTAGCCGATCAGGCTGGTATATCAAAATCAATTCTTCTTCAGGATCGATCAGCCACCCGAGCGTTGTTCCGTTGTCTATGCAGTGCAAGATGTTGCTAGTGATCCGAGTAGACGACTGGCCAGGACTGAGAATTTCGATTGTCCAGTCTGGTGCGATCAGAAATTGATTCGCAATGTTGCCATCTGCTCGCTTGGGTATGCGCTCCCAGGTAAAAACAGCTACGTCAGGTACAATCGAGCGTCCACTAAAAGTGCAGCGTAGCTCTGGAAAAGCCCAGGCTTGTTTATCGGGCTTTGCTATTTGATTGATCTGCGTAACGAGTTCACCCTGAATTATGCTGTGCTGGCCTTGAGGCATCGGTTTTTGATGAATTTGGCCATTGATGAACTCGCTGGCTGGCTTTGACTCTGGCAGGGTTAGAAACCTTGATAGAGTCATTGCTTTAGTCGGTGTTTGTACCATAGCTATGGCTTAGTGCCGTGACCTAAGTGCTGATTCTTCTAAACCTGTCAATCCAATCCTAGTTCTCGTTTAAGAAGCTCAATAGACTTTTCGCCGATGTAGTTCTCGCAGCGGATAATTTCTGGAGGGCGGATGATGTCGTTGCGGGCGGCGAGAAGGGCGTCCTTGATCGCTGGGTAGCTAGCGGTATCGAGGGCGACGATGGTTTGAGCGCTGCGGACGACGGCACTGAGCTTTTGCGCGTCTTGGGTTTGGGCGGTCATGACCAAGATGTTGTCTCCGCGCAGGCTGTAGGAAAGAACTTCGGCGATGCGGATGATGCCGGTACTGAGGCTGACTAGGCCGAGGCAGGTGTCTTTCGGTAGGTTTTTGAGAAGTTCGCGTTCTTTGGCGTAGTCGTAGATGTCGATGGGAATGACGCGGACGGACTTTGGCGCTGCGATCGCCTCCGCCTCATTAATAAAGTATCGGCTAGTTACCACAGTGCCTGATCTCGTCTGAGACAGCACCTGATCGAGCTCTTCTAGCGGTACAAGCTGCACGGGAATCTTTAGCGCTTGCTCTAGCTCGCGCACCATCAGCTCGCCCGCGCCATCTTCTTTTTGAATGGTGACGAGCACTCTAGCGCTACAGCGCAAGCGCCAGTCGACTTCGGTCATGAATAGCTCACGCGCCTGATGGAGTGAGCAACCCTGACGCAGCAGTTCGTCTAGGCTGTTTTCTACTAGCTCTTGAGCCTTGGGAAACTTGGCCAGCAGCGGCGAGCCGGGTTTGACAATCTCGGTGGTGCCTTCAGCGCGGACGTAAATGCCAGAACCAGGCATCGCTTCGACTACACCGGCATCTTCTAGCTGGCGGTAGACCTTGCTAATGGTGTTGCGATGAAGCCCAGTCTGCATCGCTAGCTGGCGGGTGCTGGGCAGGCGGTACTCGGGTGGGTATTGGCGAGATGCGATCGCAAACCAAATCTGATCGTAGAGCTGGGTAGATGCAGGTATTTCGCTATCGGTTTGAATATGAAACTGGACCACTATAGACGCGCTCCCATGACGGCATCTGGATTATCTACTTTAGAGATTAGTCGGGAATCAGCGCTTCGTGGCAGATGATTTGATTTTTTTAGGTCTACTCAATAATTCTTGACGATAAATTCTTGACGATATGAAGCGGATCGAAGCCCTACGATAGATGCTTAGTGTCGCCTGATAAGCGTTGTAATCATCGGTGATGGTTCAAGCTGAGGGCAGACTGCTATATTTGAAAAACTATTTAATTTGACTTAGGGAGATTTCCCCGTTGTTTTCAGCCGAAGATTTCGCAAAAGCTTTAGAGCAGCAAGACTATCAGTTTTCACGGGGTAGCGTGGTCACTGGTAAAGTCGAAACCCACGAGTCTGACGGAGCATACGTCGATATCGGTGGTAAATCAGCGGCTTTTTTGCCTACTAAGGAAGCTTCGATTGAGTCTGACGTTGTTTTGGAAGAAGCTCTGCCTTTGGGCACAGAGCGCAAATTTTTGATCATTCGCGATCAAGATGCCAATGGTCAGATGGTGATTTCTATTCGCGCAATGGAAATTAAAGAGCTGTGGGAGCGCTTACGCGAGCGCCAGGATAATGGCGATGTGCTAGAGGTGACTATCTCTGGTAGTAACAAAGGCGGCGTGACAGCCGATGTCAGCGGACTACGAGCGTTTATTCCCAGATCTCACCTGGCTCGTCGAGTAGAAGATCTCGATTCTTTAATGGGTAACAGCATCAATGTCGCCTTTCTAGAAGTGGATGAGGAAAACAATAAGCTGGTGCTATCCGAGCGGATTGCGGCAAGAGCTACCGCGATGAGCAGTTTGACTAAGGGTGAGCTGATCGAAGGAACGATTGCTTCGCTGAAGCCCTTTGGCGCGTTTGTTGATTTTGGTGGCGCTTCCGGGCTGCTGCACATCAAGCAGATTAGCAAGAGCTATGTATCTGCGCTCGGTGACGTGTTTAAGGTAGGCGATCCGGTTAAGGCGATCGTGCTAAATATTGACGACCAGCGTGGGCGAATTGCACTCTCTACTCAGGTACTAGAGAAATATCCGGGGGAGGTTTTGAAGGATTTAGCGACGGTGATGGCAGAGGCAGAGGAGCGAGCGAAGAACGTTGCTAAGGTGGTAGCTGAGGGCGACAATTAGATTAGCTCTGGTTTCTCTTTTGACATCCGGAGTCCCTTTTGCTCTGTGGGCATTTCTCTTTTGAGGAGATTGGCTTCAGGCTGGAAGATTAGATCAATTAGCTTGAGATCCCTATGGGTAGTGTTTGGGAGCTGGATTTTTATTCCAGGCCAGTTTTGGATGAGCAGAATAAAAAGCGCTGGGAGATCTTGATCTGCGAAGGATTGCAGTCGGTAGAAGATGACCCTGAAGCCCTGTTTCGCTATAGCAAGTATGTATCGAACAGCGAGGTAAATTCGGAGACGTTGCAGGCGGCGATTGAAGAGGCGATCGCCCAAGCCACCGAGAAGTCAGTCGCCTCCCCTACCAAGGTCCGCTACTTCCGCTATCAAATGCAGAATATGATCAAACGCGCCTGCGAAGAGGCGGGTCTACTGCCCTATCCCAGCCGCCGGACGCTGGCTCTACAACAGTGGCTAGAAGATCGTAGAGCAAATGTTTATCCAAATGATCCCGGCTACAAGGCAGGCGCTTCAGCTTCGATAGCCAAGCCGCTAGAAGTCGTGAACCCATTGCCAGATGCTTTGATCGGTCAGCAGTGGGCGCTGGTGACGCTGCCTGCCAAAGAGTTTGCCGACATGGGCGAATGGGATGTTGCCTTCGGCGAATCTTTCCCGCTAGAGACAGCAGGTGTAGAGCCGGATACGCCGATTCCAGGATTTATTATCTACTCGAATAGAGCGACTCCACTAGCCGCCTGGATGTCTGGATTAGAGATCGCGGCAGTCAGAGCAGGCAAAGAAGAATCGACAAACTACGTTTCCAAAAATACGGCTACCGCTCGGCTGCTGATGGATACAGGGACGATTGAGACCTGGTTGCTGGCCGATTTGGTGACGCCAGAGACGCAGGCGGAAGGTTTGCGGTTTGAGACTGCAAAGGCAGCGGCGAATAATGTGCATTTCATTGCGGTGCAAGATAGCCCAGACTCTGAGTCTTTTGCAGGCATGTGGTTGATGCAAGCTAGGGACTTTGGATAGAGGGATTTAGATTACAGATGGCACAAGCGAATGCGAGGAGATGGGGAAGGACTGTTTTTATGTATGGGGTATTGGGCGCGATCGCCCTGATCATGCTCCTTCCACTGCTCTGGCTAGTCAGCACCTCCTTTAAAGGCCCAACTGAAAACCTCTTCCAGTTCCCGCCTCAGTTCCTACCCACCTCTCCCACCTTCGACAACTTCATCAAGGTGTGGCAGTCTAATCCCTTTGGCCGCTACTTCTTCAACAGCACCCTGATTGCCGTAGTCACTGTGGTGCTAAATCTTTTGCTGTGTTCGCTAGCGGCCTATCCGCTAGCCAGGCTGAACTTTAAAGGCCGAGAGATTTTATTCTCTCTAGTCGTTTCCACAATCTTGATACCGTTTCAGATTGTGATGATTCCGCTCTACATCTTTACCGTGCGGCTAGGGCTGACTAATAGCTACATTGGCGTAATTTTTCCTGCGATCGCCTCCGCCTTCGGCATCTTCCTAATGCGACAGGCTTTTCAATCCGTCCCCAAGGAGCTAGAAGAAGCGGCCCGCATTGACGGCTGCACAGAGCTAGGCATCTGGTGGCACATTATGATTCCATCCGTGCGTCCGGCGTTAGTGACGCTAGCAATCTTCGTATTCATCGGCTCGTGGAGTGACTTTCTCTGGCCGCTGCTGATTCTGGATCGACCTGAGTATTACACCTTGCCGTTGGGCGTCGCTAGACTGGCTGGTAGCTTTTCGCTCGACTGGCGATTGATTGCAGCAGGCTCAGTGATATCAATCGTCCCAATTATTCTATTCTTTGTGGCAGCGCAGCGATACATCGTGCCATCAGAGACAGGCAGTGGCGTAAAGGGCTAGAAACGTACTGATAACTGACGTCCTTACTTTACGGGCAGAAAGTCAATTCGGTCTTGGAAATTCATCATTGAAGGCGGCTTCTGCGATCAGAAGCAACTCCTCAATAGTTTGGCCCCTGCTCATGTTTTCATCGCTACTTTGCGGTCTGTTTCTCCTTCAGAGCCCGCATCCTGAGCATAAAAGGGGAAGGGTTTTTTTCTGCTCCCTCCGCATTTCTTCCCCGTACTCAATCCAGTCCGTGATGTACTTCTCAACAGACTCTTTGTTGCGTAGGTAGTAAAGGATGGTTGCGTAGACTTGGTCTAGCGTGATCGTCGAATAGGACCGCTCAATTTCTTCAGGTGTACGAGCGCGAAAGATATATTCGTATAGAACAGTCTCGATGCCTACGCGAGTGCCTTAATCCGGATATCGTTGGGTTCTAGGAAGCTGAAATAGTCTTCTAGTTGCATATCAAAGCTTAAGTGAACTGCCGTTCTCGATATAAGGATAGATGCGAATGCCTGTAATCTCGATGTTCTACGGAGTCATTGTTTTAATGTACTACTTTGATAATAAGCAACATTATAGGCCTCACATCCATGTGAAATATTAAGGTGAAGAAGCTATCTTATCTATCCCTGATGGAGAAGTTTTAGAAGGGAAGCTGAAAAGAGCCAGACTACGCTTGATTTTAGCCTGGATAGAGATACATCAAGATGAGCTTATGGCAAACTGGGAATTAGCTGTTGAGGGACAGCAAGTTTTCAAGATAGATCCACTGAAGTAGGCAAAGTATGTCACCTAAAGTATCCCAAGTTGAGGCATTAGAAAATTACCGTTTGAGACTTGCTTTTGATAACGGCGAAGTGCGCATATTCAATGTGAGACCCTACATCTCGAAGGGTGTGTTTCAAGCTTTGCAAGCAGTCGATTACTTTAAGCAGGTAAAGCCTTTTTTTGGTGGTGTTCAGTGGCCACAGGAGCAGGACTTTAGCGCTGATACCTTGTATCTAGAGAGTATGGCAAGCGAGCCGCGAGGAGCAGTTGCTTAGCTTTTATCCTATCGCTTCGTAAACCCGTGAATGATTACCAACTTCTTCTACATTTCATTGCTTGCTACTATCTCGCTACTATAAAGAGCAGTTGAATAAAAATTAGGACGATAGCTCAGCTATGAAAATTGCCGTTACGGGTGCAACTGGGTTTGTAGGGTCTCGCTTGGTCGCTCGGCTGGTGGATGAAGGCCACGATGTCAAAGTGCTGACGCGCAATGTCGCCAAAGCTCGAAAGGTGTTTGCGGCGGATAAGTTTAAGCCTGTGGAGTACGTGGCTTACACGCCTACAGAGTCGGGCGATTGGCAGGCTGAGATTTCTGGCTGTGATGGGGTAATTAATCTGGCGGGTGAGCCGATTTCGGAGCGGTGGTCGGCGGAGCGGAAGAAGCGGATTATTGATAGCCGTCAGGTGGGGACGCAGAAGCTGGTAGAGGCGATCGCAAAAGCCGAACAAAAGCCGTCTATCTTGGTGAGCAGTTCAGCCATCGGATATTACGGGACGAGCGAAACGGCTGAGTTCTTTGAGACGAGCGAACCAGCTGAAAGTGACTTTCTTTCTAAGGTGTGTCAGGCGTGGGAGGCGGCGGCGCGGAAGGCAAAGGATGCTGGCGTGCGGGTGGCAATTATTCGTACCGGGATTGTGCTGGGCGATGGAGGCGCGATCGCCAAAATGATCACTCCCTTCAAACTCTACGCAGGTGGACCGATTGGCAGTGGTCAGCAGTGGTTCTCCTGGATTCATATTGACGATCTGGTTAGTCTCTATATGAAAGCGCTACTCGATCCGTCTATGCATGGCGTTTATAACGGCACCGCCCCAGAACCTGTCCGGATGAAAGATCTCGCTCGAACCTTGGGCGAAGTCATGGACAGACCTTCTTGGTTGCCAGTCCCGGATTTTGCGATTGAAGCGCTGCTAGGAGATGGTGCGGTCGTGGTGCTGAAAGGTCAGAAAGTATTACCAGAGCGGACCCAGGCATCAGGATTTTCCTTTGATTATGCAGAGCCTAGAGAAGCTTTGAAAGATGTCGTCGAGAGAATTGGCTAATCCGTCTAGCTCCGCTGCTGTCGGTATCTCAGGCAGCTCTGAATAAATCGCTCGGCCAGCGCTGGTCGATGTCCCCAGTGCAGATGCACGTAGGACGCATGGAGGTTTGGTCGCCAATAGCCCTCTAACGATGGTTTGTCGATGTCTCCCCAATACCGCTGCGTTTCGTAGTTGGGACTGGTTAATGTTTCCACAATGCTGGACTTATGGAATTCGTGGCCGACCACGGTTTGCTCTTTGACTAGTAGCGGACCGTCTGCGATCGCCCGTCCTTTCCGATAACCCAGCGTCAGCCGCTGGTTCATTTCAATAGTCTGAGGAATCACCCCGGCCATTGGCCAAGCTCTCCTATCGAAATCAATCAAAGTCTCGCTAAGATACATCAGTCCGCCGCACTCTGCGTAGGTGGGAACGCCTTGCTCAATCTCCCGATGGATAGCCAATCTCATCACCTTATTGTCACTGAGCTGAGCTGCGAAGACCTCTGGAAAGCCACCGCCGAAGTACAGGCCATCTGCCGCTGGAAGCGTCTCATCTTCTAGCGGACTCCAGAAGATGAGTTCCGCGCCTTGGGCTTCGAGGGCTTCAAAGTTATCGGGATAGTAGAAGTTGAAAGCAGCATCGCGGGCGATCGCAATCCTCACCCGCTTATTTTCTGCAACCGTTACTTTCTCACCCGTGGGCCGAGCGGAGTCGAAGTCTAATAGCGGTTCTAGCTTTCGCCAGTCAAAACAGCGCTCTCCAATTGCCGCTAGCCGCTCTGCAACCTGCTTGAACCCCTCAATCTCTCCAGTTGGCAACAAGCCAAGATGGCGACTCGGCAGCTCGATATCCTTTTCTCGTCTAAACACGCCAAGCACTGGCATATCGATTTGGGCAAGCGCATCGCTCAATAGCTGAAGATGGCGATCGCTCCCCACCCGATTCAAAATTACTCCTGCCACCGTTACCCGAGTGTCAAAATCTCGATATCCCTGCACCAAAGCCGCTAACGACCTCGACATTCGCCCACAATCGACCGCTAGCACAACTGGGCGCTTCAGCAGACAGGCCACATGCGCCGTACTGGCCGTATCGTCTATCCCAGTTGCGCCATCAAACAGGCCCATAACGCCTTCGATTATGCCAACATCGGCTTCGCTGCAATGCTCTCGAAAGCTTTGCTGTACATATGCTTCGCTAGTTAAAACCGGGTCGAGATTGTAGCAAGGGCGCTCTGTAATAGCACTGTGAAACATCGGGTCGATATAGTCCGGGCCAACTTTGAACGATTGAACCTGATGGTCTCTTTTTTTTAGTGCGGCTAATAGAGCAAGCGTCAGCGTTGTTTTTCCAGTGCCACTGCGATCGCCTGCCAAAATAATGCTCAAGTAAACCTCCGCTAAAACCAGCTAGGTATACTCTATCCAAAGAACATGCCCCCTGTTCCTCTCGTACGATCATGAACCCAAACACCAAGCTGTTCGCTGGACTTTTTAGTCTGAGCGTCATCACGTTCGGAATTAGCACTCCGGTATTCGCCGCTGATCCCTTCCGTCCTACCTCTCCTCGTGACATAGGTGAACATACAGAAGCCGCCTTTCGAGTCATCTTTGAAGAAGGAAACTATACAGCCGCTGATGCTGCTTTGGCTAAAGCGGAGGCCAACGAAGCAGATGAGCCTTTAGTCCACGCACTGATTGCGGCTATGGCCTACTTCGAGGGGAGCGCTGGATTGGACGAAGTCGCTCGTCGAGCCAAACTCACTCAAGAAACGGCGGCTGCACTAAAGGAAACTGACCTGCTACGAGGTCATCTCTATACGGCGGTGGGTTTATTTCTAGAAGGTGCTCATATGCTGAAAACAGAAGGGCTAGCCAGGGGAACGCCCAAGGCGCTGAGTATGCTTCAGCAGGTTTTCAATGAGCTCGATGCGGTTGAACGAATCGATGCGACAGATTCTGAACTGAATTTACTCAGGGGTTCGATGGATTTAATGCTGGCGGTGAATCTACCTTTTGTCAGTCCAGAGCGGGCGATCGCTCGTATGGCACAGCACAGCCATCCCGTCTATGTCACTCAGCGTACGATCGCCATCGGCTACCGAGACCTCGACCAATACGACAGCGCTCTAGTCGCTGTGAACAAAGCGCTTGCTGCTGCGCCCAGTAATCCTGAACTGTTCTACCTAAAGGCTCAAGTTTTGGCCGGACGCGGTGACACTGCCGAAAGCTTGGAGTGGTTCGCTGAGGCGCTAGCTCAAAAAGATCAGCTACCCGCTGCTTTGAGTCGTCGTATTGTTTGGGAGAACTGCATAGTCGAAGGCGCTGAACCAGAGTCTTGTTCTGAGCTAGTCGGCTATTAGATTAAGTGGCGATGGGAAGATGTCTGACTCAGCTCGATCTACTTGCAGAGGTAGTGGGAGTAGCTGTAGTTGCCTTTGTTGGCGATTCCGTCCGTGAGGCGATCGCACCGTGCAGATTCTAGACCCTCGCCAAAGTTCATCATCCACAGATCGAACGGACGAGAAAGTCCATCTAGCGCATCTATCAGCCGTGTTTCGACATTAACGGTGCTGTCTTCCGCGCGCTCTGCCAATACAAACCTTGGTGTATTATTCCATCCACCGCTAGGAGAAGCTGGATCAAAATTGCGCTTTATCTCCCAGGCGATCGCCATAATATCTAGGCCAACGACAATCGGTTTTTGAGTCGTAAACGCAACTGTGCCGATAATCGGCTGATAGCTTGTCTCTTGCTGAACCAGCTCAATGAACCTATCTGCGTTGTAGATTTTAAGACTAATATTATTCACCACAAATAGGCTGCTAATAAAGCTTACGCAGATAGCAGCAGCGACAAAAGTCCTGCCTTTGACCCTCCACCTCTCAAAGTTTGACTGCCAGTGAGTATGCTTTGACTTTCGTGCTCTGGCTCGTGCATTAGTGATTAAGCCTGCTATCGAGACAGCTTTTGGCCCTCTAGTCATTTCCCATAGCGGCGCTAGCCCCGCTCCGGCCAGAACTATAATGCTTGGGAAATAAACAAAGCTATAGCGATGGCTACGAGCAATATTAAATCCGGTGCCATAGCAGATCACCATAAACAATAGATTGGCCATCAGCAAAAAGCCTGCCATTGCCAGGATGCTAGTCCGTTGATGGGATTTTTGATCGATTTTACTACTCTGGATTAGAGCATCCCGACCTGAAGTGTCCTGAGCAGAAGCATCTCGGACTTGACCTCGAAGCGATCGCACCACCACCACCATCAGCCACACCGCCCAGCCCAGCATCAAGAGCGAAGTCACGACAATCGCTGCCACAGCCTGCCAGCTATATCCCGTAGTCACGGGTGACATCACCGCGTAGACTATGTGCAAAAAAGGTGAAACGATCGGATCAATCCAATCGCTAAGCTCTTGATAGTCTGTTCTCAGAAAGCTAGTCTGGTGACTACCGTAGAAATTGGCTAGCACAGGTAGCCACAGAAAGATGCCTACCGACGTACCCACCGCTACGCTGTAGAGGCTGATCCAATGCGATCGCCGCCACGCATCAGACTTCTGCTGACACTGCCTGACTAACAAGACAGCTAACGTCATTCCCTCTGCTATAACGGTCAGCCCGCAGAAATAATGCACTGTCACGCCCGACAGATTTATCAGTATCCAGAGCAGTGCTTTCCATCTTTCAATCTGTTTGTGCCGCTGTAGAGACTGCGCCGCATCTATAAAGCAGCACAAAGAAGCAATCACCATTAGTATTGCCAAGCTGTAATGCCTAGCTTCTTGCGATACGTACACACTCAAAGGTGAGACTGCCATTAGTGCTGCGCAGACCAGGCCAGTCGTCTGTTTGCGAAAGCTAATCCAAGCCAGTGCGTAGGTTGCAGGGACAGCTAGCGCACCAAAAATTGCAGCGAGTGCTCTTGCCGCCCAAAGAGAGGCATAACCATCACTTTGGGGATAGAAGCGGTGAACGATGCCCATCCACCAGTGCGCGATAATGAAATAGGTCGGTGGGTGATTATCTTCTGTTAGTAGATACCTGACGACATCGAACGCAGACGTTCCTGGCGTGATTTGCAAGGGACGCAGAACGGCCTCTAAATCGATAATTTCGTTCAGAGGAACTAGTCTAGAAAAGTTGCCTAAGCTGAACAAGATAGTGGCGACTTCGTCCATCCAGGCGTCTTTGCTAAAAAGAAGACTAAATCGCAGCGCTAGTGCGATCACTAGCCAAAGCAATAGCCAAACCCAAG
This sequence comes from uncultured cyanobacterium, assembly GCA_963838725.1. GTDB lineage: Bacteria > Cyanobacteriota > Cyanobacteriia > Phormidesmidales > Phormidesmidaceae > Phormidesmis. Next base: position 299,426 of record CAWISM010000021.1, on the reverse strand, counting down.
TCGGCCATGCAGCGCTTTGCTCTAGTTGATTGTCTGCCTTGCCTTTACGGCCTAATTCTCTGCCGTCTGATCCTTTGTTATCCGGGCCAAAAAAAGAACGCATCTATAAAGATAAAAAACTCCATCTATCGCCTTAGTAGAATAGACGGCTAGATGGAGTAAAAGACGCAGTTAGGAGGTATCTTGCTTACACGATATCGATTTCGCCTGCGATCAGGGCGTGTTTTCATCAGTTCTTAATGAATTCTTTGGTGAGATTAAAATAGGTTGCCGATCTGAACGCTCCTGAGTCGGTTGATAGCGGCCGCTAGTTCAAACCGTCTAAACATCGCTAGATTGCCTACTCGCTGATATTTAGAAGACGAGCCGTCTTCGCACAAGATGTCTAGTCCGCCTCGCTCAATGTCGTCCATTACTAGGTCTAGCAGCTCATTTAAGGATCGCTTGGGATCAAAGTAGTAGTGGTCTGCGTAGATAATTGCCTGGGCGATCGCCCTTACCTGATGAGCCTCAGCAATTTGTTCAATTGCTCTTAGCTCAATTGTTTCATTGCCCAGCGTTAGTTCATCCCGCTGAGCCTTCACTTTCAACGCGTGATCGCCTTTCCCAACTGGCAAACTACCCGGCAAGACAGCCCGAGGTGTGATCTGGCCAAAGCGATCGCCGCCTTCTGCTTGTCTAGCTTCTAGATCGGCGCGGGCGATCGCCTTCGCCTGTTGCGTCACGATTCTAGGCCGATAGTCCTCCATCGCAATCACCGTATCCGCTACTGCAAAATAATCGCCGCTACCGCCCATCACCAGGATAGTTGAAACTCCATACTCGTCATATAGCTGACGGACCTTGTCGATAAAAGGCGTGATGGGCTCTTTGTCTTTTGCGATTAGAGCCTGCATTTTGCGATCGCGAATCATAAAGTTTGTAGCCGCTGTGTCCTCATCGATCAGCAGCACTTTTGCCCCTGTCTCTATTGCCTCGATCAGCGCTGCCGCCTGAGACGTACTGCCGCTCGCATTCGTCGTCGAAAACTGTCGTGAGTCTCGTCCTCTGGGCAAGTGATTGATCACTGGAGAAATATCTACTCCTACAATGCTCCGCCCGTCCTCCGCCCGCAGCTTCACGGTTCTGGTATCGGATACCACCCGTTCGCGTCCGTCGTCTGGCACGTGGCTATAGATTCCCTGCTCAATTGCCTTCAGCAGGGTTGACTTGCCGTGATAGCCACCGCCAACAATCAGCGTCACTCCAGCCTGGATGCCTAGCCCCTCCACCCATCCGCTATGCGGCGTTTCTAGCTGGGTCCAGTCGTCAGTAGGCCATGCACTGGCAGGAGGCCCAAACAGATCCCCTTCTGCAAGCGGCCGCTCATCAATTCCGCTGCAACGCGGCAAGCAGGCTCCCGCTGCAATAAACGCGACTAGCCCACGGTCACTTAGTTGACTGCGCAGCGCCTCAGCGTCTTCTAGCGTATATATCTGACGCTCTATTGCGGCAGCGTCTAGCGTCTTAAATTTCAGGCACCGGGTCACTAGCAGCGGAATATCTGTACACAGCAAATCTGCTGCTGCCTGCCCAGCAATCCGTCTACCAAAGGCCGGTAGCCCAACTGTCAGACGAACCTCTACTGTATCGGCGTCTACCCAGACCGCTGTACGCCTCAGTATGGCTTGACTTGGCACTGCAATCTCAATTTTTCCGCTCTTGCCAGATCCGCGTTTTTTTTGCAGAGACTGGGCCACTTGCGCCACTTGCCTAGTCAGATAATCTGCGATCGCCACCTGCCGCTCATAATCAGTCATCCAATCAACCGGAAACCCAGCTACCGCCTGAGGTACTTGGATACAAATGCGGCTGGGTGCGGCAAAGGGATCTCCCTGTACATAATCCACACTCAGTCTGAACTCAGTGAATTCGTAACTGCCCTTTATTCCTTTGTATTCTCTATAGTTCCGACCGTCCAAACTTCTCAGCTGATGTTGAAGATCTGTCCAGCTTTTCCTCTGTTCTGCCAAGTCTCTTCGCCCAGCCATGTCTTATCTACTACCCTTTCGCCAACGAAATCTTACTTGTAATAGAGGCTTTCTCTACCAGGTCACCCCTACCATAGGCAAAGCCAGAGGTCGAGTAGAAGTTTTAGAGCTGTTGTGCTCAAGCAAAGCAAGTGGACGAGTCCATATCGAAGTGCCTCAAATTCAGATTACTTAGATTCAGGCACAGTGCATCTAACTTTTACCTAACCGAGTACCCATTCAATGATCCTTCTAAATCTCGTTTCAAAGAAAGCTTATACAGTCACTCACACTGCTAGTAGCATCGCTAGAAAGACGCTGCTCTCTTTGACAGTACTTGGCCTTTCCTTTTCTACCGTTGGCTTTTCCACTGCTGGCGCTGCGCCAACCTCCGCGAATGCCACAGCCAGCCAGTCGGCTGACCAAACGCTTGTTGAAACAGCTCGTAACAAAGACCTTTCTGTCTTAGCAGATGGTACCTATCTCTTTGGTCAAAGTCCGCAGCGTGACCAAATCGGCAGTGCCTATGCCGTTTTTTCTATCACTGACAGCAAAACTGTAGGCGCTTTCTACCAGCCCAATTCTTCGTTTGACTGTTTCTCTGGTCACGTTTATCCCGACCGAATGGCGCTTAATATAGTCAATAGCTATCAGCAAACCGTTCATCCCTACTCTATCGCGCTAACTACAGACGGCTCTCTTTCAGCTGGTAGCGCCGCGCCTGCTTATACGCTTCAAGGGTTTCACCATATCGAGACCCTATCAGATCGAGATCTCGACATCTTGGCAACCTGCGAAGCGGACTTCAGCCAATAGTCACTTTCAACGCTGTCATCTTGGGTATATTTCAATCAGGCTCACCTGACTAAGTTCGAATATTTAGATTCGCAGAGCGCAATTAATCTCCAAGCTTGAACTCAAGCTAGGTCTGTTGATAGACCCATTGCCTCGTAAAGTTTTGTATACTAAGGCTTATTACACTTGCAGTGATTCTTAGATGCTTGTCCTTACTTTTCGAGTATTACGGAAAACACACCACTAAGTACGGCTTCCTTTGGTGCCAGAACAGATGAAATACAAGTATATTGACATAAGTAGACAAATAACTTAACTAAAGCCAGCAAAAGAATACATGGGAAGCCTACTTTTGTAGCTGCGTAGCTGATGGCTACGTGTCCTCGCAAGAGCAATAGGTGAACCACCAAAACTGGGTTCGAGGTCTCTTAAAAACATGTTTGAGCATTTTACAAACACCGCGATCGCGGTCATCATGCAGGCGCAAGAGGAGGCCCGTCGCCTGGGTCACAACTTTGTCGGCAGCGAACAGTTGCTGCTCGGCATCATCAAGGAGAACACTAGCATTGCTGCTAAGGTCCTAGACGAATTTGGCATCAATCTAACGAATGCTCGTACCGAAGTGGAATCAATCATCGGTCGCGGCTCGGGTAATGGACCCGTAGAAATTCCTTTCACCCCGAAGGTAAAGCAAGTATTCGAGCAGGCTTTCCAAGAAGCTCGCAAGCTTGACCATCCTTATATAGAGCCTGAGCACCTCTTGCTTAGCCTGACGCAGAACTCCGAAAGCGTCGCCTATCGGGTAATTGCAAACTTAGGCGTAGATCCTGAGAAAATTAGAGTGCAGCTTGTTCGAGTCATTGGCGAAAGTACGCCGGTTACTTCTGGCCGTACAGGCGGTTCTCGTAAAACCGATCGCAAGTCTGACAGCAGCGTTCTGACAGAATACGGTACTGATCTAACGGAAGTCGCAGCAGAAGGAAAGCTCGACCCTGTGATTGGTCGCCACAAGGAAATTGAGCGCGTCGTCCAAGTCTTGGGCCGTCGGACGAAGAATAATCCGGTGCTTGTTGGTGAACCTGGTGTGGGTAAAACTGCGATCGCAGAAGGATTAGCCCAGCGTATCGTCAATCAAGATGTGCCAGAAGCGCTGATTGATCGCCGAGTCATCAGTCTGGACATGGGCCTGCTTGTTTCTGGTACTCGCTTTAGAGGCGACTTTGAAGAGCGGATTACTCAGGTCATTGACGAAGTTCGTAAGTCGCAAGATGTCATTCTAGTCATTGACGAGATCCATACCCTGGTGGGTGCAGGTTCTCTAGAAGGTGGTATGGACGCTGCCAACTTGCTTAAGCCCGCTCTAGCGAGAGGCGAGATGCAGTGTATTGGTGCAACCACGTTAGACGAATATCGCAAGTACATCGAAAAGGATGCTGCGCTAGAGCGTCGCTTCCAGCCAGTGACAATTGCGCCCCCTTCTGTAGAAGATACCGTTGAGATTCTCTATGGTCTGCGCAGTCGCTATGAGCAGTTCCACAGACTTAACATTACTGATCAAGCCGTTGAGGCGGCAGCGACTTTAAGCGATCGCTACATCACCGACCGCCACCTGCCCGACAAGGCAATCGACCTAATCGACGAAGCAGGGTCTAGGGTTCGCCTACGTCACTCGCGTAACATTCCCGCTAGTGAGCTGCGCAGCGAGCTACGTCAGGTGCAAAAAGAAATCCTTGAAGCCATCCAGCAACAGGATTACGATAAAGCCGCTGGCCTGCGTGAAAAGGAATCTACGCTAACCCAGAAGATTCAGGACACGCTAGAAGGCGATGTTTCGATCATGAAGCAGCCTGAAGTAAGTGATGAAGACATTGCCGATATCGTCTCCTCTTGGACGGGTGTTCCGGTCAATGCCATCACCGAGACTGAATCAGCAATGATGATGCATCTCGAAGAGACCTTACACGAACGTGTTGTTGGTCAAGACGAAGCTGTTGAAGCTGTTTCTAGGGCCGTTCGTAGAGCCCGTGTTGGCCTGCGTGGTCTGGATCGTCCGATTGCAAGTCTTGTTTTCTCTGGTCCGACAGGTGTGGGTAAGACTGAGCTAGCTAAGGCGTTAGCGAATGCGGTCTTTGGTTCCGAAGAGTCGATGATTCGACTGGATATGTCCGAGTTCATGGAATCGCACACCGTTTCCAAACTGATCGGTTCACCACCAGGATTCGTTGGCTATGACGAAGGCGGTCAGCTCACCGAAGCAGTTCGCCGTAAGCCTTACAGCGTCATCTTGATGGATGAGATTGAGAAGGCTCACCCCGACGTGTTCAACATCCTCTTGCAGGTGCTAGATGACGGTCGCCTTTCTGACTCTAAAGGCCGTGAGGTCAGCTTCAAGAACACGCTGATTATCATGACCTCGAACATTGGTTCCAAAGTCATTGAGAAAGGTGGCGGTGGACTAGGCTTTGAGCTAGCTGAAGAAGACGCTACGACTAGCCGCTACAACAACATTCGCAATCTAGTGAATGAGGAAATGAAGCAGTTCTTCCGCCCTGAGATGATCAACCGGATTGATGAAATCATCGTCTTCCGCCAGTTGACTAAGAGCGAAGTTAAGGAAATTGCTGAGATTCTGCTGAAGCAGGTGGGTCAGCGTTTGGGCGATCGCAATCTTTCCTTTGAGATGACTGACGCCTTCAAAGACCGCCTAGTCGACGAAGGTTACGATCAGCGCTACGGGGCAAGACCAATGCGCCGAGCAATCTCTCGCCTAGTCGAAGATCGCCTTGCCGAAGCTATTCTCTCAGGCACTCTCAATGACGGTGATACCGTTGTCTTTGACATCGATAAAGATGGCGAGATTACTGCTCTTCCTGCTAAAGAGCCTGCTCTTATCGGCGTTAGCTAAGCTGTAGTTGCTTAGGCGATAAAACCCGAAAGCCACGGATTAACCCGTGGCTTTTTCCATGTCAACTTTTCTCTACCCTCAACCTCCCTACTCCCAAATGTCTAATAATTCTAGTCAAAAGAAAGTCGTCGTTGTCGGTGCAGGCTGGGCCGGACTAGGCGCTGCCTACCACTTATCAAAGCAAGGGTATGCTGTCACTTTGCTAGAAGCAGGCGCTCACCCAGGCGGTTTGGTCGCTGGCTGGAAAACGCCAAAGGGCCGCTCTGTAGAAGCGGGCATTCACGGCTTTTGGTATCCCTATAGCAATATTTTTGCCCTCACGGATGAGCTAGGCATTCAGCCGTTCACCCCCTACACCCGCTCTTCTCAATATTCGCCCGCTGGGCTAGAAGTCGAATCGCCAATTTTTCAGCGCGAACCCTATCTACCAACGCCACTAGGGACGTTCGTCTACACCCGATTCAAGCGCCTACCGCTGATTGACCGGATGTCTGCACTGCCGCTGCTTTACTCGCTGATTGACTTCGATAATTCTGACGAAGCCTGGAAACGCTATGACAACATGACTGCTCGTGAGCTGTTCAAACAGTACGGCGTCTCCGAGCGGCTTTACAAAGAATCCTTTGAGCCGATGCTGCTAGTGGGATTATTTGCGCCTGGTGAGCAGTGTTCTGCTGCCGCCGCGCTAGGTATGCTGTATTACTTTATCCTTGCCCATCAACCAGATTTTGACGTGCGCTGGTGTCGTGGCACAGTTGGCGAGATGATCTTCCGGCCCTGGGTAGAGCAGATTGAGGCAGCGGGCGGCAAGATTTTGGCTAATCAGCGGGTCACTGACGTGCGAGTCGGTGGCAATAACGAGATTGATGCGGTGATTTGTGGCGACGAAGTCTTTGAAGCCGATGCGGTGATTTTTTCGGTTGGAATCACTGGAATGAAGAAGATTGTGGCCAATAGCGAGGTGTTGCGCGATCGCCCTGAATTTCGAGACCTTTCCAATCTAGGCGGTATAGACGTTCTCGCGGCTCGCCTCTGGTTTGATCGCAAGATCGACATTCCCTTACCTTCCAATGCCTGCTTCGGTTTTCATCAAACGACTGGCTGGACTTTCTTCGATCTAAACGCTCTACAGGACGAATACAAAAACGAACCCGGTACCGTAGTCGAAGCGGACTACTACCATGCCAATCAGCTGCTAAACCTCTCGGATGAGCAGGTGCTTCCACTTGTTCAACGCGACCTTGCAGGCTGCATTCCGGCTTTTGGCAACGCCCAAATTATCGATCATGCGGTGGTTCGGATTCGCCAGGGCGTCAGTCACTTCGCCCCTGGCAGCTATCGCTATCTCCTACCAGGCACGACCAGCTTCTCTAATGTCTTTATGAGTGGTGACTGGATTATGACTCAGCATGGCTCTTGGTCTCAGGAGAAAGCCTACGTAACTGGCCTAGAAGCTGCTAATCAGGTAGTCAGTAAATTTGGTATTGGTAATCCTGCTGATATTATTCCAATTGTCCCAGACGAACCGCATATTCAGGTGGCGCGCACCGTGAACCGTACTATTCGAGAAGTAGGACAGCAGCTACTGCCTCAGTTCTGGCTGCCATAGCCCGGTTCAAAGTCTAATATTCAAACAAAATCTAGCAACGGAGAGGGGGGGATTCGAACCCCCGTTAGGTTTGACCCTAAAACAGTTTTCGAGACTGCCGCATTCAACCACTCTGCCACCTCTCCAGATGGTTCTACATCTTACACCGATTTCTCGATAAATCCGTGTTCAACCCTAGAACAGGAAAGACGTGTGTTCGTCATCTGGCAACTGCTGATCCCGTTGCCACAGCCATAGGCAGATGCCAGCATACACGCCGTAGCTAACAACTACATACCAGCCCCTCATTCCAGTAAATTCGACTGAGCTACCTGGGAATTGATTGAAGCGCTCTACTATCCAGATCAGTATGTGAATTGGATAGTAGAGCATGGAGGCGATGAAGCTGCCAACCAAAGGTATCGGAATAGCTGCGATCGCACTCACAAACCCACCCATACTAATTAAAGTCACCAGCGGCGTTGCAATTCCGTTGAGGAACACACTGTATGTTGGCAGCACCTGAAAGTACAGTAGCTGAAGCGGAATCGTCCAGAGATAGGCTGCAATTGGCACTGCCAGAACCGTTGCTATGGTTATCGGCATCCAGTCTAGCCACTTTATCAGCCTAGGCACCGTTAGTATTAGCCCCAGAGTCGCCATTACGCTCAGCTGAAATCCGACATCCCATATCCACTGCGGATTGAATAGCAACATCAGCACCACCGCCATCACCAATCCGCCTAACGGATTAACCTTTCGCGCTGTGGCCAGGCCTAGCAGCATGCCGCCGCCCATGATTGCCGCTCGGATTACGCTCGCCTGTAGTCCGGTTAAACCGATGTAGACGACTAGTGCCAAAGCACCTGCGATCGCCTGTGATCGAGCTGGCAAAGACTGTACACAACCCAACACTAGTGCCAGTATCAAAGAAACATGAAAGCCAGAGGCTGCCAGCGTGTGAGCTAGTCCCGCTGCAATAAAACTATCTCTGATTTCAAAAGGCAGATCTACTGCTTTTCGCCCCAAAGTCATTGCGCTTAGCAAGTTACCTACTGGCGCTTCCAACCAGCGACTCTGTGCCAGCACAATCCGCTGTCTAAGCTTCCACAGCGCCCAGCGTGGTGCCTCTTGATCAGGCAGGTACTCTATCCAGAAAGTATTGAACTTGGCAAAGCAACCCTGACGAGATAGGTATTCTCCAAATCCCGCAGATTGCTCCGACGTTTCCTTCTCAATTGCAGAAATTTTCCCTCTAAGTTCTACCAATTCCCCTGGATACAGTTTCTTACTCGGTGCTAGCGCTGCTGTCACATACAGCTTACCGCTAGCAGAACGAGGCGCTTCAATCGTATTTTTCTCTCCCGCCCCTCTGACAGAATGGACTTCTAGAAAAAATCTGCCCTTTTCATTTCTACTCGTTTGCGGCATCTGCAAAACTTTTCCCAGCACTCTGCGCTCATGCGTAGACGCAAAATAGCTGATGTCATCGGTTGCTGGCTGAGGCGATCTAGCCACACAGTAGCTCGCAGCCATTAATCCAACCAGTCCTGCTACCCACCACTGCCGCCTAGTCGGACCCAACCGCCAAGAGATAGGCACCACCAGAGCGCTGATAGTCCCTATTAAAAGAAGTCCGCAGCCCGTCAATGACAGCCAGCCTAGGATTCGAGCTTCTGTAACTCCTGTCGTCAGCAGTCCCAGAACGTAAGCACCAACAATCACTAAAAGGCCCCAAGGCGTCATCTCTTAATTCCAACAGCTTCCTCCTTCTAAAGAGCCCAGCCATCAACTTTCGTCACCTGCTTCCAATCAGAAAGAGGCTCTAGGAAGTGATCCCCAGAGCCTCTTTAAAGCTGTACTGATAGCTCTAGACGGTCAGATCTAGATGGATAATCCCAACTGAGCGCCAAAAAACGCATGCACGACTAGTAACGCCAAAGCTGTACTACCGATGTAGGCATGTGCTGAACGGAATGCTTCGTTGCCTTTGCCAAATTTGGTGACTGCGATGACGGCATTGGTGGTGAGAAGTGCGATCGCGCCCATCCCCGTCCAAAAGTGCGGACTTTCCAAAATCGGCTCACCCTGCATCACCAGTGATAGAATCCCGCCAGTCGCCCCCAACACAATAAACAGATACATCAGCAGCGCAACCTTCGCATGTTGCTGCTTTTGCTCAACCGCAACCCCTGTATCCACCGCCAACCGACCCTGCCAACCCGAATAGGCAGCAAACCCACCCATCACGAAAACCACAATCGCCATCATTGCCGGATGTCCCCAATGCACAATCGGCTCTGGCAAATTGAACTGCGCAAACCAGCTCGCAACTGGCTCTAAATAACCTCTTAAACCTATGCCCACGATTCACATCCTCAAATATCAAGACACTCAACACGTCTTAGCATGTCTTAATATACTCTCGCAATGCTCCACAATCTTTCCTATCTATATCAAGCCATCTCAGCCTGCTTCAGCAGAGGAAACCCTAGCTTTTCTCTTTGGTCTAGATAAAGCTGAGCCACCTTTCTTGCTAACGTTCGAACCTGCCGAATGTAGCGTGTTCGCTCAGTCACAGAGATGACACCCCGCGCATCCAATAGATTAAAAGCATGAGAACACTTCAGCACGTAATCGTAGCTAGGCAGCACCAGCTCTCGCTTCATCAACTGCTCTGCTTCCTGCTGATACAGCTCGAACAGCTTAAACAATAATTCCGAGCTAGATGCCTCAAAGTTGTACGTCGAGTTCTCAATCTCCGCTTGCATATAGATATCGCCATAAGTTAGCTGATCATTCCACTGAATTTTCGACATCGCATCCACTTCTTGTAAATACATCGTCAAGCGCTCGAGCCCGTACGTAATCTCAATCGAGACTGGCTTACAATCCAATCCACCGCACTGTTGAAAATAAGTAAACTGTGTCACCTCCATTCCATCTAGCCAAACCTCCCAACCCACGCCCCACGCACCAACTGCCGCATCTTCCCAGTTATCTTCTACGAACCGCACATCATGGTCTTCAGGCATAATCCCAAGCGCTCTGAGCGACTGTAAGTAAAGCGCTTGAATATTTTCAGGCGACGGCTTGATCAGAACCTGATACTGAAAATAATGCTGATACCTATTCGGATTCTCTCCATACCGTCCATCAGCTGGTCTTCTACAAGGCTCTGCATACGCAACAGCCCAAGGTTCAGGGCCGATGGCCCTTAGAAACGTATGAGGACTCTTTGTTCCAGCTCCCTTCTCCGTATCGTACGGCTGCATAATCAAACACCCTTGATTAGCCCAAAAATCGTTCAACGCAGCAATTACAGACTGAAAATTCACCTGACTTCCTCAAAAGTACTCTCAACACCTTATACAGTCTCTAGCCCCGAGCCAATATATAGAAGCTGAAAACATAGAACTAGCTTCACATTCGTCACAGCACCTAAGAAGGCGAAGAAACTCTGGATAAGTCCCGGAGCTTCTTCGCCTTCAATCTGTTTAAGGCAATTGTGTAGTTTTAAAACCTATGCCTAATGCGGGATACAGGCAATCTCAAACTTTTCTAAGAAAAACTATTGACACTATCGGTCGAAGCTCGCTATATTGGTTGAGCGCTGAAGGGAGCGGAGCTTGAGTTCTGCGCCACTGAAGCGAAGAGTAGCACCTAGAAAAGAGAATAATTTAGAGAAATTTAGTTAACGAGACCCTCGTTAATGAATGAAATTGTTTACGAGGATAGCATAGCTGTTCCGAGTAAGCAAAAGGATAGCTAGTAAATAGCTTGAGCGAGATACAAACGAAGTTCTTGGTCTTTATAGATTCGAGTAACTTCCCTAAAATGGAGAGTTTGATCCTGGCTCAGGATGAACGCTGGCGGCGTGCTTAACACATGCAAGTCGAACGGACCTTTTCGGAGGTTAGTGGCGGACGGGTGAGTAACGCGTGAGGATCTGCCTATAGGACCGGGACAACATTAGGAAACTGATGCTAATACCGGATGTGCCGAGAGGTGAAATATTTATAGCCTGTAGAAGAGCTCGCGTCTGATTAGCTAGTTGGTGGGGTAAAGGCTTACCAAGGCGACGATCAGTAGCTGGTCTGAGAGGACGATCAGCCACACTGGGACTGAGACACGGCCCAGACTCCTACGGGAGGCAGCAGTGGGGAATTTTCCGCAATGGGCGCAAGCCTGACGGAGCAACGCCGCGTGAGGGAGGAAGGCCTGTGGGTTGTAAACCTCTTTTCTCAGGGAAGAAGATCTGACGGTACCTGAGGAATCAGCATCGGCTAACTCCGTGCCAGCAGCCGCGGTAAGACGGAGGATGCAAGCGTTATCCGGAATTATTGGGCGTAAAGCGTCCGTAGGCGGTTGTAAAAGTCTGTTGTTAAAGCTCACAGCTCAACTGTGAATCGGCAATGGAAACTATATGACTAGAGAGTGGTAGGGGTAGAGGGAATTCCTAGTGTAGCGGTGAAATGCGTAGATATTAGGAAGAACACCAGTGGCGAAGGCGCTCTACTGGGCCATTACTGACGCTGATGGACGAAAGCTAGGGGAGCGAAAGGGATTAGATACCCCTGTAGTCCTAGCTGTAAACGATGGACACTAGGTGTTGCGCGTATCGACCCGTGCAGTATCGAAGCAAACGCGTTAAGTGTCCCGCCTGGGGAGTACGCACGCAAGTGTGAAACTCAAAGGAATTGACGGGGGCCCGCACAAGCGGTGGAGTATGTGGTTTAATTCGATGCAACGCGAAGAACCTTACCAGGGATTGACATCCTACGAACCCGTCTGAAAGGACGGGGTGCCTTCGGGAGCGTAGAGACAGGTGGTGCATGGCTGTCGTCAGCTCGTGTCGTGAGATGTTGGGTTAAGTCCCGCAACGAGCGCAACCCTCGTCCTTAGTTGCCATCATTAAGTTGGGCACTTTAAGGAGACTGCCGGTGACAAACCGGAGGAAGGTGGGGATGACGTCAAGTCATCATGCCCCTTACATCCTGGGCTACACACGTACTACAATGCAACGGACAAAGGGCAGCCAACTAGCGATAGTGAGCTAATCCCATAAACCGTTGCTCAGTTCAGATTGCAGGCTGCAACTCGCCTGCATGAAGGCGGAATCGCTAGTAATCGCAGGTCAGCATACTGCGGTGAATACGTTCCCGGGCCTTGTACACACCGCCCGTCACACCATGGAAGTTGGCCACGCCCGAAGTCGTTACCCCAACCGTTTTGCGGAGGGGGACGCCGAAGGCAGGGCTGATGACTGGGGTGAAGTCGTAACAAGGTAGCCGTACCGGAAGGTGTGGCTGGATCACCTCCTTAGAGGGAGACCTACTAGGTTATAGAACGAAAGCGATTTGCGAATAGTTCATAGCTGTAGTCACCTAAGGTCGTTGAGGGTTGAGTTAGTTAGAGCAGTTAGGTCTGCAATTTCTCTAGATTATTCGGGTGTTACGAACAAAGCGTTAGCGCTGAGTGAAAAGACACCGAAAGGAGCGGGCTATTAGCTCAGGTGGTTAGAGCGCACCCCTGATAAGGGTGAGGTCCCTGGTTCGAGTCCAGGATGGCCCACTTTCGCGGAAGACATCTGGGGGTATAGCTCAGCTGGTAGAGCGCCTGCTTTGCAAGCAGGATGTCAGCGGTTCGAGTCCGCTTACCTCCACCAACGACTGCCAAAGCGAGCGAAAAACTACAAAGCGCAATTCGAGTCAAAAAATCAGCATCTAGTAATGCCTTGAGAGAAGTAAGATTCTCAAAATGAGTGACATTATAGAGTGCTGGTCTTTCGAGACTAGTAAGAACCTTGACAACTGCATAGAAAACTATAAGAAAGCAAAGGTAGTTCGAGTGTCTAGCAGAGACATTTGAAAAACAAAGAAGCCCAAACTTCTAGAGCGAGTAGTTTAATCACGAATAAGTCAGGTGCGAAAGCAAATGACTGAAGAGTGAATGAGATACGAGTGATAGGAGGTTGTAAGCGAAATGATTTTCTTTTGAAAGAGAAGGTCAAGCTACAAAGGGCTCACGGTGGATACCTAGGCACACAGAGGCGAAGAAGGACGTGGTTACCGACGAAACGCTTTGGGGAGCCGGAAGCAGGCATTGATCCAGAGATATCCGAATGGGGCAACCCGATAACATACCACTGAATCTATAGGTGGATATGAGCGAACGCAGTGAACTGAAACATCTAAGTAGCTGTAGGAAGAGAAAGAAAACTCGATTCCCTTAGTAGCGGCGAGCGAAGCGGGAAGAGCCTAAACCATTGGTTTTTACTGATGGGGTTGTGGGACAGCGAAATGGAATCTAGCGACTAAACGAATCACTTGAGAGGTGAACCGCAGAGGGTGAGAGTCCCGTAGTTGAAAGTTTAAGGATACTAGCTGAATCCCGAGTAGGCCGGAACACGAGAAATTCCGGTTGAATCCACGAGGACCACCTCGTAAGGCTAAATACTCCTGTGTGACCGATAGCGAAGAGTACCGCGAGGGAAAGGTGAAAAGAACCCCGGGAGGGGAGTGAAATAGAACATGAAACCGTGAGCTTACAAGCAATTAGAGCACGATTAAACGTGTGATAGTGTGCCTGTTGAAGAATGAGCCGGCGACTTATAGGGTCTGGCAGGTTAAGGAGAATATATCCGAAGCCAAAGGGAAACCGAGTCTTAATAGGGCGCTAGTCAGATTTTATAGACCCGAACCCAGGTGATCTAACCATGTCCAGGATGAAGCTTAGGTAACACTAAGTGGAGGTCCGAACCGACTTCTGTTGAAAAAGGAGCGGATGAGGTGTGGTTAGGGGTGAAATGCCAATCGAACCTGGAGCTAGCTGGTTCTCCTCGAAATGTGTTTAGGCGCAGCGGTCATGATTATAGTCGGGGGGTAAAGCACTGATTCGGTGCGGGCTGCGAGAGCGGTACCAAATCGAGTCAAACTCAGAATACCCGATGGACACATGGCCAGTAAGACGGTGGGGGATAAGCTTCATCGTCAAGAGGGAAACAGCCCAGACCACCAGCTAAGGTCCCCAAGTCAATACTAAGTGGCAAAGGAGGTGGGAATGCAGAGACAACCAGGAGGTTTGCCTAGAAGCAGCCATCCTTAAAAGAGTGCGTAATAGCTCACTGGTCAAGCGTTCCTGCGCCGAAAATGAACGGGACTAAGTATTGCACCGAAGCTGTGGGCTTGTATTAATACAAGCGGTAGAGGAGCGTTCTGTTGTAGTGAGAAGCATTAGCGAGAGCAGATGTGGACGAAGCAGAAGTGAGAATGTCGGCTTGAGTAGCGAAAACTAGGGTGAGAATCCCTAGCCCCGAAATCCTAAGGATTCCTCCGGAAGGCTCGTCCGCGGAGGGTTAGTCGGGACCTAAGGCGAGGCCGACAGGCGTAGTCGATGGTTAACAGGTTAATATTCCTGTACCGATTGTGAATTGTGCAGAGGGACGGAGAAGGCTAAGTGTGCCGCGAGTTGGTTAGCGGTTTAAGTATCCGAGGTGATGAGAGACGGCGAAAACGTCTTGAGCTGAGGTGCGAGTAGGAGTCACTACGGTGACGAAGACACTGATGTCCAGCTTCCAAGAAAAGCTCTAACCACGTTAATTCATAATTGCCCGTACCCTAAACCGACACAGGTAGGAAGGTTGAGTATACCCAGGGGCGCGAGATAACTCTCTCTAAGGAACTCGGCAAAATGGCCCCGTAACTTCGGGAGAAGGGGTGCCCACGAGAGTGGGCCGCAGTGAAGAGATCCAGGCGACTGTTTACCAAAAACACAGGTTTCCGCTAAGTCGAAAGACGATGTATGGGAGCTGACGCCTGCCCAGTGCCGGAAGGTTAAGGAAGTAGGTCAGATCCTTCGGAATTGAAGCTCACGACTGAAGCCCCGGTGAACGGCGGCCGTAACTATAACGGTCCTAAGGTAGCGAAATTCCTTGTCGGGTAAGTTCCGACCCGCACGAAAGGCGTAACGATCTGGATGCTGTCTCGGAGAGAGACTCGGCGAAATAGGAGTGTCTGTGAAGATACGGACTACCTGCACCCGGACAGAAAGACCCTATGAAGCTTTACTATAGCCTGGTATTGGGTTCGGGCCCTGATTGCGCAGGATAGGTGGGAGACTGTGATTACATCCTTGTGGGGATGTATGAGTCACTGGTGAGATACCACTCTATCAGGGCTAGGATTCTAACTTTGAGCCATAAACTGGCCAAGAGACAGTATCAGGTGGGTAGTTTGACTGGGGCGGTCGCCTCCTAAAAGGTAACGGAGGCGCGCAAAGGTTCCCTCAGGCTGGTTGGAAATCAGCCGTAGAGTGTAAAGGCAGAAGGGAGCTTGACTGCGAGAGCAACAACTCGAGCAGGTACGAAAGTAGGCCTTAGTGATCCGACGGTTCCGCGTGGAAGGGCCGTCGCTCAACGGATAAAAGTTACTCTAGGGATAACAGGCTGATCTCCCCCAAGAGTTCACATCGACGGGGAGGTTTGGCACCTCGATGTCGGCTCATCGCAACCTGGGGCGGTAGTACGTCCCAAGGGTTGGGCTGTTCGCCCATTAAAGCGGTACGTGAGCTGGGTTCAGAACGTCGTGAGACAGTTCGGTCCATATCCGGTGCAGGCGTAAGAACATTGAGAGGAGCCTTCCTTAGTACGAGAGGACCGGGAAGGACGCACCGCTGGTGTACCAGTTATCGTGCCAACGGTAAACGCTGGGTAGCCAAGTGCGGAGTGGATAACCGCTGAAAGCATCTAAGTGGGAAGCCCACCTCAAGATGAGTGTTCTCATGGTGTTAAGCCAGTAAGGTCACGGGAAGAAGACCCGTTGATAGGTTCTAGGTGGAAGTGCAGTAATGTATGTAGCCGAGGAATACTAACAGACCGAGGGCTTGTCCTTCTTCTCTACGAAGACACGACAACCCATTAGCTCTCTTAGCTAAACTCATTAGTGATAGTGAGTACTAGCAATTAGTTTCTATGCAGTCTCTCAAGGCTCTACCCATTGCTGCTACCACTTGAGGTAGCAGAGCCTGACAGCATTCCTGGTGTCTATGGCGCAGTGGAACCACTTCGACTCCATCCCGAACTCGATTGTGAAACATTGCAGCGGCGAAGATAGTTAGGGCGCAAGCCCTTGTCAAAATAGCTCGATGCCAGGTCCATTCATTACAAACCCTCTTTGCTTTGATAGCAGTGAGGGTTTTTCAGTATGTGTTTATTGGTCAGCATTGTCAAATCCCCACTTTGCTCGAACCAATTTGATCTCTTGATAGTCGTAAGTTTCGCCTGCCTCTTCTCGAATGTTTCGAAGAGAATGGGGGCTGACTTTCGCAATTGCCTCTTCTATAGCTGTCCGTCTTTTCTTATCGATAAGCTTGTCGATGTCTATTGGATAGCCAGCTTCTATCAGCTTAGCGAGATGTTCGTTTACGGTATTCAAACGAATGTTGCGTTTGAGCGAGATATCTGAGGGCGACAGCCCCTGCTTGAATAAGTCTAGAGTTTTGAGGTGTGTAGAGGCAATGTCTGATTGTGCCTTTGCTTTGTCTGACGCTTCGTCTTCATCAGGGAAAAGTTGTTCTGGAATAATTTCCAGGTTATTCTCAGCACAGAAGTTGCGAATGACTTTAGTGAAGACTTCGCCATATTGGATCAATTTTCGATTCCCAACACCAGAGATATTCAAGAATGCTTCTGGTGTTTGAGGATGTGTCTGTGCCATCTGTCGAAGACTAGCGTCCGAGAAGACTACATACGGTGGTACGTTTTGACGGTCTGCGAGTTCTTTGCGAAGGCGCTTGAGCCGACTCATGAGCAAGCCGCCTTTATCGTCGAGTTCACTGCTAGCTGGTTTTACATCAACTGGTTTCGCAATCTTTTGAACGACAGGAATCTCTACTGAGACAAGCTTTTTGAGTACCTTGTTACTCTCTTTGTTTAGCTGTAGAACAGAGTATCCGTCAGTTGTTTCCTCTAAATAGCCTTGATGGATTAGAGCCCGACATAGCATTTTCCACTCATCTGAGGTGCGACCTTTTCCGATTCCATGAGTAGAAAGTTGATTGTGGTTCAGTTCAACAATCCGTTTCTTTTTAGATCCTCTTAAAACATCGATCACATGATTCATCCCAAATCTTTGATCGCAACGGTAGACACAGGAGAGGAACTTCTGGGCTTCGACAGTCCAATCTTCTATGGGGGAAGGATTTAGACAGTTATCACAGTTGTCGCAAGGTGGAACGAACTCTTCCCCGAAGTAGCTAAGCTGAATCTTTCGACGACAAACAGAACTTTCTGCATAGCTAATGATTTGGTTGAGCTGCTGCTGCGCGATACGTTGCTCATCTGCGTCTACCTTTCGCCCAATTAGATATTTGACTGTATGTACATCCCCCCAGCCAAATAGAATCGTGCAGCTTGCAGCCTCCCCGTCGCGGCCTGCTCTGCCTGCTTCCTGGTAGTAGCTCTCTAAATTACGCGGTAGGTCGTAATGTATTACAAAGCGGACATCGGGTTTGTTGATTCCCATGCCAAAGGCAATGGTGGCGACAATAATTTGAACATCGTCTCGAATGAATTTGTTTTGATTGTTTTCCCTTTCCTCAGCCTTGAGACCAGCGTGATAGGGCAGTGCCGCAATTCCGTCTTGTCTTAGTTTTGCTGAGACTTCGTCGACATGCTTACGGCTAAGGCAGTAAATAATTCCTGCGCCCCCATCTTTGCCTTGATACTGTTTAATCTTCTTTAGAAGCTGGGGATAAGCTTTCTTGAATTTTTGAACAACTTCGTAGTAGAGGTTCTGCCTGTTAAAACTAGAAACGTAGATGGTTGGATCGTTGAGACGTAGCTGCTGCACAATGTCGGTGCGGACTCTTTGCGTGGCGGTAGCAGTAAGCGCGATAATTGGAATTTGGGGATAGTGTTGCTTGAGCTGAAAGAGCTGTCTGTATTCTGGCCGGAAGTCATGTCCCCACTCTGAGACACAATGAGCCTCGTCAATAGCAAAGGTACTGATGCCAACTTTTTGGCCGAGTTGCTCTAAGAATGTTTGAAAGGACGTTGAGAAAAGTCTCTCTGGTGCGATGTATAGGAGTTTAAGACTACCTGAGAGAAGACTATCCTGACGCGATCGCACTTCTTCGAAAGAAAGCGTACTGTTTAGAAAGGTTGCTCCGATACCATTGTCTTGTAACGCTGTAACCTGGTCTTGCATCAGCGCGATCAATGGAGAGATCACAATTGTAATGCCGGGTTTGAGCAGCGCTGGCAACTGGTAGCAAAGGGATTTCCCCCCGCCTGTTGGCATTACGACTAGAACGTCTTTGTTTTTGAGAACTTGCTCAACAATAGAGCGCTGCTCAAATCGAAACTGGTCGTGTCCGAAGAAGTGCTTTAGCGCGCTTTCTAGAGGAAGTCTTTGATCTGGTGCTGCTAGATTGTGCGCTGTAGGAGTGCTCATACAGAAATTAGTCTTGGCTATATACGAGGGTACCCGTCGATTCAAAGGGCAAGTTGTAAACTTATATAAACTTATTGACGTCAAGCTGGCTTGATGTCTTGACGGCGGCGAGTCATCTGAGTATTGTATTGATATATCTGGGTTACATTATTTCAACTGGACATGCCAGACAAGCAAAAAGTCACATTCTATCTTTCGGACGAGCTGCATCGGCAGTTCAAGATTCGAGCAGCAGTCGATGGCGAGACGATGTCGTCAATGGCACAGCGGGCGATTGAATTCTATATGAACAACGCTGAGCTCGTAGAAAATTCCGGTCATACTCATGGGAGTGCTTATCGAATTCACAACTGTCCAGAGTGTAGTGTTGCTGTGACGATTCAAGAGGACGGTCTATCTTTAGTTGCCTCTCATGGCGCTAAGGTGGTCGATGAGCTAGCTGATTTGAGCACTATCTCTAGGCTGAGCTGTGGTGTTAGCCCAAAGGTAGATAAAGAGTCTAGAAGTCCAGACGAAGGAGAGCTGATTACTGCTTAGCTGGTGAACACTTTTCACCGCAATGAAGAGCTAGTTTGTTAACCCGGCTACCGAAAGTCTGTTGTTTCTAACTTAGCCTGTTATTTCTATTGAAGATAGATGTTCTAAATCGTCTTATTTGGAGGTGATCGCCATGAGAGAAGAGCTAAACGTATTAATTCAAGCTCAGTATCCGCTGATCTATCTGGTCACCTTTGAAGAGGAAAGAGCAGAAAGAGCAATAGCGATGCTCGCTCAGCAGCGGCCTCAGCAGCGGATGTATACATGGACAATGACCCATGGTGTCGTCGAATACGGTCGAGAGAGTGGTGGCGCAGGTCAGCAAAACAACACGGTCTCTCCGCAGGCTGCTATCAACTGGACGATGCGACAGAAGGATCCGAGTATTTTTGTGTTTAAGGATTTGCATCCATTCAAGGACAGCCCTGAAGTGACCCGTAGCCTGAGAGATGCGATTGAGAGCTTTCGGGGAACGCAGAAAACTATCATACTGATGTCTCCTGTTCAAGAGGTGCCAATAGAGCTAGAGAAGGAAGTTGTTGTTTTAGATTTTACTCTGCCTAACATGTCAGAGCTGAATCAAGTACTGAGCGCAGAGCTAGAGAGATCTGGTGTTGCTAGTAGTATCAGTACAGAGGGCCGAGAAAAACTGCTGAAGGCGGCTTTGGGTCTGACTCGCGATGAAGCCGAAAAAGTTTTTCGTAAGTCTCGGGTAATGGCTGGAAAGCTGACGGAAGGTGAGGTCA
This sequence comes from uncultured cyanobacterium, assembly GCA_963838725.1. Lineage (GTDB taxonomy): Bacteria > Cyanobacteriota > Cyanobacteriia > Phormidesmidales > Phormidesmidaceae > Phormidesmis. The sequence goes on along the minus strand of CAWISM010000021.1, from coordinate 279,393 downwards.
ATATTGTCCTGTCTGAGAAGAAGCAGCTAATTCGTCGAAACGGCATCCTAGACTACATAGAAGAAGACGAAACGCTCGATTCTGTCGGCGGTCTAGAAGAGTTAAAGCATTGGCTAAAGCAGCGGTCTAACGCCTTTACTGAGCGGGCGCGAGAGTACGGACTGCCTCAGCCCAAAGGAATGTTGATATTGGGTGTTCCTGGCTGTGGAAAGTCCTTGATTGCGAAGACGACTGCTAGGCTATGGGGGTTGCCTCTGTTACGTTTGGACATGGGTCGCGTTTATGATGGTTCTATGGTTGGTCGATCAGAAGCTAACTTGAGAGGAGCACTGAAGACCGCAGAGTCAATATCACCAGCTGTCTTGTTCATTGACGAGATTGACAAAGCCTTTGCCGGAAGTGCAGGCTCGGCTGACTCAGACGGTGGCACCTCTAGTCGAATATTCGGTAGCTTTCTGACTTGGATGCAGGAAAAAACTTCGCCTGTATTTGTGATTGCTACGGCCAACCGGGTCGAAAGGCTCCCAAGCGAGTTCTTGCGGAAGGGCCGGTTCGATGAAATCTTCTTTGTAGATCTTCCGAACGAAGAAGAGCGAAAAGAGATATTTAGAATTCATCTGGGTAAACGCCGTGGCGATACAGATCGGTTTGATTTTGACCAGTTAAGTAAAGTTTGTGAAGGTTTTTCAGGCGCTGAAATAGAGCAGGGACTCATCTCTGCAATGTATGAGGCGTTTGCGCAGGGACGAGAGTTCACTCAGCTCGACATTATTGCGGCGATTCGCGCTACGCTGCCGCTGTCGAAAACAATGAGTGAACAGGTTACCGCCTTGCGCGATTGGGCTCGGCAGAGGGCTCGGCCAGCGGCTTCATCGGTTGCGGAATACCAACGGATGGAGTTCTAACAGTCTTTTTTCCTGCTCCTACAGGAAGAAGGGTCAGTCTTGTTGCTCTTTGTAGCTACTGTGACTGACGGTTTAAAGGATCAGACATCGCCTTGTTGAGTGGCTGATTCTACTTTCGATTTCTAACTTCGTTGTCTCTCAATTTCTTTCCAGGAGGAAACTCAAATGTCTCACTTTAGTACTCTACGCACTAAGATCACTGATGCAGAAATTCTAAAGTCTTCACTATGTGACCTAGGGGTGACTGTGAAAACAGAAGATAACATCCGTGGCTACAACGGTCAGAACGTTCGTGCTGACATTGTAGCTGTGCTTGAAGGTGACTATGATATCGGCTGGTCTCGCAATGCTGATGGTTCTTTTGACTTGATCGCTGATCTCTGGGGTGTTGCTAAGAAGCACAACCAGACAGAGCTAATCAACTCTATCAACCAGAAGTACGCTGTAAACAAGACCCTTGCTGAGGTCAAGCGTCCTGGTCTACAGAATGCGAATGTACGTCTAGTTCTTCAGTAACATTACAAGCGTTTTTGTAGCGTTGCTGTTCCCATAGCTGCAATGGACTGAACCGATATCGGTTCAGTCCATTTTTTGTTGGTTCTTCTTTTTGTTGGTTGTTCGCTCTACTTTGCAATAGTTTGATTCAGGAGCTCTGCGATCACACGGTGCTCGATAGGCGGTTCGGCCACGATAGCCTGACGAGTATCAGTGATTAACCAGTCTAATGCGGCCGCTTGGACATCGATCGAAGCGCCAGTTTTATCAACACAGTAGCGACCGAACACAAGCTTATCGACTAACCGGACACCAGAGCCAATTCGAGAATACTCGAAGATGACGCTCTTATCGATGATAGTGCCGCTAGAGATCAAACAGTTTGGACCAATCATGCTAGGTCCAACTATCTTTGCACCGTCCTCTATCTGGGTCATCCCACCGATATAAACAGGGCCCTCTATATCGATTGCTTCCCAGTTAGCTTTGACGTTGAGCCCAGCAAATACGCCTGGTCTGACTTCATTTCCAGGGATGCTAACCCCCTTAACTTGTCCAGTCAGTACATCTTGAATAGCCTGCCAGTAGTCGGGCACTTTACCGATATCAACCCACTCAAAGTCCATCCGGATGCCGTAGAAGGGTGCGTTGGCAGCAACTAGCTTAGGGAAAAGATCTCCACCAATGTCAAATTCTTGACCGGATGGAATGTAGTTGAAAATCTCTGGCTCGAAGATGTATATTCCTGTATTTATATCTGTACTAAGCGCTTCTTCGACGGTTGGTTTTTCTTGAAAAGACTTGATCTTGCCATTCTCATCAGTGACCACAACACCGTAGCTAGGTACCTGTTTAAGAGGTACTTGCTTCATCACGATGGTGGCAATAGATTTTTTCTCTCTGTGTTGACGAAGTGCTTCGGTCAAGTCTAGATCAATCAGAGCATCGCCACAAAGGACAACAAATGTATCATCAAAGAAGGGTGAAAAGTCTTGGATCTTTCTCATGCCACCGGCTGAACCTATTGCTTCGCCGACAAGTTCTCCGTCCGTGATTCTACCTTCAAAGGAATAGGCTAGCTCAACGCCGAAGCGCTGACCATCTCTGAAGTAACCCTCGATTTCGTTAGCCAAGTGGCTGACATTAGCTACGATTTGGTCAAAGCCGTGGTTTTTTAGCAGTTCTAGCAAAAACTCCATAACGGGTTTTTGCAGGATAGGAATCATCGGCTTAGGAATGGTATACGTGATGGGCCGTACCCTCGTGCCTTTTCCAGCGGCCAAAATCATGGCTTTCATCTCTAGAGATTCCTCACATTTCAACTTACAGACTAACTGACGGTTCTTGCTAATGCTATCAAGCTGCTATCAATGTGCCCTAATAGGATTTGAGACTTCATCGCTCCCTTACAGGTCTTTAATACTTGTTGCTAACGCGAAGCTAGTATGGTCAACGCAGCTTTCTACTTATGTCCGCATCCAATGCTGGCTATACCTCAAAAGCCTTGGGTCCAGATAGATCCAAGGCTTTCTCTCTAAACAAAATTGAAAGACTGTTTCTAGTACAGTTCTTCTTCTTGATGAGTAGTAATTGTGCAGTCAGAAGTCGGATAGGCTACGCAAGTAAGAACATAGCCTGCTTCAATTTGGTCGTCGTCTAGAAAAGACTGATCGGACTGGTCTACAGTGCCTTTGTCGATCTTGCCAGCACAAGTAGAGCATGCACCTGCACGACAGGAGTAAGGAAGATCAATACCTTGCTCTTCTGCGGCATCTAGAATGTACTCATCTTCTGCTACTTCAATAGTGGTATTTAGGTTTTCTGCTTCGTTCACTAAAGTGACTTTATAGCTAGCCATGCGAATATCCTCTTGGTTTGTCTGACTGGTAACTAAATCCCTTTGCCTTGTCGAAAAGACAGCAAAATCAGGGTCTAGCAACAGCTTATTTCGATACTACGAGAAAACTACAGAGCTGTAACTATCTTGAGATGGATGGCCGAACGGTATTCGTAATCTAAACACGAGAAAAGTCTCTGGTTTACTTATGGTTGATGATTGTTTATGCAGCTGAACTACATCTTGAGAAGTTTATATTCAGTGCGTTTGAGGCTTTTCTTGGATTGCGTATGCAGATAGCTTCGTACAATTCCATCGATGTTTATTTTATCAGTAATTCTATTTGTATAATCTTTACTTATGGCGATTTAGTCGAAGTTTAGTTGTTGAGAAAATCTTTTAATCGTGAATATTTTTCAACTATAAGTACACCTTTTATAGAAGATAGTTGAGTACTATTGTGAGATGAAAAGTTTATCTGCAATGTAGCGACAATTTTGTTTTGAATAGTTCGTAGAATGGTTGACCTTTGCGATTGGTCAGCCTGTTCGCTCTGATACTGCGACAGATGGTATGGCAGGTAGTATATCAAGTGATATGACGGGTATTCGGATCGGAATAGTAGGAACAGGCTATGCAGCAACTGCAAGGGCCAAGGCGTTGTCAGCTGACAGACGCTCGCACCTGGTAGGTATTTCTAGCGGCAGCGACTCTAGTGACGGTGCTAGCCGTGCCGCTGAACTAGCTGAACGGCATGGAGCGAAAGCTATTGCGCACTGGCGGCAGCTAGTTGCTGAAAGTTCAGTTGATCTGGTGATAATCTGCGCAGTGAGCGCTTTACACGGTGAGGTGGTTGAGGCGGCACTACAGGCGGGCAAGCACGTAGTGGTGGAGTATCCATTATCTTTGCGGCTAGCGCAGGCTGAACAGCTGGTAAAACTGGCAGCGCAAAAACAGCTGCTATTGCACGTGGAGCATATTGAGCTGCTAGGAGGATTGCATATGGCAATGCGATCGCACCTTCACAATATCGGTCGGCCAAGATATCTGGCCTATCGTACGATTAATCCTCAAAGTCCTGCTCCAAAGAAGTGGACTTACCAAAAAGAACTGTTTGGTTTTCCTTTTTGTGGGGCGCTCTCTAGGGTGCATCGACTGACCAATCTGTTTGGCAAAGTAAAGCAAGTCAACTGCCATACCCGGATGTTAGAGGACGCAGACGGTGTTCACTTTAGACAGGTACTAAGCTCTGGTCGGCTACTATTTGAGTCTGGCTTGGTGGCCGAAGTGATCTATGGGAAAGGCGAAGGACTCTGTGTATACCACCGAGAGATTGAAGTGCAAGGTGATGAGGGATCGCTGTTCTTTGATCGCAATGAGGGGACGCTGACGACAAATGAAGGGACAAGTGCGATCGCTGTTAAGCCTCGGCGTGGTCTGTTTGTCCAAGACACTCAAGGCGTACTTGATTATCTGATAGAGGGTACTCCTCTATATGTAAATGTAGATGAGAGCGTGTATGCTCTAAAAGTAGGAGATGCCTTGCGGCGTGCCTCTATCAGTGGCGATGCAGAAAGTATCGCGTAAGGATTACTTCTAGACATCACTTCCAGACTAGGATGCCTGGACTTTGCTGAATAGGAACGATATCTAAAGTGTCTAACTGGGCGCAGTAGTCGATATCAGCGGTGTTGTTTTTGCGTAGAAGGCGCTGACCGTGGCTGGCGTGATGTAGGAGCTGAGTAAGCTCTGTTTGCCACTGGCGATAGAGGCTGACGGATGCTAGCGCTGAGTCGTTACCAATGACGCTGAGATCAAGGTCTGCTTGTTCGATGACGAACTGGATAATGGCTCCAGCGCAGACAGTATCTTCGAGCGAGTATTCACCTTCCCAGCCAGAGCCAACTAGCCAGACAGTATTGGGTCTGTGCTTCAGCAGATAGTTGACGACTGCCTGCCGAGTGGTCAGCGCTGCAGTGAGTACGAGCGGGGCATCTTGAATTCGCTGTAAGCAGCGAGTGCCGTTGGTTGTACTCATGAACAGGCGTTTGCCTTTGGTCTGCTCAGGTGAGTGGTCTAGTGGAGAATTGCCAAGATCAAAGCCTTCGACTTTCTGGCCGCCCCGCTCGCCTGCTCTAATTCGGTTTTGGGCTGGCCAGCTTTCGCTCTCTGCTATTAGCTTGTCTAGATCGCTAAAGACCTGGATGGCTTCGGCTCCGGCATTGAAGGCAGCGGCTATTGTGGTGGTGGCTCGCAGCACGTCGATGGCGATCGCACAGTCTGGCAGAGAACCAGTGGGGACTTCTTCAGGCGTGTGATAGACGAATATTTTCACTGAATATCTATCCCGCGCACATAGTTTGGTTGGCTGAGTTGCTAGTGGTTGCCGCAACGGAGAGGGTGGGATTCGAACCCACGGTACCTTTCGGTACACTCGATTTCAAGTCGAGCGCATTCGACCACTCTGCCACCTCTCCAGGGGCGTAGCTGCTGTATGCGTGTGTGTGCATCCTTAGCTGTGCATTCAAGTATACGTCGGTGTTTGTTCCTTGCATACTCGAAAGGCTTGGCTATATTAGCCTGTTTGTTTTGCACTGTCTACTTTTGAGCCGCTGACTTTTTTTATGTCTATAGCTGCAAGCTAGCATCATAACTAGGGTTTGGAGTAGAGCTGCTCTTGCGAGACCCGTGTGAAGTCTGAATCGATCCAGACAAGCTCGATAGATTCGACGGTGCCTTGGGCGAGCGTAACTAGAGAGAAGCTGCGGCGATCGCCTCTAGGCGTCGTTTCGATCCGGGGAACGTTGGCTGCGTTGAAGTAGATAGTCCCTTTAGGATCGGTGGTGACTCTGGTGCGGAGCTGGTTGGAATTGTTTTTGAGCTGGTGGTGCATGTGGCCGAAGGTGACTAGAGGGACTCGCTTGCCGGAGTCTTGGGTGAGGGCGATCGCCTCTGCAAAGTCAGGATCGCCGTAGTCACCGCCACCGCCATTTTTGCCCCAGTCTTTTCCGCAGGGATCTTCTGGCTGATCGCCTAGTCCATAGGGTCCGACGTGGCCAACAAAGATGATGGTGCTGTGCTCAGCCTCATCGGCGGCGGTTAGGATGAGATCGAGCGACTCGTTAAACCCGCCAATATTGAATCGGTCTCGATAAAACTTGCGGTAGCGCCACTTTGAGCCGCCCCAGCTAAACGGTCTAGCCCCGACTACGGTGAGGCCAAACTGAGGAAATTCGCGCTTACCAAAGCCAATGTGGTCCTCTCCGAGCAGGTCGAGCTGAAGCTGCACCCAGTCTTCTTTCTCTCGGTCGTATGGACAGTTTTTAAGACCTTTCTTACTAGCTGAGTAATAGGCATCATGATTGCCCATCACAGCCGCTTTGGGCACCTCTACTGAGGCAACGCGACGAACGACTTCGACTGCTTCATTGCCGTAGTCGCCGACGAAAAGGGCCAGGTCGACGCCTAAGTGTTTAAGCGCAGCATTATCTTCTAATTCCCAAAGGTCGTGGATGTCGCCGACGACGGCTATTTTGACGACTGGCTGATGCACGAGAACCCTTTTTGAGAACGGAGACGAAACCGTTTTGCCACTTACTCAGCATATATCAAACGTCTGTGAATCCGCTGGGCTAGCTAGGCTGCTTTAATGAAGATAGCGGTAAAAGTTTGGCGTGAGCGTTATGGCTAGGCGAATTGTACTAATAGATGTGAGTGAGGACTGGCTAGGTTTGTCAGAAAATATGCCAGAGGTGAAGTCAGCGCTGAGTCGGCTAAGCGCTGATGGAGTAGCAGTGATTTTGTTTTCGCAGTGCGATCGCGCTCAGCTAGAGCCCATTCGACAAGCCTTAGACCTCGACGATCCTTTTATTGTTGAAAGCGGCAGTGCGATCTTTACCCCTGTAGTGTCCAACCCGTTTGAAGAGACTCCACAAAAGGCGCTAGGCGATCGCGATGGCGACTATTTTGTGATACAGCTTGGTTGCCCCTACGTGCAAGCAAGAGCTGGGCTGCGAGTGATTGCCAATATAATCTCTCACCCGTTGAAGGGACTAGGTGATTTTACAATTCCTCAGCTACAGCGTCTGGCCAGCTTGTCTGAAGATGCGGCGCATCGGGTAAAGGCAAGAGAGTTTAGCGAGCTGTTCATGACGCCAAAGGCAGTCGAACCTGAGGCGTTGGAACGCGCTGCCCAGGAGATGGGCTTTAGCGTGATTTGGCGAACGATCGAGGAAAGTCGCTTTTCGGAGCTGCTCGGTGCGGGCGCTAGTCTAACGGCGGCAGTGAAGGCTTTGCTATTTGCGTACGCGTTCACGGACGAAACGCTGGAAGTGGCTGGGCTAAGTCAGCACCAGTCGGCGCTAGATAGTTTACGCGCCGGGACGCAATCGGTAAATACCGAAATCAGGTTTGAGCAGGTGCTATTGCCGTCTATTTTGAGCGGTCACTGGGTTGCAGCAATGGAATCTCTCTGGACCTGAATTTCTAGGCAGATAGATAATCTCTCTTGTTTAGCTCGACTGAATCTTTGCGGTTCGTTCAAAGTCGACTTCTAGCCAGTTTTGGTAAATATAACTATAATTAAAATCCGCCAATTGGTAAGGTTAATTATTTTTCACTGTATCTAGAGAGGAAAGTTTGTGTTTGCTACTGCTAGTGTCTCCACCGCTCAGGTGACGTTGCCGAGGGATCTTTTTGCAGCGATTGAACAGCTAAAAAAGGAGCTAAATGCGGTTGTCTTAGCTCACTACTATCAGGAGCCAGACATTCAGGATGTGGCCGACTACATTGGCGATTCTCTTGGTCTTTCCCAGCAGGCTGCCAGTACACAGGCAGACGTGATTGTGTTTGCTGGGGTTCACTTTATGGCTGAAACTGCCAAAATTTTGAACCCGGACAAGCTGGTTTTACTGCCCGATCTGGAGGCAGGTTGTTCGCTAGCCGATAGCTGTCCGCCGGGTGAATTTGCTCGGTTTAAGCGATCGCACCCCGACCATATTGTGATTTCATACATCAACTGCACCGCCGAGATCAAGGCGATGAGCGACATCATCTGCACCAGCTCTAACGCGGTAAAGCTAGTAAACCAGCTGCCTGTAGACCAAAAAATTATCTTTGCGCCAGATCGCAACCTGGGGCGATACGTCATTGAGCAGACCGGGCGCGATATGGTGCTTTGGCAGGGAAGCTGTATCGTCCACGAAACGTTTTCTGAGAAGAAAATGCTGCGGCTAAAGATGGAGCATCCTAATGCCGAGATTATTGCGCACCCTGAGTGTGAGCAGTCGGTGCTAAGACATGCTAGCTTTATCGGCTCGACAACAGCGCTGCTAAACCACGTACAGCAGAGTGAGTGTGAGCGCTTCATTGTGGCAACTGAGCCTGGAATTCTTCATCAGATGGAAAAGCAAGTGCCTAAAAAGCACTTTATCCCTGCACCGCCAGAAGCAAACTGCGCGTGCAATGAGTGCCCCTATATGCGGCTGAACACGCTAGAGAAGCTGTATTTGGCTATGAAGAACAGAACGCCTGAAATTACTATTCCTTCAGAGATTCAGGCTGATGCGCTAGCGCCGATTACTCGAATGCTAGAGATGAGCGCTCGGTAGTATTTCTATGTGGTTAGCTGTTCTCGCAGCCGAAAAGCTAACATATCGACGATATTACCTCCGCCTTGGCTGAGCGTAGCGCTAGCCGCTTCTTCAGTTCTTTCGACAACGGCTTCGGGCAGGTCTAACAGCTCAACTAGCTGCCTGTAGGCTTCACTTTCGTCTTCGTTGACTGCGGATTCATCTGGAGTGCGAGCGCTGGCGTTAATAACTTCGTAGGAAAGACGCAGAGCGACCTCTTTTTCCTCATCGGTGGTGAGTTTGCCAACAGTTTCTTCGAGCGGTACGTCTTGAACGAAGTATTCTTTGAGCTGGGCTTGCAGATAGGCTTGCTGGTCTGGGTCTGTGGCGAATAGCTGGCTAAAGCGGGTGAGCATGACTTCTACTTCTTTCTGCTCTAGGGTGCTGTCGGACCATGCCATAGAGAGAACCACTCGCAGCATGTTCATCTGACGAGGAGAGATAGGAGGTGGAGTGATGTTCATGAGTGTTCCTCGCTTTGGATGAATGGCTCAAATGAATGGATTCCTTTCAACTGTATGGAGCGGAGTGAAAAAGCGAGAAAGGGCCCTACAAAAGTTAACGGTTGAAGGATAAGACCAGCCAATTTAGCCTAGCTTGGAGAGATGCGTGAGGCTTTTGATATCGAGGAGGCGAATGACATCTTTGTCGCTATCGATGGTCAGCCAGTTGCGGGCGGTTAGCTTTTCGAGGATCTTGGCGACTTCATCTGGTTTTACGTCTGCGATCGCGGCCAAATCTGCATCTGGAATATTGAAAATCTCAACCGCTTCGCCCTTTCGCTCCCCATAGGCGTCTGCAAGTCCTAACAACGTATAAACCATCTTGATACCAGGCGCTTTGTGACGTAGCTGAAATCGCTTTTGAGTCTGCTTTAGGCGTTCGACCATGCTCTGTAGCAGGCGGTGGTGAAGCTGTGGGTCTTGGAACAGACTTTTGAGAAAAAGCTGCGCTGGAATGCTGACAAGTTCAACGCGAGAGAGCGCAGCGACATCGGTAGAGCGTGGTGACTCATTCAAGACGGCCATCTCTCCGAAGTACTCGCCTTTTCCCAAAATGACCAGGGTGACATAGCCGCTGCCTGACTGGACGCGGACCTTGGCCCAGCCTGACACGATTAGATAGACTGCATTGCCCCAGGAATCCTCCATTAGAACGGTCCGTCCTGCTGGACATTCGTTGAAGGTAGCGCCTTTGTAGAGCGTGTCTAGCGTTTCGGGGCTGGCGTTGCTAAACAGCGGAAAGAGATCGCGAAAAGCTTCGGGCGACACGGGTAGCGACAGGGCAGGTAGTGACATAGCGGAAGCAGCAAGGAAGTCTGAATTAACCCCTTTTAGACTACCCAGGCCGATCAGACAAATTATGGTTGATACAATCTGCGCTTGTTGGTTTGACGGCTATTAGTTCGGTAGCTATTGATTCGGTGGCAGCGGTGGCGTGGGTGGGGCGGTTTGAGACTGGGCGGCTCCGGCAGCGGCGATGGAAACGATTAAGCAGGCAACGAGCGATCGCGCCGACAGGGTCTCGCCCAGGATAAGGAAACCAGCGACGACGCCTGCCATTGGCTCTAAGCTGAGCATGACGCCGAATACTTTGACCGGGAGCGATCGCAGGGCCACCATCTCTAGCGAGTAAGGCAACATACTAGAAAGCAGGGCTACACCAGCGCCTAAGCTCAGCAGTCGAGGATTGAGCAAAGCACTCCCAGTCGTCGCGATCCCAATGGGTAGCAGCATAACGGTACCGACTATCAATCCCCAGGTAAGGCCTTCTACACCAGGCAGAATGCTGCCTACCTTAACTGCTAGCAAAATATAGAGCGCCCAGCATACGCCCGGCTGCAAGAGCAAAAAACATTCCTAGCGGATCTAATGCAGCGCCTGTGAGCGGGGTCAGCAGCGCAATACCAACCAGTGCCAAAACGGCCCACAGTCCATCTAGCCATCGCTGAGACTTGAGCACGGAAAGACCCAGCGGTCCGGTGAACTCTAACGAAATTGCGATCCCTAAAGGAATACGATCAATCGATGCATAGAACAGAGAGTTCATCATCGTCAGCACAATGCCGTAGGTCAAGATAGCTCGAAAGTTTTGGCGGACTGTGACGTCGAACTTGGGTCGACCCACCACAAAAAGAATGAGCGCAGAGAAAGCGACCCTCAAGAAGACAACTCCCCAGGGACCGAGGTCGCTAAAAAGAGATTTGGCCAGGGCGGAGCCGAACTGAACAGACAGAATAGAAAGTAGGAGTAGACCGATTGGAGAGGGGCTCTTGATGGAGAGATTCATGAGATCGAGCCGAGACAGTCTTTCTACTGTAAGTGGCGATCTAATAAGTGGCGATTTGATTATTTGACGCTGACAAAGCGGGACTGTGCGATCGCCCGCAGCCGATCCCAATCTTCTCGCCTGGAAACCGATAGTGGCACGGTTAATTTAATGGTGTGTTCAATTAGATCGGTATCGACTGGGCAGCGCTCGTACAGGGCATGGTAGAGTGCGCTGACGATTACCTGTTCGATTTCTGCGCCGCTAAAGCCATCGCTGGCGATGACGAGTCTACCTAAGTCGAATTGTTTGGGGTCTTGCTGGTGGCGAGTCATTTGAATCTGGAAGATAGTGGCGCGCTCTTGGGCATCTGGTAGGTCAACGAAGAAAATCTCGTCGAATCGACCTTTTCGCAGCAGTTCGGGCGGCAGCTTTGACAGGTCGTTGGCGGTCGCTACTACAAAAACTTCTTCTGACTTTTCCTGTAGCCAGGTCAGAAAGGAGCCAAACAATCGGCGGCTGAGGCCACCATCGGTATCACTGTCGCTTTGTCCCATACTCTTTTCAATCTCATCGATCCAAAGCACGGCGGGGGCCATCTTTTCCGCTAACCCTAGCGCCTGACGCAGGTTTTTCTCGGAAGCGCCAATGTATTTGTCGTAGAGCCTACCGGTATCGAGCTTTAGTAGCGGCATCTGCCACTGACGGGCGATGGTTTTGGCGGCTAGTGATTTTCCGCAGCCCTGAATGCCAACAATCAAGATGCCCTTAGGCGGCGTTAGGCCGAAGGCTTTTGCCTGAGCGCTATAGCCAGCGCGAGCGCGGTTTAGCCACTGACGCAGGTTGCTAAAGCCGCCAAGCTGAGCGGTGTTCCTTTCGGGTGGGATGTAGTCAAGCAGGCCCGTTTCGCGGATCACCTGAGTTTTACGCTCTAGCACGTGGCCAATATCGTCGGCGTTGAGCTGGCGGTCTGTGATCGCGGCGTAGGCAATCACTTTCTTGGTTTGCTTGAGCGTCATTCCCTGAACGGCCTTGACCAGCTGCCGACTATCTGCTGGCGAAAGATTGACCTGTACGCGTCCCCGGCATGAGCGAATCGCGCTGTCGATTGCCTGCTTGAGTTCGACAGGACTCGGCAGCGGTAAATCGAAGTACACCGCTTCGTGGGCAATTTCTCTGGGCAGTGTGACTTGTTCTCCAGTCAGGACGAGCGCAGATTGGTTGTAGCTAAATAGATGGGCGACTTCTCTAAACTGTCTGGCGATGGTGGCATCTTCTAGATGAGGCGCAAAATCTTTTAGCCAATACAGCCCTTTAGTCGGTGATGTTAGGACATGGCGCAGCACGTCGAGCGGGTCTTCTGTTGCTTCGAGCGTTTGACGATTCGATCCGGGCGGTGCGTATTCGTTGTTCCAGTGGTTTTGGCTACCCTGCAAGCGACCCATTCCCTGCGAAATGCTCCAGTCGAACGCCAATAGCTGGAGTTCTTCTGTCGCTTTTGCTAATAGAGACTGCACACGTTCTTCTTCTACCGTCTCGATCACGATGATGGGATGAAAAGACATCAGCAGCGTCTGAAGATGCTGCAAATTCTGGGTGCTAGTAGACATATCAATACGAAGGCACCCGGCTAGGTGGCTGCTAGGAAATGGCTACTTGTAAGATTCCCGTCGGGCGAGCTAGGACAGATTTAGGTTTGTTTAGTGAACTTTTCTAGTGGGTTTGTCAGTTGGTTAGGCGGTGACGAAAGCTCTGGTGAGTGAGGCTTTTGAGACTGTAGGACAGCAGGGGCCAGCTGCCAGTTGTTGAGAACGTCGATAATTAGAACTTCGTGAATCCAGGTTTTGACGACGACGGTTAGGGGTAGGGCGAGCAGTAGGCCCAAGAAGCCGAAGACGCTGGCAAAGAAGATTTGAGCAATCAGGGTGAAGGCAGGCAGCAGCGAAACCTGGTGGGCCATGATGGTGGGGGTGAGCCAATAAGATTCGATCTGTTGAATGATGATGTAGAGGCTGACAACGGCGAGAGCTTTCCAGGGGTCATCGGAAATAAGGGCGACAACTACTGGCGAAACCATGCTAAGGGTAGGGCCAAGGTTTGGAATGAAGTTGAGAATGCCTGCTAGCAGCGCGTGGGCGAAAGCTAGATCGATTCGTAAGACTAGCAGTCCTGCAAAGCTGATGATAAAGACAAAGACAGAGCTGATAAAAATGCCGCCGAGCCAGTTGCCCAGTACGAGTTCACACTTGCCAAAAATCTCTCTTGCTCTTTGTCGATAGAAGGCTGGAAAGATCAGCAAGATGACTTTGACGTAGGCTTCTGGGTTTGCCAGTATCATCAGCGAGAGTACGCTGACGAACAAAGTCTGTAGCAGAATCTGAAGTGAGGAATTAAAGATAGAGAAGAAGTTGCCGAAAACGTCGATCACCGCTGAGTCGGGTGCGGTGAGCCAGGCCAGAAACTCGTTGAATTCGGGTAGCCGGATGCGCTCTGGCATGTTGGCCTGTAGCTCTAAGAGGCGGGCTGGTAGGCTCTGGGAGAATCGCACTAGTAGCTCGGCGAGTAGTCTGAACTGGTCAACGAAAGGGGGGACGATGCCCAGTACGAAAATAAGTGCGACGGTCGCGGCGATCGCCAGAGTGATCGGCACAGCAGCACGGCGTGAGATTTTGAGAGTAGTTTGGACTTTTTGGGTGAGGCTATTGAGCGCGATCGCAATTACCACCGCTGCAAACGCCAGCAACAGCAGCGGCTTGATCTGCCACAGGATGTAGCCCGCTGCTATCAAGCAGAGCAAGCTGATCCAATCACCTAGCTTCATCGAGTGGTTCCACGATTTGGATTGCGCTTATTGTATCCAAGGGATCAGGGCTGATTGAGCATTCTCGAAAAATGTTTAAGCGGATACGAAAGTGCTAGCCTTCAAATACTTGATTTTAGGCTTGTGGGCTGTGGCTGATAATACTGGCGCGGAGTGGCGAGTAACTGATACGGGGACGATCTCACCCAATTGGGTAGAGTGTGTCGAACAGATTACTGGGTTGCCTCGACCTGACAAAGGCGCAAAGCTGCTGTGGATGCGCGGTATTCGGTCGGCTGAGGCGCTGCGAGGATTTTGTCAGACGGCGGCGTATGTTCCGGCGAGTCCGTTTGCCTTTGGTGAGGAGATGATCTGGGCGGTTGATCGACTCGTTGCGGCGCAGGGTCGCGCTGAGAAAGTAGCGATCTGGGGTGATTTTGACGCTGATGGCATCACTTCGACAGCGGTACTTTGGGACGGTCTAAAACAGTTTTTTGACCAGCCCGACCAGTTAATCTATTTCATTCCTAACCGACTGAAAGAATCGCATGGTCTGTCTATGGGTGGCATCGATCAGATGGCAGCTCAGGGCGTACAGGTGATGGTGACTTGCGATACTGGCAGTACGAATCCTGATGAAGTTAAGTATGCGCGATCGCTCGGTATTGATGTGATTGTGAGCGATCATCATACGCTGCCTGAGGTGCGACCTGATGTTGTAGCGATTGTGAATCCGCGGGCACTGCCTAGGGATCATCCGATGGCCCATCTGTCTGGTGTGGCAGTGGCCTACAAGCTAGTGGAGGCAATGTATGAGCGGCTGCCCGATGTGCCGACTAGACCGCTGAGTGAGCTAGTGGACCTGGTGGCGATTGGTTTGATTGCGGATCTAGTTGAGCTGACAGGAGACTGTCGATATCTGGCGCAGGTTGGTATTGAGCAGTTGCGGACGCATCTGAAGAGCGATTATCCGACAAGACCTGGCGTAGCGCAACTGCTAAAGCTGTGTCGGCGAGCAGGCGATCGCCCTACCGATATCTCTTTTGGGATTGGCCCGCGCATCAATGCGGTAAGTCGTATCTATGGAGAGGCCAGCTTTTGTGTAGAGCTGTTGACGAGTCAGGACGTAGAGCGCTGCCGCCAGCTAGCTGAAAAGGCTGAGCTAGCTAATACTCGCCGAAAGGCGCTGCAAAGCGACGTTTTGGCACAGGTTACGCGTCAGCTCGAAACGCGCGATCTCTCTACAACGGGTGTGATTGTACTGTGCGATCCGCAGTGGCCAGTGGGTGTGTTGGGACTGGTGGCTGGGCAAGTAGCGCAGCAGTACGGCCGACCCACTATTTTGTTGACTCAAGATGACCCGACAGAGAATGATGACGATCTGCTCGTCCGGGGATCGGCGCGTTCGGTTAACCAGATTGATCTCTATGATTTAGTCCATTCACAAAAGCACTTGCTTGCTGGATTTGGTGGACATCCCTTTGCTGCTGGGCTGAGCTTGCCTGCCCAAAATCTGTCGATGTTTCGAGCGGCGATCAATCAGCAGTATCGTCAGAAGGTCGGCGTAGAACTCAGCTGCCCTAAAGTGCAAGTGGACTTGACTGTAACGGTTGCAGATCTAGGCCCAGATCTCTTTCAGGAACTAAAGCTGTTAGAGCCGTGCGGGATGGGGAATCCGGTGCCAAAGCTGCTGATTCAGAACTGCTGGTTTGAGAATGTCTGGCACCAGAAGCTGAAAGACCGCATGGGCGGAAAGGTGGGCTATATCAAAGCTAGCTTTCTACTGTGTGATGAAAGTAGGCGTGATGAGAGCGGGTGTGACGAAAGCGACGCGAAGTTTCCAGGGCTGTGGTGGGGCCACTACAAAGAGGATCTGCCGCCCGGTCGATGGGATGTGATCGCAGAACTGGACTTCAACAGCCATCCGAAAAGTCGTCGGTATGAAGTTCGGTTGATTGATATCCGTCCGGCTGCGATCGTTACCACAGCAGACAATCTAGACAACAGCAACGATCAACTGTCGCTAGAAAATGTTCTAGACGGCGACAGTTGGCTAATAGATAGACGACTGAATGTTTCTTCTGCTGAGACTCTATCAACGCCTACTCAATTTGATCAGCAAGGGTCTAATCGGCAAAAATCCGATGAGCTAGAGAGTCTAATCGTGGACCGCTGTCCAACTCTTTGGAGCGATTTTCAACTGTGGCAGCACCAAGCTCAGCAGAGCGGCAAGCCGCTAGCTTTGGCCTACGCACCGCCGATAGAAGATAATCCAGTCAATACTTGGACGCTGCTACTAGGACTGGCAAAGTTCTTGAGCCGAACGCAGCAGCCGGTGACTAGAGAACGGCTAGCTGAAAAATTGGGGGTGTGCGATCGCACGCTAACACTAGGTCTAACCGCACTCTCTAAAGCGGGGTTTGCTGTAACCCTTTCAGCTATCGACATTCGATTGAGCCTCGACAAGTCTGCACCGCATAGCAGCGAAGCCGAGCGCCGTGCGGCTTTGGGTCAGTTTCTAGCCGCTGTGCAAGAAGAGCATTTTCGTCGTCAGTACTTCTACCAAGTGTCCACTGTAGCGCTGCAGTCGGCAATGCGTGGCTCATCGGCCAAACAAAGCCTCCCAAACAAAGCCTCTACGGTTAAATAATCTTAATGAAAATCTGATAGATGAGCTGGCACTCTCGGGATAGAAACTGTATAATTGAATACAGAAACAAGCATCGTTCATCTTTCTTTTGAAAGACGGAAGTAGGAGCCTAATAGCAAACTACCGGACTCCGAAGGAACGCGCCTCTTAAACCCACACAATCCCTTTGGAGGCGATTACCATGCAACTCTCATACCGTGGCGCAAAGTACAACACTCACCAGAGCGCTGTTCAAGTCACCGAAACTCAAGAAACTGGCCACTACCGTGGTGCTACCTATCACGTTCGCCGTGCAGTTAATATTCCTGCTCGTCGTTCTGAAGATGTACTCAAGTATCGTGGCGCAGTTGTTCGCTAGAGTCTAATCACTGCTAGAAGAAGGTTGTCATAGTGAAGCTGAGGCTGGCTTTGAGACCTTGCTCTAGGGGCGTGTTAGATAATTAATAAGAAGAAGCGCATCCTCCAGTAGGAATGCGCTTTTTTGTTGAGGTATCATGTGCTTTGGCAGTAAGAGGGCACATGCGTATGCTGCTAGGTTTTTTGCTAGGGCTGGCGGTTGGGATCGCTCTAGTGGCAATCTTTCGGCGTCGCTACGATATCAGGCTAAAGCGCCTGCTAGATCGCTTGGAAGAGCCCCAACTGCTGTCGGCTTTGGACTACGACTCTCAGCTTGCCAGTGCCATCGGCGCGAAAGAAAGGCAGATAGAGCTACTGAACGCGCAGCTAAAGGCATCTCGCTACTTGTTGCAGAGCGCGCCAGTTGGCTATCTGCAAGTCGATGAAGAAAACAGACTGCTCTGGTGCAACCGCCGCGCCCAAGAATTTTTGGATGTTGAACAAGGCGACTATGCTCAGCCCAAGCTACTACTGGCGATTGTGCGCTCCTATGAACTCGATCAGCTGATTGATCGAACTCGGCAAGTTCAGTCTGTCTGCGAAGCCAAGTGGACTTTTAACTCAATTTCGACTGATCCCTTTAACTATGTAGAAAGACCTGCCTATCCGCTGAAAGGATATGGGGTGCCCCTAGAAGATGGCCAGGTCGGCGTTTTCTTGGAAAATAAGCAAGAAACGGTAATGCTGGCGCAGCAGCGCGATCGCTGGATCTCGGATGTGGCACACGAACTTAAAACGCCGCTGACTTCGATTCGACTGGTGGCCGAGACGCTACAGTCGCGGGTTGATGTGAGTCTAGTGAGCTGGGTAGAGCGTCTGCTAAAGGAAGTGATTCGGCTGAGCAAGCTAGTCGATGACGTTTTGAAGATGAGCAGCCTAGAGCAGCGCCGGGTGCAGCTAAAAGATGAAGCAGATACAGATATGGTGTCTTTGATTCAGGCCGCCTGGCAGAGCGCGGAGCCCCTGGCAAAACTCAAGCAGCTCAGCCTATGCTACGAAGGACCCGATCGGCTAGTGGCCCACATCAACGCTAATTTGATGCATGGTGTGCTGTTCAACTTACTGAGCAATGCGGTGAAGTACAGCCCTACTGCTCAGACTATTCGAGTTCGATTGAGCGTGACTGATGAATCTACGAGATCGGACTTCACAGAAGCTGGCATTGTTATCGATGTGATTGATGCTGGCACTGGTCTAGCTGAAAAAGATCTGCCTTATGTCTTTGACCGCTTTTACAGAGCTGATCCTGCTCGTAGTCGAAAAGAGAGTTGGGTTGAGGAAAGTGCTTCGGCGACGACGGACATAACCGAACTTTCAAGTAGTGGGACGGGGCTGGGCTTAGCGATTGTACGGCAGATTGTGAATGCTCATCAGGGACGAGTCATGGCCCAAAACGATCCCAATACAGGGGGAGGCTGGCTGAGCGTTTGGCTGCCGAGTAAGCGGCTAGTGAAATCTATGTAGATAGTCTATAGAATCTTTTCTGCTAGGCGGTCTTACCCCTTGTAAATATAGGGAAGGAGCTGCTTGAATAGAGGTATAAACAGTAAAAGCTACTTCTTGGATTCAGCCTTTTTACAGTAGGAATTGAAACCGGAAAGCGCATTGCTCCGTATCAGTGACTAAGACCTATGACCGAAAGGTTGCAAAAGCTCTTATCTCAAAGAGGAATTGCCTCTAGACGTCAGGCTGAAAAGTTGATTCTAGGTGGTAGAGTTACAGTCAATGGTGAAATTGCTGAGATTGGTCAGCGTGCAAATGCTGGTATTGACCGTATTTGTGTCGATGGCTTAGAGATTGGCGCGTCGCCTCAGGGCGTTTATTTCCTCGTTAATAAGCCAAGGGGTGTGGTCTCTACTTGTCACGATCCCCAGGGGCGAAAAACTGTTCTAGATCTGTTGGACTCTTCTTTTCGGCAGGGAGTGGGTATTCATCCGGTAGGTCGGTTAGATGCAGGCTCGACCGGGGCTTTGCTGCTGACAAACGATGGCGATTTTACCTATTTGTTGACTCATCCAAGACATCAACTGTCAAAGGTGTATCAGGTAAAGGTGAAGGGAGTTCCCTCATCTAGTACGCTGCGAAAGTGGCAAACAGGGGTGATGCTAGATGGCCGTAAGACGCTACCGGCTGAGGTTAGTTTGCTAAGCCTTGAGGTAGGCGATTCTCAAGGAGAGGCCAAAGCCGAACGCGCTCTATTGCGAGTTGCTTTGACAGAGGGTCGCAATCGACAGATTAGAAGAGTGGCTGAGTCGCTGGGCCATCCTGTGACAGCTCTGCACAGATCAGAAATTGGCTCTTTGTCCCTTGGTAGCTTGGCCTGTGGTCGTTATCGTTTACTAACCCAAACAGAGGTGGCTCGGCTCAAGCAAGAGGCCGCTGTTGATCGCTAATAGCTACTTTTAGTATCTACTTTCTAGCCGCCGCTTTCTATCCATTACTTCTTTCTATCTACTGCCTCTTTTCTATCAACCACTTCTTTCTAGCCACTAAATGAATCGAAGCTTCCCTTTAGCTAGAAGTTCCTGTAGAAAGAAGTCGCCCGTCAAGCTTCTACGTTCGCCCCTATCTACCATCGACTTCTACTAGCTCTATGAAGCAAATAATCATGAAGCAAAAACCGCGCGCTAAGGAACCAACTGCTCAGCAGCTACAGCAAGAGCAGCTGCGATCGCTCGGTAGTTCACTCAAGCAGGCGCGGTTGCAGCGGGGACTGACACCTGATGCGATTGAAGAACGAACGCTGATTCGCAAGCCACTGATAGCCGCGATCGAGCAGGCGAATATGGCGGATCTGCCAGAGCCAATTTATATTCGGGCGCTGCTACAGCGATATGGGAATGCGCTGGGTCTAGATGGAGCGGCGATCGCGAGCCAGTTTTTCACCCATCCGATCGTAAAACAGCCGCGCGCTTCTTGGAGAGATTCTCCAGCGACGAGACTCAGCCCTTTCCACCTTTATGGAGCGTATGTGCTGCTGATTATGGTAGCGGTGAGCGCCCTGTCTGGTCTGCTGCGACAGAATGCGCCAGACATGACAGCGCAGCCGATTCTTAACCCAGAAGAGATTGAGCAGCTAACTTTTCAAAAGCCAACACCAGTGGCACAGCCAGTCGTAGAAGCGTCCAAACCAGTAGCGCAAACCAAGCCGATTGAGGTAGATCTGGTGCTGACAGAGCAGTCCTGGGTACGTGTGGTCTCCGATGGCAGAACGCAGTTTGAGGCGATTCTAGAACAGGGTGAAGAGCGTTCTTGGGCGGCGGATCAGTCGATGGTGATTCGCGTAGGGAATGCGGGCGGCGTTCTGTATTCTTTTAATCAGTCTAAAGCGGAGCCGATGGGCGCGCTGGGAGTGCCGGTTTCTCGGACGTTTTCACCGGATGTAAGCGCTGTTGTCGATCAGTAGACTCAGCAGCTCAGGGTTTATTGTTAGGTGCTCAGGTCAGTGGTTGATCTGAGCACTTCTGCTTTCTTTGGGAATGGGATGGTTGGTAGCTGGATGGTGGCGGTAGTACCTGTTGCTTTATCTTTGTTGCGATCGCCCAGATGGTCGGAGTCTGGCCGACTAGAGATGAACTGGTTAGAAGATAATTGGTCAGTGGCTGACTGGCTAGTGAGTGTGAGCTGACCTTGGTGATTTTCTGTGATGATTTTCGCGATCGCGAGTCCTAATCCCGAACCGCCAGCGCCTTTGCCGATACTGCGGCTACGGGCGGGATCAACTCTGTAGAAGCGATCAAAGACATGTCTAAGATCTTTGTCTGGAATGCCAATGCCCGTGTCGGTGATGGTGATAGTGGTTTGTTGAGCGCTGAGTATGAGATCAACAGAGACTTTGCCAGCGGGAGTGTACTGGATGGCATTGGCAATTAGGTTTGTGAACAGGCGAGTGAGCTGATCGATATCGCCTTGAGTGTGAGCGTGAGTTTTAGGATGAGTGTAGGTGAGGATGAGGTTTTTTTCTTGTGCGATCGCCTGCTGTTCTTCCACCACATCAGCTAATAATCCAATCAGTTCTATGGGCTCTTTGCGCATGGGGATCAGCCCGCTTTCTTGGCGAGCGAGAAATAGCAGATCGTCTACTAATCTGCCGAGTCTGCGGGTGAGCCGTTCGACTACTTCTAGCTGGCTGCGCTGAAACTGTTCGTCGGGATCGGCAAGGGCAACTTGGACGTTAGTTTGGATGACGGCGATGGGATTGCGCAATTCGTGCGAAGCGTCGGCGGTAAACTGCTTGAGCTGTTGGTAGGAATCGCGGACAGGGGCCATCGCCAGACCAGATAGGAACCAGCCGATCCCGGCGACAGTGGCGAGCATGACTGCGATGCCACAGCCAAGATCGATGATGAGCTGGCGGCTGGGTTTGGAGACCTCAAACCAGGGATGGCTAACGCGCAGATAGCCTAGAAGCTGTGGGCCTAATTTGATGCGCTGAGTAATTTGTCGCAGGGCGAGACCGTCTGAAAGGATGACAGTCTCGCCATTCGGATTTACATGTAGCGGGACTCTAGGCAATCTAGAAAAGGTGCTCCACTGCAAGTTGCCTTCGGGGCTGAACCATTCGAGATCGATGCGATCGTCTTCGCTGGCTTCCTCGCTATTGCGAAAGCTGGCTTCGATATTTACCCTTTGATTGCTTTCGATAATTAAGGAGCGTTCGACGACCTCGATAACGTGATTGAGGGTATCGTCTACGCGCTCTACTAGGGTGCTGCGGACATAGGCATAAACGCCGCTGGCGAAGAGTAGCAACAAGACAGCGGTGACGGCGGTGTACCAGAGAGCTAGGCGACGGCGGGTGGCTTGGAACATAAGCGGTGGTGCCTAATCGTAGGAATCTTTTCGATGGCCTAGACTGACGACACTAACGATCAAAGCAGCGTCTTGAATTCTGTAGATGATGCGATAGCGCCCTGATCGGATTCGGTACTGGTCTTTTCTACCCTTTAATTTCCTACAGCCGGATGGTCTAGGATTAGCCGACAGATTATCTATGGCAGGACGTAGGCTTTTTTGAACTGATAGAGGCAGCTTTTTGAGCTGTCTCTCGGCAGCAGGTTCAAAGAGGATTCGATAGCTCACGATAGCCCTAGTTCCTGCTTCAAAGTTTCCCAGGGTACAGCGTCACCAGGTTCTTGTAGGGCGATTTCGGCATCGTAGGGATCAATCTCGTCTTCGATTGCTTCTAGCGCGGTATTGAGATCGATCTCATGTCTGAACTGTAGATACTGTAAAAAGTTGTACAGCTCTTCTATGGCATCGCGGGAGAGAGGCGGAACTTCTAGCGTGAAGGCATCGATTTTTGGTTTTGGCAGTGTGGTCATGGTTTGGTGTGGTGTGTCCATAGAGGGAAGGTTTTCTCCTATGTTATCTGGTTTGGTTTGTTAGCTTTTGCTGGGTAGGCTGTTGGGGAATTTGCAGTTGAATAATCCGGCGCAGACGGTGGATGCGACGCTAAGTGCTGTGGCGGGTGGGTACATGGGAAGATGAGCTGCGCTATTGCTGCAATCTGCTGATGCATCATGTGGCGCTGGCCTTACCGCAGACGGCGGTGGCTGATAGTGCCTGCCAGGTATGTCAGCAGGTATGGACGCGGCAGCAGTCGGCGGAGTTCGCTAGTCGCGCAGGGTAGTGCGCTGGCGCGGACAGGTGAGGTGGAGGCGGCGATCGCAAAGTTTAATGAGGCTAGCGGCTAGATGCTGAGCTGACGTTTGATCCGGTACGGCGGGCGAATGAGCTGGCGGAATGGTTCGGCGCGAAATAACTAGCCTCGTTATATGATTAGCTCAGTCGCACTAAAGCGCTACAGATGGTACAAGCCCCAACCAAACCGCTCACCCTCGCAGCCTTTCTGGAACTTCCAGAAACCAAGCCTGCTAGCGAATTTGTAGATGGAAAAGTTACGCAAAAGCCTATGCCGAAAGGAAAACACAGTCGGCTACAGACCAAGCTGTCTAACGTGCTGAACGATTTCCTTGAACCGCAAAAGACTGGCCTAGCCTTCACAGAGCTGCGATGTAGCGTTGGTAGCGCGGCTATCGTCCCAGATATTGTGGTTCTGTCTAGCAGTCAAATTCCCCGTAATGAGGATGGCGATATTGTCGATATCGTAGCGATCGCACCCAGCCTTACCATCGAGATTCTATCCCCTCAGCAAAGCCAAACTAGAGTCATTAAGAAGATCTCTCACTGTCTGACTCATGGTACTCAGCTCGGCTGGCTGATAGATCCTAATGAGAAAACAGTGTTAGTCTTTCGCCCCGATCAGGCAATTGAAATTTTAGAATCGCCAACGGCTCGGCTACCGATGCCCGATGTTTTAAGCACGTTTGAGCTGACGGTAGGAACGCTTTTTGGCTGGTTGCAGGTGTAGGCGTTACTGTGCTGTGGACGGATAAGAGTTGAGTAAAAGTTGCGGATATAAATATGGCTGCCGAAGAAACCTGGTATATCGTCAAACAAGATTCTGAAGAGTGCAAGATTGTCTCTGCGCAAGACCTAGAGGCGTCTACTGCGCAGACCGATTCAGGTCTACCGGATGAGTCGAAGCAGCCAGTACAATGGGGTCCTTTTGAAACGCAAAATCAGGCCATCGCAAAACGCATTGGCCTGATTAGAGCTGGAAAATGTCAGCCAGCTAGCTGATCTCTGTCGCTGTTTGAGTCCGCTTCTTATGACTACCAGATCTTATTAGTCTGCGACACCCGCATTACTAGCAGACTGACGATGCAAGCGAACCTCATCCGAAAGGATTTCAATTGCCTCTGCGTACTGCGGGTCGTCTAAAGTGCCTACCTTGTCGCGGTCTTCTACAAGTGCCTCACGCTCTTCGTCAGTGAGTTCTACAACATAGTCAGGCTCAATGCCTAGCTTATTGATATCGCGACCAGAGGGCGTTAGGTATTTGGCGATGGTCACGGCAATGCCAGAACCGTCGGTTAATCCTCGAACTGACTGGACTAGCCCCTTGCCAAAGGTTTGCGTACCGACTAATACAGCTCTGTCATTGTCTTGCAAAGCACCCGAGAGAATTTCACTGGCGCTAGCAGAACCGCCGTCAACTAAGACCACCAGCGGTTTATCCGTTAGCGCTTCGCTGTGGGCGACTTCCTCACTGCTAGTAGAGTCTCGATCGACTGTGGAGACAATCACGCCTTCTTCTATCCACATCTTGGCGATCTCGATGCTAGAAAATAGTAGCCCGCCTGGATTAGAGCGCAGATCTAAGACATAGCCAGCAACTTTGCGATCTTCTAATGATTCAATCGCGTCCTTCATTTCAGCGGCGGCGTTGCTACTGAACTGGTTAAGTCTGATATATCCAATCGAGCCTTCTGGGCTGTCTTTTACAGAAAAGCGGACGGGATGAATTTCAATACGAGCGCGGGTCAGCTCGAAGTCCAGCGCTTTGCCTTCTCTATCGACAGATATCACAACGCTAGAGTTGACAGGACCGCGAATTAGGCTAACAGCATCGCTCAGCTCCATGCCTTCGGTGCTGTTACCGTCAATCGAAGTGATAATATCACCTGAAAGCAGCCCAGCTTTAAAAGCGGGCGTATCTTCAATCGGAGAAACAACAACAATCGCTTCAGTTTCTTCTTCTTTAGAAATTTGAATGCCGACTCCGGTTAATTCGCCCGAGGTCTCAATTTGCATGTTGTTAAATTCTTCGGGGTCCATAAACCGAGTGTATGGATCGTCGAGCTGCTCAAGCATTTCGCGCACGGCTACATACGCTTCTTCTTTATCGGTGTAGGAACGGTTGAGATAGTCCAATCGGACCGTGTTCCAGTCTAATGAGTTAAAGGACTCATCGACGTACTGATTGTCGATGAGATGCCACACTTCATCGACTATCTCCTTGGGGCCGTCTTTAAAGAAAGCTTGACCATCGGATAGCTGAATGCCTGTACCTGTTATGACTAAAGCTGCGCTCGCTAGTGCGGTCGCCCCCAAGATAAAACCGCGCTTAGTAACTGCCATAAAGTGTCAAAATCCTGTGTGGAGGACGTCGTTAATTACGCCCAATCTAGCACAACCGTCTGATCTGTAGTCTGAGTCTAGTGTGAAGAGCTTGCCGCTTATTTAAGTGGTCTCTTAAGTTGAGTGGTCTTTTATTGTATCGTCCTGATTAGAGTGTCTCAGTTAGAGTGTTTTGGCTAGGCGGCATCGGGTTCAACCCATCGCCCATCTGCTTTAATCAGGTTGATTAGCTCCTCTACGCCATTTTCTTGGGGGACGCGTTTGATCTCTTCGCGGCCTCTATATAGTGCGATAGTACCCGCCTGTTTGCCGACATATCCGTAGTCCGCATCAGCCATTTCGCCCGGTCCATTGACGATGCAGCCCATCACGGCAATGTCTAAACCAGTGAGATGATTGGTGGCTTCTCTGACTTTGTGCAGAACGTTTTCTAGATTGAATAGCGTGCGGCCGCAGGAAGGACAGGCGACATATTCCACCATTGTTTTGCGCAGTCCTAACGCCTGCAAAATGCTGTAGCAGACTGGAATTTCTTTTTCTGGCGCTTCTGTAAGGGAGACGCGAATGGTATCGCCAATGCCCAGTGCGAGTAGTGTGGCAATTCCAGCGGTGGATTTGATCCGACCGTATTCACCATCGCCTGCTTCAGTAACGCCTAGATGCAGCGGGTAGCTCATCCCTAGCTCGTCCATCCGCTTGACCATGAGCTGATAGGCCGCTAGCATCACCGGTACTCTCGATGCTTTGAGCGAGAGAACAATGTTGTAGAAGTCCAAAGATTCGCAGATGCGGATGAACTCTAGGGCAGATTCGACCATGCCTTCGGGGGTATCGCCGTAGGTGAAAAGCATGCGCTCAGCAAGAGAGCCGTGGTTGACGCCGATGCGCATTGCCTTGTTTTGATCGCGCAAGGAGATGACTAGAGGTTCTAGGGTTTCGCGAATCTTGTTACCGATGGCGTCGAATTCGGCCTGGGTGTATTCGGTGCGATCGCTATCCGATTTTTCAAACACATACAGCCCTGGATTGATCCGCACCTTATCCACATGCTTCGCCACTTCTAGGGCGATCTTCATGCCGTTGTGATGCACATCGGCGACTAGCGGCACAGCCTGGTAAGTTTCGATCAGTCGCGCTTTGATCTCTGATAGGGCGCGGGCATGCGACATGCTAGGCACCGTCACCCGGACGATTTCACAGCCTGCCTCATGCAGTCGGCGAATGGCTGCTACCGAACCGTCTATGTCCAAGGTGTCTTCGTTAATCATCGACTGCACGACCACCGGATGCCCGCCACCGATTGTGATATCGCCTACCTTGACTGGCCTAGTCTGACGGCGATGAATGGTGGTGTCGAACTCGGCGGCGGTTGTGCTCGCAGCGGTTGTTGATGTGGGATTGGCGGCGGGGGGAGAAGACAGCGTTTGCATAGTTGAAGATGATTGAAAATCGACGTGGACGAAGATTTGGGTAGACGAGGATCTAGGCGCTAATTCTTATCCTAGCTTTGCAGTGCATTCTAAGATCAAGCGCTGGTTAACAAGTGCATAAGGTTGAATGGTGAGCGCCTGACGAAATGACTGGATAGCAGCGGTATAGTTGCCAACGGCGCTATGGCTAAGGCCCAGTCCGTGCAGCGCGCCAAAGTGGTAGGGAACTAGCGCAATTACTTTCTGGCAGTCTGCGATCGCCCGCCAGTAGTCACCCTGGGTATAGTGCAAAACGGCTAGCCGATTCCAGGCTTCAGCAAAATCGGGCTGCGCTTCAACAATATCGCTTAGCAAAGTTTCGGCCCGATCCGCCCTGCCTGATTCGAGTAGGGACTGCGCTTCCATCAGCTGCTGCGCGCCGTAAACGCCTTTTTGGTGAAACCAGTCATGCCAGAACAAAGATGAGGCGCGATCGCGTAATTCGGCGTCTGGTTGCTTGAGATCTTCAAGCAAACGGTCAACGCGATCAGAGTCCATCAGTTGAAACAGTCCTTGTCATGAATATCGAAAAAGCTGACGATAGCAGGTGCGCTTCGCCCTCTCTTTATTCTACGGCTAACGAGACCTGACGACCGCCAATCCCTCTTAGCTCGTCTAGCAAGTTGGCAATATCGTCGTAGGGCAGAGTCCGATCTGCCTTGAGCATAATTGACCCATTGGGATTTTCCTGGAAATAGGTTTTGAGTCTAGGCGAAAGGTTTCGTAGCTGAATGGTCTCACCGTCTAGAATCAGCTCCCTTTGAGCGGTTAGGCCAATTACGAAAGGCTTCGTCTCGTCGGTGTTGTCCGTGATCTGTTCATCCGTATTGCTAACCGAGCGAGGCAGTATTACGCCATTAATCTGAACGCCCGTTAGACCCATAGAGATGACTACAAAAAAGATCAGCACCGTCATCAAGACGTCCATCATCGGAACGAGGTTGACTTCGGGAATGCGGCTAGGGCGACGGTGGCGGGTGCGCATGTTTATTCCTCTTCTCTAATGGCTAGGGAGACTCGTTTGCCACCGACTGCGCGCATGTCACCTAGAAATTGAACAACCTGCTCGTAGGGAAGTTCGCGGCTAGGAATCAAGTAGACAATGCTGTTAGCGTCTTGAGCTAGATAGGTTTCGATCTCGATGACGAGCTGTTCGGGTTCGATTGGGTTCCCATTCAGCAGCCTTTGCCCAGTTTCATCCATCTCGACAATAAAAAGATCTTGAACTGTATCTGCGGCGTTAGGAGTATCTTCTGTCTGCTCGGGGGGCAGGTCTACCTGGATGAGTTCTTCACTCCCTAGCGAGACAGAGATGACCACAAAGAAGGCAAGTACGCCCATCATCACCGTCAGCATTGGGATGAGATCGATAGTCGGAATGCCGTTGTCTTCTGTGTTTCGAAACCGCATTGAGAAAAAATGGGGAAAGAGGATGAATCTCTAGAAAGTCGGCTGCCGGAACCCTGACGGCGGTGGCGTAGGTTCTTGTTGAGCTATCTCTGGAGTTGGAATTGCTCGCTCACCCATCGGCAGCCGGCCTGCCTCGTACCAGTACTGACGGTAGATTAGCTCTAGCTCATTTCCGGCCTCAGAGAAGTAATCCATTTGCTGTGCCTGTAGGGTCACCATAATCCGCAGCACTAGCAGCGCCAGAATGGCCACGACCATACCGGCGGCTGTGGTGATCAGAGCTTCGCCGATACCGCCTGCGGCTTCTGTCGCGCCCACCGCGCCGTCGCCACCGCCAATGTTCAAATTCTCAAACGTATTGATTAGACCCGTTACGGTGCCGAGTAGCCCAAGCAAAGGTGCGACTGCAACAACAGTTTCTAGCAGCTTGTCGCCTTTTCGCATTTTGACAAATTCCTTGTCAGCCGCGTTTTCCAATGCCAAGCGAAAGGAATCAGGAGAAGGATTGTGCAGACTGAGCGGGGCGATTAAGAAGCGGCCAATCGGTAGGTCTCTGGCCCGAGCTGCGATCGCGGCTGCCTCATCTAGACTTACTCGTGCTCTGTCTAGAACCTCACTGACCACTTTGGCCTCTCGCCGCAGCAAATCTGTCCAAAAGGTTGCTCTTTCTAGCGCGCAAGCCACCGTGAAAACCGATGCGCCCATAATTGGGACCATCACCGGGCCACCTTTTGCTAGAAAGTCGAATACGGTTGTCATATGCCAGCAGCGATAGAAGAGAGGGTAAGAACAGGGCTAGAGACGCTGCAAAGACTATAGCGCTCAGACCTGGCTAGTAAGTAAACAAAAGATTAAAGCCCTGCTGTGAAAGGTCCGCTGTTGAGAATCCGCGTAACAACAGTTACTGGACATAGCAACTTATATCAGACCTTTTATCCTCATAATACTCAATAGCCAGTTTGCCATTGTGGCTCGGCGGGTAAGTCTGGGGACTAGCTGATCTACCGAGTAGCCTTTGAAGCCCAGCACAGTTTTGAGCAGCTGCTTGTTTTCTTTGGGAATCGACCTAGTTAGCTGTACGGTCGCTGGTCTACTCTCGATGAAGTTGGGCGGCTCAAGATATTTCTGGGCCCAGGTATCGTCTACGTTTGTGGGTTGCCAGGTCTGAGTCTCTAGGCTGTAGCGGTAGCCCAGGGTTTGCCAGACTAGTTGATTCACCGCATCGTCAGGCAGATCGCCATTGAGAATGGCCCACAGTGTTTCAGTTGTCAGATCAGGAAGGTCAATCATCATAGAACCGATCATACCAACCAATCTGAATCTGACTAGTCCTCAAAGGATTAGCGTGCAGAAGATTCAGGCGGCTCTAGAAACAGATGGCGTCGAGCTAGGCGTCTGCCCAGAGCTGAGTCGGATTCGGCCTCAGTTCGATCTGCGTCTGTTCGAGACGCTGCCTTCGACCAATACTCAGCTGTGGAAGCTGCTGCAGGCTAGGGCGCAAACCCAAGCAAAAGCTGGAACGGTTGTGATTGCCGAGCGGCAAACGGCAGGGCGAGGACAGCGCGATCGCACCTGGCAATCGGATCCGGGTGGGCTCTATCTTTCTCTAGCGCTAGAACCCGACTGGCCTTCTGCCTATAGCGCTCAGCTCACCTGCTTTAGCGCCTGGGGAATTGCCACTGCCCTGGGCAATCTGGGCATCCCGATTCAAATAAAATGGCCTAACGACCTTTTTTACAAGGGTAAAAAGCTGGGCGGTATCCTAACCGAAACCAAGCTGTCACAATCTGGTTCGCGCTCCTCAAACCCTTTATCTACAACCGAATCATCGGCAGTCAACGCCTGGATAAAACAGGCCGTGATCGGGGTTGGGCTCAATTGGCACAACCCGGTCCCACAGAATGGAACGACTCTGACAAAAATATTAGAGAGTGGGCTGTACGGTCGTGCCAAAACCAAAATAAGTTGTTTGGAAATCCTAATTGCTGTCGTTCTCCGGGGAATTCTGCAAGGGTACTTCTACCAGCAGCAGGTCGGTAGTCAAGTTTTCATGAAGACCTACGAAAAATTACTCACTCAAGTCGGTAAAACTGTTTCAGTAGAAAAGGGCATGATTGTCTCTACTTCGACACCCGGTACTGAACATCTAGCGACACCTTTAGAGTCTACGTGTTCAGAGACTAAGTGTTCCGGGAAAGTCGTTGGTATCTCTGAAGAAGGCTATTTAGAGGTCGCTGTGCAGCAGCCCACTCGCAACACCCTGCTCGTAAGACCCAGCGAAATTCACATATAGTTAGTACTGGTTAAGGTTAATTTTAGGTTGATGACTATGACGGCTCCGAAGCAAAACCTTAAGTCCAAGGCGGCATCTGCTCGCAACAACAGCACCCTGGATAGTCCTACTTCTGATAGCTGCTCCAAGAATCGCTCTAGTAGCGATCTGTCAGCAAACAGTCTGCCTAAGAACAGTCTATCGGCAAATAGCGGCCTATCGACAGGCCAAAGGCTACAGCGGTGCTGGCTGGTTGCTTTTGGTCTGATGAGCAGCTGTGGGTTTGTCGCTAGTCAAGTCAACCTTGCTAGAGCAGAGAGTGACTACATAGAAGGGGAGCACGCAGTAGAGGCGAGCTACCTCGAAGATCCGAATGTGCCTCTAGCCGTTAACTCAGCTTCTGCAAGCGCTATTTCTGATCTTGCCGTTGCGCCTACTGCCGTTACGCCTACGGTGAGTGCGATCGCAACACCTTCTTTCGCCTCAAACCCAAAGCTGGTTGCTAAGAAAGCTGCCTATCGCTCTCACCCGTTAGTCGCAATGATCGAACCTGGCGCGGTCGCTGCACCGATTGCTAGCTATGTCAGCGCTCCTGTTGCGACCCCTGTTTCAACCGCGTCCTACACAGCGTCCGCTGCCGTTGCCCCGGTTAGCTCTGCTCCGGCTACCCCCGTGCCTGCTACCGCACCCGCTACGCCGCCGAACCCCGTGATTGCCTCTTCTGTCCCTATCACGCCCCCAGCTGCCGTAGTCGAGATCGCCCCAGAGATTGTCCCAGAAGCCGCCCCTGTCTTTACCCCAGCGCCAACTGCTGAAGTAGCCCCTGTGGCTCCGGCTGAAGCAGCACCCACCGAAATCGTACCAGCCGCGCTGCCAGAAGGTATTACTCGCCCTGGAGAGTATGACAGCATTTTTGTAGACCCGACCGACTACAGCGTCGGCGCAACTGAGCCTTCTACGAGTCCAGCGAACGCTGTTGCCCCTAACGTTGTAGTGGCCGAGCAGTCTACAGGCTGTACATTTACCGTCGCTCGAGGTCAGGTGCCGAACGGAGCTTGTGGAACGGGTACTACTACACCTACGAACGGAATAGCGCCTGCGAATAGTTCCGCGCCAGTCGCCAACGCGATCGCGCCAAACGGCGCTGCTAGTCAATCAAGCGCGTCCGCTGTGAACGTCGGCCCGGTTAGCTTTAGTACTTCTGGCATTCGCCTGTCGACTAGTGCGGCTGGCCGCGAGTATCTCAATCGCTCCGTCCGTCCGGTTGTGAACCTGCAAGCTGCTGCAAAGTTTATATTTCCGCTATCGGTACCCTCTCCAATCAGCTCTTTGTTTGGCTTCCGTATACATCCTATCTTTGGCGACCAGCGCTTTCATGCGGGGACTGATATCGCCGCTGCTCAGGGAACACCTGTGCTAGCCGCTCAAGATGGTGTGGTGACCGCCTCTGGGTCAGCGGGCGGTTATGGTCTGATGGTGGTATTACAGCACGATCTAGAAGAGGCCAAGCTAGAGAGCCGCTATGCTCATCTCTCAGAGATTTTTGTTGAGTCTGGGACATCTGTGAAGAAGGGTGACGTGATTGGGCTCGTTGGCAGCACTGGAAACTCAACCGGGCCGCACCTGCACTTTGAGATGCGAGAGATGACGGCAACGGGTTGGGTGCTGGTTAATCCAGATAGCTTAATCCAGGCGTCTTTGGCTAAGCTAGTGCAGGCGTTGAATAATCCAGTGCAGACGATTAGCTTCGATCTAAGCGACTTTAAGCTCAAGAATTTGAGAGCGGGTAGTCAGTCCGCAGCGTCTACAGAGCTACCGCCGCTGCCTGGACAAGAGGGTCTGCCCTACCGTCCGGCTCAGCCAAATGCCAGCTAATAGGCTTAATTGGTCAACTCAATCAGCCAGCAATGAGTGTGAGCAATGGCTTTTCGGTACTGTCGAACGATTCGCTTTCATGAGACAGACGCGGCGGGCGTGGTTTATTTTGCGAACGTGCTGACCCTTTGTCACGAGGCGTACGAAGCAGCTTTGCAGATGGCTTCAATCGATCCTAAGCGATTCTTTTCGGCTCAAAATGAGTATCCGGTGCCTGTTGTCCATGCTCAGGCTGATTACTTTGCGCCGATGTTTGCGGGAGATGCGATCGCCATCACCCTAATACCAAAACAGCTCAGCCTACACAGCTACGAAATTCACTACACTCTCAACTATCAACAGCCCCGGCCTCTGGTAGAGTCATCGTCGAAACCAGCAAAGAGGGAACGTCCTCTTGCCACCGCCCTTACCCGGCACGTTTGTATCAGCAAGGCAACGCGGCGAAAGCATCCTATTGATAATTGGTTGACTGACTGGCTAATTGAGCTAGCCGCGCCTGCAACACCAGACGATTGACTTTTCCCTGAGCATTTTCGGGCAGGCTATCTAGCGCGAACCATCGTTTTGGATATTTGTATCGGCTTAGCTGACCACCTGCGTCTAGTGCCGATTGCAGGCTGTTAGTCGAAATCTCCGAATGAGCTGGGACATAGGCAACGGCTACGACTTCTCCCCAGTCTGTATCAGGCAGCCCGACGACACACACAGACAGAACCTGACCCGTACTACGCAGTGCAGCTTCTACTTCACTAGGAAAGATATTTTCGCCGCCGCTGATAATTTTGCTGCTGGCGCGTCCGCTCACGTGTAGCTGTCCACGAGCGTCTAGATAGCCTAGGTCGTCTGTGTAAAGCGTTTGACCCCTGAAGTTTGGTGAAGGTGCGTTGTGGTAGCCGTAGGCGATCGCATCCGAAGTCACCACAATCTGGCCAACTTCGCCGCTGGGCAGTGGTTTACCCTCATCTTCAATCCGAATGACCGCGTGAGGCATCGGCTGTCCGCTGCTGAGATCGCCTTGGGGAAAATCTTGCGATCGCATCGCCGTCACCATCGCCCCTGTCTCCGTCATACCGTAAGACAGACAGATTGGAATCTCGTGCTTCGCTGCCTGGTCAAGCAGGTCTGGCCAGGGAGGCGCGCCACCGAGGAGAACGGCGCGGAACCGTCTGAGCCAGGAAGATTTATTGGCGGAGATTAGTCGGGAGAGCTGGGTTGGGACGAGAGAGATGTATGTGTCTGCGAGTGCGCTCTGGTGTTGGGAGAGGGGGCTTCGACTCCGCTCAGCCTTCGGGGGAGAGAGAAGGCTCTTGAATGAAGTGATGAGGATTTGACCGTCTGTGAGCCAGGAGCGGAGAACTTGCATGAGGCCACTGACGTGGTAGAGAGGGAGGACGCAGCAGGTGTTTATAGGCGTGTTGCCAGTCTGGAAGTGGTGTCGAAAACCCGCGACGGCTGTGGTGAGAGTGGTCCAGGTATGGCGGGTGAGTTTTAGCTGGCCAGAGGTGCCGCCAGTGGGAATAAGGATGTAGGGGGGGGCTACTCTACGAGAAGAGCTTAGCTCTACGGCTGCGCTCAGCCGTCGGGGGAGTGGGGGAGTAGGGGAATGGGGGAATGGGGAGGTGGCCCAGATAATTTGTGGACTGGTTAGCTGATAGGCGGATTGCCATTCCGAGCTGGCCCAGTTTGCGTTTCCTAGAGCGACTGTCCAGCCCGCTAAGACACCAGCCCAGAAGCCAGCCAAAAAGTCCATTGGCTCAGCGTCCGCGACTAGTACGACTAGTTCTGATGTAGATTGCGTACCTTGGCTTGCCGCGTAAGCTTCTAACTGCCGCCTTCGCGCTGTCACCTCTTCAAACCAATCGTTTTCTCTCTGTCTCTGTATGCGTTCCTCTCTCCGCGTGACTGAGTTGAGCCGGAGCCCCCACCAATCTCGCCTCAACCTCGCCCAAACCGCCTCCGGCGTCACCGCAGCCGCTGCCACAAAGCCTCCCAGTCGGGATCGTCTAGCCCGTCGTTCGGTAGCCACTGGTTTGTGCCCATCCCCAGAGCACGGTGGGGCTTTTGAAGGGAGCCGCCCTGTAGCTCGATAGCTAGATCAATCAGTGCCTGACGGCCAATATCGGTCTCAAAGACAGAGGAAATCACCAGATCGATTGGGTGGTCTTGGCAGAACTGTCGCAGTCGATTGAGTGAGCCCAGAATAGAGGCTTTGATGATGTAGATGCCGTTCCAGTCTCTATAGTAGTGGGCTTTGAGCTGGTCAAGAGTATTGACGGATTCGTCTAGGGCAATGGGGGTCTGGTAGCGGCGGGTGAGCTTGATCATTTCCGCAAAACAGTTGGGAGGGAGGGGCTGTTCGATAAATTCGATTCGGTGGCCAAGGCGATCGCACCTATCCAACCAGTGATGCGCTGTGATTTCGCACAGTCCACCATTCGCATCAAGTCGTAGCTGAGCGCCTAACGGTAGCCGTTCCATCAGCTGCGAGAGCCAGGCGAGTTCGACTGAAACGGGCGCGACACCGATTTTCCACTTGAAGGTGCGATAGCCCATTGCCCACAGGGGACTCCAGGCGTTTATGGCGGCTTTCCCGGTGGGTAGAAGCGCGCTGTAGTGATGCGGTGCTAGCTCAGCGCAGTGAATATCGCGGCTGAGGTTTTTGTGGGCAAGCTCGAAGCCAAACTGACAGGCAGGCAGCGTTGGCAGAATCGAAAAGTCGTCGCCAGTAGAGAGTCTAGGCGGAATCCGCTGGCAAAATGCGATCGCCTGAGATTGAGTTTCGGTGCCAAACCACGGCAGCGGTGCAACTTCGCCAAAGCCGGTGCGGCCCTGGCGATCGCTTAGTTTGAGGATGATGCCTTCGCGGTACTTCCAGGTGCCATGATTGGTCTTGATCGGCTGGCGGAAGGGACGACGATAAGGGCGATACTCGAAGGCAATGGCCGCTGGCTTGTGGGTAATGTGATGCATAGCGCCTGTTGTGGATAGCCCCTGTGGCCAGTCAAATCGCAGTAGAGGCAATCAGCCCTATGATCAGTAGCACACCGCTCCAGAAGTGAAAGTAGATCGCTAGGAATTTTGAATTTTTTACCTTTTCCGGCTGGTCGTGAAAGGCTAGCACATGTCGACAAAGCTTGATCGCAGCGGGCAGAGCGCCCCAAACCAACAGCGTACTCCAGGGCAGCCCGCCTTGTGCGATCGCCACCAAGTTAGTCACCAGCACAGCCCCACAGGCCACAGGCAATAGCTGCGCCCCTCGCTGGGTTCCTAGTCTGGCAATCGGCGATCGCTTCCCCGCCTTTAGGTCGTCTTCTACCTGATGAAAGTGCGAGCAGAATAAGACAAGCGTTGTCGCTATGCCCACCATAATGGCAGTAGGCAATAGCGGACCGTCTAGCTGCCAGCTTTGGATCCAGCTAGCCTCGCCCCAGCTCTGAGTCTGCGAGTAGTAGGCCGCCCCAACAGCCAGTGGCCCAAAGCTCAAAAAGCATAGAACTTCACCTAAGCCCTGATACCCTAACCGGAACGGCGGTCCCTGATAAAGATAGCCCAGAGCGCAGCAGGCCAAGACCATCATCAGCACAGTCGGATCTGCCTGGGTCAAAGAAATCGTCAAAATACCGACGATACCCAGAAGCAAACAAGCATTGCCTAGCCAAAAAATGAGCGCTCGGTTGCGAGTGAGATTGACCAGTGAATGGTGCTTGTTAATATCGATCCCTGTTGCCGCATCGAAGACATCATTGCTGAGATTTTCCCAAACGAGTATCAGAATAGCCGATAGCGCAAAAGTAGAGAACACCCCGATCTGGAAGCTGCCAGTTTGCGCATAGGCCACCGCACTGCCCAGGCAAATCGGCATGACTGCCACACAGTACATAGGCGGTTTGAGAGCTGCTAGCCAAAGCTGCTTTTGCGCGACTTGCTGATCATTGACTTGCTGGTTATCAAGGTCTCGCGGGCGAGGTGAACCCGGCTCAATACAGACACTATCGGGTTTAACCGTTCGGGTGGTCATATCTCAAAGAAGCTACAGCTAGCGCTTAGCATAGCCTTTTGGCTACGGGGGGACGGGCGCATGGTAAGAAATCTCAAACAATATGCATCAAAAAACTTCGATTCTTTGGGTTCCCCCGTCCCTTTTGTCAACTTCTTTGCTAGAGTGCATGGCGACTAGAGCGTATGGCAGCTGAGCTGAACGATTAGGGTTTCACGTATTTGACTGGCGGTTCAATGAACGATGGCTAAAGAAACAGACTCAGAATTAAAAGCAAATGCAACCCGTTCGATTAAGGGAACTGTGCATACGCCTGATATCTCAACCGATATCTCGGTGGAAACAGACTCTTCTACCTTGCTAAAGACCGATAGTGCCAAGACAGTAAGCGCCGAGATAGTCAGCACCGAGACAGTCAGCACCGAGACGGCCAAGCGCGGTTCTAAATTTGCGCCAAAGCTGCCGAAGGCATTCCCGAAGCTGGCGGGGCTGGCTGCTGTGATTTTGCTGGGGGGCGGCGCGATCGCAGCGCTAAATTTCTCGCAAAGAGCCCCCCGTAGCCTTTCCCCAGCCGGTGCTCAGTTCGTGCCGCAAACTGCGCTGTCGACGGTGACGGTCACTACAGACGAGATCGCTTGGAACAAGCTAAGGCAGTTTGGCACAGCGGATACTCAAGCGCAGTTTGACCAGCTATTGACCGAGTGGAAAGACCGGCTATTTACGCTGAACGGATATAGCTTCAAGCGAGATATCAAGCCTTGGATTGGCGATCGCGTCACCCTAGCGTTCCTCCCTTTTGATCAGACTCAGTCTAGTGGTCGGTCTCAAAATGAGAACTCAGCCGAAGGGCTATCTGCTGCCACCCAAAATGTCGTGCTGATCGTGCCGATTGCCGACCCGGCTAGAGCCAAGTCTTTGTTAGAGAAGGGACCACAGCGTTCAGCCATTAGCTGGGAAGATCGCAGCTACAAAAATATTCCGATCAAAACGATTGAGACAAGCGACGCTCAAACGGTAGAGGCTGCTGTAGTCGGCTCTAACTGGCTCCTGCTGAGCAATACAGCCGCAGGCGTAGAACAGGTGATTGACACCTACCGAGGCAAACGCTCCTTACGAAACGTGGCTGGCTATCGTAGCGCTACGGCTGGGCTAGCCGGACCTCAACCTCTCGGTAAAAGCTTTGCTCAAGTCTATCTGAACATCCCGGCTGCGACCGCTGCTTTAGAGACGCCAGCAGGCACAACCAGCGCTCAGCAGGGCAGCATAGTGCCGCTTCAGGGATCGCAAGGGGTGGTTGCGACTGCTTTGCTTGAATCAGAAGGAATACGCTTTTTGGGGACTAGCTGGCTGCTGCCGAAAAACGATTTGGCCTACAGCGATCTGAGCAATGAGGCGGACGACATGGCTCGCCGCCTGCCGAGCGATACGCTGCTAGCACTCTCGGGAAGTAACCTTCAGCAGACTTGGCAGGGCTTGAGTCAAGGCAACGTGTCACTGCCGTTTTTCCCAGATGCGCAGAATTTAAGAGCGGGGCTGCTGACTCAGACGGGGCTAGATATCGAAGAGGACATCATGCCCTGGGCTAGTGGAGAATTTGCTTTTGGACTGTTGCCGCCCACCGTTGAACTGCCGATCGAATCGCAGGGCGAAACCGATGAGGACAGTGCTGAATCTGATATCGATAGGTCTGTTGGAGAAGCGAGTGAAGAAGACTCTGATCAAGACAGTGTGATCGCGGCTTCCCCACTGCTGTTGATGGTCCAAACGAATGATCGGGCTACGGCTGAATCCGCCTGGGCACAGATTGACGATGTGATGGTCAGCCGCTACCGCTATCAGGTCGAAAAGACAGAGCTGCCCGAGGGCTCGATTACTCGTTGGATCTCGCCTTTTCGAGGCGTACAGTTTAGCCACGGCTGGCTGCCTGGAAACGTTGCCTTTTTCGCTATGGGTGATAGCGC
The DNA here is from genome assembly GCA_963838725.1 of uncultured cyanobacterium. GTDB lineage: Bacteria > Cyanobacteriota > Cyanobacteriia > Phormidesmidales > Phormidesmidaceae > Phormidesmis. Next base: position 241,442 of record CAWISM010000021.1, on the reverse strand, counting down.
ACTCGAAAGCCTGATCCCTGCGCCTTCCTCCTCGCTTTCAGGCACCAGACTGTTTCAGACTTTGACTAGCAATGCGCCTACCCCAAATAACGGGCAGTTCTTTCTCGATTTAGCCCAGGTCAACCAGACCAATGGTATCTTTCCGCTGCCGCAGCTATCGCTAGATGGCCCTACTTCGGCGATTGAGGCGATTGGTCTGACGTCTACCGTGGGCGATCGCACGATGGACTACGATCTGTACATTAAGCTATCCAAAGCTGCGAAACCCGGTCCACTCTAGCGCCTTCTTTCGGGCTCTCCGGAGGCCTAGCTTAGAACAAAGAAGCGCGGGGTTGATAGTCTGATAAACTCGAAGATGGCCATGTAGAGTCTTATAAACTCTTTTATTAAGCCCATTTAAGATTGGCTGAAAGTGGCTAGATACGGCAGTTTGGAGGATAAACACCCCGTGGAAACCACCCTCGGTTTAGAGATTATTGAAGTCGTCGAGCAGGCAGCGATCGCATCGGCCCGCTGGATGGGAAAAGGCGAAAAGGACATCGCTGACGAAGTTGCAGTAGAAGCGATGCGCGAGCGGATGAATAAGATCCACATGCGCGGCAAGATCGTTATTGGTGAAGGTGAGCGCGACGACGCACCGATGCTCTACATCGGCGAAGAGGTTGGCATCTGCACACAGCCCAACGCTGATGAAGTGTGTACCCCCGATGAGCTAATCGAAATTGACATCGCCGTTGACCCTTGTGAAGGCACGAACCTCTGCGCGTATGGTCAGCCCGGTTCGATGGCAGTGCTAGCGATCTCAGAAAAGGGTGGCCTGTTCGCTGCGCCTGATTTCTACATGAACAAACTGGCCGCGCCGCCTGCTGCCAAAGGCAAAGTAGACATCAACAATAGCCCCAGCGAAAACCTGAAAATCATGGCAGAATGCCTAGATCGCTCCATCGATGAGCTGGTCATCATCGTGATGAAGCGCGAGCGGCACGACAAGCTGATCAAAGAAATTCGTGATGCGGGCGCTCGGGTTCGCCTGATCAGCGACGGCGACGTCTCTGCTGCTATTTCCTGCGGATTTGAAGGTACTAACGTTCACGGTCTGATGGGGATCGGTGCGGCTCCTGAAGGGGTAATTTCCGCAGCAGCGATGCGCTGTCTAGGCGGTCACTTCCAAGGCCAGCTAATCTACGACCCTGCGATTGTGAAGACAGGTCTAATCGGCGAGAGCAAAGAAGCTAACCTAGAGCGGCTTGCCTCAATGGGCATCAACGATCCTGACAAGGTCTACACTGCTGAAGAACTGGCTAACGGTGAGAACGTCTTGTTTGCTGGCTGTGGTATCACACCAGGCACGTTAATGAACGGCGTTCGCTTCTTCAACGGCGGCTACCGTACTCAGAGTCTGGTTATCTCTAGCCAGTCTAAGACAGCTCGCTTTGTTGATACTGTTCACATGAAGGATAGCCCTAAGCGCGTTAGCTTGAACTAGCAGACCTGCTGGTTTGTAAAAGCTAGCTGTAAAAGACTGCTCAAAGACGAAGGGGATGAAGCACGACGCTTTGTCCCCTTTGACGATCACACCCCACCTACTTCCTTCTCTCCCAAGATGGAGTTTTGTTTAGTTTTCTGGAGATACTCCCAAGATATTTAATAATTTAAAGAGAGCCTTGCTGCTTGTTTGACTATAAAAAGAAGACTTTTCATAACAGAACTCTGAAGGAACCGAATGAACATTGCTGTTGTTGGGCTCAGTCATCAGACTGCGCTAGTAGAAATCCGAGAAAAGCTGAGCATTCCTTCTGCTCAAGTTGCAGATGCGATCGCCCATCTCAGCAATTCGCCGACTATCGAGGAAGTTTCTATTCTTAGCACCTGCAACCGTCTAGAAATTCACGTTGTTGCTAACGAAATTGAGATAGGGGTTCGCGACGTTTTACGTTTCCTTTGTGAGCACAGCGGCATTGCGCTAGAAGATCTGCGTCCTCATCTGTTTGTTCTGTTGCAGCAAGACGCGGTTATGCACCTGATGCGGGTGGCGGCTGGCCTAGATAGTCTGGTGTTAGGAGAAGGACAGATTCTCTCTCAGGTGAAGCATGCCTTGAGTCTAGGCCAACAGCACAAAGGCGTGGGCCGTGTGCTAGGTCGCCTGCTAAAAGATTCTATTAAAGCTGGTAAGCGGGTCCGCACCGAGACGAACTTGGGAACGGGCGCGGTTTCAATTAGCTCGGCTGCGGCTGAGCTGGCGCTGATGAAAGTCGAAAGCTTTGACAACTGCCATATCGCTATTCTGGGGGCGGGCAAGATGGCCCGTCTGCTGGTGCAGCATCTAATTTCAAAAAGAGCGAACAAAATTACGCTGTTGAACCGTACGATTGAGCGAGCGAATGATTTGGCGGCTCAGTTTGGCGATGTCGATATCCAGACTGGCACACTTGACGGCATGTTAGAGGCGGTCGTTGCGGCTGATGTGGTCTTTACCTGCACGTCTTCTGTTGAGCCTATTTTGCACCGAGAGAATTTAGAACCTGTCTGTAACGGTAGTCAGATTATGGTGTTCGATATTGCGGTGCCGCGCAATGTGCATAGCAATATTGCTGAAATTGACGCTGTTTTTGCGTTCAATGTGGACGATCTAAAAGCCGTAGTCGCCCAGAATCAGGAGAGTCGCAGACAGATGGCGCTAGAGGCAGAAGCGCTGCTAGACGAGGAAGTTGATGGATTTATGGACTGGCTGCGATCGCTCGATACCGTCCCCACTATCAGCAGTCTGCGTAGCAAAGTAGAGTCCATTCGCGAGCAGGAGCTAGAAAAAGCAATGTCCCGGCTAGGCTCAGAATTTTCTGAGAAGCATCGTGGTGTGGTAGAAGCGCTGACTCGAGGAATTGTCAACAAGATTTTGCACGACCCGATGACTCAGCTGCGATCACAAAGAGATATGGAAGCAAGAGATCGGGCAATGGAAACGCTACAAATACTGTTCAATCTAGAGGACGCGTCTCGAAACAGCGTCACTAGCAGTCGCCGCTAGAACTGACACAGAGTCCTTTGGGAATTTTCTCAAGGGACTTTATTTTTAGAAGAACATAGCAAATACAGATGGAATCCCGCTTTCAAACGGGAAGAATTTCCCATGTTCTCTAGACTTCGTCGCTCTATCAGACGCTTCTTTAATAAATCTCGAAAAATCAATCACGAGCCGATCAACAAATTCAGCTTGATCATCATCGTCGTTGTTGACCTGTTCATTTTGTTTAATGTATTTGCAGGATTAGACGACATTAGCCGATGGCCGCTCAGCCCAGAGAGCACTTATCCCTGTCGTTCGGAGTGGGCTAGCTACCGCGAAAGTACAGTCGAAGAAAAAGACTATCGCCAGATCGATCAGCTGTTGTTACAAGACGGTGATCCGAGCGCTACCGGACTGCCGCTAAACATATCTGGAGACTCTTATGGCATCTCCTACGCTTACGCAGACAGCTACAGCGATTTGGCAGAAGGCCATCTAGGCAAAGTATCTGAAATATGTCTACAATACGAGGCTACCGCAGAGGCAGTCGCGAATTCGGATAGTCGGGCGATCGCCAAACAGATCAACGATACTCAGGCAGAGATTACTTCTTTCACCCGCAAAAACGTTGAGATTCGACAGCAGTATGATTCCACGCTGCTAGAAGAGATAGCGGGTCAACCCAGGGAGCAGTCCATCAATGCTGTAGAAGCGGCTCAAGCTAGGCGTGAGATAGAACAGAATGATAGTGCGATCGCCCAAAGAGAAACAACTCTCGAAGGCCTAAAAATACAGCTAGTTTCCACGCCAGAAAGTCAAGCCTTCCTCGATTTACTCGACAACGATATCCTATTTAGCGGCATTGACGACGGCTACGAGCGAGCGAGCTTTTGGTACCCCAGCATTCAGCTATTTTTTCAAGGACTGTTCCTACTTCCTCTAATTGTTCTCGCCTCCGGCGTTCATCGGTTCGCTGAACGAAAGAACTACGGCTACGTCTCTCTTATCAGCTGGCATCTGTTCGTAATCTTCTGCATTCCCTTAGTTTGGAAAGTCTTCGAGTTCCTCCAATTTGGCTTTCTCATTCAACTACTGCTAGAACTTCTAGAAGCTCTATTTGGCGGACTGCGATTTTTACTCAACTATCTTCAGATTCTACTGATTCCAGTCATCGGATTTGGCGCAATCAAATTCTTTCAAAGGTTTGTTTTCAACACTCGATTGCAAGCTGCCAACCGCATTCAAAAGATGCTCTGCGTCAACTGTGCCAAAAGAATCCGCAAACACGACATCCACTGCCCTCACTGTAGCTACGCCCAGTATCGACGAATGTGCAAACTGTCACAATCTTACCTACAAGCATCTCCCTCACTGCAAACACTGTGGTATCGAGCAACCGCTAGAGCTGTAGAAGTAGAACTTTTACCAAGACGATATGAAACCAAACAGCGCTAGTAAGTACGGCTGCTAGTCTAGAAAAGCCGAATGGATTTCAAGCTATTTATCCGGCGAGTGAAGCGGCCACTAGCCGTATTCATAATTCGCTATCAGCCAGACCTCTAGCGGCTGCGAGCTATTCTATCGACGAGCAGGCGATCAAAAGTGCCGTTAAAAGCATTATTAATTCATCTCAGCCAAAGCCAGAAGCCCTTCAGCGATTGTTCAGCGGCGTCGAAGAAGTCGAACGTGAGTTAGGTGAGAGGTCTTCTGACTTTTGGCAGGCATTGTTTGATGGGCAAGGAGCGAGCAATAGCGGCCTCAAGACAAAGAAAGCACCACCGTCCGCGCAATATTCTCCAGGTCAATCCGCTCAGAATAGTGCTACGCAGCGGATCTACAGTGATGCCATTGTTCGACTCCTGACTCTTCAGGCCATCATTGTTCCACAGACTTTGCCTATTTTCTTAGAGTGGTTAGGCCCTATTAATGATAACAAGAGACCTTCTAACCAGGTTCAAACCTCTCTGGCACTTCAGTTACAAACACAGCGATTTATCAAGAGCTCTTTAATCTCTCAAAAGAAAGTTGAAGAAGGAATTAGCTATCTGATGTTTAGCGTTGATCAGGGTCGTACTTCTCCGTTACAGGCATTTCGCCTGCTAATGGAGCGTCAAAGCATCTGGAACACTTGCTTGAACAGCTGTATAGAAAGATTGGAGAACATGATGCACCACGGCAACGCAGAGGTCGTGCCAGGACCTATGCGAGGCATCATTGATGGCTTACGGAAGCAAAGATTTGATCAAAAACAGCTTGCTCCTAATTACGTAAGACTTGGAGAACTGTTTCAACGAATAGAACGGCTGGTATTAGCTGCCTGCTGCTATCAGGCAGCCAGAGGTGTAGTCCCATATAAGCTCTATCAAAAACTTGAGACATACGAAAGCTTAGATCCTATGAAACCCTACGGTCTAAGCACTCCTCTTATAAGACAAAGAACAGCACCTGAGTTTTTGGTAGATCACGGGCGTCAGCTGCTCAGCAACCCTATAGCAGTTGGTGGAGCGCTGATTGCCTTGCTGTTAGGAATGTCGGCAGCTTTTATCTTTACCTTTGACTTGGATGCAAAAGTTAAGGGCAGCATGAGTAGTCAGCCCGATACTCAAAGGACAGATGCTACTTCTACCAACGAAGGTAGTGTGACCACCAGTGCTGACCTATTAGAAGGAACTGCTTTACCAGAAGCTCAATTTCTAGATCGTGCTCAGACTTCTTTTGAATCAGATACGCTGGCTTCGATACGGAGGTTAAAAGCGGCTATTTCTTCCCCTTCTTCAAGCGATGGATCTATTGATGATCCTGTAGCGCAGCCAGATGTAATGGCACAAGCTCCAGAGAGACTATTAGTTGGGTGGCTGCTTGGACGGTCACCTGAACGCAAGGAAATGCAAGCACTTAATGCTATGAATCTTCTTCAGCTAGAAGATGCTCAGGTAGATGATACTGTTCGAGATAAATGGATAGCACTGATTGCAACCTATCAAAGAAGTAAGAGCATAGATGCCGATGGCTACATCGATCCTAATCCTGACGAGTACAAGATGTTAGAAAAAGATTTATTAGATTTTGTGTTGGCTCCTGATGATTTAGATAGCGGAGTAGAAAGTAATTAAACATGAGGGTGTATCTATACATTTTAGCGGGCGTGACTTCGGCGCTGATTGGTCTGAGCATTGGTCAGTTCTTTGTCGAAGATTTAGGCTGGTTAGATAATATGGCGGAGGTGATTATCTTTCCTTGTGTGGCGATCGCGCTGTCTATCGGCATGGTCCTCAACGAAATATTTCTGAGTACGCCTACCCGTGCCAAACTCAACTTCCGCCTAGCCCGCACGCCAATCTTCATCGCGACTGGACTGGGTCTGTTGTTTGGTCTGCTATCGGGTGGGCTGATGCAGTTCCTATTTATTGGAGATATTGACATTCATCCTGCTTTGATCCGAGTTGTTGGCTGGCTAGTGATTGGCAGCTCGGTAGGATTTGCAGAAGGCTTTACCTGGCGCTGGCGCAGCATCGAAGCGGGTAATGCGCGCCGTTTCTACCAGCGGCTAGCCACCAGTTCGATAGCAGGATGTCTTGCTGGGTTAGCAGCAGCTCTGTTGTTTGAACTGTTGAGGGGTGTCTTTGAGTTCAGTTCTGCAAGTATGGGCGGCCTAGAAGATCCGTTGGGATTTGCAATTCTAGGCGGACTGTTGGGCTTTGCGCTGAGTCAGACAACCTCTCCTAGCTATATGGTGGCCCTCAGAGCAGGGGCCGGATTTGAATATATAGACAGATCGCTTAGCCCAATAGGTACAGTCGTTCCGCCTGCGCCTCGGCTTAGAAACTCTCTTACATTTATCAGCCGTCCGAGCTTAGAAATCGAAGAAGGGCTTTCTATCCAGCTACCTGCTGTTGGCAAGGTGCGAATTGGCTCAGCCGAGGATGTTGATATCTATATTCCTAACATTGCCAAATGCGCTGCGCAGATAGACATTCAGGCTAGAACCGCTACTATTCAGGCCGTTGACGATGCTATCCAGGTGAACGGTAGACGGCTAGCACCCTCACAGTTCGAGCCGCTAAAACACAATCACATCCTAACGCTCAAAGCCTATCAGCCTTCAGAATATGCCTCAGAAAACAACGCCCCAAGACTACGTACAAAAGACTTCTATCGGTTTGTCTACTACAATCGCTTCCTCGATCCGCAAGCTTGATCTAAGTGCGCTGCTATTTACTCTGATTGTCAGCAGCCTACCAGCCGTTGCTGCTCCTAGCACAGTTGAGATTGTAGGCCGACCTCAGCTTGAAGATGATAAGGTCACCGTTAGAGTCAGCGTCAAAGACGAAGATAACGATGCGGTTGTAGATCTGCAATCTGAAAACTTTCTTTTGAAAGTTGATGATAATACGCTCGGAGAGCAGCAGCTGGAATGGACTCCGCCCGGTGAAGCGCCGCCGCCGCCTGCCTGGATTGTGGTGCTATTAGATATGAGCAATAGCATGAAAGCGCCAGACAGCCAGGGCACAACCAAGCTCGAAGGCGCTGTTAGCGCAATTGAACAGTTTAGGAACTCACTGATTGAACGAACGGCGAATACTCCTATAGGTGCCATTCCTAAAATCTCGATTGTTCCTTTTGGTATAGGAAACGATATACCCTCTACAGAAGCGGGTAGCTGTTCAGGGTTCAACGCTACAGCCGCTGAGATTGACAGTCGGTTCCTTGCTGTTGATGATTCCGAGATTGAACAGGATTTAGCCGAGCTGAGAGCTTACCCGGTTTGTGCGTCAACCGACATATACAACCCTGTTCGAGAAGCCGTTCAACTACTAGGCAACGAAGCAGACAGAAGGTTTTATGTGCCGGAGGGTTTCTGGGGAATGAATAGAACAGATCCTCGATTGATGGTAATTTTATTGTCCGATGGATATCACACAGAAGGCCCTGAACCAGAGGAATTTGACCGTCTGTCACGAACGTTACAGCAAAACCCAGATGTGATTGTTCATACGCTGGGCTATGGCGAAACTCCAGAACAGTTGGGTCAACTCTTCAAGCTAGGTCGGCCTGCGACTAGAGACGATGTTGTAGATATTAATGGTGGAATTGTTCCTGCCGAAAGATTTGTTGACCAAGAGAGACTAGCAGAAATTGCTAGCGCGACCGGTGGGATTGCAGAGTTTTCAGGCAATGCAGAAACGGTCGTTGCTAGGCTACAGCAGTTTTTGAACGAGCTTTTAGGCACGTATGAAATTAGCTACATCCAGCCCAACGCCGTACGTGGTTCACAGCACACTGTGCAGGCGGAGGTATCTGCGAGTGAAGAAGAACCCCTACGCTCTGAGCCAGTGAAATTCAAAATTCGCACGTATAGCTATAGAGCCCTTCCTAGAAAGACCAGGGCGAGCGTGTTCGCTGCGACTCTATTGTCTATGGGTGCTTTAGGTGTGTGGCCTTTCTGGCAGTGGGCCAGAAAGCTAAAGGCTGACGAAATGTAGAGGGGCTACGACGACAGGGCTGCTTTTGTGCCATTGTCTTCCTTTATGCTGTCGCTTCGCTCAGGACTCGATTTAATTTGCCGCTTTTGTACCCTTCTAGATCTAAGGTGACGTAGGTAAATCCTAAGTCCTGATAAGTCTCTACCAGTTTTGGTAAATCAACCTTGCTAACGAAGTCGGCAATTTCCTCTGGCATCAGCTCAATTTTGGCGGTCTCTCCATCTGAGCGGACGCGCAGGTTGCGATAGCCGAGATCTCGCATGTAGCGCTCTGCTCTACCGACGCGGTGTAGCTTTTCTGTTGTAATCAGTTCGCCGTAGGGAAAGCGTGAGCTGAGGCAGGGCTGGGAGGGTTTGTCCCACCAGGGCAGGCCAAGCTGTTTGGAGAGTTCGCGTACTTCTAGCTTGGTGATGCCGACTTCTGCTAGGGGCGATCGCACTCCCCTCTCTTTCGCTGCCGCAATCCCTGGCCGATAGTCCAACAGATCGTCTGCATTTAGCCCATCGACGACATATTCGTAGCCCAGCTCATCTGCTAGCGGACGCAGCGTGTCATGTAGCTCGCTCTTGCAAAAGTAGCAGCGGTTTACCGGATTAGAGGTGTACTGCTCGTTGTCCATCTCGTGTGTTTCTACCACTCGGTGAACGATACCCATCTGCGCTGCCTGCGTTTTGGCATCTTCAAAGTCTTCTGGCATCAGCGAAGGGGAGTTGGCGGTGACAGCGATGGCTCGTTCGCCTAGTACATCCCAGGCTACTTTTGCGACTAGCGTGCTATCAATCCCGCCCGAATAGGCAATCAGGGCGCGATCCATTTCGCGAAAGATAGCTTGAAGTTGAGCCAGTTTGTCAGACATATCGAGAGCAGTAAACGTAAAGAAACCTCAGCTCTCACTCTAGCGCTTATGCACAAAGTTCAGCAGATATCTAGCAGTCTTGACCGGACAAGAACTTTTCTCTATCGAAGATGCTAAAACTGACGGCGCTCAAATACGGTAACGGTCACAGTCAGCAGCAGCGCTGTGTAGATTAGACCGTAGGCTGCGTTCTCTAACAAGCCGCCGCCGCTAGGAGGGGCGACAAAGCCGTTGGCAATCTCGTTTTTGAGGTTCAATCTTTCTAGATCAGGTAGCACTAAAAACAAACCTTCGGCGATACGGCGAAAACTTTCGCTTTCGGCAATTCTATCTAGAGACAGAATGTTACGGGTTTCGTGTCCAACTGCGAAGATAGCTAGCGTCATCAAGGTTGCCAAGATAGTGCTGGTAATGACTCCAAACATCATGGCGGCGGCGATTAGCAGCACCATCTCTAAGAACATAAAAGAGGTGGCTAGCAGCATTAGATCTAGCTGATAGGGAACGCCGCTTAGCGATAGCAAACCCAGCATCAGCGCGGTCAAGGCTCCAATTAGCACGGCCATCACTAAGCTTAGTCCTAGGTGCTTGCCTAGAATAAATTCTGCTCGGCTAACGGGCTTGGCGATTAGGACTAGTACGGTCTTTTTCTCGATTTCCTTGTTGATTAGCCCCGCGCCAATGAAGACGACGACAAACAAAGAGAGAATGTTAACAGCGGCTAGCCCGGTATCTAAGATCAGCTTATCTTCGGTCCCGGCTGCGACTTCTGGCAGCATAGTGATGGCCATTACCATAATGATGGCGAAGACGCCGATTACGTAGAGAATGCGATCGCGCACAACTTCTAGAAAAACGTTACGAGCAATTGTCCAGATCTTGCCCCAGGCAGTCGAAACCGTCATTGCCAAACTCATGAGCGCCTTACCATAACTATCAACAACGATTGAAACAAATCATCGCTCATACAATGCCCAGTCGATAGGAATTTTGCAACTTGAAATCAACTTTCCTTGTTTCGCACTCGTTCCACACTCACATCTTCAGCTTCCTGCTTTCCTATTCCCTCTCTCTCTAGCCACTCTAAGACCAGCTTATTCACTATCTCAGGTCGCTCATCGTGCGGACAGTGCCCCGTCTCTGGGATGGCATGAAAGGTAACCTTTGCGTCAGGATCAGCGGCCATCTCCTGGTAGATATCCGCCGCTTTGATCGGTGTCCAGGGGTCTTTTTCTCCCCATAGCACAAGCAGCGGCTGAGTCACCTGTGGCAACAGCTCACTCGGTCGAGGACCGGGCGGCGCGGTCAGAATAGAAGCAAATACCCTTTGCGCGCCTGGATCGCAGGCAGGCGCATGCAGAATATCGACTAGTTCGGGGGTAATCGCTTTGCGATTGCCGTATACCTGCTTTAGAGACCCTCGAATTCTGCCTTTGGTGCGGACCTGATTGAATAGGAGCGGGCCCGTGAGTCTAGAGTTGACTAGCTTGGCAAACGCGCCCATTACAAAGCTGAGGCCACCAGGTAAGTCCTCGGGCCGATGGTTCAGACTGCCCGCACAGTTGAGTAATACGCCGCCGCTGGCAGTTTCGGGATAGGTGACCAAGGTCATTAGCGCCATCAGCGCTCCGATAGAATTCCCGACAAAAACAGCAGGCTCCTTGATGTGTGCTTTCCAAAAGTCGTGGAGCAGCTTTACCCAGAACTCTAGGCTATAGCTCAGGTCAGGCTTGTCTGATTCGCCAAAGCCGAGTAGATCCAAGGCATAGACACGGTGCCCTGCGGCTGCAAGTTCAGGGATGTTTTTTCGCCAGTGCCCAATGGAGGCACCAAATCCGTGCAGCAACACGATTGGCGGCCCATCGCCGTGAGCAACATATTTGATGTCGTAGCCGCGCCAGTCCCAGGTGAGCTTTTCTCCGGTGTATTGACTGCCGGGTGCTGGGCGGGTCTGTTTGACTGATGGCTTAGCTGAATGGGTCGCTGAATGGGTCGCTGAATGGTTAGAAGGAATAGCTGAGGGGGAGCTAGTGAGTTGGGCCGTCATCCTGGTCGCGGTTTACGAGAAGTCTATAACCTCTATCATAGGTCGGTATGTGTAGCGCTGGTCTATCGCCCTGGTCTGTGGCAGTGTGTAAACTGACGGACCGACATCGATACGCCGTGTCCAACGTTGCTTTGTCAAACCTGTTTTGTACCCCTTATGGAAGCTTCTAACTCTTTACCAGCGCTAGTTCCCAATCTACTGGTCTGGGTTGCTGTCGTGTTTGGGATTGCGGGGTTTGCGATGTTTTCTATGCTGAGTGCCTATCGCAGGCCGATCGAGCAAATTCCTTTTCCGGAATCGGTCGTCGAATCGTCTTCTATTCCCTTATCTACGTCCGCACAGAAGCTATACGTCGGTGCTGTCGGTACCTATAAGGCTGGAGACTACCGGGGTGCTATAGAGCAGTTTACTGAAGTCTTAAACAGCGAACCTAACTGCGCTGAAGCCTTTTATAACTTGGGGTTGGCCTATGCCAATGTAGGTGACAATAACAAGGCGGTCAGAAGCTTCTTGAAAGCTGGTGAGACCTACGCTCAGCAGGATACGAAAGAGGGGCTAGCGCAGGTCAAGCAGGCGTTGGAAAGATTGAAGTCTCTGTGATCATCGAGTTCTGTGTGATCACAGAAGCAGCTAAAGGCAGTCGCTCCCTCAAAAGCTGACAGAACATTAATTAATTCAAAAAATATTATTCTTAACAAACTGGTCTGGATCCCTTTCGGTAGCTGGTTTTGAGTTAAAAGAATGCAACAAATGGAAGAAAAACCATTGTTTTTCTAATTTCTATCAATTTTTGCTGGTCAAACATCACGCAAAAGTGGATAATCTTTGGCCCACGCCCTGAAAGACGGGCTTTTCAGGCAAATAGTACTTGTGACCTATTCAAGTCTTATGCTACAAATACTATCGAAGTTTTCAAAGGCACGCACTTTCATGAACAAAGCTGAACTAATTGATATGGTCGCCGAGAAGGCGGATGTCTCGAAGAAGGATGCCGACGTTGTTTTGACAGCGGTAATCGAATCGATTATGGAGTCGGTTGCTAAGGGCGACAAGGTTAGCTTGGTGGGATTTGGTAGCTTTGAGCCGCGCGATCGCAAAGCCCGTGATGGCCGCAATCCTCAAACTGGTGAGACTATCAAAATTCCAGCGACAACTGTACCCGCATTCTCAGCCGGTAAAGGCTTCAAGCAGCTCGTCGCTGATGCCTAAAAGCCGCATTAATCGTGACTGAGGTCATAGCTAAGCTTGTAGTAGCATTCTGACTTGTGCTGTCTTTTGCAAGTGGAAGGCTGTAGGTAGAAGATGGTGGCGCTAAGCAAATCTGAAAATGCTCATTGAAAGTGCCTCATGCCGATTTCGTTCGGTGGGAGGCACTTTTATCAACACTCGGATCGCTCATCGGTCCAAAATATCGGCACATGCGAGGTTGTTTATCCGAACATTCGCGCTGTCTACGCCTTGTCAATCTCAGATTTGGCCTTATCAAAAGCCACCTGAAGCTCATTCCAAGCTGACTCCACGCCAGTTTTAATCTCTTCCCAAGCGTTTTCCGCCGAGCCTTTAATTGACTTTAGCTTAGCGTTGAGCTCCGTTTGCTTAGCTTCTAGCGTATTCAACTGCTCTTGATACTTCACTTTAGCGTCGGCTTTAGCCACGTCTGCCTTCGCTTTTAGTGTTTCAATTTGCGCAGCTAACTCTTGCGCTTTTGCTTCGATAGCTGCTTGATAAGCCGCTTTTTCAGAATTGTTTGACATAGAAAATAACCTTAATAGAAGAATCAAGCTCTAAGCGTAGCAACTTTCGTCTAGAAAATCTTTGTACCCTTCGCATGAAGCGGTCTTAGTGGAAATATATTTGGAAACACCTCTATCGAAAGGTAGAAGTAAAAGAAAAGCACGGAGTTTTAGGGTTGCACAACTGGCTTCAAGCTTTCTCGATCTCTATTTGTGATATTTAATAATCTCTAAAGTATAAGTATTACAAAACACAGTCAGAACAATACTCTGTTTGTAACCTTTAGGCAAAAGCATCAAGCAAAAGTACTTAATGAAGAGAAACATCTATGGCTACTGTCGTATCTTCCCAGTCCACTGATCTAATCGCTTCGCTAGACCTTACGCCACCGTCTAAAGAGGAGCTTGGCAAGATAGATGCCTACTGGAGAGCCTGCAACTATCTAGCAGTTGGGATGATCTATCTTCGTGCCAATCCGCTGCTCAAGCAGCCTTTGGTCAAAGAGCATGTGAAGCATAGGTTGCTAGGTCATTGGGGGGCTTCTCCGGCGCTGAGCTTTACTTACGTTCACTGCAACCGTCTGATCAAGAAGTACGATCTAGATATGATCTTCATGGCTGGTCCAGGGCACGGTGCGCCAGGGGTACTAGGGCCTGTGTATCTAGAAAGTACCTATTCAGAAATCTATCCGGATAAGAGTGAAGATGAGGAAGGCATGCAGCGCTTTTTCAAGCAGTTCTCTTTCCCAGGGGATATTGGTAGTCACGTCACGCCAGAAACGCCTGGTTCGATTCACGAAGGCGGAGAGCTAGGATACAGTCTTTCTCATGCTTATGGTTCAGTTCTAGACAATCCGGAGCTGATCACCTGCGTTGTTGTTGGTGATGGAGAATCAGAAACAGGTCCCCTAGCGACCGCGTGGCACTCTAATAAGTTCATCAATCCGGCCCGCGATGGCGCGGTCCTTCCCGTTCTGAATCTAAATGGTTACAAGATTGCGAATCCGACGATCTTTGCCAGAATCTCTCATGAAGAGCTGGAATATATGTTCCGAGGCTACGGCTATACTCCCTACTTTGTAGAAGGGAGCGACCCGGCCGAGATGCACGAGAAGATGGCTAAGACTATGGAAGCGTGCATCGTCAAAATTAAAGAAGCTCAGCGGGAGGCTAGAATCAACGGGAATACCGAGCGGCCGCGCTGGCCGATGATCGTGCTGCGATCGCCAAAGGGATGGACCGGACCAGACTGGGTAGATGGCAAAAAGGTCGAAGATTTCTGGCGATCGCACCAGGTCCCGATGGGGGGCATGCACAGCAATGAAGATCATCTGCGTAAGCTAGAAGCGTGGATGCGCAGCTACAAACCCGAAGAGGTCTTTGATGAAAACGGTACGCTAATTCCAGAGCTCAAAGAGCTAGCGCCTGAAGGAACGCGCCGGATGAGTGCCAACCCACATGCTAACGGCGGCTTACTGCGAAAAGCGCTAAAAATGCCCCGGTTTCAAGACTACGCTATTGAAATGGAACGGCACGGCGTCGAGGAATACGAGAATACAAAAGTCCTAGGCCAGCTAATGCGGGATATCTTTCGAGAGAATCCCAACAACTTCCGGCTGATGGGGCCTGATGAGACGGCCTCCAATCGGCTACAGGATGTGTACGACGCCACCAAGAAAGTATGGATGGCTGATATGTACCCCGAAGATGAAGACGGCGGACAGCTCGCCCGCGATGGCCGCGTGATGGAAATGCTGAGCGAGCACACGCTGCAAGGATGGCTAGAAGGGTATCTGCTCACCGGACGGCACGGGCTATTCCACACTTACGAAGCCTTTGCCCACGTGGTCGACTCGATGTTCAACCAGCATGCCAAGTGGTTGGATATCTGTAAGAATCACGTGCCCTGGCGTCAGTCCGTTTCTTCGCTGAATATCCTGCTGTCCTCTTTGGTTTGGCGGCAGGATCACAACGGATTTAGCCACCAAGATCCTGGCTATGTGGACCTTGTTACCAACAAGAGCCCAGACGTTGTGCGAGTGTACTTTCCGCCCGACGCCAACTGTCTACTCTCTGTTGCTGACCACTGTTTTCGCAGCGTCAACTATATCAACGTCATTATCTCTGACAAGCAAAAGCATCTGCAGTATTTGCCAATGGACAAGGCCATTCAGCACTGTACTAAGGGGATTGGCATTTGGGACTGGGCGAGCAACGATGATTGCGGCACCGAGCCAGATGTTCCAGATGTGGTGATGGCCTGCTGCGGCGATATTCCCACCAATGAATCCTTGGTCGCCACTGCGATTCTAAGAGAAGAGTTCCCAAACTTGAAGGTGCGATTTGTCAACGTGGTTGATCTGTTTAAGCTGGTCTCCGAAGGTGAACACCCCCACGGACTCTCAGATCCAGATTTTGATTCTCTCTTTACAAAAGACAAGCCGGTGATCTTCAACTTTCACGGCTACCCCTGGCTGATTCACAAGCTGGTATATCGTCGTTCTAATCAAGACCGCATCCACGTTCGCGGCTATAAAGAAGAGGGAAACATCAATACGCCTCTAGAGCTAGCTATCAACAATCAAATTGATCGATTCAGCTTGGTGATTGATGTAATTGACCGGGTGCCGACGCTAGGTTCTGCGGCGGCTCATGTGAAAGAGCGGATGAAGAACAAGATTATCGAATGTCTGTCTTATGCTCATGAGCACGGTATGGACCAGGAAGAACAGATAAACTGGAAGTGGCCTTACTAATTCGCTGTCTGTTCTAATGGCGTCTGTAGAATAGATCGCGCAGGCTTTCGCTGCCCATTCAAATTGCCAAAAAACTGCGCGATCGCGAAGGCACCTAACCTTGTAAAAAGTCATCTGCTATGAAAATTCTCGTTCTTAACGCCGGTTCTAGCAGTCAGAAAAGTGCCTTGTACGAGGTTTCAGGTCAGTTACCTAGCTCTTCAGTCGAGTTGTCAGAAAACAAGTTGACAGAACCGACCGAGCCGCTGTGGGAGGCCCAGCTAGACTGGGTTTCAAAAGATACTGTCCAGCTTACTGTAGAAACCCATACAGGAGAGAAATACTCAGAAACACTAGAAAACGCTTCGCGCAAAGAAAGCCTTCTCTCTCTGCTGAATTTACTATATAAAAGATCAACAAAGGTAATCTCAGCACTCTCGGATATTGACGCTGTCGGACATCGCGTCGTGCATGGCGGAGCCGACTATCAGTCTAGCGTCATCATTACGCCCGAGGTCAAACAGACTATCGAACAGCTAACCGCCCTCGCGCCTAATCACAATCCGGCAAACCTAGAAGGCATTGAGCTAATGGAAGAGCTGCTGCCAGACGTGCCTCAAGTTGCTGTTTTCGACACTGCTTTCCACAGTCAGATGCCCTTGGTCGCTAGCACCTACCCTGGTCCTTATCGCTGGATAGAACAAGGCATTCGCCGCTACGGATTTCACGGTATTAGCCATCAGTACTGCGCTCAGAAGACCGCTCAGATTCTAAATCGCGACCTAAAAGATTTGCGGTTAATTACCTGTCATCTAGGCAATGGGGGTTCGCTAGCTGCTACCAAGAACGGTCAAAGCATTGATACCACGATGGGGTTTACGCCGCTAGATGGTCTGATGATGGGAACGCGCTCTGGTGCCGTTGATCCCGGTATTCTGATTCATCTAATGCGGCAGGGAATGACTGGCGACGACCTTGATCGACTGCTAAATAAGGAGTCCGGCGTGTTGGGAATCTCCGGCGTATCGCATGATCTAAGACCTGTGAGAGAAGCTGTCGAGCAGGGCAATGAGCGGGCCCAGCTAGCTATCGATCTGTATCTGTATCGGCTGAAAGCCTGCGTAGGGTCGATGATGATGGCTTTGGGCGGGGTGGATGCGATCGCCTTTACAGGCGGTGTGGGTGAAAACTCTAACTGGCTGAGGCTATCCGTTTGCCAGTCGATGGATTTCTTAGGCCTGACGCTAGATCTAGAAAAGAACAACAGTTCACCTGTCGATGCTAATATTGCGATGCCTGATTCGACAGTTAGCGTGCTAGTCATTCACACGCGGGAGGATTGGACAATTGCTCAGGCGTGTTGGAATGCACTAAATCAAGAAGATTCTGTAGTATCCTGATACTTCTCTTCGACTTTGTCGCATAAATAAAGCCAGTCATGGCTGGGGTTTCAGCGGTTAAAAACTTTAAAAATTCCCAGATTTAGCTTTTTCAGAGCCTGAAACCCTTATATAGCAGCGATCATTTATGCAACAAAGCTCTTCTCTTCTAGTATCTGTTCTCCCTGTTTGATTTCACCTAAAAGCGATCGCAAGCTGCTGCTTCACTCGGTAGCAACTCCGGTAAATCTTCACACCATTCCGTAAAAAAACGTGGATCGACGATTCGACTAAGTCCAAAGCTTGTCTCAGCTTGAGCAATAGATTTAACTGCTTCAGTGACCGCTAGTGTTGCCATACAGTTTTTATAGGTGAACAGCTCGTATAGACAAGACTGTAGCAAGCTCACTAGGGATGCTTGTTGCCAAAGTGCAGTAGCACGCAGCGTTCTGAAGCCATTACTAAGCCTCTTCTGTTAAGAAAGAGCTATCTTACATAAATGATATTTATATGATTATGGTAATCGCATCCGTAAAGGTTATAGATATACTGTTTATCACAGGGGCGTTTAGATGTGCACAGTCTAATACGGTCACAGTCAATTTATCTTCGATAGGCCATCGTTATGGATTCTCGTCAATCGACCTCTCTTTCTTGGCATCGTCTGCTCAATAGCGATGGAGTTATTCGACTATTAGAGACAGTCCAAGATTTTATTGTTATTTGCTTGTGTATTGGTCTGTTTAGCTTCATGGTGCTCCAGCTTAGAGAGATGGCACTGTCGCTACTGCCACCACTAGATTTCCAGCCAGTCACATCGGACATTTTGTTTTTACTGATCTTAGTAGAACTCTTTCGTTTGCTGATTATCTATCTTCAAGAGCACCGGGTTTCTATTGGCGTAGCTGTCGAGGTCTCAATTGTCTCTGTACTTAGAGAAATCATTGTACGGGGTGTTTTAGAAACGCCGTGGGCTCAGGTTCTAGTCGCCTGTGTGTTCTTGTTAGTGCTAGGAGCCTTGTTAGTTATCCGGGTTTGGATACCGCCTACGTTTGATGGCATCGACCCAGAACAAGTCGTCTCGGAGCGTCATCGTTCACGAGCGGGTGAGGGCGAGCTAGGCCAGCATTCTGCCCGTCTATCGGCCAACGGCTATCAGGGCGTGCCCATGTCAGTTGTTAACACTTTCGAGTCAGATCGGCAGTAGCGCTAATCCTCCGTATCGCTAATAACGTCGTCTGCTATCTGATGGATAGCCACGGGCAGTCCGGCTCCGGTGAGCCCGTGAATCGTCCTGACTGCCCGATCACACCTCTCGTCATCATTAGGCATTGATACGACAAACAGCGGGCGCGGTTCCATCGTTCCCTCTGCTAGCAGATGCTTGTACTCTCTTGGCATTAGCCATTCTACGCCTTGGCCGAGCTCAATCTGAGTCTGTCGCCATCGTCGTAATAAATCCGAGAATTCTTCCCTGGGACGCTGAATAAATAGAACAATCTCGATTCCTGTTTTGATCTTCCACTCTGGATCGCAAATCATCAGAGTGATATCGCAGGGGACTGAGCGAATATAGTCGCGTGTGTCAATCTGGCCGCCCACCTCCGATACTTCCCGGCTGCGAACATTCGGCAAAGGGATAATTACCATGCTCTCTTGCAGCCGTCGGATGCTAGGCAGCGCCTCAAAGTACGGCCTGTGCTGAGTCAGTATCGACAGAACGCCCTCATAATGACAGCAGCTGGTCAGTAGCTCTTCGTAGGCAAAGCGCTCTTGGTCATTTGGTTGACTTTCATTGTTCTTGCTGCCACCTGTCATCAACCATCTAGTTCCGTAAACCTACGTCCTAGTCTGCCCAACAGTTTACCCAACTAGAATACGTGGTGATTTTAGCTATCTGAGTTGTTGCATGTGCCTAAAAAATCTCTCCTTGTTCTATTCGACTACCATTGGCAAAATCCCAGCCGGACAGCGTTCTTTTTCCCGCCGGTTTGACTTCTAACAGCAGCAGATATCCTGTTCCAGTTTGTATGACCGGGCCATAGTTCTTGAGAATGGCGACAACAGTTCCAGGTTTTGCATCTTGTTCAATCTCAGAGGAGTCATATAGAGACTGTACCGCAGAGAGTTCGGCTGGAAATTGGCTCCAGTAATCCTTGCCTAGCGGAATGGTCGCAATGACTTTGAGATCGCCGTTGCGAAATCGGGTGGTGCAGTTGGGATAGAATCCCCGTACTTTGTCGTGAATTGCTTTGGCGCTAGTGGTCCAATCTAGAAGGTAGTCACTTTTTTTGATCAGCGGTGCGTAGGTAGCGCGGCTATCGTCTTGAGAGATAGGGCGAACGAGCTGCTGATTGAGCTTTTGCAGGGTAGAGGCTAGTAAATCAGCGCTGAGATCAGATAGCTTTTGGGCGAGCTGCCAGGCGTTGTAAGTGAGTCCGATAGGAATGGTTTCTTTTAGCAGCATCGGGCCTGTGTCCATACCTGCATCCATCAGCATTGTAGTCACGCCTGTTTGGGATTCTCCATTGTGCAGGCACCATTGAATTGGCGCAGCGCCTCGGTACGCTGGCAGGATAGACCCGTGGGCGTTGATACAGCCTAGACGCGGCATGTCTAGAATTTCTTGAGACAAAATCTGGCCGTAGGCAATCACGACAAAAGCATCTGCGCCTAGACTATTGAGCTGGTCTAGCGTTTCGCGATCTTTCTTGATGCGAGTAGGCTGCCAAATTGGACAGCCTGCTTCTATGGCCGCAGCTTTGACTGGTGAAGGCGTTACCTTTGTGCCCCTGCCTCTGCGCTTATCGGGCTGGGTAACGATGGCGGCGACTTCAAATTCTGAGTGGCTGAGCAGACGGGTCAGGCTAGGAACGGCGAATTGAGGCGTGCCGAAGAAGGCGATTTTCATGCAGTTTTCTCTAGTCAGGTCTTTTATCGAGTGTCTACCAAGAATTCGATGCGGCGATTGCGCTGGCGCTCGCTAGGGGTGTCGTTGATTGTCAGGGGTTGGGCCTGACCGTTGCCAATAGTAACCCAGCGGTGCGTGGTCGGCAGAGCGGATTGCAGGTAAGTGGCGATCGCATTTGCCTGAGCCAGCGTATAGTCACGAGACGCGATCGCATCTGCCCGGTCATCGCTATAGCTACGGACAACCACTGTGGACTCAGGGTAGTTCACTAGCTGATCTAGCACCTGATTTAGCAGAGCGTCATCCTTGAGGCTGCTCTGACCAGGCTCAAACAGAGCATCACTGGGCAGCGTTATCTTCATCTGCGCTACTGCTAGCAGTGTATCGGCTGGATCTGTGGGCACGGGCTTGTAGTCGGGCTCTATTTCCGGGCGAACGGGCGGGTCGATGGTACTTCTTAGCGTATTTAACCGGGTATCGATATCTGCCCCTTCATAGGGCGGGTTGCCTAGCCGCTGCTCTAGCGCTTCAATCCGCCGGTCAAGAGTCAGCACTTCCGTTTCGATAGAATTGAGTTCATCGATTAGCGGCTGTCGCTCAATCGGCGTGAGCGCTACGGGTTTGGCGATTGGTGCGGTGCTAGGAATCGGTACCGCTTCGACCCGCATTTCTGCTGTGGGGGACTGCCAAAGCTGGTTAAAGTGCCACAGCCGACTCGACAGGCGACTGGTCTTTCTCAGCAGGCTTTCTTGCAGCGGCGGCGTTTGAATATTGCCCGGTAGAACTTGCGCGACCAGAATCCCGAAGCACCAGCTGGCAACGAGGGTGCCGCCTATGGCCAAAAGATGTGCGATCGCGACATAAGGCTGCTTCTGCCAGAATCTAGGCGCTGGTTCGGCGGCAGGTTCTGGCAACTGCTCAAAGGGCCTAGCAGAAGGGCTGGCAGCAGGATTGGAGTTAGAGCTTCTGCTAGGGTCTAAAGATGGGTCTAGGAAAGGATTGGGAGGAGCAAGCGAGGCAGCATCTGATGAAGGATTCGGGGCAGATTCGTTCCTTGGCTCCGTTGGCGACTCCACTACAGGTGGCGCAGCGTTGGAAAATGGGTGTGCAAAAAGTGCTGACTCACGACCGATCAACGGACGACTGGCTGACTCTGGGGTATAGATAAGATTTGGCTTCGGTTCCTCTGTCACCCACCCATTTCCTCTGCGATCGCCGGCACCCTTCGAAGCGTCACTCTGCGCCTATCAAGTACTCGTCAGATGTCCATCAATTATAGTAGCTCCAACCCCACCACGGACTGACTTCTACAACGCCCCGCTCGGTAAAGACTACCCGGTAGTCTACCGCTTCCTCTGACGACGCAGCTTCTACTAGTCCTGGCAGCGGCGTCTCATCTATAGACGACTCAGACTGTGAGTTCTCAGGCTGGTAGCCCAAGATATTGCCGTCTTCATCGACCCGAACGCGATAGCTGATAGCGTCGCCAAATCTAGGCTGTTCTCGGTTATCAACAATTGTTCTTTTTAGCTGCCAATTCAGTGCTTCTACTTCAGAGAAAGATTGAGTTGCATCTGGTGGACTATTATCAAAGGTAATAGCCCCGGCGGTTGCACTCGCCGCAGCTGTGACCGTTTCGGCGATAGGCTCTGTTGTGTCTGCTGCTGCGTCTGCTGCTGTTTCAGCTACTTCAGCTACTTCAGCTACTTCATCGACTGATTCCTCGACTGATTCACTGACTGCTTCTCCGACTGGCTCGCTAGCGGCCTCCTCGGATGTTTCATCTACGGCTTCAGTCTCTTCAGTCACGAGAGGATCTACTCGCTCATCGTCATCTGTGTCGCTGTCCCCAGATGCCGCCACTTCCTCCGACTGCTCAGGGCGGCGGGCATCAATAGCGGGATCTCTAATTTCGGGAATAGATAGCAGTCCGATGGCTATCGTTGCCGCTACCAGGCTACCAATGCCTAGCACTGCGGGTAGGGCGCGATCGCTCAAAGGTTCTTCAGAGCGCACAAACCGACGAGCCAGCGGCGATAGCCCCTGTTCTAGCTCAGGCAGCGTCTGGGTATCGTCAAAAAACTGATCGACTGCCTCAGTCAAATCAAACAGCTGCACAGAAGAGAGCTTGATATCGATTGCTCTGCCGTCTCCTGCATCGCCTAGATCGGCAATTTCTGGCTGCACCACTAGATGATGGTAAGGCCCATCGCCCGGATTGATATGGACCAAAAGCGGCTCGCCTTCTGATACTTGAGGATGCGCATAGCCGCTGAGCACCTCCTGTCCATATTGACTCACCGCCCGTACTAGCGCTGCAAAGAAGTTGTATCCGCCGTTTAGCGAGCGGCTTAGACCGCTAATTCGACACTCCGCGTTCACCAGTAGAGACATGACCTCCTCATTTCCTGGGGTGGGATCAATGCTCAATCCGTCTAAGACGAGGCTACAGTTCGGTAGCTGGTACTGGCGTCGAATCGTCATGACACTTCTCCATCAAACAAACTGATCCAGAGCCGATCTGCCCCGTCTGTTCCGGTGCAGAACAATAGCTTTGTCAATAGCTCAATTGCCAGCTCGTTCAACTTTTCATCAGTGCTGTAGGCAATGACGCCCGATCTACTAGCATTCATGCGAGCGCGAAAATGTGAGCGAAATCGTTCTAGATAGTCTGACAGCCGAAAGTGATGCTCGAACGACAGCTCTTGGTCAGTGAGCTGCTGATAGCCCAGCAGCAGCTGGCGAATTAGCACCGTCAGTCGCTTCGCTAGAAAACAAGTGATCAGCACGAGCGCTTTACCTTCTTCTATGGACATCGGCTGCCGCTGACTAAACCGCCGGAGTGGATTGCTGCTGCGCAGCAGCCAAAGGTTGACCCGGCCTCGCACCACTTCCTCTAGCCCTAATTCTCTAGCCGAGGCCAGCATCGCCTCAGCGCCCCCTAAATCCAGGGCTTCTATTGCCAGTAGCAGCAAGTCGATCTGGGTCTTAGCGCGTCTAGAACACTCGCTAGGCAGCCCAGCCGGAAGACTTAGCTGATCAATTATTTTTGGGCTCTGCTCTGCTGCGGTGGGGGGACTCTGTACTTGCATACGATAACGACTATTCACTCAGAGATTTTATCAAAGCACATCTACAAGAACTTAAGAAACTATCTATCAAACACTGTCTGTCAAACCCAGTTTAAAGATGCTTATTTCTAAGGGTAATTGTCCGGCTATGGAACGTAACGGTGTGAGTCAAGATCTCAATAAAAGAATGCCGATTTTCTCCAAGCTGATCTCTTCTAAGAAGTTGCCCTGAATCTGTGGTAACACAACAATTATTATTGATGTTGACCATAATCGCTATTTGGCAGCGTCTGCAAATGCATCTTGTTTCAATGGCTTAGCCACATATCAGGAAGAACCCTAGTAGAAATAACCGATGCTACAATGCGGTCGCTACGGTCTTTCCTTAGTACGACTCTTTGGCTATGACTCTTTGGCTATGACTCTACCCTGGCTGATTCGATTAGCCAGCGATCGCCTTCACGCACCAGTTCATAGTTCACAGTTACTGAATCATCAGTATAGGAAAACTGATCGCTCAGCGTGCCATTGTCGTAGACTCTACGCGATTCAACCACTATAGCTACTACGCTCAGTGACTCGGCAGTGGTTGCATCTTCTGGCTCTACCGATAGAATTTCGACTGGGCCATGCTCGTAGTCTATGTACCAGTTCTCTGCTTTTGAGGCTTCTACATCGCTCACGGTGCCGCTGAGCGTGGTCCCTGTCAAAACGGTTTCTAGGCCGCTGGTATCTTTATCTTCAGTATAAGCTGCCCGCTTAGCCTCTAGCCATCGGGTGATGGTATCTGCTGCGATGCCTGCCGCATCGTCTGCGGATACGCTACCCCCTGCGCTTGAGGCTTCTATGTCGAAAACAGGCTCATTGATCCCGATATCTAGCGGGTCGCCTGTGACTGCCGAGCTGTCATCCCCGCCAGTCAAAAAGCTGACTACGCGTGACAGCACGAAAAGAGAAATCCCCAAACACAATGCGCCTGCTAGAACTAGTAGAGCAATTCGATCCCACTTTGGTGCTGTCCGGCGGTTGCGGCGATCGCGCAACCCTGCTAGACCGCTAGCTCCTTCCCTAGCACCCTCTCTTCCGAGCTGCCCCATCGGTGACATTTTTGAAATCTTGTCGACCAGACTAGCGGTACCTGCAAATCTTGCTGCCGCACCTGCCGCACCCACCTGCGCGCTGGCCGGCTCGCTGGAGTCTACACGCCCTGTCAAGACAGATCTATTTTGCTCTGCTGGCCTACCTGCTGGTACGCCTGCTGGCCCGTAGGTCGACTGTCCAACAGGCGTTGCTGCGGCTAGCGCACCTTGACCTGCTCCTGTTCCTAGCGCCTTGACCTGGTTGCTGATCGCCGTTTGCCGATTGCTACGCTCATTATCTAGCGGCAGGTTTTCTAGATAAGACTGCACAGCGCTATCAGAGAAGTAGTCTTTAAGCGTAGCGGTCGCTTGATCTAGGTCACGAAAGAATGGAAATACTTCTTGCTGTAGCCAGTTCTCGGCATACAGACACAGCCCTGGCAGTAAATCGGGTGAGCCTTGTGAATGCTCTCGAATAAAAGCTAGCGGCTCGTACTCTTGGGATAGTTCTAGCGCACGGCTAGCTTCTTCTGTCTGGCCAAGCAGCACCGCGCAAACCGCCTGCTCTAGGTGGACATCCTGGCGTCCGCTCAGCCGCAGCAGCATCTGTTTGGCCCGGCGAATCAGTGAGGGCTGATGCTGCGCAAAGCCTCTTGCCAGCAGCGCATATACTGCCAAATACGTG
Source organism: uncultured cyanobacterium (assembly GCA_963838725.1). GTDB lineage: Bacteria > Cyanobacteriota > Cyanobacteriia > Phormidesmidales > Phormidesmidaceae > Phormidesmis. Next base: position 216,459 of record CAWISM010000021.1, on the reverse strand, counting down.
CCGACTGCTGAAGGCCGCTGCGCTTCTGCCTCAAAGATTTCCTGCTGCTCAGATGCGGTTAGATAGCCGCGTAGCTGCTGGACAAAGCGCAGGAAGTCATCCACGCCTAGCCCGGAAAGATCGTCGTCTGCGCCGTCAATACCGCCTCGATCTTGCAGCATGCCGCGCAGTAGGTTGATGCCCTCTTTTCTAGACTGCTTTTGCTCTAGTGGACGTGCGATTAGCTCTAGCGCCCGGTAGGGCCGCAGCTTGTACAGATCTGACTGAATCTCAGCGCGTAAAACCGGAAACAGCTCTTCTTTTAGCAGCAGTTCGCGGCCTGTCTCTAGAGACTCCGCCGCGTGCTCGTAGTTGTTTTGCTGCCATTCTTCACGGCCTAATTCTAGGCAGGCAACGGCCAGGGTCAAGATAATATCGGGCAGTTCAAGCTGCGCTTTGAGCTGCTGTCCTTCTACCGTATTGACATCGCGCTTTAGATACGGACGGCCTAGCCTCAGGACTAGCTCGTATTCGCCTAGCTCTAGTAAGATCAGCAGCGCACCGACTAGCAGATGATTCTCGATTTCGATGGTGGGGACGCTAGCATCGGGGTTGAGCGTATCGTCAACCGGATCGCCTGCGGCTTTTGACTTGGCTAGAAATTCTTGGTCGTACTCAGCTCTTTGGGCGCTGTTGCCCAGCACGCTGTAGGCTGTGTCAATTAGCTGGCGGCGAGCGTCAATGGCCAGCTCTGAATATTCGCGTCTAGGATCTTGCAGCGTGCGATCGCGGTGCGACTGCTTGAGCTGCTCAGCCGTAGCCTGGATCGGCAGCCCCAAAATTCGGTAGTAGTCTAGCGGAATTCGCACTTTTGTATCCCCAGCCATTGCGTCAATCTTTTCATCTAAACCAATACGCAACTAGTACGTAATCAACTGCGTTAGAAGCCACTAATGCTACGCATACACTACCGCTATATCACTCATTCTATTCTTCGTGGCTAGATATTCATCGCTCGCTACCATTCGCTTTGTACATAAGCAGGTGCGCGAGCGGGCGATTTTGAGCGTCACAATAACATTGTTTCTAGAAAAACTCTAGAGAAAGCGGAATCCTCGAATGATTTCCGTATTTTGCATCAGAACAAGTATGATAAAACCCATATTGTAACAAGACTGTTAAGCACATAGCGCAGCTAAGAATACGGACGCAACCTTATGGTTCAGGAAAGACCACTGCCCACATTTACAGCCACAACTTCCCAAGTCACAAAGGAAGAAGGGCTCACTGTTTACGAAGATATGGTCTTGGGTCGCTACTTTGAAGACAAGTGTGCAGAGCTGTACCAGCGCGGCAAGGTCAAAGGATTTGTCCACCTCTACAACGGACAAGAGGCCGTTGCCTCTGGGGTGATCAAGGCGATGCGCTCGGATGACTATGTGTGCAGTACCTACCGTGACCACGTTCACTCGCTCAGCGCTGGGGTTCCCGCTAGAGAAGTCATGGCCGAGCTATTTGGCAAAGAAACAGGCTGTAGTAAGGGCCGAGGCGGCTCTATGCACATGTTCTCTAAAGAGCACAACGTTTTGGGGGGTTTTGCCTTTATCGGCGAGGGTATCCCAGTCGCGCTTGGCGCAGCGTTTCAAAGCCGCTACCGCAAAGATGCGATGGGCGATGCTAGCGCCGATCAGGTCACGGCTGCGTTCTTTGGCGATGGCACGACTAATAACGGCCAGTTCTTCGAGTGCCTGAATATGGCGGCGCTGTGGAAGCTGCCAATTATCTTTGTCGTAGAGAATAACAAGTGGGCAATTGGTATGGCTCATGAAAGAGCTTCTAGCCAGACCGAAATCTACAAGAAAGCCAGCGTGTTCGGTATGCCTGGCTATGAGGTCGATGGTATGGACGTGCTAGCCGTGCGGTCGGCGGCCCAAACGGCAATCGAGCGAGCTAGAGCCGGGGAAGGTCCGACCTTGTTAGAGTGTCTGACCTATCGATATCGCGGCCATTCAGTTGCTGACCCAGACGAACTAAGAGACCCGGAAGAGAAGAAGTTTTGGCGCGATCGCGATCCCATCAAACGCTTTGAAGCCTACCTGCTAGAACAGTCCCTAGTCAGCGAAGCCGAACTCAAAGCCATCCGCGACAAGATCACAGAAGTCGTCGAAGACAGCCTCACCTTCGCTGAAGAAAGCCCCAATCCCAACCCCGCCGACCTGCGCAAGTACATCTTCGCCGAAGACTAATCAGCTCTAGAGCGCCTCACATTCATCGTTCATCACTCACACTTCATCCTTCCAGTCAATGGCCCAAACTTTCCTATTCGACGCCCTGCGTGAAGCTATCGACGAAGAAATGTCCCGCGACCAGACCGTCATGGTCATGGGCGAAGACGTCGGTCAGTACGGCGGCTCCTATAAAGTCACCAAAGACCTCTACGAAAAATACGGCGAACTGCGCGTACTCGATACGCCCATCGCCGAAAACAGCTTTACCGGTATGGGCATCGGCGCAGCCATGACGGGCCTGCGACCGATTATCGAAGGCATGAACATGGGCTTTTTGCTCCTCGCCTTCAACCAAATCTCTAACAATGCTGGTATGCTGCGCTACACCTCCGGCGGCAACTTCAAGATTCCGGTCGTTATTCGTGGCCCAGGTGGCGTCGGCTCCCAGCTAGGCGCAGAGCACTCCCAGCGACTAGAAGCCTATTTCCAGGCCGTTCCCGGCCTCAAGATTGTTGCCTGTTCCACGCCCCGCAATGCCAAAGGACTGCTGAAGGCGGCAATCCGTGACGACAACCCGGTGCTGTTTTTTGAGCATGTGCTGCTCTACTTCAACAAAGAAGATTTGCCCGATGATGAGTACATCTTGCCTTTGGACAAGGCCGAGACCGTGCGCAGTGGCAAAGATGTGACTATCTTGACCTACTCGCGGATGCGTTATCACGCTATGAAGGCGGTAGAGGCGCTAGAGCAAAAGGGCTATGACCCCGAAGTGATTGACCTGATCTCGCTAAAGCCGATTGACTACGACACGATTGGTGCCTCGATCAAAAAGACTCACCGCGTTGTCATCGTCGAAGAATGCATGCGTACAGGTGGTATTGGCGCAGAGATCATCGCGTCTATCAACGATCGGTTCTTTGACGAGCTAGACGGTCCGGTAATTCGGCTGTCTTCGCAAGATATTCCTACGCCCTACAACAAAGGTTTAGAAGATCTGACCATTGTTCAGCCTGCGCAGATCGAAGAAGCCGTTGAAAAAATCATGCTAGGACGTCTGTAGATCTACATAACAGTCGTCACAATTCCTCAACCTTTACGCCTCAATCGCCACGATTGAGGCATTTTGGTATTAGGATACTTAACTGCACTGGCCAACTGTATCGGGCCATGAGACAGCTTTAATCAAACCGATGGATTCTATGGGTAAGCAACGCTTAATTTTGGCTTCGCTGCTGGGGCTGGTAATTGCGGCAATCGTGCTGATTGTGCAGGTTCCCACTCAGCTAGGGCTGGACTTGCGCGGCGGGACTCAGCTGACGATGCAGGTCAGCCCGACTGAGGAGATACCCAGTATTAGCGAGGCGGAGCTAGCCGCCGTGCAGCGAGTAATTGAGAATCGGGTCAATGGCTTGGGTGTCTCAGAAGCTGTGGTGCAAAGCGTTGGCCAGGACCAGCTTTCGATTCAGCTACCGGGTGTGAGCGATCCCGAGCAGGCGGAGCGAGTGCTAGGAGGAACGGCGCAGCTAGAGTTTCGCAACCAGAAGCCAGGAACAGAAGGGGCCCTGGCTGAATTTCAAAGGATTGCTCAGCAGCAGCTAATCGAACAGCAGGCGCTGATAGCGGGCGGTGCAGATGAGGAGGCGATCGCAGCCAATCAAGCCGCCATTGCCGAGACCCAAGCTGACATCCTTAATCTGTTCCAAGAGTCTCAGCTCACGGGCGATAAGCTTAGAGATGCGATCGCAGGCCCGCTACCTAATGGAGCCGGTGCATGGCAAGTCGATATCGCCTTTAATCCAGAAGGCGCAGACCTGTTCGCCGAACTAACTCGTGATATCGCTGGAACCGGTCGCGGTCTTGGCATTTTCCTAGACGGTCAGCTAATCAGCGCTCCTAGCGTGAATGTGCAATACGCCGAAAGCGGCATTCTCGGCGGCAACGCTAGTATCTCTGGCCGCTTCGACGCAGAATCCGCCCGCGATCTAGAAATTCAGCTACGGGGCGGTTCTCTGCCGCTGCCTGTAGAAATTGTTGAGAACCGCACTGTCGGCGCGACGCTAGGTCGAGACAGCGTAGAGCGGAGTTTGTATGCCGCGCTGTTTGGACTAGCGTTGGTACTCGTCTTTATGGCTGTCTACTACCGACTGCCGGGTGTCCTCGCCGATATTGCGCTAATTGTCTACGCAATTTTGACCTTTGCGGCTTATAACCTATTAGGGGTGACGCTGACGCTTCCAGGAATTGCCGGATTTATCCTTAGTATCGGTATGGCCGTTGATGCCAACGTTCTGATCTTTGAGCGCACTCGCGAAGAGATGCGCGCAGGCAAGACCCTCTACCGCTCAGTTGAATCTGGCTTTTACCGGGCCTTTTCTAGCATTTTAGATAGTAATGTCACCACATTGATTGCCTGTGGTGCGCTGTTCTTCTTAGGCACTGGTTTAGTTCGAGGCTTTGCGCTGACCTTGGCAATCGGCGTGCTCGTCAGTATGTTCACAGCGGTTAGCTGTAGCCGTACGCTGCTGTTCTTCGCGATTGGCTTTCCGCAGTTCCGCAAGCCTAGTCTCTTCTGTCCTGGAATTGAAACGCTACCGACTAGAGGCACGTCCTCAGTTGCTCAATAGACCTGTCCATAGATCTTCTTTCACCTTAATGCTGCTTTGAATCCATGAAAATCAACGTTATCAAGCAAAGAACTCTCTGGTGGACGATCTCTAGCGTTCTGATTCTAGTCGGCATCGCGTCAATGGCTTTTTCGTGGCAGCAGTACGGCGCGCCAATTAAGCCTAGTCTCGATTTTATTGGCGGCACTCGTCTACAGCTAGCTCGTGACTGTAGCGTGGCGGACAACTGCACTGACCCCATTGAGATTGCTGATGTCAGGCAGGTTCTAGATGAGCAAGACCTAGCTGGCAGCAGCATTCAGCTATTGGGTGAAGATCGGCAGTCGGTGGTGGTGCGAACGCGTAATCTAGATGTGGATGAGCGCGATCGCCTACAGTCCGCGCTTGGTGAAACAATTGGCTCCATCGATCCGGCCTCGACCAAGAACGATACGGTAGGTCCAGTGCTGGGTAAACAGCTACTGATTTCAGGACTCACCTCGCTGCTGGTCGCCTTTGCGCTGATTGCTGCGTATCTCAGTCTGCGATTCAAGTTTGACTATGCGGTCCTAGCCATCGTGGCTCTACTGCACGACATTCTAGTGACGTTAGGTGTGTTCTCGGTTTTGAGTCTGCTGACTGGCTACGAAGCCGATAGCTTGTTTATTGTGGCGCTGCTAACGATTGTCGGATTCTCTGTTAATGACACCGTTGTGATCTATGACCGTATTCGCGAGACGCTTAAGCTCACTCCAGAGCGTTCTATTAACGATGTTATCGATGTTTCAGTCAATGACACGCTAGGTCGCTCTATCAACACAACACTGACAACGGTCCTCCCGCTATTAAGCATTGTTATATTCGGCGGTGGTACGCTGAAATTCTTCGCGCTAGCACTGATTACAGGATTTTTAGCTGGAGTTTACTCTAGTATTTTTATTGCTAGCACGCTCTTGGCCTGGTGGCGCAGCCGCTCTGAAGGTGATGGCGTAGATGGTGATGATTTTGAGGGGCCTGCTGACGCGGCGGCGATTTGAGTATTGGACGACAAATAGCAGTGTGAAAGATAGCGATCAGTCGATTCGAGCAGAGGAATTAGAAGCGCTGCGTCAGGCCATGATGCGCACCTGGTGGCGGACCTGTCTGGCGCTATGGCTGACGATTGGACTGGGCTGTCTGTGGTGGGTACGACGCGATCTAATTGAGATTAGCGAGTACTTTACCTGGGCAGCCGTGCGATCCATCTTTTTGTACAACCGGCTGGCGGGGATGGGAATTGCGCTGTGCATCGGTGTGACATTCGCGCTGCTAGTGAGCGAGAGTCGACAAATTCTGTGGGGGATGTCGGCAGAAGAGCGATCGCGCCTTAATGCGCAGTTGGATAGAATTCATGAACAAGGCGCATCTCATCCACAGTGGAGCGTGATTTGCCAAGCTAGAGACCTCAGCCAGAGAACAAGGAATTAGAGAGTGGTTGTCGTGAGCTCTATCCATGCAGAAGGTCCGATTTATATTCCTGCGGACGGCAGCGTCTTGTGGAGTGATGTGAAGGGCGATCGGCTATTCATCACAACCAGCACCTCTCTCTACACAATTAAGACCAAGACTAGAGGCATCTAGTAACCCATTGCAAAAGCCATACAATGCTTCAGACTGCGCACAGACTGATAGCCCAAAGCTGGTAAGCCAATGACCCGCAAAGATTACGTTTTAGCACTGTTAGTTGCTATGGTTTGGGGTGCGAACTTCACGGTCATTCAGCTAGGGCTAAACGGCGTCCCTCCCATGCTGCTGGCCGCACTGCGATTTCTGCTAGTTGCTTTTCCAGCAGTATTTTTCGTTCCTCGCCCAAAGGTAAATGCTAGGTACTGGATTTCCTATGGTGCGACGGTCGGCGTCGGTCAGTTTGGCAGTCTGTTCTATGCCATGCATATCGGCATGCCTGCTGGGGTTGCTTCGGTCGTGCTACAGTCTCAGGCTTTTTTCACGCTGATATTGGCGGCGGTTTGGTTGAAAGAGCGGATTGCTAGATCGCAGCTAGTGGGGTTGGCGCTTCGTGGGCCGCTGCCAATATCGTGATCAAACAGATGTCAGCTACGGCAGAGCAGGGGACAAACACGCTCAGCATCATCGTGTGGTCTAGCCTAGTACCACCCATTCCTCTGCTGCTACTGGCGCTGTTGCTAGATACCCCTACGACCCTATTTCAGGCTTTGACATCTCTAGACGAGCTGTCTATATTTTCAGTGTTCTTCATAGCATTCGGAGCAACCCTATTTGGCTTTGGGACGTGGAGCGAGCTGCTGTCAAAGTATTCATCTAGCGTAGTAGCTCCGCTGTCTTTGCTAGTCCCGATTACAGGATTACTAACCGCTAGAATCGTACTGAATGAGCATATGGCACTCAGTCAGTGGATAGGCTGCTGCGTAATCATTTTAGGATTGGTGTTAACTACGGTTGGCTTTGATAGATTGCGAGCGTGGTTCTCCCCTATCTAAAAGCGCTATCTTCTAAACCCCGTCTTCTAAAAGCCCCGTCTAAAGATAGAAGTCCTTCTCTATACCGCCCAAAAGCTCTATCGCTTGAAGCTACCTGCTTTGGCCTTTTCGAAAGTCGGTAGCTGTACCGCTGCCATAGAGCCAATCTTTCGCTGAGGGCGAAGAGGATTCACAACGGGCGAAACAGCAGAAGCGTCACCGTCTATGAGTGGTAGATAATCAGCGCTCTGCTGTGGTGGCTGTGGCAACTGTATCTGTGGCTGTTGTGGCCGTGGCTGTTGTGGCCGTGGCTGTTCCGCTGCTGCTGACTGCGCCTGCTGTGGCTGTTGCGGTAGCGATTCTAGCGAGGCACTCACCGGCTCAGCGGTAGGAAGTGACTGTGTAGCAGGAGCGTCTGTCGTTGGATCTGTCGTTGGATCTATAGGCAGTGGCGCACTCTTTGCTTGCCAGTTCAGACGAGGTTCGCTGTCAAGCGACTCTCTAACGGTCTCTTCTATCTGCTTTGTCTTTCTAGCGTCTACTGCTTCTGTATTAGCAGCCGGATCTTCGATAGATTCGGTACTAACCACCTCAGCGGCAATTCCCATGACTCGCTCTAGGTCTTGCCACAGCTTTGTCTCTGCCTCTATGTCTACGACAGGAACCTGGTCTGCTGCCGCTGGCTCAGGCTGCGTGGGTCCAGTCCCTAGGCTATTTCCAGCGCGAACCGATTCTGAGCGCTTCGATTCTAAATAGCCAGGTTCAGCGGGTTCATCAGTCTCTGCCTGACCTCTGATCAAATTCTCTAAATGCGGATCGATACCTGCAAAAGGGGCGCTACCAATTGCGTTCCACGGGATAATTCGCTCAGCTCTAGGCATAGTGACCGAGCTGTGAAGAGTGTCTTCGTTGAAAGAAACGGGCTTCGAAACCACCGAGGAATCAGCCGCAGTGGAACCAGTGACGGTCAGTGACTTTTCAAGAGCGGCTTTGAACTGTAGGGTATAGCGTTGCTGACGCTGAAGCCGCGATCGCAGATCTCGATTGGTTGTTTCTGCCTTGATCCGAGCTTGGGCTTCATCGGCGTGCTGCTGCGTGGTCAAAGCGCACTCACGCTCTAGCTGGTTGATTCTCTCTTGCGCTTCGTTTAGTTCAGCTTCGAGCGTTTCTTGGATTAGCTGCTGCCGCTTTAGCGTCTGCTCAGCCGTATCTAGCTGGCTTACTAACTTAGCCACCTGCTGCTGTGCGGTTTGCGCAGTCTGCTGAGCAGCGCTCTGCTGCTCTAATACCTGCTCTAGCATTTTCTCTTGAGCGGTTTGAGCTCGCTCTACCTCAGTCCGGACGGACTGCTGCGACTCGCTTAGCGCCGCTTCTAGCTTAGAAACCTTGCCCAACAGTACGTCATTGCAGTTGTTGAGATCGTGGATTAGCGTGAGCAGCTCCTGTTCACGAGATGTGCTCACTGGCTTAGCCGCTGCGGAGCTAGCTGCTGTAGATTTTGTGCCGTTGACTGTACCTGGCAAGCCAACTACGTCCCAGGCATCATCGTTTTCTGTGTTAGGTTCTGGCAGGCTAGATGCAGGCGTAATATTGCCCATTGTCATCTGTCTAGGCACATCTTCTACGACCAGGTCATTTGTGCTACGAGGCGAACCAGCTTTGTTTTTGGACCCACTAGCGGAGGAAAGCTTAGATGACTGTTTTTTTGGCTGGTTCTTATTCTGGTTTTTGCTCTGATTTTCGCTCATAGCTCTGTGGGTTACAGACCGTAGGTGACAAGACAGGGAGGTTAGACAAGATGCATGGGGGCTCAGCGCTTTGCTAATTAGCTTTTTCACTAACGACCAAAGCACAGGCAAAAGGCTTAAAATGTGCCGACTCTACAGCGATCTTAAGAGAGCTTCTAGCACAGTTCTCTAAAGTAGTAGCACAGAAAAGGTAATAACAATAGATATCGATAGAAAAACTAGCGTAAAATCGCCTCAACTGGCTAGAATTCCAGCGATCTCGTCGAACAGGAAATCCATATTGTTACATGAATGAAATAAAAGGATGAACTACGACAATCAGCAACTAGATAGTTTTGGTTTTTTCTAACCGATTAGCAAAATTAAGAGTGCATGCTTACTTTCCACTAAGGAGCAGTGACTCAGACAGCAGATCCTTGTGCATGAGCGATCGATCCACGCGGGATTGAATCTGATCGGGGCTGAGCATGTCGCCGTTGGCGTAGCAGTCTAGTAGTGCTTTGGCGAGCTGTTTAGGATCTTCTGGCATGAGTGGCAGTACCGCTGAGCGAGCCGATGATTGGGGAGAAAGATCCCAGCCGGGGAGGTCGAGTGACTGCGCTAGTGCGTCGACTTTAGGATCGTAGCTAATAGCAAAGCTGCGACAGCCCTCGGCCGCAGACATCACTAGGGCGTGAAAGCGCATGCCGATCGTCATCTCTACGCCGCGAAAGAGCCCTTTAATCTGCTGCGGCTGCGCTAGCTGATAAATAGCGTGAGCGCCGCTGAGCTGACTAGCAATCTGCTCGGCAATTGCCAAATCTCGGCTAGGCTGAAAAGCCACTAGCAACAGGCAAACGCCAGTCGCCTGCTGAAATCGGTCTAGCGCCGTGGCGATCGCACCCAATCGCTGCGGCGTCAAATGCCGATGCGGCCTTAATGCTACGGCCACACGCGGGGCAGGCAGCTCCCACAGTCCTTTCACTGGCTCAGACTCTAACGCCCAAACCGGATCGGGTGCTAGCAGGCAGGTTTGTTTCCACTGGCTGAGCAGGTCTGCGGAATTGCGATCGCGCACACTGATTGACCCACACCGCGCTAGCGCCCACCGCGTCAGCCATCGACTCGATGGTTGATTGAGCGGCCCAATCCCCTGCGCCCAGGCAATCGTCTGTTTTCCCATCGCCTGCGCTAGCAGCATCAGCCCCGCATAGTAAACCGGATTCAGCACGCTGCTCGCATCTTGCATCAAGCTTCCGCCACCCCAGATAAACGCATCCGCCCCCCAGAGCGATCGCACCACCGCTCCAAACGACTTGCGAGGAACCGCCTCCACTTTGTATCTTGCCTGCGTCTGCGCCGGATCTCCTGACAGTACAATCGGCGTCACCCCTTCAGGCAGCATCTGCAACAGCGAAGCCAGCAGCGCCTCATCTCCCCCATTCCCCATCCCGTAATACCCACACAGCACCACCCGCATAATTCCCCCACCGCCCCAACGGCCCTGTAAATTTCCAGGCCAAAGTCTTTAGACTCATTTCCTAAAACCCGTAACTCCCTAGAATATAAGAAATCCTCCATTCATCACTCATACTTCATCGTTCCTCGTTCCTCATTCATTCCTTTCTTCCCATGCACGCTCTCTCAATTCCCACCTGGGTAGTCCATGTTTCTAGCGTGATCGAATGGATCGCCGCTATCTGGTTTATCTGGCAGTACGCCGAGGCTAGTGGCTACACGGCCTGGCGCTCGATGTCTTTTGCCATGCTGCCTGCGCTAGTCAGCGCTATGTGCGCCTGTACCTGGCACTTCTTTGACAATGCCACCGCGCTGGGCTGGCTAGTGACGACGCAAGCCGCCATGACCGTGGTTGGCAACTGCACGGTCTGCGCTTCTGCCTGGTGGATCTGGAAGCAGTCATCTGCCTCTAAGAACAAGTCAGCAGTCGAGTCAGTAGCAGAGTCAGCACAGGAGCGCAGCGCATGACCAAGGAGACTTTATTTGCCCTCTCGCTGTTTCCATATTTGGGCTTTCTCTGGTTTTTGACCAAGAGTGGGCAAACGCCTCGGCTATCGCTAATTGGCTTTTATGTGCTGCTGGTTTTTGTGGCTGTGACTATTCCAGCGGGCATCTATGCCAAGCAAGCCTATGGACTAGAACTGGCCAATGTAGACTGGCTACACGGCAGTGCGGAGTTTTTCTTAACGCTCTCGAATATTTTGGTTGTGCTGGGTTTTCGTCAGGCAATCATCCGGATAAAGCGAGATGATGCGCCTACTGAGCCTAGCGCCTGATGTAGGATCAGCCGATTTCCGTCTGGATCGTAGGCATAGACTTCGTCGCCATGAGAGGTATGCATAATCTCTTTGGGTGGACTATGGCCCAGATCATCAAGCCGGGCGATCGCACTGTTCAAATCGCTTACTTCAAGGCACAGGCTCATCGCCCCGCTGCTGGCAGCCGTAAATTCTGCAACGCTGCTGGACTTGGGTGAAAAAATTGCTAGGCGTAAACCCGGCAACCCAAACTCCGCGTAGGTAGGGGTATGAGGATGAGGCTCAATCGCTAAAAAAGCTCGGTAGAACTCAACTTGCGCTACTAGGTTCACACTCGCTAGCGTGACAAAAGCAGACTGACTGATGATAGGCGTTGGCATAAGTCTCACGTAATCGGCAATCGGATGATGAATTCAGTTCCCTGTCCTGGCTCAGACTCTACGGCCAAGCTACCGCCGTGCTTTTCTACCACGATCTGACGCGCGATCGCCAGCCCTAGCCCGGTTCCTTGCCCCACCCCTTTGGTTGTAAATAGATTGTCAAAAATCCTAGCTTTTACCGCTTCGGGCATGCCAGTGCCATTGTCTCTAATCCGAATTTCAGCAGTGTTTTCATCAGCCAGTTTAGACAAGATAGTGATGGTCTGAGGCTTGGCTTTGAGATCGGCGAAAGTGGATTGCTGCGCTGCCTCATCGAACATATCAATGGCGTTGGCCAGAATATTCATAAACACCTGGTTGAGCTGTCCGGGAAAGCATTGGATGGCTGGTAGCTCACCATATTCCTGGTTGATTTGAATATCAGGCCGGTGCTCGTTTGCCTTCAGCCGATACTTGAGAATCAAGATAGTGCTGTCGATCCCTTCATAGAGAGTCGCCGGAATTTTGTTCTCAGTATCTGCGCGTGAGAAGGTTCGCAGGCTAGTACTAATCGACTTGATGCGTTTAGTTGCTTTTTGCATGGAGTCGATCAGCTTGGTCACATCCTCACTCAAAAAGTCTAGATCGATGTCCTCCGCGTGCTCTTGTATCGGTTCAGCCGCCTCGGGATAGTGCTGCTGATACAGCGCTAGATGTTCTAACAAGTCTTGTACATAGTCTCTAGCATTTCTGACGCTGCCGCTTAAAAATCCAATCGGATTGTTGATCTCGTGGGCAACGCCTGCAACCAGGTTGCCAAGGGCAGACATCTTCTCGGATTGAACAACTTGTGCCTGACTCTCTTGAAGCTGTGCTAACGCTAAGATTAGCGATTCATTCTTTTCTTGAATGAGATGATCAGCTGCTTTGTGAGCGCTAATATCGGTGATGAACCCTTCTATGAACAAAAGCGCATCTGTCTGATCAAAAACACCTTTTCCCTGTTCCCAGACCCATTTCTCTTGGTTTTGTTTGGTTCGGATTCGATAGGAAATTTGAAAGTGAGTGTGATCGCGTATTGCTGTTTGCACCGCAGCATCAACCATATCAGCATCATCGAGATGAATGAGGTCACCATAGGCAATACCGCAGTTGTTGACCAGCTCCTCTGACTGATAGCCCGTCAGCATAAAGCAGCCTTCACTGACCACCCTCATTGTCCAATTCGCGTCGTTGTCGCAGGAGTAGGCCATTCCAGGCAGATTGCTTAGCAGCGTAGTCAGCCGCTGCTGTTCGATCTGGCTTTGAGCGTAGAGTTTAGCGGTTTCTAGAGAGATAGCCGCCTGAGCGCAGATGATATTTAACAGATCGATGCGATCGCCTGTAAAAGCGCCAGTAGCCATCTGATTTTCTAGATACAAGATGGCGACAAGCTTGCCTTGATGAAGAATTGGCGTACATAGCAAACTCTTGGGCTGCTGCTGCACGATATATTTGTTGGTGGCTAGAGTCGTACTAGTGGCAACATCCGCGACTATTACAGGCTGCAAGCTGCGCTTGACTCTGTCTACTAGCACGCGTGGCAGTTCTGTGCTGTCTAGTAGCGCAACAGAGTTCACCTGAGCCGGTTGACCTAGCGCTGCAACCGCTTCAATAAACCACCGATCCGCCTGTGGCATTAGCAATACGCCCTTACTAGCGCCAGCGTTTTCTAAGACCATACTCAGCAGGGTAGACAGAAGTCTGTCTAGATGAATTTCGCTAGAAAGCACCTGCGAAACTTTGAGAACGCTTGCTAGATCAAGCGCTGCCGAGACAGTCGTCGTTCCGGCAATAGTAGAGTCGGCTGTAGGCTTAGTAGCCGATCGACGAAATGGTGAGCCTACGGTAAAAACTGTTTCAGTGGTCGATAGGGTTAGCTGCTGCTGCAAGATGGGCGCAAGCAGATTGGGGTATCGCCGCTCTAAATCTTGTACTTTGGCACTGGACTGCCAGTGGGCATAGCTGTAGTAGGCAGTAATGAGATAGTCTTGAGCAATTTTCTCTTTGCCCCAACTCAGATAAAACTCAGCGGCGAGTTCGTTGGCTAGCGCTTCTTCTTGAGTGTATTCGTTTGCTTTTGCTTCTGCGATCGCCTGATCGTACAAATCAATCGCCAGCGCTTTGTTCCCGGCTAGCCGCTGCATCTCTGCTGCTACTAGGTGAAATTTGTGCAGGTAGTTGGCTGGAGAATGACTAGCCCAACTCTGTAGCTGTGCCTGCGCTGACTCTAAATCGGCCCACAGTGCCTCTTTGTCTTCTAATGACGCATTGGCATAGTCATGACAAGTCACTAGAGAACTGTAGAAATTGACCACTGGGGCCTGCGGCGTAGTCGCTGCACCAGCAGGATAGTCGCGCGCTTCTTTGCTGTATCGGCGAGCTTGTGAATAGTCTCGAAATAGCATGGTGATGATCAGCTTATTCGTATAGAGATAGCTAAGAACGCCGCGATCATTCGTCTGTGCGTGAGCCGGAATCATGATCTCTTCGCTGTAATACGCACCGGCTAAATGCCAAGGACGACGACTCTGCGCTCTTAAATTAGCAGCGCACTGCTGAGAGATCGAGTTGATGTAGCCCTGTGGAATTTGGTGGGTCTGGGCGATCAGCTGGGCGTGTAAAGCAGTCTCTACTTCTAGCTGCTCTAGCGGTAGACCGGCAATTAATGCATTCGCGGAGCGCGCCGCTAATGACCAAGCAGCATGCTCCAAATCGCCACTTTCAAAGCCAGCGACATAGGCGATTTGAAAGGGAGATAGGCTATTTCTTATCGGCTCTCGCCAGTGGTTGATCAGGTGGTTGACGATATACAGCGTGCTGCTCTTTACTGGCGTGTTATTCCAACGAGAAAGCAAGGTTATAGCTAGCTGACCAAACTGATAGCCCATTTCAAACCTGCCAGCTTGCGCGCACAAGAACACACCATACATTGCGTAGGAGAAAGGCGATACGCTTGCATTGCCCAATCTGATAGATAGTTCAACTTGAGTTAGAACAATTAGCGGAAATAGTGGAGATGACGAAGTCGCGGCTGCTCCGATAATCGCGCAGAGAATCTGCATGACTGCTAGCGATTTTGGATCGCTCATCTCGGGTAGATGGACTAACTCTTCGGGCTTTCTATCAGCTAAGCTAACGGCGACTTTCTCAAAACTTTGTCCAATATCTTGCGGGGAAGGTGGATTTGGAAAGGTAACATCGAGCTTTTCTAAAGCGACTAGCGCTGTCTGTATGGCTTGTTCGGTCTCTCCTTTGGAGGTGTATCCCTGAATCTTGACCTGAAAGACTTTGATTTGATCAAGAACAGTCTTGGCCTGGTTTAGAACAATTTGAACGAAGCTATCCGCTGTGTCAAATTGTCCTACTAGGCAAGCGCTTTCAGAGGCTCCTTCATACAGCGCCAGCGTCAGATCATAGTGATCTTCCCAGGACGATGCCGGGAGGAGCTCAATTCCTGTTGTGAAGTAGCTGAGCGCTGATTCATAGGCAAAAGAGGCTCTTGCTCTGCGGCCAGCTAGACGATTCAAGTCAGCTAGCTCTAGCTTTTCTAAGGCTTTGCTAATTAGCGGCAGTCCTATATTTAGATGCTCAACAATCTCAAAAATGCTAGCGTCTAGATCTGTCTGGTCGGTATTTGCGTATAGTCGCCGACCAATTTGACGATGAGTCTCTAAACGCTGGGTCGAAGGAATAAGCGAGTAGGCTGCCTGCTGAACGCGATCATGCAGAAAGCGATAGGTTGGATTGAGCGGTGTGCTTAGTCTTTGTTGGTTGAGTACCTGTCTCTATCTGCTCTGTAGACTGGAAGAACTTGTAAATCTGGTCAGTGGGTACGATTAGTCCTGCTTGCGAGGCTTTCCATAGTGCGATCGCCACATCTGCGCTTGGCCGTTCAGAGATAGTCGATAGTGTTGCTAGATCAAACTGACTACCAATGCAGGCAGCTAGCCGCAGTATTTGCTGGGTCTCGGCGGACAGCTTTTCTAGCTGTAGTGCCATAAATTCTACGACATCATCGGTTAGCGCTAAGGCATTAATCCTGGCAATATCACATTGCCAGTAGCCTCGATCCGCTGCAAAGGAGATATACCCATCTTGGTGCAACGACTTTAGAAACTGCGCTGTAAAGAAAGGGTTACCCTTTGTTTTTCTATAGATCAGCGCGCTCAGCGGTTCGGCTAGCTCTCTAGAACAATTCAGCGTATCGGCAACCAGGTGGCTGGTATCTTCGACTGTTAGCGGCTTTAGAGTGATCGTGCTCACAGCTTTGCCTGCTAGCTTTATATCTTCTATGCTCAAGACAAACGGGTGAGCAGACGAAACCTCATTATCTCGATAAGCACCCAACATTAGCAGATGCTCATTATCTTGCATTAATAGCTTGATTAGCGCTAGTGAGGCGGAATCAGCCCACTGCAAATCATCTAGAAATAGCACTAGCGGATGATCCGCAGTCGCAAAAACTTTGACAAATTTCTTCAGGAGCTGATTGAACCGATTCTGCGCGGCACTACCTGAGAGTTGGGCCGCTGCTGGCTGTTCTCCAATTATCTCTATTAGCTCTGGTATTACTTCGATCAAAACTTGGCCATTGTCTCCTACGGCCTCGAGAATGCACAACTTCCATTTCGCTAGCTGAGCGTCGGATTCTGATAGCAGCTGCGCCATCAAATCTCGTAGTGCTTGCACAAAAGCGGAGAGTGGGATGTTGCGATTGAACTGGTCGAACTTGCCTTTGATAAAATAGCCGCTCTGTCGAGTGATCGGCTTATGAACTTCGTTGACTACTGCTGTTTTGCCAATGCCAGAAAGCCCCGCTACTAGCATTAGCTCAGATTCGCCACCAGCAGCGCGGTCAAAAGCTGCGAGTAGGGTTTGGACGGCGGACTCGCGACCATAGAGTTTTTCTGGAATTAGGAAGCGATCGCACACATCCCGCTGCCCTAGCTCAAAATCAGCAATCTCCCCATCTGCTTGCCACCGAGTCAAACACTGTTCTAAATCGTACTTAAGACCTAGCGCACTTTGATAGCGATCTTCAGCGTTCTTTGCCATTAGCTTGCTGACAATCGCCGCCACCCTATCGGGTATTTCAAGATTAATCTGATTAGCGGGCTCTGGAGATCTCGCAATATGACAGTGCACTAGCTCTAGCGGATCTTCAGAGGTAAACGGCAAGCTGCCAGTGAGCAGCTGATAGAGCGTTACCCCAAAAGCATAAAAGTCAGCGCGGTAGTCAATCGCCCGATTCATCCGTCCGGTTTGCTCTGGCGCTAGATAGGCCAAAGTCCCTTCTAGAACGTTGGGGCACTGAATCTCTTGAGTCTCTCTTGGCAGCAGCGAAGCGATACTAAAATCAATCAGCTTCACCTGCTTGGACTCGGGGTGAATTAAGATGTTTGCAGGTTTGATATCCTTGTGCACGACCTGGTGCTGGTAAAGGTCATGCAGAATATCGCTGACTTGTAGCGCAATAGATAGGACTTCTGTTAGCGGTAGCGATCGCTCCTGGGCATAGTTTGCTAGTGATAGACCGCCCCAGTCTTCCATGACTAGGGCATAGCCGCTATCTAGAGGCTCTAAGCACAGGGGCTGAACGATACCAGGAATGGGTAGAGATTGGGCGATCGCATACTGATTACGAAACTGCACCAGCTCACTAAAGCTGGGATAGTCGCGGCGTAGCACTTTGACTATAACCGAGCGCTGCTGCGCTATCTGCGTCATGCGATAGACTGCCGTTCTAGTTCCTATATATAGTGGCTCAGCTGCGGTATATCCAGAAAGCTGAGCCAGTGAACTGGGTAGGAGACTAGTCGGAGTCATCTTTTAGAGCAGGTACCAAATACCTGGCTTTGAGTGAGATGCTTCTAGGTTGCCCGACGCCTTCTAGCCATAAACTGCAAGCGCTTCAGTGTCCGCGCAAATTCAGCCTACGCGCGGACACTGCACAGAGCAGAGTCAATCATTCCTTCACTAATAGATCCACCCCTTTCAAGCTATCGACTTCCAAATCTGCTATTTGGAAGCTATCTACAATCTGTTTGACCGTAGCCGCTAGCGGTACGGCAATCACCGCGCCCAATAGCCCACCTGTCTGAGCACCCACTAGCAGTGATAGCAGCACCCACACCGGATTAAGCCCAACCGCATCTCCTAGAATTCGAGGCGTAAATACGTTGTCGACAATCTGGTCAGTGATTACACAAGCAGCCAGAACCTCAGCGCCCAATACCGGATTGCTCAGTCCCACCAATAAGCTAACAGTGGCCATTCCCAACCAGTCCCCAAAAGGAACAAACACACACAGGCCAATGCCCAAGCCAGAAACTAACCAGAAAGGAACGCTTAACAGATAGAAGATGAGGGCTAGCGTTACGGCCATAATTGTGGCGATCACCGCCTGACCAAAAAAATAGTTTTTAAACTGTATGCTTAGCGCTTTGCTCAACTGATCGCCCAAATCGTTAGGCAGCCATCTAAAGAGCCCTTGCCAAAACGGCTCACCATACAGTACCAGATACAGCGTAAGTACAGTCGTCAGGACGATATTAAACAGCTTGTCAGCAAAGCCCAACAAGAAGTTTAGTAGCTGACCTGGCAAAAGCTTCAGCTCTACTGGCAGCAGATTGGCGAGCTGGTTGGTCAAATCAGTGACATCGATATTGTCTGATGTTTCTAGCTTGTCGATTTCAGTATCGAGTACTTCTAGCTGCTGACTGCCAGAGGCTAGCCAGTTAGGGAGCTGGGTGGTCAGATCCGTGAGCTGATCGAGCAAGATAGGTGCGACGGTCACCAGTAGTAACGCCAGCCCTGAAAGCACAAGCAAAACAATGACTAGCACGCTGTAGCCGCGTGCAATTCCTGTTTTCTCTATTAAGGACACTAGATAGTCCAATAAGAACGCTAGCAGTGTGGCAATTACCAGCATGCTCAGCAGTGACTGGAAGTATTGGATGCCTTGAAGCAGTAGCCAAAAGTTGAAGATAGTCAGGGGAATCGTCAGCTCCCACACCAGCCACTGAGGTAATTTATCGAACAGTTTAGTCAACTATCGGTTCCTATTGGTCGATCTACGCAGATACATTGGTACTCAATTAGGACGATAGAAGCAAGCTTCCTCCGGAGGATTTCCAATCTCTCTTACTCCAGCATAGCCAACAGCTCTAGCACGACTCCGTTAGTCCAGCCAAATCCAATTTCGTTACTGCTATAGCCGTACTGAATTTCATCAGAGACTTCGCCTGAGCAAGTTTCTAGATCGTACTTTTCAAGTAGGCTGCCGCTGCGCTCAAAATCCGCCACCACCAGGCTAATAAAGCGCCTAGCTAGCCGCAATGCTGCCTCGTCGTAGCCATACTGCTTCAGTCCTTGTACCGCAATTAGCTGTAGAGGAGCCCAGCCAAAGGGATCGTCCCACTGATTACCAGAGACGTGAGTGCTGGTACGCACACCTCCAGGGGCCTCAAACTTGACGAGATTCTCGACCACAGCAGCAGCCTGCTCTTGAGAGGCGACGCCTGCCCACAGCGGATAAAAGGTCGTGGCAAACTCGTAGTAGTGACGCTCGCCGGTAGTCAGGTAGTGGTCTAGGTACAGACCGTGCTTTTCGTCCCATAGGTACTTATCAATGTTTTTCTGTCGTAGCTGCGCTTTGTGCTCCCAGCCTTCGATCTCGACAGCGTAGTCTGCTTGCTCTGCTTCAGCTAGCGCCTGATAGACGTTAGCGATATCTTTTTCCATCCTGTAGAGCAGCACATTCAGGCACACAGGCAGATAGTGGACAATATCTACGCTGAATGGACCAAACCGATTGGTCGGATCAAAACCTGACTCTCGCATAGAGCGATCGCCCTTGTAGAATAGGTCGGTTAGCTTGTCTTCCTTCTCGTTGTAGAAAAGTGATACATCATAGTCTTTGACCGATTCGTGCTTGTAGAATTCTCGAATCCGGTCGAAGTGCGTTTGTCCGTCTTCATCTACTTCGGAGACGATGACTTCTGGTGCGGGGCCCTCGCCTGATGCGTAGAATCTAGAGAGCCCGCTTTCCTGGTTTAAATGGGGCTCGCTCAGCCAGTAGTCGTAGTACTCTACCAGCGTAGGCAGGGTCGATTTTAACCAGTCAACGTCTTGAGTCTGCTCATAGATTTTGAGGACCATGCTAGCTAGCAGCGGGGGTTGCGATCGCCCCAAAAAATAGGTCCGATTCGCATTCAGTACAGTGCCATAGTGAACCACCTGATACAGCAGCTGATCGGTCACGCTTTTGGCCATCTCTATCTGGTCGTCTCGCAAAAGCCCTAGCAAAATAAAATAGCTATCCCAGCCGTACAGCTCATTAAACCGTCCGCCCGGCACGATGTAGTCACCCGGTAGATACAGCAGCCCGTGATCCTCGATTTCACCGTCTTCGGGCAGTGTCTCTATCCGAATGCGGCTAAACTCAGCCGACATTGTCCGCTTCAGCGTATCGGCGACAGCTTCAGCATCTTCTTTGGCAGAGATATATACAGGCCAGGATTGTCCTGTTTCGTGCTCCACTTTTGAATCCCTGGCCGCAGCCAAGATGTGGTCATGGCCGCGTCTGAGGGTTTCCCAAGTTAGCTTGATGTATCTTCTGACTGCCGCAATTTGCTCGGCGGTAGGATAGCTATCGCCGATTGCAGTTTCAAGATGGGTCGGTAGATTAAGGAGCTGATCAGCAGAATTTGGAGCGGCGTCTTTTGTCACGGGCGGTATGAAGTAGTTGAACTGAGTCAGTTGCGGTCTCGGTGTACGCGCTAAGGAGATACTGTGGAGTATTGGCCCAATAGATACTCTAATATCAATATCAGACAAACTGCTAGATCAATTGTTTGTAACGAACCTCAGTTGCTCACCTTTTGGTTCACCTTCTAGCTTTTAGTTGGGCTCAAAATCGACTGCGATATTCA
This sequence comes from uncultured cyanobacterium, assembly GCA_963838725.1. Lineage (GTDB taxonomy): Bacteria > Cyanobacteriota > Cyanobacteriia > Phormidesmidales > Phormidesmidaceae > Phormidesmis. The sequence goes on along the minus strand of CAWISM010000021.1, from coordinate 195,835 downwards.
AATCTATAGCCTGTGGGGATAAAAGCATACTCACTTGTGTAGTTGGTTATTCGGTTCAGTCCTATGCAGATTCTATGAAGATTCGGTTAAATCTCACTTGAGAAGGCATCAATTGCAGCGATATCTGTAGAGAAGCTACAGAGAGTCTGGGTCGACGCCTAGCTCTCTTAGCTTTTTCGCTAGCTTTTCAGCTTTCAGCTGAGCCTGTTCCCTGGCTAAGCGCTCTTCCTCCTTCGCTAGACGTTCTCTTTCGGTATCAGTCAGGAACCAGTTGCCTTGTGCATCGCACCATCTCAGCCAGGGGCCTGGCAAATCGTCAAAATAGTCGTCCCAAAGCCCTAGTCCAACTTCAAGTCCAGATAGCCAGATTTTAGGAGACTGCGCTTGAACAGGCTGTTCCTCATATCGCCCGCCAATCAGCTTGAAGTATCGTAGCCGCTGAGTATATCGGCTGTAGACAATGTAGTGAGGCACACTTAAGTACTCTTCGTACACTTCGAGTTTGCTTGGCGGCTTCGACCTGTCTGCGATGGACTCACTGCTTTGTTCTTCATCTTCTGGTCTAGCATCTGGTATGCGATCAGACTCTTCGTAAAATCGACCTAAGTCTTCTTTCTCAGTCCGAGGAGAGATAAACTCGACCACAACACTTGGTGATTTACCTTCTTGCCAAACGACGTAGCTGCGTCTGCTATCTTCCCCTTTTTCGCCCTTATACACCCGAGGAACATTAACGGCTAAAAACCAGTCCGGACGCTTGTGCCAAATCGGATGATGAACGTCGTAATACAGATTTATGTCTGAGCCTGTAAACCGTTCGCTGTTCGAACAGCCTGTCAAAGACAGCGTTCGGCTCAGTAGCTGAGGCTGTAAATCATGAAACTCATCTGGCAAACCAGGTTCCTCTGGAAATTCGCTGGGCAAATCATACATGGTCGGCAGCGTCTCATGGGCCGGACGCGGCGGATCGGTTTGCGGTAGGCGAAGATTAGTAAGAGAGGTCATGTGCTGAGCATGAGTTGAACTAGTGACCTTTGTATCTTAGCGGCTTGTCTTCGAGGCAGTTCATTTCACGGCTGCTCATTTCGCGGCTGCTCGTTTCACATAGGTATCTAGCCACTGCACCATTTCCCACAGCACGTGACCAACGGCTTCTTTCGAGCGATAGCCGTGTTCTTCGTGGGGCAAGCTGACGTAGCGAACGGTACCGCCGAGTCCTTTGATAGCTTCGTAGAGTCGTTCGGTCTGCATCGGGTAGGTGCCAGAGTTGTTGTCAGCAGCACCGTGAATCAGCAGCAGCGGATGGTTGATCTTATCAGCGTTGGTGAAAGGAGACATGCGGTTGTAGGTGGCGGTCGCGTCCCAGTAGTTGCGCTGTTCGCCTTGGAAGCCAAAGGGAGTGAGGCTGCGGTTGTAAGCTCCGCTGCGGGCGATACCTGCGCAGAAAAGATCGGTATGAGCAAGCAGGTTGGCGGTGGTGAATGCGCCGTAGGAGTGGCCTCCAATGGCGATTTGTGTGCGATCGCACACCCCCCTTCTCACTAAATAATCCACCGCAGCCGCTGCACTATCGATCAACTGTTCTAAATAAGTATCATTTGGTTCTGTATCAGCTTCTCCGATGATAGGCATAGATGGCCCTGAGAGTAGCGCATAGCCCTGAGTCAATAGAAACAAAGCAGAAGCGCGAGCAGGTCTGCCAAAGGTGTTTTCTGACTGAGTGACCTGACTAGCGGTCTCTCTACTCTTGTGTTCTTCTGGATAGGCCCACAGCAGCGTCGGTAGAGGCCCATCACGATCTAAGTCATGGTTCGGCGGTAAATACAACGTGCCAGAAAGTTGTAATCCATCGGTGCGACTGTAGCGAACAATCTCTTTATGAACATTTTTGTACCAAGGAAGAGGATCGCTTAAGTGGGTGAGGACAGTTTCTTTTCCTGCTTCGTGTATCCAGTAGTTGCCCGGTTCTGTTTTTGTTTGGCGGCGCACGATGAACTGTTTGGCCGCTGGATCTAGAATTCTTTGCACTCTTGAGAAAGTGTTTGGCGGCGATCGCCAGATGCGCTCTTTTTGCTTTGTCTCTAGGTGCATCTGATCCAAGAAGGGACAAACCCCTTCTGGCGAAGCGCCTCTACCACTAAAGTAGATATCTCCGGCTTTGGAAATTAGCAGTATTGGCCAGCCATACTTGCCTGGTGTTGTGACTGGGTTGCCAGGACTACTGTAGGCATCTTGAAAATTTCGCTCTGCTAATAAAACAGGCGAGGAATCAGATCGATCTGGTGAGAGTCGCCAGGTGCGAAGCTGCCGAGTGTTGTAAAAAGATTCGTAGGCTAGTAGGGTCGCACCATTTCCCCAGACGATGCTGTTGAATCGTAGCGTGGATTTCCACAGCAAGCTGGGAGAATCAACAAACGGTGCAGACAGCGTGTAGATTGCATCGCGATGGGTAGCTTCTTTCTGAGCGTTGCCGCCATCTAATGCTTCTACCCAGTAGATAGTGGCAGGCTGATCGGCGCGCCAGCCTGATATTCTTTTGCCTGCTCTAACTGAATCGAAATCTATCGGAATCTCTTCGGCTAGCGGCAGGTCAGAAATGATGTACGGAGTCTGTTCTGAGTCATCTGTCGGGAGGTCTGCTTGAAGACTAATAATGCTAGCCTCGCGAGGAAAGCGAGAGATCGGAACTTGGTAGGAGAATGGCTTTTTGACCTTGATGACTTTGAGCCATTTTCCATCTGGAGAAGGAGAGAATCCAGTAAATAGCGCTGGACCCGCAACAGGCGCTTGTTCACCGGTTAGAGATAGTTTGACAATTGAAGAAGTGAGGTAATACTCCAGCAGGTCTTCGTCATCAGCATTTTCTAATAGATTAGTGAAAGTACGCGCGGGGGCGAGTCTTCCTAAGTTCTCTTCGATTACAGGACCAGGTGGAACGGTTGACGGAGCGGGCGGCGGCTCTGTCTCTGTTCGAACTTTACAGAGAATCGTATTGTCTAGTAGCCAGCGAGTTGGACTGCCGCCAGCAACGTTGTGCAGAATCGGTCCGGTGAGGGCTCGAACTTTGGCGGCTTCTAGGTCTAGAACCCATAGACTGATGCCGCTTTGCGTTTCATCAGTTAGATGCGTTTGGGTAAAGGATAGATACTGCCCACACTTTGACCAGCTGAGGTTGCGGATACGTGGATGGGGCGGTAGCTCGATAGGACGAGCCGTTTCCTCATCGCAGCGGCGAATCGATAGGGCGCAGTAGTAGCTGGGTTTGGCGGGTCCCCAGGTTCTAGGGTCTAGTTGAATTCCGGCTAGTCCTAGCTTCGGGGCGGTCAGCTCTTTGAGCGGGGGGAGTCCGGCTGATCGTAGTTCAACGATCCAGTCGGCGCTAGGGGAGAAGGCGATCGCAGGCAGACGCGGCGCGTCAAGCATACTGGCAATGGGCTCTGGGGGCGTTTGCCAGTATACTTGAGCAGGGTTGGGCATGGGGAGATGGGGAACGGGGGATAGGGGAACGAAAAGGGGTGGCTATTCTGCGAATTCGTCCATAGATGGGCAGGTGCAGACTAGGTTGCGATCACCATATGCCTGATCGATCCGATTGACGCTGGGCCAGAACTTGCGATCGCGTGTCCACTCGGTCGGAAAAACAGCCGTTTCAGGGGAATAGGCGCGGTCCCATTCTCCCACCAAATCAGCAGCGGTATGCGGCGCGTAATGCAAGGGACTATCTTCAAGCGAACATACACCTAATTCGATTTGTTCAATCTCAGCGCGAATGGCGATCATCGCATCGCAAAAGCGATCCAGCTCTCTTAACGACTCGCTCTCAGTTGGCTCTACCATAATGGTCCCAGCGACTGGCCATGACATCGTCGGTGGATGGAAGCCATAGTCGATCATTCGCTTGGCTATATCATCCACATTCACTTGAGCGCTCTTTTTGAACTCACGCAAGTCGATGATGCATTCGTGAGCCACTAGGCCACTGCTGCCTTTGTACAAGATGTCGTAATGGCCTTCTAAGCGTTTAGCAATATAGTTTGCGCTTAGGATAGCGACTTCGCTTGCCTGCTTCAGGCCAGTTGGACCCATCATTTGAATGTACATCCAAGAGATCGGCAATATGCTCGCACTGCCCCAAGGCGCAGAAGCAACAGCGCCAATCCTCTTTTCACCACTCTGTTCTTCATTCATATTCACTAGGCTATGCCCTGGTAAGAATGGCACTAGGTGAGCTGCCACACCAATCGGACCAACCCCCGGACCGCCGCCACCGTGAGGAATGCAAAAAGTCTTGTGCAAGTTGAGGTGACAGACATCCGCGCCAATATCACCAGGACTACACAGGCCGACTTGGGCATTCATATTCGCCCCATCCATATAGACCTGACCACCTTGAGCATGAACAATCTCACAAACGCGCTTGATACTCTCCTCAAAAACGCCGTGAGTAGATGGATAGGTCACCATCAATGCCGATAGCGTCTCTTTGTGCTTTTCAGCTTTGGCGATCAAATCATCAATGTCGATGTTGCCATCGCCATCACACTTCACAGCGACCACCTTCATCCCTGCCATCACTGCGCTGGCCGGGTTCGTCCCATGAGCAGACTGAGGAATTAAACAGATGTGCCGATGCCCTTCGCCGCGACTTTCGTGATATCTGCGAATGACGAGTAGTCCCGTGTATTCCCCCTGGGAGCCTGCATTAGGCTGCAAAGAAATGCCAGCAAAGCCAGTCACATCAGCCAGCCAGCTTTCTAGCTGAGCAAACAGTGTTTGATAGCCTTTCGTCTGAGAGAGTGGCGCAAACGGATGAATTTGTCCAAATTCTGGCCAAGTGATTGGAATCATCTCAGCAGTTGCGTTCAGCTTCATGGTGCAAGATCCTAACGGAATCATTGCATCGGCTAGCGAGAGATCTTTCTTTTGTAAGCTGTAAAGATAGCGCAGCAGCTCGGTTTCACTGTGATATTGATTGAATACGGGATGAGTGAGGTAGCCAGATTGACGGCTGAGCGCGGTGGGGATTGACCTTGGCGCGAGTGAGCCAATGCTAGGCGCGGGATCATCGCCTGCGAAGATTTCTAATAGTTGGGTGATTTGGTCTAATCCAGTCGTTTCATCAATGGAAATCCCCACCGTGACTGGCTGACCTTCTGTGACCGGATCAACTCGGAGATTGATTTGTTGCTCTGCGGCGCGAGCAACAATATCGGCAGTTCGCTCTTTGGTCTCGATTGTTAGGGTATCGAAAACGGTGTCACTACGCAGGTCGTAGCCTAACTTTTTCAGGCCGCTGGCTAGCGCACTGGTCAACTGTTGGATTCTGTTGGCAATCTGTTTTAATCCGGTTGGCCCGTGATAAACCGCGTATGTGCTAGCGATGATAGCGAGCAAGACCTGAGCAGTACAGATATTGCTAGTGGCAGAATCACGGCGAATATGTTGCTCTCTAGTTTGCAGGGCTAGGCGAAGCGCAGGTAAGCCTTTGTTGTCTTTTGAAAGTCCGACTAGACGACCGGGGAGCTTGCGCGCATAGGCTTGCTTGGTGGCAAAATAAGCGGCGTGAGGTCCGCCATAGCCTAGGGGAACGCCGAACCTTTGAGTATTGCCAACGGCAATGTCTGCGCCAAATTCACCCGGCGCTTTGAGCAGAGTAAGACTGAGCAGATCAGCAGCGACGGTAACAATCGCGCCCATTTCGTGGGCCTGTTCAATGAATGGAGTGTAGTTGTAGATAGAGCCGTCTGTCGCTGGATATTGCAACAGCATCCCAAAGTAGGGAGCATCCTCAGCTAGCGGCTGTCGATGATCGCCGATGACAACCTCAATTCCTAGCGGCTGAGCACGGGTGCGGATCACTTCGATTGTCTGAGGATGGCAGGCGGATGAGACCCAGAAGCGTTTGGCTGCGATCGCACCCTTATTCTTGCAAACGCCAAAGCTCATACTCATCGCTTCAGCCGCTGCTGTTCCTTCATCTAGCAGCGAGGCGTTGGCAATCTCTAAACCTGTTAGATCGCTTACCATCGTCTGATAGTTCAGTAGGGCTTCCAATCGTCCCTGTGAAATCTCTGGCTGATAAGGGGTGTACTGCGTGTACCAGCCTGGATTTTCTAGAATATTTCGCTGAATTACAGGCGGCGTCACACAGGCGTGGTAGCCCAAACCGATATAGCTGCGATAGACCTGATTTTGCGAGGCGATATCGGCAATTTTTTTCAGCGCGTCTGTTTCACTTAGCGCAGCGTCGACTTTTAGAGGCTGATCAAGTCGAATGCCCGCTGGTACAGCAGCATCGATCAGCGCGTCTACCGCGTCCATTCCGAGTACGCTCAGCATCCGTTCGATGTCTGGTCCGGCTAGACCCAAATGACGATCGGCAAAGCGGTCAGACTTCAGTTGCTGCGTCCAGTCAGAGCGTTCTTTGTTTACTTGTGAAGTAGTGGCTGTAGCGGATTGAGCTGTAGAGACTGCTGATACTGAAGCTGAGGCCATTACCTCGTTAGGAGAGGAGGTGAGGTCGTAGGACATAGGAAGTGAAATTACCGGCAAGTTACCTAATATTAAGATAAGTTGCGGCTATCGGCCTATCTACGGTCCTTTATCTGGCGATAACAGCTATTCATACTGAATCGATAGGAAGCTACTCGCCTTCGACCTGCTGCTGATATTCTTCTGCGGACATTGCATCATCTAACCCAGCAAGATCGTCTGCCTTTATCTTGATCAGCCAAGATGAACCGAAGGGATCGTTAGCAATCTCTTCGGGAGATTCAATTAACGCCTCGTTACGGTCAATTACCGCGCCATCTACTGGCGACTTTAGATCCTCAACGGCCTTGACAGATTCAATTGTGCCAAAGTTCTCACCGTGTTCTACCGTATCGCCGATCTCCGGCAGCTCTATAAACACTACATCTCCCATCTGGTCAACCGCAAAGGCAGTGATGCCGACTGTCACCGTATTGTCTTCTTCGTCGACACGGGCGTACTCGTGGCTGTCTAGATATTGCAGGTCGTCTGGATAATCAAATGACATGGCAAGAATTACGAGGAGGGAGGAATGGAAAGCAGGTGAGCTTCTACGTCTAAGATATTACGCCTATTTTGCGGATTTTTTTGCGGTTTTGTAGAAGGGACGTTTGACGATGGTGGCCGGAAAGGTCTTGTTGCGGATGGCGACTTCTACGGCGGTGCCGACTTTGGCTAGGGCTGACGGGACATAGCCAAGCGCAATCGGTTGACCCAGCGTAGGAGAAAGGGTGCCGCTGGTGATCGTCCCGACGGGTTTGCCAGCGTGCAGGATGGGATAGTCGTGACGGGCGATATTGCGACCTTCTAGCGTGAGACCAACCAGACGACGAGAGGGGCCCTCTGCCTTTTGCTGTACAAGGACGCTGCGACCGATGAAGTCTGACGGCTTGTCTAAGTGAACGAGCCAGCTAAGTCCGGCCTCAAGCGGAGTAGTGGCATCGTCAATATCTTGGCCGTAGAGAGCCATGGCGGCTTCTAAACGCAGCGTGTCTCTAGCACCGAGGCCGCAGGGTGTGACGCCTAAGGCGAGTAGCTGCTGCCACAGTTCAGCGGCGGCGGCGACAGGAACCATCACCTCGAAGCCGTCCTCTCCGGTATAGCCAGTGCGAGCGAAGAAGGCGCTATGGCCCACTATCTGTCCGGTGTGATGGCCATAGCGAGAGATAGACTGCAGGTCTTCAGTAGGGCAGAGCTGCTGAAGTTTGGCCGTAGCTGCTGGGCCTTGAACTGCGATTAGTGCCTGCGCTTGGGAAAGATCTTGAAGCGAGACTGTTTTGGTGAGGTGCGATTCTAGCCAGGTTTTGTCTTTGTCTGTGGTACCTGCGTTGACAATCAAGGTGATCTTTTCTATCCCTGATTCTACGCCTTGATGATAGACGATTAGATCGTCAATGATGCCGCCTTTTTCGTTGAGTAAGACGGTGTATTGAGCCTTGCCGGAGGTGAGTTTGGATAAGTCAGAAGGGACTAGCTTCTGAAGCTGGGCGATCGCATCTTTCCCAGTCAGTACAAACTTACCCATGTGCGAAATATCAAACGCACCAGCGCCTTTCCTGACAGCAGCGTGCTCTTGCAAGATGCCACTGAACTGGACGGGCATCTCCCAGCCAGAAAAAGGCATCATCTTCGCTTTTTGCTCTAGATAGAGGGCGTGTAGCGGCGTGCGAAGCAGATTGGCCATAGGATGTGGGGCGTTTGGATTGAAATGCTTAGAAAGGGAAGGACCTAGTTTGACTAGCGCATCAAGAGAGTGCGGTCCTTGTGATTTTACTTTAGATGTTTCGTATTTTTGATACAAGAGCGCTCAATCAGGCGCTTGCTCAGGTGCTCAAGGACGGAGGAAACTTCAGTGACTATTGACAGATCTTTGACCGATAAAGATAGAAAACCTATCAGTGGTGGCATCGCAGATAGCTGGCTGACTACTTGTAGGAGCCTGATGGGGTCTGGCGTACATAAGCCCAGTTTTGCGGTGCTAGACCTTGGTCAAAGTGGCTGTATCACGCTGTCTAAATGGTTTCGCGATCGCCAAGACATCTTCTACACGATCTGCATAGAGGCGGATGCCGAGTGATATACCTACAGCGTCAAGATGCTCTAAGACATGCGATCGCCACTCTCAAAGCTAATAATGTCCAATACCCTTTTGATATTAGCGAGGAATTGATCTCGCTAGACCCCGACAGCAAAAGCACATCTTCTAAGCGAATCACCGTAGACACGCAGGAGCTACTAGATTGCTTGAGATATCTAGACAATCAAAGAATAGAAGCTCAAGCGATTCTGCATGAAATTCCTCATCTAACGCTCGTCTACGAAGATGACCTGATGAATCCAAACGCATATGCAGCAACCGCTCAGCGACTATCAGAATTCCTAGAGATTCCACCTCTACAGCTAGCTGCTAGCCCGCTCAAACTCGTTCATCAACAGCTATCTGACATTGTCACCAACTACGACGAAGTGCGCCAAACTCTAGAAGTCTCGGACTGTGCCTACTTACTTTCTGACAGCCGTCATCTTTTGACTTCGCCATCAACTCAATCGCACAATTAGTCGCATATAGTCGCATAGCTAAATCGCACCTCTAATACTGACCTGACAAGACAGCTCTGTTACTGAGAGAGTGGCTCTTTGCTAGCACGAATAATCAACCAACCAATAACGGCTAGGCTCAAGCCAAAAGCCAAAAACCCCATATCCCAGGCAAACTCATGAGCGCCCGGTTTGACGTGATGAATGCCTAGAATCTGATGATCGATCAGGCCCTCTATAAAGTCGAAAAGTCCTGCGCCTGCTAGCAGTGATCCTAAAAATAACGGAGTAGATTTTTCCGCATTAGGATCTTTACTGACGCGCCAAAGCAGCGTGATACCTGCTAGCGTTAGCACCCAGTCAAACAGATGAAATAGGCCATCGCCTAATGTGTTTAGCTCTAGTCCGCTTACCGTATCGCTAGTTTCAACGCTGGTAAACATGTGATGCCACTGTAGAAGCTGATGGATGACAATCCCATCAAAAAATCCTGCTTGACCTAGACCCAGCACAAGCCCAGCAACAATCAGTGGTTTTCGCTTTCGGTCTGTTTGTGAGGTGGAGTGATTAATCGAAGCTTGATTAGTTGAAACTTGCGATGTCATTTAATTCGATGCCCGGAGGAAGATAGCTTTCTTTTGCGAAAGGTTCTGGTTCTAGTGTTGTAGATCGATGTTAGTCAAGACATCTTTCTTTGGGGTAGGCTCTCTGAGGTGCTCTAGAGCAAAAGCATTAGAGCAGAAGCCTTCTAAACCTCATCTGATGTCGTAAGCTGTGCAACCAAAAATTGATGAAGTTGACTGCTATACTCCATCAGAACGCGCAGAAGACGAGTAGGAAGCCCATGCCTAAACCATCCGCTAAAATCATCTACACCTTTACAGATGAAGCGCCTGCGCTGGCTACCCAATCTTTTCTGCCCATCGTTCAAGCATTTGCCAAAGCCGCTAATGTGACTGTCGAAACCAGCGATATTTCCCTAGCTGGGCGGATTATCGCTAACTTCCCGGAGCGCTTGAGTGAGGCGCAAAAACAGCCGGATGCGCTAGCCCAGCTAGGGACACTGGCCAAAACGCCCGAAGCAAACATCATCAAACTGCCGAATATTAGTGCGTCAGTGCCGCAGCTAGTAAGTGCGATCGCCGAGCTTCAGTCCAAAGGCTACGACATTCCTGACTACCCCGCCGAGCCCAAAGACGACGCTGAAGCTGCCATCAAATCTCGCTACGCCAAAGTCCTTGGCAGCGCCGTGAATCCCGTCTTGCGCGAGGGCAACTCCGATCGCCGTGTTGCGGCGGCGGTCAAAGAATACGCTCGCAAACATCCTCATTCCGTTGGCGCTTGGCATGCCGATTCTAAATCTCATGTCGCTCATATGGACAGCGGCGACTTCTACGGCAGTGAACGATCTGTTGTGATCGAGACTGCTGGAAGCGTGAGAATTGAACTAGTAGAGAATGATGGCGCTGTTACAGTTCTAAAGAAGGAAACGCCTGTTTTAGAGCAAGAAGTCATCGATGCTGCTGTGATGAGCGTTAAGGCACTACGCGCTTTTTATGAGAGAGAAATTGAAGCAGTCAAAGAGAACGTATTACTCTCTCTCCATGTGAAAGCGACGATGATGAAAGTCTCTGATCCGATTCTGTTCGGACATGCTGTCACTATCTACTACAGAGACGTTTTTACTAAATACGCAGATACTTTCTCTAAAGTAGGCGTCAATCCTAATAATGGCATAGGTGATGTCTATACAAAGATTCAATCGCTGCCTGAAGCTGAGCGTAGTGCGATCGCAGCCGACTTACAAAAGATCTACAACAGCCGCCCGCCGCTAGCGATGGTGGATTCTGATAAGGGCATCACCAACCTACATGTGCCTAGCAATGTGATTATCGATGCTTCTATGGCCGCTGCAATCCGGACCTCGGGGCAGATGTGGGGCGCAGATGGACAGCCCCACGATATGAAGGCGATGATTCCTGATCGCTGCTACGCCACGATCTATCAGGAGTGCATCAAATTCTGTCAGGAGAATGGAGCTTTTAATGTGACCACGATGGGCAGTGTCTCCAACGTGGGCCTAATGGCCCAGAAAGCTGAAGAATATGGCTCTCATGACAAGACCTTCGAGATTCCGGCTGATGGCACGGTTCGCGTCGTTAACGAAGCTGGCCAGACGCTGATGGAGCACAGCGTAGATAAGGGCGATATCTGGCGAATGTGCCAGACCAAGGATATTGCCATTCAAGATTGGGTAAAGCTAGCAGTCAGCAGAGCCAAGGCGACACGAACCTCAGCCGTTTTCTGGCTAGACGAGAATCGGGCTCATGATGCCAATATTATTACCAAAGTAGAGCAGTACCTGTCCAACTACGACACCAATGGACTAGACATCAAGATTCTCGCACCTGTTGAAGCGATGCGCTTTACCTGTGAAGAGATTAAAGCTGGGAGAAACGTAATCTCTGTGACTGGTAATGTATTGCGAGATTATCTAACTGACTTGTTCCCGATTCTCGAACTAGGCACTAGTGCAAAGATGCTGTCAATTGTACCGTTGCTAGCAGGTGGCGGACTCTTTGAAACCGGAGCGGGTGGGTCAGCGCCAAAGCACGTACAGCAGTTTCTAAAAGAAGGTCATCTACGCTGGGACTCTCTAGGAGAGTTTCTAGCGCTAGCGGTGACGCTAGAAGAGCTGGGCCAAAAGACAGACAACCAGCAGGCGCTAATCGTAGCCAATGCACTAAACCAGGCAACCAGTAAGCTGCTCGATATGGACAAGTCTCCTTCTCGTAAGGTAAAAGAGATAGACAATCGAGGTAGCCACTTCTATCTAACACTGTACTGGGCGCAGGCGCTAGCTACACAGAATGAGGATATGCAGCTAAAGCAGACGTTTGAACCTCTAGCCCAACAGCTCAGTGAGAGCGAGGCGAAGATCATGACTGAGCTGACAGCAGCGCAAGGGCAGTCAGTAGACATTGGGGGCTATTATCTAGCGGATCCACAAAAAGTGACGGCGGCAATGCGACCTAGTAAGACATTCAACCAGGCGATCGCAACTCTCACTGCACAGTAAAGGTCTCTGTATATCAAAGATACAGCGAGACCGCTACTATCTGCACGCAATGACTTCTAGTCTTCTGAGGCTTCTACAGGATCGTGCTGGGTAGAACTAGCTAGGGCAGTGGCGATCGCATCCACAACCCTCCCCACTTCAATCACCGCTATGCCTAAATCCTTTCGGCTCTGTCCTTTCGGCACCAGTGCCTGCTTGAACCCCAGCTTTGCTGCTTCTTTTAATCGCAGCTCCATCTGAGATACAGGGCGGATCTGCCCGCCCAAGCCTACTTCTCCGATTAGGACTAATTCTGGATCGATGATGCGATCGCGAAAGCTCGCTGCTACCGCCACCGCGATTCCCAAATCCGCTGCGGGTTCGCCCACATTCAGCCCACCCGAAGACGCAACATAGGCATCTAGCTTGGATAGGGGAATGCCGACTCTCTTTTCTAAGACTGCGAGAATTTGTAAAAGCCTGTTGTATTCAATTCCCGTGGTTGATCGGCGCGGCGAGCTATAGCTGGTTGGACTTACAAGAGACTGCAATTCTACAACCAGCGGACGCGTTCCCTCACAGGCGACAATTGTAGCAACGCCTGGGACATTTTCTTCTTGATTGCTCATGAATAGCTCAGAAGGATTGAGCACTTCTTCTAAGCCTTTATCCACCATCTCAAATACGCCTAGCTCATGGGTTGCACCAAATCTGTTCTTTACCGAGCGCAGCAGGCGATGGCTGGCAAAGCGATCGCCTTCAAAATACAGCACAGTATCGACCAGGTGTTCCAAGACTTTCGGGCCTGCGATCGCCCCTTCTTTGGTCACATGCCCCACAATAAAAAGAGAAATATTCTCTTTTTTAGCTAGCTGCATCAGCGCCGACGTACATTCTCTTACCTGCGCGACCGAACCGGGCGCAGAGGTCAGCGCCGAATAGAACAAAGCTTGAATACTGTCGATCACTGCCACCTTGGGTCGTAGCGAATCCAGCTCTTCTAGAATGGTTTCTAGGTTTGTTTCTGGTAGCAGATACAGGTTCTCTCGAATGCTGTTTGATTCTTGGCCCTGGTTGATACCGAGCCGGAGCGATCGCAGCTTCACCTGCTGCCCAGACTCCTCCGCGCATACGTACAAAATCGGCGTTTCTTTCGCTAGCTGATTGGCCGTCTGCAAGAGCAGCGTAGATTTACCAATGCCCGGATCGCCGCCTAGCAGCACCAGCGAGCCGGGGACAATGCCACCGCCTAGCACCCGATCAAGCTCGTGATAGCCGGAGGGAATTCGCGCTTGAGGATGGTCTTGAATCTGATTGAATGTCAGCGACAGCCGAGGCTGAGCGGGTGCTTTCTTGCGACGGGTGCTGCTCGTACGCGATTTCATGCTGGGCCGAGTGCTCGCTGTTTCTGTGGTCTCTACCACCTGCTCGACTAGCGAATTCCATGTTCCACAAGTCGGACACTTGCCGAAGTGCTGCCGCGACTCTGCGCCACAGGCATTACAGATGTAGATAGAACGGGTCTTAACCATGCGCGGCCATCTAGAATAATCAGTGAAAGCAAAGTATCACACCAATACATAAACTAGTATAGGTGTACTTTTCTCCTTGTAAAAGCACCTTTATAAGCGCTACGCAAGATACATTTCTTCGCAAATGTCTATTTTTGTTGCTCTGCCGAAAATTAGAAAATTTGCTGCGTTCTGTCTTGAAATAATAACTTTTCTAAATCTAAAGCTATGACTGGTCGGCATTGTAGCGATTCGTATCAGTTCGCAATCATGTGCGCCTACAACCTTAAGAAACACTAAAACCCTTCAAGCCACTACCTTTCGGTATACTTAAACGCATACAAACACATACAATTGATCTGCTGAGATCACCCTTGGCAAAAAGTTTATTTGCTAAACGTTATACAAACGTCATAAACTTTTGGATCGACAGTCTCGTCATTCCCGCCAGTGGTCTCTTTTGCAGCCACGGTTTTATAGGAGTTTACACAGCCTTGGAAAGCGTTAAAGAAAAAATTCTAGTCGTTGATGATGAAGCGAGTATCCGCCGCATTTTAGAAACTCGCCTTTCCATGATTGGCTACGACGTGGTCACTGCCGCCGATGGTGAAGAAGCCCTAGACACCTTTCGCAATACTGTTCCCGATCTCGTTGTCCTCGATGTGATGATGCCAAAGCTAGACGGCTATGGCGTTTGCCAGGAGCTCCGTAAAGAGTCAGATATTCCAATTATTATGCTGACCGCGCTAGGCGACGTGGCCGATCGCATCACCGGGCTAGAGCTAGGCGCTGATGACTATGTTGTCAAACCCTTCTCACCCAAGGAGCTAGAGGCGCGCATCCGCTCTGTGCTTCGCCGCGTTGAGAAAACAGGCGCATCCGGCATTCCCAGCTCCGGTGTGATCACAATCAACAATATCCGCATCGATACCAACAAGCGCCAGGTATACAAAGGTGACGAGCGAATTCGCCTAACTGGCATGGAATTTAGCTTGCTAGAGCTGCTAGTAAGCCGTTCTGGTGAGCCGTTTTCTCGCTCTGAAATTCTTCAAGAAGTTTGGGGCTATACCCCCGAGCGCCACGTAGACACTCGCGTGGTTGATGTACACATCTCTCGCCTACGCGCCAAGCTAGAAGACGATCCTAGCAACCCCGAGCTGATTTTGACAGCGAGAGGGACAGGCTATCTCTTTCAGCGAATTGTTGAACCTGGCGAGGAATAGGCTGTAGAAGTCTGTCCGCGTCTCGGTTAGCCAATAGTAGTTGGTCAGTGAATAGATCAAGTCGAACGCTGAACGCTGGCCGCACAGACGAAGAAATAGGTTCATGAAGAACAAGTCTGATAGAATTCTTAAAGTTATATGATCCCGATTGGGCCAACAAAAGGGTGGAGCTTTGATGGATTCGACGCAGGTACGCATCGCAGTAGACGCGACGGGTGGTGATTTTGCCCCGGATGAGGTAGTCGCTGGCGCGATTAGAGCAAAGGAAGAACTCGGTATTGAGGTGCTGCTAGTAGGTGATGCTGATCGAATAGCCGCCTCTGTGTCGCAGCCTGATTTACTCAAGGGCATTGAGATTGTGGCTGCGGAAGGGACTGTAGAAATGCACGAAGAGCCCTTAAGCGCCCTACGACGCAAGCCTAAAGCTTCTATCAACGTGTCGATGGATTTGGTCAAGCAAGGGCGAGCTGACGGCGTGGTCTCTGCCGGACATTCAGGCGCGGCGATGGCAGCGGCGCTGCTGCGATTGGGCCGCATTAAAGGGATTGACAGACCGGCAATTGGTGCGGTGTTTCCCACAGTAATTGCCAATAAGCCAGTGCTGATTTTGGATGTAGGGGCGAACGTGGACTGTCGGCCCAAATATCTAGAGCAGTTCGCTTTTATGGGCAGTATCTATTCTCGCTATGTGCTGGGAAATGAAGCGCCTAAGGTGGGTCTGCTCAACATTGGTGAAGAAAAGAGTAAAGGTAACGAAGTTGCTGTCACGGTACACAAGACGCTGAGCGAGCAGAGCGCGATCAACTTTGTTGGCAATGCGGAGGGACGAGACGTGCTCTCTGGCGACTTTGATGTGATTGTTTGCGACGGCTTTGTTGGCAACGTTCTGCTGAAGTTTGCAGAAGCCGTGGGCGAGTCCGTGCTGCAAATTCTACGAGAAGAGCTGCCGCAGGGCGTGGCAGGTAAGGTCGGCTGCACGCTTTTGAAAGGAAATCTGAAGCGGATTAAGCAGCGGGTAGATCACGCGGAGCACGGCGGTGGGCTGCTGCTTGGCGTTGCGGGGATTGCGGTGATTAGTCACGGTAGCTCGAAGGCTCCGTCTATATTCAATGCGATTCGTTTGGCTAAAGATGCTGTAGACAACCACGTGATTGAGCGGATTCAAGGGCAATACCAAAAGGTCGCAGCCACTGCCAAAGCCAAAGGTGAATAGATAGCATGATTCAGCAAACTTACGGCGTTGCTTTTGTGGGTAGCGGCTCGGCTCGGCTCGATACGGTATTGACGAACGATCAGCTAGCGCAGGTAGTCGATACCTCCGACGAGTGGATTGCGACTCGTACAGGTATTCGGCAGCGTCATATTGCTAAGCCATCTGACTCTATTCGATCTTTGGCCAGTGAAGCGGCAGCAGGTGCGATCGCCCAGGCAAACCTAGCCCCCACCGACATCGACCTAATCCTGCTAGCTACCTCCACACCAGACGATCTCTTCGGCTCCGCCTGCCAAATCCAATCAGAAATCGGAGCCACCCGCGCCGTTGCTTTTGATATCACCGCCGCCTGTTCTGGCTTTGTGTTTGGCTTTGGTCACCGCTGCTCAGTTTATCCGTACGGGTGCTTATCAGAATGTGGTCGTAGTCGGAGCGGATATTTTGTCTCGGCTGACCGATTGGAGCGATCGCAAAACCTGCGTTCTGTTCGGTGATGGCGCTGGGGCTATTGTCATGCAACGCAGCGCCGAAGATCGCCTGCTGAGCTTTGAAATGCACAGTGACGGCAGTCAAAACGACTGCTTGAACGCTAGCTATCAAAAAGAATCAAAGCCGCTAGTCGACGATGTGACTATTCAGACCGGGCAGTATCAGCCGGTCACCATGAACGGGCGAGAAGTCTATCGCTTTGCCGTTAAGCGAGTGCCCGAAGTATTAGAAAAATCTCTTTTCCATGCCGGACTTGCTACCGACGATATTGACTGGCTAATCTTGCATCAGGCCAACCAGCGCATCCTAGATGCAGTCGCTGAACGGCTTGGCGTTCCGGGCGATCGCGTCGTCAGCAATATGGCCAAACATGGCAACACCGACGCCGCCTCTATTCCCATTGCTCTAGATGAGTGGGTTCGCGCTGGCAAGATCAAATCTGGAGATACGCTGGCGCTTTCTGGCTTTGGCGCAGGGCTCTCCTGGGGAGCCGCCATCTTGAAGTGGGGAATAGCCCAGTAAAGCTACAGCCCCCAGAAAGCTACAGCAACGCTCAAAAAGGAGTTAAAAGAAATTGTCATGACAAAAACTGCATGGGTCTTTCCCGGTCAGGGGTCTCAAGCTGTCGGTATGGGCGCGGACCTAGAACATCTGTGCGCCGAGCGCCTAGCCGAAGCTGAAAAAATCCTTGGAAAATCTGTTCTAGAAATTTGTCAGGACAAAACCCTGCTTTCAGATACTCGATACACGCAGCCCTGTTTGTACGTAGTCGAATGCGCGCTAGCAGATGTTCTAAAAGATAAAGGACAGCAGCCTGCCCTGGTCGCAGGGCATAGCCTGGGTGAATATTCAGCTCTCTATACGGCGGATGTCTTCGACTTTGCAACGGGTTTGCGTCTGGTCAAACGCCGTGCCGAGCTGATGGCGCAGGCTTCTGAAGGCACAATGGCAGCGCTAATGGGCTTTGATCGCGATGAACTAGACGCTAAGATCTCGCAGACCGAAGGCGTCGTGCTAGCGAACGACAACAGTGCAGGACAGGTCGTGATCTCTGGAACACCTGAAGGCGTCGATGCCATTACTGACAGTGTGAAATGTAAGCGAGCCGTAAAATTAAACGTCAGCGGCGCGTTTCATTCTCCGCTGATGGCGGCTGCGTCAAAATCATTTGAATCGGTACTAGCAGAGGTATCTTTTCGCGATGCTGCTGTTCCGGTCATGTCGAATGTCGATCCGCTGCCGGAGACGAATGCAGCCGCGCTCAAAGACAGACTAATTCAGCAAATGACGGGGTCTGTGCGATGGAGAGAGATCTCTTTAGGCTTGCCAGAAGCAGGAGTAGAAGCTGTAGTAGAAATTGGTCCTGGAAAGGTGCTGACCGGATTGATCAAAAGAACGTGCAAGGGCTTGAAATTGAGCAATGTGAGTAGCTTGGCTACTATTGAAGCTTAGAGACGTGCGTTCAATCCATAAGAAAAGCTAGAGAGAACTGCGCCCTCTAGCTTTTCTTGTGTCAGAGACAGTCTAGACGGTGCAACAAACTTCTAATGTTTCAAAGGTAAAGTATTTGAAACATTGGAAGCTTTCAATCTCTAAGAATCCTCGCTTAAGTCGCCAGGTTCTTCTACATACATCTCGGGTTCGATTGCATAGTTATTAGCCAGTCCTTCGTTACTCACCGTCTGGCCACCAGTCGTACCGAGATCTCCCTCTTTGTCCGATGTTTTCTTGTAATCCTCTCCTTCTCGCTCCTTCCGTGCGGCCGTCTCAGCCGGGACAATTCCTCTATCAAAGTTGTCTGTCTGAATGCTATCTTCCGTAGTTTTCTCTGGCATGGTGTTAGCCTTCCTTATTAAAGTGTCTAGTTATAAGTGTTGATACAAGATTCTCCTAAGCAGCGTAGTCAAGAATCCCTCATAGGATAGAGAAACAGTGTGTCTATATACTTCTTTACATACCTACGTGATGCCAAGATCAACAGAGTCGAACCCGTTGTCAGTGTGGCCTTTCACAGAATACTTACGTACGTGGAGAATGAGGGCAGGCTAGAAGAAGGTTGCCTTTGCGATCGCACCCAAGAAACAACAAAGCCGCAGCCACCAACAAAAACAACCGCAGCCACCGCTAGAATAGCAATACGTAGTCCTTCGCCACCAGCAACGCTATTGAGCGCTGGATATGAATAGATTGATTCCTTTCCCAAAGGCTTCAATTTAGCGACGGTCTCTACCGAAGCGCCGCCTGCTGAAAGGTCTGGCAGCTCAGTAGAGACCTCAATTAGCTTGATTCCGGATGCGGTCAAAAAAGTAGCTGCGGCTGGCTCACGAATGTATTGGACAACAACAACTTTTTGCCAGCTCGGTGAAAAACGACTGCAAAAATCAATCTGAGACTTCAGTAGAAAAGCACTTGCCTGGTCTAGCGTGAGCCTACAGAAAATGATTTCGCTATCGGTAAGAATATCGATTGTGCCTCCATGCTCGCTAATAGCCTTATCGACAAAGACTACCTGTCCCGACTGCTTGAGGCGTTTGGCATAAGCCGCTTTTAATTCTGTATCTGTTTGGAAAACCATGTGCCTGCTGGAGTCATCAGTTGCTCCACTCTGGTCTTCATTTAAGGTACTACGCTGCATGGGCAATAGAACGTGTTAAGAGCTACGAAATAGCGGTTTCTTTGGCAATTTCCTTGGCGGTTTCTTTGGTGGTATCGACTTCGCAGGCGGCGATGCTTACCCAGCTAGTCGAGCCGTCTTGCCAGTGCTCTTTTTTCCAGATGGGGGCGTTGTGTTTGAGGGTGTCAATCGCGTATTGACAGGCGGCAAAGGCTTCGGCGCGGTGCGGGCTGCCGATGGCGACGAGGACGCTGATTTCGCCCACAGTTAATTTGCCAGTGCGGTGGTGGATGACAACGCGGGTGATATCGGGCCACTGCTGACGAATTTGGACGGCGATTTGCTTGAACACTGCGATCGCCATTGGCTCATATGCCTGATATTCGAGAGCAATAACGGCCTGTCCATCGGTTTGGTTGCGGACCATACCACTGAATAAGGCGATCGCACCATTGGCCCCATCTTCTGCTAGCGCATAGGCCCGATTGAGATCTAGCGGCGAAAAGGCGATCGCAAAGCTGTCATTAGGATTTGCCTGAGTAGGGCGAGCAGAGATAAGAGAATCCGCGACCATAGCTAGGTGGAGAGTGGGGGTTGTCTGAACTTATGGTTGAAGTCTATACAGCTCACCAGATCATTCTATTTCAATAATTTATTAGCTACCTTTATTTCGCGCCTTTGCTCAAGAAGAAGCGACTTCTAATCGGGGTTGCGATCGCACTATACAGCTGCTCAAGTAAGGTGATATTGCGGCTGAGGGTATAGCGTTCTAAGACACGCGATCGCGCTTTTTTCCCCAACAGCGCCACAATATCCGGATGCTCTCTAAATAGAGGAAACAGCGTCTGTAGCTGACTAGACACCTTCTGTGTACTCAATATTACTCCTGCGCCCTGGTCTAGCACTTCTCCGTCTGCCCCAGCATCAGTCGCCACGCAAGCAGTGCCACAAGCCATTGCTTCTAATAGTGACAGCGATAGCCCCTCGACCAGTGACGGCAAAATGAATCCGTCCGCGCCCTGCAAAATCTCGACTCGCCGACCTTCATTGGCGACAAAGCCTAGCCAGACAATGCTGCTGTCAGAATAGAAAGCCTTTAGCGATGCTTCTAGCGGCCCGCTGCCGACGATTACCAGCTTGTCATCTGTATGCATATTCGCGGCGCGCCATCCTTTTAGCAGCGACTCCACGTTTTTTTCCATCGACAGCCTGCCCTGATAGACATAGAGCTGCCGAGCGGATAGCTGCTGCTTGATACTTGATCGCCCTGGCGCGTACCGCGAGATATCTACGCCGTTGGGAATCACTTCCACGCGCTCTGCTGGTACGCCAAGCTTGACTAGCAAACTGCGCTGCACCTGAGAAAAGACAATTACCTTAGTGTAGTTTGCTAGACGAGGCGCATAGACCTGATAGGCCAGATGCTGCGTACTAGAAGACAGGTTTCGCCGCTTGCTATCAAAGGCAGGGTGAAAGGTCGCAACTAGCGGAATGCCTAGCTCTTGGCAAATTTCTGGTAGCTTTAGATCGAGCGGCGAGAGGATTAGCGATGCGTGGACGATATCGGGGTTGAGCTTTTGCAGCGTTTCGCTCAGGAGCCTAGCTGATCCCAGTGCCGGGATCGTTAGGATCTGCGACTTGAAGATAAAAGGGAGCGATACCTCTTCGTAGCTAACCGAATCTTCGGCGGTGTCATCAGGCGCGGCAAAGTGTAAGAAAGTAACCCGGTGGCCCCGATCGAGTAGAGCGTTTGTGATCTCTTTACCGTAGGTAACATTGCCACAAAAAGGGGATTTTTTACCAAGCCACGCAATGTGCATCTAGTTCTTTAAGGCGCTTTCTTAAACCGTTCTGACGCTTAAATGATTCACTCTAATGCGTAAGTGATTTCACTTATTAGCTAATAGCAGTATATGCACATTGTGTAGATTCTATGACCATCTAGGGAGCAGTTTGTCGCCGCTAGATCTGTCTAATGCCTGATGTCAGGCGGTTTCTTTGCTTGCCGCCTTGACCAAAGACCAGGTAAAAAAGCCGCCGACGGCTACTAGCATCGCTAGCAGTCCAAATACCGTCCGCAAGCCTAAAAATGTCTCAGCAATCCCCGCTAGAGCTAGTGGTAGGCTCAGAGCGATATTAACTACGTTGTTCTGCAAGCCAAAAACTTTGCCGCGCATCTCTTCGGGCGTCTTTTCCTGAATCGTGGTCTGCATCGGAATGCCGATCATCGCGCCAAAAAAGCCTAAGCCGACTAGCAATACTAGGCTAGGACCAATCTGTGCGGGTGCTAGCGATAGCCCAGTTAGCATGGTGGCCATACCCAGCGAGCCGACGAGCCCTAACTGTGGCCGAGAAAATCGCTGTCCGAACTGTCCAATCGCGATCGCACCCACTGCTAATCCCACCCCGCCCGCAGCCAACAAAAAGCCAAACTGAGACGAGCGCAGCGTCGGAATCACCTCCGCTAGCCGCACTGCCAAAACCGCTAGCGCCGCAAACACAGAGAACAACACCGTCAGCTGAATCAGCGCGCTTCGCACCTGTACCTGCTTTTGTAGATACTTCAGTCCATCCTTGATATCGTCCCAGGCTTTAGACGGCTTAGCCGATTCGGTTTTAACCTCGTTAGTTGTAATCAATAGCAGCAGCACCCCTGCCACCGCGTAGCCAAGGCCCACCAGAACAGATTTACCGATTCCTGTCCCCTGATCGATCGGTGCTAGCCAGCTATCTGCTAGCGCTAGGACTGGCTCTCCTACTGCAAAACCAACAATGACCGAGGCCATCATTGTGGTGGTGTAGAGCGAGTTAGCCGGGAGCAAATTACTCTCTTTGACAATTAGAGGGATAGCCGCCTGCTCAGCAGGTGCAAAGAACTGGGTGAGCGTAGAGATTAGGAACGTATCTATCAGCAAGATGTAGAAGCCGACGGGTAACCCGGCAACGGCCCAGCCGCTGGTGACCCAAAGCAAGACAGGTAAGATAGCGACCAGCAGGCCGCGCAGCAGGTTGGTCATCACCAGCACTGGCTTCTTTTTCCAGCGGTCTACGTACACGCCTGCTAGCGAGCCAAAGAGTACAGCAGGAATGGTAAAAGCGATCATGATCGCCGATACCCAACCGCTGATTGTCTGATCGGGGGATTTGAACGTATCGGAGATGATCGCGATCATCAAGACCAGATAGATCTTGTCGGCCATCTGTGAGAAGACTTGGCCGCTCCACAGCGTGAGGAAATTGCGATTGCGAAAAACAGGCCACAGCCCTCCGGCTCCAGAGACCTGAGTTTCCTGTGGCTTCTTTATTTTTGCAGGGGCCGCGTCCTTTTTTGTGGAATTGGTGCTAGTACTGCTATGGCTGACGGATTCGCTATTGAGGTTGTCGATGTCGGGCTCAGGCTCGCGCAGCATGGGTGGATGGTGTAAAGCAGGTGTCGATTAGATCGGCTGATCGGATCGGTCGGTCAAGCTGATATTGGGCGTATAGGCGCAGAGCCTGTTCTATATGAAGCCACATCTGATGGGGGCCAGCAGTTGGCAAGCTAGTCACTTTGCCGCTAGTTGCCTTGCCGCTAGTTGCCTTGCCGCTGGTTGCTGTACCGATTGATGGTTTAGCCGCTGGCGAAAGTACGCCTGTTTTTATTGTGCCTGACATCGGTTCAAATTGCTGATCGGATGTCTGGCTAGCGGGTGAAAGAATTAGCTCGGGTTTGCTGAGCTGTTGCATTAGGGCGAGTTCAGCGGCGGTGAGGTGGGCGACAATGCCGAGACGGTTGGTGATATCTTTGGTGACTTGCTTGCCGAGGTGGCTGCGACTCCGCTCAGTCACCGGAGAGGATGTACCTAAGGGCTGAGCGGAGTCGTAGAGCTTTGCTCTGCTCGTAGAGGAGTCCGGCTGCGTAGAATACTCTGCGGCTGTTTCACTGGCTTGAAAGTCGCTGCGATAGCTGGCGATTCGCTGTTCGAGTTCTTGGCGGTGTTCGTTTTCTAGGCGTTCGACTTCTGCTAGGGTGACTGCGCCGCCAGAGCAGACGCTAAAGGCAACTCGCCAATCGGGGTTACTTAGGTCAACCTCTAAGGGTGCTCTAGATAAGCAGCAGCGATGGACTTCTGGGGCGACGCCTGCTAAGGCGAGTAGGTGAAAGGTTGCCTGGATTAAACAGGGCAAGACCTGCGCGGTAGTAGCGCCTTCAATCCGGGCCAAGTGCTCTATTAGTAAGTAGTAGAGTTCTTCTTGTGGCTGCTCGCTGAGGGCGAGGGATAGGACGATTTCGGCAAGGTACTGACTGGCAGTGAGTTTGGCGAGGTCTTTACTCAGACCAGGGAAAGAGCGGACGGTTTCGGCCTGGACAAGTTTATCGAGCGATTTACCTTTGATAAATAGCGCTTCGTTGACGACGAACAGGCCGGAGCGACCCGCGAGCTTAGATTTGTGCTTGCGCGCACCGGGGGCGATCGCTCTAATGAGTCCATATTCTCTAGTCAGCACAGTCACGAGCCGATCAGACTCGCCCATCGGCATACCTTTGAGATTGATCCCGGTTGCCTTGTAGTTGCGTTGGCTCATTCGCTAGCAGCCTCCGCTTGCTGCTTCACGATCTCTATCCCACGAGAGGTGCCTAGTCTAGTCGCGCCTGCCTCTACCAGTGCGATCGCATCTTCAGCCGTCCGAATACCCCCCGAGGCTTTGATGCCGATGCGCTCACCGCCAATCTGCCGGAGCAGTTTCACATCGTCTACCGTCGCGCCACCCTGCCAACCCGTGCTGGTTTTTAAAAAAGCTACGCCTGCATCCAGGCAGATTTCAGCGGCGAGCTGTTTTTCTTCTCTAGTCAAAATGCTGGTTTCTAGAATGGCCTTCACCGGGCGATCGCACGTCTCTACAATCATGGCAATCTCCTGATGCACCTTGTTCGTTTCTCCCATCTTTAGCCAGCCCAGGTTGATCACCACGTCTAGCTCGCTCGCCCCGTTTTCGACGGCTTCTTGAGCTTCGTACAGCTTCACCCTGTCAGTGGTTGCCCCACTAGGAAAGCCGACCACGGTACAGACTTTAACCTTTTTGTCATACAGCCTTTCAACCGCCGTACGCACGTGAGTTGGATAGACGCACACTGTCGCAAATCTGTAGCGATCGGCTTCGTCACAGAGCTTAAGAATATGCTCTGTTGTCGCAGCAGGGGCTAGCAGCGTGTGATCAATTAGCAGGGCTAGCTCCATTTGCGCAGCGGAGCGCGCTCGGCTATTGGTAGGGGTTGATCGCGTGTTGGCAGACGGCGTCATTAGTTGCGTAGGTTACAGGTCTAGATCAGGGGCTGAGAATCGGTTGCCTCAGCTTATTATCTTCAAATTAAAGGGGAATGGGGGCGTCATCAGGGGCAATCTTGATACAACCTTACCCTCACCGCGTCTATGGACACGCCGCTAATTTCGGCTATTATCTGCACCCACAACCGTGAGCAGTATCTGGGGGCTGCGATCGATAGCCTGTTGCAGCAGCGCTTTGAGCAGTATGAAGGGCGCTACGAGGTGATCGTGATTGACAATGCTTCTAGCGATCGCACCCCAGAAATCGTCAAGTCCAAATCCCATCCCAAACTGCGCTATGTCTACGAACCAACGCTGGGTTTATCAGTCGCTCGTAATCGCGGCGCAGCAGTCGCAAAAGCGGCGGTGCTGGCGTATCTAGATGACGACGCTGAAGCGAGTACCGACTGGCTAGCGGTGCTGTGGGCTGTGTTTGAGCAAGAAGAAAAGGTGGCGATCGCAGGGGGCAAAGTCACCTTGATTTGGCCACCAGACACAGCCCCTCCAGACTGGCTGTCTGACGATTTGGCCAGCAGTCTAGGCGCATACGATCTGGGCGATGAGCTTACCTACATTCAAGATCCTACGCTGACGCCGCGCGGTCTTAACTACGCCGTGCGGCGAACCTTTTTAAGCGCCGTTGGTGGCTTCGATACTCATCTAGGCAGAGTCGGTACCAACCTACTTTCTAACGAAGAACAGCAGCTCACTCGTCTAGCGCTAGACAATAACTGGCAGGTTGCCTATGTCCCCGACGCGCTCGCGGCCCACAACGTTGCCCTTGATCGAATCAAGCGAAGCTGGTTTCTGCGGCGGAGCTGGTGGCAAGGCATCAGTGAAAGCTACCGCGAACGCGCGAGCGGCACTGGCGGGCTTTGGCAGCTAAAAGCGGGCGCTGAAAGATGCCTGCGCGGCCTTTATAAAGCTGTCAGATACAGCCATCAGCCGGCTCAGCAGTTCGGCAACTTTGCCTATGCCTACGGCCAGCTAGGTTACCTAGGCAGTGTCGTTCGCGACTGGTTTCGCCGCTAGCTCTGCTGCTAGCTCTGCCGCTGCTATCGGTTTCTCAGACCGTTTCTCCAAAGTACTGCCAGAAAACTATCCAGACAATTCTGTCCAAAAAGCCTGCTTAAAAAGCTGACTGAAAAGCGATGACTATCCCTATCTCCGTTCTAATCCCAGCTAAAAACGAAGAAGAAAACCTGCCCGCCTGCCTAGCTAGCCTAGCCCAAGCGGATGAAGTCTTTGTCGTCGATTCGAATAGCGACGACCGCTCGGTTGAAATTGCCGAAAGTCTAGGCGCAAAAGTGGTTCAGTTTGACTTTAACGGTCGCTGGCCCAAGAAGAAAAACTGGTCTCTAGACAATCTGCCTTTTCGCAACGAGTGGGTGCTGATTGTCGATTGCGATGAGCGAATCACCCCAGAATCTTGGGCCGAGATGGCCGAGAAGATCAAGAACCCTGATCTTGATGGCTACTACATCAATCGCCGTGTTTTCTTTCTGGGCAAATGGATTCGTCACGGCGGTAAATATCCCGACTGGAACCTACGTCTGTTTCGTCATACCAAAGGCCGCTACGAAAACCTCAACACAGAAGATATTCGCAATACCGGCGATAACGAAGTCCACGAGCATGTGATGATTCCTCATGAGAAAGTTGGCTATCTCAAAGAAGATATGCTGCACGAAGATTTTCGCGATCTGTATCACTGGCTGGCTCGTCACAACCGCTATTCCAACTGGGAAGCGCAGGTCTATCACAATCTGCTCACCGGGATGGGCGATCGCGGCACCATCGGCGGCAATCTATTCGGCGACGCTGTGCAGCGCAAGCGTTTCCTTAAAAAGATTTGGGTTCGACTGCCGTTCAAACCCTTTTTACGATTCGTGCTGTTCTACATTCTGCGACTCGGCTTTCTAGACGGGTACGCAGGCTATGTCTATGGGCGTTTACTCAGTCAATACGAATACCAAATTGGTGTGAAGCTCTACGAGCTAAACTTCGGCGGCAGGCTTAATAAGGTGGCGTTGGAAAGCAACCTGGGAAAACACGCCCAGAGCGACTTGCAATGCGATCTTCAAGGCGAGATAGAGACTCCAAAATCTGTGGTAGATCCGTCTGCGGAGCCACTGGAACAGGTAATCTAACGTTGACGCAACAGTCCTCTTTCCAAAGCTATGCTCGACCTTTATAGATGTCTTTCTGCGGGCGATCGCTACGTTTCTACTGCTATCTCGCCTTCAGCGATAAGAATATCTACTCATTGCGAAGAAGACTCTGATAGCTAGGGCTTACGGGATAGCGTTGGCTAGGTGTTCGCGTTTCCCGGATGCCTCGGGGAAGCGCTATAGTAGCTAGCTGAGCGTAGATTAAATTTGAGTGCAGAACGGTAGGATTATTAATTTATCAATGAGTGTTTTTCGTTTACTGACTCGCCTGCTTCCTTTCTGCTTAGTACTATCGCTGGCTGCGGGCTGTGGGGCAACGACGACACTCACCGATGGCAGCTACAGCTATAAAGCGCCAAGCTCTGACGGCATCGGCAAGCTCTACTACGGTAGAGAGATTGCGAACGTGATGGGCTACCAGGGAGCAAACTGGCTGGCTAGACCGAGTCGCCGCAGCGAGGAACGTTCAGACATGGCAGTTGATGCGCTGATGCTAGAGCGCGATGATGTTGTCGCTGATATCGGGGCTGGTCTTGGCTACATTAGCTTTCAGCTAGCCAAGTGGGTAGACCAGGGAAAGGTGATTGCGGTAGATGTGCAGCCGGAGATGCTAGCGCTGCTAGAAGCTGAGCGCGATCGCTACGACATCAAAAATATTGAAACGGTACTCAGTACAGAGGCAGATCCAAATCTTCCGGCAGAAAGTATCGATATGGCGGTGATGTTCGACGCGTATCACGAGTTTGCCTATCCTGAAGAGATGATCATAGGCATTGCCAAAGCCCTAAAGCCGGATGGCCAGATCGTACTGGCAGAATATCGAGCGGAGAATCCGCTGGTACTGATTAAGAAGCACCATAAAATGACCCAAAAGCAAGTCAAGAAAGAGATGCAGGCAGTGGGTCTAAAGTGGGTGAAAACTGACGACCGACTGCCGCAGCAGCATCTCATGTTTTTTGAGAAAGCTGCTGACGGTGCGCGCTAATACCTGGCTAATACCTTTCCACGCTGGAGCTAAAGATAGGCTCTACGCGAATAGCCGCAACGCGAGAAGGCCGAATTACCATATATTCACCAGGGTTGATCTTGGGAATGGGAACGCTGATGAACTCTTCAGCAGTCGCTTTGGGCATGAGCTCAGAGCTATACCATTTTTGAAAGTCTTGAATCGTGGTGAAACGCACTTGCTCGGTGTGCCCACCATCGAAAGTCATGTGGACAATGTATTCGCTGGGAGTTCTCGGCATGGGTTCACAAGAGTTTCGGTTGATCGAGGTTAGTATGGGCCGATAGGCAGTGAAACTCTCAGATCAAGGAAGATTTGTGACGACCGCGCTCGTGGGGACGTTGCGTGCAACGCCCCTACGGGATATCGAGGAGGCTTAAATGCCGTGGCTTTTGCCGATGACCCAGCTACGGCGAAAGTATTTGGCTAGGCTAGATTCTTTTAGCGTGAGGCAGATAGGACGACCGTGAGGGCAAGTGCGCGGCTTTTGGGTGCGCTGCCACTGGTTGATCAAGGTCTGCATCTCGGCAAGGGTGAGCGCGGTGCCGTTGCGGATGGCGGTGCGACAGGCGGTGGCAACTAGGGCGGCTTCTAGATTTGCGCCTAAGCTGAGTTCTAACAGAGCCTCGTTTTGATCGGCTCTATTGGCGAGTGGTTCAGGAATGGTGCGAATAGCCCAAAGATTTTCACCGAAGGGGGCGATCGCAACGCCGACTTCCCTCAGCCGCTCTACCTGAGTTTCACTAAGATTTTTCAGCACAGATGGCGGGTCTAGAGGCACCATCTGCCAGCGCTGCTGCAACTGCTCAAACAGCACTCGCTCGTGGGCGATATGCTGCTCAATCAGGCAAACACCGCCCGCGTGCTCAGCCAGGATATAGGTGTCTTTTACTTGGGCGATCGCCACTAAATCTCCTGGCAAACTCCCTGGCAGCGCATCTGAGAGTGAATGAGTTGGCAAACGTTCAATCGATCCTGGCTCTACCGCTACCTGCCTAGAGACGGCGTACTCACCTTCGGCTTCAGCCGCTTTGATCAGGGCAGTCGCGCGGTGGGTTTGGGCACCTTCACTCAGGTCATCTATCTTCAGCAGCTTTTCTAGCACCTGGGTGATCCGGTCGCAGATAGGCGCTAGCCCTTGCACGTAAATCTCTGACTTAGCCGGATGCCGGTTCCAATCTAGCTGGGTTGGGGGTAGCTTCAGATGAAGAAAGCAGATGGGATAGCGATCGCGCGGAATTGTTCGCCGAAAGCCAGCCGTCAGCGTTTGGGCTATTTCATCCACGTCAACTGGCCGACCGTTGATCGCAACCCGTACCCAGTCAGGCTTACGCCGGTGGCAGCGGTCGGGCAAGCCAATCGCTAGGTACAGTCCCGCTTCCTCATACTCATCGATATCACTGTCATAGACATTCCTTAGAATTTGAGGAATGTGTGTCTTGGCCGTTGGTCCAGGCCATAGCGAAAACCAAGGCGAACCGTCCTTTTCTAGTTGCCAGATCACCTGCGGATGACAGAGCGCAAACTGATGGATCAGGTGAACAACGGCTTTGAGCTGAGTTTCAGCCGGGGGCACTTGCCTTCTGGCCTGCCACTTTGCAAATAGGTTACGGACGGTGACGACTGTGCCAGGTGCGATCGCCACCTCCACTACCCGCTGCGGTAAGCCGACCGCGTCATAGTGAACCTGATATCCCAGCGCCCCTGCTGTTGCTGTGCGGCTACGAATCTCTAGCTGGGCTAGCTGGGCAATGCTGTGCAGCGCTTCCCCTCTAAAGCCCAAGCTGCGAACATTCAACAGATCGGGCCGCGTCGAAATTTTGCTAGTCGCGTGGGCGACGGCTGCCTGCTGTAGGTTAGTGAGGTCGATGCCGCAGCCGTTGTCGGCAACTCGCACCTGCCAACGGCTAGGCCAGAGGCTGACTGAAACTCTAGTAGCACCTGCATCTAGCGCATTTTCTACTAGCTCGCGCACCACAGCGTAGAGGGAATCAATCACCTCTCCAGCCGCCATCAAGTGAACAATATCTTGCGCTAGTGGCTGAATTCGTCCGTTCTGTTGCTCACTGTTTGTACTGCTTTTTTGCATCCCATTCATAGCCATAGTCTAGCGAAGCAGACTGACGAAGGGCGTAGCTGAGTAGGTGTAAGAGAGTAAATCTACTGAGAACCTGATGTATTACTCAATAGGCAAACAGTCGCCGGAGTTCGGTGGTTGTATCGAAGCGATACCTGGAGCAGTAGGTGAGAATAGTATCAACTTTGTAAGGATGTATCTAAAGCGGTTTGCCAATAATCCAAAATGCTTTTTGGACTATTGCCATTGAGCGCCTTTTGTCTATACATTCGTGCAAATGAGAGCCTGATCCTGGGGGCTTAAAGGGATCGGGCCTTTTTCTTTTTAAAGCGTCGCTGAGATTTCACCGTCTACAAGATCTTGTCTAGTCCATATACAAGTGACTTTAGCGGCAGCACTCGTCGGATAGAGAGTAAGACTCCTGGCATGTAGCAAACGCGATCGCTAGTATCGTGCCGCAGCGTATAAGACTGACCTGCCGCGCCAAAGATCACTTCCTGATGAGCGATTAGACCGGGCAAACGAACGCTATGGATTCTGACACCGTCCTCAGTTTGTGACCCTCTCGCACCAGTCATCTTCTCAGTCTCTTCAACCTGAGGCGGGTTGTAGCTTTTGTTTAGCTCTGAGAGCATTTGAGCTGTTTTGACCGCTGTGCCACTAGGGGCATCTGCCTTCTGGTTGTGGTGCAGCTCAATGATTTCGACGTGATCAAAATAGGCCGCTGCTTGTAGCGCTGCCTGCTGCAACAGCACCATGCCAATCGAAAAGTTAGGAATTAACAAGCAGCCCGTACTTGCCTTGTCAGCGAACTCGGCTAAATCTTTGATCTGCTGATTGCTCATTCCAGTCGTCCCGACGACGGGTCGTACGCCATAGGCCAGCGCCGCTCGTACGGATCCGTACACACTATCAGGATGTGTCACATCCACCATCACCGCACTGCTGACGGTATTGGGAGCGCTAGGGACTTCACTTTGCGCCGCGACCAGCGTTGCCTCTAGATCATTAAGTACCGGAATCTCTAACGGACCAATACCAATCACCTCGCCGATGTCTTGGCCAATTACCGCTGGATTTTTGTCAATTGCTCCGACTATGGTCATATCGTCCGCTTCGGCAACGGCTTTCACAATGGCTCTACCCATCTTGCCAAGGGCTCCATTGACAACGACAGGAATCTTAGCGGAGGGTTGAGTTGAGTCGCTCATAGTCTTTGGTTGGGGCGTCTTTGTATAGAAAAACGAAAGGGGAGCCTAGCAGCTCCCCTTACATTCTCTAGTCTATAGCGTTGTCACACTGGTAGCTTTATTGCGCTGGAGATGCAGCTGATCAGCCGACTTCAACTTGGTCGGTATCGACTTTATCGGCACCATCAACGCCTTTGGCCACGCTGACCATTTTGTCTAGGATGGCTTGGCTAGGTACCTTCCCTTTCAAGACAACAGTGCCGCTGAGCTGAGCTACCCAAAGCGTATCGATATCATCTAGCTGGCTGTCTTCATCAAACGCTAGCGCGACTCGCTTAGCCAGTCCGCTCTCGTCAAAGTTTCCGTCTACGCCTACTTTATAGTCTGGGACATCCTTGTCAGTATCAGATGTGGAGGTGGATGCAGCTTTGGCAACACCGCGCTTAATCTTTGAAGAGGCGTTAGCTGGCTTGTCTTTACCAAAAATTCGTGAGAAAAAACCCATATATTTTGTCCGCAGTTGATTGGTTTTTGTCGGTACTAGAATATCGGGACGGCAATAGGAAGATTGTGTACCTTTAGGAACAAATTATCTAGTGCGATCGCAGCTAGAAACATGGCGCAATAAGTACCTAGTCGGGTCAAGCGTTCGCTTGGAGCCGTCGTCATCCCAATAGGGCCGTCCTCCCTTTGGGCACCAGCTTAATGAGCGAAATCAAAAATGTAACGAAAGAAAACAGTTTGCCCAATGCGGAGCTAGAGCTTTTGCCGGAACGCGCACTGGTTGATTGAACTGAGTTAATAGAGCGACTTGTTAATAGCTGGCGGGTTGCTGATATAAAACAAAGGCTATGTTCAGTCAGGCTATATGAGTAGGGCTAAGTAGATAGACTGAATCCAAAATGGGCAGCCTATGCGCATATACATCTAGTCAGGTTGATTAGTCGTACTTAATTATAGATAGGCATAAAAAGCCTTTGAGCAATCGAGAATCTGACTGTAGTAAACTATCAAGGTTGCCCCTGGGCAGTCTGTGGCTCTTAGGCTGTGAATCTTACTTTTTGTAAGCTTGCCGTTTGCAAAAGACCGTTTGCAAAAGACCGTTTGCAAAAGACCTACGCGTAGATAGATGATAAACACCCGATCTAGCACAAGTTATAGTACCGCTCACAAGCTACATCCTTTGAGTCTGCTAGCTCAGCTGATCAGCCGCCAGGTAAGCGGCTGTCTAAAGCTAAGCGCACTCTCTAGTGGGCATTCTGGCGCGCAACCGGCTGAGTGGCGACTGTTGCTAGAGAAGGGGCAGCTTAATTTTGCTACTAGCTCAATCGATAGCTTCGAGCGGTTGGTTAGGCTGCTACAAACAGTCGGCAGCGGTGTGCCTGTATCGGTATGCGATCAGATGCGGCTGCTGTTTGAGGATTCTGACGGAGCAGATGATATTGTCAGCCATGACTATAGAGCTTTGTGTTGGCTAGTTGAGCAAAAGTATCTCAGCTATGAGCAGGCGGCGCAGCTAGTAGGCGCGATCGCCATCGAAGTTATTGAACCTTTTCTAACCATTCGCGAAGGCAGCTATGAGCTGATCTCACGCACTCAGACCGAAGGCATCCCGACCTACTGTCGCCTGGACCTGCGGCCAATCGTTGAAATCTGCCAGCGCAATAGCAAACAAAGGGCATCAGGCCAAGTCGTGACCAGCCGATTGCCAAATGGAATCGGCGGAATGGCAGGCGCAGCGCCTGCTGCTGTCGCTAACGGTGGGCCACTAGCTCAGACCAGTCAGCGCAATGGGGCTACGCCTAGCAATATGAGCTCGGCTCAGGCCAACAATAGCCGGATCTACCGAGAACCCCTGAGCAAAACGACATACACAGTCGCCTGCATTGACGATAGTCCGACTGTGCTAAACGCAATTCAAAAGTTTCTAGAAGATCAAAGCCTATCGGTCGTTGCCATCAACGACCCTGTCAAGGCGCTAATGCAGATCGTTCGCAGCAAGCCCGATCTGATTTTGCTGGACATCACCATGCCCAATCTCGACGGCTATGAGCTGTGCGCTCTACTCCGTCGCCATCCCCGCTACAAGCGCACGCCGATTGTGATGGTCACAGGCAACACGGGGCTGATCGACCGAGCTCGGGCCAAACTTGTTCGCGCTTCTGGATATCTTACTAAACCCTTCACACAGTCTGACCTTTTGAAGATAGTTTTTAAGCATTTGCCAACGCAGCGCTAACATTTACCGACAAAGCGTTAGTATTTACCGACAAAGCGCTAACATTAAATCAGACATTGCATCACCACTCAGCGCAGATAGGCAGCCTGTTATAAGCAGCTTGTTGCTGTAGATAGTGAAGGGCTTTAGGTATCCACGATAGCTATGGTCTTGAAACCTGGTAGGTATTACTAAGTAGATATAAAGTAGATATCACTGTGCAGATATCAAAAGCTGACAGGTCTTTAGCGAAGCCTGTTTTCCCACCAAACTCTTCTTGCTGCTGATTTTGTCTTAAAAGATTTTCGACTTTTAATTTAATCTCATAGTTTTGCTATGCCTACTATTCAGACTGCGACGGTGCTTATTGTAGAAGACGTAGCATCAGAGCGGGAATTAATGAGTCACTACCTGCAACAGGAAGGCTATAGCGTAATTGGAGCTATGACCGGAATAGAGGGTCTAGATAGAGCAGTTACGCTCCAGCCAGACGTGATTGTGACGGACATTGTTATGCCAGGTATCAGCGGCTTTGAGCTATGTCGCAAGCTGAAGAGTTTGCCAGAGACCCAAGCAGTGCCAGTAATTATGTGCTCTTCTAAGGGACAAGCTATTGATCGCATGTGGGGCAAACGGCAGGGTGCAGACGCCTACTTAACCAAGCCATACACCAAAGAGCAGCTGATAGAAGCAATAAAAACTGTATTAATATAAGTCGCTAGTTTGCCTTTGTACGGGTTCAGTCAGACTTGACTGAAAAATGTAGTAGAAGTGCCGACAAAAATATCAATGACAAGAATCGCCCTTAACAAAAGTCCCCAAAGACAAAACTGCCTGTGAAGACCGAACTTGCTGTTTCCCGTCGTCCGCTTGTTGGCGAAGCCTACCTCAAGTTTCAGCTGGCTCCTAGAGTTCCTGCTGTATTTGCAGCAAAGTCAGTAGAAGAGGCGACCGTACTACCCACAGCGCAAGTGACGTCTATTCCTAATATGCCCCCCTGTATGCTCGGCATAGTCAATCGTCGTAATCGAGTGGTTTGGGTGGCTAATCTAGTGCGGTTGTTGGGTTTAGCCGTTCCCGATCGGCCTAGGCAGCACTACAGCACTGTCATCGTCAAGGCTGGCTCTCCATTGGGTCTGATGGTAGAAGAAATCAACGGAATTATTCATCTCTCTGCTGAGACTTTTCAGCCTGTCCCTGCCAAAGTAAATCCGATTTTGGTGCCCTATCTGCGAGGATGCGCCGTACTAGATGAGCAAATTTTACTGATATTGGATGCTGAAGCTGTTTTACAATCGTCGGTTTTTCAAAGGTCATAAGTAATGACGACTGATATGAGTGGAAATGAAGCAAATGGAGCACAGGCAAACGGGTCGGAAGCACCTCCGTTGACCGATGAGCAGAGAGTGGATGCTCAAATGCGAAACGCCCAGATAGATAGCCAAAGAAAGAGAAAGGGCCTAATCTATCGCGGCACTCGGTACGACGATAGCGGGGAGCGTCAGGCTACTGAAAAAATCATCGCTGCTAGATCTAGCGCCAGAATGCAGCCAGAAGAAATGCTGACCTATCGCGGCGTGCAATATAGCGGAGAGCGCTATGCACCCGATAAAATTCGGATTACGCGAAAAAATAGATCTGCGCTAGCTCAGTGGTTTAACGACCTGCCAGTGGCGGATAAGCAGCTAGCTGGGCTGCTGGCATCCAAGATGCTCTCTGTTCTAGGGGTAATTGGTGTTAGCCTGCTGCTTTTGTCAGCGACTGGTCGCCGCTTAGTTTTGAATCAGGCGGTCTCCGAGCTGTCGGTAACCACCCAGAATTTGACCCGCGACCTGTCTGGGCCTGGACTCAGTGAAGGTGTGCTGCTAGAAGCAACTGAATCTCGTAGCGAACTAGAGCCTGCCCAGGCGCTAGAGGAGTCATTAGCCCAAGCGACCCGTGGCAACCTGAGAGCTCGGTTAGAGACCAACCAGCTGGAGTATATTGCGCTAGTCGATGCGGACTTTCGAGTGATTGCCAGTGGAAATACGGCGCGAACTAGCGATGTCTTTAATCCAAATAATCTAGTGTCCAATGCGCTGCGTCAGCGTGAACCAAAAGCAGCGCTCAGCCTACAGACCATTGCAGAACTTCGCCAGCAGGGAATTTCTGTGCCTAGTACTGTCAATGAAGCGGCGCTGGTGCGCTACGTCGCTACTCCGATATTCCCAGAGGGTAGTCCGCTAGACGAGGCAGGCGTACCTGTGCAGCCGATTGGGGCACTGATAGAAGGCGACATTATCAACAGAGATGCGTCGATTATCGAGGATACGCTGACCGGTTTCCCAGAGGGCTATACAGAGATCTATCTCCAAGAGCCTAGCGGATCGTTTGATCTAGTTGCGCTAGCCGAGTCAGGTGAGATCTTGGCTGGGCAAAGGAGTGGGGGAACCTATGACTACGACTTTTTAGATCAGACGGTTCGAGCCGCAAGCGACGGGCAAACGCCTAGCGTGGTGAGCGAACGCTTTAAGCAGCCAAACGGTGATCGCTACACAGTCGCAGCAACTGCTATTGTTGATGGCGATGGGCGAGCCGTCGGCGTTATCCAGCGAGGTTTGCCAGAACGAGCGCTACAAAACTGGCAGAGGAATGCAACTGGGCTGTTGATCGGCGCTGCGCTGCTGGCGCTATTAGCGGATGTATTAATTGCTAGGCTGTTGGGCCGCTCAATTGTAAAGCCCTTGCGGCGACTGCAAGAGGCAACCGAGAGATTTGCTTCGGGTGATCGCGCTACTAGAGCCGACATTTTCGCTCGCGACGAAGTCGGACGAGTCGCCAGTGCCTTCAACGAGCTAGCCGCTTCTGTTGCCAGCTCTGAGTCCTCCTTACGCTTTCAAAGCGAAACGCAAACAGAATCAGCTCGGCGAGCCAGATCGTTTTCAGAACTCACCAGTCAGATTAGACAAACTCTAGAACCGCAGGCCATCTTTGCAACTGGCGTCGAGCGCGCTAGAGAACTGCTAGAAGTTGATCGGGTGATTATCTACAGGTTCGACGCCGATTATACCGGTGGGGATGTGACCGCAGAATCAGTCGGTAAAGGCTGGACCAGATCACAAGGAGAGCATCTAGAAGACCCGATGCTACCAGACTCTGTAGAGCGCTTTATGACTGGCCAAGTCTCTGCCATCAGCGACATCGAAGCGGCGGACCTAACCGACTGTCACTGCCGCTTGCTGCGCGAGCTAGAAGTCAAAGCCAATATGGTTGCGCCTGTGATTGTTGGCAATAAATTAGTGGGATTAATCTGCGCCCATCAGTGCAACGCTCCCCGTCAGTGGCAGCCAGAAGAGCTTAGTATGATGCAGCAAATTGCCACCCAAGTGGGCTACGCGCTCGCTCAAGCTCAGCTCTTAGAAACGCAGCGACAGGCCGTAAAGCAAGAGCAGCAGCTAACTAAATTAGTCACCGATATTAGAGCAGCGGGTATCAGCGGAACTAATCTGGCAGAAGCACGTAATAAAATCTTCCGAATAGTCACACGCCAGGTCAAGATTGCTATCAACGCTAGCCGCGTCGTCGTTTACCTGTTTGACCAGAACTGGAAAGGGACCGTTGTCGCAGAGTCGGTTGACTCTCAATGGACGCCCGCTTTAGATGCAGAGATTGCCGATCCTTGCTTTGCCAAAGATTACGTAGAGAAGTACCGCACAGGGCGGGTCAAAGCGACTGCGAATATCTACGACGCTGGCCTAACCGAATGCCATCTCCAGCAGCTAGAACCCTATCAGGTCAAAGCTAATCTAGTGGCACCCATCGTAGTTGAAGGCAAATTACTGGGATTGCTAATCGCCCATGACTGCACTGGGCCTAGAGAATGGTCAGCCGCAGCAATCAACTTTATTCAGCGAGCGGCGACCCAGCTAGGATATGCGCTAGAGCAGGCTGAAGCCACCTTGCAAAAAGAGATTGCCCTAGCTAAGTCCGAAGCGCTTTCTGAAGAACGCCTGCATCGCCAAGAACAGCTACAAGAACAGCTAATCAATCTCTTAAGCGACGTTGAAGCGGTTGCTGATGGTAATTTGACCGTTCGAGCTGACGTATCGGCTGGCGAGATCGGCACAGTTGCTGACTTTTTCAATGCGATCGTAGAGAGCCTACGAGCCATTGTCACTCAGGTGAAGCGATCGGCTAATCAGGTCAACGACTCTCTAGGCGAAAACGAGGCCGCTATTCGGCTTTTGGCAGAAGATGCCTTGCAGCAAGCGGAGCAGACCACCTTGACGTTAGATTCAGTAGAGGCTATGACGGCGTCTATCCAGCAGGTCGCCCACCAGGCAAAAGAAGCTGCCGCTGTAGCGAGAAGCGCCTCCGAAACGGCGACTTCGGGCGAAGAAGCAATGGATTTAACCGTTAACAACATCATGAGTTTGCGCCAGACGGTAGGGCTAACGGCGAAGAAAGTAAAGCGTCTAGGGGAATCTTCTCAGCAGATCACAAAGGCGGTTTCGCTAATCAATCAAATTTCTCAGCAGACGAATCTGCTGGCGATCAATGCTGGTATCGAGGCAGCTAGAGCTGGAGAAGATGGTCAAGGCTTTGCTGCTGTTGCCGAAGAAGTCGGCGAACTAGCCAACCGCTCGGCCTCGGCTACCGAAGAGATTGAGAGAATTGTAGAAACCATTCAAAGAGAAACTAGCGATGTGGTCGAAGCCATTGAGCAAAGTACTACGCAGGTGGTGGAAGGGACTCGTCGAGTAGAAGATGCCAGGACAAGTCTAGGTCAGATCCTGGCAGGATCGCAGAAGATGGATGAGCTGGCTCGTTCAATTTCTCAAGCCACTAGCTCGCAGGTCCAAACCTCTACATCCGTGTCTTTCTTGATGGAAGAGATTGCTCAGCTAGCAAAGCGGACTTCGATCTCCTCTAGCCAGGTATCTGAAGCGCTTAACCAAACGGTGATGGTGGCACGAGATCTACAGTCTCAGGTAGCGACTTTTGTAGTGGACTCTACAGTAGAGTCAGAGGAGGCAAAGCGTGGATAGGGAAAAGGAGATTCGTCTACAGTTTCTAGACGAAGCTGCGGAGTATTTAGACACCCTAGAAGCCACGCTGCTTGGCATTGCTCAGCGGGGTATAGAAACCCACGAGATGAATACAGCGCTGCGAGCAGCGCATTCGATCAAAGGTGGCGCGGCGCTGATGGGCTACGCGCTGACTAGCGACTTTGCCCATCGCTTAGAAGACTCCTTGAAGGTGCTAAAGATTCGGCGAAGCGACGGGGTGACTAGAGATGTAGAAGGACAGATGCTAAATGGAGTGGATGCGATTCGGCAGATTGTAGAGCGCAATCGCCACGCCACTGAGCTTGATGAGGACTGGCTTGCTAGTCAGATCGTTCCGGTTTTTGACAGTTTGTATGACACGTTAGGAGAACCCTCTGCTGAAGATGTAACCTCCATCATGGACGCTGACGAAGGCCAAGATGTGATGCCTTTGATCTTCCAAACAGAGGTAGACGGCGTTTTAGAGCAATTAGAAACTCTGTTAGAAGAGAAGCCCAACAACCTGCAAGCGGAAATCATTGTGATGGCGCAAGAGCTATCTGGGCTAGGGGAGATGCTCGATTTGCCGCCGTTTATTCAGCTTTGCAAATCGGTAGAGACCTATGCGGCAGGGGCACAGACTATTCAGCAGCTAGAAGAAGTTTCCCAGGCAGCGCTGGCGAGTTGGCGAAGAGCGCAAGCGCTAGTGCTAACGGGTAACGCTGATTCTATGCCAAGTCAGCTTCTGGGAATCAACTTTGGCACAATCGATATCGATATTGAAGAAGAGTCTATAGAAACAACTGGAGGTTCTGACTTTATCAGCGCTAGTCTTTCTAATGCTGACTTTGCCGATACTGATCTAATTGATCTCGGCACAGATCGAAGTGCAGAGAATCGAAGTGCAGAGAATCGAAGTGTAGAGAATGATGCGCTAATCGACGATGTCTTTGCCGATCTAGGGGCCGAGGATGATGCGTTAGTCGAGGACGTGTTTGCTGGTTTAGATACTCGAGTCGATGAGTTCTCAGCTGATGAGCCTTTTCTAGAAACAACGCAGCCGGAGGGCGCGGCTTCAGAAATTGATTCAGAGATAGCTTCAGCAACGACTTCAGAAATGGCTCTAGAAGTTGATGCCTTTGCAGGTGTTTTTGATGAGTTAGCGGCTGAGCAGTCAAGCGTGGAGCAGCCGGGTCAATCAGGCGCTGCCTTTCGCTTTTCAGAAGCGCCAAGAACACAGGAAGAGACCCCTGATCTTGCCGACAATACGGTCCGAGTGCCAGTTCGCAAGCTCAATGAGCTTAACGATCACTTTGGTGAACTGACCATCGAACGAAACCGGTTGGAGGCGGAAGTCAAGCGGATGCGATCGCTTGTCAAAGATCTCAGCCGCAAGCTGCGATCGCTCGACGAAATCAACGACGAGCTCAAAGACCTCTACGAACAGCCCAGCCCACAATTTCTATTGAACGGAACGCCGACTCAGACTAACGCAGCGCTTCCTCCAGCCGCCGCTAATTACCCGGCCAATCATTTGGCTACGCCTACCCCTGTCTTTTCGAATGGTTCAGCGCCTGAGTTGACATCTGCTAATACTGGTTTCCGTCAGGGCTTCGACACCCTAGAATTTGACCGCTACAACGATGCTCACCTGCCTTTTCGTCAGATTGTTGAGTCTGTCGTTAAACTTCAAGAAGTCGCGGACGACCTAGAGCTAAGCGTTGATAAAACCGAACAGACTACGCGCGTTATTCACCGCACCGCGCGCCATTTGCAGCGCAACTTGAACCAGCTGCGAATGCGTCCGCTATCAGATATTACCAACCGCTTTCCTAGAGCGCTACGAGAACTGGAGCTAGAGCACGGCAAATCGGTTCAGCTACAGCTAGAAGGTGAAAATACGCTGATCGATCGCAATATTCTAGAAGCGCTCAACGACCCGCTAATGCATATCGTGCGCAATGCCTTTGACCACGGCATTGAGACCTCACAAAATCGCGAGAAGCAGGGTAAAAGCGCTACCGGGACGATTTCTATTCGGGCCTTTAATCAAAGCAATCGAACGATCATCACAGTCAGTGATGATGGCAATGGGATTGCCCTAGAAAAGATTCGCGATCGCGCGCAATCTATGGGCCTAGACGCCGAACTACTCAGGGCCGCCAGCAAAACCGAACTGCTCTCGCTGATATTTGAACCCGGCTTTAGCACCTCCGATCAGGTCACCTCGCTTTCTGGGCGGGGCGTTGGCATGGATGTTGTGCGCAATAACCTGACTCAGATTCGCGGCGACATTAGCGTTGATACCCACAGCGGCAAAGGCACTACCTTCACGCTATCAGTGCCCTACACACTATCTATTACTCGGATCATGCTGGTCGAAGCCAACCGCATGCCCATTGCCGTACCCACAGACATGATCGAAGAAGTCGCAATTCTAGATCCGAAGGATGTCCATTACGCCAATAGCCAGACCGGTGGTCAAACTGGTAGCCAGACTGACAGAAAAGAATTCCTTTTCTTTAAAGGCAAATCCATTCATCTGCTTCGCCTTGCTAACTGGCTAGCCTTCAACTGTCCTAGACAAGTAGATAGCTTAGAGACCGCGCCTAATATTGATACGCCCAGCGTCCTGATATTCCATCTAGGAGAACAACAAGTAGGGCTGCAAATAGACCGATCTTGGCGTGAACAGGAAGTCGCCGTTCGCCGCGTAGAAGGTCCGATCGCTTTACCCACCGGGTTTAGCAACTGCACTATTTTAGAAAATGGCAAGGTCGTCCCGATCGTCAGTCTCTCTGAGCTAGCCCGATGGATCATCAACTGCGAAAGTTCGGGCATCCACTCTGCCAAAGCGCTGTATTCTAACCCGGTCGTCAACGGGGCGATTGATCCCATCAGCCTACAGACCGTTCCTGGTAAAGAAGACCGCCGCGCTAGTAAAATTCTAGTAATTGACGATTCTATCAACGTACGCAGACTGCTAGCGATGACGCTAGAAAAAGCAGGATATGAGGTCATAGAAGCCCGCGACGGTCAAGATGCTATCGAAAAGCTAGAAACTGGTTTGGAAATAGACAGCGTTGTCTGCGATGTAGAGATGCCTAGAATGGACGGCTATAGCTTTCTCTCTAAGCTTAGAGCAAACGCTAGGTACGAGAACGTGCCAGTTACGATGCTGACCTCTCGTAGTGGTGATAAGCACCGTAGCTTGGCGATGAACCTTGGCGCAAACGCCTACTTCTCTAAGCCCTATCAGGAAAGAGCGCTCCTAAAAAGTTTGGCAGAGTCTTTAGAGAAGGCGATCGCAAACGAAACTGCTGCGCAAACAGCAACTACGCAGAAAGTAACCGCAGATAAAACAGACCATGAGTGAAACGATCACCATCACCCTGAAGCTATTTGCGGTGTATCAAGAAACAATCGGATTATCAGAAAAGAGAATGACCTTGCCTGTAGGGACGACAGCAGGAGAGGTGCGCGATCGCCTGATCGCAGACTACCCCACCCTCCGCGACTGGAAAGATCTAACCCGCTTCGGTATCAACCTACAGTTTGTAGACGCATCCACCCTACTTAGAGATGGCGATGAGCTAGTGCTAATTCCTCCTGTTAGCGGTGGTTAGTTCCTACCACGTCTGCTAACAATTGTCTGATAGATTTATATCAATCTTGAAGGTATAGGCTTTGTAACCATTTTCTTCTGTAGCTACTGGCTGTTGCCCATACTCATCAGTCCATTCGTAGAGCGTCGGATTAAAAACTGCTTCTATCTGTGTAGTCCTATCCTCACCCTCCTTTAAAGCGTTGAACCATTCTTCTAGTGCTGCATCGACTACATCGATCCTAGTGCTTGAGATTATTTTTGCTGCGTACAGCCGGGACGTACTATCAAAAATGACACCGACAGAGCCATTTACCTTCTCTACATCAGGAAAACATGAGCTCTGCAAGTAATCTAGCTCGTAGACTTCTCTATTAATTGGATCAGCAACTACCTTATTACCTAGATCAGTAATAAGGTCTTGAAACTCCTGATAGCTAGCTAAGTACTCACTCTGAGTTCCTACTGGACGCAATTCCTGAGGCGTTAGAGAGGAAGTTTTGTCGGGCTTGTTGGATTCTATGGTCTCAGTAGGCTCTAGTTCAGACGGTTGCGTTACTTCCTCTGGGTCTAAGGTGGGTGATGGTTGAGATTGAACTAATGGATCTTCTAGTTCAGGTGCTGGTAGAGGAACTGCCGGGACTGTAATAGGGTAGATCTCAGGCGGTACTGGCTCGGGCTGTATCGGTACTGATGGTGGGACTGGCTCAACAACTAGCGCATCCGGCAGCGGCTCAGCAGGTAATATCGACACCGGGATAGACTCTAGCGCTAGCTCTTCTGGCTCATTTAGGACTTCAGCCTTTCTAGGGATAGGAACAAGCAGACCTAGCCCGTGCAGACCTAGCGATACTAGGAGCAACGGGCTAAGCCAGCGCATTATCTTTGACTGCTGAGTACTAACTGAAGTCATTCTCTAGTATTGACATAGTCTATGGGAGACAGCGGCTGATAGATTGCCAATTGCACAACTGAACTAAAGCATTTGAAACTATAGCTTTTGAACATGCGGCTTTTAGCACGCCAGTTACAACCTTACTGACTACATCATGAAAAGCTGCAATTCCGATTACATCACACAAAGTGCGTATCAGCGGCACAAAACCGCGCTTTCAGTGTGCGCTTCTATACATTAGAAAATAGACTAACGCAATTAAAGGAAGCTTTTCTTTATGATGGATTCAAGCTGCGAGTAGTGCTTTGCTATGAAAAAATCACGTGCGTTCTGGGGTCTTGTAGTGGCAGTGTGCTGCTTGTGCATTTCTCTAGCGATGCAAAGACCTAGTCTCTCTAGCCAGACTGCCTCTCTCATCAAAGCAACTACCCCGCCACCGATCAACTCTACACAACCAATGCTCGTTCAACCAAAGCTATTAAGCGATCCGTTTCTACAGCTACCTACAGAATCTTCTGTACAGGTCGTTTGGTTTACTGAGTTTGAAGGAACAGAGCACTTCGTAGAACACGGCAACGGGGACAAAACTGCGGCTACGACAATCTTACTAAGTCGAACCTATGAGGACAGCGCCTCTCAGCTAGAGACTCAAACCTATACCGATTTGACTCGTCGCCCGATCTGGCGGCACGAGGCCACTATTGAAGACCTGGTACCGGGAGAAAGCGTGAGCTATCGAGTAGCCAGCGTAGCTACTAGTAGGCAGATCGCACACAGTGACTTTTTCACACTCTCAGCAGCGCCTGTGGTAGGACAGCCAAGCAAGATTTTGCTGACCTCTGATCACCAGCTCAAAGGAATGGTCCCGGCCAATCTACAGAAGGTAGAAGAAACTGTTGGACAGGTGGACGGCGTGTTCTTTGCAGGTGATTTGGTAAATGTGCCAGATCGCGCGTCTGAATGGTTTGACGATGCCAAAGGATTAGCGCTGTTTCCTGGATTGCAGGGCCGCGCTCAGTATGCGCTGACCAAAGATGACACCACGACCGTTTATAGAGGAGGTGAAATCATCCAGAACGCGCCACTTTTCCCAACGATTGGAAATCATGAGGTGATGGGCCGAGTCTCGAAGACGGAGCCGCTGAACCAGCAGTATAAGGACACGCTACCTCGTGATTTGGTCAGTCAGTTTTATCCATCGCCTGAGCTGCGATCGCAAGACACAGAAGACTGGATAGAAGATCACAGCTACAACACCCGAACTTACGAAGAGATATTTTCGTTGCCTAAAGCTCAGCTATCCGCAGGAGAGGAAACGCAGACTTACTATGCAACAACTTTTGGAGACATACGGCTGGTGAGTTTGTATGTAACGCGGATATGGCGATCGCCCGGTCTAAGACCAGATATAAAAGGCAGCTATCGAGAGAAAGCAACAGAATTAGACAATCCACAAGGCTGGGGCTACGGTCAGCATATCTTCGAGGACATTCGCAAAGGCAGCGCTCAGTACGAATGGCTCCAGCAGGAGCTGGCTAGTGAAGCATTTCAAAATGCCAAGTACAAAATTGTGATGATGCACCATCCGCCACACACGCTCGGTAGCAATATCGTGCCAGCTTTCACCGATCCGGTAATGGTCGAGAATTTGGCCGAAGATGGCAGCCTGCAATCGGTACAGTACGAGTATCCAATAGAAGCAGACTAT
The DNA here is from genome assembly GCA_963838725.1 of uncultured cyanobacterium. Lineage (GTDB taxonomy): Bacteria > Cyanobacteriota > Cyanobacteriia > Phormidesmidales > Phormidesmidaceae > Phormidesmis. The sequence continues at coordinate 151,456 of CAWISM010000021.1, read as the reverse complement.
ATTATTCGCGATTTGGTGCCTTTGCTAGAGCAAGCAGGCGTGCAGCTTGTTTTCTATGGCCATTCGCATCTGTGGAATCGGTTCATCGGTCCAACAGGGATGCATTTTCTAGAAACTTCTAACGTGGGAAATAGCTATGGCGCTCATCTAGAAGGCAATCCTCGCGCCGTGCCAAGCGATGAAGCAGTCGAAAAGGCGGGTGACCTAATACCTTTTCAATCGGTCTACGCCAGCTTGAACGATCCGAATGGACTGATGCCGGTAATACCAACGATCGCACCATTATCGGATGAGAACGGCGAGCCTCTACCCTATCTTGCTAGCAACGACATCACCAGCTTTACTATCTTCGATACGGGCGATGGCACCATCAGCAGCTATTACTTTGACACTCGCCAGCCGGATTCTGATGTGGTGAAGTTCGATCAGTTTACGATTGGCCAGTAGCGAATGGAAGGCGACTACTAAGCCTACGCTTGTTCACATGCAATTGTCTATGACGGATAGCTATGATGAATCAAAACCTAGCAAAGCATGGCTAACCCAGCAGCCGAGATGATCTGATGAGAACGATCCGAAGAATTTGGCAACCATTGGCTTGGGCCTGTCTAATTTCGCTAACCGTGGGCCTATGGTTGACGCCCGCGCAGGCATCCTCCGCGCTAAACGAATCGAGGATTCGCCAGCTAGAGTTTCAGGTGCGATCGCTCCAAACCCAAATTAGCCAAATTCAATCGCGATCGCCCGGTGCCCCCAGCGCTCCGACGACTACAGTAGAGCCGACGGTTGATGTCTTCAACGAGCCGACACCGCAAGAACAGTTTGATAATCTAGCCACGCTAGTCATTGAAATAAATCAGCGGGTGAAGGCCATAGAACAACAGCTTTCCAACTAGGCTTTTTAGCTAGGCTGTCAAATCCGACTTTTCAATTATGGGTACGTATTTAGCGCATACGCTAAACAAGTACTTATTTTGAATTGATAGCTTTAGTCAGGGCAGACCCTAGCAGGCATGATTGGACTGAATCGACGAAATTCTGACAAATACTGCTCTAAGACGATGAATTTCTGTAGGTTTAGCCGATAGTAAATCCATCGACCTTCTTGTCTGCCGTCAATTAATCCTGCTTCTTTCAGCGTTTTTAGATGGAAGGAAAGTTTGGACTGAGTAATGCCAAGGTGGTTGGCGATGTCGCAGGCGCAAAGTTCTTGGTCGCGCAGCAGCTCGATTGCCTGCACGCGATCGCCGTCAGAAAAAGCTTGAAATAGGGCCAGTACGTCAGGCTGATTTGAAACTGCCGTTTTCATTGCTACTTTATTTGCCGAGTCGAGGACTGCTAAGCCGAGGATTCGCTTTCATTAGTTGCTGCACCTGTTCGGCGTGGTACGAGCTGCGCGTGAGCGGTGAGGAAACGACCTGCAAAAAGCCCATTTCTTCGCCAGCCATGCGCCAAGCCTCAAACTGCTCTGGGGTGACGAAGGTGTCTACGCCCAGGTGCTTTTGAGTGGGCTGTAGGTATTGGCCAATAGTGACAATATCGCAGTCGACAGCGCGCAGATGGCCTAGAACCTGGCGAACTTCGGCGTCGGTTTCGCCTAGGCCGACCATGATGCCAGATTTAGTGTATGTCCAGGGTGCGATCGCCCGCGCCCGTTCCAACAGATCCAAGCTCCGCTGGTATTCCCCTTGTGGCCGCGTCCGCTTGTACAGCCGAGGCACCGTCTCTGTGTTGTGATTCAACACCTCTGGCTGACCTTCCAATAGCAGCGTTTTCAACGCATCCCAGTTCCCACACAGATCGGGAATCAATACCTCAATCGTGGTCTGAGGTGATACCTTTCGCGTCTCTTTGATGCAGCGAATAAACTGACTCACCCCACCGTCTAGCAAATCGTCGCGATTCACTGAGGTGATCACCACATGCTTTAGCCGCATACGGCGGACGGCTTCGGCTAGATGCACAGGCTCTAGCGGGTCTAGCGCCCGTGGCGACTTGTCAAAATCAATATCGCAGTAAGGACAGGCGCGAGTACAGGCCGGTCCCATAATCAAGAAGGTGGCTGTACCGACGCTAAAGCACTCGCCAATATTGGGACAGGAGGCTTCCTCACAGACGGTGTTCAGCCCCAGGTCCTGCAATATGCCTTTGACATTGCCGACCCGTTCCCACTGCGGCGCTTTGACCCGTAACCAGTCTGGCTTGACTACCACGCTAGAAATATCTCTCCATAACGGCTTTTGAAGTGTAAGAATGATTCTATATGATCTGCACTTAGCTTTCACTATCGCTGAAGAACGCGGTCCTTTTTCCGGATAAAGCTTACGCGATGCAAAGACAATCCCCCATCACTCGCTGCTTTGTCGGACTGTGCTTTGGTTCAGCGGTGGCTTTGATTGCTTTAGAATGGCGTAACCCCTTCTCAGAGTCTGTAGTTACGCCCGACTCTCTATCTGATAGTTCTTACCAGTCCACTTTCACTGAAACTCCTCGAAGTAGTTTCTCTCCTCGCTCTGGCCGAGGTGTAGCCGCTGAACAGCTGCCAGTGATTCTACGGCTCTCGCTCACCGACCGCTATCTAGAAGTTGAGTCTCTAGGTAAGCCAGCTATTAGATATGAAGTTGCAGTCGGACAAAGCGACTGGCAGACGCCCGTCGGCAGCTTTGAGATTACCAGTATGATCGAGCAGCCAACCTGGCAGCATCCGATTACCAAAGAAGAGATTCCGCCTGGACCAGACAATCCACTAGGCGATCGCTGGATTGGCTTCTGGACAGATGGTAAGGCGCAGATCGGCTTTCACGGCACCAACCAAGAAGAGCTGATCGGGCAGGCAGTTTCCCACGGCTGTGTGCGCATGCGAAACCGAGACATCCGCGATCTCTATAGCAGGGTAGGGATTGGGGTTGCTGTAGAAGTTTTTTAATACCAGGTGGCGCACACATGTCGAATGCTCCGATGCACGTTAAATAAAAAAGACCGCCAAGGGTAGCCCTAGCAGTCTTAGATATTTGGATAGCCTCTTTGTATAAAGAATCGCTGTATGGAAAGCACCCTATAGAAGTCAGCGGCCTGACAGTTGTCCCACCTCTAAGCGGCTTTAGGCTGCTGCTCAAAATTGTGAGCGTAGTCTTTTAGTAGTTTGTTGACCTGATCTAGCAGACCGGTTTCCTCGCTGCGCTGAATTTCTTTACGCTCTGGGAAGAATTCGGGCTGATTAAGGCTACGACCAACTGATTCTGACACCTGTTGAGCAATCAGTTCAGATAGCTTACTGCGGGCATTTTCCCGCTGATAGCTAGCACCCTCTTCGGTCGTCGCGTACAAAGGCGGTAGGCGATTGAGCGCATAGGCAGCGACATCACCTAGATCAAGGGTTGTCTCGCTCTTGGCTTCTACTTCGGCAACTTGGGAGATTGCCTCAGTGAGCACTAACTCTTCCATCACGTTGATGAACTGCTTTCTAGGAACGGCGACGACTTCGCCGGTCAATAGAGAGCTCATCAGTCGGTCAAGCGACATGTACTCTTCTACAGACAGCTCAGAAGCCGTATCGCAAATGCGTCCCACTTCGGCTTCCATTGCAGGGGTCAAGTAGCCATCCTGCAACGCCTGCTCAACTATTTTCTCAATACTACTCATGCTGGCACAAAACTCCGTTCGACGATTCCAGTGAAATCATTAGCTCGTATGCACGAGTGTTCCCGACACACAGAGTCATAAAACAGAGTCATAAAACAGAGTTGTTGATTAGATAACTTCAGTGTTGATTAGACAAAGTCATCTAGAAATTTCCAGAGCCTACTCGATGCCGTCATATCGCCAAGGAACTGGATCGACGGCCACCTCATTGACAAATAGTCCCCAGTGCAGGTTTGGCCCAGTCGCGAATCCAGTTGCGCCCATGTAGCCGACTAGCTGACCCTGCTGCACAAAATCGCCTTCATTTACCGCAAACCCAGAGAGATGAATCATCACACTAACAACGCCCTGTCCGTGATCGATACCCAGCGTGTTGCCGTTGAGCACAAAGCCATCTGACTCGCGGCCAACTAGGGCAATTTGGCCAGCGGCAGGCGCGTAGATCGGAGCACCGTTGCCAGCCGCATAGTCCACGCCTCGGTGGTAGTAGCCTTCGGCGAAGACACCGTTGTAGTAGCGCTGGTTGCCGTACGCAGAGCTGACTCGGCCATTGCTGGGTCTAGCCATAGGACCACTCCAGTAGCGGGTGGGTGTGCGCAGGGCGCGAAGCGCATCTAGGCTGTCAAACTCGTAGTCGGTGCCTTCTAGGCCAGCGCGGCCGGGAGAGAGGTTGATATATTGAGTGTTGAAGCTGCGATCGCCAATCCCCACAGCAATATTGTTAGTCCCGGCAGGGCCTTCTACTCGCAGCGTCATCCGACCGGATTTTGTGTTGGGGCTAGTCGGGATGAGCGCACGATAGCGATTGTCGGATAGCGGAAAAGCGGTATAGGTAGCACCGTCTACAGTAACGGTTGGCAGCTGTGAACTACTACTATCGCCTTGTACGATGACTGATAGCGTGCTGCCTTGAACTGGATTGGTCGGCAAGACTTGGACCTGGTAGGCTGCGGCTGGATGGGCGATCGCACTCCACCAAAACACGGCTCCCACCAAGCTCGGCAGCACCCAGCGCTGCCGAGCCGTCAGTCTAGAAACAGTCGAACTCAGCATCTGCCAGCTGGCATGTAGATAATCAATGAAGGAAGTCATCATAGGTTGTGCGCGGTGTCTATATCCTTAGCCATTCGACATCATTCATTATAGGCGTCGCGGTAGGCACGACTTCGAGCAGAACCGTCATTTGCTTTCAATCAATTGCTTCACAGCCTTTGTCTGGCTTTTCTTGCTATCTTTGTTGCTTTTCTAATAGAAAACTTTCATCTCTTCATGACATCTCCACTTTGTTTTGCTGCAATAAGGTTCTTCACGTAAACAACCGTATTGTAGAAACATGACTACCCTTATTCAACGTCCGACTATCAACCGATGGGAACAATTCTGTCGATGGATAACTAGCACCGAGAACCGCTTATATATCGGCTGGTTCGGTGTCTTGATGCTGCCGCTTCTTGGCGTTTCCATCACTGTGTTTGTCACGGCCTTCATCGCGGCACCGCCTGTTGATATCGACGGCATCCGCGAACCACTTTCTGGTTCGCTGCTGTATGGAAACAACATTATTACGGCTGCTGTTGTTCCTACCTCTAATGCCATTGGGCTTCACTTTTATCCAATCTGGGAAGCCGCCACCTTAGACGAATGGCTCTATAACGGGGGGCCTTATCAGATGATCGCCTTCCACTACATCCCAGCGCTGCTGTGTTATCTGGGCCGAGAATGGGAGCTGAGCTATCGACTGGGCATGCGTCCTTGGATTTGCATTGCTTATTCTGCGCCAGTCGCGGCGACTATCTCTGTTTTCTTGATCTACCCAATCGGCCAGGGCAGCTTCTCTGATGGTCTGCCGATGGGCATCAGCGGTACTTTCAATTTTATGTTTGTCTTCCAGGCAGAGCATAATATTCTGATGCATCCCTTCCACATGCTTGGCGTTGCAGGGGTGCTGGGCGGCTCCTTGTTCTGCGCGATGCATGGGTCATTAGTGACCTCTAGCTTGGTCAGAGAAACTAGCGACTCACAGTCTCAAAACGAAGGCTATAAGTTTGGCCAAGAAGAAGAGACTTACAACATTCTAGCGGCTCACGGCTACTTTGGTCGATTGATCTTTCAGTATGCTAGTTTCAACAATTCCCGTCAGCTTCACTTCTTCTTAGCAGCGTGGCCGGTGGTTTGTATCTGGTTTGTAGCGCTGGGGATTAGTACGATGGCCTTTAACCTGAATGGGTTTAACTTCAATCATTCTGTTCTAGATTCGCAAGGTCGCGTGCTGCCAAGCTGGGCAGATGTCGTCAATCGTGCCAGCCTGGGCTTTGAAGTCATGCATGAGCGTAATGCTCACAACTTTCCGCTGGATTTGGCCAGTGGAGAGGCTGTTCGAGTGGCTATGCAGGCTCCTCAGATTGGGGCTTGATGCTTGCCTTCAATCGTTAGCATGTCGTAGCGATTAATCTTTTCTTGTTGTTATCTAGGTAGCGCTTTCTTTCGAGAGAGCGCTTTTTCTTGCTGAATTCTCTGTGCGGTCCTGATATCTGGCATACACAGATCACGCCTACGGAGACCACGCGTTACCTTACCCTCTGTTACACTTGTTCGCTATCACACTTGCTTGCTATTACGCTTTCTCATTATTATTGTATAGAGTCTTCAGCTAGTGTGGTGTATGACAGCAAAGTGACAGGCGCCGTGAACAACAGCGGCCGTGAACAACAGCGTTGGAGCTAAAGACTTCAGTATCATTCAGTATTACAAGGAAGCCGTACGACAGTTTCTATGTCGTACGGCTAATTACATGCCAAAACTATCTGATCTTATCTTTTCTATTTGTCTTGTGGTTTTTTCTTCTACGGGTTTTTTACATATTGACACCTTCAACAACAACGGTACCGTTATACACCTGAAGAATCGTCAGGATAAAGAGTAGAAGCGCAACTAGCATAATCCCCATTAGGGGCGCTGTACCCCAGCCAGGAACGACTTTGCCCGCTTCGGAGTTGAGCTTTCTTAGGGGATACTGCAAAGGCGCAGCTTTGTTGGAAACGTATTTTTGTTGCATTGATCGCCTTGTTGAAACAGTTGGTTGCATTTAGAAAGCGACAGGATGATAGTGCATCTTGTCGCTTTATTTGGCTTTTACGCGGGTGTTTGTTGAGAGGTTGGATCACCGACTTTCTTGAAGTAGCCCCACTCCACTTGCTCAGTGCTGAGGCTCGGATCAATGCCAGAGAACACGTCTTGGAAGAGCGCTCTCAGCCCGTGCCAGATATGGCCAAAGAACCACAGCAGGCCAAAGATCACATGGAAGAAGGCAAAGAAACCTCGATTGCTGGTTCTAAATAAACCGTCCGAGTCGTAGACGCTGCGATCAAATTCGAACGGCTCTCCTAGCTGCGCGCGACGGGCATATTTTTTAACGTCTTTAGGATCGCTAAACGTTTGTCCATCTAGCTCGCCGCCGTAAAAGCTGACGGTTACGCCTGTCTGTTCAACGCCGTATTTCGATTCTGCCTGGCGGAAAGGAATATCGGCGCGAACGATGCCGTCTTGGTCGAATAGGACCACTGGAAAGTTTTCAAAGAAGTTTGGCATTCTACGAACTGTCAGCTCTCTGCCTTCGCCGTCTTTAAAGACCGGATGACCTAGCCACCCAGTGGGTAGGCCGTCACCGTCTACCATGCGTCCGACTCGAAAGAGTCCGCCTTTGGCCGGACTGTTGCCGATGTAGTCATAAAAAGCGAGTTTGGTCGGAATCTCTGACCACGCCTCAGAGAGGCTTTTACCATTGTTGATACTGGCTTTTACTTGGCGGCTAATCGCCTGTTGAAAAACGCCCTGATCCCACTGATACCGCGTCGGCCCCCAGAGTTCGATGGGGGTGGTAGCCGTGCCATACCACATTGTCCCAGCGGCGATGAAAGCTCCTGAAAAGAAGACGGCTAGCCCGCTGGCGAGTGCGCCTTCGATGTTTCCCATTCTTAGCCCTTTGTATAAATATTCAGGGGGTCGAACAGAGATGTGAAACAGTCCGCCGATAATGGCAACGATGCCGAGGGCGATGTGATGAGCGACCACGCCCCCCGGATTGTGGGGGTCGAATCCGGCTGCGCCCCATTCAGGGGCAACGCCCTGGATATGTCCGGTGAGTCCTAGCGGATCGGACACCCACATGCCAGGACCGAATAAACCGGTGAGATGGAAAGCACCAAAGCCAAAGCAGAGAATTCCGGCTAGGGTTAGGTGAATGCCGAAGACTTTGGGCAAATCGATCACGGGTTCGTCTGTTTTGGGATCGAAGAAGGTGGCCACGTCCCAGTAGACCCAGTGCCAGCAGGCGGCAAGGAAAGAGAGACCGGAGAAGATGATGTGCGCGATCGCCACCGTCTCAAATGTCCAAAAGCCTGGATTCGTAAATGTCTCACCCGTGACGCTCCAGCCTTGCCAAGAATTCACCACGCCGAGTCTAGAGACGAACGGCATCAAAAAACAGCCCTGTCGCCACATCGGATTTAAGACTGGGTCACTCGGGTCAAACAGCGCCAGCTCGAACAGCAGCATCGAACCGGCAAACCCAGCGCAGAGGGCATTGTGCATGATATGCACAGCAATTAATCGACCCGGATCGTTCAGCACAGAGGTGTGAACGCGATACCAAGGGAGTCCCATCGGATTTTCTCCTGAAATAAACAATCGATTCTTATCTAGTCAGAACGCAAGCTCGGATCAATCGGTGCCATCGACAGCACTGGCTCATTTTCACGATCTAGTCCAGTCTCAAACCCAGCCGCTGCCGCTCTCGCTCGGCCAGCATGCCAGAGATGACCAACTAAAAAGAAGAAGCCAAAGATAAAGTGCGCCGAGGCTAGCCAGGTTCTAGGAGAAACATAGTTGAATGCATTGGATTCTGTTGCCAGACCCGCCACAGAGTTCAGTGAGCCGATCGGTGAGTGGGTCATATATTCTGCGGCCCGCCTCAGCTGCCAGGGCTGAACGTCGTGCTGAAGCTTGTCTAAATCCAAACCATTCTTGCCGCGTAAAGGCTCTAGCCAAGGAGCCCGCGCATCCCAAAACCGCATGGTCTCACCGCCAAAGATGATTTCTCCAGTCGGCGATCGCTGCAAATATTTACCCAGCCCCGTTGGCCCTTGCGCCGAGGCGACATCCGCGCCCATGCCCTGGTCTCTCATCAAAAACACAAAAGACTGCGCCTGCGAAGATTCTGGAACCGTCGGCCCATAGAACACACTGGGATAAGCCGTATTGTTGAACCAAATGAAGGCGGCTGCAATAAACGCCTGACCAGCGACATTCCCCAAACTCTGCGAGAGATAGGTTTCTCCTGTCCAAGGAAAGAGATTATAAGTCCAGCGCAAAGGCGGAACAAGAATATGCCAAATGCCCCCGGCAATTAAAATGCAGCCAATCCAGATATGGCCACCGATAATGTCTTCTAAGTTGTTGACGCTAACAATCCAGCCTTCTCCCCCCGTGGGTCTTTTGATCAAATAGCCAAAGATAATACGCGGGTCTAGCGTCGGGTTAGTCACCAGACGAACATCGCCGCCGCCAGGTGCCCAAGGATCGTACAGACCGCCCCAGTACATCGCTTTGGCCGCAAAGAGCAGGGCAAAGATGCCCAAAATCGCGATATGAAAGCCCAAAATCTGCGCGACCTTGGCCTTATCGGTCCAGTCAAACTGAAAGAAACCGTAGAGCTTTTCTGGGCCTTTGATCGCGTGATACATGCCACCGATGCCCAGCACTGCCGAGCCAATCAGGTGGGCCACGCCAATGGCGAAAAAGGGGAATATGCTGGTAATTTCACCCGACTGCCCGACCCCAATTCCCAAAGTGGCAATGTGGGGCATGAGGATACAGCCCTGCTCGTACATCGGCTTGGAAAGGTTAAAGTGGGAGACTTCAAAAAGCAGCATACCGCCCGCCCACAGCGCTACTAGACCAGCATGGGCGACGTGAGCACCCAGAAAGCGCCCAGTCAGCTCTGGGGTAATCAGGCGAGCATTTCCGGCCCACCAGGCATAGCCGCTAGTGGCCTCGTCATAGCCTGGGCCAGCAGGTGCCAAAATTGAGCTAGCTTCAGCCGGAAGAGAAAGTGATAGATCTGGAATCGTTTCGAGTGGAGTTTCCATGTGAGTAAGATCTGGTGAGAAAACTATGGACGAAGGATTGTTTGTTCTTATTCAGAGATTTATTCAGAAAAGCCACGGGGCAGAACTTCGTCGGGGAAAACAAACTTTTTCGCAGGCTGATCCATTTCTGAGAGCCAGGCGCGCAGTCCTTCATTCAACAGAATATTTTTCGTGTAAAACGTTTCAAATTCAGGATCTTCAGCGGCCCTGATCTCTTGACTGACAAAGTCATAGGCTCTGAGATTAAAGGCGAGCCCGGCCATGCCAATAGCGCTCATCCACAGGCCAGTAACCGGAACAAACAGCATGAAAAAATGCAGCCAGCGTTTGTTGGAAAAGGCAATTCCAAAAATCTGCGACCAAAACCGATTGGCCGTCACCATGGAGTAGGTTTCTTCGCCCTGGGTAGTGCTAAAGCCTTTGAAAGTGTTTTTACTTTGGTTGTCTCTAAATAGCGTATTTTGCACGGTCGCGCCGTGGATAGCGCAGAGCAGCGCCCCGCCTAGAACGCCGGTCACGCCCATCATGTGAAAAGGATTCAGCGTGTAGTTGTGAAATCCTTGGAAGAACAGTAAGAAGCGGAAGATCGCAGAGACGCCGAAGCCGGGGCCGAAAAACCAGCTAGATTGACCCAGCGGATAGATCAAAAACGTGGCGCAGTAGACGGCGATTGGAGCGGAAAAGGCGATCGCGTTATAAGGCCGAATCCCGACTAGCCTAGCAATCTCAATTTGCCTGAGCATAAATCCAATTAGTCCAAACACGCCATGCAGGGCGGTAAATGTCCAGAGCCCGCCAATCTGGCACCAGCGCACAAAGTCTCCGTTTGCCTCTGGTCCCCAAAGCAGCAACAGCGAATGGCCCATACTCTCGGCTGGTGTGGACACCGCGACGGTGAGAAAATTGCAGCCTTCTAAATAAGAAGACACTAGGCCGTGAGTGTACCAAGAGGTGACAAAGGTTGTTCCGGTAAACCAAGCGCCGATCGCTAAAAAGGAACAGGGAAAGAGTAGCAGCCCTGACCAGCCAATAAAAACAAAGCGATCGCGCTTGAGCCAGTCATCGAGCTGTTTGACTCTATCTTTGACTGAGCCAAGCGAGCCCATCGTAATTGTCATTGTTGTATCCTCGTCATGTACTGTGGGGTCTTTTGAGATGATTTTGTAAACTTCTAGGTACTATGCCGCCGCTTGTCTAGCACTTTGACTGACGCTGCGATCCTTGATGCCAAAGTAAGCAGGACCGGGCCGCACCAGCTCCTGAATAATTTGATCGAAGTAGGGGATGATTGCCTCGGCCTCAGCTTCAGAAAGTAGCGCGATCGCCTCCGCTTTTAGACAGCGCAAATACTGCAAAATGTTGTCTAGAGGAATGCCGATATTGGTGTATAGCTCCTTCATCCCTAGCAGCCCAATTTCTCTAAGCGGCTGATCGTTTCCGGCTAGCAAACAGTAGCTAACCAGGCGGATGTACCAGCTCATATCTCGCTGCGCCGCCTCAGTTTTACGAGGACTGCCGCTGTTGCTAGGCGTTCTAGGACAGATTTGCCAGAACTTCCGAGTGCCCCGTTCGACAATCGTAGAAGCGTGAGATTCTAACGTTTTGGCTAGCTGGATCTGGCTGGCTCCGGTTTTACAGAAGCTGCGAATCATCTCTAGCTCTCCGGGGGTGGGATAGCGTAGCTCTTCATCGGCATTCGAGATAATCTGTTTAACAATGCTCATGAGGTCAACAAAGGTCTAAAACTTAGGATGAATTTGTACACCACCGAACCAGCTAATGCAGAGTCGGTAGTTGAAAGGATTGTTGGTACGCAGTTGTTCTCTTAGGCTCAAACGAGGAGCCGCAGCAGCGAGCGGCGGATTCTGGGCTCGGCTAGCCGGAGCGTTGCTTTGGGTTGGAATCATAGGACTAATCTGAGGAGTTAGCGTCTTGTCGGGCCCCGGCCATCGCCAGATCTTCGCCTTCTAAAGCCGCAGGGTTTTCAGAAACAGTAGAATTTGGTAAAGCAGTAGAGTCTCGCGAAGCAACAGATTTTTCAGCCATCGCGGACTCTGTTGGTAAGGCTTGGCGATTTTCAAGAGAATTGTTGGCATCGCGACTAGTCGGCGTCGAGTGCCCATTTGCTTGTGCATTCGCTAGGTGCGATCGCGGCTGCATAGTCGTTTCTGGCGGCTGATAGCGCATCATGTACGCGCCAACCGTATGCGGGTTATCTCTGAGTTTCGATATCGCAACCGGGCCTTTGGGCGATCGCAATGCCAATCCACGCGGCGTCACGTAGCGCTCATAGGGAACCGTATTCTCTCCAAACGCTGTACGATAGTCATCGCTATCAATTAGCGCATCAACTAGCGCATAGAACCCTTTTCGACCACAAATATCATAGTATTTGCTGGTTTCTCTGCGTCCGTAAGTGGGTCGTCCTAGCAGTCGCCGATGGATAATTTCAGCGGCCTTTGTCATATAGAGATTTTCCCAATAAGCCCGTCTGAAGGCCCGAGACTTCGCTAACTGTCGAACAAACTCTCGCACGGTAATCAGCCCGCCTTTGAGCTGAGTTTCCGCCACTCTATGATGTTGACTGTCTAGTACCTCACAGCCAAACACCTGTCGATAGGCGGCCAGAATAACTGATTCAACAGAATGCTGAGCGCTGTCAAAGCTGGGAACAGAACTCGGCGGCTGGTTTGTTTGCTTGGGCGTGCCGTGCGGCGGTGTCTTCAAAGAGAAAATCTGCTGAGAGATTTCAGCGTGACTTTTTCTGTGGGCGTGACCGACCAAAATCCGGCGACTGTCTTCGCCAAAGTGAACGGGCTGAGCCGCAGGATTGGTGGTCTCATGCGGAAAGATAGCGCCAAACTGCGTTTCTAGCGGATCGTTGCCTATGCCGTAAGGGTGTTGATTCGGCAAAGGTTGACGGTAGCTAGCAAAGGCGGTGACAAACTGCGGCATTTTGCGAACCGGCGCGCTGTGTCTAAATAGATCTAGCTGTGGCCCCCAGTTACGGCAGGCTTGAGCTTCTACGCCTAGACTACGTATGTACGGTACCGTTTCGACACCAAAATAGTCAGCGTACTCTTGTGAGCTAACTAATGCATCTATCAAAGCCGAGAATCCTTGATCGGCAACTAGCTCAAAGTATCGCTGAAACTCTTCCATACAGCTCAGCCCTCGTCCGAGGAAGTGACGACAGGCCAGCTCAATTGCTCGGCTAATTGTATAGGGCTCGTAAAATAACTGCCGATAGAGGCGCGATTTGCCCAGCTGCCGAATGAACAGTTCCATCGACCCGTGCTCGCCTTTTAGCTCAGAGATAGGCTGAACCAGTTCGGCTACATTCAGAGCGCTAATATCTTGCTCAAAAACTTGTCGATAGGCGGCTCTAATCACCGCCTCTTTTTCGCTATCGGGCAGAGTAGGCTTCACCACCCATCTAGGGATGGCGCTGCCACTATCTTCATAGCTTTCTGGCAGGCTGAGGCCCTGGTCGTGTTTTGAGACGCCCGTGCGGTATCGATCGGAGGGTTTTTCTACCTGATAGTCGGCAATCAACACATCAAAATATCGCCGAACTAGCGCCGCAGCGGCTGACTCTGTTGGAAAATAAGAGAGTGATTTCCACTGCATTTCTCGCAGCGCCACTGTCGTTGCTACGGTTACATCTTCAGGAATGACGCCTCGCAGTCCTCGCGTATTGACGGCGATAATACTCGTATCACCGGCCACAATCGCATAGGTGATATATCGCAAAAACCAGCCTAGATCGCGCATGGAGCGCTTCATCCGCACTTTGCCATAGTCCCTAATGTTGATCGTCTGAAAGCTGTTAGGCACGCTGGGCTTGCCGCTAAAGAACAATCCCTTGAACCAGGCAACTGGGTTGGCGATAGAAGGTATCGAACTTTGGACACTATGTCCATTGCCCTGCTGGTGAGTTCTAGATTTCGGGGAGAGATAGTCTTCTGCCACAAAGTATCCAGATCCTGGCATGCCGACCTGCTCCTCTGGCGGCTCGAAATAAGCCATCGGATTGCCGCCGACAAAGATACGTTTGCCGCCAGCCGCCACAATCTCATTAGCGTGCTGGGCTAGCGTTTGAGCAATTTCTAGGCGCTGCAAACCTGTTTTTAAAAAAGTCGAGAGCGTCTGCGTTTCGCTATGGCTAAGATAGCGATCGCGCTGATGTGCGCCATTGATCACAGCCGTCGGCACCGTGTGGTACTGCTGCGGATGCACAACCGGGCTCCCTCCATTGGTTCGATCGGTCATAGCGGTCTCCAAGTCGAAGTAAACCAAATTCAAGTAAATTCAAGGCTCAGGGCATTAGCCCCGCAATCAGATAGTCAAAGTACGGCCCCACTTCAGCGGCATCTTCTACGCTCAGCATCTCTAGCGTGACTTCTTTGAGCGATCGCATACACAGCGCCACCGACCTCAGCGGCACCTCCAAAGAAAGATACATTTCCCTAGCGCCTCTCACGCCGCTGGCCTCTAGCGGGTCGACATCGCCGACCGCCACCGCATACGAGATCAGTCGGATAAACCAAGCCTGATCTCGCAAGCAAGATGCTTGAAATTGCGGATTGTCGCTGTTGCTAGGGGTAATTGGATGTCGCTGCCAAAATCGCCTAGCGCCTTTTTCAACAATTTCTTCTGCGTTGCTGTTGAGAATAGAAACAATTCTCAATCGCTGGGGGCCATTGTTGAAAAAACGGTTGATCGCATCTAGCTCTCCTTTAGAGAGATAGCGAACTTCACGATCGGCAGTTGCGATCGCCTGAGAAATCACACTCATCACAAAATCTCCTATAACGGCTCTGATAAGACAGCGCCTCTACTAGCCGCCGCTATCGACTACCACTAGCTAATAGAGCGCTGGGAGAAACAACGACTAGCTCAAACCAGAACAGATATGATCAAAGTAGTGACCGACCTCTTTGCCAGCTTCAGCGCCTAGCATGTCGTTGACCACTTCTTTCATCGCCTGAACCGCCCTGATAGTCGCGCCGATAGGCACACCCAAAGAGTTGTAGGTTTCTTTCAATCCGTTTAGAACCCGTTCATCTAGAATTGAAGCATCGCCTGCTAGCATGGCATAGGTACCATAGCGCAAGAAAAAGTCCATATCGCGAATGCAAGCGGCGTAGCGGCGACAGGTGTACATATTGCCGCCAGGGCCAGTAATATCGGTATATAGCAGAGACTTTGCTACTGTCTTGGTGACAATAGTAGAGGCGTTAGCGCTAATGGTCATTGCCGCTCTCGCTCGCAGATCGCCGCTGCGAAAGTATTCTTGCAGTGTGTCTAGCGATGAATCATCTAGATATTTGCCTTGAGCATCGGACGTGTTGATCAAAGTGGTGATAGCATCTTGCACAGGAAAAATCTCCTAAACGAATAGTGTTTTAAACAAATAGTGTGTGAATATCACTCAAGCGCTACGACAAAGACTGAATAATTAGATCGAAATAGGCGGCGACTTCTTGAGCATCTTCATCACTCAAAACGGCCATCGCCTCTTCTTTTAGACAGCGCATGCACTCTGCAATATTTCTGATCGGGATTTCCAGGTTGTTGTACATTTCCTTGATGCCGACTGTACCGATATCTTCTAGCGGACGCTCGCTGCCAGCTAATATAGAGTAGGCAATTAAGCGAATGTACCAGCCCTGATCGCGCTGGCAGGATGCGGTTTTCCGATCGACGCCGCTGTTGCTAGGTGTATTCGGACAGCGCTCCCAAAACTTCTGACTGCCGTTTTGAACAATTCTCTGCTCGTTAGCTGCTAAAGCTTTGGCGATTCGAACCCGCTGCTCTCCAGTTTTTACAAAGTCTTGAAAGATTCTCAGCTCTTTGGGCGCAGGATATCGAGCTTCGCTGTCTGCGCTCAAAATTAGTTCTGTGACTAGGCTCATAGTACTTGATTCTCACTACTCAAAGGGAATAAAACAAAACTTCTTCAACTGTTTCTTCAACAGAGGGTACTTCAATTGTGAGGAAGTTAAGGTCACTATAAAGAACAAAGATGGAGAACTTATGAAAATCTAGGTGACTTCAAACCCACAATATTTGCTTTCTTTTCAAAACTTTGGCTTTGAATTGATGACTTCATAATTCGAGTCTGTGGCTTTATCCGTATTTTCATAAGTTCTTCAGAAGTCTTCGATAACCTACACAGCAGAATGAATGCTTAATGGCACTTCCGGTGGAATTTTCGATTGGCACTTTCTGAAACAACCTGTCTGAAACAACCTGTTAGAAAATTTCACTCAATGCCCAGAAGAAGCTGCCTTGGAAACAGGGCCGCACAAGAAATAGATAAGTTCTTTATCTGAGTTAAGAATGATACATAAGACTTTGATCGCAACGGTTCTAGCACTGACTTTAGGACTGCTCACTGCCTGTAGCAGTCCCAAAGTAGCAGGGGAGCTTACCTACGATGACATTAGAGGCAGTGGGCTAGCCAACGATTGTCCAGCGCTGACGGGGACTAATATGGACGCTATTCCCTTAGAAGGCAGTCAGCCCTATCAAATTAGATCGCTGTGCCTACAGCCCAAAACGTTTCTAGTCGAGACGTTCCCCTCTATAAACGGTCAGCTAAAGAAGCAGTCAGGCAGATTCGTGGAAGGCAAATTGCTGACTCGTTCTAGTTTTACGCTCGACCAGGTGAGTGGAGAATTACAGAAATCGCCGAATGGAGCCATAACGTTTGTTGAACAAGGGGGATTTGACTTTCAGCCTGTCACTGTTCAAATTCCTAGTGGCGATCGCGTCCCCTTGCTGTTCACTATCAAAGGGCTCGTAGCCAAAACAGCAGCAGCGATAGATACTATTAGCCCCTCTACTCGATTTGCTGGCAGTTTTGATGTGCCGCCCTATCGCACCTCTAGCTTTATCGATCCCAAAGGTCGAGGGCTAGCAGTTGGCTACGATGCGGCAGTTGGCATCCCGATTCAGGCCGATAGAGAGGCTTTTTCTCGTCAAAACAACAAGTCTTTCAAGGTGGGAACCGGAAACATTGTTTTGCAAGTTGACCGGGTCAACCAGTCGACAGGCGAAATCTCGGGTTCGTTTGAAAGTCAGCAGCCGTCGGATACAGACTTTGGCTCTAAACCAGCAATGACTGTCAAAATACTCGGTCAGTTCTACAGCCGAATCACGCCAGAGATCGCATAAATCCAACACACCTTAGTCTAGCGCATCCTAGTTTGGAGAAATCGAATCATGATAAATATCGAGCGCGAACAGCCTGTTTCCTATCCGATCTTCACTATCCGGTGGCTAGCCGTTCATGCGCTAGCCATTCCAACCGTGTTTTTCTTAGGATCGATTGCGGCTATGCAATTCATTCAAAGGTAGCTGCTTATTAAGAGAGAAATCACATGAATATCCTCGGTCAACTCAATCTAGAACAAGAGCAAGCGCTGCAAAAAGTAAAGGACAAGGCTCAGAACTTATCGCTAGAGCAGGCTCGATCATACAGTGTTGAACTGATGCGACAGATTATCGTTCGAGACAATTTGATCAATCACTTGCTGAGCGCCACGAATGTTCCTCAAGATCAATACTCTCAATCTATTCTGTTTCAATCAAAACCTTCTCAATAGAGAGATGAGTACCATGATTCACATTCTCAAAAGCATTTTGACCAAAGCACTATCGATCTATATCTGTTTGACAGTTGCAATGCTCACCTTTTTTGTGATGCAGAATGCGATCGCCGTTGAAATCAATCCTACCAACCGCACCGTCGCTCTCAACGACGTCGGAGAGTCAGTTACCCTAACAACTCAACAATTCCTCCAAGGACAGCGGAAGTTCAACGGTAGCTGCGCTCAGTGCCACATAGACGGAGCCTCAAAAACTAATCCAGACGTCGATCTAGGGCTAGAGACTTTAGCAAATGCGACGCCTGCGCGCGATAGCGTTATAGGAATCGTAGATTACTTGAACAATCCAACTACCTACGACGGATTGCGATCGCTCGAGGAACTGCATCCCTCAACCCTCAGATCGGATTTGTTTCCTCGAATGCGGGATTTGACTGATGATGATTTAGATGCGATCGCAGGCTATATCTTGGCCCAACCCAATATCGTCGGCGACCAGTGGGCAGGCGGCAAGCCTAAAAGATAGATCCTCAAAATGAATTAAGGCGAAAAATGAATTAAGTCGAGAGTTCGTTCGGCTAGACTCGCTATGTCACTACTGCCGAGCAGTCACCATAAACCATGTGTAGTATCTTGATCGGGGTAATGTCCTTGGAAAGGTTGGTGAATGGATCTCTTTGGTCGGCTGCTTGACGGGCTTTTAGGGCTGAGCGCGGATAACATTTCGGTGGGGCAGATGTGCGCTAGAGCGGTGTTTGTCTATATCAGTGCGCTGATAATGGTCAGAGCACTAGGCGATCGCCGCTTTGCCGGTAAGTATGCCACTTTTGATGTGATTATAGGCATCATGCTAGGGGCAACATTGAGCCGAGCTATCAGTGGGTCGTCGCCGTTTTTCCCTACTTTGCTTTCTGCGTTTGCCCTAGTACTAATGCATCGGCTACTCTCGTCTGCTGCGTTCCGGTTTGCCTGGTTAGAATCCTGGATCAAAGGTGGACCCAAGCTGCTAATTAAAAACGGCAAGGTAGACAAACAAGTGTTAAGAGAAACTCATCTTACCTCGCAAGATCTAGAAGTTGTGATGCGATCGCAAGGTACTTTCACCGATCTAGACTCAGCAAGCAATCCACTCAAAACGGCCATCTCCTGGCAGAAAATAGAAGAACAGATAGAAACCGCCACCCTAGAACCCAACGGCAGTATCAATATTAAATTGCGTTCTAGCTCTCCAGAAGATGCCTAGAATCAAGAGCGACGGCTGGAGAACATAGCTAAAAGGAATATAGCCTGTACCGGATGCATACTCTTCGAGAAGGCGGGGCCTACGGTACAGGCGCGTCACTTGACCCGTTGAAACACAGTGCTTTTAGCCTGCAAGCTGTACCTCAGTCAAGTGACCAAAGCTATAGTCAGCGGCATTCCAATCGAAATCAGCAAAAATCTGCTGATATCGCAACTGATTGCCGTCAGCTTAATTCTCATTTCTTTTCTAAGTCAATATGTCAATATATTGATAGAACTATCGAGCCGCAATCCTAGCCAGGTCGCTGATCGCCTGCACGCCTAGCTTCTCGAACATGCTGGCGTGAGACTGCTGATTGATCAAGCTAATGCAGGTTTTGACCTCGTGCTCTTTAGCTGATATTACTAACAAAAGCACGGATCTCGCTCTCTCTTAGGACCTCTCTGGCGCTAGCCTCGTCTTTTTCAATAGTGCATCCATATAGCCGAGCCTATCGTATCGGTTGGCTGTACGAATAAAATGTATCCAATGAATCAGTACGCTGCTGGTTGGATCTACCCTTTGACGTAGGCGATCGCGCCGCGCATCAAAACCGTGTCGTTGCCATCACTTCCCTTTACACAAATTGCATTGGCATCTTGCCAGCTCACCGCCCCAGAGAGTATATCGCCAGTCATCAGCTTGACTTCAACAGTCTGCTTGTTGCGAATCAGAGTTTGAACTTTGCGGATGCTAGGTAGACCGGTATCGAAAGTCTGAGAAGCCATAGAAGAAGCCATAGAAAACAAAGAGCGGTGTCAAAAGCGACATCTTCAGCTTGCCCGCCTTGCTCCAGTGGCGATCGATAGCAGCGATAGAAGCTGTCTATATGGCCAAACAGAGTTATGGTCAAACAGAGTTAGATGATAGGAAGCGGTATAAGATGCAGTTCGTACCCTCTTCTCGTTCACTATGGCAACCCTTCCGTTTAGCAAGTATCACGGTCTCGGCAACGATTTCGTTTTGATAGATAACCGGGCTAGCGAGGAGCCAGTGATTACGCCAGCGCAGGCGGTGGATGTATGCGATCGCAATTTTGGCATCGGTGCAGATGGGGTCATCTTCGTTCTACCGGGAAAAGAAAACGCAGACTACACCATGCGCATCTATAACTCCGACGGCTCAGAGCCTGAAATGTGCGGTAACGGCATTCGCTGCCTAGCCAAGTTCATCGCCGATCTAGAAGCCAAAGACGGCAAAACGCCAGCGCTGCCACATACCTACACCATCCACACGCTCGCTGGCATGATCCGCCCCGAGCTGAAGCCGGATGGTCAGGTAACGGTAGATATGGGTGAGCCAATTTTGACCGCTAAGGATATCCCAACGACATTAGGTACTCCCGATGGCAAAGCTGTCAATGAAACGCTGACAGTCGATGGTAAAGACTGGCAGGTCACCTGCGTGAGCATGGGCAATCCGCACTGCATCACCTTTGTTGAAGATGTGGAAGCAGTGCCGCTAGCAAAAATTGGGCCGCTGTTTGAAAACCACAATGCTTTCCCCGCGCGAATCAACACAGAGTTTGTAGAAGTCGTCCGGCCCGATTTCTTGAAGATGAAGGTTTGGGAGCGCGGCGCTGGTCCGACGCTGGCCTGTGGGACGGGTGCCTGTGCGCTGGTGGTGGCGACAGTGCTCAATGGCAAGTGTGAGCGGCAAACAACTGTCGAACTGCCCGGTGGCAATCTAGAGATTGAGTGGGCAAACAGCAATCGAGTCTATATGACGGGTCCGGCAACTTTGATATTCTCTGGAGATGTCGACGTTAATGCAGCAGGCCGATAGAATATGCCTTTATTTGTGTTGACTAATGATGATGGGATTGGTGCGCCGGGGATATTGGCGCTTCAAGCTGCTGTAGACGGACTGGGTGATGCGGTGGTAGTGGCACCCGATACGCATCTGTCTGGGTGCAGCCACCAGCTCAATCGAGGCGGCGTGATTGCTATTGACCAGCGTGGCGACAGCGAATATGCGATTGGCGGTACGCCAGCGGACTGTAGCCGAGTTGCGATTAGTCATCTTCATCCAGCAGCGGACTGGGTGCTCTCTGGCATTAACGCGGGCGGGAATATGGGCTCTGATACCTATGTCTCTGGGACAGTGGCCGCCGTGAGAGAGGCCGCTTTGCTGCGGAAACCTGGCATTGCTATTTCTCAATATCGCTACCGATCTCAGCCGTTTGACTGGTCTCGGGCAACCCGGCTAGCCCGCCAGGTCTTGATACAGCTAATGGACAAGGGCGCTGAGCCTGGAGAATTTTGGAATGTCAATCTGCCTGCACCGCCTCTAGATGGCAGTGACGACGACCCCGGTATCGTATTTTGTCATCAGTGCACTCAGCCGCTGCCGACTGAGTTTGTCGTGGATGAAGCTGGATTTCGCTATGTGGGCGCGTATGAAAAGCGGTTGCGCGATCGCGGCGCAGATGTCGAGGTGTGCCTGAACGGTCAGATTAGCGTCGTAAAAATTCAGATGTGGTAGGTTACCTAGTAACAAAAGGTCTGTGAGTGCGCAGCCAGTACAGAAAAGTTGTTAAAGTTGGCAATGCCTATACAGCCTGTACCGAATGAATTCGGTAAGGCGTGTCACTTGAGGTGACCAAAACTATAGTAGGATGTGTTCGCTTTGGTCAGTTTCCTTGGTACCGGGTTCTTGAGACCCATTTCCTGATAAATGGTTCAACTCAATACAGGATTCACCCTGTTTCTTAGCTTGCTGGTAGAAGCTGTTCCTTTCTTGTTGATTGGCGTTGCTTTTTCAAGCCTGCTGCTATTTTTCGTTGACGATCGCCAGCTAGTCGGCATACTGCCGAAGAACCCACTGCTAGGAGCGCTAGTTGGCAGTCTAATCGGCCTGCTGTTTCCCGTCTGCGAGTGTGGAAATGTGCCAGTGGCGCGGCGGCTAATTGTGCAGGGCGCACCTACAGCAGTATCGATTGGCTTTTTGCTGGCTGCGCCAACGATCAACCCGGTGGTGTTTTGGGCGACCTGGGTTGCTTTTAGAGGTCAGCCAGAAATTGTTTTTCTACGGATAGGCTTTTCACTAATAATTGCCACCTCAATTGGCTGGGTGTTTAGCCGTCAGACAGATATTGGTCCTTTTTTACAGCAGACAGTAGAGCGCAGTCGATTTCGCGGGCAGCAGGTGCCCAAAAAATCAGCAGAGAAATCGACAGAGCTAAACCCACCAGCTTTGTTGCAAGGAGGCACCTTTCTCGCGGGCGCGGGGGAAAGCGCTTTTCAGCTAGATACACCCGAAGCGCAGCGGTTAGTTGCCAATCCGATCCTAGAGCAGCCGGTTGCCAGCAAGTTTGAGTCGGCGATAGAGAATATGGTGCGTGAGCTGCGCGAGCTCGGTGCAGTTTTGGTATTCGGTAGTGCGATCGCCGCCACGGTACAAGTCGCGATTCCTAGAGAGACCATCTTGGGCCTGGGTCAAGGCATGGTGTCCTCGATTCTAGCGATGATGATCCTAGCGGCGGTAGTGTCTATCTGCTCGACAGTCGATTCGTTCTTTGCGCTATCGTTTGCTTCTACCTTTACCAGCGGTTCGCTGCTAGCCTTTTTAATCTTCGGGCCGATGATCGATCTCAAAAATATTGGCCTGCTGCTAACGGTCTTCAAAGGCAGAGCGGTACTCTATCTCTTTGTATTGGCGGCGATGATGAGCTTTGTTCTGGCGCTGTTTGTCAATTTGTATATTGGGTGATTCGGTTAAGTAGTTTTGGTTGAATAGTTTCTATGCGATCGCGTTCCTCCAATCCAGCCCAGCGTCCCCGTACCCAGCGACCTCGTTCAGCCCGCCTGCCCTGGCGAGATATTTTAGACGTGTTGGCAATTGGGGTGTGGAGCGCGATGCTATTCCGCTACTGGTTTGGCGGCAAGCTGCTGCTGCTACTGCATCCTGACTATGCTTGGCTCTCCAATTCGGCGGCTGTCATTCTGGCGTTTCTAGCGCTCTACCGGGCATGGCAAACAGTACGCACTTACCGAGCTAGCCAGACTGGCGCGCAATCTACAGACAGCGCTCAAGGTCACATCACTTTGCTACCGGGCAACTTCAGCAGTGCCGTTTTGCTAGCGGTGGCTGTCTTTGGCCTAATCTACACGCCTAGAGCCTTTGCCAGTCAAACGGCAGCGCAGCGCGGTATTTCTGATACGCTTTCTTTGACGAGAGCCCAGCCGCAGCGGTTTGAGCGGGCCGCTGCGCCAGAAGAGCGCACAATCATTGACTGGATTCGGCTGGTGAACGTTTACCCAGAGCCCGACGCCTACGAAGGTGACGGGGTTGACCTATCAGGGTTTGTGATCCATCCGGATACCTGGCCAGAGGACTATCTGATGGTGTCGCGGTTTGTGCTGACTTGCTGTGCGGCAGATGCCTATCCGGTGGGCCTACCCGTTAAGCTCTCAGGCACTGCGACTAGAGACGACTATCCGGTTGATAGCTGGCTATCGGTGATCGGGCAAATGCAAACCGAAGTGCTAGACGAACGACGACAGCTCGCGATCGCACCCACTACCCTACGCCAAATCGAAGAACCGAAGAATCCCTACGAGTACTAATGACTCAGCGCCCTTCACGTCAGCCGCTCAGCCAGCGGTCTAGTCGATTTCTTAGCCAGCCGCTTGATCGCGCTGCTGTTGCTGTCATGGCGCTGTTGAGCGTGGTGATTGTCGTCATGCTGTTGCTAGGCTCGCAGGCGCTACCTCGCGTTAGAGAGTTTTCCTGGCAAAATCAAATGGTCAACACCAATGACGTAGCGTTCCTGCTGACGTTTAGCCAGCCGATGGACCCTCAAAGCGTCGAAGAGAATTTACGCATTGAGCCTTCACTCTCCGGCAAGTTTAGCTGGGCCGGACGCCGCATGGCCTACACCCTAGATATGCCTGCGCCCTATGGTGAAACCTACGAAATCACGCTACCCAATGCTCAGGCGCTCAATCGCAAGGCAGGATTCGAACCGTTTGAAAGTGAGTTTGAGACGCGCGATCGCGTCTTTGCCTACATTGGCGCAGAAGGCGATCAGTCCGGACGACTCGTTCTGTTCAACCTCACCCAGAAAAAGAAGACGCTGCTCACACCAGAAGATCAGCTTGTTTTAGACTTTTTGCCGTATCCAGAGCGCGATCGCATTCTGTTTTCAGCCGTCAGCGCCGCAGATGACACTAACCGGACAGCAACCGCCCAGCTCTACAGCGTCACGACTGGACTAGCCGCACCCTCTGCCAGACCTATATGGAAGCTCTGGCCGCAGCCGGATGCTGCTGAAGCCGGTGTCACAGAGCTGATACTAGACAACCGCGACTATCAAAACCTTAACTTTGACCTATCCCCAGATGGTCAAACCATCGTCGTACAGCGCGTCAGTCAAAATAATCCAGCCGACTTTGGGCAGTGGGTTTTGCAGGCTGGCCAGCCGCCTAGAAAGCTAGACACTGAGCCTGGTGGAGACTTTAGAATCGCCCCTGACAGCAGTTCCTTATTGCTTCAGCAAGGGCAGGGCACTGCTATTCTCTCTCTAGAGCCCGTAGATGAGGCGAAACAGGCTGATGACAGCCAGTCAGGAACACAGTCAGAGACGCTAATCGACTTTCTTCCCAACTACGGTCTTACTTTAGATATCGCTAGAGACGGCAGTTCCGCCGCGCTCGTCAACTTCAACCAAGACGATCCAGAGCGGCGATTTACCCAAACGCTGTTTCTAGTATCTAATCAAGGCGAGGAAAAACCTTTACTAGACACCGATGGTTCAATCATTAGCGCCCAGTTTGATCAAGACGGCAAGCTGTTATACAGCTTGATCACCCAGGTGGTGCCAGACGAGGAGGCTGATAATGAGGCTGATAATGAGACGCCTGACGAATCGGGTTCACCCGAAGATCCCTATATCAACGTATATGAAGAAAGCTACCGAGCTAGCTCATATCTAGCTGCTGTCAATGTAGACACTGGTGAAGCTCAGAAGCTGATAGAGCTTCCGCCGCAGTCTGAGATTACTATCGATCTGGCCCCGGATGGACTTGCCATTTTATTTGATGAAGCCATCACAGAAGAGGCTGGTCCCAGCGACCATACAGAGCCGACTCATCGGCTATGGCTGCTGCCGCTTTTTAGTACTTTGGAGGAGCGAAGAGCGGGAACGCCAGTCTCACTAGCACCCACATCGCTCGATATCGCAGGCAGACATCCGATCTGGCTACCGTAGGGGCGTAGCATGTTACGTCCCTACAGAGCGCAGAATTAATTAGTCGGCGAGCCTGTACGCTGAATGTATAGCTGTAAGAAGATCTGTGCCGCAGAGGGTTCTAAAGTGTCTAGGGCAGTGATGATATCTGGAATAGAATCGGCTAGCGGATCGCTAACCTCATTGACCCATTGATTGACGGTGGACCGAGCCACCCCCATTGTGACAGCCAGTCTGTTTTGACTGATGCCATATTGCTGGAGAACGCACTTGAGTGCTTTGCCTGCCCTACCCATTTTTTTCATATCTCACAAATGACGGTTCAGAAGTAGTGTTCGGCGGTATGTCTAGTGACAGTTCCGCTTTTCATATATACGGACAGCGATAATCAAATCCTGAAGATTTTATATCGAAGTTTCAAAAACATCATCGAAGATAGAAATGTTTTTCATACCTATGGTCAGCCAGCTATATGAGTGACCCATACATTTGTTGCAGCTTGTATGTATGGATTGACTACAGATAGGTGGGAGAGAATTGAGTACAGATGTCATCATCAGGGTCTGCTGAATCCTTTGTGGCGAGGGATTTTAACGACGGAAAGCGTTTTAACTAGCTAGCTGAAACGGCTTCTTTTCACACATACAAATATTATTATGCGCGGCCGGCAGAAGCCTAAAGCTATCCGTAGCTATGAATATTGGCACATATTCAAGCCTTCCCTGTCAGGTAAAAAAAGATGACGAAATCACAGCGGAACCGTGTTTCTACTGATTATTAGATGCGATCGCAATTAGTCTGTTTCTACTTCTCTACGATCAGACTCCATCAAGAAGAGCGCATCTGACTCGTGCAAAATCGGGTGGGGCGAGTCATGACGAGAGGGGTCAGGCAGTAAAACGGGTTCGACATCGGGTTCGATGAAAGGAGCAGAAAATGAATCTGAGGACGAACCAGCAGCAGGTAGAGGCTGAGCACGTTCATCTGTCAGTTCATTTGTCTGTAGTTCATCTGCCTGTAGTTCATCTGCCTGTAGTTCATCTGCCTGTAGTTCATCTGCCTGTAGTTCGTCTGCCTGTAGTTCATCTGCCTGTAGTTCGTCTGCCTGTATCGGTTTAAGAGCAGCCGCAGGAGAAGCTGCTTCTGAGCTAGAAGATTGCGCCTGTAATACTGCCGGGAATTCCATCGGCTGATCGAACGCGGATGAGGCGCGGCGAATATTTTGCAGGATGGCGCTGCCGTGATCTCCTGTGGCCATTGCTGGCTGCGAGTCTCGGATGCTGATAGGGAGAAACTCTGCTTTCATCCGTCGATTGCGCAGTGAGACTCGCAGCGCAACGGTGTCATGGTCCTCGAAAGGGGCGGAACCAAAAACGAAGTCGCCTAGAGAATAGGCGATCGCCCGGTCCTTGTAGATCTCTGCGCCCTGGATCTGGCTAGGATGATAGCCCACAACTAAATCTGCCCCAGCATCAATTGCATCATGAGCTAGCGATCGCTGCCAATCAGCAGGCACGCCAAAGGCTGTAGCGTCTGCTGCTCCATCACTGTCCTCTACTGAAGCGTCCAACATATCGCCCCAGCGATAGTTCACCACGATCCAATCCACCTGAGACCGAATCGTCTCAATATCTTCTAGGATGTGCTGCCGTTCTTCGCTGCTAGCGGATGCAACCCCCGCACTGTCTGCTTGAGCCGCCTTTAGCGTTTCAGGGTTATAGCCCAGGTAGGCAATCCGCTGCCCTTTGACTTCTAGAATCTCGGGTCGGTGAGCCTCTAGCTGATTGCGCCCCGCCCCAATCCGATACAGCCCTTCCTGGTCAAGCGTTCTAATGGTTTCATCGAGCCCCCTCGACCCGTAGGTCAGCGTGCCCTCACTCGCTAGACTAACGATATCGACACCGCCCGCTTTGAGAGCCTGTACCGCTTCGGGGCGGGTGCGGTGGTAGAAGCTTTCTTGTAGGGATGTGCTGGGCGTGGCGAGCGGTTCCGAGAGTCCGAGCATGGCCACATCGGCTCTTTGGTAAATCCCTAGCTCGGAAAATAGCTGATTCAGACTCTGTGCGTCCTCAAAGACAAAGTCATTAAGACCTAGTTCGCCGCCAAACAGCAGAGTGACGGTTGGATCTTGAGGATAGGCGACGGCTCGATGTGGAATCACCGAAACCGTTTCTAATGCGGCCTCGACTGTTCTGCCAGTAAAGCGCGCCGCAGAAGCTCCTGAGGTGTGGACAACTTCTGTAGCTTCAGAGTCTGTTACTTCGGACGGGCTGTCTTCGTACCAGCGAGGCAGCGCTACCTCGGGCTGAACCGCGACAGAGGTCGAGAGCCGTTCTGACAGGATAAGATCGGTTAAACCGCCGAAGATGAAAGCGGCGGTTGCGGTCCCAGAGAGCAGCGCGGCGCGAAAGAATTTGAACTGGCTGCGGATAACCTGACGGGCGATTTTACTGCGGGCAGACTCGTGTAATAGCTTCAGGTCTGACTGGTCAGTTTCTGCTTGGTCAGTTTCTGCTTGGTCAGTCTTTGTGTGGTCAGCCTCTACAGGACTAGCCGGACTATCTGAACTGGCTGAAGCAGGCTGGCGCTGGCTGGCGGTGGGAATGCGAATGCGCTCTTCCCAGTCGGTTTTGGCGGAGCCGACGGTGCGGGCAATTAGGTGAACGCCTTCGATCAGGTCGGAATTGAGCGTGTAGATGCGATCGCAAATAAATCGAATTAACCGCTGCGGCTGTGGTGGACGTTCAAACTCGACTAGCACCTTCAGCCGTCCGGCCACTGCGCTGTGGGAAACCTGCGCGTAGATGTTGTGAGGGACAAGAGCCTGATTGAGTAGATAGGCGATCGCCTGAAAGTACCCAGCGGCGGCTAGCTGCCGTATGTCCAAGCCCGAAAAGCCTGCTTTGGAGAAGTCTGAATCAAAGACATCATCTAAGGTCACCGGGTGAGCTACCCGCAACGTGAAAGAGAGCGGACGAGATGCCTCAGCGGAACTCGGAGCCTCTAATAACGCTGTGGCAGAACTCGATGAGCGTCGAGATGAGATCGGAAATGCACTTACCATAAACAGGCTCGTTCAAAAGACCTTCGCAACCTACTGAGTGCGTAAATTGCTTAGCTAGAAGCTTACCCAATTTAGTCGATGCGTTGCTAGTAAATGCAAGGATATTTCAAGGTCGAACAGCTAGACTTTAATCAGCACCTGTGACTGGTGCTGGTTCGGTATCGGTAGGCGCAGTCGTCGGCACAACGACGGACTGAACAGCTTCTTCTGCAATCTGATAGGTGCGGCTAGACACACGGCGAATCAGATCTCTAGCGCGGCCATCATTGTGCGGACGCTGGACAATCGCAGCAACGACATAGCGTTTTCCATTAGGCAGATCCACTAAGGCAACATCACCTAATACCGAGCCGATATCACCCGTTTTGTTGTAGGTCAGTGCGCCTCTTTCTTCGAGGCCAGCCGGGATTAGCCCTTTGCTGAGCGTGCGCTTGAGGATGTTGAGTACGCGATCGCGCGATCGCGTACTCAGCGTCTGCCCCTGACTAATCAGCAGCATCGTATGCGCCAGATCGCGAGCGCTGGTCAAATTCGTCCCTTCTAAATCCGGTAAGGGCGCGTTTAGCTTTGTCGTTTCTAGGCCATACCCGGTAAATCGGTTGTTGAGAACTTCTAGCCCTCCTAGCAGGTCGATCATCATATTGGTCGCGGTATTGTCGCTATTGACAATCATCTGAGTAGCGACTTCGAGCGCGGTGTACTGCGTATTGGGTTCAGCCACTTGCATATCACCCGAGCCTGAAGCAATCTGCTGAGGCTGAATCGACATCGTTTGATTGAGACTGATTCGGCCTGCGTCTACCTCTTCAAAGAAGGCCAGTAGGATAGGTAGCTTGATAGTACTAGCGGCTGCGATCGGCTCGCTGCCCTCTACGCTGACGTATTCTCCGGTATCGACATCCACATAGAAAATCTGTGGAACTAAGCTGGGGTACAGATTAGGCAAGCCCTGTAGCTCTGCTTTTAAAGGGGCGATTTCTCTGGTGAGTTTGACCGGAAAGGTCTTCGTCGGCTCAGACGCAGCTGGCGCAGGAGCTATCTCAGCAGTCTCTTGAGCAGGTGCTTTAGGCAGAACCTTTAGCAGCGTGCCCCCGATAGCGGCTATTCCTAACCCAACAATCGCTAGCCGAACGAGATACCGAACAGGTGCGGGCGTTTTGATGGTTCGGCGACGACGACGAACCAGTCCTCGTGAGGGAGGAACTCGCCCTGAAACGGATGTATTCGGCAGTATTGGTCGTCTTGAGGAAGTGCCGATGCCTTTAGCGCCTCTAGAGGCAGCCTCTTCAGCAGATAGTCTTCTCGAAGGCGGTGTTCCTTTCGGTCGTCTAAAGGAGTGAATCGGCACAGGCGTTAGATCCTTTGCAGCCAGTCGAGACGGTTTGGCCTTGAGCGCCCGCGTGCGGCTAGCAGACTTACTTTTTACGCGTTCTGAGCCTGAACCAAACAGCCGCCGGCGTTCTCCAGTCGTTGCACTAGCCGCTGCGTTTGAACGACGTGTGCGGCGCGTCCGCGTTGGCGACTCAAAAGCGGCCGTTCCTGCGGGTTTAGCTATCTGTCTAGTCGAGACGGACGGCGTCTGTGCATCGGCGTTCTTAGCTCCGGTGTTGTTATGGGGAGCGCTGCGCGAGTTGTAGGGATCCGTCATGACAGGGTTTAACCTTTAGGTTTGGCGTCGTTTGAGTGTTCATTGGGTTGGGAGAGTGCCCATTCCGTTTGCCGAATCATGCCGCGCAGCAGAGCCACTTCTTCAGAAGTCAAGGCAGCCCTATTCAGTATTCGTCTGAGCTTGCGCATTCGGCTAGCGCTCGTGTGGGGATGCAGATAGCCCACCTCTAATAAGAGAGATTCTAGGTGCTGGCAGTATCCTTCTAATTCCTCTAACTTTGCATTTGGCTGGGCGATCGCATCTGGCTGGGCGTTTACATTCTGCTCTTCGTTTGATCGGGCTTGGGACTGGGTCTCAACTGAGCTGGTTGGTAAGCTGACTGTGACAGATTCCGATTGTTTACCAGATGAAGGGGGTTTCTGTAAAGGGGGCTGCGACCGAGAAAGCTCATAGCAGCAGATCGCGACCGCCTGGGCTAGATTCAGGGCGCTGTAGGCGTCGCTAGTCGGAATTTTGAGAAACTGCTGAGCGTAGGTCAGTTCTTCGTTGCTAAGACCGCGATCCTCCGGGCCAAAGATGAGGGCGGTGTCGCTGGCGCGCGCCTCTGTCCCCTCAGAGAATAATAGGTTAGGTAAGGCAATCTCTGGTGGGTCAAGTGGGGCATCGAAGCCACGGTTGCGGGCGGTGGTAGCGATCGCATACTCACATCCCACCAGCGCCTCTGGAATTGTCTGCACCCTGCACGCTGAGTTCAACAAATCATCAGCATGCACCGCCATCTGCGACGCCTCTAGGCCCAACCAATCACACTGCGGATCGACCAGATACAGCTGCGACAGGCCAAAATTCTTCATCACCCGCGCCACCGACCCCACGTTTAACGGACCCGCAGGCGCAACTAAAACAATTCTGACAGAAGCCAGCGCTAAAGCAGTATTCACTGTTTCGGGCATAGGGTTAGATACGTGTACTGTTTGCTACGATCATTGTGCCAGCCTAACCGCAGCAATCCAATTCATCCTTCATCGTTCATCGTTCCTACTTCCCTTCATGGCTCGCCAGCGTAAAAAATCCGATCTCCCTTCAAAAACCTGTCAGACCTGCGGTCGTCCCTTTACCTGGCGTAAAAAGTGGGAAAAGTGCTGGGACGATGTGAAGTATTGCTCTGAACGCTGTCGGCGCAGGCGCAATCAAGTTGAAGACTGAAGTAAGGTTTGAATGTATGGATCGGTGAAGTCTGCGATTGCCCGCTGCGCTCCCACTGCCACTAAATCTGACTGATCGTGCGTCGTCATCAATCCGATGGTGACAATGCCTGCACCTACCGCCGAGCGAATGCCTGCCGTCGAATCTTCAAATACAACCGCCTCTTTGGCCGTTATTCCCAATCGATCTAAAGCTGTCTGATAAGGCAGCGGATCGGGCTTTCCTCTCGGCAGCTCATCAGCAATCACAACCGGGTCAAATCGCTCGCTTAAATCAAGCGTATCCAGCATGAAATTGGCATTCTTTGGCGGCGCGTTAGTGACTACCGCAGCGGCTAATCCACGCTTTTGAATAGCTGCTAAAAAATCAGTTAATCCTGGTAGCGGCTCTAATAATCCTTTTGCCCGAGTCCGAAACAGCGCCTCTTTGTCCGCGCTAAACGCTTCACCTTCTGCTTCGGACATCTCAGGAAAGAAGTCTGCAACAATCGCGCTATTTTGCCGTCCGCTGATTTTCTTTTTGTAGAGCGCTTTGTCTATATCCATATCCCTTTTGGCAAACAGCGCTTGAAAAACTTGGAAGTGTACTTTATCGCTGTCGGTTAAGGTGCCATCTAAGTCGAAAATAACGGCTTTGAGCATAGTCATAGTTTGGGGATGGCTAATGAACTTTACGAATGATGGCAGTATGAGACATCTCCCATTGTGTCGCGATGTGCCGTGCTAGTCTAGTTAGCCTTGCATGGGGAAAGTTCGGTGAAAAACCGACGCTGTCCCGCAGCTGTGATGGAGAAGCCATCTAGCGCACTGTAATAGTCGTTTTGACTAGTCAGCCAATCACTTTGGCCAGCCGCTCTGCTTCACCTAAGCCAGAATGCCTATGCAGGATTTTCGCTGCACTCAACCGCTGTCTGCGAGGCACAGACAAAGAAGGTAACTCATGAATAATTTTCTGTTAGCCCACCATCCCTTTGGTGGCAGCGCCCCTACGAGCATTTGGGAAGGCGTACTCTCCGGGGTAGGGCATCCCGTGATTGGTTTTGATCATCTGGCTTTTGTGATTGCGGCTGGTTTGCTAGCTGCTGTTGTTAGCGGTGGCTGGAGGGTTCCGGCTGCTTTTGTTGTCGCTACGCTAGCGGGCACCGGGCTTCATCTGGCTGAGCTGGATCTGCCAATGGTGGAGCTGGTGATTTCAATTTCGGTACTGTTGTTTGGGGCGTTGGCGGTATTGCCTGGCCGCTTGAATCCTGCGGTCGTTATATTGCTGAGCGCCGTGGCAGGCGTGTTTCATGGCTATGCCTATGGTGAGGCGGTTGTGGGCGCAGAGCCGACGCCGCTGGCAGCTTATCTAATTGGGTTTGCTGGGGCGCAGGGTGCGATCGCCACCGTCACCTATCTACTCTCCAAACGCGCCATCGGTCAAAACCAAACCGCTGGCCTGATTTCAGTTCGTCATGCTGGATTTGCTGTACTCGGCGTAGGCATCGCCTTCGTTGGAGGCTTGATAGCATGAGCAAGCTACCCGTTACCGTAGTCACTGGCTTCCTGGGCGCTGGAAAAACAACTCTAGTTCGCCACCTATTACAAAACAACCAAGGCAGACGCATTGCCGTTATCGTCAACGAATTTGGTGAAGTGGGCATTGATGGAGAACTGTTGCGAGATTGTCAGGTATGCGACGAAGAAACAGACGGCGATTCAGAAAGCAACAGTTCTAAAAGCAACAGTTCCACAAGCAACATTCTAGAGCTGGCTAATGGCTGCCTGTGCTGTACCGTTCAAGAAGAGTTCTTGCCGACTATGCAGGCGCTAATCGAACGCCGCGACGAACTAGATTGCGTGGTAATTGAAACCTCGGGTCTGGCCCTACCTAAGCCGCTTGTGCAAGCCTTTCGCTGGCCAGAAATTCGCACCAGTGCCACTGTTGATGGCGTAGTGACTGTCGTCGATTGCGAAGCCCTAGCCAACGGTGAGCTAGTGGGTGATTTGGACGCATTAGAGGCGCAGCGTCAGGCAGATGAAGAGCTAGATCATGAAACGCCAATCGAAGAGCTGTTTGAAGATCAGCTTGGCTGCGCGGATATGGTGCTGCTGACGAAGAGCGATCGCGTAGAACCCAGCGACCTCGACAAAGTCAAAACCTGGCTAGCGAGCGAACTACAAGACGGCGTCAAAGTCGTCCCCTGTCGCAACGGCCAAATCAGCCCTGATATTCTCCTCGGCTTCAACGCTGCTGTAGAAGACAACCTCGACAGTCGCCACAGCCACCACGACCACGAAGAAGAACACGATCACGACGAAGACATCACCTCTATTCCCCTAACGCTAGATAAGGAATTTGAGCCAAAAGCACTCGTTCGTCAGCTCACGCAGCTAGTCAGCGAGCAAGAAATCTATCGGATTAAAGGCTTTGTTTCTGTCCCCGGAAAAGCAATGCGACTGGTCCTAAACGGCGTCGGCAGTCGATTTGACTACTTCTATGATCGCCCTTGGCGCGTTGATGAGCCTCGTCAAACCAAACTGATCGTGATTGGCCACGAGCTAGACGCTGAAAAGATTCAGACACAGTTTCAATAAAACTATGCGAGTCTCTTAGAATGGAATCACATCACCGTATTTTCCAGATAGCGTTTTCGTATGGCGTTCTCCACCCACCTACTCGATGCCAGACTGGCTAGAGAGAAAGCAGCAAAACGAGCAAACCCGTCAGCAGCTCTTGCAAGCAAACGCTAGATTGGCTAACTGCCAACGCTCAGCGTTACGGCGTCAGCAGCGGCTATCTATTTGGTTCGGTGACTGTCCCAAACCGCTTTTCTCGGCGATCGGACATCGATCTTGCTGTGGAGACTTATAAAGAAGGGAACATCTGTGCTCTGATGTCCGGAATGCCTGTAGTACGAGACGTTGATGTGGTTCCTCTCGATCAGTGCCACTTTGCCAAAAAAATTCGCAAAGAGGGAATAGCGTGGACCGCGAAAGAGCAATCCGAATAAAAGCAGAGATAAAGGCGCAGTTCAGACTGATGGAACGGGTCAACGACAAGCTCGACTCTAGATTAGAAGACGGCTGGGACACTCCTGGACAGTTAGACAGCATTGCCTACCAGATTCATAATTTGTACAGCTCAGTAGAAGACCTTTTGAAGCTGGTCGCCAGTGCCTTTGAGAATAATATCGGTTCCGATGGCGGCTGGCACAGATCGCTACTATTGAGAATGAGTCAACCGATGGAAGGTATCCGACCTGCATTTCTTTCAGAGGAATCCTTCGACTTGATGGACAGGCTAAGAACCTTTCGCCATATGTTCAGGCATGCCTACGGCGCAGATATTGACAAAGAGCAGCTACGGGGAAATTTAGCCACCGCTCAAAATCTCTACGATTCAATCGCTCGAGATATCGATAACTTTTTGCGTCAGCTATCAGAATCGGAAAGTGACCACGCATAGAAACCGTTACCGTCTTCGTTCCATAGAGTATTGTTCAAGCTTTCTATCAGTGCTGATGATAGGCGCTCCTTCTGTCATCGCTCGAGCTATCAAAAGTCGATTAAACGGATCTCGGTGATGAAAAGGAACGGTTGCTACTTTTGCAACGTGCGAAACCTGAACTGGTAGAACTTCAAAGCTATTCGTCGAGAATAAACCAGAGAAATGCGTGAGTATCTAAAAGCAGTTTCATGACATGTAATCAGCAAAGTCTTGTAGATACTCGTCATCGTCAGCAATAATTTTAAGTGTTCCGATCGCGCTTCCAGGTTGACGCATTGCGGGTGACCCGCTGGGCGACGGTTCTTGTTCTCCCGTCAAACGAGCAACGATTTGATTACCAGAAACAATTTGTATCACCTCACCGGGGTGCAAGTTTGCAATCAGCGCCGCTAGGTTATTTGGAATGTCTTTCAGCATCAAGTGAGTAATAACACAACCGCTCCCTTATACAAGCTTCTCAACTCATTCTAGTTAGTCTGCCGCAGCTAATAAGCGGCAACTAAGGATGATACCCTCTAGAATTAGACAGCAAATCAGTTTAACGAGTGTTTGAGTGGTAGAGATGAGTGACCAGCAGCCGATTCATGTGATTGGAGGAGGACTCGCGGGGACGGAGGCGGCTTGGCAGATCGCGCGGGCTGGGGTGCCGGTGGTACTGCACGAGATGCGTCCGGTGAGGAAGAGTCCGGCGCATCATTCGGAGCATTTGGCGGAGCTGGTGTGTAGTAATTCGTTTGGGGCGATCGCAACTGATCGCGCTTCGGGGCTACTGCATGAGGAGCTGCGGCGACTGGGATCGGTGGTGATTGGCAAGGCGGATCAGCATGCGGTGCCTGCGGGCGGGGCGCTGGCGGTGGATCGCGGTGTGTTTGGGCAGGATTTGACGGCGGCGTTGGAGAGCCATCCGCTGGTAGATCTGCGGCGAGATGAGGTGCTGCGGATTCCGGATGAGGGGGTGACGGTGCTGACGACGGGGCCGCTGACGAGTGAAGCGCTAAGTGAGGATTTGGAGCGGTTTGCGGGGCAAGCCTATATGAGCTTTTTTGATGCGGCGAGTCCGATTGTCGTGGGTGAGTCGATCAATCGAGATATCGCGTTTATGGCGTCTCGCTATGACCGGGGTGAGGCGGCGTATCTGAACTGTCCGATGGATAAGGAACAGTATTTAGCTTTTTATGATGCGCTGTGTGCGGCGGAACAGGCGGAGCTAAAAGATTTTGAGCGTGAGACGGCGAAGTTCTTTGAGGCGTGTTTGCCGATTGAGGAGATGGCGCGGCGGGGCGTGGAGACGATGCGCTATGGGCCTTTGAAGCCTGTGGGACTGTTTGATACTGAGAAGTATGGGGCGTTTGATGCACTGGAGAATAAGGTGCATAAGCCGTACGGTGTAGTGCAGCTACGGCAAGAGGATAAGGCGGGTCAGCTATGGAATATGGTGGGCTTTCAGACGAATCTGCGCTGGGGCGAACAGAAGCGGGTGTTTCGGATGATTCCGGGATTGGAGAATGCGGAGTTTGTGCGGATGGGGGTAATGCATCGCAATACGTTTATCAATTCGCCGGAGCTGTTGAATAGTTCTTTGCAGTTTAAGTCGCGTCCGACTTTGTTGGCAGCGGGTCAGCTGGTGGGAACAGAAGGGTATACGGCAGCGATCGCAGGCGGATGGCTAGCAGGCACTAACGCCGCTCGAATTGCACTGGGCAAAGCGCCGATCACACTGCCCGTCACAACCATGCTCGGTGCGATGATTGACTTCATTAGCTCGGCTGAACCGAAGCATTTTCAGCCAATGCCGCCGAATATGGGGATTATTCCAGCGCTGCCCAAGCGAGTGAGAAACAAGAGAGAACGGTATGGGCAGTATCGCGATCGCGCCTTCGCAGATCTCCAAGCCTGGGCAAAGGAGAATGACTTTCCGCTAGCTCACACAGCCGCTAGCGAAGATCTGCTAGAGAAAGCAGCTATCGAGAAAGAAACCGTTCTCAGTGCTACCTAAGGAGATACGCGCTAGCTACATCAGCTCAGCAAGTTCCATCCATCGCTCTGTTGCCGTGTCAATCTCTTTTGAGATGACCGCAATCTGTTCAGAAAGCTTCTGTAGCTCTTCGTAGTCGTCTGGCGGCGAAGGATACAGCAGCTTTTCTAGCTTCTCTTTCTTGGCTTCTAGCTCTGGAATTTTGTTCTCTAGAGAAGCGTACTCTCGTTTCTCTTTGCTTGAAACCTTCTTTGTTGAACTATCAGAAGGTTTAACGGTCTTCGGCTTTTCTGCGGCTACTGACTTTGTCTGCGCTGACTTCTGTTCTACTTTTTGAGCCGCGTCTTCCTTCTTCTTTGTTTCTAGGTAGACGCTATAGCTGCCAGGGTAGCGCCGAATGTTGCCACCGGGCTCAAGGGCAAAGATATTTTTCACCGTGCGATCTAGAAAGTAGCGATCGTGAGAGACGGTGATAACGCAGCCTGTGAAGCTTTCTAGATAGTCTTCTAAAACAGTGAGCGTCTGCACGTCTAGATCGTTCGTAGGCTCGTCCAAAATTAGAACGTTTGGAGCGCTCAGCAGGACGCGTAGCAAGAACAAACGGCGCTTTTCTCCACCGGAGAGTTTGTTAATCGGCGTGTACTGCTGATTGCTGGTGAACAGGAAGCGCTCTAGCATCTGAGAAACGCTGATTTGGCTACCGTCAGCGGTGGTGACAAAAGAGCCCTCTTCTTTGAGGTAGTCCATGACACGCTGCTCTTCGTTAAGGGCTTCGAGCAGTTCTTCTGAGTGCTGGTTGAAGTAGCCGATGTGGATGGTTTGGCCGATATCGACGGTGCCGCTGTCGGGTTCGAGCTTGCCAGTAATGATGTTCATCAGAGTGGATTTGCCTGCGCCGTTGCCGCCGATGATGCCGATGCGATCGCTCGCCGTAAATTCATAGGTAAAGTCTTTGATCAGGGTGCGATCGCCAAACGACTTACTCACTCCTTCCAGCTCAATCACCTTCTTACCAATCCGCCGCCCAGCCGTATCAATTTCAACTTTGCCCTGCGTTTCCTTAAAGGTTTTATCCTTCATCTCATCAATCCGCTGAATGCGAGCGTTTTGCTTCGTACTCCGCGCTTTCGGTCCCTGCCGTAGCCACGCTAGCTCTCGTCGCAGCATCCCTTTAAACTTTTGCTGAGAACTCGCGGCGGAAGCTTCTTGATCGGCCTTTTTCTCTAGGTAGTAGGCGTAATTCCCGGCGTAGGTATACAGATCGGCCCGGTCAATTTCGAGAATCCGATTGGTCACATTGTCTAGAAAGTAGCGATCGTGCGTAATTAGCACTAGCGCCCCGCGAAACTGACCTAGAT
Organism: uncultured cyanobacterium; assembly: GCA_963838725.1. GTDB lineage: Bacteria > Cyanobacteriota > Cyanobacteriia > Phormidesmidales > Phormidesmidaceae > Phormidesmis. The sequence continues at coordinate 113,879 of CAWISM010000021.1, read as the reverse complement.
AGTCTTGTAGCCATTCCACCGACTCAGCATCTAGATGGTTGGTCGGCTCGTCCATCAGCAGCAGATCAGGATCGCTCATCAGCGCAGTCGCTAACGCCACCCGCTTGCGATAGCCGCCCGACAGATCGCCTACTCTCGCGTCGAAGTCTTCGATGCCTAGCTTGCTCAAGATAATCTTGGCATCCGTTTCCAAATCCCAAGCGCCAGAGGTCTCCATCTGCTCACCGACGGTCGCTAGCCGATTCATCAGCCGATCTAGCTCTTTACCTTCTGCCTGGGACATTTTGTGCGAAAGCGACTCGTACTCTCGCACTAGCTGCATCTGCTCGCCGCAGTCGGCAAATACCTGATCCAATACGGTCAAATCTTCGTCAACATCTGGTTGCTGTGGCAGATAGACTAACCGCGCTCCAGACTTTGTCAGCCGCTGACCGCTGTCAATGGGCTCAATGCCGCCCATCATTTTTAGCAGCGTTGATTTGCCAGAGCCATTCACGCCAATGACGCCCACTTTATCGTCAGGCTCAATGCTAAAAGAGCCCTCACGTAGCACTTCTTTGATGCCAAAGTCTTTACTGACAGATTGAAAGGTAATCAGACTCATGAAAGCTACGCTAAGAAAATTTAGATCGAAAGAGCGGACTAAAATGCGGATAAAAGATAATGACGACGCTATTTTTATCCTACTGGCAAAACCGTAAAACAGGCGGTAAAGGTAAGTAGAGTAAGGAAAATGCGTTCAGCCTACCGTAGGATTTCGCTACTGTTCTCCCCCTGAAATGGTATAAGTGTTAAGGTTTCTGAAGCATTTTTGATTCATGGCAACAAACGCTTAACGAATGAGGTGCTTTCTTCGATTTTTACAGGAGTGTTGACTTTTGACCGCCACGACAGAAAGGTTTGCTACTGGGCGTCCCGCGACCACAGAGGCAGCTTTAGAGCTCAAAGAGATTATCCGTAGCCTACCTCGGGCCTACTTTGAGAAAGATTCGACCAAAGCTTGGAAGCACGTCATCATCAGCGTATCAGCTGCGATTCTAGGCTACTGCGCTATTATCTTCCTTCCTTCATTTTTGCTTCCGTTTAGCTGGTTTTTTACGGGCACCGCACTCACTGGTTTTTTTGTGATCGGACACGATGCCGGACATCGTTCTTTTGCCAAGCAGCGCTGGGTGAACGATCTAGTCGGCCATATTGCCTTCCTACCGCTGATCTATCCATTTCACTGCTGGCGATTGCTGCACGATCATCACCATCTGCACACCAACAAGATGGAAGAAGACAATGCCTGGACGCCACTACGAGTCGAAGACTATCTTGGCTATTCTCCGGTGATGCGATTCCTTCAGCGCAGCATTCGCAGCTACTTTTGGTGGGTGGGCTCGATTGGACATTGGGCAATGTACCATTTCGATCTGAGAAATTTTAGAGAACGCGATCGCTCCAAAGCAGCCTTCTCTATTGCCGTTGTTGCCATCTTTGCCGCTATTGTATTCCCGACTTTGATCGCCACCACTGGTCTCTGGGGCTTTGTCAAATTCTGGCTAATCCCCTGGATGGTCTACCACTTCTGGATGAGCACTTTCACCATCGTTCATCACACCATCCCCGAAATCCAGTTCAAGCCCAGCGCTGACTGGAACGCAGGCGAAGCTCAGCTAGCGGGTACCGTCCACTGCACTTATCCGCGCTGGATCGAATTCCTCTGCCACGATATCAACGTCCACGTTCCGCACCACGTTTCTACTGGTATCCCTTCGTATAACCTGCGCGCGGCTCATGATCACCTCAAGGAAAACTGGGGCGAGCACATCATCGAGCGCAAGTTTACGCTGCCATTCATGTGGTCGATTGCGAGCCAGTGCCATCTGTACCATCCGGAGAAGGGGTATCAGTCTTTCCGTGAGGCAGGTTTCTAGGCTTCACCCGATCTAAACAGCAGCTTGATCTTTGCGGCGCTTTTTTTTGAAAGGAGGGCCGCTTCTAGTATTCCGCTGGCGTTTGGGCTTGCCGGATCGCCAGTCTTCATCGTCTCGGGTTTTGCCCATGCTGGTGATATTCATCGGATTGCCGAGGACTTCTACGCGCCTGAGCAGATCGAAGGTCTCTTTGGGGATGCCAACGGGGAGATCGACGGTGCTGTAGTCATTGAAGACGCTGATGCGGCCAATGTATTTGTTGGCAAGGCCGGTTTCGTTGGCGATCGCACCCACAATATGTCCTGGCTTCACGCTGTGCTCCTTGCCGACCTCTATCCGAAAGCGCTCCATCCCAACGCTTTGAGTCGCTGCGCCCGAACCAGCATCCCGGCGTTTTGGCCCATTTTTCCCTACTGCTTTTTCTTCTAGCAGCAGCGGCTCATCACCCTGGAATAACTTTGCTAGCGCCCCGGCAATCTCAATGGCAGGCACATCATGTTCCTGCTCGTACTGCTCTAGGATCTGAGTGAAGAAAGCGGAATCTTCTTGAGCTAGCGTATCGGTGATCTTCTGTTTGAACCGTTCGATGCGCTGATCGTTGACGACCTCGGTAGAAGGCATCTCCATCTGCTCGATTCTTTGCTTAGTAGAGCGCTCGATAGAACTCAGCAGACGCTTTTCGCGCGGCGTAACGAACAGAATCGCCGCGCCCTCACGCCCAGCTCGTCCGGTCCGGCCGATCCGATGGACATAGGCTTCAGGATCGTATGGCATGTCATAGTTAATCACGTGGCTGATGCGCTCTACGTCCAAGCCTCTAGCGGCCACGTCCGTTGCGACCAGGATATCGAGCTTGCCCTGCTTTAGCCGATCTACCGTGCGTTCGCGCTGATTTTGGGGCACGTCCCCGCTCAAGGGCGCAGCGTTATAGCCTCTGGCTTCTAGCTTTTCAGTTAGCTCTACGGTGGCTATCTTGGTTCGCACGAAGACAATCATGCCGTCAAAGTCTTCGACTTCTAGAATGCGGGTGAGAGCATCGAGCTTGTGGTAGCCGCTGACGGGCCAAAAGCGCTGACGAATGGTGTCTGCTGTTTTGGACTGATTTTTGACGGCTAGCTCTTTAGGCTCGTTCAGGTACTTCTGGGCGATCTTACGAATGGCCTGCGGCATAGTCGCTGAGAACAGCGCCACCTGACGAGACTTTGGCGTTTGCGAAATCACCCATTCCACATCCTCAATGAAGCCCATCCGCAGCATTTCGTCGGCTTCGTCTAGTACTAAGAACTTCAGATTATCTAGCTTCAGCGTGCCGCGCTTCATATGGTCAATTACTCGTCCGGGCGTACCGACCACAACGTGTGCGGCCCTTCTAAGCTGCTTGAGCTGGACCTGATAGCTTTGCCCGCCGTAGATAGGCAGGACGTGAAAGCCTTTGATATGTGAGGCATAGCCCTGGAATGCTTCGGCGACTTGCAGAGCGAGTTCTCTGGTGGGAGCTAGCACCAAAGCCTGGGGATCGTTGTTGGAAACGTCGATCTGAGAAAGGATTGGCAGCGCAAACGCAGCGGTTTTACCAGTGCCCGTTTGCGCTTGGCCGATGATGTCCCTCCCTTCTAGGATGGGCGGAATGGTGAGCGCTTGGATTGGCGTGGGGCTCTCGTAGCCAGCATCGTCCAAAGCTTCGAGGACAGCGGGAAGTAAGGAAAGGTCTTGAAAAGAGGTTTCGGTAGCGGGCATGAAAAAGCAACCTAGTATTTAGGTAAATGAGAAGGTGAGTAAGAAGTGAGAAAGGTGTGCGTCTTGTGACCGAGCGGTTGCCAGTCAGTTTACGAGCGCGCCAATGGGAATGCTGGCACGCACGGGTCAGATAAGGAAATCAGACAGGCGAATAGACTGCGATCGCAGCCAATCGTAATCAGGTGTATGTTTCAGCAGACAAAAGACTGCTAAATAGACTGAAGGCTAAATGAATGAAGCAAGTAGTGCAGAATTAAACTCGGTGGGGTGACAGCAGGCATCAAAGTAGGCGATAAAGCAGCCCTGAATTGCCTGTCCCGTTTGAAGTGTGAAGGGGGTAACCGTCTCACCGAGGGGTGTTGCAACGTGGGGCCTATCCCAGTTAATCGCTCTGATTCAATTGGTTCTTATCCAAGATAAGATGGGCGAAATTGCCCGAAGTGGTAGTATATCGTCTTTCGTTCGATGAGGGCAACAATGATTTTGGTGGGGCGCTACGAAATCATGCGGCCACTGGCGGAAGGGGGATTTGGCAAGACGTATCTGGCACGCGATCGCCATCTCCCTGGCACGCCCACTTGCGTCATCAAGCACCTTCAGCAGCAGAATTTCACTGCCGACACGCTAAAAACTGCCCAGCGCCTTTTCGACCTAGAAGCTCAGACGCTCTATCAGCTAGGTATCCATTCTCAGGTTCCTACCCTGCTGGCTCACTTTGAACAAGAGGGTGAGTTTTATCTGGTTCAAGAATATATAGAGGGCCAGTCGTTAGACAAAGAGCTAGCCCAACTATCCGAGAAAAACAGAGATTCTATCCAAAAAGAACATGATCGTGTTAGCTACACTTTTCAGCTTTTGCAAAATCTTTTAACGGTTCTAGCATTTGTGCATCAGCACAACGTTATCCATCGCGATATCAAGCCCGAGCTTTACTTCCGAGCAAATCACAACAGATGACACACCCACTACAACCCTACCCCCCAATTCCCTATCCCCTACGACCCTATCGCCCACGCATTCACCAAACAACAACACTACTTACGCTTGCTCGCGACTTGTTAGAAAAGAAGTTAGACCAAGAGAGTCGCATTCCCGCTATCTTCAATCTCTCTTCTTTGACTGGCGAGTCGATAGAACAGTGGCTAGTTGCTGAACTCAGCAGTAAATATCAGATTCCTCAGGCGATTGGGCAGATTTGAGTGAGCGATCAGCAGCTTTTGTTTTTGCTATATGGGCTAGACGAAATCAGAGCCGACCGTCAGGAGAGCTGTGCGGCGGCAATCAACCAATTTCATCGGGAGTATGGACCAGAGATTGTTGTATGTTGCCGAATCAAAGACTATGCGCGGCTGGCAAGTCGGCTGGCGTTTCAGTGTGCGCTGTGACACCGATCGGCACCTACGACTTTTTGCCGTCTGTCAATCGCTGGGTAGCAGCGGGTAGCAGGTTTATAGCCTGTACCGGATGCATTCGGTACAGGTGCGTCACTTGACCCGTTGCAACATAAGGCTTTCATCCTGCAAACTGTACCTCAGTCAAGTTACCAAGGCTATAGAAGCGCAAATGATTGCTGCCGATTAGCAGTTGTGCGCAGTCTCAACGGGCGATCACAGCCGCCACCGCCGATTACAGCGCGACTCTACGCAGAAATCAAGAAGAGCGCATTGCCGCCGTCGCCGCTGTCCAAGAGGCGCAGGTTCAGATTGATTTACTCGCCAAGGAAGTTGAGAGCTTTGGAATTACAAAATGCGGTGGTGCGATCGCCCATATCGGGCACGCTACACGAAATCAGCCTACGCAACCTTGGCCAAGTCGTTAGCCCCGGAGAGACCCTAGCCGAAGTAATTCCTACTAACGCACCGATTGCGATTAGAGCGATGGTTCCGACCGAGCAGATCAACAAGATAGAAATTGGCATGCCCGCGCAGGTAAAAGTATCTGCCTGTCCCTTGGAGAGGCAACCATTATTTCGCAAACAGAGACCGTTATTAGCTTTTTACTGCGTAAAGCATCTTTGGTAGTTTAATAGCCAGTTCAATAGCTAGCTCAATAAATAGAATAGAGACCAAAAGATAGGATAGAAATAGATTAGTCTTCCCAGATTAGTTTTTCCTGTAGGGGCTCATCTATGTCAGGTCCAGAGACTTTGATGCCGTCGGCGGTGACCCGCTCTTCTCCGGTCATTCGAGACAAGTTCATTGTTTGTGGGCTAGGCAGTCTAGGACAGCAGAGCATCATCAAGCTTAAAAAGTTTGACTATGACCCATACGAGGTGGCGATTGCTGCAATCGATCGGCGGGCAGTCGATACCTGGGAGATAAACGATCTACCCGGCCAGCTAGCGATGCCGCCAATCATAGGGGACTGCCGCCGAGAAGATATCTTGAGAAAAGCAGGCATCGAAGACAGCCGAGCAATTCTAATTGTTACCAGCGATGAAAGCACGAATGTGGAGTGTGCGATCGCCGCTCGTCGTCTCAATCCCAATATTCAAATCATTCTGCGCTCGTCTCGTCATAGCCTCAACACCCTGCTAGAGCGTCAGCTAGGCAAGTTCGTCGCTTTAGATGCGACCGAGCTACCGGCAATGACCTTTGCCCTGGCAGGTTTAGGCGATGATATCGTCAGCGTTTTTACAATTGGTCGCCATCGCTTTCGGATTGTAGAGCGATTCGTGCGAGCGGGTGAGCCGCGCTTTGACCAGAAGCAGATGCAGGCCCTGCACAGTGGCAACTTTAGGCTGCTGGACTTTAAACCGGTAGAAGATCCGCAGCAGCCTTTGGGCTGGGCAACGACGGCATCCTCGGTGTTTCATCGCTGGCAGCCGTATATTCGAGCTTCGGCAGGCGATCGCGTTGCCTATGTAGAAGTGGTTGCCGATAATAACGGACCCGCGAAAAGAAGAACGCCAGTCACAGCAATTAATCAGCTAGTCGAAGACTGGAAGACGGGCGACTGGCGGCGACGCTTGCGCAACTGGCGTCAATCTTCTGAACAGTCAACACCACGGGTGGTTGCGACTGTCCTAGTCATCGCGCTGATCCTGTGGACAGCGGGCGCGCTGCTGCTAAAGTTCACCGGGCCGGACAGCATTACCTGGATCAAGGCGATCTCTTTAGGGGCAATTCTGCTGCTGGGCGGTTACGGCGATGTGTTTGGGGGATTTGGTTCCTCTGGCATTCCTGGCTGGGTGCAGCTTGCCTGCCTGATGATTACGGTAGTCAGTATTCTGGTCGTCTTGGGGGTGCTGGGTCTTTTGGCCGATCAGCTAATCAGCTCCCGGTTTGATTTTTTACAGAAGCGTCCTCGCCTACCTCGCAGTCATCATGTGGTAGTGATTGGGCTAGGCCGCATCGGTAGAAAGGTGACTAGCCTACTGCTAGAGCTTAATCAGCCGCTAGTCGCGGTTGATAAACAGCTCAATCATCCAGAACTATTCACTCAGGTGCCGCTGCTAGTCGGCAATATTCTAGAAGAGCTATCCGCCGCTAATCTAGCGACGGCCAAAAGCATCATCGCGGTTACCGACGATCAAATGCTCAATCTAGAGGTGGCGCTGCTCGCTTCCGAGAAAAATCTAGGCGGCACCCACAGCTTTTCGCCAATTGTGCGTACTCGCAGCCAGTCGTTTAGCGATAACCTAGCGGCGCTAATGCCGCAGGCAAGGGCCTTTTGCCCCTATGCGCTGTCTGCTGAGGCGTTTGCGGGTGCGGCGTTTGGTGAGAATATCTTGGGTCTGTTTCGACTGAGCGATCAAACTAACCTGATCGCTGAATACTTTGTTGAACCGGGCGATACTCTAGCGAATAAGCAGCTCGCTACTGTTGCCTATGGCTACGGCGTCGTGCCTATCTTACGAGAAACGGTTGATCAAAATGGCCGTGCCTGTACGGTGCTGATGCCAACGGATGACCAGTATCTGCTACCGGGCGATCGCCTCTTTGTCCTCTCTTCTATTAATGGCCTGCGTCGAATAGAAAGAGGCGAAATGACACCGCCGCGCCGCTGGCGGCTAACCGTAGAGCAAAAGCCAAGCTCAGAAAATACAGCCGATGTCGTTCAACTGCTGGCTAGACTGACTAACTTTTCACCTGCTTCGGCTCAGCAGTTTATCGCTCAGCTGCCCACCGCTGTTGACATCGAGCTCTATGACTATCAGGCGGCTAGATTGATCCAGAGTATGAAAGAACGCCTGTCCATTAGGCTCTCCCCGCTCTAGAGTCCATGACACAATCGACTACCCCCAAGAATCACAAGGTCCACATTCACAAAACGAAACAGTCGTTCGCCCTACGCTGCGACCACACTTTACAATTAGTGCTGGTGAATACACCTATTAGATTTTTCAATCACTTATGACCTTGCCTCAGACTAGGCTCGAAACCAGAGCGATCGCGACAGACTTACCCTCTGCTGCTGATCGCAAGCCTAGCCGCTGGCGATGGATTGGTAGTGCGATCGCCTGCCATCCCAGAATCGTTCAGCTAGCGCTGTTGCTGACCATGTTGACTGGCACTAGCAGCTATCTACTCTACAGCCTGTTCAAAGACGCCTGGTCACCGGAAAAAGACAACATAGCTATCTTGAAAACCATCGTGACACTGGAGCTTGAGCGCGAAGACGCCCTACCAATCATAGACAGCAAGTCAGAACCTGTATCCAACCTGGTTGTCACCCGCTCATATGTAGATCTAGAGCCCTATCTAGAGATAGACGGTTGGATATGGATCAATAGATTCGGCAGCACCATCACCTATGGCAGGCAAGAGGAAATATTAATCGCCTCTTGCAGCACTTACTCGCCGCTCTATCTAATCTGCAATCTAAGTGAAATACCGTAGAATTGCTGCTATAGAAACTGCTTCTCTATGCGGTGCGAACGGGTGGCAATGCTGGAACAGCCGGCTTGTCTGTGACTAGGAATTCTCGAATCAGACGAGCGATCCCCCGTTGCACAACGCCGTTGACTATCCGGCGTCCTAGCCCTCTAGCCTCTGGTTGAGCGATCAGCTTCGGGATAACGGTAGCTACGGTATTGGGGTTAAATCCAGGCGTATCACGCAAGATCTTGAGAATTCTAACCGCATGTTCCCAATTAGCCTGCGAGGGTTGAGTTTCTACAGTCGCTGGCGTTGTCACGGTGTCTTGACCAAGCGGTAATCGCAGCGTTCTAGCGATCTGCTGCAACAGGCTATATCCCATTTTGTCGATTTCTTTGGCTAGCTCGTCAGCGATGCGCACTCGCAAATACGCGCCGCGCTCAGAGAACAAAAATTCCAGCGTCTGATCGAGCACTTGATCGAGATCGTAGTCGGTGCTGTCTTTAGCATTTCTTAGCAGGTTCTCTAGTCGATTCCACCGGAAGCTGCCGTCTCTAAACAATAGCTCTTGTAACGATGTTCTTAGCTGCGGAGCCGGATCGGTCAGCAGTCGCCGCGCTACATAGGGATAGGCTTTGCTGAGCACCTTGAAATCAGGATCAACTGTGATCGCAATCCCGTCTAGGGTAACAAGCGAACGAATAATCAGCGCGTAGTAGGCCGGTACGCGGAAAGGATACTCATACATCAGCGCTGAAAACTCGTCGGTAATGCTCTTGAGGTTCAGCTCGGCCACACTAGCGCCAAGCGCATTGTTAAATACTCCTGCTAGCGCTGGAATGATCGGTCTTAGGTCCGTGTCTGGGGTCAGAAACTCCAGATTCACATAGTCTTGTGCGAGCCCTTCAAAGTCGCGGTTGACCATATGGACAATCGCTTCGATCAGGCCATATCGCTGGTAGGATTCGACCTGGCACATCATGCCAAAGTCCAGATAGGCCAGCTTGCCATCATCCATCACTAGCAGGTTGCCAGGATGAGGATCGGCGTGGAAAAATCCGTGCTCTAGCAGCTGACGCAAGGAACACTGAACGCCCACTTCGATCACGTGAGTCGGATCGATATTTCGCTTAGCTAGCTCATCTAGCTGAGTGAGCTTGATGCCTTCTATCCACTCCATCGTCAGGACGCGGCGTCCGGTGTACTGGGTGTAGATAGTCGGTACAACGATTTCTGGCAGGTAGCCGTAGAGTTCAGCAAAGCGCTCGGCGTTGGCACCTTCGTGGTTGTAGTCCATCTCTTCGAAGATGCGATCGCCAAATTCATCCACAATGCTGACTAAATCGCTGCGAATCTGCTTTACGTACTTGGTCGCCCAGTTGGCCAAAATCCGGATGACGTAGATATCTTTGGTAATCTGGTCAGCCAGGCCGGGTCGCTGCACTTTGACAGCGACATCCTCACCCGACTTCAATCGGCCTCTATACACTTGGCCTAAAGAGGCAGCGGCAATTGGCGAATCCGATAGATACGAATAGACCGCTTCGGGCGGCTGACCGATCTCTTCTTCGATGAATCTGAAAGCGATTTCATTAGAGAAAGGTGGCAGTTGGTCTTGTAGCTTCACCATCTCGGCCATTGCTGCTGGGGAAATGAGATCGGGCCGAGTAGACAGTGCTTGACCTACCTTGATGTATGCAGGCCCAAGGCGAGTGAGCATGACCCGCAAGCCTTCTGCTCGTTTCTGTTCGTTTACTTTTTGGCGGCCAGTGACCTTATCCCATAGCAAGCCGAGCACGTAGCCCGACGCGATCCAGAAGATGCTGATAAGACGGAACAGAATCTGGAAAGGACGGCGGCGGTAGTAGGCGGCGATCACATCTGGGTCATACACCAGAATATCTTCTAGCGATCGCGGCACCTTGACAGCCTTTTTCCCAACAGCAGTTTCATCTGCAACAGGCACGACCGGAACAGTCACCGTGGGCGCTGCTTCTGCCATGCCTTCAGGCGGGATCACAGGGATAGAAGAATCAGGACGGCTCAACAGTTCAGGTGAGGCTGCGCTCATAGGAAATCTTATAGAGAGAGTGTCGTCTGGTAAAAAGCTTCAAACTACTGCTTTGCTCAAACTACCGCCTAAATAGACCCGCTCTAAAGTAGAAGCGTTGAAAAGTAGAGGCACTGTAGAATAAAGGCAGATGATTTGCACTTACCTGATGCATTGGTCAAACCAATTAAAATCATCAGGGTTACTTACTGTTAAATATTGTATCAACTTGTTGAAAAATATCTTCTGTCTAAGGCTATAACCTCTGTCAAAACTCAAAATAGTACGTCTGATAGTACAACGCCCTAACTCCTAAACTCAGCAGCCCCTACTTAGCAGCAGAACCCTATGTTGGTTTCTTTGAAAATTGAGAACTTCGCCCTGATTGACCAGCTCGAACTAGAACTGAAGCCCGGTCTAAATGTGCTCACAGGGGAAACTGGCGCAGGCAAATCGATTATCCTAGACGCCATTGACGCTGTCCTGGGCGGCAAAGCGAGCGGCAGATGGGTAAGAACTGGCACAGACAAAGCCCTGGTTGAAGCTGCCTTTCAATCTGACTCTAGAATTACAGACTGGCTAGTGGCTCAAGAGATTCCAGCCAAAGGCGATTTGCTGACCTGTCGCCGCGATCTAACCGCAGGCAAAAGCTCGGTCCGCAGCAAGTCTCAGCTCAACGGTGTCTTGGTCAAAAAGCCGCAGATGGATTCTCTGCGTCAGCTACTGATCGAAATTACGGCGCAGGGACAAACGCTACAGCTAGGCGATCCCGACTTGCAAAGAAACTGGCTAGACGGCTTTGGCGATAAGAAGCTGCTAGCTCAAAGTGATCGAGTCGCCACGGACTACGCCGCCGCTAGCGCCGCTAAGAAAATCCTAGACGCTCGTCGCCGCGCCGACCAGCAGCGGGCTGACCAGATAGAAATGCTGCAGTTCCAGAACAAAGAATTTAGCGAGGCCAATCTAGAAGATCCCAATGAGCTAGAGGACTTGCAAATAGAGCATCATCGCCTTAGCCACAGCGTTGAGCTACAGCAGCAGAGCTATCAGGTCTACCAGATGCTGTACGAAAATGACGACGGTGCGGCCTGTTCTGATCTGCTAGGCGATGCCGAAAATACGCTGATGGACATGCTGCGCTTTGACCCGGATATCAATCCGATGCTAGAGATGGTGGCAGAAGCGCTAGCTCAGGTGCAAGAAGCGGGTCGCCAGATCAATGCGTACGGCGAAAATATTGAAACCGACCCAGAGCGATTGGATGAGATCGACGCTAGGATTTCTCAGCTCAAGCAGCTCTGTCGGAAATACAACCGCGATTTGCCAGAGCTAGTCGAGCACTACCAGAGCATTCAGGCTTCTCTAGCCGCGCTGGGCGGAGATGGTCAGTCAATCGAAGCGCTAGAAGCAGCCTATCAGCAAAAGCAATCAGCCCTGTTAGAAAGCTGCGACAAGCTGACCAAGCTCAGGCAGACAGCAGCGAAGAAACTAGAAGCAGAGCTGGTCGCTCAGCTAAAGCCGCTAGCGATGGAAAGGGTGAAGTTCAAGGTAGATATTCAGTCGCAGGTGCCAACGGTGCACGGGGCCGATGCGATCGCCTTTCTCTTTAGCCCCAACCCTGGTGAACCGCTTCAGCCGCTAGTCGAAATTGCCTCCGGGGGTGAGATGAGTCGATTTTTGCTGGCGCTAAAAGCCTGCTTCTCCAGGGTTGATCCGATCAGTACAATGGTGTTTGACGAGATTGATGTTGGTGTTTCGGGGCGAGTGGCGCAGGCGATCGCCGAGAAACTTCATCAGCTTAGCCGCGCACACCAGGTGCTGTGCGTTACTCACCAGCCGCTGGTGGCCGCGATGGCCGACGCTCACTACCACGTTGGCAAACACGTCGTTGCCGCTCTCGACACCCTGCCTAAAAAAGGTCGAAAATCAAAGGCTACAGGTGCAGCCACTACGCTAGTGGCCGAAGAGGCAAAAGCGATTGAAAAGGTCGCGGCCCAAGGCGATGGCGATGGAGAGCGCACTATTGTCAAGGTGACGCCGCTAGGAAATACCGAAGCGCGCCGAGACGAACTGGCTCAGCTAGCAGGTGGGCGATCGCATAGTGAGGCGATCGCCTTTGCCGATTCTCTACTGGCCCAGGCCGAAACAATTCGGAAGGCGGGTTAACTGATTTGCCATCAGCGCCTATAGTGATGCTGACATTTCTGTTTAACACCAGAATTAAAAAGGAAGATCGCCGAAGATCACAGAACCTATGCATTGGATAGCTGTAGCCATAGAGCCCGTTCTAGAAGATCCCACTATCGAAGCAAACCTCCGCCAGTTCCTGCTGGTCCTTTCGGTTTCACTGGGCGTTGCTACCCTCTCTCGCGTCTTCAGCATCCTTAGAAATATTCCGTACACGCTGTTGCTCTTGCTAGTTGGACTAGGACTTGCGGTCGTAGATGTTCGCCTGGTTAATCTTTCACCAGAGCTGATCCTATTTATATTCCTACCGCCGCTGCTTTTTGAGGCCGCCTGGAATATTAAATGGAGTCGGCTCAAGAGTGACATTTTTCCGATTCTGCTCTACGCCGTGCTAGGTGTTGTCATCTGTATACTGGGCTTGGTTTTTGGCTTGCAGCAGTTTGCTGGCGCTTCACTCGCGACTGCGCTTCTAGTCGGCGCTAGTCTATCGGCGACCGATCCAGTCTCGGTGACGGCTCTGTTTAGAGAGCTAGGGGTTGATAAGCGGCTAACGACGCTGATGGAAGGCGAAAGTCTATTCAATGACGGTGTGGCCGTTGTCGCGTTTAACCTGCTACTGGGGATTGCGTTGGGGCTAGAACAGTTCGACGCGTCGGTAACGGTGGCCCGGTTTGGTCTATTTGTTGGCTTGGGGATTAGTCTGGGGGGACTGATTGGATTCGGTATCTCCTTTTTAACTCAGCGGTTTGACATTCCGCTAGTGGAGCAGTCGCTGACGCTAGTTTCTGCCTATGGCACTTATATCGTGGCCGAAGAGGTTGGCGGCTCGGGTGTGATCGCTGTCGTGACTACCGGACTTATCCTCGGCAATTTCGGTTCGCGAATTGGGATGAACCCCCGAACCCGGCTGGTCGTGTCAGAGTTTTGGGAGTTTCTGGCGTTCTTTGTCAACTCGATTGTATTTTTGCTAATTGGCGATCAGGTCCGCTTTCAGGCTTTGATCGATTATTCAGAGACTATCTTTGTTGCGATCGCAATTATCATCACCGCTAGAGCCGTGAGTGTCTTTGGCCTGGGCTACTTTAGCAATCAGGTGACCAAAGGTCGAGAATATTTCTATGTCTGGTCAGACCATATTATGGTGGGGTGGTCTGCGTGGATCGGTATCGGTGGCGCTAGCGCTAAGTGTGCCAGAGTCGCTAGCGCAAAGAGAGGAGATTATTGCGGTTGTCTTTGGCGTGATGCTGTTCACGCTGCTGGTGCAGGGACTGACAACACAGCCGCTGCTGTCCTGGCTCGATCTACTAGGCGATCAGCCCACTCGGCAGAAATATACTCAGCTGAGTCGCTCATAGGGTCGCTCTAAATCGGGTCTTGGACCGATTAAGAGAGCTGATCGATCGGCAGGAGGTCGATGAAGAGTTTGCTAGATATCAGATTGCCCTAGTGGAAGGTCAGCTAGAAGAGCTACAGGATGATTTGGTGAAGTTGCAGCGATCGCACCCAGAGCTACTGACCTACGCTGCCGAACAGGTCCGTGACGAACTGCTAGCGATAGAATCTGACACCTACGCAGAATTTATCCGGGCCGGACAGCTCAAAGACGAACTAGCCCCACTTTTACAAGACGTACTGCCGCAGAACGCTTAGTCCTGCCTTTGCGCATCGCTTCTAGTCTTGCCTTTCGGTCGCTTCGCGATCTAGCTTCAGGCGTTTCTCTAAATTTTGAATCTCATCTCGCCGGGCCGCCGTTTCTAGACTCCTGCGCCGGACTTCCTGACTTTGGAGTGTTAGGGACTGCCGCCACCGCTCTGCTTGTACCAGCTCGTTGTGCAGATCTTCAGGCGTCATCCCCGTACTTAGATAGTCTTCAACTAAGCCCAGTACCCAGGCTGTCGCATCTACCATGCTGACAACTCGGTGGTCACCGCTGCCGATATCGCTACCTTCTATCTCAACGATTAATAGAACCTGTTCATTAAAAGGCACATCCTTGGAGGTGCTGATAATATCTCGGGCTTCTAGCGATTCCCACGTACTCTCTGAAGACTTTCGCGCTAAGAGCTGGAGCTGAGTACGGCTGCGCGATTGCTTGGAATGGACCTTTGCTAGGTATTGCATAGGTACGAACTCATAAAAGGCTGAAGAGAAACACGTATAGCAGCTAACTCCTTCTAGGGTACATTCTCGAGCGAATAAATCTTACTAGGCATACCTAAATTGAAAGAGAAGCACTAATAGATAAAGTTACGTCTACTTCCTAATCTGTTTTGGCACCTCCTCTTTAGATTCGCTTTTAGAAGCGATTGGGATCAAACCCTATTTTGCATTAGTCAGAGATATATCGAATATTGTCAAATAAAAGGAAAACTTATGGTTTACATATAATATTGCATTTCCAGCGCTACTCTGAACAACGCAAATCCGGACACATTTTAAGATAGACTCAAGCATATACAGATTTGATTCTTTATAGAGTCCTATCTATAAGAGGGTGGGTTCAAACTGCTGCCACCTGGATACGTGGAGCTAGTCGCACAGGATTTGAGGCTGCGCCCGTCTCCGTTCCGTCCCCTTAGACACAAAAAGGAGAATTACAACGTGGAATTCTTGTCCGATTTTCTAACGCGCTTCCTGTCGCAGTTACAGTCCCCAACGCTTGGCTTTCTAATCGGTGGCATAATCGTTGCCTCTCTCGGTAGCCGACTATCCATCCCAGATCCGGTCTATAAATTCATCGTCTTTATGCTGCTGATCAAAGTCGGCTTGACTGGCGGTCAGGCAATCCGCGACTCTGATCCAACAGAGATACTATTACCTGCGGCGTTCGCTGTGCTGATAGGCATCCTGATTGTGTTCATTGGGCGCTACACATTATGCAAGCTGCCAAACGTCAAAGTCGAGGACGGCATTGCGACCGCAGGATTGTTTGGTGCTGTAAGTGGCTCTACCCTTGCTGCTGCCCTAACGCTGCTAGAAACGCAGGGCATACCATACGAGCCTTGGGCTGCTGCACTTTATCCATTTATGGACATCCCGGCACTCGTGACGGCAATTGTTTTAGCTAGCATCTATACCAGCAAACAGCGTGAAGTTGAAGATGAGTATCTTAGCAAGCAGGAAGCTTTTGGCAACCAAGAGTCTTTTAGCAAACAGCGTGTTCCCGCAGGCGTTTATGCCAGCGATCAGGGTATCGCTGCGGGCGTATACCCCAGTAGCCCCATAGGGATTACCGCGAGTGGCTATCCAAAAGATGAGCGTAATAGCGCAAACAAGCGGGTCAAGATATGGCCCATTGTGAAAGAAAGTCTGCAAGGTTCTGCGCTGTCAGCGTTACTACTGGGTCTGGCGCTAGGTCTGCTAACGCAGCCAGCCAGTGTGTATGAGAGCTTTTACGACCCTCTCTTCCGTGGCCTGCTTTCTGTACTGATGCTGATTATGGGAATGGAAGCCGCTGCCAGACTTAAAGAACTGCGTAAAGTAGCTCAGTGGTACGCTGTATATGCCTTTGTGGCACCGCTAGCGCACGGGTTCATCGCTTTCGGTCTTGGTATGATCGCCCACTACACCACAAACTTTAGTCTTGGCGGTGTTGTAATTCTGGCTGTTATTGCCGCCTCTAGCTCAGATATCTCAGGTCCACCTACTCTACGAGCTGGTATCCCAGCGGCTAACCCTTCTGCTTATATCGGTGCTTCTACAGCCGTTGGCACACCGGTTGCGCTTGCTCTGGGAATACCGCTCTTTATTGGGCTTGCTCAAGCCATATCAGGTGGCTAATTCTAGTCGGGTCGCGCTCTATTGGCGTTCCCTTAGCCAGACGACCAACACGGCAGCTACCATATCCAGCATGATCGCGCGGTGCTGCCGTTCTCACAAATTTCTATGTAGTCTAGTACACACTATTGAGAGGTAATCAATATGACCCAGCACGCTAGTAAGCTCGTTATCGTCACGGAAAAGGTACTGCTAAACAAGGTCGCCAAAATCATTGATGAAGCTGGAGCTACCGGCTATACGGTGGTAGACGCTGGTGGTAAAGGCAGCCGCAACATGCGCTCATCAGGACGGCCCACCGTTTCCGATAGCTTCTCGAATGTCAAGTTTGAGGTGCTCACCCCCAATCGAGACATGGCTGTGAAGATCTCGGATGCGGTTGCAGTGCAGTTCTTCGATGATTACTCGGGCATTGCTTATCTGTGCGATGTAATGGAAGTACTGCACGCGCACAAATTCTAAGTCAGCGCCTAGCCAACCAAATTAAAAAAGCCGAGAACATATTCTCGGCTTTTTTTAACATCTACTATTAACAGTGGTCCGGAACAGCGTACTACTCCCAAGTTAATTACTTAGGTAATATATCAGTGAAAAATGTCCGTATTGATGACTATTTCAAGTACGCTTTAGCTGTACCGCTGCATAGTTTTTTCTAGCTTTGCCCATAGTGATAACTCAGGCGCATCATGATATCCAATTCCTTAAGTCGTGCTATCTTAGCTCAATCTAAGCGTGTGTTCGGCGTCCGAGCTGATGACCTGTCTAAACGCAGCAACGAAAAGTTTGAGCTGATGAGTGCCTACCTAGACAATGAAGCGACAGAGCAAGAGCGGGCACTCGTAGAAGATTGGCTAGCGAACGATCCGCAGTTATTTAGCAGCTATCAGCAGCAGATGAAGCTGCGCGGAGCAATCCTAGAGCTAGGGTCTGAGCTTTTTGATTAAGGTTTTTTGGCTAAGCTTTTCAACTGAGCTGCAAGTTTTAATCTTTGAGCTGCAAGCTTGTTGTCTAGCTATCAATCTTTTCTATATGACGACGAATCGAATTGAGATCGATATAGCGGTCGGTGACGTTGCGTAGCTCGCGAGCGATCATCCCTTCTGTCGAGACCACCGTGATATGAGTGCTCTTTGAGCGCAGCAGCTCAATCGCTCGCTCAAAATCTCCGTCTCCGCTAAACAAGACAACCCGGTCATACTGGTCGACTGTATTAAACATGTCGACAACAATCTCAATGTCTAGATTCGCTTTTTGCGAATACCGACCAGAGGTATCGTCGTAGTATTCCTTCAAGACCTTGGTTCGAACAGTGTAGCCAAGACTAATCAGCGCATCTCGAAAGGCACGCTGGTCCTGGGGGTCTTTCAGACCGGTGTACCAGAAGGCATTGCCTAGGACATTACCTTCTATCTCTTTGAGGAAATATTCCAAAACCCGCCTTGGGTCAAAAAACCAGCCGTTCTTTTGCTGGGCATAGAACATATTATTGCCATCTATAAAAATAGATAGCCGATTTAGCATACGTGCAGCCATAGGGTTTAGATAGCAAAGGATATAGGAAATTGGAGGGGAAGCCGATACGAATTTACACTAGTGCGACCGCACAATCAGGTCGCGTGGCGTAAGATCGTATCACTCTTACCACTCATCGTCTTCGTTAAATGGAACTACTATATAGATAGCGATGCCCTAGTCCGTATACGACTCAGGGGGTCTATTTCTAAGAAGATAGACCACTTTGATCGCCATCATATAGTTGCCAGATAATGTTCTAGAAAGGTCCCCAAACTTTGGAAGTGATGGACCTTGGGCACTGACCATTAGAGTGCTGATAAAGTGCTGAACTTCTACGGGTCTATAGTTGTCGTTAGACAGTTGCCGTTAGACCGCAAAGCTATCAAGCATATAGACCTGCTTGATGTATGTTGCCCTAGTAGGATTAACTATTATAAATGCTCTGGTCTGATTCTCAGCGTCTTTATGCCAAGATATGCCTTTTGATACTGAGCGTATCGGCATGTTGTTCACTGTCTCACTCACACGTTTGAAGCAATAGAAATATCTGACCTCTACTATGCCTAAACCTGCCTCAAAGTCTAGCTACTCAAAGTCTACTAGAGAATCCTCAAAAGGGATGAGGCGATCGCAAGTTTCAGACCAGCCTACGGCGACGCTCACAGCTAGAGATCGACTGGCGGCCTGGCCACTGCATCTGGTGGAGAAACACTGGCGACTGGCAGCTTCTGCTCTGTTTACAGCGGTAGCAGCCGGAGCGGTTGGGCTGAACCTGGGGCTGGTAGATTTGCTAGAAAGACAGGTGCAAAGCTTGTTTTTTGAACTACGCGGTCCTATCGAAGCGCCCAGCGATGTCGTTATCTTAGCAATCGATAAAGAGTCCCTATCGCAAGGTCAGCACTACCGAGACGATCCTGAACGATATGAGGAGCTGAGCTCGATTGAGACGTGGCCGTGGCACCGTGAGGCTTATGCGCGGGCGATCTCGCGGTTAATGGAAGCGGGCGCGGCGTCCGTATCTTTGGATGTGCTATTCACTACGCCGAGTGCCTATGGCCCCTCTGATGACGCCGCATTTGCGCAAGTTCTAGAACGCTATGGCGATCGCATTGTCCTGGCTGCCAATTACGAGGGGACCGCCTTAAATCAGGGCATGATCTATGACGCCGCTCTACCGCTACAGCAATTTCAAGACACCGGGGCTCAGCTAGGATCAATTAACTTTAGAACAGAGCTGAACAAACAAATTCATCGGCTGAGTCAGGTCTTTCTAGATGAGCTAGCGGCTGAAAAAGATGCGTTTGCCGATGTCTCTGCGGCCAGCTTCGACGATTTCGATGAACCCCAACCGCTGAGTTTTGCCCAAGCGACGCTCAGCGCTGCTAGAAGACCTCACGGTCCGCAGGTAGACCCTACAAAAGCCGAGCAGGAAAACATTTTCTTCTACGGACCGGCAGGGACTTTTGAGCAGATTCCCTTTTGGTACGTTTTGGACAGCAGTCTTTGGCACAGCTATCTAGACTCAGGTGATTTTTTCAAAGACAAAATAGTCATCATTGGCACTACCGCGCCTGAGCGTCGAGACTTTCATCAGTCGCCTTTTGCTGGCAGCTTGCTCTATCCCGACCAGATGGCGGGCGTTGAGATTTTAGCCAATACCGTTGCGACTCTAGACCACGATCTCTCCCCAACTAGGCTGGTCAAAAGCCCTGCTGTCAATTCGCTAGCGGTCTTAGCGCTGGGGTTGGGCGTGGCCATGCTTCTCTATCGCATAGAGCGGCCTTCTCGTCTAGCCATTGTGACTATTGGTGCCATAGCAGTGTGGGGCGGAATTAGCTACGGCGCTTTTGTAATGACTCAGACGGTTTTGATGACGGCAACGCCGATCGCGGCGATCGCATCAATGGGCCTAGTAAACTTCGGCATCGGCTTTACTAGAGATAGAGTCAAGCGTAAAAAGCTGCGGACGACGCTAGCGCGGTATGTTACTTCGCCGCTGGTCCAAGAAATCATCAGCGAGCAGGATGATTTTCAAGATTTGCTTACGGATATGAGGGCGGACCTGATTGGCACTTTGCTGCGCGATCGCTACAGAATTTCCGCCGTGCTAGGCTCTGGCGGCTTCGGTGAAACGTATCTGGCCCAGGATACTCTGCGTCCTGGCAATCCAGCCTGCGTCGTCAAACAGCTCAAAATCGTCAGTAACAACCCCAAGGCCCACCAGCTAGCCAGGCGTCTATTCGCGGATGAAGCCACCGTCCTAGAACGGCTTGGTAAGCACAGCCAGATTCCTCAGCTGCTAGCCTACTTTGAAATCAAAGAAACCTTCTACCTTGTCCAAGAGATGATAGAAGGCAGACTGCTGCGCGATTTGCTCTCTAGTCGCCGTCCGCTTTCTCAGCAGACTGTGGTCACGATGCTGCGCGATCTGCTCTGCGTGATTAGCTTTGTCCATTCTCAAGGCGTTATTCACCGTGATATCAAACCTTCTAACATTATCCGCCGCGATAGCGACGGACGCTACGTCTTGATCGACTTTGGCGCTGTCAAAACCATCTCAACCAAAATTATTGATGACGCATCCGATGCCACCTCAACCGTTGGTATTGGCACTCAAGGCTATATGCCCAGCGAGCAGTCAGCCGGAATGCCCACCGTGCGCAGCGATCTTTACGCCCTCGGCATTACTGCGATCGAGGCGTTGACCGGTCGGCCTCCCCATGTCCTAAAGCGCAGCGAAGACGGTGAAATCATCTGGTCACACACCGTAGACGATATTTCACCGGAGCTATGCAAAATTATCAATAAAATGGTGCGCTATGACTTCAACAGACGCTATGCATCTAGCGCCCAGTGCCTAGCCGATCTCAACCAGCTAGATATAAAACAGCTCGCGGATGACTCGACTATTCTTGATGGTGAAGCTCAGCCGATAGCGCACCCCGACACTTATAACCAGGGCACCCGCCCAGGCGTAATTGATACGAACTCAGCGCTAGATGAAACACAAATGCTGCCTGACAACTGGATTAACGACGCAGATACCGAAGCCGAAGATGCCAGTTTGTAGACGTCTATACCTGCATATGCCTGTAACCAAGCAGCGGCATCTGAGCGCGGTTCGGTTGCAGATAAGTTATAAATACTAGGCTACGGCTGATTAGGTGGGTTACTCACAGCGTCTCCCAAAACGCCAGTTGTACCCATATCATCATCCATGTCCATATCCATCATGTCATCGGTCATATGATCGTCCGAACTCATGCTGTCATTCGCGCTGTGCATCAGCATGACGTCATCGACTTTATCCGTTGGCTGAAAGATCTGTACAGGTGGCTCATTAGCCGTCGGTGATATGTCTACAACGTTAACAACATCGTTTACTACCGCGTCTCCAGCAGCTTCATCAGCGATACCTGTAGGGACAGCGACCTCTGTAGGAACAGAAGGCGCAGCCATCACTGCGCTGCTAGTACTCGTGACTGTAGGGGATGAATCGACTGTTAGATCTGCGGGCGTGGACTCTGTTGATGCTGTCACTCCAGTATCTACCTGAATATCTGTGACTGGATCTTCAATAGCCGCTGCTGGAGTATCAGAGGACACGGGGCGATCGCTACCGCCCAAGCTACTATCGACGCCACTGTTTAGACTACTGTCTACGCCGTTACTACCGCCTTCTATATTGTTGCTATCGCTATTGATGCTGCTGTTGATCACCTCGCTGCCGCTATCTGTAGAATCGACAACCCCAGAATCGACAGCCCCAGAATCGACAACATCGCCGTCAGAACTATTGCTATCCGGTGTAGATCTATTTACAATCGGTTCCTCACTTTCTACGTTGTCTGCGTTGACAGACTCCAAGGAGTTCTCTACGCCAAAACCGGAGGAGCCGTTCAGATCTGCAATATCGCCTCCTAGATACTGTTGAACGGTCTCGTTGATGTCTAGCTCTGTCACTTCGACGCCATCTGCCTCTAGCTCTAGCTCTAGTTCTAAATCTAAAGCAACTTCAAGATCTAGCGCTTCTGGGGATGCAGGCGTTTCGGATAGAGAGACATCGCCACCACCTACAGGGGCTACAGCGGCCTCTGCCTCAGAGACACTCTGGGCTGCGGGTCCGGCATCCGTGCCATTGGCGATGACTGGGGTTGCTGATTCTTGTGAGGCGGAATCAGTAGGATCACTGGCCTGTGAGCTTGGCTGGGATTCTGATTCAGAGGTCGAGGCGACGGGCTCACCGACGGTTGGTTTCGGTACTGATTCTGCTGGAGCAGCAGGCGGAGCGGGCCTGCTAAAGGAATCAGGGTTTTCGATGATGCCATCGCCATTGATCGGACGCTGGTTTGAGATGGCTTCTCTGATCTCTTGGCGAACACCATCTAGCGGATCATCTGTTCCAGAAGGTGGCGAGAGATAGTCGAAGCCTTCTGCTAAACCGCTACTTTGCCAGAATAGCGCTCCGTCGAACTGATAGATCTCTGTGATGCGATCGCCTGTAATGACACCAATTTCATTAGAGCGCAGTGCCTGCCGCTCTGTGCCTGCTTCGTTGAATAGAACCATCGGACCATCGGGATTGTCCGTGAGCGCTCCGACGATAGTGGTGTCTGTTTCTGGAATGTAGCGCACAAACAGTGCAGACCCTTGAATCCCGGTCACTGCATTGGGCGTTTGAATGGTGCTGCGACCTCTGCCGGGGGGAATTAGCAGTAGTACGGTTCCGTTACTAAGCTGAAAGTTGCGAGTGTTTGGGGTAAATCTGAAGGTGGCTCTTTCACCAACGCGCGCCAGTGAGCCGTCGTTGAATCTCAGCTCAGCGCGTGATGCCCTTGCAGTCCTCAGCGCATCACCGATACTTAGCACATCGGCGATCCTAGCGCGGCGGCTTCTTTGCTCTCTAGGGACAAGCTGTACTCGATTGCTCAAAAAGTCGACTCTGGCCCATTCAAGCGCTTCCGGTTCTGCCATCGCAGCAAAAGGCATCAGCAAAAGACTGGTGATACTAAGGCCCAAGGAGAGTGCTAGCGATCGCTTGGAGCGCGATCGCTTTGAACTAGGATTGCTTGTCAACCGATTGTCTTGCATAGGGTTTGTGCTTGGGAAGGTCAGCCAAAAAGAGGGAATCAATAGATGCTTGCTGTTTTGCGAATGCCGATCAGATCCCAAATATTTCTTCGAGAAGAATAGGGCTCATCCGTAAAAATTGCTGAAAGCTCTATTCCAATTTATTTTTTGGCCTGATGTAGACTCGTGCTTACTGATATAGGTAGTGTAAGTTAACGTACACACAAAAAATTAGGGCCGTGTTTTGATCGCTGTGGTTCTAGTCTAAGAAAAAAGCAGCTTTTTTGCTCCTGTCGAGGTTGATTGTTTATGCAGAACCGGGCTTTCTTTACTTGCCAGCGGGTTCTCACATTAAGCCTTGGCATAGGCGGCATGCTGAATGTACTGTGTGCATCGGCCTTGTCTCAGGTGAAGGCAGAGCTGGTGAGCGCTACCGAAGAATCGGACCAGGTGCTGCATCGGACTAAGGTGCGAAGTGGCATAGAGCAGCAGCCTATGCAGCAGCCTATGCAGCAGCCTATGCAGCAGCCCATACAGATACCGCCTCATCAGGGACGACCAACGCCTTTCGCTTCGATAGAGATGGTGAGTTCTATTGAAGGCTCTATAACGCCTAGGTTCTCGCCTCGCGTCTGTCAGCGGGCTACCTGCTTGACAGGCACTACCCCAATAGCAGATCCACATACTGACGAGATAGGCTCGGCGGGACAGCCAGTATCAGAACCAGAACCAGAACTAAAGCAGGCACCAGATCCAGAATCTGTTCTAGAACTAGAGCAGTTACCAGAGCAGCTGGAGCAAGAACAACAGCTAGAAGCGTCAGAAGTGCGATTTGAAGCACTGCCTGAAGAACAGTCTTGGGAAACAGTTCTCGCTCAAACGTCACCTGTAGATGTCCCTAATTTCATAGACGTCGGTGAAGGTTCTAATCAGCCCGGTGCTGGCATTTTGGATGATGAGCTAGGGACGCTGCGCTTGCAGCAAACGCGATCGCGCAGCAATGAGGAACTTGGCGTCCTGCGCCTGATGCAAACTGCCCAGGCCCCGCCGCCACCGCCCAGACAGCCGATTGCCTTTCTAGGGGGTCGCTTGGGATTTTTCAATACGAACAATGCGTTTCGCTCTGAAATTGGTGTAGAAGAGCAGATCTATCAGTCGGGGTTAACGCTGTATCTGTTTCCTAAAATATCGGAAAAGACGAGTTTATATGCGATCGCCGAGGCCAGCCTAGCTCGCTACGAAGTCGACTATAACGAGCTAGAAGTCCAAGCGGGTCTACGTCACCGACTGCTACCTCGGACCTTTGCGCAAGTTGGCTGGCGCAACCAGAGACTCTACACGCCTGGCTATCGAGAAAAAATTGTCAGTATCAACTACCTAGACGCGCTAATCAGTCATCGTAGAATTCTGAACAAAAGGACCTGGGCAGACGCCTTTTACCAGATTCGCCTGGGGTTTGCCGATCCGGCCACTGCTAGCCGCTTTCGCCAAACCATCGTTACCTCGATCAACTACGCCGCCACCCCAAAATTACGGACTAGCCTGCTATATCAGCTGGAATTTGACGACTACCTAAGCATCAATCGCTACGACATCTCTCAGCAACTCTTAGGCGCTGTGAGCTACAACATCACACCAGAGAGCAAAATTAGCTTGTTCGGCGGCACTCGATTTGGTAACTCGTCAGCACCGGGCGTAGATTTGGACGACGTTTTCTATGGCGCTGGGCTGAACGTCAACGTTCCACTGTTTTAGGAGGAAGCTTTAGGATGAAGCCATCGCCGAACGGTTGGGTCTAGCAAAAATCATTCGGCCCGCCGAGGTTTGCAGTGCGCCAGTGACGACGACGACTAGATTATCACCGATATAATCGTTGCCTTCCTCGACGACGACCATCGTGCCATCGTTTAGATAGCCTACGCCTTGGGACGGCTCTTTGCCTTCTTTTAGCACTCTGATCTCAATATCGTCGCCGGGCAGGTAAGTAGGCCGTAGCGCTTTGGCCAGATCGTTGATGTTCAACACGCTGACTTGCTGGACGCTAGCGACTTTGTTGAGGTTGTAGTCGGTGGTGAGCAGGTCGGCTTTCATCTCTTGGGCAAGTTTGACAAGTTTGGCGTCGACTGCGCTGATGTCGTCGTAGTCGGCTGGATCGACGATGACTCGATTTGGATAGCTCTTGCGGATGCGGTTGATGATATCTAAGCCGCGTCTGCCTCTGGCCCTTTTTTGGTCGCTAGCCGAGTCGGCGACTCTCTGGAGCTCTTGCAAGATGAACTGCGGTAAGAGCAGCTGCCCTTCAATAAAGCCAGTCTTGAGCAGGTCTTCTATGCGGCCATCGATAATGCTACTAGTGTCGAGCACTTTGGATTTGGAGGGCTTTAGGGTGCCTTCTGAGATCAGCAGGGTCTCGTAGCTATTCGGATTGATTAGCCGAAAGAGCGCGCGCCCGTTGGTCTCGGCTAGGCTCATGCCCGTCACGGCGAATATGAGGCTACCCATAACGGCGGTGACTGGCTTGATGAAGCTGAACTTAGCGGGAAAAGGTAGCAGGAAAAGCGGTGCCAGCATCAGGTTAGCAATTAGCAGACCGACGACCAGTCCAACGGCTCTAGCGAGCAGTCGGTCGGGAGGCATATCAGTGATCTGCCGTTCTACGCGCCGATAGCTGGTCTGAACGATCAGGCCAATTGCCACACCGACTAGCGCACCAAAGCCAGCGGTAACTGACTCTAGCCCTTCGATATTGCTGACCTGGCTGAGGGCGGAGTCGGGTAAAAGATCGACGCTAAAAAAGCCGACGGCTGCCCCGGTAAGGATAAATGAAAAGACGATGAGTGCGTCGAGCATAAGCTATGTATGAGGCCGGATAAAACTGTAGGGCCAAAAAGGGAGTCGCAACCTGCTTAAAAGCGTTGATGTGGTTGAGATTACGGCTATTATAGGGGCTGATCTAGCGTTCGCTTGTCTTCTCACTTTTTTTGTAACTTCTTGGGTTTCGTAACTTTTTGAATAGAGAGAGCGGTATGGCGACGTCGGCATATGTTCACATCCCCTTTTGCCGTCGGCGCTGCTTCTACTGCGATTTTGCTATTACGGTGGTGGGCTCTAAGCGGCGGGGAGATACCTCTGGTACGATGGCTCGGTATGTAGAAACGCTGCTGGAAGAGATTGACGTGACGTCTGTTCTGGGTAGTGAACCGCTGAAGACGGTGTACTTTGGCGGTGGTACGCCTTCGCTGCTGTCGGTGGCGCAGGTAGAGGTGATTTTGGGGGCGATCGCACACAAGTTCGGCATCGCTCCAAATGCAGAGATCACCCTAGAAATGGACCCGGCCACATTCGATCTAGATCACGCTAAAGGCTACCGGGCAGCAGGCGTAAACCGAGTCAGCCTGGGCGTGCAGGCTTTTAGAGATGAGTTATTGGCAGCGGCAGGCCGTTTCCATCGGCGACAGGACATTTTTAGAGCGGTTGAGCTACTGCGACAGGCTGGAATCGAGAACTTTAGCTTGGATCTGATATCTGGACTGCCGCACCAGACTATGCAGGATTGGGAAGAGGCGTTAGCAGAGGCGATCGCCCTCCAGCCGCAGCACCTCTCCATTTATGACCTAATCGTCGAGCCTCAAACCGCATTTAGTCGCTACTTCACCCCAGGCCAGGCACCGCTACCCAGCGACAGCGACACCGCTAAAATGTACCGGATTGCTCAGGCTACCTTGACAGCTAGCGGCTACGAACACTACGAAATTTGCAACTATGCCAAACCAGGCTGTGCCAGTCAGCACAATCTCACCTACTGGCGCTGCGAGCCAAACTATGGCTTTGGTATGGGAGCGACTAGCTATCTGAACCATCAGCGGATTGATCGGCCTCGTACCCAAAAAAGCTACCGGGCTTGGGTAGAGGCGCTAATTCAAAACGGCGGCAGAACAGAAGACCCGGTGATTGAACCAAATGAGCAGGTCGTTGAAACTATCATGATGGGCTTGCGGCTGCCTTCTGGAATAGAGCTGAAGGGCGTTCACGAGGTTTACGGAGAAAAAGGACTGCGGGAGTTTAGTAAGGCGATCGCCCCTCACCTACAAAACGGCTGGCTCATTCTCGACTCTGCTTCATCCTGCGCTAGAAGCGCGCACAACCCTAAATCGACTGCTCTCAAATCAACAGACCGCATACGGCTGAGCGATCCCGAAGGCTTCCTTATGTCAAATGTGGTGATTACCGACGCATTCAATGCCCTCGACTCCGCCGCCTCTAGCTGAATAATCTTGGCAATGTCAACTAGGACGCGATTCATAAAGACAATCACAACCTTAAAGAAGAAGCCCCCACTTTGCAGTAACATAACCGTCTGTGAACAGCGCAAAATCTGCTAAATCTTCTCGCCACTTTCTATGCCCAAGGTACTCGTCTCCGATCCCATCGACCAAGCTGGACTGGATATTCTTTCCCAAGTCGCCACTGTCGATGTCAAAACAAAACTGCCCCTAGAAGACCTTATCGCCATCATCCCTGATTACGATGCGCTGATGATTCGATCGGGGACCAAGGTAACTCAGGCCGTCATAGAAGCCGGTAAAAATCTAAAGATCATTGGCCGTGCAGGTGTAGGGGTAGACAACGTAGACGTGCCTGCGGCGACTCGTCGCGGTATTGTCGTTGTCAACTCGCCCGAAGGAAATACCATCGCCGCTGCTGAGCATGCGCTCGCGATGATGCTGTCGATGTCTCGCTACATTCCGGCGGCAAATCAGTCGATGAAAGAGGGGGAATGGAATCGTAAGGCGTTTACTGGCGTAGAAGTTTATAAGAAGACTTTGGGCGTGGTGGGTCTAGGCAAAATTGGCTCGCACGTTGCGACGGTTGCTCGGGCGATGGGAATGAATTTGCTGGCGTTTGACCCGTTTATCTCTAGCGATCGCGCCGAAGAACTCGGCTGCCGCCTAGTCGAAATGGATCTGCTCCTAAGCGAATCTGACTACATCACCCTACACATTCCTAAAACGCCAGAAACCGCCAACTTGATCAACGCCGAGTCCTTGGCCAAGATGAAGCCCACCGCTCGCATCGTCAACTGCGCCCGTGGCGGCATTATCGACGAAGCCGCTCTTGCTCAAGCCTTGACTGACGGCGTAATTGCTGGTGCGGCAATCGATGT
This sequence comes from uncultured cyanobacterium, assembly GCA_963838725.1. Lineage (GTDB taxonomy): Bacteria > Cyanobacteriota > Cyanobacteriia > Phormidesmidales > Phormidesmidaceae > Phormidesmis. Next base: position 85,640 of record CAWISM010000021.1, on the reverse strand, counting down.
CTACAGCGAGGAGCCTCTGGGTGACTCCCCACTCAAATCTGTCGGCAAATCTCTAGTGCTGACCCCTCATTTGGGCGCTTCTACCGCAGAAGCTCAGGTCAACGTCGCTGTAGACGTTGCCGAGCAGATTCGCGACGTTTTGCTAGAGCTGCCCGCCCGCTCTGCCGTCAATATCCCAGGCTTGCGACCCGACGTACTCGAAAAGCTACGTCCTTATCTGAGCCTAGCTGAAACTTTGGGCAACTTCGTCGGACAGCTAGCCGGTGGCCGTATTGAAGAGCTCACCATCAAACTACAAGGTGAACTTGCCCAAAACGATACTAAGCCCATCGTAGTAGCAGCCCTAAAAGGGTTACTCTCCAACGCTCTGCAAGAGCGCGTGAACTATGTCAACGCCTCGATTGAAGCCAAAGAGCGCGGCATCCGAGTGGTAGAAACCCGTGATACAACCGTAGAAGACTACACCGGCTCTCTGTCCTTATCCGCTAAAGGCTCTTTGGGTGAGCACTCGGTCACGGGCGTTTTACTCGGTGGCAGCGAAGTGCGAATTATTGATATGGATGACTTTCCAATCAACGTGCCGCCGACAAAGTACATGCTATTTACGCTGCACCGCGATATGCCTGGAATCATTGGCAAAATTGGCTCTTTGCTAGGCAGCTTCAACGTCAATATTGCCAGTATGCAAGTCGGACGCAAGATTGTTCGAGGCGACGCTGTGATGGTCTTGAGTATTGACGATCCGCTACCTGCTGGCATTTTGGAAGAGATCAAGAAAGAGCAGGGGATTCGCGATGCCTATGTCGTGGTGCTCTAGACGTGAATCAGTGGTGGGAAGTCACTGTCGATTGTCCGGTGGCGCTAGAAGATAGCGTCTACTGGCAGTTTGAACAGCTTGAGACTAAGGGTACGGCTAGTCAGAGGAAAGGCGATCGCTGCACGGTCAGTGCCTATCTACTTTCGAGTGAATTTGATGCTGAAGCGCTTGAGGCAATTCGACAAGCTGTCTTAGATGACGAAGCACAGATGGGACTAGAACCCACTACAGAAGTAAGCTGGTCGCTGATTGCTGAAGAAGACTGGTCTAGTAGCTGGAAGCAGCACTGGCAGGCAGAAGAAGTGGGCGATCGCCTGTTGATCAACCCCGCCTGGATGAAGCCACCCGATACAAATCGCACTATCTTGACCCTCGATCCAGGTAGCGCCTTTGGGACCGGAGCCCACGCCACTACTCAGCTATGTCTAAAAGCGTTAGAAAAACAGGCCGAAAGAGCAGAAGTTAGCAGACGCGGTGATTGCTGATATTGGCTGCGGCTCAGGAATTTTGTCGATTGTCGCTTTGCTGTACGGTGCCAAGCAGGTGTACGCAGCAGACGTGGATCCGTTGGCGACCAAAGCATCAAGGGATAATGCCAACCTGAACGACATTGAGCCAGAAACGCTGCAAATTAAACTAGGCAGCGTCGGCGAAGTCATCGAAATGGCCGCGGGCCCGGTAGACGGCATCGTTTGCAATATTCTCTCAGAGATTATCGTCGGGCTAATCATTCCTCGACTCAGTGAGCTAGCCGATGAGCGTACTTGGGGAATTCTCTGCGGTATCTTGACCAGTAAAGCCGCCTGGGTAGAGGAGCATCTGACGGCATACGGCTGGCAGGTGACTAGCACGACCTATCAAGATGAATGGTGCGCAATGACCATCGAACTGGCAAAGCCTGAATGAACAGCAAAAACATGAACAGCAAGAGCGACACGCTGATCTTCTTAGCAAAAGTGATTGTCTCGTCAGCCGCTCTGAGCGCACTGATTAAGTTTGGTGGGCCGCTGCTGCCAGTGGCTAATTTAGCAGGGGTTGAACTGAATCGAGTTGCGATCGCCCTGATCATCACTCCCTCAATTACCGTAGCTATCCTTCTCTGGACAAGCGTACGTCGTCAGGGTCACTGATCGCTTAGCGACCAAGCAATAGGTACGCACTGAACTACACTTGCAGCCAACTAAACATTTCGCCCGGTGTCAGATTGACGGCTGCTGCAAACTCAGGCGTAGGCAAGCTTTCTGTGAGATTTTCAAAGACGCTCACTGACTTACCTGAGCCGTAGGTGAATATCAAGGACTCTGCTGGATCTATAGTCCACCCCATTTCACACCCGTAATCAAGGCAGTGGATAACGTTACGAGTCACCCGTGTTTGACTCTGACTAGGCGAGAGAATCTCAATCGTCCAATCTGGTGGTAAATTAAATGAGTTTGAAACCTGCCCATCGAGATCACGCGGAATACGTTCTGACCGAAAGACAGCAATATCTGGAACAACCGAGCGACCTCCAAAAGTACAGCGAAGTTCTGGGAACGCTTGAGCTATACCAGTAGGCCGAAAGGCGAGGGTCAAAGCAAAGCTCAGCTCCCGTTGGATAATGCTGTGCTTTCCTTGGGGCATTGGCTTCTGAATGACTTTGCCGTTGATATATTCACTAGCAGGCTCAGTCTCGGGCAGCGCCAGAAACTCGTCTAAGGACAATAGTTTTGTGGAAGTTTGTACCATAGCGCTGCCTACTGGGCTGGTCGTCGTGCTGGCCTGACCTTTCTACCTGGATTGCTTGAGTGTCATTCTATGCGATCACATGTTCTGAGGGGGGCATTGAATTGCTGGACGAATGCTACTTGGCAATTTGCCAACGCTGAAAATCCGAGATGTGTTTGCCCAGAATCCTGAACAATATGCGCCTCAATACGGAGGCTTTTGCGCTTGGACCGTAGCCGAAGGATACACTGCGCCAGTTGACCGCAACGCTTGGGAGATCGCAGATGGCAAACTACACCTCAACTATGATGCTCGCATTCAAAGGCGATGGCAGCGAGATATTCCTGGCAATATCGCTAGAGCAAACGAGAACTGGCCAGAAGTTATCAATCAATAGTCTCGAAACCGAAGGTTTTTGACAAGTATGTAGATACTAACTCAGGATTCAAAACCACCCATGTCCCTAAACCTAGAATGTTGGAGTCAGTGCTTTTCAGAAAGAAAAAACCGGACTTTTTATTGACCAGATGTTCCTGGAACCTGCCACAAACTTACATAATTGTCATTGCCAGATGTCGCTAGTGTTTTACCGTCACTGCTAAACACCACTTTACGTGGCTCGTTGTGATACAGCTCAGCAATAGGTTCGCCGTCAGCAACATTCCACAACCGTATCCTGTTGTCGTTACCGACTGTGGCTAACATCTTCCCGTCATCACTGAAAGCTAGTTCTCGAACGTCGGAATGGTACAGCCTCATTACCGGATCAAGAGAGATAGCTGAACCAGAGTTAGGAGGTTGTTGGGCTACAGCAAAATCTGCCGTAAACAACATGAGCGTTGCTACCACCAAACAGACTATTGCCAGCAAAGGGGCGTTGAGTGATCTTCTTAGCCTAGACATCATGAAAGTAGTTCCAATAGAGAACCGGAATCGTGTTCTTTCCATGAACCAGAATATATCTCGTAGATTTTTCAGAGAAATACTAAGTCCAGAAAGGCAAGCGTCACATTGGCTCAACCATTGTCAAATACAGTACGTTTGCCCTCCCAGAAACTTAGACCTTTCTAGACTCTCGAAAATAGTGTCTTGTTTAATGTCTGAGAATTACCTTGTCAGAGAATTTTACGCCTTTTGAGACATATTTGCGGACTGCTCCGCTGGTTTATGTAACAACAAGAATATCCGTTTGTGGGAAATCATCTCCTTTAAACAGCAGGGGTTCTCCAGTTGTCTTCGCTAAAGCATAAGAACAGCAGTCGCCCATGTTCAACCGAGCAGGATGACGTTCTATGACGATAGCGCTTTTAAGATGTGACACGGCAGACATCAGCCGATATCGGTCTGCTGCTATCAGGTCAGCGAACTGTTGAGCTTCATCTTCCTGTTGCAGAATAGCAACTACTGCCGAGGTATCGATTACCATCTGCTTACTCAGGTAGACCGATATCGTTATAGGCCAAGATTTCGTCTGCGCTGCGATCATCTAAAGCAGGCAAACTGGAGCAAGTAGCGCTGATAGCCATAATGCTAGCGGCAACATGCGGTCCTACAGTGGGTGAGGCATACTGCTCTAAGTCAAATTCTGGAAAGTCAACGGATGTAGTCGGGAGAGAAACTATTACGGTTACGTCCTGACCAGCAACCTGGTCGAGTCCTTCTATGTGCAAGACCCCGTTGGGGCCAATATAAGTTTTGATGTTTAGATTCATGGCTCTGTTGCTAGTGCGCTGCTTTCGTCCACTTTACATCGGACTGACTCTACAAGTTCGGAGCTACCTGCCGGTAGTATGTGGAGCGCGAACAGCCTTAATCTTGGCACCGCTCACACCGCGATCACCCAAAAGTGATACAGCGCTCAAACTATACTAAGGTCTGTCCGATACCGCCTCGCTAAGCTATCCACCCATGCGCACCATTGCCGAGATCAACGACAAAATTCGTCTGGGTAAAGTCACGGCGTGGACCATCACCGAAGCTAAGGCCAAAATTGCAGAATTAGGTGTCGAGCAGGCTGCCAAGACGGTCGATGTGATCACTACGGGCACCTTCGAGCCGATGGAGGGCTCCGGGGCGATGATGAATCTGGGCCATAGCGATCCGCCGATCAAGATTATTGAGTGCCATCTTGACGGCGTGCTAGCTTACTCGGGCTTTGGCGCGGTGGATTTGTACGTTGGGGCGGGGCAGCTCGTCACCTCTAGTCGCGATAGCGTTCGAGAGGGTGAGGTAGAAGAGCGGGGCGGTGGCCACGTGATTGCCGATCTGGTGGCGGATAAGCCGGTGCGACTGACGGCGGTGGGGCAGGTGACGGACTGCTATCCTCGGGCCAGTTTGGAGACGACGATTACGCGCGATCGCATCAACCAGTTCTACCTATTCAACCCGCGCAACCTCTACCAGAACTTTATCGTGGCAGTCAACGGTGGCGATCGCCCCCTCTCTACTTACCTGGGCCCACTACAGCCGCGCCTGGGCAACGCTGTCTACGCCAACACTGGCGCACTCTCCCCGCTGCTCAACGATCCTGATTTGCAGACGGTTGGCATCGGGACTCGCGTCCTACTCGGCGGCGCAGAAGGCTATATCGCCTGGGAAGGCACCCAGCACTTTCCGCTCCAGCGACGTCTGCTGAACCGGGCTCCGGTTGGCCCTGCGGCAACGGTTGCCCTAATTGGTGATGCCAAGCGGATGGATGCTCACTGGGTGCGCGGCTGCTATTTCAAAGGCTATGGTCCTTCGCTAATGCTAGGCGTTGGTGTGCCCATTCCTATTCTGAGCGAAGCGGTGCTAGCTAGCTGCGCAGTCAAAGATGAGCAGCTAGTCGCTCCGGTAGTCGATTTCTCGATTCCGAGACGGGTGAGACCGACCTTTGGCCTAGTCAGCTATGCGCAGCTCAAATCTGGTCAAATCGTACTCGACGGCAAGCGAGTTAGAACCGCGCCGCTAGCGAGTGTCTATCTGTCTAGCCAGGTGGCGCTAGATCTAAAGCAGCGGATTGAGTCAGGTGAATTTGAGCTGACGGGTGCGATCGCTCCTCTCCCTACTGACACGCGGTTCATGCCGCAAGATAGCTGGGGTCCGCAAATCGATATGACCTAGCGTCAACATGACCTAGCGCAGCACCCAGCCCACTCCTTACATCCCGCCGCTACTCTGCCATTACTCTGGCGCTGCATCCGCTTTATGACTTGCTGCTTTCGGCTTCGGCTTTGGCTTTGGCGCACCACTGCTACTACTGCTACTGCCTTTTGGCTTATACGAAGACGGACGACGTTTGCCGCCTTTTTGTCCTTTTGGCTTTTTCTTTGGGGGGACAACGCCAATTGACTTGCTTTCTTTGAGTACTAGCTTGCCCGCCTGACGCTCGACGGTTAGATCCCAGAAGTAGCCGGTCGCTCTGCCTTTCAGCAGACCGTTAACCAGCAGCTTGAATGGGCGCTTTGGCTTGGTATTTTCTGACTTACTTTTTTGGACAATGTTGACTGTAATCTCACCTAACTCTTCGGAGTACTTGGCGATTTCGCCGCGAATAGAGAACTGGTCGCACAGTGATTCAGCCTCTTGGCTAGAGAGCGGACGGGTTTCTTCGGGCTGCTCCATCGCCTCCGCGTTGAGGGTTTCGGGCTCCCACACGCCCACGATTTGCACATGCAGAGCTGGAATCTTCTCTGCATCGTCGTCGGAGTCTCGTGAGTAGCTATCTTCGTCAGAAGTCTGTGAATCCGATGCTGAGTTTTCAGCAGCAGGCTCTACGGACGCTAGCTGGTCAGAACCTATCTTGGCTGCGGTGGTTGAGCTTTCTGCGTCCGAATCTCCTTGATGTGATTTGCTTTGGCCTGAGTCGTCTTTATTCGACTCGTCCTTGTTGAGTTCATCCTTATTGAGTTCGTCTTTATACAGGGTGCGTGGATAGACTACCCAGAGATGCTCTGTCTCTAGATCAATGTGCTTTTTGAGCAGGCTAGTGACTCTGCCGAGCAAGACGGCATCTATCAAAGTGCCGTCTTCTGCCAGAATGTCTCCCCGATTCAGCTGCTCTTCAGATGGGATGTACTTTCCTTTTAGAAGGCCAATCGCCCGGTACTGTCTGGGCTCGCTAGGGGGCGAAATTGGCCCAGGGCGCTGAGGGGCAGGGGGCCGTTCAACGACTTTGGTTTCTGTCGCAGCAGGCGGCACGGCCGCCGGACGAGCAGGCGACTTTGGGCGAGCGGGGGGCTGCAAGAGCGATCGCCCTGGCGGCTTACGCAATCCTGTTTTTAGATCGCTTTTTGACTCTGCTTTTGATCCTGTCTGGACTGAACTCGAAGCAACGCTATCGGATGCGTTGATAGAGCGGGGCGGGCGGCTAGCGGCAGAACTCATCAATCGTCAAACTCCTGAACTGTACCTGCGTTTAGTAACAAAAACTGAGAAAAGCCTTTGTTAGTGAGTGCTATGGTGCCTGCGATGTTTAGATCGTCGACAGCACTTTTCAAACCCTAGATTAACATCAGCGTCAAATTTGATTTATCGCACTTGCTACGTTCTGACAGGTTTTCTACTGCAAGTACTCTCACAGGCTAGCGCGAACCGCTAGGTTCTATGACGGAGCCTTCACGGTTCTTGTTAGAAAAAACATCTGTAGAACGAAAGCAGCAGGAAAATCAGTTCGATTCAGCGATTGCAATCTAGTAGGCAGGGTTGTATACGCTTATTCGTTCAGACCAGTGGGCAGTAAATCCGTACTTTTTTAGGCTTGCCTATGCTGCCGAAATTCCTGTCGAAGATTCAGGCCGCGAGCGATTCAGACTGCCAACAATGCAAATGAGAAGGGTAGGCTAGTATGAGCAAGTTATGTTGATGGATACTGGGAGAAAGCGTACTGTGGCCTTTAAAAAAGATAGTTGGCTAGTCAGAGGTGTGCTGATTGCAGCGGTTGCCGCCTTTGTCGCCGTGCCTGTTTTGTTTGGCCTCAACGGCCGCGCTTCTAATAGCGATCGCGCCGCTTCCTCAGCTACTCAGCCCAGCGTAGACGAAACTACCCAGCTACAGGGCGAAATTGAAGGCTACACGGCGGTATTGAGCCGAGAACCCGATAATCAAACGGCGCTTTCTGGCATTATCTATGCCAAAAGCAGGCTGGGCGATCTAGAGGGCACTGTAGAGCCGTTAGAGCGACTTGTTGAGCTAAATCCTAACGAGCCCAGATACGCGGTGCTGCTCGCTCAAACTAAGCAACAGCTTAATGATTTAGAAGGCGCTGCGCAGACCTATCGCGGCGTCTTGACTCAGACCCCTGGTAACATTCCGGCCCTAGAAGGTCTAGTGGCGCTGCTGCTAAGCCAAGGCCGAACAGAAGGCGCTGTGGGCCTGTTAAAAGACACTTTGAACACGGCGGATCAAAATAATGAGATTTCGCCTGGCAGTATTGATAAGCTCTCGGTCAAGCTGCTGCTCGGTCAGGTATACGTTGAAGAACAGAACTATGATCAGGCGCTGAGTATCTATGACGAGGCGATCGCCGATGCTCAAGCAGCCTTGCCAACTCAGCCAGATTTTCGTCCGACTCTAGCCAAAGGCCTAGTGCTAAAAGAACAGGGCCAGGACAGTGAAGCCCAGGCCCTGTTTGATCAGGCGATCGCGCTTGCCCCCACCCAGTACAAAGACGGCGTTCGCGATCTGATTAGTGAAAAAAGCACGCCGACTGAGTCAGTAGAGGGTACAGTCGAAGAAATCCCCGCAGCCGAGGAGAGTCCTGCTGAAGTCCCAGTCGCGCCTGAACCATAGAGTTTTGCGCTACGAACCAGCGCGATATCCTTGTAGGGATATCGCAAACGCCGTGAACGATCTTATCTATGCGCTCTGGCTAGCTAGCCGGGCGGTAGCAGCTGGTGAATTGGCAACAACAGCGTCAGGATCGACCTCGCTAAACTCGATGTGGTTGAGCAGCGTGGTAACAAAAGCGAAGAGTAAGAAGGGCAAAGATAGAACAAAGATCAGGCCAACGGTAGCCAGCGCGTACACGGGGCGGCTAGCGCCCATCAAAGCTAGCGCTGCGGCCAAGCTGATGAACAAGACTAAAAGCCAGACAATAATTTGACTGTAGATGTCACCGAACTTCAGCGTGCAGTTCATCTTGTATGTTTTTGCGTTGTCCATGACTTGAGATCTCACAACAGAACTAGATTTGTCTTATTAGAATATCTATCTGCTTTGGCTTTAGGACGATTTGTCAATAGAGTTCAAGAATTAATAAGTTTGCTTACGTGGCCTATCAATATCTATTGCTGTACAAGCCCTATGACGTGCTGAGCCAGTTCACTGATGATCCAGCTAAAAATAGCTCCACCATCCGGACGAAACGGCGAACGCTAAAAGAGTTTGTGAGTGTCCCGAATGTGTATGCGGTTGGTCGCTTGGACCGCGATAGCGAGGGGCTGCTGCTGCTGACAGATGATGGCCCAATGCAGCATCGTCTCAGCCATCCGCGCTATGGGCACCGGCGACAGTACTGGGTGCAGATCGAGTGCGCCGCCAATAGTCAGCCGATAGAAGACGCGATCGCCCAGCTCAGCGAGGGGGTAATCATTCGCGGCTACCGCACTCGGCCTGCCGAGGTGAGCCTGATGCGAGAACCAGATCTGCCGCCTAGAGATCCGCCGATTCGCTATCGTAAGCAGATACCCACTGCCTGGTTAGAGATTGTCTTGAACGAGGGGAAAAATCGTCAGGTGCGTCGTATGACAGCAGCAGTCGGCTATCCGACCCTACGGCTGGTTCGCAGCGCTTTATTTCTGCCCGGTGCTCGGCAGTCGGTAGGAAAAGGCTCAGATGCTCGAAGATCAAGACCAAAATTAAAAGCTAGTCCGCAAGTCCCGGCTGAGCTGGCGCTGACCTTGGCTGGGCTGCTGCCAGGACAGTGGCGATCGCTAAGCGACCGTGAGGTGCGATCGCTGCCTAGAAGCGGTCATTCTCGGGCATAATCCAAATCAGACGGTTCTCTACTTCTGTCCTTTTTGTCTATCATGCAGTTTTTCTCACACCGTCAAGCACGCCTGGAGACAATGCTCTAGAACTCGATATGCCTATCTGTGCCAACTGTCAGTTTGCTAACCCGATAGACCACAAATTCTGTCAGCGCTGTGGTTCGCCTTTGACGGCTCAGCCGTCATTACAGATCAGAGTGCTGCCGTTTGACCAGCTAGAGCTAATTCCAGATACGTATCTTCCGGGTAGGCCCGCTGACAGCAGTGAATTAGGGGAAGGTCGATATCAGGTTTCTACTGTGCTCAGTTCTGGTAGAGCGTATGTATTAGATAGTCAGCCTGAAGTGCGATCGCCCCTCCAGCAGCATCTTTTTAACCTAGCTAAGACAGATACCGCTCCAACGATAGAAACTCTTCAATCCATACCAGATCTGCCCGCTGCCGCCCACCCCTACCTGCTGATAAAAGACGCCGCCCCTCAGCTCTACGACACCTGGCAGCAGGGCGAAACAGCCTTGATGATTACCTATGACCAGCCCACAACCACGCCTTTGGTCAAAGCGTTCTCCACCGCCATCGATCCGCTACAGCCAGTCTACTGGACCCATCTACTCACCGACCTTTGGGCAGCACTTGAGCCTGTTCCCCAATGGCGATCAAGCCTTTTGCAAGCCGACAATCTCGGCATCACCGCCGACCAATCTCTTTATGTTCACAAGTTCATCCCGCCCAGCAGCCACAAAAACCAGGATAAAGACCTCCTCTTCCAGGAGGTCTTTCCTTCAGATCCCCAGCTCTCGGATCTAAAAGCTTTCCTCAAGTCTCTGCTAGCCCAACCGCACAGAGGCGAAGTCGCCACCCTCAGACAGATCAGGCAGCTCATCCTCGCCGTCACCTCCGCCCAAACCCTAGACCAGCTCAGAAATGAGCTAGCCACCATCGGCAAAGAGCTCCTCTCCACCCCAGAGGCAACAACCCCTAGAACCTCCGCCCCGCTTCCCCCTTTCCCGCCTTTGCCAATTCCTAGCACCCAAACAGATATGCCTTCAGCAGATTTTCCAGTAGAAGACCCCTTGCTAGAACCTCCCTTGCTAGAAGACACCTCTCCTGATCCGTTGGAAAGCAGACTGCTCAGCGATTCTTCAGAGATGGAAGATTCCACAATGGTTCTGCCGATGAAGCTAATTTCAATAGAAGATTTTGGCCGCACAGATGTGGGTCGATTGCGTGATCACAACGAGGATTACTTTTTTATTGCTAGCAGTTGCCAAAAGGCATCAGGGAATCGGACTCACCGCTTTCGGGCGCGCTGTCTATATGTGCTTTGTGACGGTATGGGCGGACATGACGGTGGAGAAGTAGCTAGTCAGCTTGCCGCTCAGACGCTGTCTGACTATTTTGAGGCACACTGGCCGTCCGCGCTGGCAAAGGGCGCTAATAGCAAGACTTCAGCAGAGACTGCGCTACCCGATGAGGAGACGATTATCGAGGCTGTGAAACTTGCTAACCAGGCAGTCTACGAGATTAATGAGAAAGAACAAAAGACCGGACATGCGCGGATGGGAACGACCCTAGTACTACTGCTAGTGCAAGGAACCGCCGCAGTCGTCGCGCATGTTGGAGACAGCCGGCTATATCAACACACTAGGCGCGTTGGACTCGAGCAGATTACAACAGACCATGAGGTGGGTCAAAGAGAGATTCAGCGCGGCGTTGATGCTGCGATCGCCTACGATCGCCCCGACGCCTATCAGCTCACCCAGGCGCTAGGACCGCGCGATCAAGAAAGTCTCTTTCCTAGCATTACCTATCTCAATTTTTCAGAAGATACGCTGCTGTTGCTTTGCTCAGATGGTCTTAGTGACAACAACCTGGTAGAAGACTATCTATATAGCCACATCGACCCAATTCTAAGAGAAAAGAAAGGAGTCGTGGCGGGCATGGACGATCTAATCACGCTAGCCAATGAAGTCAACGGACACGACAACATCACCGGGATTGCCGTTCGCCTAAAAATCAGCCCTGACTTGCAAAGTATCATTAGATAGAGGCTATCTCTAGAAAAGTTCAGAGACTGGCGGCTAAAGCCCGGATGACTGCGCGGCGAGCTGTTGTTTGGCCTGCTGCCAAAAAGCGTTTAGCTCGGTGGGGCTGTAGTCGTGGAGAGGCTTTTTGGCTTGGGCTTCGACGCTGGCAAAGCGCTGAATGAATCTGCGGTTTGTGCCCTGTAGGGCGGCGGTAGGATCGAGGCCTTTCCACCTAGCAATTTGAATCAAGGAAAATAGAACATCGCCGAGTTCGCTTTCTTGAGCGGCGGTAGACTCTGACTCGATAGCTTTGTGCAATTCGGCGATCTCTTCGTCTACTTTCTCCCAGACTTCTGCTAGAGAATCCCATTCAAATCCAGCCTTAGCCGCTTTGCGAGAGATTTTCATTGCGCCCGTTAGAGGCGGTAGCGATCTAGCATATCGCCGCAGCTTAGGAGAAAGTTTGTCGGGATCTTCAGTCTCTGCCTTTTCCGCTGCTTTAATCTGTTCCCAGCTCATTCGCAGTGCTTCTGGCGTTTTGCCCGCACTGTCACTAGATTGTTTTTGGTTAAACACGTGCGGATGACGGCGAACCATTTTATCCGCAATTCCCTTGGCAATATCACCAAGATCAAAATCTCCTTGTTCTTGAAAAATCTGCGCCTGTAGAACAACTTGCAAGAGCAGATCTCCAAGTTCTTCAGCAATATCTTCAGCTTTGCCAGTTTGAATCGCGTCTACTGTCTCGTAGGCTTCCTCGATCACGTAGGGGGCTAGGCTCTGGGGCGTTTGGGCGAGATCCCACGGACAGCCGCCGTCGGGGTTGCGAAGCTGGGCGATGACGTCGATAAGTCGCTGGAGTTCGGTGAGAGTTTGGGTGGTGGGGGAGTGGGGGAGTGGGGGAGTGGGGGACAGGGAAGCCATATATGCGGAGTGGGAATAAATTTAGTCCGCTTTATATTATCGCTACTCTGTTCGCGTAGTCCTATTCTGAAATTAGGCGAAAGCCGAAGAGAATATGTTTGGCGTCTGTAGGGCGATCGTGCTGGTAGGCGGCGCGGCAAAAGCCGGGGTAGTCGTCCCAGCCGCAGCCCTTTAGCAGGACTTCGGTTTCGCCGTTGGATTTTTCGATGAGGGTGCTGGTGTATTCAAAGACGTTGCCTGCCATATCTTCGATGCCGTAGGGACTGCGGCTGTCTGGGTAGGTGGCGATCGCACTCGTTCCATACGGACCATTTTTCGCCCAGTTAGTCGCTTCATCGCGCCATTCGCTGCCCCATGGGAAATAGCGTCCGTCGGTTCCCCTAGCGGCTTTTTCCCATTCCAATGCGGTTGGCAGTCGGTAGCTGACGCCATCTTGCTGCTGATCGCCATTCGGCATAAACCAGCGCATCCTCATAGGAAATCAGCACCACCGGATGCTGTCCCTGTCCGGTTGGGAACTGGCCTGCTTGCCACAGATAGGGCACTACTTCGCTATAGTCGTGAACTAAAAAGCCCTGCGTCTGATAGGCTTCAGCAGAAATTCCAGGCTGTTCGTGTCCTGTTGCTTGCACAAAAGCCTGATAGTCCTGATTGGTGATTAGGTTCTGCGCGAGGCAAAACGCAGGTAGGCTAATGGTTTCCTCGTCTGGCTCGCGGTCAAACCAGCCCTGACGCCGAAAGCCCGCTTCGGCTTCGGCGATCGCATCGGATGAGTCGGCAAAGCCTGCGGCGCTGATTTGGTAGGCGTAGTCTTTTTGAGTGCGATCGCTCCCCCGCAAAAACTCACCCCCTTCCACAAAAGCAAATCCTATCTGCTGCTCACAGTCAGCGCGGGTCAGTGCAATTTGCTCAGGCGGCCCTATCTCCTGACAGCCCAGCAGCGCCGCTACACAACAGTAGATCAGACGGTGCTGAGCTTTCATCCCCTGCCCTCTCGCTTTATCGATTGTCCCATTCCGCTGCGGCATCCGCTACAGCTTCATCCACCGTCTTATCTCCTAGCATCGCCGCCTGCAAGTTGTCATAGACCACCTTCTGTAAGACTTTCACATCTTCCATCGCCGGGATCAGCACGGCGGCATCTTCTAGCTGGCTAGCGCTGACTGACCGAGCGACTTCTACCGGAGAGGCGTCTGCGGGTACGTCGGTGAAGTAGCTATCGGACATGGCCCCTACGGTAGAGGGCAGCACGTTTGCAGCTTTGGCAAAGGCGAGCTGATTTTCGTCATTGGTGACAAAGGTGGCGAACTTTAGCGCGGCGGCTTCTACGTCTGTGGACTTGGGAATGACCAGATCCATCGCGGCGACGTTCTTTTTGCCAGTGCTGCCAGTGATCTGAGGGGCGGCTTGGGTGGCGGCGGCGATATCTGGCGCGTTGGTGGCGATCGCGCTCAAAGTCTCTGCCCCCGAAGTCAAAATTGCCGTCTGCCCCGACTGATAGAGCTGAGTTGCCTGCGCGTGTCCTTGCGTTAGCACCTCACGCGGCAGCAGCTCGTTTTGATACAGGTCCGTCCAGTATTGAAAGACCGCCTTACCCTCTGGCGTATTGAAGGCCGCATTCCCCTCATCATCGACTAGCGGCACGCCCATCTGCACAAAAGACTGAAGCACATCCGCCGCATCCTCTGGCACAAAGCTAATGAAGAAAGCGTACTTTCCGGTTTCGTCCTTGATTGTCTTAGCCACGTCCGCCAGCTCTTCAAACGTGGCAGGCGGCTCAGCAATCCCCGCCGCTTCAAAAATCTCACTGTTGTACAGCGTCACCCGCGCCGTCAGATACCAGGGAAAGCCAAAGCTATCGCCATCGATCTGCGTCGCCTCAAAAATCTTGGGCAGATAGACCGCCTTCTCTGCTTCGGTCAGCTTGTCATCTAGCGTCAGCCATGCGCCTCTGGCCGCGAGCTGAGAGGCGAAGTTGGGATTCAGGTTCACCACGTCGGGCGCGTTGTTCGCCGATACCGCTGCTAGGATTTTGGTCTCCATATCGGACCAGGGCACGTCGACCCATTTCACGGTCGTGTCTGGGTTTTCGGCTTCAAACTCGGCAATCAGCTCGTTGAAATAGTCATCGAACTTTGGCGAGAGCTGCATTGTCCAGAATTCGACTTCGGCTTTGCCGGAGCTATCGGCGGCGGCATTGATCCCGCTACCGCAGCTAATTAGCCAGCTAGAGAGCAGGCCAACGAGGGCAAGGGCTAGAAACTTTTTCCAGTGGCGGATGATTGACATGGCGTATACGGCAAAACAGCGCGATGATTTGTGACTTTACATCACAAGTCGCCTGTTTGGGGAAGTCAGGTAGGCCAGATTTTTGGATTTGGAAAAGCTGAACGACTAGGCCACTGCTGTATCAACGCTGGCGATTAGCTGACCGATTTCTTGAGGGGATGAGCCAGTGGCGATCATATCGCGGATGAGCTGATCAATTGAGGTCGATGGTTCGGTATGTTGTGTCTGGTTTGGCTGTTTAAGGTCCACTTCTTCGGGCGCGGCTATCTGCTGCTGCCGTTCTTCTAAGCGACGCGACAGCGCTAGTTTAATTTTGATGATGAGTAAGTCTTCGTCTGCAAGACCAAGAAAATCGGTAGCTGATCCAACCTGCCATCCTTTGGCTTCCAGCTTTTCTTTAGTTTGTTGGTCCATTGGCTTACTCCTGCTTGTCCCTATCGTATCTACTCAATCGCTGTTTACAAGTATCAATAGTGCTTTTTGGGGTTGCCTGCGACTTTTTGCTAAAAACTTCGAGAATGATAATGGCGTCTGGGTCGATGCGGTAGATGATGCGCCAGTTTTGCTCACCGTCTCTGATCCGAAGTTCATGACAGCTAATGCCAATGCTGGGCATCGGTCTTGACTGCGGCATTCCCAGTATCATGCCCTGCTGCAATTTTCTGAGTAGGTATCCTGCTCCAATTCTAGCTGTCTGGCTGAAGGGTGGCGTTTTGACTTCACCTCTTAGCCAAACGAGAGGTTTATTACGATCGCTCATAAAATTTCATAGCTCGACAGTTCTTGCTGATAGCTAGATTTAAATTTAAGACAGTATAGGCAGCATGCGGTTTGAAACATGAGTCAGCTTGCGCTTGTACGATATGGAAAGGTGGTTTTGACGTAGATAGATTGCGAGGAAGACGTTCGATGCTGATCAAAGAGTTACTGTTACAGGAGCTAGAGGGAATGCCCGATTCTCTGCTAACAGAAGTTTTGAACTACCTGCAATATCTGAAGTTTAGACAGAAGATGGCTGTTACAGATGCGACGGCTGCAACCGCTTCGATAAGTGAGTCAGTACTGGCAAAGGATTGGCTACGGCCAGAAGAGGATGAAGCATGGTCGCATTTTCGTCAGGATGAGGGCGGTTCGGTTTCTTGTACAGACGTGGATGCATAAGTGGGCTTGTAAACTTAACGGTAGTTGGCTTGCGAATGTCAAAGTAGATGGAGACTGCGGCGATGGTGATACAACAGCCTAAATATAGTAAGGAAGAGTTTGCGAGGCGGGGCGACGAGATCTATGAGTCGCGGGTTCGACCTCAGATTGATGCCGATGATCTCGATCAAGGTAGATCGGGCGATCGCAGAATTGTGGCTATAGATATCGAGAGTGAAGATTTTGAGATTGATGAGAGTGAGATAGCGGCTTGCGATCGCCTAGAATCTCGCCATCCGGATGCACAAATCTGGATTGTTCGTATTGGTTCTCGCTACGTCCGCAGATTTGGTGGATATGCTAAGCAGCAGCTATCGCCATTCTCTCAATAAACGCACTAATGTCAGTTTGATTTTGATGATGAGCAAGTCTTCAATCCGCATTCCATCCTTTAACCTGTGACAATCGGAATAGTGAAGCCATAGCAGTACCCTACGAACCCGATACAGTAAGATAAAATCCGAAAGTCAATCCAAACTCAACGAAGATCAAACTTCTTACGCAATTCTCCCTTTATGAACAAAGCCCTTCCATTAAAGTCAATTTTATTTGTAGCAGCAAATCCTGTAGAAGCACCTCGGCTACAATTAGCAGAAGAAGAAAAAGAAATTAGTCATAAATTGACATTGGCTGGGTATGGAACGGTTCCAATAAACTCTATCGGTGCGGCTACACCGAGTGATCTGCAACAAGCATTACTAAACTTTAAACCTCAGATTGTTCACTTCAGCGGACACGGTGCGGGAGAGACAGGGCTGTATTTTCAAGATGCGATTGGCAGAAAACAAGTTGTCAAAGCAGATGCATTAGCGAACCTCTTCAGGATGTTCTCAAGGTTTGGTTTAGAGTGCGTTGTGCTGAATGCTTGCTATTCTGACGTTCAGGCGGAGGCGATCGCCCAGCATATTCCATTCGTTGTTGGAATGAACCAAGCGATCGGTGATGCTGCTGCCATAAATTTTTCGGTAGGCTTCTACCAGGCGGTGGGCGCAGGAGAGGACTTTGATTTTGCTCATGAGCTAGGCCGTGTATCTATCCAGATGCAGGGTATTGCAGAGCACTTAACTCCGGTTCTATACAAGAATGGTGAATTGATTTGGAATCCTCCCGCACCACCGTCTATCGTCGAACCAC
Source organism: uncultured cyanobacterium (assembly GCA_963838725.1). Lineage (GTDB taxonomy): Bacteria > Cyanobacteriota > Cyanobacteriia > Phormidesmidales > Phormidesmidaceae > Phormidesmis. The sequence goes on along the minus strand of CAWISM010000021.1, from coordinate 68,574 downwards.
CACCAATCAGTCCTAGAGGGGAAGAAGGTTCCAGCCAAGAAATTCAAAGAATCTGTGCGGATGCGCTAAATGATGATCCGATTCGGTTAATCAGGTGGAGTAGAAAAGAGGGAGGTATCACCGCCTTATTTCGCGAACGCAGGCGTGGTTGGTACTACCAGTTAACTCTCGAAGAAAATAGGAAAGGAAAGATATCCAGGGTTCATAAAGTCGCTCCTTTTTTCTTGCCGTTGCTAGATCCAAACGAATATCTGTGGGCAGAGAGTACTGAAAGGGCAACTCCGGAAGATTGGCTCGCGCTTGACGGTCTCATGCTCTTGAGACTAGATTTTCCTGAAAGTGAAATTCGTTTAGCAGGAAAGTTTGCTATTGGAGAAGACGTAGCGGATCAAGCAATGGAAGAATTCGGCGTATATGTGCCAGACGAAGATCTGCTTCCGGCATTCTTGTTTGTGAATAAGCCGAAAGGGTTGCTGCTTGTTAGCTACTTCGGCAATCCTGACAGATTTGCAGGGGAAAACCTACTGTGCGATAGCACAACAAATGAGTGCTGTGTCTTTGAGTCTTTAAAGGAAGCGAAGGAAAGTCTAGGAGATAAAATTCAGAGGTGAATTACTCCGTTGAGGACAAACATACTTACACATCTATCTACGGTCGAAGGACAGTCAGGTTGACTTTCAATTGCCGAATCAATTCTCTACAGCCATTTCTAGACATCAGATAAATTGCAGCGGTCAACCTGTGCTTGGGTCGGTTTTCCTCATTCATACAGCCAAGCTACTAACTCACCTACCGTTAGCTGAAAGGCTGTCGCGAATTCCGGTACTGGCAACTGTGCATCCGAAGCTTCATACAGCATGGCTCGCAAGTCAGGCGTATAGGCAAAAACGCATTCTTCCTGTGGGTCAATTAGCCAGCCCATTTGAGTGCCATGCGCTAGAGCGTGCATGATCTTCTTCACCACTTTCGTCTGACTCTGCCGTGGCGACAGAATCTCTATCATCCAGTCGGGTGCGGCGAACAGCTCGTCGGCGAGCTTACCCTTCTCATCGCGAGGGATTTTAGCGCCGGGTAGGACGGTTACGTCTGGAACGATTGATTGACCGTCAAACGTACAGCGAAGTTCTGGAAAGGCTCGGCCAACGTTGCTAGGGTTCAGCGCCGGGTCGATGACTTTAATCAAGCCTGCCTGAATTCCGCTGTGCGCTGTTTTTGGCATCGGCTTTTGAATAATTTTACCGTCAATGTATTCGCTAGCAGGCTTCGTTTCGGGCTGCTGCAAAAATTCTTCTAGAGTGAGGGTTCTTGTGGGCGTCTGTACCATGACTGCAAACCTGGCTCAAAACCGACTGTCTACTGTTGATTATTACAGGTCGTTAACAAAATGACTGAGATGGTAGGCGTGCGATCGCCCCCAATCAATCCGCTCCCTCCTGCAATCCTCCAGTCACATACTGCGATCGCCCAGTCACGCTCTGCAATCCTTCAGTCATCAACTGCACTTTATCAGTCGCACTCTGCAAAGCTCCAGTCACCAACTGCACTTTATCAGTCGCACCCTGCAACTACTCAGTCATCAACTGCACTTTATCAGCCGCGCTCTGCATCAATTCCGCTTCATTTCTGTACTTCTTTGCAGACATTGGGAACGCTCAGAGCGCATCTCCATACACTCAGGACTCTACCTATGCCGATTGATCGCAGCATCGACACCCTGCTCAGCGACGCTCAGCTCGCTATCGACAACGCCTTGAACAATCCAAAAGTGCTCGAATACCTCAGCGACTTTGGCTACACCAAAGCAAAAATTCAGCAGGGCAAACAGCTCTACAACACCGCTGCCGCTGCACAACTCGCACAGCAGGCCGAAGCGGGCGGTCAGATCTCGGCGACGACTGAGGTGAACGAAGCTTGGGAAACTGCCAAGAAATCTTATATGCGGTTTCTAAAAGTGGCGCGTGTTGCCTTCAAACGTAACTCCGGCGTAGCGACTCAGCTAGACCTGAGCGGTACCCGCAAGAAAAGTCTCTCTGGATGGATGGCGCAGGCGCAGCAGTTTTACAAGAATGCGCTAGGGGATCAAGTAGTTCTCTCTGAACTAAAAGAGTTTGGCATCACTGAGCCAAAGCTAAAAGCTGGACTAGCTGAGCTAGCGGTGATTGAGCAGGCCAATCTGGTCCAAGAAAAAGAGAAAGGAGAGGCGCAGGCAGCGACAGAAAAGAGAGATGCGGCGCTAGATGAACTGCAAGACTGGCTGAGTGATTATTTGGCGATCGCAAAGGTCGCGCTAGAAGAAGAGCCACAGCTATTGGAAGGCATGGGCGTTTTGGTGCGATCGCCCGCATAAACAAACGGGTTGTCGAATAGTGAAATGGACTAAATCAGCAGGCGTGGCGACTCTTTTAACACGGTCCACATCTATTCGCTGTGAACGAGTCATAATATCAATGAACTGTTCGCGCAAAGGTAACACAATGCAAGCGCTAAAGCTTAACGGAAAGATAGACAGTGCCGGAAAACTGATTGTATCCGAGCTAGTGGATCTAGCTCCTGGCGACGTTGAGATTATTGTTCTTCAATCGACGCAGTCTCAGATCGAGGAAGTCGGTGCTTCTAATTATTCTTTCTCCGAGCAGGAGTTGTCTCCAGACTCGGCGACAGGTTCAGAAGGCTACAAGATAAAAGCGCTGGCAGACTGGTTTGCGAATCTGCCTTCTGAGATTGTTCAGATAGACGATGATGACGCACGGTGGCAAGCACTCAAGGAAAAGCACAATCTATGAGGGCTTTAATCGATACTAATGTTTTGTTGGATGTGGCCCTTCAGCGCGAACCCTATAAAAGCGACAGTACTGATACCTTAGCGTTGGCTGAATCCAAACGGATTGCTGGCTATGTTTCGGCTTCTGTAATCAGCGATGTTTACTACATCGCGCGTAAAAGTATTGGAGGCGCAAGCGCGCTGGGCTTTCTAGAAGGATTGCTAAAATTCTGCGAAGTAGCAACGGTCGATAGAGTAGTTATTGACAATGCTATCGAAGCCACCGCGAGTTCAGAGTTCAAAGACTTTGAAGATGCTATTCAAAACTACACCGCTGTTGCTAATGCTCTAGATACTATCGTGACGCGAAACGCAAAAGATTTCGTTCAGTCTAAGCAGCGAGTACTGACACCAGCACAACTGAATCAAATTGCCGCTGGTCGTGAGGAGCGGTGAGTTTTAGTCTTTGAGCGGAAAAGATGTTTAACTTCTCATTACTTGACTCAGTGCAAAAATCGCTCTATCTTCAATAGCTAAGGCGCGTGATGCCTATTACCGCCCGTTTCATCAGAACTCATTTGGCTTCAGCGCCATCGGCAAGTGTTACGAGCACCTACCGACGGCTAACTTCGCGAACTGAACCAGCAGTCCGGAAGCTAAGGGCAGTGTACTTTAGCAACTCCGAATTTGCACATATTTCGAGAGGTGGCTAAAGTCGCTTGGGTTCTGGTTTCCTAATCCCTATCAACCGGAGACCAGATTCTCATGCTCACATTTCCCTTACCGGACGCAGCCGCGTCCACAGTTTCAGATGGCACGACAGAGCAAGTTCGTCATCTATTACTTGGCACGCCCAGCGGTATCCAAATCACTATTGGGCAACTGCACCAGCTTGGCTACGCCGATCCAAACGACTGGAGCCGCCCGCTGCCTACTGGCAGACCCAATGAAATGATGGCGATACTCACCAAGCGGGTCGTCTCTTAAAGGGCTAGAAAAAACCGACTATCGCATACTGCTAATTGCGGCTGTACCCTGACTCGACTGCGAACCACCCTATTTTCTCTTTGAGATTTTCTTCGAGACCGCTGGCGAGTCAGTCAGGTACCAGCGCCAGGGAATGTCAACGCCTTTTGATAGGCCGATTCTGGTGGTTTGGGTGATGGCCTGAGGATCTAGAAGCTGCTGGGCGATCGCATCCGAACGACCAGACACCCATAGCCCCGAGCTAGGCTCAACAGAGATCCCCTTTAGCGAAGTGTCTAGCTGCAATGCAATGCACAGCTTTCCTGGACCAGCGGCAACCCTCTCTAACTTGTCTTTCTTCGGATCTACCCAGCTAGGTCTTTGTTCTAAATGCACCGCTCTGATCAAAATGGTGCTAGCGAAATTATCCCGGTCGGTGACAATGTTAAAGCAGTGGTACTGACGGTAAATTCGATAGATGTAGGTGAATCCAGCCGGACCAAAAACAACAGCATTTCTCTCTGTTTTTGTCTGATAGGCATACATGGCCGGGTCGCCTGCTTCGTAGGCTTCAGTTTCAACAATTTGACCTGCGACCGTTTCCTCACCAATGCGCCTATGCAGATTGCAGCCGATCAAATCAGCAGCGACTTGAGGCGATGGACGATTAAACCAGTTGGATGGCAGATAGGCGCATTCAGTTGAATGAGAGGGCATATATTGGCGATGAACTTTGGCGATGAACTATTTTGTTGGGCCGCGTCTTGGTGAACAGTGTTTTCAAAGACGATTTCTAATGCATGTAACTAAAGTTTAAGCCAGCATGAGAGACTAGGGGAAGTGATCGCGCCGAGGGCTAACCCTACCCATGCAACGAGCTTACAAAATTACTAATCAGATCAACTTCAAAAATATTCGCGGCGATCTGTTTGGCGGACTGACCGCCGCCGTGATTGCCCTGCCAATGGCGCTAGCTTTTGGCGTAGCGTCGGGCGCGGGGCCTACTGCCGGACTCTACGGAGCTATTATCGTCGGCTTTTTTGCGGCGCTGTTTGGCGGTACGCCCACGCTGATCTCTGAGCCTACAGGCCCGATGACGGTGGTCATCACTGGCGTGATTGCTGAGCTGATGGCGGCTAATCCAGAAAACGGGATGGCAATGGCCTTTACCGTTGTGATCATGGCGGGTGTCTTTCAGATTTTGCTGGGCGCATTGAAGCTAGGAAAATACGTCACGATGATGCCCTACAACGTGGTGTCGGGCTTTATGTCGGGCATCGGTCTGATTCTGATTATTTTGCAGATTGGTCCGGCGCTAGGGCAGACGGCTTCTCGACCAGGTGTGCTAGGCACATTGCAAAGTCTGCCGGAGCTGCTAGGGGGCATCCAGTGGAGCGATGCGATCCTGGCGCTGCTGACGGTGCTGATTATTGTCTTTTTCCCAAAAAATCTGCGAAAGTTTGCGCCGCCTCAGCTAGTGGCTATGGTGATTGGAACACTTCTGTCCCTAACGTTTCTGACGGGTGGGGTCGAAGAACTCGCTCGCATTGGTGAAATCCCGCTAGCGCTGCCGACGTTGACAGTGCCAACCTTTAGCGGACCCCAGATGCGCCTCATGCTGATTGATGCAGGGGTACTAGGGACGCTGGGCTGTATTGACGCGCTGCTGACTTCGGTGGTGGCAGATAGTCTCACTCGCACCGAACACGATTCTAACAAGGAGCTAGTTGGTCAGGGTATTGGCAACATTATGTCTGGTCTGCTAGGTGGCCTGCCGGGTGCGGGGGCGACGATGGGCACAGTGGTCAATATCAAAGCGGGGGGACGTACAGCGCTCTCGGGCCTATCGCGGGCGGTGATTTTGCTAGTAGTTGTGCTAGGGGCGAGCAGTCTGACAGAGAACATTCCTCTTTCTGTGCTAGCTGGCATCATCATCAAAGTCGGTATCGACATTATCGACTGGGGCTTTTTGAAGCGGGCTCACTACATTTCGCGCAAGTCGGCGGCGATTATGTACGGGGTAATTTTCCTGACGGTGTTTGTCGATTTGGTGGTGGCTGTTGGCGTCGGTGTGTTTGTGGCAAATATGCTGACGATTGAGAACTTGAGTATGCTGCGCTCGGAAAAAGGCGTTACGGCAGTTACCGATGATGACGATACGATCACGCTGACATCTGAGGAAAAAGCGCTGCTAGATCAAGGTCGGGGTCGAATTTTGATCTTTCGCCTGAGCGGGCCGATGATCTTTGGCGTGGCTAAGGCAATTTCTAGAGAAAGAGACGCCGTCCAAAACTGTCAGGTGCTGATTCTAGATATTAGCGAAGTGCCGCACCTGGGCGTGACCACGTCGCTGGCGCTAGAGAACTCGATTCAAGAGGCGGTGGATGGCGATCGCGCGGTTTACATCGTCGGCGCGAAAGGCCAAACCTACAAGCGCCTAACTCGTCTGGGCCTATTGAACATCGTGCCTGCCGATCGATTCTTGAGCGATCGCACCGAAGCCCTAAAGCAGGCGCTGAGCGTACTCGCCCAAAGAAACCAGCCGCTAGAGAGTGAAGCGGTAGATAGCGGCTCCGTAGACAGTGAGACCGCAGTCAGACCGCAGCCAATCGTCTGACCCAAACCGTGATTAGCTATATGCCTTCACAAAGCCGCTCAGTCGGTCCATGCCGCGCTCAATCGTGTCTAAATCGGTGGCGTAGGAGATGCGAATAGTGCCCTCTGCGCCAAACGCGGCACCTGGAATAGCGGCCACCTGCTTTTCGTTCAGCAGCTTCTCGCAGAACACTACAGAGCCTAGTCCTACCTGGCTAATATCTACAAATAGATAGAAAGCGCCGTTGGGTTCTACGTAGCTAAGCCCATCAATATTGCCAACCATGTCCATGATCGCCAGCCGCCGTTTGCTAAAGGCTTGGCGCATGATGGCTAGATCGTCTTGAGGTCCGGTGAGGGCGGCGATCGCACCATACTGAGCAAACGTACAGACATTAGACGTGCTGTGGCTTTGCAGCGTATTTACCGCTGTGATGATTTCCTCGGACGCGGCTAAATAGCCCAGCCGCCAGCCGGTCATCGCATAGGCTTTGGCAAAGCCGTTGCTGGTAATCGTGCGCTGAAAAATTTCTGAATTGAAGCTGCCGATGCTAACGTGCTCAGCGCCTTCGTAGAGAATCTTTTCGTAGATCTCATCAGACACCACTAGAATGTCCGCCTCGACAATGACTGCGGCTAGCGCCTGTAGCTCAGCCGGGGTATAGACCATCCCAGTCGGATTCGAGGGAGAATTAAGCACAAACAGCCGCGTTTTTGGCGTGATTGCCGCTTTGAGCTGGTCAGCGCTGAGCTTGTAGTTATTCTCGGCTGTGGTCTCGACGATTACAGGCTTGCCGCCTGCTAGCTCGACCATCTCTGGATAGCTGACCCAAAAAGGTGCAGGAATAATCACCTCATCGCCAGGGTCGATCAGCGCCATGATCAGGTTATACAGCGAGTGTTTGCCGCCGTTAGTGACCATGATATTCTTGGCATCGTAGGCGAGGTGATTATCCTGCTGAAGCTTTTGGGCGATCGCCTCTCTTAACGCAGGCTCTCCCGCCGCTGGGCCGTAGCGAGTTTTACCTTGATCTAGCGCCGTCTTGGCCGCTTCTCTAATATGACTAGGCGTATCAAAATCAGGCTCACCCGCGCTAAAGCTGCAAACGTCTAGGCCGTCGGCTTTCATCGCCTTTGCCTTAGCCGAAATGGCAAGAGTCATAGAGGGCGTGACGCGGCTGATTCTAGAGGCGATCTTCATTTCTACGGCAGGTACCAAGCCTGCGTCGGGTGGCTAGCGAAAGGTTAGTACACTACCGTAGATCGATTTTGAGTGTTCTTGTCACTGAATGTAGACAGTTAAGTCAAATTCTTCAGATATTTTTTAGCGCCATACGCCGAGACCCTCACCGCTATCTCTAGCTACGAATTAAGTTCTATCTAGTGAATGAGATTTTGATAGTGAAATGTATTCCTGGTCACTATTGTGAGACGATCATTGCAGTAGTCGAATTCCTCTGTGCATGGCATCGTCAAAGCGCCAAAGAAAGCAAAGCCAAAGAAAGCAAAGCCAAAGAAAGCAAAGCCGAAAAAAGCAGAATAGTCCGCTCAGGCGCGAACTCAACGATCTGGTGCGCGGCATTTGCGGCGGCTTTCTATTTGGCATTCCTTTGCTCTACACAATGGAGGTGTGGTGGATTGGATCGTCGGTGTCGCCTGCTCAGCTAGCGGGCGTGCTGCTGACGACGCTGATAGGCACCTATTTGCTCAGCCGGACGGGGGGCTTTCGTAAGTCGCAGGCAACGACAGAAAGAGAAGCACTACAAGATGCGGTGGAAGCGATCGCGCTCGGCCTAATCTGTTCTTTCACGATGCTAGTTGTTCTGCGTCAGGTGGTCTTTGACACGCGCTTGAGCGGAGCCATTGGCAAAATAATCTTTGAGAGCGTGCCTTTTTCTTTGGGAGTGGCGCTGGCTAATCAATTTCTGCGCAATTCCGACGATTCGACAGAATCAGACGAAGAGAACGGCACAGCATCTACGCCTGCTGAGCAGTCAGCCCCTAGCAAGATGGACCGTTTATTTCCAGAAGACAACCTCAATGAAACGATCTCGGATATTGGCGCAACCTTACTAGGGGCCTTGATCGTTGCTTTTAGCGTTGCGCCGACTGATGAGGTCACTGTTCTAGTTGCGGCTATAGATGGTCCGTGGCTGCTACTAACGGTGCTGGTCTCGCTGCTGCTGTCCTACAGCATTGTTTTTCAGGCCGACTTTACTCGTCAAGAGCAGCGGCGGCTTCAGCAGGGTCTACTGCAAGGGCCGCTGAGCGAAACGGTTTTCTCGTACTTGCTTTCCCTGATGGCGGCTGGTTTGATGCTCAGCTTTTTTGGCAAGCTAGACCCTAACGCTCCGATTGAAATCGCTTTCAGGCAGATATTGATATTGGGACTGCCTGCCACTATCGGCGGCGCTGCTGGGAGATTGGCGGTATGAGTAAGCCTTCGGAAGATAGCGCGGCGTCTCGTCAGGAAAAAGACCACGCTGTAGCACCGCGCTCTACAACACCTCGCTCTACGGCTGAGCAAGTGAGCTTTTTGATTGCCCTGCTGATTTTGTTTGGCATTATTGGCAGCGTGGGATATTTATGGGTGCGCGATCGCAACCAAACCCCACCCACTCTCCAGGTGTTAACTGACAGCGCCGAACAGCGAGAAACTAGCTACTACGTGCCTTTCACCGTTACGAACATAGGGGGGACAACCGCAGAAACTGTTCAAGTGATTGCCGAACTACGCGTCAACAACGAGATAGTGGAATGGGGAGAGCAGTCTATAGACTTTCTCTCACGCGAGGAGGCAGTAACCGGCGCATTTGTCTTTTTGCGCGATCCTAGCGAAGGTGAACTCACCGTAAGAGTCGCTAGCTATCTAATACCGTAGCTATTTAGAACCTGAACTTATTCGCCAAAGCTGATTCACTGTTCAAAGGCAGTTCTATCTTCATACCAGAAGGCCGAGTATCTAGTTTGTCCATAGCACCTAGCACTCAAAGCTTACGTTTACGCTGCTCATCGTATCTAGCGTTCCAAAATGTAGTGATAATCTCTATACGGTCTCTGGGTCTACGCCTAGTGCTCTTAATCGCTCAGATAAACGCTCGTTCTTTTGCCGTGTCGCGATCGCTGTCTGCTGTGCTGCTTCTGCCGTCTGCTGTGCTGCTTGGGCGGCTTCTTCTGGAGATGGGACAAGCACACCATCCGCCTGAAAATATCTCAGCTTGCTATTGTGTATTCCGATAAATAGATCGAGCTGTTGACTCCACAAGCGCCCTTCATTGTCTGGGGCGATCGGCTCATACTTTCCAGCCAGTAGCACAAATCCAGCAAACTCCAAGCTAACTGGGTCAAACCAAAAATATTCAGGTGTACGAAATGTATCTTGATAAAGCTGTTTCTTAGTTGTTCTATCTACGTTTGCTGTGCTGTCGGAGAGAATCTCGACAATTACGTTGGGATATTTACCATCTTCTTCCCACACCATCCAGCTTTTTCTAGAACTGCGTTCTGTATCTAGCACCACCAAGAAGTCAGGGCCCCGAAAGTCTCTACTTTTGGTTTGCTTCTGACTAAAGTACACGGTCAAATTTCCAGAGGCAAAGAAGTCTGTTCGGTCTTGCCAAAGCCATTCGAGACTGGCGATCAGCAGGAGAATCTGTCGCAGATGTAGATCGCTTTCCAACTCTGGCTCGTCACTATAAAGGTCAGTCGGTGGGGGAGAAATGCCTAGCAGTTCCGTTATCTGTTCAGGCGACAGCTCATCCTCCAGTCCGGTTTGCGGCTCAATTTCTGGCTGGGTAGTCAACGCGGCTGGCGAAGTATCTTTGGCAAGGACCATGACGAACCCCTATGTGATGGCTGATAGCCGACGGCTGACTACATTTTAGGACGATATTCTAAGATTTTGCATCTGACATAGCGCTGCGAGCCATCGATGCGATCGCCTGGTCAGTCGCCTTTGGCAGCTGATAATACTTACCGCCTGCTGTCTTGGCCAGCTCCTTGCCAAAGCCCGTAGAAACAAACTTTCGCTCGGTATCGATCACCAGCATCTGATAGCCAGTTGCCCGAATACTGCCCGCAATCTCCAGTAATTCCGCCTTTAGATCCGGCTTGCCTTCAGCGTCATCCGGCTCATCACCTAGCGATCGCGCCAGCGGCACGTTCCCGCGCCCGTCCGTAATCGCGACAATCACCACGCTGCCTACATCGCCAGATTTCTGCGCGTTGGTTCCGACCCGAACTGCCTGCACTAGCCCGTGCGCCAGCGGCGATCCGCCTCCACAGGCCATCGTCTCCAATCTCCGCTTGGCTGCTGTAATCGATCGCGTCGGTGGCAGCAGCACTTCCGCCTGCTCGCCGCGAAAGGGAATCAGCGCTACCTGATCGCGATTTTGATACGCATCGGTCAGCAGGCTCAATACCGCGCCTTTGGCATTCTGCATTCTGTTCAATGCCATCGAACCTGACGCATCTACAACAAAGACAATTAGCGAACCCGCCTTGCGAGCCAGTCGCTTAGCGCGAATGTCTCCTTGTTCAACAATTACCTTGCGATCGGGCTGACGCTCACGGCGAGCCTTTTGGTAGGGCGCAGCCGCACGAAGGGTGGCATCTACCGCAATCCGGCGAGCCTGACCCGGTGGAATAAAGGGTTTGATGTATCGGCCTCTCTCGTCGGAGAAGATGACGCTGTTTTTACCTGATGCGCCTTGCTTACCAGTACTTTGCGCAAAAGACATTAGGTTTTGGTCCATTACCACGCCTTCTGCGTCAAAGACAAATTCTTCTGGAATAGAAGGCGGCGTTTCGGGCTGTTCTTCGGGCTCTTCTTGTTCCTCGCTGTCGTCTTCGCTGTCGTCTTCCTGATTGTCGTCAGAGTCTTCTTGCTGCTGATCTTGCGGCGGCGGTGGCGGTGGCGGTGGCTGCTCGTCTTCCATCGGGGGAATCGAGCTAGAGCGAGGCACGATCACCAGCTCTACGGCGCTGCGCAGATCGTCGGCGTTGACCGTGGCACGGCCATCTAGGGCGGCGCAGGCTTTAGCAACGCGCACAGCGAACAGCTCTGCTCGGTGACCCATCACGCCGCCGCGCATCGCCTCGGTGACTAAATAGCTAATTTGATCGGTGGTGATAGTGACATCTTTTAGCCACTCGCGGGCGAGCACGATTTGGGTTTTGAGCGTGTCAATCTCTTCTTCAAAGTCTGCGAGGAAGGCTTTGGGATCGTTGGCAAACTTGTTGACCTGTTCAACAGCAGCGACCCGGTCTTCTAGCGTGAGTTCGGTGTCTGCTGAGAGTGCGATCGCGATCCGATCCAACAGATGCTCACGCAAGCTTCCCTCTTCTGGGTTGTACGTCGCAATCATCAGCGGCTGACAGGGATGCTCGAAGCTGATTCCCTCTCTTTCAATTCTGTTGCGCCCTTCTGTCAGCGTCGTTAACAACAAATTGCTAATCTGATCATCCAACAGATTGATTTCGTCAATGTAGAGCACGCCTCGATGCGCCTCAGCTAGCAACCCCGGCTGAAAGACACTTTCTCCTAACCGGATAGACTTTGCCACATCTACAGAGCCCAGCAGCCGATCTTCAGTCACGCCCAAAGGAATCTGGATAAAGGGGGCTTTGATTACTTTAGTCGGCAGCTCCTCGAAAGGCGTATCAGGCGAGAATTGGCTAGCCGTCTCGTCATCCCATTCTGTCGGCTGTGTCGGATCGCAGTTGCAAGATCCTTCGATAATCTCAATCGGCGGCAGTAGCTGATAGAGCGCCCGAGCCAAAACAGACTTAGCCGTCCCTCTACGCCCCGCAATCACCACGCCGCCCAGGCCCGGATCGACCGCAGACAGCAACAGCGCAAACTTGACCGAATCCTGACCGACAACAGCCATGAGTGGAAAAGTATCAGGATTTCTGTTCGTTAGCAGCGCTGTCATGGAAAGGAACTTTCTTTTGTAAGAGAATTTTGGATAAGAAGAGGCAAAAGACCCACCCCGCCCTGTCCGGCAAAGGGGTGGCACGTAGTGACGGGGTGGGTCCCAGCGTGTAATGGTTCCGCCGAGAGTCTCTATCCTTTTAATTCTAGAGTGATTATCCTACGGCTGGCGTCCCATCGTAGTGCTACCCGGAATTACAGGGACTTCCACCGCCTCACGGAAGCCTTCAACGCTCTCGTCAAACTGAATCGGCAGTACGCCAACTACGTTCTCGTGCGGACGAGGAATAATTACCCAGGTCTCTAACACGCCACCGGGCGCATTTTGCGCAGCTTCTACGCCTGCTTCCATCGCCGCTTTGACTTCAGAGACATCACCACGAATGTTGATACAGAACCGGGCGCTGCCCGCTCGAATATACGTCACCAGCGTCACCCGACCGGCTTTGACCATCGCGTCGGCGGCGGCTAATACGGGAGGGAACCCTTTAGTTTCAAGCGATCCAACTGCCTGTGGCATCTAAACTCTCCTAAACGTGAACGGAGGCCATGCCCCTGCTATTGCAGTGACTCTATGAACTCCATCACTGATTGTAGGGGAGAAGGGGGACGCCTGAGCGCATCGAATCTCACCTGGTAGCTCAGCGAACCCGACCCGGTGGCTAAGCGAAGCCGAAACCACGCTATTCGACAAACGGCAGAGACTCTTCTGTGTAGTCCAGTTCCAAAGTTGTAATCACATTGGGCGTTGGATTTGGAATCAACGTATGGGCGTACGCACCGTCGCCATGACAAGCATTAGCCGCTTTGAGTCCCGCTTCTAGCGCGGTTTTGACCTCTGCATTTGGCCCGCGCACGACGACGTACTGATGACCACTGTCAGCCGGAGCGATCTTGATCAGCGTGACTCGGCCTGCTTTGACCATAGCGTCCGCCGCTGCGAGGGAGGCGGGGAAGCCGTGAGTTTCGATGGCGACAACTGCGATGGGCATGGGAAGAGGATGAAGTAGGAAGGATGAATTAAGCCTCTCATACTTTAATCCCACTCGGTTGCCCTTCTGTGGCTATGACGCGATCGCACCCAGAGTCTGGATAGGCCCAAGCATAGTAGCTTTCCTTCGGATTACCCCAGCACAGCAGCAGATACAGCTCGCTGCGGGTGGCTTCTACGTCGGCCCATTCTGCATTCTCGATTAGCGTCTCGACGCGCTCTGAGGTGATTGGCTCAGGTGGATTGCCCGCTCGCCAGAGGTTCAGGCCCGCGATCGCTCGCCGCCAAAAGGAAATGACGACGCCTTTGGCTGCGCCTAGTCTCAGCTTGTCTTCAGCGGTGGCGGTTAGCTGCGGATGAATCTCTGGAAAGCGAACGCTCTCGCCTTTGAAGCGGCAGTCGCGCCAGACAATACCTGAGACGCCTTCGGCAATTTGATATTGATGAATCTGTTCGCGAAAGTCTTGAAAGGCGTAGATCTGGCTGAGCTTTTGCGGGCCGATGGCTTTGGCAATGACCGGGTCGTCAATGCGGCGGTCGGTGCTCAGCAGCAGGCGATCGCCTCGGACAGCGGCTTTCATCTCAGCATCGAGAATGTCCAATAGCTGCGCGGTGGTGTAGGCCATAGCTCGCTGAGTGAGTTTGGCAATATTTTAGCAAGGCATGGGAGAGGCAGACCTATGACGGTTAAGAGAATTGCTTCAGTGCGGTAGTCAAAAGAGCGTAGAAGCCTTCAGCATTAACCGTCTTAACAACCTGTATCGTCGAGCCAGTAGCGCCGCCGTACCAGTCGACGATTGTCCGGCCTAGGGCATGTTCACCGACGGTTTCTATCTCTACGCCGACAGACCGGGTCGTGAACAGATCGAGATGGTGTATATGGGCCAGCATGTAGGCCAGCATGCAAGGACCATGCAGCGGACCGCCTAGTAAGCCGTAGCGTTCTAGATTCGATGATAATAGATGCTGGCATGGCGACATCCGTTTTAAGATAGTTTGTGAGCGATAGACGCAGGGTAGTGACCTTGTTTGTCTAGAGTATTTTTACGGTATCTTGCGGCGATGGTGACAGCTCAAAACTTGGCTAGACGAGTGATGATTCAAAGGCGCGTGGGCTTAGCAGTGCTGGCTCTGGTGCTATCGGGCTGCGCGGGGAGTGGATTAGGCGATCGCCTGGGCAGAAGTCTAGAGCCCGATCCTCAGCTGGCTGAGCAGACTGAGAACGCGGGTGGCGCGGACGACGCTGCCGTTGAGCGTCCGATAGTCAGTATTGAGCCTGTTGTTGATGCGGGTGAATCCGACAGCGACAGCGCAGCCGAAGCCGCTACAGACGCCGAGCCAGACGCTGCGACTCCCGCAGTGACAGGAGACTACACGGATATTGGCAAAGCGCCAGAAGAGATTCGGCCTTATCTTAGCGACCTGCTAGCGCTAGAAGTACTGAAGGTGCGTCCACCGACTGCTCGCCCTGCTGCGGAGGGCACAACGCCACCGCCACCGCCAAAGCCAAACGAATTTCGGCCGAATCAAGCCACGAGTAGACGCGAATATGCTCGCTGGCTGCTAGCGGTGAACAATCGGTTCTACCAGAGCAATCCGAATCGCAGAATCCGCGCTGGCGTTACCAGCAGTCAGCCCGTTTTTCAAGATGTGCCCATCAGCGATCCAGACTTTGCCGCCATTCAGGGACTAGCCGAAGCTGGAATTATCCCCAGTCCGCTGACGGGCAGCAGCACCACGCTCACTTTTCGTCCAGATGCGCCCTTAACCCGCAAAGATTTGCTGCTGTGGAAGGTTCCTTTAGATACGAGAGAGCCGCTGCCAAATGCTACGACCGAGGCTATCAAGCAGGCTTGGAACTTTCAAGATGCTGAAAAAATTGAGCCGCGCGTTTCTCAGGCGCTGCTAGCCGACCATCAGCTAGGCGATTTTGCCAACATTCGCCGCACCTATGGCTATACCACGCTCTTCCAGCCTGACAAGGCGGCTACTCGCGCTGAGACTGCCGCTGTGCTATGGCGATTTGGCAATCCGACTGAAGGCATCACCGCTGCTGAAGTCTTGAATCCTACTGTGGCGAACGATTCTGATAGCACAGATAATGAGTGATTCCACCGCTGCTGACGGGATTGCTGACGGAACTGGCGCTAGAGATACCGAGTCAGCACACGATTCTTGGACTGACGATCGCTTCTTCGACACCATTGCCGAGCTGGTGATGCTGCACTCGCCTAGCGGTGTAGAAGGAGAGGTGAATGATTATCTACTCGCTAGGCTGGCGGCGCTAGGCGTAGAGCACTGGCAGGATGAGGCGGATAATATAGTCGCCAAGATTCCGGCTAGGGCAGGCCATCAGGCAAAAAGCCCGCAGGCTGAGCGGAGTCGAAGCCTGGTAATCACGGGTCACAAGGACGAAATTGGCGCGATTGTCAAAGGGGTAGAGCGCAATGGCCGGGTGTCGGTGCGAGCCTTGGGCGGCGCGTATCCTTGGGTCTATGGCGAGGGGGTGGTGGATTTGCTGGGCGATCGCACCACAGTCAGCGGCATTCTCAGCTTCGGCTCGCGCCACGTTTCCCACGAATCACCGCAGAAGCGATTCCAGGAAGGGAAGGCGGTGGAATGGCCGCTTGCCTGGGTAGAAACGAAACTATCAGCCAGTGAACTACGTGCGGCAGGCGTACGCCCCGGCACCCGGATGGTCGTCGGCAAGCACCGCAAGCGCCCTTTTCGGATGGGCGATCATATCGCCAGCTACACCCTGGATAACAAAGCCTCTCTAGCGATCTTGCTAGCGCTAGCAGAACAGGTCAAATCACCGCCAATTGACGTGTATCTGGTCGCCTCTGCCAAAGAGGAAGTCGGCGCAGTCGGCGCGCTGTATTTTACCCAGCGCAACCAGTTCGATCAGATGATTGCGCTAGAAATTTGTCCGCTAGCAAGAGAGTATCCGCTGATCGATTCGCCCACGCCAGCGCTATTTTCACAGGATAGCTACGGCCTTTATGACGAAGGTCTAAACCGAGAGATTATGGACGCCGCAGAGCGGATGTATCTGCCTTTACAGGTGGCGGCAATCGACGGATTCGGCAGTGACGCCTCGATTGCGATGAAGTTTGGCCATGTTGCTAGAGGGGCCTGTCTAGCCTTTCCGACTGAAAACACGCACGGGTATGAAATTGCGCATCTGGGCGCGATTAGAAATTGCTACGAAGTTCTCAAGGCTGTAATCGCAGGTGCGTAAGAACGGGATGCGATCGCAGTAAACTCATATTCTACTCTTGTGTCCTACTCTGAGGCTAGCGGCCGCAATCTAGGGCTTCGCTCTAGTGCCCGACTGAGTGCTTCTCGTTTAACCGGCTTGTGCAGATAGTCGTCCATGCCTGAAGACAGACAAAGTTTGCGATCGCTCGGCGTCACGTTCGCGGTCATAGCAATAATCCAGATATCTCGATGCCCCGATAGCTGCCGAATCTGCCGAGTCGCTTCGACGCCGTCCATATCTGGCATGCGCATGTCCATCAAAACCACATCGTAGTGCTGATGTCTGATCGCGGCGAGCGCTTCTACGCCAGTTTCTACCACATCTGCGCTGTAGCCCAGTATCTCCAACAATCGCAAAGCTACTCGCTGGTTCACCCTGTTGTCTTCTGCAATCAGGATTTTGATATCCGCTGGGTCGATCGGAACATCAGGCTTCGAGATCAGGGTTTTAGGCGCTGCGTTCAAGGTCCGA
Source organism: uncultured cyanobacterium (assembly GCA_963838725.1). Lineage (GTDB taxonomy): Bacteria > Cyanobacteriota > Cyanobacteriia > Phormidesmidales > Phormidesmidaceae > Phormidesmis. Next base: position 51,593 of record CAWISM010000021.1, on the reverse strand, counting down.
GGACAGATAGAGCGCAATGCCTGATAGAGCGCGGCTTGCTTAATCGGTTTCCACAAGACAATCACATCGTCTGGAACTCTTTCTAGATCGCTCTTCAGCGCGCTCAAAGCAATGATGGGAATTGGCCGACTGTCTGTCCTGCTGCGCAGCTTTGTGATTAATTGCTCGGATTCTACGGCTGCGCCAATCACGGCCTCATCTAGAATCAGTCCATCAAACGTCGGTGTATCTCCGACTAGCTTTTGGGCTTCTACAGGAGATTTTGCCTGCACTGCGCGGATACTCACCGCCTGTAGATGGCGGCTGAGCTGTTCTCTTCGAGTTTGGTTGGCATCGACAACCAGTAGCCGCCTGCCCCACAGCCCAATTAGGTACTTAGGCGGCGGTAGGACTGCTTGGGCGACCTGCGCTTTGAGAGTGAAGTAAAACTGGCTACCTCTACCCAACGTACTTTTGACCCAGATATCACCGCCCATTCGTTCAATCAGCCGCTTGCTGATGGAAAGCCCTAGTCCGGTGCCACCGTACTTGCGCGTGGTAGAAGCGCTGGCCTGACTAAATGGTTTAAACAGATGCGCAATCCGCTCCGCCGGAATGCCGATCCCCGTGTCTTTGATTTCGAAGCAAAGTTCGTATAGGCCCTCCTGATTAGCGCGATCAGTTTCGTCTGTCTTGGCTAGCTGCGGCTGAGCGCTGCCTTTTGGCGTCTGGTCTTTTATCGCCTGGTCTTTTATCGCCTGATCTTTTAGCGCTTGGCCCGCTCGAGCCTGGCCCTGCCGGACTTGATGAAGCAGCCGCAGCCAGGGCGTTTGACCGCCGGGCTGTCGGTAGGGACGCGCTTTGACCCGCACCGTGACTTCGCCAGCAGCGGTGAACTTGACTGCATTACTAAGAAGATTGCTCAAGATCTGCTGTAGGCGAACCGGATCGCTCATGATGACAGCCGGGACATTGGGGGCGATCGCATAGACCAGCTCAATATTCTTGTCTGCTGCCTTAGGTGCCAACAGCTCAATACTGCGCTCGATAATCTCGCAGATATTAACTGGGTAGTCCTCTATCGTCAGCTGGCCTGCCTCAATCTTGGAGAAGTCAAGCACGTCATTGATCAGTGCCATCAGGGTTTGACTGCTGCCGTGCAGCGTCTCTGCATACTCCCTTTGCCGATCGTTTAGCGGCGTCTCCTGTAGCATTTCAGATAGATTCATAATGGCATTGAGCGGCGTGCGAATCTCGTGGCTCATTGTGTTCAAAAAAGCCGAGCGAACCTGCAGCAGCGCATTTGACTGGAGCCGCCGCCAGACGACCACAAACAGGCTCGTTCCTAGAATGACCGCAATCGGTGGCACCACTGGCAGCAAGTAGCCAGCCCGTAGCGCCACCACACACATTAGCAGCCAGACGCTCAGCAGCAGCAGTGCCACAACCACCTGAACAGGCCATTTCCAGCGAGACAGCGCTCCACTCAGCAGCGGTCCGCCCAGTAGCAGCCCTATTAGTACAATCTGTGGTGGGGGCGATCGCAGCCAGTCTTGATTGAGTAAGTTATCGACAACTGCTGGGTGGATGTATCCGCCAGACACTGGCCAGCGATAGTCAAATGGTGTGCGCATAGACGCGTGCCCCGAAGTCGCCCCGTAGCTGATAAAGACAATCTTGTCTGAGAAAAAACTAGGGGGGACCGCGCCGCTCAGGACATCTACTAAGCTGAGCGTTGTCAGCTTATCTACCGGCCCCGGCCAATTAATCTGAAAATTGTTGAGATTAGACGGAACGCCAACTAGCGTATTGCTAACGCTATAAACCTTCGCAACCGCAACTCCTAGCGCTGGTACCTCACGATAATTACTCTCGACGATGCGGGTAAATCCATCGTGATCAAAAGGCAAGCGTAGGTGTCCAGTGGCGATCGCAGCTTCACTGAGTACGCCAACGGGCTCAATCACGTCGCCTTGGGAGCTCCACACCAGACCTACCACCACGCGGCCATGCTGCTGCATTGCTTTGGCCATCCGCGCGGTCGCCGATCTGCCTATCGCCTTACCCGTTCCGCTTCTACTAGCGTTGGGTAGCACACGGCCTGAAGGTGGACTATCCGATAGAACCTCATCAGACAAAATCAAATTGAAAGCGACGACGCTAGCCTTATCTCTATCCAATATCTTGAGCAGTTCAGCGTAGTAGTCGCGTGAGATCGGAAATTGACCAATTTGATCAATCGTTTTGTCATCAATGCTGATCATGACTAGGCGACTATCCCAACTGTGCGCGCCGTGCCAGCGAATCACCTGATTATTCACCGTACGCTCTAGCGGGGCCCATGCTTGAACAGATAGCAAGAGCGCTACTAGTCCACCTGCGATTAGACCAGGAATTATCCGACTAAATTCTCTAACCTTTGCACCTACTCTAAAAGTCACGGCACCACTAGTTCGTAAGCTTGCTGGGTTCCTAGTGGCGTAGTCACTTGGGCTTGAATACGCCGATCGGGCGTGGTTTCAACAATCAAATCAAACTGTCCAGCATCATCTATAGAGCGAAGTTCTGCATCGACTTCCAATAGGTTAACAGGATCTGTAGATCCTACAATCCGGACGCTGTTCCCTCTAACGCGTCTAAGCACAGTAATAAAAAGGGTCGGATCGTTTCTAAGTGGTTCAGGCAGTGTGGGTGGCTCTCCCGGCCTCACCGTCGACTGCTGATCACTGTTGATGACTACAGTTTGACCCTGGCCGCTCAAGGTCACGCTACCTTCTAGAGTCGCAACGCCAGTCTTGCCGTCTGGCTGCACAGCCACGCCGAATTCCGTACCGCGCACGCCGCTAACACCAGCCGGGGTATAGATTTCTAGTTCGCTCTCAGGATTAGAGAAAGGTCGAACGTTTAGTCGAATCTGACCCCTGGCAACGAATAGGCTGGTGATATACCCCCCAGCTCTAGTGATGCTTAGCGACCTGACCTGTAGCTGAGTCCTTTCGGCGACAGCGATATTTGCAATCCCTAGATCGACTGCTAGCCGCGCAGAAGAATTTCGTTCGGTAATGATCTGTTCACCCACCTGGCTAAGGCGATCGCCTCTTCGTGCCCGGTGAGCGCTTCCCGCAGGAGAAACCATTTCAACACGGCCACTGATTTGCGCAACGTTTAGCCAGCGACGCCCCTCTACTGTCCATAGCTGTCCGTAGGCAGGCGTTAAAGTAAATATCAATCCCAGCAGTGCCACGAATAGCAATGTGGGTCGAACTTTGAACCTAGATACGATTAGTTTGGACACGACTAGTTTGAGTGCAGCTAGCTCGATACGACTAGCTTGTCTAGCGGAGGTAGAACAGGCGAGCCGGATGGCCATATCGCCGCAGTATTCTATAAATGATTTCCGCATCTTGGCGTTTGCTAAAGCTAGCAACTTGAATGTAGCGGCCTGTGCGTGATCGCGTTAAATAAGCATCCGGCACGCAGGCCCTGATCTCAGCAAAGGTCGCTTCCGAGGCCCTAGTTACCACGACTTGATAAGGGCGATCCGGCTGACGCCCAATCACGATTACATTTTCTCCTGGGCCGTCTGGTTGCCGGGTATTAAATCGATGCGGCTCCGAAAACATTTCGCACTCTACCTGAACGCCCGGAGCCGAGCTAGCCTGAGAAAAGGCAGCCTGAGAAAAGGCAGCCTGAGAAAGCGCTACCCAGGCGGCGATCGCACTAATGCCTACCCACTTCAGCAAAATGTCTACCTCCTTTCTAACGCTGCTAGCTGCCGCCTCTAGCCTCTAGTATTGATTGCAATGCTTGATAAAATTCTACGATGCTAGGCTATCTAATAGCGAATACGCGGATCGACGTAGGCATTCAAGATGTCAATTGCAATGCTCACTATCGCCACGATTCCGGCAAAGAAAACCATCAGCCCTTGCACCACCGGGTAGTCTCGCTGACTGATCGCCTCATACAGCCGATTGGCTAGCCCCGGCCACGAAAAGGTGACTTCTGTGAGCACTGCCCCTCCCAACAGAGAAGCAAACGTCAGCCCCAGAATTGTAATCACCGGAATCATGGCATTCTTAAGCGCGTGTGCTGTCAATATCCGAAACTCCGAGATGCCTCTGGCCCTAGCCGCTTCTACATAGTCCGCTTTTAGCGTCTGCTTTAGATTGACTCTGACAATCCGTTCAAATACGCCGCTAATTAGCACGCCTAGCGTCAAACTGGGCAGTGCTAGATAGTACAGCGTTGTGCCAAACTGTGCCAAATTTCCATGTAGCAGGCTGTCTAATAGATACAGCCCCGTCGGCCCGCTGGGGGCTATTTGTCCTAGCGGAAAGCGCGTTCCAATCGGAAACCAGCGCAGCTGTACAGCGAATACTAGCTGCAAAATCATGCCAAACCAGTACATCGGCACCGCGTAGGTAACAATGCCAAATACCCTACCCCCCGCATCAAATACTGTATTGGGCCGAGACGCGGCGATCGCACCCACGCTCAGCCCGACGGCCGCTGCAATCAACATGCCACAAACGGTCAGCTCTACAGTGGCCGGAAAGTGATCGCCAATAATCTGCCAAACCGACTGACCTTGACTCGCTAGCGAGCTACCTAGATCAAACGTAAATAGCTGCGTAATGTAGTCTATGTACTGCTTGACTAACGACTGGTCTAGGCCTAGCTTAGCCCGCATAATCTGCTTAGCTGCTTCTGGCGCACGCGGACCTAGCAGCGCATCGACCGGGTCACCCGGCGTCGCCCTCATCAGCAAAAAAACGACCGTAGTAATCGTCCAGATCATCAGCGGAGCCAGCAGCAGCCGCGAGATGACATAGAGGCGAAGGGAGCGAGTGCGAGACATAGTTAACTCTCAGTTCAGCCTTTATCAATTTGCCAAAACAGGAACTGCTGATTGGGTTCAATGGCAACATTGCTGACATCAGCAGTCGTAAACACGTAGTCCTTGGTTTGCCACAGGGGAACGTAGGGAACATCGTCAACCATGATCTGCTGAAGGTCAGAGAAAATAGCGTCTCGTCGGGCAGGGTCTTGCTCAGCGTTCTGGTCAGCAACCAGCTGGTTGGCTCTCTCGCTGTAGTAAAACGAGCCGTTGGCCTGAGTAGAGCCGACTGTGCAAAGCGTTTCTGGTGAGCCTTCGTCACAGGTCAAGAAAGGCTGAACAAAGTTCTCTGGATCGAAGTAGTCGGGATACCAGTTAGAAAGGACGCTATTGTACGCGCCGCTTTCGACATTTTCCCAGAGGGTAGCGGATTCAGCGGTGCTAACGGTGACGTTGACTAGACCCGGCAGTTCTTGTTCCACCGACTGTTTGATAGTCTGAGCGGCGACCTGTCTGGGCGTAGAGGCAGACGGGTACCAGATTTCAAAGGCGAGCGGATTAGCTTCAGTAATACCAGCGGCCTCTAGAAATTCTCTGGCTTCGTCAAAGTTGCCGTCACCATAGGCTTCTTCAAAGACGGGCTCATAGACGGGAAAGCTTTTGGGAATTAGGCTGTAGAGGGGTTCGGCTTGACCTTTGAAGGCGCGATCGCTAATTAGCTGACGATCGATCATCGCCGCTACCGCCTTGCGCACGTTTAGATCGTCAAACGGTGCAATCTTTTGATTGAGCGATAGGTAATTTACCACCGTAGAGCCCGCCTCGATCACCTGCCAGTCATTGCTGGGCGCGTCCTCTTCTAGCTGAGAAATTTGATCTGGATCGAGCGTTTGATAGGCCACATCTAGGCCGCCAGAAGTAAAGGTATTGTACAGGTTGACCCCACTGGTAAATACCTGAATATCAATGCCTTCGTTAGCAGGCTTCTCACCCCAGTAGTCCTCGTTTACATCTAGCTTGATCACGTCGCTACTAAATGAGGCGAGCTTGTACGGACCAGAGCCTACAAACGTATCAGGGTTGAATTCGCCCGCACCGATTGCGTAGACTTCGGGAGAAACCGGGGTCACGCCCGAGAAGGTGAGTAGAGCTGGAAACGCCGCAAACGGCTGCTTGAGCGTAATTTCTAAAGCGCCGTTGGCAGAAGCTACTGAGTCGATTTTGCCAGCGAGCAGTGAAGCCGGACGCCCGCCGTTTTCCATAAAGCGCTCAATAGAAAACGCCATCACTTCTGCGGTGAAGGGCGTGCCATCGTGTAGGGTAACATCGTCGCGCAGCGGGATAGTGTAGGTGAGCCCATCGTCGCTGATAGTCGGTAAATCGGTCGCTAGCTGTGGGATTAGATCGGTAGTGCCGGGGGCGTAGGTGTAGAGGCGATCGCCCATGTTGTAAAGCAAAATGCCGGGGAAGATCTCGTATGAATCGGCTGGATCTAACGTGCGGGCGCTGAGCGTAGTGCCAATAGAGACGCGATCGCCCGAGCTCTCAACCTGCGCCTGTTGCGTTTGGTCGCCTCCGCAGCCGACCACCAGCATCAAACAAAGGCCAAACAGACTGACATAGCGCCCCGCCCCGAGGAACCATCGCCTAAAGAGCCGTCTGTTAGAAAATAAAGGGGCCATCATGAGCTGCTCTTTTGTAACCTACAAGTAATCTACAACACGTCATTATGAGTGATGGCGAGTAGATTAGCAGAAAAAAGGCAGTCACCGTTTAGCCATATTCACTAGCCGACCATTTCTGAGCCCTTAACCTCGGCTAGGCCAAACACTCTCTCTTGCAGCTGAGTCGTAATCAAATGCGACAGCAGGCCAATCGGCCCCGCAAACAAACACAGCACCAAAGAATGCCGCGTCCAGATCCCCTTCTCCTGCCCCTGCCAATAGATCCAGCGACCCACAAACAGATCCATCACAATAAAGTGAATCCACCCTGTAGCCATCACCCGTTCATCGGCAAATAGCCCTGCTAACGCACTTAACGTCGGATTGGCAAACGCCTCTACAGACTCTGGGTCCAAGCTGTTCACAAAGCAATAGATATACGCCAGCGCCAGCGGCACAAACGGCCACACCGATCCCATCACCCGCCGCGTCACCGCCCAGCTCGGTAAAATCACCATCAGCCCCCAAAAAGGCAGCGCAAAAATATTCGCTCCGTTATACAGATAATCAATTAGCATTCCGATCAAAGCCTACTGAGGTAAAGTTAACCACCACCACACTCGAAAGTGCTCGGCAAAGGACCTACAAAGATTCTTATGAGCCTGCACTTCGCCTAGGATGGCTTGAATCACTGGTTTCAGTCTTGGCAGATCTTCGTAGGTAGTACCCCAGACAATCTCGAGACTGATGCCGAAATAGACATGCGCTATCTTGTCTCACATACCTGCAATATCCTTCCAGATAATTTCCGGATACTGTTGGCGCATCGCTAACGGGATTTGCTTGGTCGCTTCTCCAATAATTTCGAGCGCGCGAGTGAGGGCAAGTACAGTTTTGTCGTCGTTCTCAAACTTCTCAAATGTCATGCCTTCGACAAAGCTACAGGCTAAATCAATGTGGATCAGGATATCGTTGAGGTAGTCTCTGATGTCTCGTTTGACCATAAGTAGACTACTTCTTGCAATATGCTTTCGCTAATATAAGGCTTTAGGGATCGTTTCATTACTAAATCTACCTTTCTCTCTAACGTATCGCTGATGTAGTTTTCTATATGGCAATACGTGAATAGCCCGAACTTAAAGCTAGAATCAAACTCCACCAGAATATCTACATCACTAGCTTCGGTTTGCTCACCGCGTACATAGGAACCAAAAATGCCAAGTTCGGTGATGTGGTAGTCGCACTGAAGAGCGGACTTTATCCCTACAATTCGGGTTTTGATAGTTTCCAACGATTCCATAGCCTTACAAAGACATGTAATTCTTCTGCTAACAGTTTACTTCTGTGCACTTGGACATTCCTGCACATCAACCTAGCATTCATCCGGTGAAGCTATCAAAAGGCGCTTGCATTCTAAAACCAGCCCTGTAAGCTATGTAGAGGACCACAAGTGCCCAAGCTTTAGGATACGAACGAGTCATGATGATTTTGCCAGGATCGCCCATTCGAGTCACCAACGTTGACGATACATACTACGGCTTTGAAGGACAGGTACAGCGCGTCACCGATGGTAAAGTCGCCGTCCTGTTTGAAGGTGGCAACTGGGATAAGCTAGTCACCTTCAAAGCCTCTGACTTAGAAGTTGTAAAGCCCAAGCGTGGGAAGAAGTAAGCGATGCGCCTGCCGCTACCGCAGTTTGATATTACTCAGCGCCGTCCTAGCCACATTGCTGAGGTGATTGAGACGACGACCACTGAGTTTTTGGCCCAGTGCCTAGAGCCTGAGGATCTGAGCTTTCCGGCGATGCCACCCTTTGGGAGCTGGGTGAAAGCCTATGACGAAGAGGCTGCAAACCAGGTATACGGCGTGGTCTATCATGCGACGACCAGCCCTTTGGATTCGGTGCATCGGGCGAGAGCTTTAGGAATGTCTTTAGACGATTTGCGTGAGCAGCAGCCGCAAATTTTCGCCATGCTCAAAACAGAATTTCGAGTAGCGATTGTCGGATTTGTGCCGATGCAGGCTAGCCGCCGACGAAGGGTACACGGAAAGGTGAAATGGAGCTGGGCAGTCGGTACTACCAGCATTTGCCGCCGCGTCCGCCGCAGGTTCATCAGGCCGTCCATCAGTGCGAACCGACAGAGATAGTTCGCTTCACCGAGGAGCTAGACTGGCTACGAACGCTGTTACAGGTGAGCGGCGTTCCCACCGAGAGTCTAGTCGCCGCAGCTATTCGCGAAGTGTATAACCTGCGCGAGCTAGATCGCGACTGGTTAGTCAAAGCGGGTCGGATGGTCAGCGTATTGCTAAAAGACGATTATGACCGTCTGCGAATGATTCTCTCTCAAATTCATCCGTAGTAGCCGCTCTTATGCAGACTTACGACGCCATCGTCATCGGCAACGGTATAGCAGGCGCAGCGCTTAGCTACGAACTAGCAAAAGCAGGACAGTCTGTTCTATTAATAGACAATAGCAGCTCGGATAGCGGTACGCGCTACAGCTATGGCGGCATTGGCTATTGGGCCGGAACAACAGATTTGACCGAGACACTATTTCGTGCTGGCATTGTTCGACATCGAGAGCTGCCAAACGAACTAGAGGCGGACACGCAACTGCGAGAATTAGATCTCTTGCTGACGGTAGCGAAAGGCGAGGAGATAAACGCGATAAAAGACAGCTATGCGGCTATGCGGACGCCGCCTCGATTTGTTTCTGTTGAGACGGCTTGTGAGATAGAGCCGATGCTAAATCCGGAGGCGATCGCAGGCGCATTCACCACTCGACATGCACACGTCGATCCGATGTCGCTAGTTGCCGCGTACAACCAGGCGTTTCGTAGACTTGGCGGTCATCACAATCTGTCGGCAGCAACAGGACTCGTGCGGATAAAGGATACGGTGACTGGAGTAACGACGCAGGCGCAGGCGTATCCGGCGAAGACGGTGATTGTCTCGGCGGGGGCATATAGCTTGAAGCTACTGCGAGCGGCAGGGGTGCAGGTGCCGTTGTATTTTACGCACGCAGAGATTGTGGAGACTGAGCCTTTGGACTTTGAGGTGCGATCGCTGATCATGCCTGCGGTCAATACTCGTACCGATGCAGAGTCCGCCGCACCCGATCCGGCTGAATGGCAAAAGCCAGACCATCAAGTCATGCCACCTCTCCTAGAAGCAGGCATCATTCAGTTCAAAGACAAAACTGCTCGAATCGGACAGATTAGTCGGTTTCATACTGCTTTTCTCCCACCTGCCGATCTAGAGGCAAGTGAGTCGGAGTTGAGAGATGCGATCGCCCCCCTTATCCCCCGACTCAAAGATGTTCCCGGCACCTGGCGGCACTGCCTAGTCACCTTCACCCAAGATAACCTGCCCCTGCTCGGCCCGATTCCCGGCGTTGACGGTCTTCATCTTTTCAGCGGCTTCACAGGACCTTTTGCGCTAGTTCCCCCGGTAGCTCAACGCTATGCTCAGCACTTAACCCACTCACCCGACAAGCTGATAGAACAGATGGCGGTTTCTCGATTTTCATAAGCTTCTTGGTGAGAAGATAGCGTTTTATTCTTCGGTGCTAATCTAGGGATGATGCAAAGCTATCTGAGGCTAAGGTGCCAGTGGGTTCTCCTTTTCCCGGTATGAATCCTTATCTTGAGAATCCTGTGACCTGGCCGAATCTCCACAGTCGTCTGATTGTGGCGATTGCCAACGTGCTGGGTCCCCAGATTCGTCCAAAGTATCGAGTTGTCGTAGAAGAGGCTGTTTACAAGCAAGATCAGTCCGAACAAACCTTGCTGGTCGGCGTGCCAGACGTTTCGGTTCGCCAAAGCGATCGCTCAAGAATTGAGCCGAGCGAACCATTGATAAAAGGAAATACAGCCGTTATGGTTCCTGAGTCAGTGACCGTGACGGTGCCAATGCCTGAGACTGTGCGACATCGCTATCTAGAAATTCGTAGTTTACGCACTAGCGATGTGATTACGGTGCTTGAGATTTTGTCCCCTGTCAACAAGCGAGGCATAGGCAGACAAAAGTATGAGAGTGAGCGGTTAGAAATCTTGGAGAGTCAGACGAATCTGGTTGAAATTGATCTGCTCCATGAGGGGCTACCGATGCCAGTACTAGGCTACGAGATGGCTAGTCACTATCAGATATTAGTAAGCGACAGTAGTAGTCGACCTCAAGTTCAGCTCTACCCGTTCAATGTGCAGCAGCCTGTTCCGACGTTTTGGTTGCCTCTAGAGCCAGAAGATGGGGGAATTGCGATCGCGCTCAAACCTCTACTCGATCAGATTTACAAGCTTTCAAGTTACGATCTCGACATCGACTACAGCCAAGACCCCATACCCAAATGGTCATCGTCTGACTTGGCGTGGATTGACCAGATACTGAAGTCTCAAAAGTTAAGACAGTAGACACCGTACAAAGTCTGACCGTATTCCATCAACTTCAGTAAACTTAGCAAATTCCCAAGGCTCGTGAACATTGCTGTGTCTCGGGCTGGGTTATTCTATGGAGGAATTTGCCCCACCTAGAATGATTGATGGACCCTGCAACTTGGAGCTGGCTAACGTGTGCGTGGCTGATTCAGACCTCAGTTGGCGGTATTGTCGGCAATCGGCTGGATGCGAAGGTTACGGATGTCTGGACTCAGGGGTGGCAGGCGTTTAATCAAAAGCTGCGAGCGGACTATCGGGCTCCGATTAATCAGGATTTGGCGGTGGCTGTCCACAGAGCCTTTTTGCTGGCTCAGCTCAGCCTGATTTATGACTGTCTTGATGAGTTTACGGGGGGTACTTGGACGGAGCATTTGCCTAGCGAGCCCTCTGTGATGCCGGGATTTGCGCGAGCAGATGTTGAGAAATTGGAGAGTAAGTGGAAGCGGGTGAAGGCCCAGATCAGGGCGCTGGAGAAGGGGAAGTGTCCGCCGATTTCGGTGCAGGCGTTGGAGATGTCGGAGGCGCTGATTGGGAGCGATCGCGCCACCACCGAAAAAACACAGCAGCGACTGCGATCTGAGCTGCCCGCCTTGTTTGAGGCGTCTGATCCTGAGGAGTATCGGGTGCGGGCGATCGCACAGAACACTGGCCTCTTGGAACGGGTCTCAGCTTTCTTCGCCTTCGAGCTAAAGACGAATCCGACGCTGCGCGGGTTGTTTCAAAACCAGCTTTTGACGCAGATCAATGAGCGGCTGCAAAGTCTATCGGCTCAGCCGATTGCGTTAGACGAGATAGAAGGAACGCTCAAGCAACTGGCAAATCAGCTTCCGGACGTGCTAGCGAGTATCGATAATCTGGAAATTGCGGTTCAGGAGCTGGGTAAGAGCGTCAATGAGGTAGGGTGGCTGGTTGCGAGTCGGACTGATGATCTGATTGCGCTAGCGATTTCTCATTCGGATGACCTGGCGGAGCTGAAGCGGCTGGTATTGGATCTATCGAGGCAGTTGCAGCAGCAGTCGACTGCTGTAGTGATTGACGCTGACAAGATTGCGGCTGGGGCAAAGGAAAGAATTAGAGAAGGTCCGAACCCGTTTATCTATGGGCCAGCGGTGCCGCCGGAGTGCTTTTATGGGCGGAGGGAGCAGCTTGCTCATATCAGGCAGCGGATTGGGGGGAGGGCTCCTCAGTGTGTGAATGTTGTGGGTTTGCGGCGCAATGGTAAAAGCTCTGTGCTGCGATATGTGAAGGAGCGGCCTGATGAGTTCTTTTTGCCGGGGCAGAAGCCGATTGTTGTTTTGTTAGATTTGCAGGATAAACGGTTTCATCAGCCGATTGGGATTATCGAAGGGCTGCGGCGAAATATTGAAAGGCAAACGGGGAAAGCGCCCTGGGCGAAGGCGGATAATGAAGACTTGTTTGAGGTGGAAGATGGGTTGGAGGCGTTGAGAGAGCAGGGCTATCGGCTGATTGTGATGTTTGATGAGTTTGAGGCGATTGGCGAGCGGTTAGAGATTTTTCATGATTGGGGCGATCATTGGAGGTCGCAGGCTTCGGCGGGTCGGCTGTCGCTGGTGATTTCGAGCAGGCGACCAGTGAGTGAACTCTATCAGACGCTGGGGTTGACCTCTCCGTTTGGCAACATCTTTAGCACTATAGTATTAGGTGCCCTCGATCTGGACTCTTGGCAGACACTGTTGACAGACGGTAATCTTTCAGCGGAAGAAGTTAGATGGGTGAATGAGCTAGGTGGGCGGCTACCGTACTACACGCAGCTTGCCGCCGCTATGATTTGGCAGCATGGTCATCTAGAGATTGCTCGAAAAGGTTTTCGAGAGCAGGCTGATAGGCTATTCGTAGCACTGTGGCGTGGCCTTAGCAAATCAGAGCAGCTAGCGCTGGAATATGCAGTTAATCCAGCCTTACCGCAGCCGCAGCTATCAGTCGTTGAAACGCTAATGCTTCATGGTTTGCTTCGAGCAGATCAACAGATTTTTAGCAAACCTTTTTCTGACTTTGTGCAGCGTCAGGAGAAAGCGTCGTTATGAATAGATTCTTGCGGGAGACTTGGGAGCTGTGGTACTGGGCGATGTTTTGCCCATCGAAGCTGCAACAGCGGATGAATGAATGGGCTCGAAAAGAGATAGAAGAGGACTACTAATTTTCGGATATTCTTCTATCTTCTATCAACTGGCGGTTCTTTTTTACAGTTTCTAGTTTTTATTGTTGTCTTTTCAGTATACCTTTATTACATCTTAGTCGCTTCTAATCCAACTTCACTAACGTGGATATTCTTATCCAATACTTTAGTTTGTGCTTACGGGATAGCTTGTTTTTTCCTACCTCTTGGGCTGCATGTTCCTATAATATTCTCTCTTCACATGTAAGCTGCTCCCAGATACAATAAATGAACCCTTATTGCTGGTCTTCAAGAGAGCAACAACAGATTCCTATCTTTTCCTATACTTTTTCTTCGGCTTTGCAATTGGAGCCGTTATATTCGGCTTTAGCTTTGCAGTTGTTTATATTTTCCTAAACGAAAGAGCAACAGTAACTAGCTCAGATAGTAGCTGTACTTGGTAGTTCGTAGCCGCTGTGCTAGTGGGCTGCTGGATTGTAAGCCAGTCACTTCTATTCACTTTTCTACCAGGAGGAAGCATTGTCTGTTTATACCATCTTTGTTGGTATTGCGTGACATAGTGAAGATAAGTGAGGAAGTTGCAGTTCGTGTTGCAATTGCTCGTTACAGGTGCGCATCGTTCTTGGCAATATGTAGTTGCAGTTGCGCTATTCGTCGGGTGCGCCGTATGTTCGGTGTTGCGGCATTGCTACGAGCGGTATTGTAAATGATGTTAGTAGGCGGTAACGTTGCAATAGGCATCGCGTTGCAGTTACTCGGTGTTAGGTGGTACTCTAACAGGCTGTAGGGTATTACCACGGGTATCGTTGTAGCGTGTATTACTGCGAGCGCTACTTCAGGCCTAGTTGTTGCAAGCGTTGCGAATGTGATCTACATTGCCACTACTAGCTTTCTTGATAGTGACGGCTCTAGTTAGCTTTCAGTTGTTCGTACAGTCGTCAGGGTCGTTAGGTCTGTGGATAGGACTTTTTTCGTGTTACTTGGTTTTGAACACTTAAGTTGGCAGGCTTTATTTGCTTTACCTGTAGCTAGTCGCTTTCTATTATCGTTTTCTTCCAGAGTACGTTCTGTTCGCACCTATCTCTATTCAATCCAGACTCTAACTTTTTAGTCGTACAGAGCAGAATCCTAAGGCAAGATCTAATAGAAGATAAGAAGCTATGAGACTCGACTTAAGCTATTGCCACCCTTCAGTAGTGAGCTACTGTGATTTGCTCTTCCAGGTCACGAACAGCTGTTAGCAAAAGTGTTTCAGTTGAATCCTAGTCTAGGGCTACAGACTCTACAAGGGATGCAATGCTTGCTTTGCCTGGCTACAGATAGACTGCATAGCTAAGGCACTTCCTTTAATTGTTGCCAATTATCTTATCAACTTTTAAAAACGCTAGCAGCTTTCAACAACTCTCTTCTCCGAAAATCATCAATGCCTCATTCTTAACGAACTGCTAAGCATTCTCTTGCCCATCTTTTTCACATCCAGCTGGAGAAACCATTGAATAGTAGCACGAACTCTCCAGTGCTGAGCTTGCTACTGTACTACCTCGATTGAAAGATATTGCCAAGATATAGAAGCGGCCTTACAATCTAGCAACTTTGCCCTTAGAGAACGCGGTTTAGAGAGCAGTTGCTCGTTCGGTTAGAAGCTTTCCTTCTCAGCTACCTAGCTTGAGGGTTAGCGCTTTGACAGCTATTCAACGATGGACACCCGTTATTCAGCGATGGCAACGAATTGTAGAGTACGAGCTATCTGAACAAAAGAAAGTCTCTCAAGGTGAACTGCTCAATCCTTTCCAGTACGGCAATCCACTCCGCCGCAACCGCGCCGACCTGTTCAAAGGTCGCCAGAGCTTTGCCGAAAACATCGCTCGCATTCTGTTAGATCGCAATCGCCCCACTATCATCCTTCACGGCCCCCGTCGCTGCGGCAAAACCTCCTTTCTCTACAACCTCCCTCGCCTGCTACCCAGCCAGTGGATACCGATTTTCGTTGATGCACAGAGCAGCGCTGCCACAACAGACGAAGCCGGATTCTGTCAGAGCCTAGTTCGCGCCATCATCCGCGACGGACGCAGCCAGGGCATCAAGTTTCCTGCTATTCCCGATCGCAGCGAGTTTCTAGCCGCCCCCTACATCACGCTAGAAACCTGGCTCTCACAAGCACTAGATGATTTATCCGCAAAAGATCCAGAAAAACGCCTGCTGCTAACCATCGATGAGTTTGAAAAAATCGGCTCGGCAATGGATGAAGGCAAGCTGACAGTCGCCCTCTTCGACGAGTTGCGCAGCCTGATCCAGCACTGGGACCAGCTTGGCTTTGTCTTCTGCGGTGTCCAAACCCTCGACGAACTCGGACCCAACTGGAGCAGCTACTTCATCAGCGTCGTCCCCGTCGAAATGCTCTACCTCCAGCCCAACGAAGCAACAGAACTACTCACCGTTCCAGACCCCGAATTCTCTCTCTCCTACGCCCCTGGCCTGATTGACGAAATCCTCCAGCTCACGCAGTGCCACCCCAACCTGCTCCAGCTCATCGGCGCAGCCCTTGTCGAAATTGCTAACGAACGCCACACCACCACCGCCACCGCCGACATACTACAAATCGCCATCCCTCGCGCCTTCACCCTCGGCACCGCCTACTTCACCAACGTCTGGACAGAATTCACCGGAAATCCACAGAACTCCGCCGAAGTGCAAACCGGGCAAATCCTACTCAAAGCCTTAGCCGAAGGGACTCAGCCCAACGCGAATGCTGACGATCTGACTAAGCAGGCCCTGCGGCGGATGGAACGCTACCACGTGCTGAAGCAAGCCAACGGTCAGTACGCTTTCGACATTCCCTTGATTCAGCGCTGGGTCAACGAACGCGCCATCCTGGAATGAAGCAAAAGCCGTTTTGGAAGAAAGCAAAAGGTCCCGCAACTCTATTGAAGCCTGACGACCGAGCTACAGGCTAAATAGAACAACTTCTGATGATTTTTGAAGACTACTGCACGTGCCCTTCTCGCTGAAAATCTCTTTAGGAGTAAACACGCATTCTCTGTAGATTTAGTCTCAAACGATACAGTTTATCTAGACAGTTCTGCGGAACCGTGTGTCAAAAATAATACAGATAATTGCCATAGCTGAGCAATCTGTTTCTTTAGATACAGGCGTTTAGAGAATCAAATGTAACCGCGTTTGGTCTCACTCAGCTATCCGACCATAGAAAAGCTCTCACAATATGAAATTGAAAGTAAGTTTGATAGGACTGTCCTCAGCGGCTGTCCTAACAGCTATAATGCCGACGGCTGCTACTGCTGGCCCATTTGGCAACATTCTTGATAGCGTCAATGAAGTAAACAACACCGTCAACGAAGTCAACGAGACCATCGACACAGTAGAACAAGCTGTGAATACATTCAACAGCCTCAGCAGTATGCTGGGCTTGGATACGGGTATCAGCAGCTCTATTAGTGACTCCGATCCAACCGGTCAGATCATGGAACTGTACGGCCTTTGGTTTGTTGGTCAGCAGTCGCTAGATCAGGAGAATATTGCTTGGTTAATCACTCAGTACGCGGCTAACCAAGGCACCTCTCTAGAAACTATCGCCGCTAGTAGCTGGTTCCTACAGAAGCCTGAATCAGAGCAAAGTCGAATCTCTGACGCTTTCTCTAAGGTTCAAAGTTTGCTAGAAGCGAGCGATCAGGATGGTAGTCGCTTTCTAGGATATGCTTCGTGCATCAACGCTAGAAGCAGCGACTGCGCAATCTAAGTGATTAACCTGATGATCTGCGCTACGCCTACAGTCGCAATGCTGCATTCAGCCAACAGGTCAGACAACGCTACCTGTTGAGATAAGTTGTTTTTCCTGATGATGCTTGAATAATCCGTGCAGACACAGAGATTAATAGTTTCACTGATCGGGCAACTTGATTTTATAGATAGAACAGACTTTTCTCTAATTGAACAACTTAAGGCTCTAATCCAAAGAGCTGAGTTTTTTACTTTTGAAAAACTCTTTCTTTCTCTTACGCAGATAGCTCTCAATAACTATCTTCTATCACCTTTACTACTGGAGAAAATATCCGATGGCTACCTTTAGTTTGCGCGCAATGGTTTCCTCGATCGCCTGTGCATCAGTTGCACTATTTGGCATTGTCAACCCCGCCTTGGCACAAGATCGTACAGTCTGGCTCGAAGAAGATGAGTCCGCTACTGTTACTGGCTATTTTATGGAAGGTGAGGTCATCTCCGCTAAGTGTGATGTCGACTGTACAGACATAGACATGTATCTCTACACTGAGCTGGGTGTGCTGGTTGATTCTGATGTTGAATACGACGATTTTCCTGTTGTGGTCGCTCCTTATGAAGGTGATTTCTCAATCGAACTAACAATGCCCTCTTGCTCTCATCCCGCTGGCTGTAGCGCTGATATTAGCTCTGAATATGGATTCTAGAGTCGTAGCGTAAGCTTTTTTACTAAGTCAGCTTGATTGATAAGCGGTCTGTTGGACGATCCAACGGGCCGCTTATTGTACGTATAGCAAGCCGCAGGTCGGGCATCTGTATGGGGTACGGAGCACGCTATTATAAGGCTCTGTAAACCTTCTTAACCCCAGCAGTAGTCGCGATCGCGACTATCTCAACACAGATGCATAGACGAGTATTTTTGAGCGGAATAGTCCCGGTATTGGCAGCGCCGAGCTATCTCTACCGCAGCAGCAGCGCAGAAGTGAAGGGAACAAAGCTAGTGCTAGACGCGTTCAAGAATAAGCAGTCGAACGTGGTTGTTGAAAATTTGGCGGGTACGGTGGAAGCGTTGCTACCGGATGACATTGAAGGAGACAAGCATCAGCGGTTCATCATTCGCATTGCTAGAAATCAGACGCTGCTAATTGTCCACAATATCGACATGGCACCGAGAGTTGACGGTTTGATTAAGGGCGATCGCGTCTCTGTCAAAGGCGAATACGAATGGAACGAACGCGGCGGACTAGTCCACTGGACTCACAAAGATCCCCAAAGTAGTCATGAAGACGGCTGGATCGACTATAGAAATGTTCGCTACCAGTAGAGGTTCAGTCTGCCGAACCCCTACAACCCCTACCGAAGCATCCATTCCAAATTCACACCTACGCGGCTATCGCCCTCATCGGCAGTGCTTTGCCATTCCAGATCTGTAGAAAGCCGCAGCTTTGAGGTGAGCGCATAGCCAAAATTCAGGTGGGTAACGCTGAGCCCTTCACTATCTCCGACTATCCAGGACTGATCGAACGTCAGATCGGCTGCACCCGTGCGAGAAGGAACAAATCGAAATCGTACGCCTAGATTTGCGCCATCTACACTGTAATCGTCACCAGAGTCAGCATGGCGATAGCCGACGATGGGAGAGAGATTGACATAGCTCCCTAGCGGTAAGACGTAGTAGTGCAGGGCTGCGCCGTAGGCAGTGCGATCGCCCCTAAAGTTCTGTTGATAATCTGCGCTCACCGTCAACGCGGTATCACCAATAAACACGTCATCTACCCCGACTACAAACCCGCTGGTGCTATCTGAAGACGGAAAAAAGCTGTAGCCGATCTGAACCCGAGTTTTAAAGCTAGGGTCGTTGCGAATATCAGCGCGAACGTTGGGCACTTCTTCTAACCACTGCTGTAGCACCGGACTTTGCTCTATTGTCTCTGTCGGCAGAGTGAGCGGCTGATCAAGTGAGGGCGTGTCGGCGTCGGTAGGTGATGCCGCTGTAAAAGGTGTAGCGGGTTCGAGCTCAGCGCCAGCAGTGCCCGTTGCCAGAGCGCCAAAACCTGCAACAACACCGATTAGATAGCCAATGATTTGATATCTCATAGGATTAGGGTATCCTGCCTGCTGCCTACAGGTCTAGAGCTAGGATTTAGCCCACCGCTACAGAAAATTCATTGGGTTAACGGGCTTACCGGCCTGACGTACTTCAAAATGCAGGTGCGGACCTGTCGATAATCCCGTTGTTCCTACAGCCGCGATCATGTCGCCTTTTCTTACGGTTGCACCTTCAGTCACAGTTAGCTTGCTGGCATGTGCGTACAGGGTCGTCATTCCATCGCCATGATCCAAAATTATTGAGTTTCCATAGCCGCCGTACCAGCCCGCGAAAATGACGATACCTGTTTCTGCTGCTGAAATTCGGCTACCGTGCGGCGCGCCAAAGTCTGTCCCGGCGTGAAGGCGACTGTAGCCTAATACCGGATGGAAGCGCTTGCCAAACTGACTGGTGATCGGCCCTGATACAGGGCGCAGCATCTTGCCGGAAGATCTCGCTGATCGTAGCGCTTCTTCGCGGGCGATCCGTTCTCCTGCGGTGCCTGCTGCTGCCACTCTATCTAGAATTAACGCGGTTAGCTGATCAGAATCTCGATCGAGCTGATTGATTGCAGCCTCTAGCGCGCCACGATTTTCCTTCAGCCGGGTGACCAGACCGCTTTGCTGCTGAACTTGGGTGGAATATTGCTGTCGGCTGATTAGGAGCTGCTGACGGAGAAGGGCGATCGCGTTTTTTTGCTGCTCTATTCCCTGCTGCTGTTCAACAATCCCAGCCGATCTATCTTCTAAATCAATCAGCAAAGCCCGGTCCGCCTCGTACACCTGCTTTAACCGATAGCGCCTGTCTAAAAAATCGTTCAGATTGTGACTTTGCAGCAGCAGCGCCCATCCCTGCGCTCCCTGCTGACGCTGCATAAACTGCAGTCGGCCTACAACCGCCGTTCGCGCGGCTTCGTAGTCTTGTTTATTCTTGCCGAGATCAGCCTCTAGCAAGCGCAGCTGCCCTTCTGCTTCCCCTAGCTGATATTCAGTATTAGTAATCCAGGAATCCGTGCTTTGAATCGTTTTGGACAGGTCGCGAATGTTTTGGTTGGCCTGGTCCTCGGCTCTTTGATAGCGCTGATTCGCCTCGTCGTAAACCTCTAGCTGCTGGTCTAGCTGCTGTCGCTGCTGCCGTAGCTGATCGACGGACGGATCGACGGCCTGACCGACAGCCTGCGCTTTGGCTATCTGACTAGTGCCAAAAAGTCCACTGAGCAGAAGGCAGCTAAAAAGTGCGATCGCTGCTCTAACCCACCAGCTCCGATTAACCCAATATTTTCGTGAATGCTGACGCCCCAGAACCATACCCTTCACTAGCTACCGAAAACTACAGATCAGATCGCAATCGTCAAAGCGGCAACTCCAAACCCGAAGATCAGCACGCCGAAGACCTTACTCGAAAATTGATTGAACCGAGAAAGTCGCTCGGGTGTGAGGCGATCGCGTAGATAAGCCACTCCTGAGACTAGCATCAGCCACCAGAGGATTGAGCCCGTGAATACGCCAAATACAAGGGTTACAGAATCCAGGTAGGCGCTTTGCGTAATACCGAGACCGGCGAAAATAGCGAGGAAAGAGAGAATGGTAGCAGGGTTGGTGAGGGTGAGGGCAAGGGTGGAGGTGTAGGCGGTGGTGAGAGGGAGAGTGGGTGAGGGGGAATGGGAAGAAGAGGGAATCGGGGAGGAGTCTAGCCGTTTATTTCCACTTAAGAAAGTAGTCAGTCCTAAATAGCAGAGGAACAGGCCGCCACCGATGCGCAACCAGTTGCTGTATTCCACTAGCAGGTCAGAAACGGCGGTCAGTCCAAATGCTGCCACCATTCCGTATAAGCCATCGGCGGTTGCCGCGCCGCAGCCAGATAGCAAGCCGACCAATCGACCTTTGTCTAAGGTGCGACGAATGCACAGCAGTCCGATGGGGCCGACCGGAGCTGCGATCGCCAGTCCCATCGCAATCCCTTTTAGCAGTACGACTATCAGCATCACTGGTTCTCCTCGGCAGATTCGCCCTTTTCAATTGGGATTACTGAAGTGTCTTTGATCGATCGCAGCGAAATTGTTGTCCGCGTCTGCTGAACGCCCGGTAGTGCCTTCAGTTCCTCGCTCAACAACTGCTCTAATTCCGCTGTTGAGCGACAGCAAACCTTTAGTAGATAGTCGCCCTCGCCAACGACGTGATGGCAGGACTGCACGCGATTGTTTGTCTGCACGTAGTCCACGAAGCTCTGACGATGCCGAGGATGCTCTAGCGTGACCACCACAAAAGCCGTTAGCCCAAATCCAAGCAGTTCAGCATTGAGCTGAGCGGTATAGCCTACTAGCACACCAGCCTTTTCTAGTCGGCGAACGCGATCGGCGATCGCAGGTGCAGACACTCCAAACTGTTCTGCCAGCGCAGACCATTTGACCCGTCCTTCCGCCATGAGGGCTGTCAGAATATTCTGGTCTAAGTCATCGATATCCATATCTTATAAAACATTGCCAAAAATCAAAATAAAATTATAAAACAATCCATAATCCATATTTTATTTAATTTATAAAATATTTTCTTTTGAATTTGGTTTGAATAATAATTCTTAGATTGCTTCTATAACAAGCTGAGCGGTAGGGAATCGCGTCAATACGCAGATTTCCTCAAGAGTCTATGGTATTAAAAGTCAACTACTGTGCGGTCGAGAGAGTCTCGACTGTTAAAAAATCAGCATCAGCGCGCAAAAGCATCTACATACAAATTTGAAGTTTTCTATGATTAGGTATCTCACCACTGTTCTCGAACAAATTAATGTCCCTGCTGACTGGATTGGCATCCGGGCTATGCAGGGGTCTAGCACGACTCGGTCCATGCGCGATGGGCACCCACAGCGAAACGAATACGCCCTCAACCGAGGGGCCATGATAGAAGTCCTAGCTGGCGGACAGTTTGGCTATAGCGCGACGAATCAGCTCACTCCAGAATCGCTTTTAGCCGCTGCACAGCAGGCTTATGATCAGGCCGTCGCTGCTAGCAGATGGGCCGTTCATCGGTTTACCGCAGCGGTCCGTCCGACCGTCGTCGGCAGCTATATCTCACCGCTAGATCAACCGTTTGATAGCATCAGCAGTTCCGAAGTGAATGACCTGCTCCATCAGCTCTGTAAGCACCTAAAGGTGTCAGCAAATGTGGTACGTACCAGCGCGATCGCCCGCACCCACGAAATCGAAACCTGGCTAGTCAGCAGCAACGGCTCGCAGGTCCATCAGAAATTCAGCCTGATCGAGAGTCATTTGGGTGCGATCGCCCACAATGCAGGGGTCACCCAGGCACGAACTAACAACGGTCCAATGGCCCATAGCTATCAGGGCGGCTGGGAAAAATTCAAAACAGCGGACCTGTGGGAACGCGCTACGCGGATTGGCGAACAGGCCGTTGAGCTACTAGATGCGCCGGACTGCCCTAGCGACATCACTACCCTTGTCCTCGCGCCAGACCAGATGATGCTACAGCTACATGAGAGCGTCGGCCATCCTCTAGAGCTAGATCGCATCTTAGGAGATGAGCGTAACTATGCAGGCGGCAGCTTTGTCCAGCCTCAGGATTTTGGCCATTTGGTCTATGGCTCACCGCTAATGAACGTCACTTTTGACGCCACCCGCTCCGGAGAGCTAGCCAGCTACGACTATGACGATACTGCCACTCCTGCCAAGCGTGAATATCTTATTCATGAGGGCGTCTTGCAGCGGGGATTAGGCAGCCTAGAAAGTCAAAATCGCCTGAATGCTCCTGGCGTAGCCTGTGCCAGGGCCTGTAGCTGGAACCGTCCGGCTATCGACCGGATGGCCAATATCAACCTAGAGCCAGGAGACACCAGCTTTGACGCCATGATCGGCAGTATTGAAAGCGGGGTGTATATGGAATCGAATCGGTCCTGGTCAATCGACGACCAGCGGCACAAGTTTCAGTTTGGCTGCGAGTATGCTCGCAAGATAGAAAACGGCAAGCTGACCACCGTCCTAAAAAATCCAAACTACCGAGCCACAACGCCGCAGTTTTGGCACAGTCTTTCCCAGGTAGGAGACGCTCAAACTATGGGAATGTATGGCACGCCCTGCTGCGGTAAAGGCGAACCCAATCAGCTAATTCGAGTTGGTCATGCTGCCCCGGTTTGCACCTTTGAGGATATTGAAGTATTTGGAGGTGTAGACGCATGATCTCATCCACTCTAACCAAGCAGAACCCACAAAACAACGCTGACTGTAGCGCCTACGAGAAGACTTTCAACCAGCTAGTTCAAGCTATCGGATCACAGCTTTCTACTGGCGAGCACTTTACTCTGTCTGTTTCAGGTGAGGAGAGTCAGTTCACCCGGTTTAACCATGCAAAGGTGCGACAGACAGGACAGGTGCGCGATGGTCGACTGCACCTAAGCGTGATGACAGAAAGTCGGACTACCGCAGCCACCCTCTCTTTCACCGGAGACTTTGCGACTGACTGGTCACTTACCAAAGATATGCTTTCACGGCTACAGCAGGATTTGAGCGAGCTACCCGTCGATCCGTATATTGTGCTTCCCTCTGCGACTGAAAACGGCACTAGTCGAGAAGTCCGAGGGGGTGATCTGTTAGCCGCTACAGATATCGCCGATCGGCTGCTTTACCCAGTCAGATCGCTAGACTTTTCTGGCCTCTATGCTGGAGGGATGTCCTACCGAGCGTATGCAGACTCTGCGCAGAAGCTGCACTGGTTCGAGACGCCTTCTTTCACTTTGGACTACTCTTTGTTTAGTGAAACAGACCAAGCTGTAAAGGGCACGATCGCAGGTAGCCGCTGGAACGAGGAAGCCTATCGCCAAAACATCTTAGAGACTAGGAAGCGACTAGAATTACTTTCGCATCCGGTCAAAGCGGTGCCAAGAGGAACCTATCGTACTTATTTAGCGCCTGCTGCTGTCTCTGAACTGATTGAAACAATGACGTGGGGCGGACTAGGAGAAGCTGCGCTGCGGCAGGGAAATAGTGCTTTCAAAAAAATAGAACAAGGTGAAGCTACGTTCTCTGATAAGTTCTCCTTGAGCGAGAACTTCGAGAAGATTGGTATCCCCAGATTTAACGATAGAGGTGAGATTTCGCTGAGCCAGCTACCTATTATCAACCAAGGAAAGTGGGCAAATTCGCTAGTGAGTAGTCGTAGCGCTAAGGAATACGGCAAATCTAGCAACGCCGCGAATGCGCGTGAGTCGATGAGAGCACCGACCGTTGCGGCTGGCAATTTACCTGCCGAGCAGATTCTTTCACAGCTAGACACCGGACTCTATTTATCCAATTTGCACTATCTAAACTGGAGCGATTTGAACGCTGGGAGAATCACTGGTATGACCCGCTATGCCTGCTTTTGGGTAGAGGGTGGAGAGATTGTCGCACCCATCGAAAACTTACGATTTGACGATAATCTCTATCGTTTTCTAGGGGAAGGACTAATAGATCTAACCGAACAGCAAACGTTCATCCCGGCTGTAGGAACCTATGGTCAACGCTCGCTAGGTGGAATGTGGATGCCCGGTATGCTGATAGATCAGTTCCGATACACGCTCTAAGTTTGACGGGCTCTGGTTTGTGACTTTAGCTTGACACTCAGATTGCTACAGGCCAGATATCATAAAGCAGCAAAACCTAGATCGGCTGAACCCTAGCGCTAATTCATGGCTTCTGAACAGAGACTGTCTATTTCATTGAGCGGCGTTCTGATTGTTTTTGCTGCGATCGCGTCTGCTATTATCGGCTGGCAGCTGCGGGGCCTGCTACTCCTGGTGATGATCTCCGTTGTCCTGGCCTGCTCGATTGCGCCTATTGTTGGCTGGGCAGAGAGGTACAAAGTGCCCCGCTGGCTAGGCGCACTGCTCACCTATGTGGCAATCATCGGCACGCTAGTCGGCGTAATCTTACTGATTGGTCCTACCGTGCTCGATCAGATTCAGCTGCTGGTCCGTCAGCTACCGCTGCTGCTGCGCAAAGCCATCACTCAGACTGAAGCCTGGGTGCTATCGCTAAATGACAATCGGCCAGATTTTACTGCTCAGGTTTTTGACCAGCTAGACGTACAGGCGATCGCAGCTTGGGCGATCCGGTCCACCCGTCAGGTGGCGCTGCGCTCCTTTAGCGTCACCACCGATATTCTAGGGACGCTGCTTAGCCTGGTGCTCGCTATCTTTATCTCTGGCTACATGCTGGCTGATAGTAATACGCTGACCACCAACTTTGTGCGTCTATTCCCTCAGCCCTGGGACCAAAAGATCGGCCAGCAGCTGCCTGAAATTGGCGCTCGCATCGGTGGATACATTCGTGGTCGGCTGATCGTCTCTTTCACGCTATCTCTGGTAACTGGCATTGGGCTAAGCTTTCTGGGGCTAAAGGATTTTGCGGTGGGTCTAGGTGCGATCGCCGGTGTTACTAACCTAATTCCTTTCTTAGGTCCTATTCTAGGCGCTATCCCTGCCCTAGTCGTAGCCATCCCTCAAGGCGGCTGGACAGTCTTATGGATTGTCCTTTTCTACATCGTCATTCAAAATATTGAGACTTATATTCTCGATCCGCTATTGGTCGGCAGCTCTGTCGGTGTTCATCCGCTATATCAGCTGTTGGCTGTCTTGGGTGGAACCCAGGTGTTGGGAATCGTCGGAGCGCTGATTGTGCCGCCTTGGGTTGCTGGTAGCGCAGTCCTATTAGAAAACCTATACATAAAGCCAAAGCTTAGCGAAGAAAAGCATCAGTCGGGAAACCTGATACAGAGTGCGGCTTCAACCGTTGATAGAACGCGAAGGCGAAGCACAGTCTAAAACATTTGACATTCATCTGATACTTGTTTTGAGAAACATTTAGCTTTCGTTTAGCATCTGTGTATTTACGGACAAGCTAGGTCAATCTCCGTTGACTGCAATTTTTAGCGGCCTATAATCGGCTAGATTGTGGCGGTTTTGTACGCTACAGGTTTGTCTGCTATCTACGAAGAATCGGCCCTATGAGCATCGTCATCACTCTCAGTATTGTGGTCATTGCCTTAGTGCTCTTCATCGTAGAAAAATGCCCAGCCGATATCACCGCGCTAGGTGTGATGGTCGCTTTGATTCTCTCGAAGCAAGTCACCCCAGAACAGGGCATCGCTGGATTTAGCAATCCGGCGACTATTACGGTGATGGCGATGTTTATTCTTAGTGCTGGCGTTGCTAAAACTGGCGTTTTGCAGCAGGCTAGCAGCTGGCTACTTCAGTGGGGCGGCAAGCAGCTCACCCGGCAAATTATTGCGCTTGGCCTGATCGTGGGGCCGATGTCTGGCTTGATCAATAACACCGCTGTTGTCTCTGTATTCCTGCCTGTGGTTGAAGACTTTTGTCAGCAGCATCGAATTTCGCCCTCGAAGCTGATGATGCCGCTCTCTTTTGCCACCATCCTGGGCGGGATGATCACTGTAGTGGGGACTTCTACTAGCGTTTTGGCCAGTGGACTATCAGCCGAGCTTGGCTTCGGTGCCTTTTCGCTTTTCCAATTTACCGGATTGGGCATCATCACCTTTGTAATTGGTCTGGTGTATATGGCGATCGCGACGCCGCTGATGATGCCCGATCGCCGGGTAGATGGCCGTGGGCTGAGTCAGCAGTACGGGATGAAAGACTACGTCAGCGAAGTTGTGATTACACCACGCTCTAGCCTAGTAGGTAAGTCTCTCAAAGGCAGTCAGCTACAGAGGCGGTTCGATGTAGACGTACTTGAAATCATTCGGAACAACACACACTTTCCACAGCCTTTAGCTGATAAGAAGATGGCGGTTGGCGACATTCTGCTCGCTAGAGGCGGTAAGCAAGACCTGCTAAAAATTAGAGAAAGTGAGGGGCTAGAGATTCTGCCAGATGTGCAGTTTGGACACAAGTCATGGCAGGGGGATATGAGCGAGGAAGAGGGAATTGCCGAAGCACTCGTGATTGCCAACTCTAACCTAGTGGGCTCTACCCTCAAAGATCTGCGCTTTAGGCAAAGATACAATGTCACTGTGCTGGCTATTAGGAGAGGACAGGAGCTGGTGCGCGATCGCATGGGAAAAGTCCCGCTGCGCTTCGGCGATCTGCTACTCGTTCAAGGGCCTAAACAGAGTCTAGTCGGTATGCAAACTAGCCGAGACCTGCTGCTGCTAGAACAAAGAGATGTTGAAACCCTACGCACCGGCAAGACCTTTATCGCTATCTCTATTGGCTTAGCCGTCGTTGCCGTGGCCGCATTCACTGACTATCCTATTCTCGTTTCTGCCCTAGCAGGTGTTGTTGCAATGCTGCTCACTGGCTGTCTTAAACCTGGTGAGCTTTACCAAGCCGTCCGCTGGGACGTGATTTTCCTACTGGCTTGTTTAATTCCGATGGGCACAGCCATGCAGAATTCTGGGGCAACCGAATGGATTGCTAATCAGCTAGTGACCATGAGCGGTAGCCTATCTAGCTACTGGATGCTCACGTTCATCTACGTCCTCACAGTCCTGCTAACCGCTGTGCTATCGAACAATGCATCTGTTATCCTGCTACTCCCCATTGGCGTGCAGGTTGCTAGCGCCATTGGACTTAGCCCTTTGACCGTTATCTTTGTGATCACCTTTGCCGCATCCAACAGCTTTATGACGCCGATTGGCTATCAGACCAACACGATGGTTTATGGTGCAGGCGGCTACCGTTTTCTAGACTTTCTAAAAGTGGGGGGTCCTTTAAGCTTGATTATGACAATCATCACACCTCCACTAGCCATTTGGCTATATGGAATGTAGATCTGCGACTTCTGCTCAGCTTTCGGTCAGTGGCTGATAGCTAGGCAAAAGTCAAAGTCCCAGGGCTTTGCAAGTGCCCTCCATTCGGTAAAACTTGCATTTTTA
Source organism: uncultured cyanobacterium (assembly GCA_963838725.1). Lineage (GTDB taxonomy): Bacteria > Cyanobacteriota > Cyanobacteriia > Phormidesmidales > Phormidesmidaceae > Phormidesmis. The sequence goes on along the minus strand of CAWISM010000021.1, from coordinate 23,836 downwards.
CTAGACCGTTAGGAGAATAAACAAATGTCAGAACAAAAAGGCGTCACTATCTGGTTTACTGGGCTTAGCGGCGCGGGTAAAACCACGATTAACGACGCGCTCAAGCTCAAGCTAGAAGAACGTGGCGTTAAGTTTGAAGTCTTGGACGGCGACATTGTTCGCACCAACCTGACTAAGGGATTGACCTTCAGCAAAGAAGACCGCGACACTAACGTCCGTCGGATCGGCTTTGTCTGCGACCTGCTCACTCGCAACGGCGTCGTCGTTCTAGTCGCTGCGATCTCCCCTTACCGCGCCATCCGCGAAGAAGTTCGTGAGAAGATTGGCGACTTCATGGAAGTTTACGTCAGTGCTCCGGTTGAAGTTTGCGAAGCTCGCGACGTTAAGGGATTATATGCCAAGGCTCGCACAGGTGAAATCAAGCAGTTCACAGGCATCAGCGATCCTTACGAGCCGCCAACAAACCCCGAAGTCAACTGTGAAACTCACAAAGAGACTTTAGATGAAAGCGTCAATAAGGTAATCGCGAAGATGGAAGAGATGGGCTATCTACCTGTTGCTGTTCCTGCTTAAGCAGCCGTAGGTAGGGGTATTGCACGCAATGCCCCTACCTCATCAAATCATCTAGCTCTGAATAGTCCGGCAGTGTCGTATCGATTTGTTTTCCTTTGCGAATCACAACGCGATCGCCCTGCCCTCTAGCTATCAGTTCATCAAAGCTTCGCGCCTTAAACACAACAAAGTCTGCTGAGCTATTCTTTGCGATCTTTCCAACGTTATCTAGCCCCATCATTTCAGCTGGGGTTTGGGTGATTGCCTGTGGCCAGTCTCCAATCGGATGATCGAGTTGGCCAATTTTCACCGACTGGGTGAAGACTTCTAGACCGTCGTGGTCGCCGTATGCATGGAACGGATCGCGGCAGTTATCAGAGGCGATCGCGCACTTCACCCCCGCCGCCTTTAGCTCTTTCAAAATGGTTACCCCCCGATACCGAGGTGTCCGCTGCTGCGCAGATTGACGATCCTGCAAATACAGATTACACATCGGCAGGCTAACAATCGAGATTCCAGCTTCCCTTACGGCTTCTATCGTTTCTTTGATTTCATCGTCGGATTGAACGGACAAGCTACAACAGTGTCCGCAAGTGATTCTTCCTGCGAACTGATGTCGAATCGCGGCCTCTGCCACCAAACGCAGCGCCATATCACTCGGTTCTAGGCTTTCATCTGTATGAAAATCGAGGTCTAACCCTCTCTCTTTTGCTAGCTCGAATACTCGATCAATCTGTTGAACAATCTCAGTATTCATGAAGGTCACGCCGCCCAAAACGCCACCATACTCAGCGGTGAGGTCTGCTAGCTTCTTTCCTTTTGGCGTTAGAAAGTAGTCCAAAGAGACTAGACAAACTGCCTGTAGCTGAATGCGCTCTGCCCATTCTCTTCGTAGCTGACGGAATACGCCAAAACTAACGTCGCCTTGAGCGTCGAAAGCATCTAGGTGAGTGCGAATTGCCTGAGTGCCGTGTGCATAGCTGCACTTCAAGCCAAACTCGGCTCGTCGGTACACATCCTCCGCGCTCCAGCGCTGCTGGCTGTCTTGCTGCACTATTTCTAGGGCCTGTTCAAACGTTCCATCGGGATTTGGACTTCTCGGCCAGATGTGTCCTTTGTCTAAGTGGGTGTGTATATCTACGAAGCAAGGCCAGACCAGTCCTGATCGTACGTCAACAGATGGTATATCTGTTGATATTTCTGTAGTTGATGTTCCTGTATTGGAGAGGGGCGATCGCACGCTGATCAACCGCCCTTCACAAATCTCTAGATCTACCGAAGCTAGCGCGTGATGACTCGCGATTGTTTGAGCATTAGCTGTCAAACGCTGATTTGTTATGTCCTTTGCTAGTAAGGATAGAGGCACCTGAGCATTCCGCAGCCAGTAGTGAGAAGCTTCAGGAATCTGTAAGAAAGGAGTAATAGGCATCAACGTAAAAGCTAAATGATATCATTCGTCACACTAAACCCATCTTTTTCTAGCCATGACAGAATCTAATTCGACTACCTCTAGTTCCATCATTTCTAGTTCCACTGCTATCAACTTGATTGCTGTTACAGGCATTCTCAAACCAGGGCACCAAGTGGCTTCCGGACAGTCAATCAACAGTCCTTACGAACGAGGCACGATAGAAATGCAGCTTCCCTACTTTCAAAAGCTAGGGCTTGACCTGAGTGACTTTTACTTAGGCACGCTAAATGTATCAATTGCTCCCTACACGTTCGAACTAGAAAAGCCAAAATACACGTTTCCAGAGCTAAAGTGGCATCCTGACTATTCAGCGGAAACTTTCTCCTTCTCCCCCTGCATAGTTGAACATCAAAATGAAAGTATCCAGGCGCTAATTTACTACCCTCACCTTGAGACAAAGATCGGACATTTTCAAGACTCTTCTATTGTTGAAGTTATTGCGCCTCGTTTGATTGATGTTGAATATGGCGATCGCTTAGACTTACTTTTCTTCTTAGCTCATACCATTCACCGTATAATCTTAAGTGACGCACTTACGCGTCAGCAAATTCCGAGCACTGTCAGTAGAATAAGCATTAGCATCAGTGTCACTGTGTCACCAATTGCTTAGAAGCATCAGTTTCCCGACGTCAAGCGTCGAAGCGCAAGTCCACGGCAGCAGTCCCCATCGCAACGAGCAGTTTGAAAAGATTAATGAACTGGTTGATACCTATCAAGCGGCTGGGAAGCCAGTCATCAGCATGGATACAAAAAAAGAGTTAATCGGTTCGTTGTATCGAGCTGGTCATCTCTATACCCAAGCACCTATCGAGGTCTATGACCACGACTGGCCCTCGCTTGCGGTAGGTAAAGCCATTCCCCATGGCTCTATGACCTGGCGGAGAACACAGGCTATGTCCAAATTGGCGTCTCTCACGATCTAATTAAAACTTGACCCACAACAGGTCAAACTAAATAGCAGAAATAGCCAGCGCCATTCGCTAAACTAGACCTAGTCACTCAGCAGTTCAACTACAGCTTAGTTATGGTTCAACAGCTTTCCAAGACAGAGATCGTTTACCCAGACAGCGATGGTCAACCGATGGCGGACAATACTGAGCAGTTCAAGTGGATTGTCACCATCAAAGAAAACTTGGAATCGATCTTTGCGAACGACCCTAACGTCTTCGTCGCAGGCGACCTGCTGTGGTATCCGATTGAAGGTGACAATAAAACCCGGCGCGCTCCTGATGCTATGGTTGCGCTTGGTCGGCCCAAAGGGTATCGCGGCTCGTATAAGCAGTGGCAAGAGGATAGTATTGCACCCCAGGTCGTATTTGAGATCCTCTCTCCAGGCAACCGCAAGAAGGAGATGGCGGAAAAGTTTCAGTTTTATCAGCGCTACGGCGTTCAAGAATATTACGTTTATGACCCTGACTCAATAGAGCTAATCGGCTGGCAGCGCATTGATGGCTATCTAGAAGTCATTCAACGCATCCAGGACTGGATAAGCCCACTACTCAAAATTCGATTCGTCGTTAAGTCAGATACGTTAGAGATATATAGACCAGATGGTAAGCCCTTTTTGACTTTTACGGAGATTGCAGAGCAGCGGGACGAAGCGCAGCTAGAACGAGACGAAGCACAGCTAGAGCGGGATGAAGCACAGCTAGAGCGGGATGAAGCACAGCTAGAGCGGGATGAAGCAATTGCTAAGGCCCAGCGGCTAGAAGCTCAGCTTAGAACGCTAGGGATTGAACCGTCGGTAGAATAGCTAGCCTGAAGACTGGCTTACAAAATTCACCAAGAACTTGGCTAAGACCTAGCTGTTTCACTTTGTATGTCGGGCTTTTTCTACCCATCCAATGACCTGATTGCCTAGCCGCACGTTGTCTAAGCGATCAACCTCACGGATACCTGTTGGACTAGTGACATTCACTTCTGTCAGATAGCCGCCAATAATATCGATACCGACAAAGATCAACCCATCCCTACGTAGGGCAGGAGCGACTTGCTTACAAATTTCCAAGTCGCGCTCGGTTAGCTGGGTCTGATCGCTGCGCCCACCTACAGCCATGTTGCCGCGAAATTCTTTGCCAGTCGGTACCCGGTTCACCGCGCCAATTGGATCGCCATTGAGCAAGATGACACGCTTATCGCCGTCTTTGGCTGCTGGTAGATAAGCCTGTACCATGATGGGCTCTTTTCCCTGCTGAGTGCTGACTTCGATGATGGAGTTGAAGTTGCGATCGCTCCCTTCTAAGAATAAAATTCCCTCTCCTGCCTTTCCCCCTAGCGGCTTGACTACGCCTGCCCCCCACCGCTCTACCGCCTCTCGGATCACCTGCTTGTCCGCGCTGACAATCGTTTCAGGAATCGCCTTAGTAAATTGTAAGGCGTACATCTTCTCGTTCGCTGCTCTTAGTCCTGCTGGTGAATTAATCACCTGCGTTTTCTGGCTATCCACGTAGTCGAGAATATAGGTGACATATAGATAGGGTACGGTTACCGGCGGATCTTTTCGCATGAAAACTGCGTCCATCGTCTCTAATGGCTGCCATACTGACTCGCCTAGGGCATACCAGTCCGGTTCACTGATCCAGCGATCGCCTTTCTGTACCACTGGCTTCATCTTGATAGCACGCAGCTGTCCATAGGCTTTACTTTCGATCACGCCCAATCTATCCACCTGAGTGATGTACACTTCATGACCCAGTATTTGCGCTGATTCCATCATTGCCACACTCGTATCGTGGCCAGGATCTAATCGTTCGACTGGGTCGATAATGAACGCTAATTTCAAAAGAGTTCTCCGGTGACTGTTGTATTGGACCTTTAATACGACTACATCCGTGCGAACAATTACACAAGCTATTTAACAAGCATATTTTCGGTAGATCTAGCGACTAAAGCAACCCTTCGTTCTTTGCGACTGTCACAGGCGAATTGTCCTCAGAGGGGACTCGGATGTCTCTATAAACTGTCAGGTACTGTGACAATCCAAATTGGGTACCATCACCGATTCGCGGCTTTGACCAAACTCATTAATGTAAGCGGTAACTCGGGGAGAGAAGAAATCAGATGATGAGCAAAGTCATACAGGCAGCCGTAATCACGCTATCAATACATTTGCTGATTGGCCTAAATACGTTAGAAACAAAGGTGGCCCGTCACTCTGTAGAACCTGGCGAAGTTCCCGGTGAGGTGATCGTTGCTCTCAAACAAGTACTGACTCGCCGCTAATGCTGATTCCCTTGCGGATATTTTGGCCACCCTACCTGTGTCACTCAATATGTACTCAACGAAAAGCGCACCCCCTAACTGAGAAGTGCGCTTTTTGCTTGAGCATTGGGTTGTCGTCACGAGTTGAAGACATCCTTCTAGATACTTGCTACTAGCTCGCCGCCAGCCTAGCGGCGAAAGCCATAGGCGAAAAGCTAGGGGAATAAGATTCTATGACGCGACCAGTCTTGGCACAAGAGACCATGAGGTAGTCGCAGCTATCGCACTGAGTGCGCACTTGCAGCGTTTTGGCTGAGTAGCGTCTCTCGGCGGCTCTACCGCAAGTTGGACAGTGCACAGTTTGGGTTGTACTCATTTGGACTGACTGGTTTGCTACCTGCGAAGCAGCGTTAGGCGAAGCCAATATTGCTTTTGCAGCGTTGTTCAAGAGCTGCCCTGAAGAGGTATTTAGAGAGGTATTTTGCCTAAACGACTCAAAAAATGTTTTAGCAGGTACTTTCATAATCTTTGCAGTCTCTAACGTGTTGATGACATTACTCAATGTTTGTGAGTGTCAGGGCTCCTGTGCTTTCGCAACATTGCTAATCGAATAGTTAGCTACCTGTTGATTTAAGCATTAGCATTTGACTTTCTTATTATGACAATTAGAGTGGCTAACCGCAAAGTGGTCAAAAGGCATATCAATCTGGGGATCGCCCACTATGAGACCGATCCCCGACATATTGGAACGCTTGGTACAGCGAGGATCGATGAGTATCTGCGCTTTCTTTTCTACAAAATGAAAGTCCTTCCGCTGACATATTCTTGTCTATAACTAAAGATTTACTTTATATTTGCCAATCTGCGGATTTATATTGCTTAGTGCATCTTTATGTTGAAATATTGAGTAGCGTGAATCAAAGTTAAGGCTCTAATATTCAAAATAAAAACTGTATCTAAGAAGACACTTCTTATTCTATTTTTGAAAAGTTTTTCGATCTTCAGAAATTGACTGATCTCAGTGCGTTTAAACGCAGGCTTGGCGTTAGCAAATGCACTAAGAAATAGCTCTATCAAAGATAGAGATTAGCTTAAATCGTTTAGTGTATCTACTGAGATTGCAAGGGTTATAGTCCTACGGCTTTCTGCGGAGTACCTTAAGAAGCTGTGGAGGGATGAAAGTACTCATAGATCTGCTGGGCGAGCTGAGGACCGATCCCATCGACGGTAGCGAGTTGCTTTGGAGAGGCTTCGCGGATATAGTCGATTGAGCGGAAGCTGGCGAGTAGCTGCTTGCGGCGGTTGTGACCTAGTCCAGGGATGTCTTCTAGACGCGATCGCCTCATTCTAGTCATCCGCTTCTTGCGGTGAAAGCTGACGGCAAACCGATGCGCCTCGTCTCTCAGACGGCGCAGCAACATTACCCCTGGCTGATCGGCCTCAGTTTCTAGCGATCGCTTTTCACCAGGCAAAAATATTTCCTCATGACGCTTGGCTAAGCTAACTACGCGCAGTTCGCTCAGCAAGTTCATATCTTCTAGCTCAGCTACTACAGCAGAGAGCTGTCCTTTACCACCGTCAATCATCACCAGGTCGGGCCAGTCTGGGTTGCCTACTCGCTTTAGGTTTGGGTCTTCTGCGTAGCGGCGAAATCGCCGACGAATCACTTCTGCCATGCTGGCAAAGTCATCAGAATGCCCGCTGGTGACAGTCGGGTTCTTGATCTTGTAGGTGCGGTAGTGTTGTTTGGCAGGTAAACCGTCGACAAAGACAACCTGGGAGGCGACTGCGTCAGAGCCCTGAATATGGGAAATGTCGTAGCCCTCAATGCGTTTGGGCGGACCGGGCAAATCGGTAATCTCTGCTAGGTCTTGCATTGCCTGGGTATTGCGGTCGGCAAAGCGCTGAGTGCGAGCTAGCTCATACTGAGCGTTGCGCTCGACCATTTCGACCAGTTCAGCTTTGACCTGACGCTGGGGAACGTCAATTGAGACCTTCCGGCCCTTTTGAGCGCTCAGAAATTCAGTTAGCATCTCACTTTCGGGCAGCGGATGTTGAGATAGAATCTCGGTCGGAATTTCGACTGGATCCACTAGGCGATAGTGTTCTTCGAGCACTCTTTGCAGAATTTCGCCGGGTGTGCCGGATTCGGTATCGGCAACAAAGCCCAATCGTCCGACCAAGCGCCCGGCTCGAATCTGGAATAGTTGAATGCAAGAGTGCTGATCGTCTGCGGAAAGGGCGATCGCGTCTCTAGACACCGTGCTCTCCGGTAGCGCTACTTTTTGGTTTGCCCCTAGCGTTTCTAGCCCTTTGATCTGGTCGCGAATCAGCGCGGCTTTCTCAAAGTCAAGCGCTTCAGCCGCCTTTTCCATCTTGGCGTTGAGCATGTCAATTAGCTCGTGCGATCGCCCTTGAAAGACCATCGCCACCCGCTGCACAATCTTGTGATAGTCCTCTGGTGTGATTAGCTGCTGACACACTCCTGGACACTGACCGATGTCATAGTTCAAGCAAGGCCGATCCTTAAACAATGGCTGCTTGCGCTGCCTTAGTGGAAATACTCGCTTAGCAATTTGCAACGTTCGCCGCAGCGCTCCCGTATCGACATAGGGGCCGTAGTAGCGGTTCTTGGCATTCTTTCGGCGCTGGCGCGTAATAAAAATGCGCGGGTAGTCTTCTGACCAGGTAATGCAAAGATACGGATACTTTTTGTCATCTTTGAGCAGCACGTTGAAATGAGGCTGATGCTGCTTGATTAGGTTAGCCTCTAGCGCTAACGCCTCAGCCTCTGTATCGGTGACGATAATTTCGATATCCGCCACTTTTTGCACCATTGATGCAATTCGCGGCGTATGGTGGTGTGCCCCCTCGCGAAAGTAGGAGCGGACTCGGTTTCGTAGGCTTTTTGACTTACCAATGTAGAGAATTTGGTCAGTCTCATCCTTCATGTAATAGACCCCTGGCTCTTGAGGGATCTCCTTCAGCCGATTTTCTAGCTTCTCAGGATTTTGTAAGAGCGTCCTGTTATCGATAGGGGGAGTAGAAGAAGTAGACACGTATGAGTTATGTGTAGACAGGCTGGATACAGACCAGATGCAAAGCGACCGAAACACGACCACCGGTACAAAGGAATATTCTAAATCGAGTTTCCTTATTCTGAGACCGAATCTTCAGTTCTTGACTTCCGAATGGCACAAAAGAGGCAGATTGTTTATCTGTCACAATAAACTTATTACCGTAAATTTACTTAGAAACGCTTTTTAAGCGTATAAACTAGCACTGGTAGTCTTTACTGGTTCACGATGGTGATTAGGCAAGCTACCCATCTACCTGAAGATCATCGTGTATAGAATAAACCAAGTGAATACTCAAGAATTCGAAAATCAGTACAAAGAGTCGGTTAGCAAGATTCTAAATGACCTGCAGTCTATGGCAATTATCTCCAGCCAGCTCGAATCTATGGTGATAGAGATAGGTAGCTCAGTTCAGGAGCTCAGTAGTATGGTGGAGGAATTCATCAGATCGCAGGATGGAAACGCTTAGGCAATAGTGTTGAGCCCACTTGCTTTGGGCTTAGCCTCCGTTCTACCTGCTGCTCTAGCTATCTTCCTGGCTGTTCTTCCTATGCAGTCGCTGACTGAATAAAATCGCCAATTTTGTCTATCGCTTCAGCTAAGACATCAGGCGATTGGACTAAGGCAAAGCGGACATAGCCTTCGCCAGATTTTCCGAACCCTCTTCCTGGCGACAGGGCTACGCCAGTTGCGGCGACTAGTGAGGTACAGAAGTTGATTGAGTCCATTGCCCAGCCGTTTGGTAAGCTGCTGGGCAGCTTGGCCCAGATATACATTGTGGCGTTGGGTACAGGTACCGACCAGCCAATAGAATGCAGCGCTTCAACCGCAGCGTCACGACGACTGGCGAATGTCTCTACCATCTGAGCTACACACGATTGTGGTCCTGAAAGCGCGGCGATCGCACCTCGCAAAATCCCTCGATATTGATTAAAGTCCACTGTCGCCTTCACCTGGCGCAGCGCCTTGATCAGTCGAGCATTTCCAATCGCATATCCGACTCTAAATCCACCCATGTTGTAGGATTTCGACAGCGTAAAAAACTCAATCGACGCTGACTTTTCTGGGTCCGCTTGTAGAACAGAGGGAACAGGCTCTCCCTCAAAGTACAAGTCAGCGTAGGGAAAATCGTGGACCAGCACAATGTTGTGCTGCTGGCAGAAGTCAACCGCCGCTTGAAAGAATGACAGCGGCGCACTAGCCGTCGTCGGATTGTGCGGATAGCTCAGCACCATCATCCGCGACTTCGCTAAAACGTCTTTAGGAATATCTGATAGAACGGGTAGAAATTCGTTCTCAGCCAGAATCGGCATCGGGTAGAGGACGCCGCCTGCTAGATAGACGCCGCCTGCGTGAGACGGATAGCCAGGATCTAGCAGCAGTGCTACATCCCCAGGATTCATAATGGCTAAAGGCAGATGTGCCGTTCCCTCTTGTGAGCCGATCAGCGGCAGCACTTCTGTTTCTGGATCAACCTCGATACCAAACTTTTGGGTGTACCACTGGGCCGCCGCTACGCGAAAGTCTTGGGTGCTGTTGAATAGTGCGTAGCCGTGAGTGTCTGGATCTTTTAGCGCGGTAGCGATCGCGTCTAACACATGATTCGGTGTCGGCAAATCTGAAGAGCCTAGCGAAAGATCGATAATTGGCTTTCCAGATGCGATCGCCTTTGCCTTTGCACTATCCATATCGGCAAAGACATTAGTCTGAAGTGGCGCAAGACGATCGGCAATTTGCATGGAAAAAGAGAATAAACGATGAAGTTAGAAGTATGAACGATGAACGGCAGAAATCAGATATTCCCCCACTTCATTATTCGTCATTCATACTTCATCATTTCAATCAAAGGCTATCTAGCTCAGACTTTAGCGCTTCTAGCTCAGCGTCCACTGCTGAATCGGTCGGCGCTGCTTTGGCCTCATCCGCCGCAGGCAAAGACCCTTGTACAGGAGAAGAACCGCCTAGCATCTGAGCTTTCATTGCTTCTAGCTCATAGTCCACGTCGTCACCAGCTTCTAGGCTGGCGAACTGACTTTCTAGATCTGCGCCTGCAAGCTCAGCTGCTGCCTGACCGCTAGCTTCCATTTGCAGCACTTTCTCTTCCATCCGCTCAAATGCACCCATAGCGCTGCCAGTGCTAAGCGTGCCAACACTTCTTTGGAGCTGCTCGTTTGCCTTGGCCGCGCTCGCTCTGGCTTTGAGCATATCTTTCTTGGTCTTGGCTTCGGAGATTTTGCTCTCTAGGGCGATTAGCTGACGCTTGAGCGTATCCACCGAACCAGACTGCTGATCGAGCTGGCCCTTTAGCGCCACTGCGGTTTCAGTCTGAGTCTTCTTGCGAGTCAGCGCTTCTCTAGCTAGATTCTCGTCGCCTTTTTGTAGCGCTAGCTGGGCTCTTTGCTGCCAGGTATTTGCTTCGGACTTGGCTTTGCTGGCCTGCTGCTCAACTCGCTTTTGGGAGGCGATCGCACGGGCTACGGCCTGACGCATCTGCACCAGGTCCTCCTGCATGTCCATAATCGCCTGATCTAGAATCTTTTCTGGATCTTCCGCCGAACTCACTGCTGCGTTGAGGTTGGAGCGCACGACTCGGCTGACGCGATCAAACAGTCCCATCTTGTTCTTTTCCTTCGACTAGCTACTCAAAAGATACCGCAGGAGATTGTGTATTTCCTGATTTTTTTATCTTACGTTGTAAGCCAAAAGTTGGCGAGCAGCGAAGGGTAGAGGTTCCCGGTTCGATCCCTTTGCTACTCGTTCACAAGATCTGTGAAAGCGGAAGTATCTGAGGACGCAAAGCAGTTAAGGACACTCCGGCTCTGTAAGCTGCGATCGCGCCTACCGCTTCTAGATAGGTGTTGACTGTGATCGCCCTTATCCCCAAATCCTTGGCTGTGACCGCCATTGTCGTCTTGTTTTCACCCACCGCGATCACCTGCGCAGCGCTTTGGGCCAGACTCATCACAGCGCTTCCCCCAAAGGCGGTCGCAGGCGCAATCACAGTATCCACAGCTCTTGCACTAATTGCGTCTGGCGCACTGCTGGGCTCCGGTGAAGACTGGGCTGTCAAAAACTGCGGCGCACGGCTCAGACCCGCTAAAACACAAGATAAAAAGGTATAGCCAATCTCTTCCGCCGCAGAGCGCGGAGATATTCTAGGGTCTAGCGGCAGTGGGGATAGGGCGGGTGCATGGGCGCAGGGCAGCTTGAAAGTCCGCACCACTAGATGGCTAATTACCGCCTCAACGCCTGCTAGCGGATCAACGCCCTGCCCTTGTCGGTATGCATCTAGTGCCTCCGATCCTTCGTCGTCTGGGAAACGAGCGATTACGGCGATCGCGCGCACCTTGGCTTCTGAGATCAGTCGTTCTGCGGCGCGTAGCAGACTGCCTGGATTCTCCAGCGTGCCCCAGGATGCGCCTGAATCGGTGGTTTTGAGAGTGATGCCTAGCGGCTGGTCGGTGACGGTGTAGGAACGCACGTCTAGTCCCAAAGTCGCCCGCGCTGCGTCTGCCGCCTGAAGATGACGCGATCGCAGCTCATTTTCCACGCCTTTATCAATCACTATCCCAATTGCGTTCTGATGGACGGGCTGTAGCGTCCAGCGCCCAGCGGCAAACTGATCGAGGCCATAGCCTTCCACATAGTAGGCATTGTCCATCGGCCAATATAGCTGCGCCCCATTTAATACATTCGGATGGGTAATTAGCCGATCACTGACGCTGGCAATCGTTCGCGCGATCGGCAGCGCGTCTCCTGCATAGCCTCCCATCGCCGCTCCGATCCCAGTCGGAATAATCAGCACCGTCGTATGCAGCTTCTTCACAGTTGAACTTGTCAAAGCGTCGTCACCACAGCTTCTACCTGGGCTGTCTGGTTATCAGAGTCGACGGCAGTGATCGCCCAGCGTAGGGGCTCGCCGTGGGTTATGAGTTGGGTTTCGATGTGCGATCGCAAAGCATCAGAGCGCATCAGGTCCGATCCCTGCCGTCCCTTCCGTAGCTCGTCCTCCGCCACCCGCAGCCCTACCGTTAAACTAACTAACTTCGTCTGCAAACCCAGTTCCCCATTCCCTATTCCTCAGCCCCTTAGCCCTGCTGCCCAAACTGCCTCGCATACACCTCCTCTTCCTTCTCCGTTTCCAGCTTCAAATCCGACGTTGGCAGCGCCACACACAGCAGCGCATACCCGTCCTCTTGAAGCTCCGGGCTCACGCCCATGCCATCCTCCTGATTCACTGTGCCCTCGGTCACTAGCGCCGCACAAGTCGTGCAGACCCCAGCGCTACAGGAGAAAGGCAGCTCCAAACCTGCATCCTGAAGCGAGTCTAAAATTGGCTTATCGTCAGGGATCTCAATGGTATGAGTCGCTCCCTGATGTAAAACCTCAGCCGTAAACGTATTTCCCATCTGTGTAAATCAAATACCTAATCTAACGCCTGAACTTAGTACCTAAGTTTCCGTGTACCTATTTAGCGAATACGCCGACCCACCCCGGCCCCTCGGGCTAGAGCGCAGCGAAGGTCGGGGTGGGTCCGGCAACGTGTGCCACCAGTCGATATGCTAATCGCCCTCTATGAAGCCTGCACCGGAAAAGCACGATCAAACTCCTCTAGCAGATCATCAATTTCCTCTAACGCCTGGTTAACGTCAATTCTCAAAGTCCCAATTCCAGGCTGTTCTAGCAGCTTGAGCAGTGACTGGCGCTTAGTCCGAATCAGTTCAATTCGAGTTTGCAGAGCAGAAAATTCCATGTATTAGCGATTCTCCAGCTGAAGTTACATTTCTTTATGGGATAATCACATAATAAGATCACCTGCTTGTTTAACCAAACCTCATGCGCAAGATTCCTCTCGGCACTGTTCTTCTCGTAGTTGGCGCTATCCTTACCCTCGTTGGCTTTGTCGCCTACGCCCAAGAAAATGCCACTCTCAATCTTGTGGGCTTTTTCTACGGTGTTCCTATCTTGTTAGGTGGCCTTGCCCTGCGCGCTGCTGAGCTAGCGCCGGTTCCCTACACGCAGCCCACCAGCGAGTCTGTCCTTGCTTTACGTGAGCAAGCTACCCAAACCCAAACCCAGGTCCGCAAAGATGTCACGCGCTATCGCTACGGTCAAGAAGCGCACTTGGATGAAACCTTAGAGCGTCTAGGTTTGAGCCCTAATGACACCCAGCGTCCCGTACTTTCAGGGCTGCACGAAGAGCAAAGAGACGGCGCATATACGCTAGTTCTAGAGTTTCACTCGCCTTTCGTTTCTTTTGAGAAATGGCAGGAAAAACAGTCAAAAATTGAAAACTTCTTCGGCCCTGGGATCACCGCAGAAGTCAGCCAGCAGGACGAGGAAAAAGTGGCTGTGGCCATGAAAGCAGTCGTTGCCTAGTAGTCACTTCTCTAACCTGACCGCGTACCACTGCACTGACTCGCCGGGCGCTGTCTCGAACTCACAGTGAGTTTCGATCAGATACTTTGCCTGTGCTTCTGCTGTGGGCAACTTCTTCAAATCGCGAGACATCTCACCTGTGTAGTTCGCTAAAACTTCCTTAAGTTTTTCTAAGAGTTCAGGCGGGGTTAGAAAAGTTTCAGTGGCATCAGGTGTGAGGAAGACAAACATCTCCTCGTTGTACAGCAGCGCATCTGCCATGGTTGAGCTCTCCATTAGATTCCAGGTAGATCTTAGGCTAGATAATATAGTCTGTATCGGATGCATTCGCTACAGGCGTGTCGCTTGACCCGTTGCAACACAAAGTTTTCAGCCTGCAAGCTGTACGTCAGTCAAGCGACCAAAGCTATAGTTGAATGATATCGATTTCTTGAGCGGTTCACTGCTCAGCTAAATTGCAATGCTAGAATTTTGATAGATACACCACAATCCCGCCCGGATTACCGGTGATTGCTTTCGTAAAGATACTGTTTTTGCAAAAATACTGTCATAATTTTATTCCTCGCACTGCAATCACGCTGCTTCAACACCTCCTACTTAATCACTCATGGTTTACACGCCCATCAAACCCGCCGAGAAAAAAGTCTCTAAGCTCGAAGGCATCAAAGAGCGCAGTCAGTTTCTGCGGGAACCCGTGGCGACTGAAATCAACGAAGACACCACCCACTTTACCGAAGCGGGCATTCAGATTCTAAAGTTCCACGGCTCTTATCAGCAGTACAACCGCGATGAAGTGGTTCGTGGTCAAGAGAAGCCGTACTCGATGATGCTGCGGCTGCGCAACCCAGGTGGCTATATTCCCCCTGAGCTGTACCTGACGTTAGACGATATTTCTGATAAGTACGGCAATCACACCCTACGCGCCACCACCCGCCAAGCTTTCCAGCTCCACGGTATTCTAAAAAAAGATCTGAAAGCGACGCTGGCTGACATTATCCGCAGCATGGGCTCCACGCTAGGTGCCTGCGGCGACCTTAGCCGCAACGTCATGGCTCCTCCGGCTCCTTACAAGAACAAGCCTGAGTACGTCTTGGCTCGCAAATACGCTACCAATATTGCAGACCTGCTCACGCCTCAGACCCCTGCCTACTACGAGATTTGGCTAGACGGTGAGAAAGCAGTCACGACTGAAGAAGATCCCGCCGTCGTTGCTGCTAGACAGGGTCAGGCAGGGAATGTAGAAGGATCGCCGCATCCGGTTGAGCCGATCTACGGTGTGCAGTACATGCCGCGCAAGTTCAAGTGCGCAGTCACTGTGCCTGGGGATAATTCTGTTGATGCCTACACTCAAGACATTACGCTGGTGGTGATCACCGACGATAGCGGCGAGCTAGAAGGCTTCAACGTGATTGCAGGCGGCGGTATGGGCCGCACTCATAACAAAGAAGAAACGTTTGCTCGCACTGGTGACCACGTTGGCTACGTGGACAAAGACGATGTGTATGACCTAGTCAAGGCGATTGTCTTTACCCAAAGAGATTTTGGTGAGCGCTATAACCGCCGCGTGTCTCGGATGAAGTATCTACTGCATCGGTGGGGACTGCCGAAGTTCATTGAAGAAGTCGAAAAGAGATTTGGTAAAAAAATTGACGGCTTTAGACCTCTGCCGGAATGGAAGTATGAGGACTATCTAGGCTGGCACGAGCAGGGTGATGGCAAGCTGTTTGTCGGCGTTCACGTTCGCAACGGCCGGGTGCATAACGAAGGCAAGCTGCGCAATAAGCTAGCGCTAAGAGAAATTGTTGAAAAGTTCAACGTTTCAATGAGAGTAACGCCTAGCCAAAACGTTGTTTTCTGCGATGTCAGCCCAGAAGATAAAGATGAGATTCAAGCAATTCTTGATCGCAACGGCATTACAGAGCACAGCAAAGTAGACTCGCTAGAGCGCTACGCGATGGCCTGCCCTGCGCTGCCGACCTGCGGTCTAGCGGTGACTGAATCCGAGAGGATTATTCCTAGTATGCTAGGGCGGATTCGCAAGCTGCTGAACAAAGTAGGGCTCAAGAACGAAACGTTTGTGACTCGGATGACTGGCTGTCCGAATGGCTGTGCGCGTCCGTATATGGCAGAGCTGGGCTTTGTTGGACAAGCACCGAAGAGCTATCAGCTATGGCTAGGCGGCAGTCCAAATCAGACTCGGCTGGCTCGCCCGTACATGGATAGGCTGCACGAGGATAATTTAGAGAAAGAGCTAGAGCCTTTGTTTGCTTGCTTTAAGCAGAATAGAAACGAAGGAGAGAGCTTTGGTGATTTTTGCGATCGCTACACCTTTGAAGCCCTTCGTGCCTTCACTGAAACCTATGAGCCTATCAAGGCAGCGGGCTCAGGCCGTCGCCGCAACCGGGTTGGCGTTTCAGATGAACTCTTTGCCAAGCTAAAGGCGAAAGCTAAGGAAAAAGGCGTGAGTATGGCTGATGCTTTAGAAGCGACAATTGGCGATCGCTTGGATTAGAACATATCTAGACTTGGATTTTCAATTTAGGTTTGTTATTAGTAGCTGTCTCCTATCTCTGTCGATAGGGGGCAGCTATTACAGTAAGTAGCCGATAAGCTGGAAGATAACCAGGAGAGTTATAGCGTTTCTCCAAGAGTATGGGATAGAAAGAGAAATTGAGTGCGATCGCTAGATGAAGCAGACTTCTAAACGAAATGAAATCATCCAAGCTGGCCGCGAAGTTATCGTTCGTCAAGGATTTCATGCAGCAGGACTCAGCAATATTCTTGCGGCTGCGGATATCCCAAAAGGTTCTTTCTACTACTATTTCAAAAGCAAAGAAGACTTCGGACTGGCGATTATCGAAGATTTTGCGACTGAGTATCAGGAGAAGCTAGAAAAAACGATCAACAACGATCGCCTTTCTCCACTTCAGCGATTAGACAGCTACTTTGCAATTGGACAGGCCGATATGGAAGGATGTGGCTGCGTGAACGGATGCCTGATCGGAAATCTGGCGCAGGAACTAGCAGCTCAAAGCGAAATGTTTCGCGATCGCATCAACCAAATCTTCTCGAGTTGGGAAAAGCAGTTTGCCGCCTGCTTAGAGGCGGCTCAGGCATCAGGCGAACTCTCGCCCGATATCGACTCTAGCCAGCTAGCGCAGTTTATATTAGCAGGATGGCAGGGCGCGATTCTAAAAGCCAAAGTAGCTCGCTCAACCGTGCCGATGCAGACATTTGTAGACATGCTATTTCAGCATGTTTTGCATAAGTCTACCCATAGCTAGAGTTCAGCTTAATCAAAAGACCATAGAGTATGTATTCGTAGACGACCGGTCTACTAGTAGTCTATCTAGTAGCCGCAATTCTGTGGATGCGACTGACGATACAACTTAGCAGGTACGCCCGCAGCTGCTTAGCTGTTTGCAACCATAAACAAGCAGCCACAAATAAACCATAAAGCAAGACCACAAGTAAGAGTGTGGCGGAATCAAGCAAGTCTCACATCTCAAAAAAGGAATACGAATGTCCGAAATACAAAACAAAGTCGTCATTATTACAGGTGCTAGTAGCGGTCTTGGGGAAGCCACAGCCAGACGGCTAGCAAGCAACGGTGCTAAGCTCATGCTCGCCGCCAGAAGAGAAGACAAGCTGAGGTCAATTGTGGCTGAGCTTGAGAAAGCAGGCGGCACCGCGCAGTACAAGATAACTGACGTTTCTGATCGAGCGCAGGTGGAGACGCTAGTTAGAGCGACTAAACAGGCATACGGTAGGGTGGACGTGCTAGTGAACAATGCCGGACTGATGCCACTTTCGCCTTTAGCGGCGCTGAAGGTGGACGAATGGGACACTATGGTTGATGTCAATATCAAAGGCGTTCTGTATGGCGTGGCCGCAGTCATGCCGATCATGAAAGAACAGAAGTCTGGCCATATTATCAATCTTTCTTCTGTCGCAGGCCATCAGGTGTTTCCTTCTGGCGTGGTCTACTGCGCCACCAAATTCGCAGTCAAAGCTATCTCTGAAGGAATCCGACTAGAGTCCGAGGGTGAAATTCGATCAACTAATATTTCGCCAGGGGCCGTTTCGACAGAGCTGACCAACAGTATCTCGCACGAAGAAAGCGCCGAGAATGCAAATCAGATGTACGAAGCTGCCATTGATGCCGATGCGATCGCCCGCGCAATTACTTTTGCAATCGAGCAGCCAGAAGATGTCGATATCAACGAAATTATCGTTCGGCCTACCAAACAAGAACTGTAAGCAGACCTTCTAGGATCGTGCTATCTAAGCTTTCTTTAGGCTTTTTGGGATAAGGAAACTTAAACGAAGCCACGTAAATATCGCAGTCGACCAAGCAACAAACAACAAACAACAAACAACAAACTAAAATGCCTAACGAATTAAGTGGAAAAAAGATTGCCATTCTCGTCATGGATGGCTTTGAACAAGTAGAGCTAACCAAGCCCCAGCAAGCCTTTGAAGCGGCGGGTGCGCAAACAGAAATCGTCTCCCCCCAAAGCGATCAAGTTCAGGGTTGGAACCACTTTGACAAAGCCGACTATTTCCCAGTAGATGTTGCTATGGACGATGCAAAAGTAGCCGACTATGACGGCTTGCTACTACCCGGCGGCGTTGCTAATCCCGATCAGCTCCGCACTCAAGAGCAAGCCGTTCAGTTTATTAAATCTTTCTTCGAGGCGGGTAAACCAGTCGCTGCGATCTGTCACGGGCCTTGGACTTTGATCGAAGCTGGTGTAGTCAAATCACGAAAGATCACCTCTTGGCCCTCGCTGAAAACCGATCTGACGAACGCAGGCGCGACTTGGGTAGATCAAGAAGTCGTCGAAGACAGCGGTTTGGTTACCAGCCGTAACCCAGACGATATCCCTGCTTTTAACCAAAAGGCGATCGCACTGTTTTCAAAGTAGTATTTTTTCTAAGCGGTACTTCTCATACCAAATTCTGACCGCTTACCCCTGAATTTCCGAAGGGCGTAGCATTGCTAGCGCCCCTACGGTTTATCGCGTTAAATCGGGGTTTTGAATGGCGGAGTTGGTATCAAACAGTAAAGATAGCGCTTTCTTTCCAAAATGATGCTCACTAGAGGGTTACTCCGAGTAACGCTGTCTATTCAAATCACGCTAGCTTTACTTGAGAAAGTGGTGGGAGAATGTGCGATCGCTCGATCTTGTCAAAGAGATTTGCGGTCAATAGCAAAGTCAAAAGGCCAAAGCAGAGATAAAACAATAGTCCTTTCCTATGAAACTTAGACTTAAAGACCTAGAAATTAGCAGTCCTGCATTCTCGCATCTAGGGTCTATTCCTAAAAAATATACCAGCGATGGAGACAATATCTCTCCACCCATTCGTTGGCAAAAAGTCCCACCCGACACTAAGCAGCTTGTGCTGATTTGCCACGATCCAGATGCGCCCCTACCGTTTGGGTTCACCCACTGGTGCATCTACAACATTCCACCTGACGTGACAGAGCTGCCAGAAGGCGGTGGCGCTGAGTTCACAGAAGGCGTAAATACCGCCGATAGCGAGGGCTACACCGGTCCTGCACCGCCGTCAGGACACGGCATACATCACTACTACTTCTGGCTGTATGCACTCGACGACGATCTAGATTTAGACCCGGACTGGGACAGTATTGATTTGATAGATGCGATCGCTGATCACGTCATTGCCCAGGCCAGACTCATTGGCACTTACGAACGTTAATCAAAAACCAAACAGGCTTATCTATAACTATGACCAATCCAATCAGCGTTCCGTATCTCCTCAGCCCCTACAAAATGGGAAACCTTTCGCTCAAGAACCGCATCGTCATGCCACCTATGACCCGTGGCCGCGCCGGAGAAGAGAGAATTCCCAATGCGCTTATGGCTGAGTACTACGCTCAAAGAGCCGATGCAGGTTTGATCATCGCCGAAGGCACCGCCCCTTCTAAGCAAGGGAACGGTTGGGTTCATGCCCCCGGCATCTACAATGCTGCTCAAACTGAAGCTTGGAAACAAGTGACTAACGCTGTTCACGAGAAAGGTGGCACCTTCTTTCTACAGCTATGGCACACCGGCAGAGCTTCTCATAGTAGCTTTCAAGAAGGTGGACAGCTTCCGGTTGCGCCCTCAGCTATCAAAATAGAAGGGGCCGAATCGCACACGCCCAGCGGTAAACAGCCCTACGAAGTCCCTAGAGCCTTAGATCTAGAAGAGATTCCAGGCGTAGTCGAGGACTATCGCAAAGCCGCTGAGAATGCTAAAGCAGCAGGCTTTGATGGTGTGGAGATTCACGCCGCGAACGGCTATCTAATTGCTGAATTCTTGCAGTCTAAAACTAACAAACGCACAGATAAATATGGCGGTAGTCTAGAAAACCGCTATCGATTCCTTAAGGAGATTGTTGAAGCGGTGATGACCGTATGGCCTGCTAATCGAATCGGCGTTAGAATTTCTCCTAACGGCGCTTTTAACGATATGGGTTCGCCCGACTATAGAGAAACCTATCTCTATGTCGCTCAGCAGCTAAACGCTTATGGGCTGGCCTATCTGCACGTGATGGACGGTCTGGCCTTTGGCTTTCATGAGCTGGGTGAACCGATGACGCTAGCTGAGTTTAGAGCAGTCTTTGATAGCACCATTATCGGTAACTGTGGGTACGACCGCGAGACGGCGGAGAAGGCGATCGCAGCTGGAGACGCTGACCTAATTGCCATTGGCCGACCTTACATCAGCACTCCCGATCTGGTCTCTCGCTTTGCCAACAATCAGCCGCTAAACCCAGACGCACCGATGGAAACTTGGTATAGTCCTGGTCCGGTAGGCTATACCGACTATCCTACTTATGAAAAGGCGCAGGCTACTGTCGAAGCGATCGCATCCTCCTAAGCGAGCTCAGCCTAGACACGGGAGAGGCAGATTAATATGTAGAGTAACCAGAGGACGTTTTTCCAAATGCCCTCTATACTCCATGCAAAAAAATCTGTGAAATTCAAAAGCACTCCCAACCGCTGCATTCACCACAAAGGTGAAGAGATCTGGATCAGTCGCAGCGTTACCGTCTTACCCGTTCTGTTCTTTGCTAGCAAGGGGGTTCGCTATGTGCCGCTAGGCCAGCGCGGTGAAGACCTGCCCGACGGCGTGGGACTGTGGGGATTGCCTGGTGGCTATCTGGACTACGATGAAACCGCAACCCAGGCAGTGTACCGAGAAGTGTGGGAAGAGCTGGGGTTAGACATTCCTCAGCTGCTCGAAGACTTTCGCTTTGAGGGGGATTTGGACCATCCCTATCAGGTGTATAGCACGCCGCTACGCCGCCAGAACGTCACTCTAAAGTATCCGCTGATGTTTCACTTGGGTGATAGCGATCTGCCCAAGCTAGTACCACAGGTCTCTAAAGGAGAAGTCGTAGAAGCTCGTTGGTTTGAAGTGACAAAAGCGCTAAAGATGACACTAGCCTTCAACCATCATGAAGTGATGCAAGAATGCCTGGACCGTTTTTATTCTTAAAGCATCCGC
The DNA here is from genome assembly GCA_963838725.1 of uncultured cyanobacterium. GTDB lineage: Bacteria > Cyanobacteriota > Cyanobacteriia > Phormidesmidales > Phormidesmidaceae > Phormidesmis. The sequence continues at coordinate 2,636 of CAWISM010000021.1, read as the reverse complement.
AATTCTTTCTTTAGCTGCATTCAGATTAGTCCATCCTTCTACTACGATCTAGAGTGAAGTCGCTGGCGGTAGCTGTCCGATGCTCAAAATTCCCTACGTCGATCAAAAGAGCGCCATGACCAGGCTCGGGCAGATGGTCTATTACATCCCTGCGCTTCCTGAGTATCCAGGTAGCCGTCCATTTGATGAAAGAGAAACGCTGCTGTTCTTACACGGATTTGGCGGCGGCTCTTCTGCCTATGAATGGTCAAAAGTGTTTCCTGCCTTTGCAAGCGACTACAGGGTGATAGCGCCCGATCTGATTGGCTGGGGAGATTCTACCCACCTAGAGCGCAACTATACTATCGACGACTACCTCAATAGTATCTCCGACTTTGTTCAGGCAGTCTGCGATGAACCCGTCACGGTAGTGGCCTCGGCGCTGACGGCTGCGCTGGTAATTCGGATTGCGATCGCCCAGCCCACCCTGTTCAAATCCCTAGTCCTGATGACGCCAGCCGGACTCTCGGACTTTGGCAATGACTACACTCGCAGTCCGTTTGCCCAGATCGTCAGTACGCCTATTATCGATAAATTGCTGTATTCGGGTGCGATCGCCACCCCCTTCGGCATCCGCAACTTCCTAGAAAACCGCCAGTTTGCCGATCCTAGCCGCATCTCCAACGACATCGTCGACGCCTACCTCACCTCCGCCCAAAAGCCCAACGCCGAATATACCGCCCTTTCCTTCGTCAGGGGCGATCTTTGCTTTGATCTAGCCGACTACATTGGCCAGCTCACCACCCCAACCGCCCTGCTGTGGGGCGAAACCGCCTCCTTCACTGGCCCAGAGCTAGGCCGCAAGCTCGCCCAGAAAAACCCCACCGCTATCAAGCTATTTGAAGTAATCAAATCCACTGGCCTGACGCCACAGCTAGAGCTACCCGCCGTGACGATTGGCATGATTCAGACCTGTCTAAAGGTACTAGCGAAAGAGGACTAAAGCAGCGTCACCACTCTAGTCTTCGTCAGCCTTTGGCGTTGTCATTGCCATTGCTTCAGGGTTGGCAGGTGCCGCTGTTGCCCCACCGTCTCCAGGTAAACTATTCACTTCTTCAACCACTTCCGCTTCAGCGCCCTCAGCCGCCGTATTCGATTCTTCCGGCTTGGCAACTTCGCCCTGTTCTGTATCAGTTTCAGGAGCCATTGCCGCCTCAGTCAGCTTTGAATCTCTTGGATCTGCCATAGTCACTCTCAAATCGTCAGGTCAAACAATATCATCTGCTCTAGTCGCAGAAAATCTTCTGCAAGTGTGATTGTTCAAGACTGGGCACTATCTATCCGCATTTTTAGATAGATTCTGACTAAAATCTGTGGAAGGTGCATTCGCTGGATCCTGTCTAACTTTTTCGGTAATCTCACGCTCGGATGAGCCGACAGCTTGTTCTAGCTCCTCAGAACTAGTTTCTTTGACGTCTGTAGTGCTGCCATCTGCTGAGTTCGTATCGTCTGGAGACAACGCATCTGCATTGGTAGCGGGCTCTCCGGCGGCTGCAACAGGCGCTACTACTGCTTCAGAAACGTCTTCTGGTCTTTGAGTGGACATTGCACTGTTCTCTCTAAATGTTTATTGGATTATTGCTATTTCGCCTCATGCTTACATCACCCTCTGGTACATTTTTGAGTGTGTATGCAGGACTGTTCTGTTGCTTTTGTATTCTTCAACACATCCAAGAAGCAGAGCCGATGGTTGGGTTGTGATTTCGACTCTGCCCAGCTAGCGTAGGGGGTGGCTATTATTGTCAACGCACTAGCAAACTCATTGCTGCCCCCTGCTGAGGCGTAATCACTACATCGCTATTCACGGCTACAATCGGCGTCCATAGTAAAGATTCCACATAGTTCAAAACATGGAGCTGATGAATTGTCTGTCGAATCGCCTCCGGGCTACCCAGTAGGATATGTCTTAGTGCCTCTTTCTCTTTTGCCTGCCCTGACCCATAGGCTGTTTGCAGTGCTGTAGCTGGTCCCTGCAAGACAGTAGGCAACTCTTTCGTAATACAAATGTTCATTTTCACGATTTCTCCAATGAGGTGTTACAGCCAATGACGGATGCATTCGTTATTGGCCAGTCGAGTTAGCTGCTGTAGCGGTTCGCTGGTTGCGATCGCTGACGTTCTGACTCACTCGACAGAAGTTATGGAAAGAAAGCGCGAAAATTTAGCCGCCCCAACTTGCTAAAAGTCAGGGCGGCTATGGCATCATGGTCCACAACCTCCATAACTGTGTACGCAGTTTTGGGGGCGAGCGGGCGGTGATTGGGCTCCAATCAATCATCGTCTGCGTCTGCTAAATTTTCGTGCGGTCGAGCTGAAGCTACCTTGCGGGCAGACAACAACCGTTGCAACAGCGTATCAGTGTTTTTTAAATGGTGTCAACTCTTTTTGACAGAGCTTACTGACTTTATCCGCTTCGATTCGGTACCTAGAAGTGACGAGCCGCTACAAACTTGTCAAAGGGTCAGAACTTTGCAGTCGGTCTATGATAGAGATACCTGTGTTTCCAACGCTGGAGCCTTTGGAGCTTAGTTTAGATTCGATATGACTTATGCGATCGCTCACACCGCCACCTTCGACGAGTTCATCAACTTCGCCGAC